>NZ_JADKSG010000004.1 GCF_015350805.1 Herbiconiux sp. VKM Ac-1786 | reverse complement strand
TTCTCAAAGTATGTCCGGCGGTGTCCTACTCTCCCACAAGGTCCCCCTTGCAGTACCATCGGCGCTGAGAGTCTTAGCTTCCGGGTTCGGAATGTGACCGGGCGTTTCCCTCTCGCTATGGCCGCCGAAACTCTAGAGACATATGTCTTAGAAGTCTCGAACAATCCAACACGAAACGTGTTGTGTGTTCGGGTTCTCGACCGTACATCGAGAACCACATAGTGGACGCAAGCAATCTTGGCCACCCATACCAGCCTTACAACATGTATGGGTGTAGTGATTATCAAGTTATCGGCTTATTAGTACAGGTCAGCTCCACGAGTCTTTAGTCCTCGCTTCCACATCCTGCCTATCAACCCAGTCGTCTAGCTGGGAGCCTCTCACCCCGAGGGGTATGGAAATCTCATCTCAAGGCCGGCTTCCCGCTTAGATGCTTTCAGCGGTTATCCATCCCGAACGTAGCTAATCAGCGGTGCTCCTGGCGGAACAACTGACACACCAGAGGTTCGTCCAACCCGGTCCTCTCGTACTAGGGTCAGATCCTTTCAAATTTCCTGCGCGCGCAGCGGATAGGGACCGAACTGTCTCACGACGTTCTAAACCCAGCTCGCGTACCGCTTTAATGGGCGAACAGCCCAACCCTTGGGACCTACTCCAGCCCCAGGATGCGACGAGCCGACATCGAGGTGCCAAACCATGCCGTCGATATGGACTCTTGGGCAAGATCAGCCTGTTATCCCCGAGGTACCTTTTATCCGTTGAGCGACAGCGCTTCCACAAGCCACTGCCGGATCACTAGTCCCGACTTTCGTCCCTGCTCGACTTGTCAGTCTCACAGTCAAGCTCCCTTGTGCACTTACACTCGCCATCTGATTGCCAACCAGATTGAGGGAACCTTTGGGCGCCTCCGTTACTCTTTAGGAGGCAACCGCCCCAGTTAAACTACCCACCAGGCACTGTCCCTGAACCGGATCACGGTTCGAAGTTAGATATCCAGAGTGACCAGAGTGGTATTTCAACAATGACTCCACCCGAACTAGCGTCCGAGCTTCACCGTCTCCCACCTATCCTACACAAGCCACACCGAACACCAATACCAAGCTGTAGTAAAGGTCACGGGGTCTTTCCGTCCTGCTGCGCGTAACGAGCATCTTTACTCGTAGTGCAATTTCGCCGAGTTCGCGGTTGAGACAGCTGGGAAGTCGTTACGCCATTCGTGCAGGTCGGAACTTACCCGACAAGGAATTTCGCTACCTTAGGATGGTTATAGTTACCACCGCCGTTTACTGGGGCTTAAATTCTCAGCTTCGCCTTGCGGCTAACCGTTCCTCTTAACCTTCCAGCACCGGGCAGGCGTCAGTCCGTATACATCGTCTTGCGACTTGGCACGGACCTGTGTTTTTAGTAAACAGTCGCTTCCCACTGGTCTCTGCGGCCTTCAAACGCTCCAGGAGTAAATCCCTTCACGCCTCAGGCCCCCCTTCTCCCGAAGTTACGGGGGCATTTTGCCGAGTTCCTTAACCACGATTCTCTCGATCTCCTTGGTATTCTCTACCTGACCACCTGAGTCGGTTTGGGGTACGGGTGGCTAAAACCTCGCGTCGATGCTTTTCTTGGCAGCATAGGATCACTGATTTCGTCCGTGAGGACTACCCATCGAGTCTCAGCCTTATATGAGAGACGGATTTGCCTATCTCTCGGCCTACATTCTTAGACCGGGACAACCATCGCCCGGCTCAGCTACCTTCCTGCGTCACACCTGTTAATACGCTAACCGCACCAGACGGGTTCGAGCGTTAGACCGGCACGCTTCACCCCGAAGGGATCCATCTAGCCGGCTTAGGACTCTTAGCACTACTGGATTGGCGTGGGCGGTTTTTCGCCAGTACGGGAATATCAACCCGTTGTCCATCGACTACGCCTGTCGGCCTCGCCTTAGGTCCCGACTTACCCAGGGCGGATTAACCTGGCCCTGGAACCCTTGGTCTTTCGGAGGACGGGTTTCTCACCCGTCTTTCGCTACTCATGCCTGCATTCTCACTCGTGTGGCGTCCACGGCTGGTTTACACCGCCGCTTCACTCGCCACACGACGCTCTCCTACCCATCCACACGGCTGGACCACGAAGGCCTGCCACTAATATGAATGCCACGAATTCGGTGGCGTGCTTGAGCCCCGTTACATTGTCGGCGCGGAATCACTTGACCAGTGAGCTATTACGCACTCTTTCAAGGGTGGCTGCTTCTAAGCCAACCTCCTGGTTGTCTGTGCAACTCCACATCCTTTCCCACTTAGCACGCGCTTTGGGACCTTATTCGGTGGTCTGGGTTGTTTCCCTCTCGACGATGAAGCTTATCCCCCACCGTCTCACTGCTGCGCTCTCACTTACCGGCATTCGGAGTTTGGCTAACGTCAGTAACCTTTTGGGGCCCATCGGCTATCCAGTAGCTCTACCTCCGGCAAGAAACACGCAACGCTGCACCTAAATGCATTTCGGAGAGAACCAGCTATCACGAAGTTTGATTGGCCTTTCACCCCTATCCACAGCTCATCCCCTCCATTTTCAACTGAAGTGGGTTCGGTCCTCCACGACGTCTTACCGTCGCTTCAACCTGGCCATGGATAGATCACTTCGCTTCGGGTCTAGAACATGCGACTGACTCGCCCTATTAAGACTCGCTTTCGCTACGGCTTCCCCTCACGGGTTAACCTCGCCACATATCACTAACTCGCAGGCTCATTCTTCAAAAGGCACGCTGTCACACCAACAAGGGTGCTCCAACGGTTTGTAAGCAAACGGTTTCAGGTACTATTTCACTCCCCTCCCGGGGTACTTTTCACCTTTCCCTCACGGTACTTGTCCGCTATCGGTCATCTGGGAGTATTTAGGCTTATCAGGTGGTCCTGACAGATTCACACGGGATTTCTCGGGCCCCGTGCTACTTGGGATACTCTTCGCGCCATCGCAACATTTCGGCTACGGGGTTGGCACCCTCTATGACTGGCCTTTCAAAACCATTCGCCTATATTGCTTTGTAACGCTCGCTGTACGGCAGTAACAGCAGAAAAGTCCCACAACCCCGACCATGCAACGCCTGCCGGCTATCACACATGATCGGTTTAGCCTCATCCGGTTTCGCTCGCCACTACTCACGGAATCACTGTTGTTTTCTCTTCCTGTGGGTACTGAGATGTTTCACTTCCCCACGTTCCCTCTACCCGCCCTATATATTCAGGCGGGAGTCACCGGGTCACCCAAAGGGCCCGGCGGGGTTTCCCCATTCGGAAATCCTCGGATCAGGGCTCTATTATCAGCTCCCCGAGGCTTATCGCAGATTTATACGTCCTTCTTCGGCTCCAGATGCCAAGGCATCCACCGTTTGCTCTTAGAAACTTGAAATCACATGAGTTTGAATCGATCTCTTATAAAGAAATTGACCAATGATCTACGAACACCCCGAAGGGTGTTCTGTTGATCTTTGTGATCCAGGACAAAGTCCTGAATCTAAGATGCTCGCGTCCACTGTGTAGTTCTCAAAGTACGGGCGGTACCCTCCCCGCATCCCACCAAAAGGCGAAACCAGGAAAGGTCCAGAGGTTCACGTTCACCCACCCCGAAGAGTGTGTGACCCGGTCCCTCAGGACCCAACAGCGTGCATATGCAACCACCCTCGAACCAACCCGTTCCTAACCCCCGAAAGGGTTGTACTAGCGCCGGCACGATTCCTGCTGCATCAATGTCAATGTTCCACCCATGAGCCACCAGTCGAGAACGTGTGCCTCGAATCTGGCTGCTGGACACCATTAGGTGCCAGTTGCTCCTTAGAAAGGAGGTGATCCAGCCGCACCTTCCGGTACGGCTACCTTGTTACGACTTAGTCCTAATCACCGATCCCACCTTAGACAGCTCCCTCCCACAAGGGGTTAGGCCACTGGCGTTGGGTGTTACCGACTTTCATGACTTGACGGGCGGTGTGTACAAGGCCCGGGAACGTATTCACCGTGACGTTGCTGATTCACGATTACTAGCGACTCCGACTTCATGAGGTCGAGTTGCAGACCTCAATCCGAACTGAGACCGGCTTTTTGGGATTCGCTCCACCTTACGGTATTGCAGCCCTTTGTACCGGCCATTGTAGCATGCGTGAAGCCCAAGACATAAGGGGCATGATGATTTGACGTCATCCCCACCTTCCTCCGAGTTGACCCCGGCAGTCTCCTATGAGTTCCCACCATGACGTGCTGGCAACATAGAACGAGGGTTGCGCTCGTTGCGGGACTTAACCCAACATCTCACGACACGAGCTGACGACAACCATGCACCACCTGTTTACGAGTGTCCAAAGAGTTGACCATTTCTGGCCCGTTCTCGTATATGTCAAGCCTTGGTAAGGTTCTTCGCGTTGCATCGAATTAATCCGCATGCTCCGCCGCTTGTGCGGGCCCCCGTCAATTCCTTTGAGTTTTAGCCTTGCGGCCGTACTCCCCAGGCGGGGAACTTAATGCGTTAGCTGCGACACGGAGACCGTGGAATGGCCCCCACATCTAGTTCCCAACGTTTACGGCGTGGACTACCAGGGTATCTAATCCTGTTCGCTCCCCACGCTTTCGCTCCTCAGCGTCAGTTACGGCCCAGAGATCTGCCTTCGCCATCGGTGTTCCTCCTGATATCTGCGCATTCCACCGCTACACCAGGAATTCCAATCTCCCCTACCGCACTCTAGTCTGCCCGTACCCACTGCAGGCTGGAGGTTGAGCCTCCAGTTTTCACAGCAGACGCGACAAACCGCCTACGAGCTCTTTACGCCCAATAATTCCGGACAACGCTTGCACCCTACGTATTACCGCGGCTGCTGGCACGTAGTTAGCCGGTGCTTTTTCTGCAGGTACCGTCACTTTCGCTTCTTCCCTACTAAAAGAGGTTTACAACCCGAAGGCCGTCATCCCTCACGCGGCGTTGCTGCATCAGGCTTGCGCCCATTGTGCAATATTCCCCACTGCTGCCTCCCGTAGGAGTCTGGGCCGTGTCTCAGTCCCAGTGTGGCCGGTCACCCTCTCAGGCCGGCTACCCGTCGTCGCCTTGGTGAGCCATTACCTCACCAACAAGCTGATAGGCCGCGAGTCCATCCTTGACCAAAAAATCTTTCCAACTGATGACCATGCGGTCTCAGCTCGTATCCGGTATTAGACGTCGTTTCCAACGCTTATCCCAGAGTCAAGGGCAGGTTACTCACGTGTTACTCACCCGTTCGCCACTGATCCAGAAGAGCAAGCTCCCCCTTCACCGTTCGACTTGCATGTGTTAAGCACGCCGCCAGCGTTCGTCCTGAGCCAGGATCAAACTCTCCGTAAATGTTT
>NZ_JADKSG010000003.1 GCF_015350805.1 Herbiconiux sp. VKM Ac-1786 | reverse complement strand
AAAGACCCCGAAGACGTCGTGCAATACGCCGGCACCATCATGCAGATGGAAGCCTCCGGCGCCGCCACCGGCGAGGAATTGAAGTCCGGACGCGCCCAACACACTTTCCTCGTCCCGCCCCAGGATGTCCGCGAAGCAGCCGACGGAGCATTCTGGATCATCCAGGCCGGCGGAATTGCGCCATTCCGAGCGCTTCCTACCCGACGCATGGCTGCATCTCACGATCGAGTAGAAGAGTTCCAGCGGACAGATTCAACGGTCATCGTTGCAGGGTCGGTGATGACAGACGAGGACCCCAGTCGCGAACTTGAGGCGATAGCTGACTCAGAAGGTGAACCGGAGAAATAGCTCGCCATCGCTTGAAAGCGATTCTCTACTCTTCCTCGAATGGTGATGGCATTGGTGTCCAGCCCGGGCAGGGCGACAGACATAGTTCACAAAAGAGAGCGCCCTGCGTGGCGAGTTCGAAGGCTTCGCTGCCCGGTTCGATAGGGAGCGTTTCACGGACTGCGCGCGCATCTGGGTAGCGTGGGCGCTCGACCACCGCGACTGCCCCGTCGGATATCGAATTAGCTACTGGTCGCGGCTTGACCAAGTAGGTTTCGCCTATTTCATGATCACAATCGGATTCGAAGCAGCCTGTGCATATGCCGCTCTTCCGACCGATAGTGACCTGGTAGTACGTGTCTGGATCATGAAGGCAGCTGTCAAAGCGGGTGTCGCAAATCGAGCAATTCCAGGTAGTAGTCATTTCGACAGAGAAACCCCAGCGCATATGGGATATGCGCACGGGGCAATCCGTCCAAACCTCACCCTTTTCAACCCAAAGCTGGCATCCATAAAGACCCGCTCTGAGCCGGGCAAGACGATGAATTAGCACATGGGCATCGTCAGAAAATTCGCTGTCTTCAAGATAATTGAGCGCACTCTGAGCTAGCTTGATCGCCTCCGCCAGAGGCTGTTCCTGGTTCGTGAGCTCGATCGGGTCCAGCTCTGATCGAATCCGATCCCAATCCCGACGAGTCGCCTCCATGGCTACCGGATCGATAATGAACTCGTCGAAAAAGCGTTCGGTGGGCAGTGGCCCTAGGCGTAGCGCTCTTGCAATGTCATCGCGTGCCTCAGTGGCAGTCTGGAGGGCGCGACAGCCCCGTTCCAGAAGCCACTCCTCTCGCACTGGCCCGCCTGCGGGCGGTACAGCCCCAGCTTCAAGAAGCCGGAAAAAAACTGTCACGGCTTTTCCTTAAGCTCGCGCAGGGCCTCCATCACATCCGACGCAGAACCTTCGACGCGAACTCCCTTGATCTTTCCCGTCTTCGGGTTCAAACTCGCGATTCGGATTTTGAGAGGAATCGTGTCGGCGTCATCACGCTTGGAGCCGCGGCGTCTGACAATTCCGTCGATGATGTAACCCAGGCCGAAGAGAAATACGTCAGTGACAGGTCCAATAAGCCCAAGCCATAATTCAATCTCTGAAACGTCCGCAGAGAAATGATCAACGAAGCGGCGATCCTCCTCGTTGAGTGCATACTCAACCTTCAACCCCCCGCTACTCGCATCCTTCTGAATGAACATGCTCTCAGGGCGGTATGCAGGGCGGCCGGCGGAATCTCTCAAACTAGGCAGCAGGTACAGGGCGTCCGGACTTGCAACGTCCGTCACAAGATCAGCGGGCACGGCCCACTCCGTCGATTCAACCTTCTGCGCCATCCGGAAAGACTATCTGCGCGGACATCACCAACATCGATCTGTGGGAGATGGTTCGCTTCCCCACTGGCATCCATTTGCTCGAACGTATGTTCTAATCTGAGGGCATGGGAACCAATCGCCGATACGGGTCTGACCTGACCAATAAGGCGATCAATGCGGTCTTGGTTCGCCCGAAACCGCTCTCGCTGACCGAAGACGAGAAGAAGTCCACTGGTGAGGCAGTGCAGCAGCCGCCGGCTGAGGAAGCCCCCCGCGTGCTCGCGTGGGTGCGTTACCCCGAGTGGACGGTCCAGGTCGCCGGCCGGGTGGTCGCGTACAACGACCGGATGGTGCTCGTCGAGTGGGAAACCCAGGGCGGCGGCACCCATCAGGCGTGGGTCTGGCGCTCCGCTGTGACGATCCCGAAGCCTGGCCGACCAGGCAAATAAGGCCGGCCTGCCGGCCGCTGTTTCCTTCCCGCTGCGCTCGGCCCCTCTCTGGCCAAACCCTCGCTCACACGGTAGTTCGCTCCCGGCGCTCCGTTCCGAACTTCTCGGACGCGCCCCTTGCGGGGCTTATTTCGCCCGAGAACTCCGGCACTGCGCGCCTCCCGCTCACTGCCATGCAAGTGAGGGTTCGGCCCGAGAAAAAGTTTGGAGAGCACCATGACAATCACCATCACGACGAGGGTCGCCGTCTACAGCCGCCCGGGCTGCGTGCAGTGCACCGCCACGTATCGCGCGCTCGACCGCAAAGGCATCACCTATAAGCCCGTCGACATCGACCAGACCCCCGGCGCCGAGGAGCTGCTACGCGAACTCGGCTACCTGCAGCTCCCCGTCGTGATCGTCACCGGCACCTGGGACGGCTGGTGCGGATTCCGCCCCGACTGCATCGACGCACTCTGAAAGGACGACGGCCATGCTCACACTCACCACCCCCGACGGAACCACGATCACCGCCGCCACCGATGTCGAACTTGCCTCGAAGTGGCTCGACCACCAGTACGGCGAGAACTGGGATTCCGGACTCATCCCCTTCGACCAGCACGACGCAATGAACTCCACTATCGAAGAACTCGCCCTGATGCACGACGGCATCCTCTCCGGCTACACCGTCACCGAAAGCACCCCCATCCCTACGACCGTGCTCGAGCGATTCGTGGCCGCGTTCACCTGGGACACCGCGGGCGACGTCGCCACGACCCTCAACTGCGGCGAGGTCGACGCCCTCGCCGACCTCCTCCGCGCAGCCGGAGCAATTGACACCGCCGCCTTGTGGATCGAGCGTCACGCCGAAGGCGACGAAGAGGGCGACGCACACCACCCCGGAACCGACGACCAGGAGGCAGCACGATGACCACCACAACAATCACCGTGCCCCTCGTGGCCGCGATCGAAGAAGCCTGGGCCGCGATCCAGGAACGTCACGAAGACGTTCCCGAGGTCGTCGTGACCCTCGCATCCGGCAACGGCCGCGGCGGCATGGCCTACGGCCACTTCGCCGCCTCCCGCTGGGCTCGCGGCGACGCTCTCGTGCACGAGCTGCTGGTGGGCGGTGAAGGGCTCCAGCGCGGCGGCCGCGCCGTGCTCGGCACCCTCATCCACGAAGCCGCCCACGCGGCCGCCGAGGCCCGCGGGATCAAAGACACCAGCCGTCAGGGCCGATTCCACAACACCCGCTTCAAGGCCATCGGCGAAGAGTTCGGGCTCACCCTCACCAAAGACCCCTCGATCGGCTGGTCGATCACCGACGTACCTGACGAAACGGCCCACAGCTACCGCGCCGTCATCGACGCTCTCGATGCCGCGATCGTCGCCTACCGCCTGACCGACATCGCAGGTGCGGGCAAGACGAAGACCAACAACGGTGTGGTCGCCGTGTGCGAATGCGGCCGGAAGCTCCGCGTCAGCCGCTCCACGTTCGAGGTCGGCCCCATCGTCTGCGGTGTGTGCAACGCTGAGTTCGAAGCAGAGGACGACGAGGGGTGAACCATGCAGGCGCTACAGGCGGCGGGCTTTGCCGTCTTCGCCTGTGGCGCCGTGCTCTTCGTACTCCCCCGCGTGCTACCGATCCGCGCCCGCGGCCGCCGCGGAATCGCCCGCGCATCCCTTGCCGCATTCGCGCTCGGGCTGCTGCTCATCATCGGACCTCTCATCGTTGGCCTGATCGGCCACGCGATCCTGTACCCAACTAGCTGAAAACATCTAGTCCCCCTTGATGTTTACTATCTAGGGGGACTAGACTAGTGTTATGACGAAGCCGCAGAAGTACCGGGACGTTACCAAGTTCCTGCGATCGAAGGGCTGGGAGTTCAAACGCCAAAGGGCAGCCACGAAATCTGGGGACCGTCCGAATCCGGCATGATCTTCTCACTCGTCGCTCACAAGGGCGAGGTCTCGGTCGGAGTGGTGCGACAGATTCAGCAGATTTTCCCGGATGCGCCTCGTGAATGGAATTGATGTGAAGACCAGCCAGATACCCCGCACGCTCCACGCACGCGCCTACCGCGACGCCGGCAAGTGGTGGACGATCGAGATTCCCGAACTCACCTCCACCGGCCCCAACGGCTCCACCATCGTCGCAATCGGCGGTGCCGTCGCATTGAAAGACGTTGACCAGGCCGCCCGCGACCTCGCCGCCGTCTGGCTCGACGTCGACGACGACGAGATCGCCGTGGAGGTGACTGTGGAGCTCCCCGAGGCCGCGGCCATGATGTGGGCCGAAGCCAACGAAAACGAAGAGCACTCCCGCGAAGCGGCAGCAGCGGCCGCGCGCCTTCGGCGCGAAGCAGTGCAAACCCTCAAAAAGAGCGGGCTCACACAAGCCGACGTCGCCCGCGCGCTCGGCCTCTCCGCTCAACGAATCAGCCAGCTCTCACACTGATCTTCGGTTGACACCTAGGTGTCAACCCGGCTCGAGTTACGGCAGGACGAAGGACGCTTTTTCGAGCCGCAGCATTTCGAACGGAGTCCTCCAAGCGACGCCGTGTGCGATGCATGCATCTGGAATTTTGACCTTGTTGCGTCGTTGCGGTTCCGACTTCTCCATCGTGACGACGGTGAGACTGTGCGCGTGCGCATACGCGACCAGCTCGTAGTCCGCCGCTCCCAGGAACTCGGTGACAGCAGCAGCGGTGAAATGCCCGGCGCTCGCCCACGTGGCAAGGGCTTGCAGGCTGGGAGCACACGCTGCATCCATCGGCACGAACATCGACGAGCGAGCCGCCGCCCAGGTCGTGAGATCGTCCTGTCCGGCGGCGATCTCAGTGCCGATGGGTTGAATGCTTTTCAGCAGACCAGCATTGAAGGAGCGGTCGAGCCAATCCCAGAAGGCCGGCACGAAGTCCAGCCCGTAATGCGCTTGATTCGACTGAATGAAAATATTGGCGTCGAGCAGATACGTCACGCCACCCCCAACTTGTTGGCCATGCCCTCAAAGGTGGATCGCTTGGCGGCACCCAGGAGACTAAAGGCGTCCCGATACAGCGTGCGACCTTCTAGGGCGTCCACAATCACGGCCCGCGCGAACGACTGACTGATCCGAAGAGGCTGGGTGTTGTAGTAGTCACCGCCGCCACTTCCCTTTCGTGAGGCAATGATCTCTTTCAGTCGTTCTAGCTCGGTCTGATAGCGAGCGCGGTAGTCGTCCCAAGTGAGGAATCCGTTATCGAAAATGCGTTTCAGAACGACGAGAGTGCTGACCTTGTAGAGCCGTGCTAGACGCTGCAGCTCGCCGAGATCGCTGTTTTGCCGATAGTCGATCTTGATCGAGCTAGACGGCACTAGAACCTCGGCGGCGACGTTGTTCGCCCACAACTCGTGATCGTTCTGAGTCTGGTTCGCCATCTGCGCGTCCGACAGCGCCGTCTCGCCCAGCCAAATGTGGGCCAGCTCATGGATGAGAGTGAATATCTGCGCAGACTTCGTATCCGCACCGTTCACAAAAACCAGAGACGACAGGGGGTCGGTGAGCGCAAATCCCCGGAACTCGTTGGGATCGAGTATCCGGTGGGTATTGCTCCCAACGATGCCGGACACCATGACGAGTACGCCAAGCTGCTCTACAGAGTCGATTAGTTGCCGCAGAGCCTCCTCCCAGGAGGAGAAGCGTGCGCGCCGATCTAACCCGAAGTCGAGCATGCGACGAATCTCGTCGGCCACAACGGCCGGGGAGTCGTCGATCGTGGCCGAGCCCACAAAGGAGAACGGCTCGTGGCCCTGATCGGCCGCATACGAGCGGAACCAGTCTTGGCGTCTCTGCGCTTCGTAGATTGTGTCGAGCAGATCGGGGCTCGGCGCACTGATGGCGTTATTGCCGAGCGTCCGAAAGTCCGGGATTGGTACGGGTTCCTCAGGTGGCTCCGGCAGGAACAGGTAGCCAAGGGGGGTATGTGTGGCGTGGGCGAATCCCTCCAACTGTTTGAAGGTCGGCTGCCCATCGCCGGCCGCCCACTTGGAGAATTGTTCATAGCGCGCGCTGCTTGTCGGCATGCCGGACCGTTGAAGCGCCCACGTCAGCATCGTTGGGCTTACCGGAACACGCACAGCCACGGTGTGACTCCCCCTTTACGCGTTGAACCGAATATACAAGTGCATGTGGGCCGATCGCTCCTACGAGCTGAACGGTCGACCCTGGCGGAAGCTTCCTCCGTTAGGCGTAAACGCCTCTCCCCCGTTGTACTCGTCTGCAAGACGTTGCAGCTCGCGCTGGATGGCCCCTTCAACAAGTGCGGAGAACGAGGGATAACCGTTCGGAAATCCCGCCGTACGCAGCACGGCGGTCTCGGCGGTCTTCTTGACTGATCGGTGGATGGTCACTGTCACCGGTGTCTTGACGTCGGCGGCGTCTTTTGTGGCAGTTGGAGCGGTCGCGGGTGGCGACTTGACAGGCCCGCGCCCGGCCGGCTTAGCGGGCTGAGGCGCAACTGCGGACGCTTCCACCGGCGCTTCGGGCACCGTCACGGTCGGCGTTTGCACCGGCTCGACTGTGGGCACAAGTTTGATCGGACTCGCGCTTCCAGGGCGACGCCGCTGGGGCTGGCTCATGCTCGTGCTCCCGTCGGGACTAGTTCGTCGATGAATCGTGTCGCGAGTGCGTCATACAGGGCAACGGTCTTGCGTGAGTTTCGATCGTTGTAAGAGCTCAGAGATGCCGCGGCGGCATCTGCTTCCGTGAACCGCGACCATTCGGGGATGTACGCCGGATTGACCGTTACTCCCCCGTCTGGCCAGTGCACGGGGCCTTTGAGGCTCCACACCAGGTCGCCGAACTGCTCCTCGATGCCTTGAATCTGAAAGTCGTGTTCGGCTGTCGGCTTGCGACGAGTGACGACGACGCCGGCGACGCGAAGATCCGGGTTCACGAGGTCGACAGCGTGGCGCTCGACGAAGTCACGCACGCGGATCGCCGCTTCGATTGAGTCGTAGGCGGGGTCAGTCGGGATGAGGATGGTGTCGGCAGCAGCAAATGCCATCTGCACCAGGTGGCCGAGGTCTGGCCGAGTGTCAATGAGCACGACGTCGTAGTCGTCGATCCACCCGGTGAGCGCTCTTCGGAGGCGACGCACTGCACCGAGAACGGCCGCCTCGGATTCGCGATTGATGAGGTCATATCGTGATGGCAGGACATCGATTAGCTCTGACTCCGAGGTGGGTTGGCCCTCGCTATCGACCCAGCCGCACGCAAGCACTGCGGACTCCCCCGCACCGTCCTCGCCGGACTTGATGACTTCGGACATGGTTACGATCGCATTTTGCGGATCGATATCGATTCCGAGCCGTCGAGTCGTATTCGCCTGTGGGTCGAGATCGACCACTAAGACCCGCAACCCTCGTCGCGCAAGGGCCGCGGCGAGCTGCACCGTCAGGTGTGACTTTCCCACCCCGCCCTTGTTGTTCGCGATTGTCGTGATGTGCGGCATGACGCTTCCTCCAAATATTACGTTTATGGTAACGCAATAAAATGCAGCAACACAATACTTTAAAGGCTTGCAAACCAGTAGTTTATGAGAACTATTAGAAACAAATAAACTATTGCATTATCAACGACTGTGTACCGCCAGAGTCACGATGAGGTCGGGGCGGAAGCCTGACCAATGAGCCGGCCCGGCGATCACGACGGGGAGCTGCTGGTGACCAAGTGAGCGCAAGTAGGCGCACGCATCGGGGAATTGCTCGACGTCGAGGTACACGTGCTCGACCTCTTTGATTTCGAGGGTTCGTTTCGTGGCGGTGCACTGCGCGCAATCGCTTCGGCCGTAAACGGTGACCATGATCTGTTCCTCCCAGACGTTTTGAAATGCCAAAACCGGCAAGAGCATCGAGAGTGAGCGGGAGGCGCGCAGTGCCGATCTTGTCGGGCGAAATAAGCCCGTCAGGGCGCGTCCGAGAAGTTCGGAACGGAGTGGCGGGAGCGAGCTACGATGTGGCGGCCGGTCTTGGCATTGGGGCGACCGCGCAGCGGGGGAGTGGCGTTGACACGTAGGTGTCAATCAGCTCGAGCTGACGGAGTCAGCGAACCATCCAGGACCACAGCAGGCTGAGGTCGTCGACGAACTTTCCGCGATCGGCGGAGTATCGGACGGTGCGGCCATTGCGTTGGCCTTCGACATCGGCGGTGACGTAGCCGGCTTCTTCGAGATCCGTGAGCGAGACGCGCGCCGATGCGGGGCTCACTCCTGTCGCGTCCGCGATCGCGGCCACCGTCGACTTGGGGTGGTCGAGAAGGAAGCGAAGCGTCATCATGCGAGAGCTGCCGGAAATCGAGCGATACGCAACCTCGGCTCGCTCGGGCATGTCGGTCGGGTCTCGACGGCTCGGCATGGCTCCATTGTGCCCCGGGGCCCGGCGGACCGCTGTGCGGCCTGAAAGGTCGGGCTTGACGTCGTTCATGAGAGCGGCTCTCTTACCTTGTAATTGAAATGCAAGCTAAGGAATTCAGGTCTAATGTCCCAAGGTAGGCATAACCTAGTCAGAAGTCACCACTTCGGGGGGTAGGTAAGCATGAGCGATCTGAGTTACATCGGCTCAATCCCGCGCTTTGGTGATGTGCGGGCGGGAGTCAGGAAGCGTCTAGCTGATGGTCGGGCAACGCGTCGTGAGTCGCAAGATTCGACGTTCGGTAGGTCAGCCTTTCCGGTTGGCTACAACTTTCATGCACACGAAATGAGACTGGGAGTCCCAAAGATGAGTTCAGAACCTGTCGCTGAGTCGCGTACATCCCACTTCTCGGGGGCCTACCAGGCCGCCGGCTACGTCGAGGACTCGGCGCCGCCCGCGGGCCTGCGGGCCGTCGGCGGGGGAGTGGCAACCGAGATCGCTCCTGCCTCACTGCCGGCCGAGGTGGTGACGGCAGTGGAGGTGAACGAGGAGCCCGGGCGAGCTGTCGGTGCGCACGCCGCACCGATCACGGATGCGGAGTTTCAGGCGGAGCTCGCGCCCGAACCATTGGATGATCTGGCTGTCATCAGCACGATCGAGAAGGCGCCCACGGCCACCCAAGGATGGCGCGGCCTGATGAGCCGGCTTGGTTTGAAGATGGAGCCGGGCGAGGCAGAGAAGCAGCAGCTCCAGGCGGCCGCGCAGCTCGGGCAGTGGGAGACGGTGATTCGGCAGTTCGTCGGCACCGAGGCGGTCGGTGTGCTCGTCGCGAATCCGAAGGGCTCGAGCGGCAAGACTCCCACGTCGATTGTGCTCGGCGGGTTGCTCGCCACGATCCGAGGCGGGTCGGTCGCCGTCCTCGAAGTCTCTGACGACCGCGGAACGCTTTCGTTCCGCGCCGAGGGCAACCCGTCGCGAGGCGTGGCCGAGCTGGTGCGGGATGCGGAAGGCATCCGCAGCGCCGGCCAGCTCGCCGGCTACACCGCCCCGCAAACCAGTTACGCCTCGATCATCGGTTCCGTCGGGAACCGTGCCCCGCTGACCCACGACGACGTCGTCTCGGCCGCGAGGGTCATTGATGAGTTCTACGCCATCCGGGTCATGGACTCCGGGAACCAGCCGACCAGTTCCGCATTCTCCGGTGCTATCGAAACGACGGATGCTCTTGTCGTGCCGGTGCTGAACTCGGCCGACGTCGTGCTCGAGGCCGTCGCGATGCTTGACCGGTTGCGGTCGGAGAGCCCGAAGGGCGCGCAGCTCGCGAACACGGCGATCATCGTGCGGCTGGTCGACGGGCGCCCGGAGAACCCGCAGCTCGTGGCGCGACTCGACAACATCATCGACCGCGCCGGCGTCGGGGGAGTGTTCACCATCCCCTACGACCCCCACATCGCCGAACGCGGCCAGATCACCCTGAGCAAGGTATCCCCGGCCACCCGGGCCGCATTCACCGCGGCCGCGGCCGCCGTCGTCCACACCATCCAGAAGAACACCAAATAGGCCAGAAGGAGACAATCATGAGCCTCACGACCCGCGTGCTGGCGATCGACAACCCGATCGACGGCATCATCCCGGACTTCGCCATCTTCGGCGCCGAGTTCACCGCCCTCTGGCAGAAGCTCCTCGCTGGCCTCTGGGGCCTCGCGATCGTTGCCGCGATCGTGTTCCTGATCGTCAACGTTGCGTCGATGGCGACCGCTTCCGCCGGCAACAACCCGATGGAGTACAAGACCAGCCGCACCCGCGCACTCGTGTCCGGAATCTCCCTCGGCATCCTCGCCGCTCTCGCAGTCATCGTGGGGGCGATCCTGGCCGTCTTCGGGAGCTGATCCATGCGAACCGAAGCACGACCACCGCGCCGCATCTGGCCCTGGTTCCTCGCCGGCGCCGCCGTGATCGCGGCCGCGGTCGTCGTGCTCGTGATCGCCCTCCGGCCGGCACCGACCAACCAGGTCGACGCCGCACCCGTGCCGACCCCCACGCCGAGCACCACGGTCGTGACAGACCAGGAACCGACAGGATGCCTCGGCGGGCCGGAGCGCGACGCGGCGATGCTGCTCGCGGCACAGGCGTCAGCCCCGCACACGACTAATGGGGCAGTCGAGGTGGCCGCATCGATGGTTCGGTGGACATTCCGGTATCCGGGGCCGAGCGCGGACGAAGCGAACCAGGTGTCGGATGAGGTGATTGCTTCGACCGCTGCGCCCGAGTTTGCGAACCTCGCGGCAGCCGCGGCTGCGAACCCGAACCCGTCGAGGGGAGTCGTGCCCGACGGGACGCCGTTCTATCTCTCGACTGTGCCGGGTGTCTGGCACGTCGAATCAGCCGAGCCCGACAGGGCTGAGGTGTCTGTCGGATCGGGCTATGTAATCGATGGGGAGCTGAGTCCACAACTGCGCTCGGCGTCGACGTTCGTGCTCGTGTGGCAGGACGGTGCGTGGAAGCTCGAGAGCGGATCTCTTTCGCGGACGACGCAAGACCTCTACTCGATCGGAACGACCTTCACAGGAGGTTGCTGATGGAGCCGGAATGCACGAACCCGTTCGAGTGCGCTTCAGACGGTATCGGGGACATTATCAACGGGGGCGGCCAGGTACTCGGGTTCTTCCAAGACCCGTGGGGCAAGACGTTCGAGGCGATGCGGGACGCATCGAAGAGCCTCGCCAATGACCTTCTGCCAGCGTTGACGTCGGCGACGCTGCCCGACCTGTCCGTCGACTGGTTCCTGAGTGCCTATGCGATTTCGTTTGCGACGGCGATCCTCGTGATGGTCGTCATTCTCCTCATGCAGCTCGTACGCACAGCACGCGGCCAGCAGTCGGGCCGGGCGTTGGCCGAGTCCCTGGGCCTTTACACGCCACTGTTCCTCGGCGGGGCGATGTTTGGGCCGTTGATCGGCTTGCTGCTGGTGAACTTCTTCCACTCGCTCTCGAGCGTGTTCATGAGCTGGGGCATCACCGGCAGCATCGACGACACCATCAGCGGATTCCAGACGATGCTCGACGAAGCCGACCCGGTCGGCATGGCCGGCGGGGTGCCCGTCGCCGCGATCTTGATGATTCTCATGCTCATCGGCCTGCTGCTGGTGCTGTGCATCCTGATCGTGCAGCTCGTCGCGCTGTACTTCATGGGCGTCATCGTGCCGTTGGGCATCGTGTGGATCATCGACGAGAACCACCGCCGATTCGGAATGCGCGTCATCGGCCTCTGGGTCGGCATCCTCGCCGCCCACCCGCTGCTGTTCCTGCTGCTGGGGGTCGCGTTCCAGATGATGGGTTCGAGCGTGAACACCTTCGGCAACAACGCCTCCCTGCAGTCCCTTGTTGGTCTCATCGTCGCCGTGATTGCGCTGTTCATCGCCGCGTTCTCTCCGCTGCTGTTGAAGAGCTTCGCGCCCGTGATCCCGTTGGGCACTGGCGGCAGCAACGGTGCCGGGAAAGACCCCGGCTCGTGGGGCTCGGACAAGCTCACCTCCGTCACTGAGAAGCAGCACCCCGAAGCCACGCAACAGGCGAGCCCGACGAGCGAGTCACAGGCAGCACCCGGGGTTATGGATGAGGTACCCGTCTCGAGCGCCGGTGGCGGAGGGCTCGGCGCGGCGGCCGCCCAGCGAGCCAGCATCGGAGTCGCAGGAGCTGGCGGCGGCGCCGCTGGAGGAGCTGGCGCGGGTGTGGCCGGGGCAGGTGAAGGCATCGCCGCGGGAACTGCTGCAGCCGGCGCCGGGGAGTCCGCCACGGGCGTCGGCGCCGTGATCGGTGTCCCGACGCTGGTGGCTGCAGGGGCGATGGCGGCGGGAGCGAAGGTCGGGGAGAAGGCGATCGAGTACACCGACGCGGCCGCGCAACAGGCGGTGGACACGATGGATGACGAAGGAGCCGGCCAGTGACCACGGAACAACTCCACAGCGATGCCGCCCGCCACATCGGCGGCGAGAGCGGGCACCGCTCGTTCTTCGGCGGAACCGTCTCCAAAACCCGCATCGTGGGCCTCCTCGGCGCGTTCCTCGCCATGCTCGTCCTCACACCCATCCTCGGCATCTGGGGCCTCGCGCTCGGGCTCGGCGTGGGCCTGGTGGTGTTCTTCCTGACCCAGCGCACGCACCGCGGGTCGATCCTCGACCGGCGCACCCGCCGGGCACGGTGGCGGGCTCGGGTGAACACCGGAACCGACGCATTCGAGCCCTTCGACGTCGCCGAGTGGGATCAGCGCGAACAAGCCGCAGCACAGGCCCGCGGCCGCACCGAGAAGTGGGAGGCCGCCCGGCAGCTCACGATCATGCGAAGCCACCCGGACGGCGCCGACGGCATGGGCTGGCTGCAATGCGGCCACAACGAACCCGGCATCGCCTGGCACGCCCCACTCGGCGAGCAGCCGTACCTGTCGGTCACGTTTACCGCGACCGGGCAGGTATCCGGGTCAGAGTCGTCCGCGAAGCTCCGCCGCGCGGCTGAGGCGTTCGGTCTGTTCCTGGCGTCTCGGGCAACGCCAATGAACCTGGTCAGTGACGTGCAGATGACTACGCGGGTGTTGCCGGCGGATTCGGCGATGCAGGAGTTCTGGGTGCTCAGCTCCCTCGACCCGGACGCACCCGCCGAGGCCGTGCGCTCCTACGAGAACGTGCTGCGCCTCAACAGCGAAGACGCGATGGTGCAGCGGCACTTCTTCACCGTCTCTTGGCCGATCACGACCGCCTTCCATGACGCGGCCGCGAAGTACGGCGAGGGCCGCGACGGCTGGCGCGGGTTGATGCGGCAGGAGATCGCCTCGACGCTCCGCGGCCTCACCGAGGCCCGCGTCGGCCACGTCGACGTGCTCACCGCACGCCGCCTGGCCGCGGTGATACTGCACCAGCAGAACCCATCCCGACCTATCGACCTCGTGAAAGGTGTCGACCCGGCCCGTCTCGGTGTCGCGTCGCACGATGAGTTCTCCGCGCAGATCGTCGACGGCGTCGATCCGATCATGGGCACCCCAGTGCAGTGGTGGCACCGTACGGCCGCGATCCGGTCGGAGAACATGGCAATGGGCGCCCGCGGCCAGCTCTGGGCGCTCGACCTGCTCACCGGGTCCGACATCCGATTCATCCGAACTCTCTCGTTCCACTTGCACCTGGTGCCCAAGGGCGAGGCGAAGGCCGCGACAGCGAAGGACGTCACTCGCGACCGCGCCGACCGGCTCGACGATGCCCAGAAGGGCCGCGTCGAGAACGACGAAACCGGAGCCAACCTGTCCGCAGCTCGCCGGCGGGCGCTCGATCTCGCCCACGGGTCGCCTCACCACGGCGGCGCCTGGGTCGGCTACGTGACGATCTCCGAACGGGACCGGGACGCACTCATGCGCGCCTCCCGCGCGCTCGAGGAGACATGCGCGACCGGGCTCGGAATCGAGCGGCTGGAGTGGCAGGACTCCTACCAGGCGGCCGCATCCGGCACGACCTGGCCGATCGGCCGCGGCCTCACCCCGGGCCGGTCATCGTTCGGGTCCAGGTTCATCAACGCCCTCGCGGGCAAGAGCGAGAGGGAGGCGCTGTGAGCGCACACGCCGCAGACACCGACAAGCACCGGAAAGCCGAAAGCAAAGAGGCCGCGAAGGCGTGGCACACGATGCCGGTGCTGCGCGCATTCGCACCGCCCGTCGAGACGGCTGCTCAGGTCGACGAAGCCACCGGCGAGGCGCGCGAGATCGTGCCCTGGACGATGCCCGGGACGCGGCTCCGCACCAAGCTCAGCGCGGCCCGCCGCGGTCTTTACGCGCCCGCGCTGCCGGGCGCCCCGACGTCGACCCGGCAGGCTGAAATCCTCAACACGGCGATCATCGGCGCACCGACCGGCACCAACGGGGTGGTGATCGGCCGTGACGTGCTCTCGCGCACGATGATCGCCCACGACCCCGTCACCGCCTACAACGCATCCCCCCGGCTTGTCTCGAGCCCCAACGTCGTCGTGATCGGCGACGTCGGCTCCGGCAAATCGTCCCTGACGAAGACCGTCTATGTCATCCGGCCGCTGCTGCTGAACAAGCGGCGGGCGTGCACGTTCGACAAGAAAGATCGCGGGGGAGAGGGCGAATACGGCGAGCTGGCACGGGCATATGGGCACGAGCCGATCAAGTTCGCCGTCGACGGCTCCGGCACCCGCCTCAACCTCCTCGACCCCATGATCAGCCGCGGCACCGGCATGGTCGGCCAGATGCAGCTGCTCAACGTCGTCGCCCGCCTCGCCCGCGAAGATCAGGCGCTCAACGAATGGGAGGAAGAAGCCCTCCGGGCCGCCCTCCGCCGCACGGTCGCCGAGCACCAAGAGGGCCGCACGCCGACACTGGCGGATGTCCTGCCGAACCTCTCCCGGGTCGCCGACATGGACGACTACGCGGGTCTGTCACCGCAGGCGATCGATGCCTTGCACCAGGCCGGGCTGTCGGTACGGTTCACGCTCAACACGCTGCTGCAGGACTACGGCGGGCTCCTCGACGGCGAGACGTCGAAGAACGTTGACCTTCGGGGCAAGCTGACCGTGTTCGACATCTCGCAGCTCCCGGACCAGGGGCCGGCGGTGCCGGCCGTGATGGCGATCGGTCACATGTGGCTCCTCGGCCGCCTCCGCGAAGATCGCGGTTGGGCGACGAACTGCATCTACGAAGAGGGCTGGCACATCGCCGCCGGCCCCTCCGCCCAGCTCGCCCGCTCGAACCAGAAACTCTCCCGCGGGCTCGGCCTGTCGAACGTGTTCGTGTTCCACAAAGGCACCGACATCCCGCCCGGTTCGCCCGGCATGGCGATGATCCAGGAAGCCCAAACCGTTCACGTGCACCGGCAGACGCTCCGTGAAGACGCGCTCTGGGCGGCGCGCACGTTCGCGTTCGGGACCGACACCGCGCAGCAGATCGAGCGCCTCGCAGACGGGCACCACATCTTCAAATACGCCTCCCGGCCGGAGACGTTGGTGCAGCACATCCGGTCGCCGTGGGAGACGCAGATCACCGACACTGACGAAGCATTCAAAGCCGCAGCCGGCATCCAGGGATAACCAGATGGGCTGGAAACTACCGGTGATCGCCGCCGCCACCGTCGTCGCCCTCACGACCACCGCGGTGCTGTTCGGCATGGCACCCGACGCCCGCGCCGGATGCGGCAGCGGGGTCGTCGATACCGGCGCCGCCGGCAGCCAATCCATCGCCGGGTTCTCCGGAGAACAGCTCGAGAACGCAGCGCAGATCATGAACGCGGCCGCCGAGCTCCAACTCCCCACACAGGCGCAAACGATCGGGGTGATGACCGCGATCGGAGAATCAACTCTCCGGAACCTCGACCACGGCGACAACGCCATCAACCCCGACGGGACCATCGCCGACTCCGTCGGGCTGTTCCAGCAGCAAGAACGCGGCTACGGGCCACTCGCCGATCGGATGGACCCGTTCAAGGCCGCGACCGCGTTCTTCACCCGCCTCATGGGGGTGCCCGGGTGGGAAACGATGGAGCCGACCTTGGCGGCGAACGCCGTGCAGATCAACCTCGATCCGTACTACTACACGCCCTTCTACGCCCCCGCGACCGAGATCGTACACGGACTGATCTCCACCGGAGGCGCGGGAGCCTGCGCCATCGGTGGTGACGCAAAACAGCTCGCGCAGCAGCTCGTCGACGCGGCCGACCAAGGTCGGCTCATCGGCTCCACCCCCGACCACATCAAAGAAATTCGGTGGATCGCCCAAGGCCAGAACGTGCCCGACTGCGGTGTCGACGTCCGCATCCTCCAAGTACTCGTCCTTGCCCTCCAGGTCTTCGACCAGGTCGGCGTCTCCGACATCAACCGCAAATGCACCGGCCAAATCGAAGGCGCCGGGACCGCGTCATCGCACTACTTCGACGGTGGCGGCCTCGCCGTCGACTTCTACAGGCTCAACGGGCAATCACTCACCGGCGCCGACGGGAACTCCATCCGCCTCATCACCGCCCTCGACCCCGTCATGCCCGACGGCGCCCGAGTGGGTCAAATCTTGTGTCGCTCGGAGGCCGGAACGACGATCGGCACCACTCACTTCACGCAGTTCGACGACACCTGCAACCACCTCCACATCGATGTCGGATTCACCGACGGCACCCTCACCGCCGGTTGACACCTAGGCGTCAACCAATCTCGAGCAGAAAGAAGCCCCCGTGATCTCCAGCCCCTGGCCCGGCATCCTCACCAGCCTGCTCACCTACCTCGTGCTCGCAGCCATCCTGATCCTCGCACTCCACTGGGTCATCCGATCCGCCGTGCAGAGCGCACTCCGCCGGCACCAGCTCTGGCTCGAAGCACGCGACCGAGACAACCGCCGCGGACCAACCGGCGCGATCGGGAACGACCCCACCAACTAGCCATGCCGTCGAGGGCAAGCGCATCGCGCGCGGCAGCTCTTGGAGAGAACGAGACGTCTCGACGTCAGAGCTGCAGCAGGCGTCGCAGCGCCTCAACTGCGGATTCCGGTGTTGTGAATTCGCCTAGCGCAAACCCTCGAGCTGTCTCGCGGCTGTCGTCCGCGTGGCTCAGGCGATAACTACCCGCCTCCCGCTCGACCCGCCACGGCGTCTCCACCAGGGCGCCATCGAGCTCCTGAACGACCCAGTAATGGTCATCCTCGATGCCACGGGCAATGTAGAGCACACCCCGAGAATACGGCGCCGAACCGACAGTCCTGCAGGCCTCTGGCGTATCTACTCCTACGCGGAGCGGCGTTCGATGAGGATGGTGTCTCGCCACTTGTCTGCCCACGGGCCGTAGGTCATCAAGGCGACGCGTTCGCGGGTGCCGATGCGGCGAAAGCCATCCCGCTCGTGAAGGGCGAGGCTCGCAGTGTTCTCGGGGAAGATTGGTTGCTGAAGTCGAAAAGTACGTAGACGCCGGACTGAAACACCTTGTATTCCACGCACCCTGACAGGACCAGCGACGATTCCTCGAGCTCTTCGAAAAAGACCTCGCACCGCGGCTCCGCGAGTTGGCGTGAGCGCTCGCAAGGGTGACCTCCGGAACGAAAACGGGCGCCGTGGAATGGGCCGTCATCAGCACAATGAGAGGACAGTAGAACGCAAGGCCGATTGGCAAGAGATACGATCGTTCGTGGAACGTTCCCAGCAAGTACTTTTGTGCGTCGGACACGACAGGGGTTGGTGTGGCAAGGACAAAAGCGCCGACGATTATCGATGTCGCTCGGGAAGCGGGGGTGTCGAAGTCTGCGGTTTCTCGGGCTCTACTGGGACAGGATGATGTGAGTCCTGAGACCGTGGATCGAGTGCGCGCCGTTGCTGGCCGCCTGGGCTACGTACCAAACGCCATGGCGAGAGGTTTGGTATCGCAGCGAACGAACACTCTTGGCGTGGTCTTACGAGACACCACGATTCAGTTTTACGGATACTTACAAGCCGCAATGCAGCGGCGCGCCGGCCAACTCGGGTATGAGTTGGTTACGGTCACGGGAGTGGATGAGTTAACCGCTGAGGATGCTCAAAATGCCCTACGTTCTCTCATCGCTCTCCGTGTGGATGGTCTCATCGTCTGTTCTGCACAGCTCCCCGGCGAAGATCTCGTAGGCTACGTCGACCGGGTCCCCATCGTTGTCGCTGGCAGGGCGGAATACGCAGAAGGCATGGTCAGTGTCCACTGCGACGAGGACGATGGTGGTTCACGAATTGCCGAATATGTTGCGCGTTTGGGACATCACACAGTTGCTGTCCTACTGGTCTCGGAGGCCGATTCGGCCAGCCAGAATGCTCGCGGCAACGCGATGATTCGAACGCTTCGAGACCAGCAGGTGAGCGTTCGAGTAATCGAGCTTGATTCATACCGAGGGCCCGTGGGCTCGGCAGTCGTAACCGCTTTGGCTGACCCCGATATCACCGCGTTGATGTGCCCGACAGATGTTGCGATGGTCAATGTTCTTGAAGAACTGCGCGTGCGTCAGATCCCCGTCCCGGAACAATTGTCAGTCACCGGCTACGACGCCTTCGGCTACCTAGCCGCGCCGTTATTCGGGTTTACCAGCTTCCACCAACCAATTGAGGAGATTGGTGCTGCAGCGGTGGATCGTCTCGTGGAATGGATTGAGAAGGGGGCGCCCTCCGAAATGAGGACGGCGATTCCTGGTGTCGTGGTGCCCGGCCGCACCGCAGCTCCTCCGAGAATCCGCGCCAACCGGTAGCTCCAAGGTTTCACCCCGAAGTCGCGCGGACGGGAGGTGACCGGCCGATGTCCGCCGGGTGAACCCTCTCTGGTACTCGCCGATTTATCTTGCCAACGCTTCGAAGGCGTGTGTAGCATGATGCTCATAACCGGGAACGTTCCCGCCAAGCTGGAAAGCGAGATCAAGACATGGAAGAAGGACTCCTTTTTCCTGTTTTGAGACTCGTCAGGCCATCGATGGGCCCACGGTAAATCAGCCCTCGGTTATGTCTTTGCCCCGCGTCCTGCGGGCGAGGACCAACTCACACAGTTGATCAAAGGAGATCTCAATGATCTTGCACAAGCGCGCCCGACGCTCCATCCTGGCTGTCGTGGCCGGCACGGCTCTCGTAGCCGGTATTGCCGCCTGCAGCTCTGACACGTCTGGCTCATCCAGCACTGATGGCGCCGCTACCCTGAGCCTCGCGATCTGGGACCCCGCCCAGAAGGCGGGTGTGCAGAAGGCGGTTGATGGCTTCGAAGCCGAGAACCCAGATATCAAGGTCAACCTTGAGCAGCTGCCGGAGGACCAGTACTACACCAAGCTCGATGCGTCGCTCGGCGCCGGCGAGGGGCCCGACGTGATGTGGCAGAGCTCCAAAGCCCCGGTCTACATCGAAGGTGGCGCCATCGAGCCGCTTGACGAGTACATCGAGAAGGACGGCGTCTCCCTTGACGCATATCCGAAGAAGCTCGTCGATCTCTACAACATCGACGGCAAGCAATACGGCATGCCGAAGGACCAGGATGTGTGGAGCGTCGTCTACAACACGGATGTGTTCAACAAGCTCGGTGTGACGGACCTCCCCACAACCGACTGGACGTGGGACGACATGGTTCGAATTGCCGGCGAGGTCAAGGAGAAGCAGACTGCTCCCACCGACTACCCGATGTTCTACACCTACACATTCAACAATGGCGTCGCCAGCATCATTCACCAGCTTGGCGGCACCGTCGTTGAGGATCAGAAGGGCACCGTTTCATCCCCGGAGGCTACCGAAGCGCTCGAGAAGATCAAGAGCCTGCAAGACGACGGATTGATTCCGGCCGTCGCTGACTCCACCGACTTCAACGCCGCGTCCTCGCTCACGTCGGGCACGATCGCTATGGCGAAGATCCCTTCGTATCAGCTCTCGCTTCTGTCGAAGGCTGACCTGCCCGCCGGCACCTTGCACGTCGTTCCCCAGCCCGCGATCAACGATTCGCACGCAACGGACACCAACGGCCTTTCCTACGTCATGAACGCCAACTCCAAGCAGAAGGATGCTGCTTGGAAGCTCATCAAGTTCCTGACCTCGGACGAAGGCGCCAAACTTCACGTCGAAGGCGGGGCAAGCCCCGCCGCCAACGTGGCGCCCGACGTACAGGCGGCGTACTACGAAGCGAACAGCTCCCTCGAGGGGCTTGAGGACGCCTTCAAGCCGATGATGAGCGAGAGCTACCTCCGCACCACGACGCAGTTCCCTCCCACCCGCGCCAACTTCCCCCAGATCGAAAGCGCCGTCGGCGACTACTACGCCGGAAACATTTCCGCCGAAGACGTCGAAGCGAAGATCGACACTCTCCTGACGGACTCGTTCAAGTGACGCAAACCACTACCATCTCGCGCCCCGAGGGCGCCAAGCTGAGCCGGCGTCGGTCCTCCCGACGCCGGCTCGGCCGGCGGGATGCACGAACAGCCATTCTGTTCCTGCTTCCGCTGGTGATCGGACTACTCGTGTTCCGCTTCTACGGATTCGGATACAACGTCTGGCTCTCACTAAACGACGCGGGCGCCTTCGGCCCCCCAAAGTTTGCGGGCCTCGACAACTACGCTCGTCTTTTCGCCGACGACCAGCTCGGCGTCGCGCTGGCAAATACATTCAAGTTCGCACTGTTCATCGTGCCGGGGGTGGTGATCGTCGCTCTCCTGTGCGCCGTCCTTATGCAGCAGAAGGTGCGGGGTTCATCCGCATTCCGCGCGATCGTGTTTCTTCCCGCTGTTGCCCTACCCACCGCTGCAATCTTGCTGTTCGGTTGGATCTTCCAGACCCAGTACGGCATCCTCAACGCGACCATACGTGGCCTCGGAGGCTCACCGGTCAGCTGGTTCGGCAGCGCCACTGGAGTCACCGTCGTGGTCACCGTTATCGTCGTCTTTCTGTCCTTCAGCGTTCCGACGATCATTCTCTACGCAGGGATTCAGGACATCCCCTCGGACGTATACGAAGCGGCGTCGATCGATGGTGCCGGGCCGATCCGACGATTCTTCTCAATCACGCTTCCGCTCCTGAGCCCGTCGCTGTTCTTCGTAATTTTGACGACGACCATCAGCACGCTGAAGCTCTTCGATGTTGTCTACATTCTGCTTCCACCGGAGCTTCCTGCGTCCGCCAAGTTCGGCCTCACGGCCGTCTACTACTACTACCAACTGGCGTTCCTTAACACCGGCGACAGAGGGTACGCATCCGCGGTTTCGATGGTGCTCTTCGTCCTCATCCTCGCGGTATCGGTCATCATGTTCCGGCTTCAGCGCCGCTTCGTGCACTATGGAGAGGACGGCTGATGCTCGTTCACAATCGCCCCCGCTGGTGGGTATACGTTCTGATTATCGTGGTGGGAGCGGTCATCCTGGCCCCGTTTGCGTGGATGATCTCGACTGCGCTGATGACCACAGGTCAGACTTTGAAGGTCCCGCCGAACCCGATTCCAGCTCCCGCAACTCTGGATGGCGTCGGAGAAGTCTTCACCCGTATCCCGTTCTTCACGCTGCTCTGGAACACCGTTCTGGCATCGGCTGGCCGAGTAGCCGGGACGCTGGTGGTTGCCACGCTCGCGGCCTACGCCCTCGCGATCATCAAAGTCCGCGGCTCTCGAGTCATCCTGGTCGTCATCTTGACCTTGATCATGGTGCCCGGCGACATCTTCATCATCCCGAACTACGCGATCATTTCCTCGCTGAAACTCACCGACACAATCGTCGCGCTGATTCTGCCGTCAATCTTCGATGTCTTCGCAGTCTTTTTGATGTACCAGTTCTTCCGTGGCATCCCCCGCGAGTTGGTCGAGGCGGCTCGCATGGACGGATCTTCCCACCTGCGAATCCTGATGACGATCGTCGTTCCGATTGCTCGAAGCGGAATCATCACCGTCGCACTGCTCACCGTGCTCTCAGAGTGGAAAGAACTTCTCTGGCCGATCGTCGTCAACCGATCCGTCGACAAACTGACGCTCGGCCCTGGATTGGCATTGCTTCGAGGCGCCTACACCACGGACTGGAACGTTCTTATGTCGGCAGGCGTTCTAGCGGCGCTTCCCATGGTGGTCATCTTCCTCATCCTCCAGAAACGGTTCATCGCGAGCGTGGCGCGGAGCGGTCTCAAATAGCCCTCGCGGCATCGTCCTAAACAGGGACCAGAAAGGAACTGCAATGGTTCAGTCCACAGCACTCGAACTCTTGGACATCGCACGTGCCGTCGCCCGCGAGGCGGGGGCGCTCGCCGCCACAATGCGAAGCGCGGGAATTAGTGTCGCATCAACCAAGTCAAGCCAGCTCGACATCGTGACGCAGGCAGATACCGCGGTCGAGACCCTGATCCGCGAACGACTCCTGGAGGCACGGCCGGGCGATGCCATCCTCGGGGAAGAAGGTGGCGAGATCGGCGCCGGCAGCGAGATCACATGGATCGTTGACCCAATCGACGGAACGGTCAACTACCTCTACGGCTCCACCTACTATGCCGTCTCCATCGCAGCAACCATTAGCGACGAACAAGGTGACCGGACTTCGATCGCCGGCTGTGTTTTTGCACCAGCCCTTGCTCTGGAATACACCGCCGCAGTGGGGGAGCCGGCCCGATTGAATGGCGACGTCTTGCAGGTCAACACGGGAGTGCCCCTTGACAAGGCGTTGGTGTCCACCGGAATCCCGTATGACCTGTCCAAGCGCCCTCGGGTGCTGCAGGACGTAACAACGCTCATGCCGTTGATTCGTGACTTTCGTTTGGTTGGCGCCGCAGCATTAGAAATCTGTGGCGTGGCCGAAGGCCGTACGGACGGTCACTTCCAACGCGGACTCCCCATTTGGGACTATGCCGCAGCAACGCTGATTGCGCGGCAAGCTGGCGCCCAAATCAGGATCACTCAGACGGATAGCGCGTCCGCGGAACTGCTTATTGTCGCCAGCCCAGAGCTCGCCGACGAACTTCACCCGCACCTGGTCTAACCGCCACGAGCAAGACCCAACCTCATCACACAAGCACAAAGGAAAATCCAGATGTCAGATGCTCGCCAGTTCGTTTTCTGTGGCCACAGAGGAACCATGGCCACAGCTCCTGAAAACACATTGTCGTCGTTCGCGGAAGCAGAGCGAGTCGGTGTCGACGAGATCGAGCTCGACGTCAAAGTGACTCGCGACGGTGAACTCGTCATCCTCCATGACAGGACGGTCGATCGAACTGCAGCTGTATCGACTCCTTTCCTGCACACCCCGATCGAGACGATGACGTTCGATGAACTCCGAACCGTGGATCTCGGCGGCGGAGAGCAGATCCCCACCTTCGAAGAGACTCTCGACGCGACGTCCGTGTTGCTCCAGGTCGAGATCAAAGCGCCGAATGCGGCAAGGCCGCTGGCCCAATTCCTCCAGAGCCGCCCAGAGAGCGATCAGGCGCGTTGCCTTGTGACGAGCTTTGACCCCCTTTCTCTGGCTGACTTCACCGATGAGTGGTCGGGCGCCCCCCGCGGCACGGGCCTCCACGTTCCAGAATTGGACACTAACTGGCGTGAGCAGGCACAGAGGATCGGAGTCTCTACGATCCTGATCCCGCTCTCCATCGTGACCCGTCCGCTCGTTGACGAGCTTCACGACGCTGGTTACCTAGTTGCCGCGTCACTGATTGAGGGGCCCGGCGATGTTCGGCGAGTCCTCGAGATGGACGTCGATAGTTCCGCCTCCAACGCTCCCGAATATGCGCGCCGCCTGCTTGAGGAGAGTGCGGAATTCACGGCGCGATTCCCGGACTTCGCTCGAATCGGCGCTCTACTGGCATCTCATTCCAGCTGATGGGTTGGCCCTACCCTCGTAGTCACGCACGTGAAAATGAGGGCAGGGCCACTCAGAAGGACCCGATGATGTTAAACCTCTCCAACGATCAGCTCACTGTTGACGTACTCGATCCAAAACACCATCAGGACCTGTTGGGAACGCGGTACTGCAGCGGCGGATACATCTACCAGGTATCCGACCCACTGATCGGGCCTTTGATGTCTGGTCCCACGTACCCCGAAACGTTCAACCCATTCGATGGACAGGGCATCCCTGACTCTTTCAGCTTGGCGCCCCTTGTCAGCGGGACCCCCCTGAAATCACTCATCGTTGGGGTCGGGCTCTGCGAACCAGATCGGCGCACAGTCCTGGAACGCTGCAAATGGCACATCGAACGCCACGACTCTTTCATCACCTTCTCCACTCGTCAAAGCCTCGAGGGGTGGGCTCTCGACCTCAAACGTCGCGTTTCACTGAATGGAAGGACTGTTCGTTCGGAGACGTCCCTGAAGAACATCGGCAGCGATCGATTCTCGTTCGTCTGGTTCCCGCACCCCTTCTACCCGCAACTCCCCACGGGGTTGGACGCGCTGGTCAAAATCAATATCCCAGTCGGCATGCCAGCCAACGACGGTTTCGCTCTCTCCTCTGATGGATTCATCCATCGCTCACGGTGGCCATGGATAGGGGCCCACTACCAGGCGCTTGACCTTGAACGAAGCGACAGCCTTGTGCTCATCCAACGGCACCCGAGCCTTGGGCTAGTCACTGCTACCGCTAGTTATGCACCGACGTATTTCCCGATCTGGGGCAACGACCGAACCTTCTCGTGGGAACCGATGATCGAGAGGACGCTGGCACCCGGTCAGTCTGCGCGCTGGCACATCGACTTCGATTTCTAGCCTGTGGTGACAGCTGCTGCGGCCGCGCGGATCGAACATTTCAGAATTGATCGCAGTGTTTTCGGGTCGGCCGTGAGTAAGGCGCGCCGACCGCCTTGTGCGCTGAAACCACGTGTGATCATCTCGTCGAGAAGATGGCCGATTACAGCTTCCTGGTGCACCCCCCGGCGCTTCTGCTGGGTCTCGTGCAGCAGCACCGGGATCGACAGACTCTCGGTGAAAACCCATGCGGCCGATTGATCGACAACGAACACGATGCCAGCTCGGTGGTTCAGAAGTAGCGCGACTGCATCTTCGATGGCCCGGTCCGGGTAGAGCCACTCGAGGGCGACTCGGTCTGTTATTACAACGTCTGACGCAGCAATGATTGTCAGGATCGCTTCTTTCCTGAGTGCTAGAAGATAGCGACTCAGGATTGCGACGGAACGGAGGGACTTTCCTTTGTTCGCAGCGAATAGCCCCAGAACATCGTGACTGGCGGGATAGACGCCTGCTGGAAGGCTCGTCACGTGGATGATCCCAGCCATGGGTAACCGTCGCGCAGCGAAGCGCCATACCTGTGGGCCAGGGGAGGCTTCAATGTCATTTCCCCACTCGGCCCGCGGTGTGTGGGAGATCAGGGATCGATGCACCTGCACCCCGGCGTCCGCTAACCATGACCGGAGCCTTCTTCCTCGGTTGTCCTCGCTCAGACAGGTAAGCAGACCGACCTGCTTTCCGAGCAGGGCTGCCGCTCGGGCTACCTGGGCGCCGGCGCCTCCACCCGACTCGCCGTCGCCGTGGTCGATCATCAGCGTCTCCCCGATGACCAGGACGTCGACCTTTTGGTCAATCATCGGAATCTGTTGCCCACCACCGACTTGAAGTCACCTTCGGATCCATACTGATGCGTTGCACCGCAAGTTCCAGGCCGTTGGTATCGCCGGCATCTTGAGCCGATACGCCCGCTAACACCTTTATTCGTGCGTTGTTTTTCGATGGCCGAATATCTAGAGAGCGGAGGGCATACTCGGGGCGGTCAACAGCCTGCAGAACAAGCGCACGCACGCGAGGTTCGCTCTTCTCAGTCGTTTCAACTTCGAGCATGTACTCAGTGGGGAGGTTGACCTCATCGAGAGCGTCGACCGAATCCACCTTGGTCGTTACCCTCCTACTGATGTGGCGACTCAAAGGGCGGAGCAAAGTGTTTGTCGCGATGATCGCGACCGCGCCAATGAACGCCATGACTTCCAGACCTGCACCAGCCAGAGACCCAATGGCTGCGGCACACCACAACGTAGCTGCCGTCGTCAGGCCTCGAATATTGACGCCATCCCGCAAGATGACACCGGCACCGAGGAAGCCAATTCCACTGACGATCTGTGCGGCAACCCGTGTCGGATCGGCATTGGACCCCTCGATCCCGACTGCGCCCACAATTACGAACAAAGCAGAGCCAGCTGATACAAGGGCATTAGTGCGGATGCCAGCGGTGCGTAGTCGCCACTGCCGCTCCAACCCAATTGCGGATCCGAGAGCGATCGCGATGAAAACTCGCAACGTCAGGTCGAGAACGACGAAGATGTCCATCATTCGTGAGCCTCCAACTACCGGGAACGTTCCCGTAAAATACCCAATCGTAGGCCGATGCCCTTGATGAGACAACCCTCTCGCGGGAATCGCATGAATCACTGACAACCTCCCTTCTGAATTCAATGTCCGGCTGCTCAAGAAGAACCGTCTCGGAGGCTTTCTGTGATCGCCGAGAGCAACTACCATCGCAGTAATACGGGAACGTTCCCGGCTACATGTTTGATCCGAAAGGCGACGCCTACGTATGGGCCTGCTTGACTACCTCGATCACCGGCAGTTCCCAATTGAGGAATGGGCTCTCGTCGAGTCATCTGTGAACACCGCGATCGAGGGTAGAACAGAAACGTTGTTCGCCATCGGCAATGGGTACTTCGGCATGAGGGGGGCGCCGGAGGAAGGGCGGGGTGGCCACCAGAACGGGACCTTCATCAATGGATTCCATGACACTTGGACCATTCGCCATGCTGAAGAGGCGTTTGGCTTTGCGCGCGTAGGCCAAACGATTGTCAATGTTCCCGACGCGAAGGTAATCGAGCTATACGTTGACGACGAACCGTTCGACGTCGCGACGGCGGAGATCCTTCGCTACCACCGTCGCCTGGACTTCAACGACGGTGTGCTGTCGCGGGAGATCGAATGGCGCACCAGCTCCGGCAAGCGTGTACTCGTTAGGACGCAACGGCTCGTATCGTTCACAGACCGTCATCTCGCCGTCGTTACCTACACGGTCACCATGCTCGACGCCCCCGGAACCGTCCTTCTTTCCAGCCAGATCCTCAACCGGCAAGACTGGAAAGACGAATACGCGACTGCTGCCCATGCCGAGGCGCTCCTCGAGGACCCGAGGCAGGCTGCCGCGTTCTCACGAAGAGTGCTGGAACCGCGACTCAAGCACGCAGATGGCCCAAGACAGCTGCTGGGATATCAGGCAGCCAACTCAGGCATGACGTTGGCGGTGGGAGTCGATCACGGCCTCCAGACGGAGAATGTCTGGACGGAGCGCGGTGAGATAGAGGACGACCAGGCAAAGCACCTCTTTAAGGTTCAAGCACGGGCCGGAACCCCCATCGAGCTCACAAAGACCATTACTTATCACTCGGCGAACGGTGTGCCCGTTCGAGAGCTGGCAGACCGGTGCAATCGCACCTTGGACCGAATCAACGCCCGTCCGATTCAGGACGTCTTCTCCCGGCAGAAACACTGGCTCGCTGATTTCTGGGACCGTGCCGACGTCGCGGTGGACGGCCAACCAGAAATGCAGCAAGCCATTCGTTGGAACCTTTACCAGCTAGCGCAGTCGACTGCCCGAACCGATGGGGGTGGCATCGCTGCGAAAGGCGTCTCGGGGTCCGGCTACGGCGGCCATTACTTTTGGGACACCGAAATATACGTGCTGCCGTTCCTTACATACACGTCGCCACACGTTGCGCGTAATGCGCTCCGTTTCCGACAGAACATGCTGCCCGCCGCCCGAGAACGCGCTGCGGAACTCAACCAGCGCGGAGCCCTGTTCCCCTGGCGCACCATTAGCGGTCTTGAGTCGTCGGCCTACTATGCAGCCGGGACGGCGCAGTACCACATCGACGCCGACATCTCGCACGCGCTGATGCAGTACGTTTCCGCCACCGGCGACATCGACTTTCTCAATCGCGGGGCCATCGACATTCTGATAGAAACAGCACGCATGTGGGCCGACCTCGGGTTTTGGCGGCGCCCAGGTGCTGGGCCGCAGACATTCCATATCCATGGAGTAACAGGCCCCGACGAATACACAACCGTCGTCAACGACAACCTCTACACGAACGTTATGGCGCGCGCGAACCTACAAGCAGCAGTGCGGCAGGTCCGCCGACTGCGGGAGGAGTGTCCAGAGGCTTATGCCTCGATGGTTCAGCGGGTAGACCTCGACGATGATGAGATTCAGGAGTGGGAGGCGGCGGCGGAGGCGATGCATATTCCCTTCGACGAAGACCTTGGCATCCACCCACAGGACGCGCAATTCCTGGAGAAGGAGTTGTGGGACCTTGAGAACACGCCGGCCTCAAAGCGTCCCCTGCTACTGCACTTTCATCCCCTGGTGATTTACCGCTTCCAGGTAATCAAGCAAGCCGACGTCGTGCTGGCCATGTTTCTGCGAGGCAGCGAATTTTCTGCCGAACAAAAGCGCGCCAACTTCGAATATTACGATGCACTCACCACGGGAGATTCGACGCTATCGGCTTCGACCCAAAGCATTATTGCGGCAGAGGTCGGGTACCGAGACCTCGCCCTTGACTACTTCCGCGCGGCTCTATTTGTTGATCTCGGAGACCTACATCACAACACCGCTGACGGGGTTCATGTGGCATCAACTGGCGGGGTGTGGAGCGCGCTGGTCTTCGGATTCGGGGGGATGCGCGACCACGCAGGATCGCTTTCGTTCGATCCCCGCCTACCGGAGGGATGGGAATCGTTGACTTTTCGAATCACGACGAGAGGGAGCCGGATGCGCGTGCAAATCCGCCAAGGGTCGGTCTCATTCGCTCTCGAGGACGGGGCGGAAGTGAAGCTCAGAGTCCGAGCTGAGGCGATCACCGTTTATCCAGGGATGCCTGCAGAGGTCTCCCTGCAGGACGACAGACCTGACTTGCAAGGCGCGCCCACGACAAGTGACATCGAAGGCACTCACCGGGGAGACGGGTCAGTCATCACCGCGTCGATACCCACCATCACCTTGCACGAGGACCAGATTCAGCACGCTAACTAACGGGTGTTGAGGGAAAGGGGTAAGCAGATGTCCAACATCGTCGTGATCGGTGAGACCTTGATCGATGTTGCCGTGACGGGGGCGAATTCATCAGAGACGCCCGCCTCTGGGCCGGTGGATGTTGCTTTGCATCTCGCACAACTTGGACATCAAGTCATCCTTCGGACCGCCCTCGCGGCTGATGCTCGTGGTGATTTCGCCAGGAGTCAGATGATTCAAGCTGGAGTGAAAATTGTCGTCACAGACATACCCAGAACCAGCACTACGACCGCGAACGCTGATCAAGTCGAACATGATCTCACCTGGGCACTGGACGATGCCCCACTTGTGAGCAGCGATGCTGTCCATACGGGGTCAATCGCTGCCTGGCTTCCCCCCGGAACCTGGCGGGTCGAGGCCCTGCTGGAGCGCGCCCGACCCGGGTCGATCATCTCTCTCGAGGCCGGCATCAGGCCCATGCTTATTCGGAACGCGTCTGATGCAAGACAACGCATAAGACGGATCACCCGGCTGGCCGATATCGTCAAATTAACTGATGAAGAGCTTGGATGGCTATGGCCTGACCTCTCTGAAAAGCAGGTAGTCACCACACTCCTCGAGCAGGGGGCAGCGGTAGTTATTGTTACCCTGCCTACCGGCTGGAGGACCTACACGAAGAACCACCTGATCGAATCCGCAGTTCCGCTCCCCTCAGACTCAACCTCGCTTGGCAAGTCCGACCCGGCCATGGGATGGCTTCTCAACTCTGTGGCTGAGCATGGCTTATTGAATGGGGACATGCGGACCCAACTTCAGCAGATGAATGAAAGTGCCCTTCAATCAATATTTCAATCGATCAACTATGTGCGCAACGCCACTGCTAGCTTGGCGCCGTGACAAGCGTTAGGAAAAACGCAAAGTGAACCTCTGGCGTGGCGTCGTAGGGCGCGTGGGGCGCTTCTACAGAAAACTTGAACCGACCGTACTCGATGGAATCATTCGGTGGGTAGGTGACAAGGGGAAGCATCCTGCGACCGGCAACGAGGGCGATGATGTGCTGGTGACCGTCGCTGTCCTTTCGGCAGCAGTTGTCGCCTACATGTGGATCGGGCCACTCGCGATCTGGCACAATCTCACTGCATATGTGGGAACATTCGCGATCTGGATATCTGTCGTAAGTCTGCTCGCCACAACGTTTCGGTTCCTGGCGCACGACACCGATTTCAAGAAGGTTGACCGCACTGGAAAGGGACTGGCCGTTGTGGCGGCAGGGTTTGGCCTAGTCGGCGCCGCACTCGGATTTCTCGTCTAAATGAATGACCTTGTGGTCCTCCTCAGAATGCCTCAGGCCCGTCTCGTTAGGGGATCGGGTACCGGCCACCGCATGTGAACTACTCGACGCGCTGAACGACGCGTCTCAGTTGCCTAGTCCGATTTGGAGTCCCGGCGACCGACGTCTATCGAGACGACGCTGAGTCTCGCTGAGCACGCGTTTCCGCCATCATGTTCATGTGATTGCTAATCGGGATGACGCGTACTTCGCCGTCGATGGTCTCGTGGCGTGGTCTAGTTGGGAGCCTTTCGAGACGGCGGCGCTCACCGCACCACTGACGCCAGGCGTTTACCAGATGCGGACACGTGACGGTGCGATTGTGTACGTCGGTATGGCCGGCGAGCGAAGGGGCCAGGGCCTCAGGGGTCGGCTCTCTATTTACCGGCGAGGCAAGGGTGCGGTGAGCGGATTCGGCGAAGCTGCACTCGACCGGGCACTCGCAGATGCTGGGTTCATCGAGTCGCACGTCGATGCGGTACGCGAAGGTCGGCCGGCCCGAGCGTCCGTATGGGCGCAGGACGCGATTCGTTGGCTAGACGTCGAGATCCGCTGGGCGACGTGCGCGACGCAAGCGGAGGCTCTTGAACTCGAAGATGCAGCGGTAGGCATCCTCACGCCATACGGAATCTGGAACCGTGTCGCACTTCGAGCATCAGTTCAACGCTCTCGCGCCTCTCTACCGTCGACCGAATACCGGGACGCAGAATCGGGCCCTGCAGGGGCGAGGGTGCTAACGGTCGCCTCTCTGACTCGAGAGCTGGGAATCGCGGATGGCGGCAATGCGGTGCGAAGGGTTCTTCGCGCTGCGTTCCCGGAGCATGAGAAGGCGGCGCGTTGGGATCCGCTTACCGCAGCTCAGGTGGCTCATGTCAGAGCAACGCTAGTTCGAACTAGTGCCCAATCCACTTCAAACTAAGCGTCGAGACCGAAGGCCTCTGAAACCTGGTCGATAGTGAACTGGTTCCGCATCTTTGCGGCGGTGTTCTGATTGGCGAACATTCCGGGCTTCCAGAAGCCTTGGTCACGCGGAACGGTGTGTGTCCATTCGACTGGGACAGCCCACTCAGCTATGTCATCATCCTCGTCGCCATCGCGCCGGTAGTTGCCTCGCAACGGTAAGGAACTCAAGGGCACCTCAGCGCCGCCGCCGAGGACTGTGGTCTGATCGAATCTCTTCGCTTCTCCCAAGACGCTGCCGACGCCAACGTATCCAACTTTGGGTATGCAGGCGAAGATCCGAGACCCGGGCGTGAGGTTCTTGAGTGTCCGCGAGAACCATTTGTCTCCTCCACCAGAAACGAATCCATAGGTTGCGGCGTCAGCCCACTGACGGCCGTCGTGAGACTCTCCGAACGACACGTACCAATCCTGTCCATTCCAGGACTCGCGAGATTTCGTACGGCGGGAGGTCGTCGTGGCAGTAGACGCTTTTGCGTCGTGCTCTACAAGCCATGTTCGGGCCAAATAGGAGGAGCCGTTGTCGTGGAAGTGGCGGAAGAAGACGACATTGATGGGGACCCCAAAGTCTTCATTCAGAAATCGGACGATGCGTTCGGTCGCGGCGTCGACAGACGCCGCGACGATCGTTAGGACTTGAGTAGCATTGACGTCTTCCGGCAGAATGCCGCCAAACTGTGTGTCAAAGGCTTCTTCTAGCGCGACGCCTGGCTGGTAGTTCGCAAAGATGCCAAGAATCTCGGCGCGGCCAAGCGTTGCGACCCAGGACCCATAGTCCAGCGCCTGAGCAGTCACATCCCGGGGCGTCTTGTCGCGCTTTAGCTCGATCACATGGACTGCCGCGGTCTCGTCGATCGCGAGGAGGTCGATGTAGCCGCCGTGTGCGGTGGGGACCTGTCGTCCGATGACGAGCATGGACTCGCCCAAGATGGCGGGGTCCGATTCGATGTAAGACTCGAGCTGTGCTTCCAAGCCCACTGCCGTGGGCACAATGCGAGTCAGAGCGTCGCCGTCTGCTCGCCAGAGGCCCATTTCGATGCCCATCAGATGGACTCGGTGCTGATGGTGTCGGTGCGCAGTTCAATCATCAAGACCCCACGCATCGGCGTAGCCCCGCCCCGGGAAGGCGAATGGGGAGCAGAAGTCATTCGAATGTCGGTGACTAGGAACGCCGTGGGTTGCGGCCGATGAGGCGAATTATGCTCTTGAAAGGGCCGCCGGTCTTCTTCGTCCCGACGTAGTTTCCACGCTTGTCGTATTTATCCCAGAGGCCTGTGCGGGTGTTCTTCTTCTGGTAGCGGTCTTTCACGATCCCCACCCGCTTGCCCTCGCCCGTATTCTTCGCCATGACGCCCCCTCGTGATGCAGTATATGGGTGGGGGTGCCGGCCTGTATGGGCAGAGCAGTCAAAGATACGTCTACGCGCCGCGCGACAGAGCTCGGTGGGCTCGAGGACTCTTGATGATGCAAAACAAAGTGGAAGGCGATGCGTGTCTAACGAACCGACTGATGCTGAGGTGGCGGTGTATGCGGCCGCTGCTCGCACTCGCGTGATATTCGCTGACGGTCCGTTAGCGCCGAAAGGTAGCAGCATGAAGGCGACGCAACTGTCTCTCGTCGCTGCAACAATTCAGGGGACTCCACGAATCATTCTCGAAGACGAGGCCGGTGCCGCGGTTGTGGAGATTACTTCGGCTCGAGTGGCATCGGCTCGGATGGAGTCGAAGGCGTTCGATCCCACTGCGGTGGTCGAGGTGCGTGCGCGAAGCGATGAGGGTGCGCTCGTCGACGATAGCGGGCGACCTATCTTCTTCGTTGTGGGTGGCCCGAAGAAGGTGCTGAAGCGAGCGTTCTCGTCCATAGGGATCGCTCTGTAGCGAACGAGCCTTCGCTGGCGGCATCAGTCTTCGACTTCGAACACCTCGTAGTCGGCCTTTACACCTTCGTCGGGCGCTGGGTAGTCTCCTGGATTCGACAGATGGAGAACTTCTCCGCCGGTGTCGAAGTTGCTGACCTGCTCTAGCCCGTACTCTTCGGCTTCGCTCTCAGTTTCGAAGATCTCATCGAGCTCCTCTCGGTCCCCGTCCGAGTACGTCATGATCACCTTGAAACTCATCTCAACCCATTTCGCTCAAGACGCTTGTCGCGATCATTCGCTGCGTAGGCGCTCAGCGTAATCTTCCTTAGTTTCATCTGTGTACAGGTACTTCTCGACCGTCTCGGCTCGTATTTTCCCTTCGTTCACATCATTGAGGGTCTCGGCTGCGGCATCTTCGCCGAACTCATCCATCAGCTTGTTGAATGTGACCCCGTCAAGTTTGTTTTTTGCCATCGGTCTAACCCTTCTCTCGCCCAAGGTCTCGCGAAGGGCCTCGTGCGTCTCGGTACCGCGGTACGAAATGTCACCCGAGCATAAACCGCCGCCAGTCCTGGCTGTGAAGATTCCGCGGCCATAAGGTTCACACATTCAAATGCGGTCTCGTAACCCTAAGGATGCGAAGTGTCTCGTGAATGCCTTGGCGGGCAGCGTCTGGAAGGCTCCAGTGCGCGACGGCGGCGTCTCGCAGCTATGTCTTCAAAGCTGCCGCGACGGTTCACGTGCTCTAGCAGTCTTGTGAGACACAGGACGCCACGGTCAGCGTGATTGGGCGCCTTGATGGCGGTAGAGAGTAGCCCGGCTCCAACCGACTAGTTCCGCTGCCTCGGCCGCGGTCTTTCCCGAGGCGCGAGCGGTGGCGACGATCGCGAGTTTCTCGCCGACGACGGCGGGGTCGGACTTTGGGCGTCCGAACTGAGTGCCGGCCTCTCGAGCGACGGCGATGCCGGCGTTGACGCGTTCGACGATGAGCTCGCGCTCGTACTCGGCCAAGGTGGCCAGCATGTTGAGCATCAGGCGGCCCGTCGACGTCGCTGGGTCGATCCCGTCTGAGATGGATCGCACGTTGATGTCCGCGTCGCGGAGCCCGTTCACGGTATTGAGTACATCGATCAGGGAACGTCCGAGTCGGTCGACGCGCCAGACGACGACGGTGTCGCCGGCCTCGGCGTACTCGAGGAGCCGCTGCATCCCCGGTCGTGATGCGGCGTTCTTGCTGCCGGACGTGACGTCGGCGAAGATGTCCCGTTTCTGCACTCCTATAGAGAGGAGTGAATCGATCTGGAGCTGCGGATCCTGGCCGGCGGTGCTCACACGTGTGTAGCCAAGAAGCCTCATGCCGCAATCATGTCTCGTAAAGCCTCTTGATCAGCCCTAAGACACGCAGATACATGAGATGACTTTGTGAGACACCGAGCGGTGCCGAGATTCCGCGGTAGGTAAGTGGTCGGCCGGGCCCACCCCGGTCGTCTCATAAATCTTTTGCTTTTTAAGACAGGTTGGTCAGCGATAAGCGGACCAGCTATCGGGATCGCCCCAAGCCTCAGGCTTCTTCGACTAGCCCCGGATCCGCGTGTTTGCGGGAATCGGTCGCGTGCCCATTAGAAGAGCCCTTCAGCTCGAGCGTGAGACCCAATGCTTCGGCGATCTTCGAAAGTGTCGCGGTCGTGACGTCGCTGTCCGCCTCAACGCGAGCGATAGTTGGGCGGGACAGACCCGACCTCTCGCCCAGTTCCGTCTGGGACCAGCCGTTCCCTATACGTGCCTCACGGATGATCCCGCCAAAACTCGATTGATCGACCTTGGTCATGCCACAGATCCCTCTGTGTCGCCGACGGCACCGGTCTCGCCGTTGTGCTGAGCGTGCAGCGCGTCCGCTGCGATCTCAGCGATCTGGCCGAGGAACGCGGGATCGGTCAGGTAGGACTGGATCTCCTGCGCCTCACTTACCGTCTTCAGTACAGCGAGGCCGACGGCGGTGCTAAAGCCCTCTGACGCCTTGAGCTGGGCGACAGTATTGTGCTTGGCCATCGCTACGACATCTTTGTTTGCGTCGAGGATCCCCCAGAACGTCGTAATGAAACCCGAGACGCTGTCGGGGCTTACGTCCACTCCTGTGGCTTTGAACATCTCATTGACTTTATCGATCGCTTCGTCGAGCGGCCCGCGCGCCGGCATAGGGGCACCTCCGCCGTATTCACCCCCAAAGTCGGGGAGTTTGATTGCCTCGCCGCTGCCCTCGGTCAGGGAGCGATCCTCCTCGATCGTTGACGGGACGAGCTTGACGCCCGAAAGCTGCACACCCTCCATATAGCTGTCGTCGCGGTCATCACCATCGACGTGCAAATTCCGCGCTAGCAGCGAGGTGAGGATTGCACGGCGGTGGAGGTCGGGATCCTGGTAGTCGACTATCTGGCTGAGAAACTGCCAGGCGTTGCGATAGCCGATGACGTCCGCGCGAAAGGCGATGAGCTTCTCCCGCGTGACCTTGTCTTTACGCAGCACAGCCTGGCGTACCTGTCCAGTCCAACGATTTTTGATTGGCGAGAGCGCCTTGGCGATCGCCTCTCCTCCAGCCTCACTTAAATATGCGTCGGCGACCGCGTTCATCTCATCGGCCGTATATAGGTCAGCCGTGTCGAGGCGGTCAGCGATCGTGTACAGGGTGTTCGGGTCGACCTCGCCTTCGACGTGAGCATCGGAGAAATAGAGTTTGAAGTCCTTTTCGATTGAAGCAGGCGAATTTTGGAAATCGACCACCATCGGAGATGTCTTGCCCGGGTAGATCCGGTTGAGGCGCGAAAGGGTCTGCACGGTCGCAACACCGGAAAGCTTTTTGTCGACGTACATCGCCATCAGGCGCGGCTCGTCGAAGCCGGTCTGGAACTTATTGGCGACGATAAGGACCTGGAATATGCCTTCCTCCCGGAAGGCCCTCTCAACGTCGCTGCGGCCGTTGATCGAGACTTCGGTGACGGTTGCGCCGGTGTCCGGGTCGGTGAGCGAGCCCGAATACGCTACAAGCGTGTGTAAGTCGGTGTAGCCCTGTGCCGCGATGTACTCGTCCATCTTCCGCGACCAGCCGAACGCTTCCATGCGAGTTCCGGTGACGACCATGGCCTTCGCTTCGCCGTCGAGCATATGCATGACGTTCCGACGGAAGTGCTCAACGACGACGCGGACTTTCTGCGCGATCGCCGTCGGGTGTAGACGTGCGTAACGAACGATCGTCGAGACGGCCTCGCCGGTGTTGACACGGATTTCGGTCTCGTTTTCGGACTCTAGAGCGTTCTTCACCCGAAGAAACATGTCGTAGGTCGAGTAGTTAGTCAGCACGTCGAGGATGAAGCCCTCTTCGATTGCCTGGGCCATCGTGTATGTGTCGAACGCCTCCCAGCGCCCGTTGTGCTCGGTGCCGAAAAGACGCAGCGTCTTCCCTTTCGGAGTCGCCGTGAGTGCGACGAAGGTAATGTTCGCCGACGCAGCGATCGCAGAGTCCTTGGCCGCCATCAGATCGTCGGCGCTGATGTCCTCGTTGAGATCGAGGTCGACGTCAACGAGCAGTTCCTTCAACTTGTGCGCGGCGGATCCGGTCTGGGATGAGTGCGCTTCGTCTGCGATCACGGCCCAGTGCCGACCGCGCAATTCTTCGGTGTCCTCGATCAGCCTCATGACCTCTGGGAAGGTTTGCAGGGTGCACGTGATGATGTGGTCGCCCTCGACGAGAGCCTTTTTCAGCTGCGGCGACTTGGCGCCGGACTTCTCGCCCACGGCGACGACGAGGCCCTTGCTGGACTGTACAAGGTTCATGTCGTGCCGGATGTTCTCGTCGAGCACCGTCCGGTCGGTGACGACGATCACCGAGTCAAACGTCGACTTCGAGTCGGGGCTCATGTGCCGGATTAGACGGTGGCTGAGCCAAGCGATGGTCTTTGTCTTGCCAGAGCCGGCGGAGTGCCACACAAGATATCGCCCGCCTGGCCCGTTTTTCTCAATGTCTGTCACGACGCGTTCGACAACGCGCAGCTGATGAAACCGTGGGAAAACTAGGCGCCCATTTTCTTTCTTGCCGGACTTGCTCGGCTCGAAGAGCGCGAAGTCTTTGAGGATCCGCAGGAACATCGGGCGTGCGAGAATCTCGCTCCAGAGGTAGCTCGTCGACGAACCGGTGCTAGACGGCGGGTTGCCCTCATGGCCGTTCTCGCCCTGGTTGAAGGGCAGAAACACAGTGTCTTCGCCGGCGAGCTTCGTTGTCATATAAACGAGGTCGTTGGACACGGCGAAGTGCACAAGAGCGCGCCCTGGAGTCAGCAGCGCCCGGTTTTTCCCGGGGCGGCGGTCATCTTTGTACTGGCGGATGGCATGCCTGACCGACTGAGTGTTGTCGGTCTTCAATTCCATTGTGACGACAGGTATGCCGTTGGCCAGTAGCACGACGTCGAGGGTCTCGTTCGTCGCGGTATCGAAGCGCACTTGGCGTAAGACCCTCAGCCGCACGGCCTCAGACGCCTCGACGACCTCCGTGAGGTTCGGGTTAGCCGGCGGGAACTCCATCATCGGGCCAAACTTCGCGGCCGGGCGGCCCACTTGGGCGTAGGTGAAACCCTTGCGGAGCACGCCTAGAAGGCCTCCTACCGGATGCCCCGTGGTTGGATCCATTTTTGTCGCTTTGGCGAGCTCCCTAGTCAGGTGCTCGAGCAGATTGCGCTCGGCCGACGTGCGCTGGCTGTTCACGAGATCTACCGGGACGGCCTTCTCGTACTCCTCCGGGTACTGCGTCGCGAGCCACTGCAGTACATCTGCTGGAACGAGGGCCAGCGCGATGTCCCAACCGGTCGGCTTCCCATCATTCTCATAGAGCCAACCTCGGCTGCCGAGCTCCTCGCAGAGGTTGCGTTCGAACTCGAGTTCCATCAGCTGAGCGTCGCTCATGCAACTTCCTTCCGGCCGGTCACCATGTCGGTGATGAGCGCGGCGCGGCGCTCGATTAGCAATTCTTTTAGGACGGCGACTTTGCCGAGCATCTCATCGATCCTGCCAGCGGCTTCGTCTATATATGTGACGACGTGCTTCTGCTCATCCATTGGAGGCTGAGGAACGCGCCAACGCCGCAGAATCGTTTGGCTGATGTTGGGCTGTCCGCCGCCGACAGCCTGTCGAATAATGTCGTCTCGCTGGCCCCACAGCGTGTAGTAAAAATACCGAGGATCGATGCCACGAGGACCGGAGAACGCACAGCACGCCTGATTCACGGTCGCGTCAACGCCAAGGACGCCGAGGCGACCGATCGTGGCCCCGTACATCGCGATGAGGATCGTCCCGCGCGGGTGGACCTTCAACGATGACACTGCGTCAACCGCCGCTCGAGTCACGCGCTGGTTGGATCCGAGGATCTCGTTCTCCCGGAGCTCAGAGGTCGTGACCCATGCGATGCCGTCCTCGTCGTCGGTGTAGTGCTCTCGCTCCTTTGGGGTTGTCCCACTCCCAATCGAATCGAACAAGTGTGCCGTCGGTACCGTCGTCCATCGCTCGCCGATGGTCGTGAATTGAGTCTGGCGCTGAATGACCGACAGTTTTCGACCATAGAGCTGCTCTGCGAGCTCGTCCAGCTTCGCAGTCATCGCGTCGATCTCGGCAGTCTCACGGTCGAGGAAGTCTGCGATGGCGCGCTGGGATTGAATATCGAAATTGGTCACGGGAAACTTTCGAAGTCCCATCCATTCGGCGCGGGGCATTTTGGTGCCTTTAGAAACGGCTTCGGCGTATTTCACGAAATCGGGGCTACCTACGACGTAGTTGAGAAAGCGCGGCTCAACTCCTGGAGAGGGGCGGTAGACATGAATGTCGCCGCCCGCCGTACCGGCGCGGTCAGCGAGCCAGTATTTCGCCAGGTACGGCCGCAGCTTGCCGAATAGGACATCACCGGTTGAAAACGGAGTGCCCTTGGCCGCATAGTGTGACAATTCTCCGTCAACGAGGTGTCCGGTGCCAGAGACCATGTCCTCCAGCGAGACCTGGAACTCTGATGGTTCAGCGATTTCGGATCTAAGGGAGGCAACTGACCAGAAGGGGGAGGTTCTATTCACTGGCCTTCACCGCCTGGAACATCGCCCCGAGCTCAACCATGATCTGCTGTACGTCGGCGTCGATATCTGCAAGGGGGCGGGGCTCCTCGGGCACATAGAAAATCTGTGTGAAGGGGATCTCGTTGCCAGCCTTGGCATTCGACTCGTCCCACTTCGCGTCAGGCGCGAATGGCAGTACCTCGCGCTCCATGTGCTCGTCTAAGGCCTCGCTCAGCGGCACGCGTTCGGTGATTTTCCATCCCTCGGCCACGACGGGATTCCCCTTACGGTCGACTGCGAGGGGGGCGTTCTCGTCGTCCACGGCCATGGCGTTCGTAACGGCGTCGACGAGGCCGATACTGGCCTTTAGCCCGTTTTGTTTCGCGAGCTTCAGGAAGGTTTGAGGCAGGTCGTTCCATGCAATCGCGGTCTGCGCGAGGGAGCGCACGATCTGTTCATGCGCTTTTGTGAAGTCCTTTCGCGAGTGCAGAGCGTTTACGGCGTCCTCGACGTATCTCGTCGACAGGCGAGCCTGCTTGAAGACCGATACATCGCGGAACATGAAGTCTTCCTTGGTCAGGATGCGCGAGATGGCCGGGTCGGCGTAGTCAAATGCCTTGTATGCCTCTAGAACCACGTTCCGGTTGCGTTCGCTCATCTTGCGGCGCTTATAGCCCATGCTTTTGCGCATGGGCTCCCACTGGGCCGAACCATCGATGAGCTGGATCTTGTGTTCGCGCTGGGGGTCCTTGTTCTTATCTAGAATCCAGACGTAGGTAGCGATCCCGGTGCCGTAGAACATTTCGGTAGGCAGCGCGATTATCGCGTCGATGAGGTCCTCGTCGAAAAGCCACTGACGAATCGCGTTTGGCCCCTTGTCGCTGTTGAAGAGCGGCGAAGCGTTGGAGACAACCGCTGCTCGGCCACCCTGGCCGTTCTTTGAAGCCGGTGCGAGCTTCGACGCGCAGTGTGCGAGGAACAGCATCTGGCCGTCGGCAACGCCTGGCAGGCCATGACTGAACCGAGAACCGTGTACCTTCGCCTGTTCCTTTACCGACCGCTCTTGGACCTCCCATTTGGTGCCGAACGGCGGGTTTGACAGAACGTAGTCGAACCTCTGGTCCTCGTATTCGTCGTGAAGCAGCGTATCGCCGCGCTTGATCGCGTCGGGCCTGCCGCCCTGGATGAGTAGGTCGGCTTTTCCAAGCGCGAAGGCAGGTGCCATGAGTTCCTGCCCGTAGAGAGTCGCGTCAATTTTGCTGTTCATGCGTTTGAGGGCTTCCTGTGCGATGAGCAGCATGCCACCAGAACCCGCAGTGGGGTCGTAGATCGACCGCAGAGCGCTATCACCTGCCAGGGTGTCGTCGTCGTTCGTGATGAGGACGTCGACCATGAGCCTGATTGCGTCGCGCGGGGTGTAGTAGTTTCCCGCTGCCTTGCCCTTCTTGTTGAAAGCCCGGTACATCACATCCTCAAAGACGTCGCCCATTGCCGTGTTGGCAAGGCCTGAGGGCGAGAGATCAATCGTCGAGAAGTGTTTAACGACAGCGTGCAGGCGGTTAGCTTCGGCAAGGACGCTCGCACGACGCGCAAAGTCGAAGGCGACCCAGACGTCGGCGACGTTGTTCGAAAATCCGGCAATGTAGCTCTTCAGCGACTTTTCGACATTGTCGTCCACCGAGGCGATGGTCGCGAGGCTGAGCGGTGAGACGTTGTGAAAAGTTAGACCGAACTTGTCCTTGACTGCGATGTCGATGAGATGCGGAGGCAATTTGCCTAGTGATCGGACAAACGGAGCCACCTGCTCCTTTGTATCGGCGAGCATGCACTCAAGTCGACGAAGTACCGTGAAGGGCAAGATGTAGTCGCCATAATCTTCTTCTTCGACCACGTTGCGCAGGAATTTGTCCGCCGTGTCCCAGACTATTCGGGCGGTCGTCGTGCTCGCGTTGGATGCTGACGGATCTGCCATGTCTGCTCGTTCCTGACTATTGCGTGCTGCTTGTATCACGAACGTTACATGCAACCGGCCCCAACGAAGCACCTGACTCGGGGACTAACTACAGGTTCTCTCTCGACACACCTTCGGCAATCCGGAGCTTAACCCTTGGGCCAGGGTTAAGTCGTCTCATGGCTCCAAGACGACGTCCTCGCGGGACGCTGATCGATCCCGTCAACATGGGTTACGAAGTGGAGCGCGCCTCCAAGGCAAAGTTCGACGCAGTGGCCGAACGCGCCGGCGTCTCATCCGCCGTGCTTTTCGAGCGTGTCGTCGACCACTTGGAGCTCACAGACCAGGGCCTGCCGATCTGGTGGCCCGAAGAACTGCCACGCGATGGGGAGTTGCCTATCGACTCGGCTTAACGAGAGAGGCCCGCCGGAGGCGGGCCCGAAGCTCTGGCTCCCTACCTCGCGAACTGTTTGGCGACATTTCGAGGTGAGGAGCAATCCCAGTACAAGAACCCGGTAGAGCCGGGAGGCTCTTCCGCGTCTTCAAGGAGACGTGTCGATCGTACCTCACGTGGGACTTGCTGTCCCGTTTTCGCGCGCAAACACGCCTGTCGGCGTGTCAGATCACTTTGATGACCCGATTTCGGGGCCTCAGGATGGCCCAGGAAGCACGAGTTCGAAGCGGTCGGGCTCATGGAGCCTGGAGGCCCCTCCGGGGGCGTATGCGGCTGTGCCGGCCTGGACGAGCGGTGCCGCTTGGTTCGATGCGGTGATGGATGCTTTGCGCACTCCGGAGGGTGAGGAGCTGCGCCGGCGGGTGTCGATCGCGCCGGACACGCTGCTGCGGATCGCGCATGCGGATATGCTCGCGGCCGACGCCGACACGGGCCGTGGTGTGAGTACCGCGCACGAGACGGTGGCCGAGGTGACGGGTGTGTGTAAGAAGACCGTGCAGCGCGCCCGTGGGCTGCTGGAAGCGCTCGGGCTGGCCGTATCGATCGTGGAGGGCCGCTACCTCACTGTGGCCGAGCGTGAGGCCGCGCAGGGCGCCCACGGGGGACGGCAGATCAAGGCCGCGTCGGTGCGTGCACTGACGATGCCGAAACGGTGGGCTGTGGAAAATGTCCATCTACCCCGTAGGGGTGGCCTTGGTGTTAAAGCTCCTGATTTAGAAGTTAAACCAACGCGCGCAAGCGCGCGCGAGTCGGACGCTTCGCGCCCTCCAGCAAGGACCAAAGGATCAACCGGCCACGGTTTCGCGAGGTCGGGTCGGCCGAGGTCGATTGGTGTGCAGCGGTTTGCTGCAGGGCTGGTGGCGCGGATGCGGTGGTTGGCGGATGGGCGGCATATCGGTCAGGTGTGCGCGATGCTCGAGCGCTGCGACATCGACCCAGACAGGTGGACGATCGACGCCTTCATGGATGCACTCGCCACGGGCAACAAGCGTGCCGGCTTCACCGTCGCAGAGCCTGCCGGGCAGCGTGATCCGGTGGCGTATCTGGGGTGGCAGATCAAGAATGCGATCGACCCGAACGAGCCGACGCCGGCCGAGGAAGCGCAGCTCCGAGCGATCCAGGCACGGGCCGAGCTGGAGGCCCGCCGGCGCGAACGCGAGGCCGAAGAAGCACGGTGGGCGTCCCGCGATCAAGCGGCCATCGACGAGGCGATCGCCGCCATGCACGAACAGCAGCAAGCGTGGGAACGTGCTCGCCGGCACCCGGGCGGAGCTGCCAAGTGAGCGCACGAGCTTTCACCTCAGCTGCAAGGTACGTCGCCGACAGTCGGCGCCGGCTGCTGGCGAGCCGATCGGATGAAGTGGGAGGCGACCAGGTTCGTCGACGTCGAGCTGCAGCAGAAGAATCTGCTTCACCGTCGGCGCCGGGTGCTCGAGGTCAGTGCGATGAAGGGTTTGCATCCGGCGTCGGAGCGCCTATCGTGCAGGGAGCGGCGTCTGAATGCCGAGCCTCCGCCTGACAGCGCCGGCCACACTCCCCCAGCAGGGCGGTTCGTAAAACTATTCACCGAGCGCGAATAGTTTAGCGAACGGTTAGAACCTGTTTTCCCGCACCACTCCACCACCCCCGGGCTCCGCCCGCTTCCCAACCTCCCCCAACTCAGCGATGCAGATTTGATGGAGGTTGGGAAGTATAGGGGTGGTGGAGTGGTGCGGGAAAACAGAGAGAAAGAGAAAAGAGAGAGTGAAAGTGAATAGGTAGTGGTGGGGTGGTGGAGTAGTGATTTGTTGACTGTTCAGATGATGGCTTGTGGGGTGTGCGAGCTGAGATCGAAGAGTGAGCGCGTGATGCTGCGGTTACGTGGTGTGACTCGTTTAGGGGGTGTTTGGTCTAGCGTTTGTCGGGGGTGCAACGTAGGGTCGAATTGAAAGGCTCTAGGGGGTTGTATGCGGTTGACCGAGCGCGACGAGCAGATGTTGGCCTGGCTGGACGTGGTCCGGTTGTGCGATATGGATGCGATCAGGTTCGCGCTCGGAGGCTTGTCGGGTGCTGGTGAGCCGGTGAGTTTGCGGAAGGCGCAGCAGTGGGTCGCGAGGGTCGCTGAGGTCGGTTTGGTCGACCGGCAGCGGCTCACATTCCGGGATGGGTCGATCGTGTGGGCGACGCATCAGGCGACCGGGAAAGCGGCCCCGAATCTGTACCGGCAGACGACGCGGCACGAGATCGTGGTGGCGTCGGCCGCAGCCCGGTTCCTGTGTCGCGGCTACACCTGGGAGCGCGACCGGAAACCCCAGAACCGGAACGATCACCAGGCCGACGGTGTCGCCATCAGGGATGGGGTGCACGAGCTGGTGGAGGTGGAGCTGACGCCGAAGACGGGCGCGCGGTACGGGAAGATCATCGACGATCACGCCCGGCGGCTCGAGCGCGAAGGCTTCGCCCGGGTGATCTACTTCGGCACCCCGGTGGCGCTGCGCGCGGCCGGCGCCGATGAACACACCAGGGCCCTCGGGTCGCTCCGTACCCGGTTCCTGTGGCTGCCCCTCCTGGATGCTCGAGGGCAGTGGCCGAAGGACGACGCGGCGGCCTGGCAGACGATCGCAGATCAGGCCGTGGCCGTCGAGCTGGAAGGCGTCCGCTCGAACCGTTGACACCTAGGTGTCAACGCCAGCGACGCATTGATGACCCGATGAAGGGGACACGAGGATGAGCAACCCGCAACAGACCGATCATCCCCGGAGCGACCCGGGCGGCGACGCCCTCACCGCGGTCGTCGCACTCGCCTTCAAAGTCGTGCTCGCACTCCTTCTGCTGCCGCTCCTGGTGCCGCTGATCGTGGTGGCAGTGTCGGGTGAGATCGTGGCGACCAAGACCCAGTTCTGGATCGTCTCGCCCTGGCGGTGGGCCCTCAACACCGCGGGCGTGCTCGTCGTCGCCGCGCTCCTCGTGGTCGAGGTAGTGCTGCTGGCCGGCTGGTTCAGTTCCGGCCAGGCCGAGGCGTTCCGCAGCTCCCCCGACTGGGGCGATCAGATCCTGCCGACCTTCCTGCCGTGGGCGATCGCCAACCTCGCTTCCGGCGTGTTCCTGATCCCGGTCGCGATGTCGGCACACCGACGCAGGATCGCCCGCCGCGTGCGCACGCGCCGGATCTCGGACGTGCTGCGGCAGACCCAGATCGAGCAGGCCCGGAAGCGCGCCGCGGACGCGGCCGCGGCGAAGCGGGTGGGTGTGCAGCTCGACGCGGAAACCGGCGCCATCGCCAGCACCTCCGACAAAGCCCTCACCGCTCCCCTGCCCGGCCCGCACGGCCGGCAGGGGTTCGGGTTCGTGTCACGGGCGACGGTCAAGAACCTCGCAGAACGGTTCTACGACGTGCGCCGGGTGCGGGACTGGACCGACGAGGACGGCAAGCTGATGATGCTCCCCGCCGACGCGGCCAGCGTCCGCGCTCTGCTCATCGCCGAATCCGGCACCGGCAAGACGGTGCTGCTGTCGGACCTGATGCTGTGCGCACTGATGTACGGGTGGCCGGTCGTGTTCATCGACGCCAAGGGCGACCCCGCCGACGCCGAAAAGCTCCAGGCAATCGCCCGATCGTTCGGCCGCACCGCCGAAGTCGGCGGACCGTGGAACCTGTTCACCGGCACCGCTGACCAGGTGACCTCCAAGCTGATGCGGCTCATGCCGCCCCCGGATGGCGCGAACCAGTATTACCTCAACGAGATCCGCGGCGTGCTGCAGGTCGTGCAGACGGCGTCGCCGCTGACCAGCGTCGACGACCTCCGGGAACGCCTCACCCGACCGGAGAACTTCATCGACGACCGCGTCGACCTCGGCATCGTGCTGCACAAGATCGACCGCGACGGCACCACCGCCGGCGAACGCGCACTCTCCAGCCTGCTCGTGGAACTCCGCCCCCTGCAGCAGTGGATCGGCCCCGACGGATGGTCCTACGACAACCCGCAGGCCGACATCCGAATCGTGCCCCTCTCCCCCATCAGCGACACCCAGGCGCGCCTGGGCGACCTGCTGCTACTCGACCTCCGCAACTACCTCGCCACCCGCCTCGAGCGACGCGACAAGACCCCCACGCTCGTCGTCGTCGACGAGTTCCCCCAGCTCGTCACCGGCACCACCGACCCCGGCGATACCGCCACGAGCCTGTTCGAGACGGCCCGCAGCGCCGGCATGGGCCTCATCCTCGCCGCCCAGTCTGTCGCCGGCCTCTCCCGCGACGAGATCTCCCGACGCCGCGCCCTCTCCTCCGGCGCCGCACTTATCTTCGGCCGCTCGAAAGACCCCGAAGACGTCGTGCAATACGCCGGCACCATCATGCAGATGGAAGCCTCCGGCGCCGCCACCGGCGAGGA
>NZ_JADKSG010000002.1 GCF_015350805.1 Herbiconiux sp. VKM Ac-1786 | reverse complement strand
CTAAGACTCTCAGCGCCGATGGTACTGCAAGGGGGACCTTGTGGGAGAGTAGGACACCGCCGGACATACTTTGAGAAATGGCCACCCAGCGATGGGTGGCCATTTCGCTTTAACATCACCACAACACCACACTGAGAACGACAGAGATCCCAAGGGGGCCATCGTGAGCGAATCCGACGACGAGCAGCGGAACAACGGCGACCGTCGACCCCCGCGCAAGGACACCGGCTCGCGCCCCTTCACGGGCCGCCGCGACAGCAGCTCCGGCCCCGACCGCTCCTCTCGCTCGTCCTCGAACTCCGACCGGCCCGCGCGTGACGGCGCCCGTCCTCCCCGCGACGGCGCCCGTCCGCCTCGCGACGGGGACCGCCCTTTCCGCGGTTCGGACCGTCCGTCCCGCGACGGCGACCGCCCGCAGCGCAGCGGCGACCGCCCCTCGTACAACTCCGACCGGCCCTCACGCGGTGGCGACCGTCCCTCGTACAACTCGGACCGTCCCGCTCGTAGTGGCGACCGCCCGCAGCGCGACGGCGACCGCCCGCGCTGGAACTCCGACCGCCCGTCCTCGGGTGACCGCCCGCAGCGCAGCGGCGATCGTCCCTCGTACAACTCCGATCGCCCGTCGCGTGGTGGCGACCGTCCCTCGTACAACTCCGACCGCCCCGCTCGTGGGGGCGACCGTCCCCAGCGAGATGGTGACCGCCCGCGGTGGAACTCCGACCGTCCTTCCTCGGGTGACCGGCCGCAGCGCAGCGGCGACCGCCCCTCCTACAACTCCGATCGCCCCGCTCGTGGCGGCGACCGTCCTTCGTACAACTCGGACCGCCCCGCTCGTGGTGGCGACCGTCCCCAGCGGGACGGCGACCGTCCGCGCTGGAACTCCGACCGTCCTTCCTCGGGCGACCGCCCCTCCTACAACTCCGATCGCCCCGCTCGTGGCGGCGACCGGCCGTCGTACAACTCGGATCGGCCGGCGCGCGGTGGTGACCGTCCCTCGTACAACTCGGATCGGCCGGCGCGTGGTGGTGATCGTCCCTCGTACGACTCCGATCGCCCAGCGCGTGGTGGCGACCGTCCGTCGTACAACTCGGATCGGCCGGCGCGTGGTGGCGAGCGTCCCCAGCGGGATGGCGACCGTCCGCGCTGGAACTCCGATCGTCCCTCCTCGGGTGACCGGCCGCAGCGCAGCAGCGACCGTCCGTCCTACAACTCGGACCGGCCTTCGCGGGGCGGGGATCGCCCGTCGTACGGGTCGGATCGGGGCCGTGGGGGTGACCGTCCGGATCGGGGCGGTGAACGACCGCGCCGCGATGGCGGGCGCCCGGGCGGCGACGGGGAGCGGCGGCTCTGGACCCGCGACGGGCAGCCGGCGCGTGGTGACGCGGGCGCATCCAGGTTCGAACGCCCGGAGCTGACCGAGGAAGAGCGTCTGGCCAAGGAGCTGCGCATGGTGCGCACCCGCCACGACGACCCCGAGATCCCCTTCGACGTCACGCCGCGCGACCTCGACAAGGTCGCTCGCAACGAGCTCAAGACGCTGAACAAGGAGAACGCCGACGAGGTCGCACGCCACCTGGCGATGGCCGCTCGGTTGATCGTCGACGACCCCGAGCTGGCGCACCAGCACGCCATCTCGGCCGGCCGTCGCGCCGGCCGGATCGCCGTCGTGCGCGAGACCCTCGCCATCACGGCCTACAGCACCGGCGACTACGCGCTGGCGCTGCGGGAGCTGCGCACCTACCGGCGCATCTCCGGATCCAACGAGCAGCTCGCCCTGATGATCGACAGCGAGCGCGGCATGAGCCGCCCCGAGCGCGGTCTCGACGAGGGACGGGCGATCGAACGCTCGACGCTCTCGGTGCCGGCGCAGGTCGCCGTGGCGATCGCGATGTCGGGCGCCCGACTCGACCTCGGTCAGACGGATGCCGCCCTGGGCGAGCTCGAAATCCCGCAGCTGAACCCCGACGTGGCGTACTCGTACAGCCCCGCCCTCTTCGACGCGTACGCCGAGGTGCTCACGGAGCTCGGACGCGAGGACGACGCCGCCACCTGGCGCCGCCGTGCCGAGGTCGCCGCGGCGGCCCTCGACGGTGACGGTGAAGACGATACGATCGAGGTCTTCGAAGACTTCGACGATCTCACCTCCCACATCGGCTCCGACGCTCTCGACGACGAGGAGACGGGTGCTCCCGCCGCCGACATCTCGGATGACGCGGACCTCGCCGACGACGACTTCGACCCGGAGGGCCTCGCCGACGACCTCGACGATGACGACCTCGACGATCAGCCTGACGCCGTCGACCGCCAGGGTATTGCTCACGCGGACGGCATGCCCGGCGACTCGACGGATGATGCTCTCGCAGAGGACCAGCCCGGCGAGGACGTCGCACCCCAAGACGCCCCGGCCGGCGACACCGGTGCCTCGGCCGAGCCGGTCGCTCCGGCGAAGGCGAAGCGGACCACGAAGCCGAAGGAGGCCACTCCGGCGGTCGACCCTGTGTCGGCGACTGCCGTGGAAGATGCGCCCTCGGAAGCGGCTGTGGACGCGGCCGTGGAAGCGCCGCCCGCCGCGAAGGCTCCCGCGAAGCGTTCGACTGCGGCCCAGAAGAAGGCCGCCGCCTCCGAGCTGGCGGCTTCATCGACTGACGACGGCGCCGAGCCGGTCTCGGTCGAAGCGCCCTTGAAAGCGCGCACCCGCGCCACAGCGAAGCCGACCGATGCCGAGGTCGCCCCCGACGCCGAGGCGGAGTCCCCGATAACCCCGTCAGCCGATGCGCAGCCGACGGCGGACGTGGAGCCACAGGCGCCTGCGAAGGCGAAAGCGCCGGCCAAGGCGAAGGCGCCCGCGAAGACGAAGGCGCCGGCCAAGGCGAAGGCACCCGCAAAGACAAAGGCTCCTGCCGAGGCGGAAGCTCCCGCTGAGGTGAACGCCCCGGTCGAGGTGGAGGCTTCAGCCGAAGCGAAGGCCCTTGCGACAGCGAAGGCCCCTGCCAGGGCGAAGGCGCCCGCCAAGGCGAAGACTTCGTCTGCGGTGGAAACCGACGCCGAGGTGGTGGCTCCGATTGAGGCGAAAGCTCCGGCCGAGGTGACGGCTCCGGCCAAGGCGAAGGCCGGCGTCAAGGCGAAGGCCCCCGTTGACGCGGAGGCTCCCACCGACGTGGAGGCTGCGGTCGCGGTGAAGGCTCCGGCCAGGGCGAAGGCGCCGGCCAAGGCCAGGGTGCCCGCCGAGGCGAAGGTGCCCGCCGAGGCCAAGGAGCCCGCGGAGGCCAGAGAGCCCGCCGAGGTGGAGGCTGCGGCCGAAGTGGAGACACCGGTGAAGGCGAAGGTTCCGGCCGCGGCGAAGGCGCCGGCGAAGGCGCCGGCGAAGGCCAAGGCTCCGGCCAAGGCGAAGGCTCCGGCCGCGGCGAAAGTCCCGGCCAAGGCGAAAGCCGCGGCCGCGGTGAAGGCCGAGGCGGCCGACGCGGGTGCGGGTGAGGCGGAAGCGCCGGCGAGGGCGAAGCGTGCGGCCGGGGCGAAGGCTCCGGTGGCGGCGAAGCGTGCGGCCGGGGCGAAGGCTCCGGTGGCGGCGAAGCGTGCGGCCGGGGCGAAGGCTCCGGTGGCGGATGCGGGTGCGGCCGCTACGGGTGCCGACGCGGCTGACGGTGGCGCGGGTGGCGCCGACGGTGGCGCGGGTGGCGCCGACGGTGGCGCGGGCGGGGAGGGTGGCCGTGGGGCTGTTCGGTAGGGCCAAGGGGGAGGTCGTGCATCCGCTCGAAGGGGTCGATGCCGTGCTGGCCGACCTCGACGGGGTCGTGTATCAGGGGGCCGGGGCGATTCCGTTCGCAGTCGACGCGCTGAACCGGGTGGCGGCCGAGGGGCTGCGGGTCGGGTACATCACGAACAACGCCTCGCGCACCGACGCGCAGGTCGCCGGGCACCTGAGCGAGTTCGGGCTGGCCGTCGCCGCCGAGGACGTCGTGACGTCGCCGCAGGCCGCCATGCGCGTGATGCGCACGCTGATCGAGCCCGGGTCGACCGTGCTCGTGGTGGGCGGGGTCGGGCTGAGCTCCGAGGTCGAGAAGGCCGGGTTCGTCGTGACGCGGTCGGCCGAGGACGCGCCGGCCGCCGTCGTGCAGGGGTTCGCGCCCGAGGTCGGGTGGACGCAGCTGGCCGAGGCGGCGTTCGCGCTGCACGATCCGGCGGTGCAGTGGGTCGCCACGAACACCGACTGGACGATCCCGGTGGCTCGCGGCATCGCACCCGGCAATGGCACGCTCGTGTCGGCCGTGCACACCGCCGTCGGGCGGCTGCCCGTGGTGGCCGGCAAGCCCGAGACCACGATCTTCGAGGTGGCGGCCGAGCGGTTCTCGGCGCAGAACGCGGCGTTCATCGGCGATCGGCTCGACACCGACACGCTGGGGGCGAAGCGGGCGGGGCTGCGGGCGATCCACGTGCTGACCGGCATCGATCGCGCGAAGCAGCTGCTGGCGGCGCCGAAGGATTCGCGGCCCGACTTCATCCTCGACGATCTGCGGCAGCTGTTCGAGCCGTATCCGGTGGCGCGCACCTCGAAGGACGGCGTCGAGACCACCGTCGGCTCCAGCGTCGTCACGATGAAGGGGCACGTCGTGCGGGTCGAGAAGGCCGGCGATCGACCGGTCGACCTGCTGAGGGCCGGATGCGCGGCGATCTGGGGCTCGGGCAAGTCGATCCACGTGCTCGACGTCGATCCCGCGCTGTACAGCTGACCTGGCCTGACCGTCGGGCGGCACCCGCAGCGTGGCAGGAATGCGGCGGCAGGTGACCGTCGGGCGTTGGAGCGGTGTCGGAGGCCGGCCCTACGCTCGGGGCATGGCGATCATCCCTGACACCAAGAACTGGACGTGGGTGCTCGAGCGCGAGTGCCCCGACTGCGGCTTCGACTCCTCGGCGACGGCGGCGCGGGAGGTGCCGCGGCTTCTGCGCGAGAACGCGGCGGCCTGGCCCGTCGTGCTCGAGCGCGACGATGTGCGGGAGCGGCCCGACGAGGGCACCTGGTCGGCGCTGGAGTACGCGGCGCACGTGCGGGACGTGTTCCGTGTCTTCGACGGGCGGCTGGCGCTGATGCTCGAGCAGGACGAGCCGGCGTTCGCCAACTGGGACCAGGACGCCACGGCGCTCGAGGATCGCTACGCCGAGCAGGACCCGGCGGTGGTCTCGCGCGAGCTCACCGAGGCCGCCGAGACCATGGCGCGGGCGCTCGAGGCGGTTCCCGACGACGCCTGGGGGAGGCGGGGGCTGCGGAGCGACGGGTCGGCGTTCACGGTGGAGACGCTGGCGCAGTACTTCATCCACGACCCGGTGCATCACCTGCACGACGTGCGGGGCTGAGCCGCCGAGCTGCGCGGGGCGCGCCGAGCCGGCCGAACTGAGCGAGCCGAGTAGAGCCGGCCGAGCAGAGCTGCGGCGGGGTCGGCGTGCCGTCAGGCCTCCGGGTCGCCGATGCGCTCGAGTGCGTCGACGATGAGCGACCAGAAGCGCTCGTGGTCGAGGTCGACGGCGACCTGGGTGGTGCAGTCCTCCGGCGCGGGGGAGCGGAAGTCGGCGACGGTCATGCCGAGCGTCAGCGTGCCCGAGAGCTCGACGTCGAGCGGCACGCGGCGGGCCGTCATCACGTCGGGGTCGATCACGCGCGCGACCGCGCACGGGTCGTGCACGGGCGGGTGCAGGAAGCCCTGCGCCTCGAGATAGGTTCCGGCGAAGAACTGCAGCAGCTCCTCCACGAAACGGGCCGGCGCGGTGTCGATGGCCCGGATGCGCTCCCGCACCTCGGGCGTCGCCAGCGCCTGGTGGGTCAGATCGAGCCCGACCATGGTGAGCGGCCACGACTCGTTGAAGACGATGTGCGCGGCCTCGGGGTCGATGATGATGTTGAACTCGCTCGTCGCGCTCCAGTTGCCCACGTGGTAGCCGCCGCCCATCAGCACGACCTCCTTCACGCGCGGCACGATGCGCGGCTCCTTGCGGGCGGCCATCGCGATGTTGGTCAGGCCGCCGGTGGGCACGAGGGTGACGGTGCCGGGCTCCTCGGCCATGATCGTGTCGATGATGAGGTCGACGGCGTGCCGCTCGTCGAGCTCGATCATCGGCGCGGGCAGCACGGGCCCGTCGAGGCCCGACTCGCCGTGGATGTCGGGCGCGACCTCGACGGTGCGGACGAGCGGGCGGGCGCAGCCGGCGGCGAAGGGAACGCCGGTGATGCCGGCGACCCGGGCCACCGAGAGGGCGTTGCGGGTGACCTTCTCCAGGGTCTGGTTGCCGACGACCGTCGTGACGGCGAGCAGCTCGATCTCGGGGCTGCCGTGCGCCAGGAGCAGCGCGATGGCGTCGTCGTGACCGGGGTCGCAGTCGAGGATGATCTTCTTCGGCACAGGGGTCTCCTCGGGATCGGGCGGGACGAGCATCCTGAGCATATATGAAATGCGCGTTCATCTGTGCAATACTCGCGCCATGACTGACACCGACCTTGCTGCGCACGGAGCTGCGCGCGTCGACTGGATCCGCTCGCGGATGCCGCTGCTCGCCCAGGCCCGCGAAGACCTCGCGAAGACCCGGCCGTTCGCGGGCCACCGCATCGGCATGTCGCTGCACATCGAGCCGAAGACGGCCGTGCTGCTCGAGACCCTCGCCGCCGGCGGCGCGGAGATCGTGGGCACGGGCAACCACGGCTCCACCCAGGACGACGTCGTGGCCTACCTGCAGACCCTCGGCATGACGCTCTTCGGGCGCCGCGACGACACCCTCGAGGAGCACCACTCCAACGTGCTGCGCGTGCTCGACGCCGAGCCCGACATGCTGCTCGACAACGGCGGCGACCTCGCGGCCGGGGTGGTCGCTCGGGGCGCCGCGGCGAGCCTGATCGGCGGCACCGAGGAGACCACCTCGGGCGGCGACCGGTTGCGGGGTGAGCTCGCCGGGGCCGTGCCGTTCCCGATGATCGTGATCAACGACAGCCTGCTGAAGGCCATCGGCGAGAACAAGCACGCGGTGGGTCAGTCGGTGATCGAGAGCTTCATGCGCATCACGAACCTGATGGTGCCGGGGCGCCGCTTCGTCGTGTTCGGCTACGGCTGGTGCGGCCGCGGGGTCGCGCACTACCTGCGGGCGCTCGGCGGCAAGGTCGCCGTGGTCGAGATCGACGAGCTGAAGGCGTTCGAGGCGGCGCTCGACGGGTTCCGGGTGTCGGATGCGCTCGCGCTCGCCCCGTGGGGTGACGTGTTCATCACCGCGACCGGGCACCCCGACGTTCTGCCGCTCGAGGCGATCGAGCTCATGCAGGACGGGGCGGTGCTCGGCAACTGCGGTCACTTCCCCTGGGAGATCGACGTCGCCGGGCTGCGGGCCGCCGCGGTCGGCAGCCGCGAGATCATCGAGGCCGTCGAGCGCATCGACCTGCCGAACGGGCGGCACGTCGTGCTGCTGGCGGGCGGGCGGATGTTCAACCTCGCCGGCCGCGAGCCGAAGGGCAACTCGCTCGAGTCGATGGACCTCGGCTTCCTGCTGCAGACCCTCTCGCTCGAGCGGGTCGCCACGGATGCGGCGGGGCTCGTCGCGGGGGCGCAGCCGGTTCCCGACGACATCGATCGCACGATCGCCCGGCGGATGCTCGCCGCCCTCAACGCCGCGGAGTGACGGTGAGCGATACCTCTGCCGGCACCGAGCCCGCGGCGAAGGGGCCCGAGTACGCGGTGCCGGCGCTGGACAAGGCGCTCGACATCCTCGAGGTGCTGGCCGGGCGGCTCGAGGGGATGAGCCAGGTCGAGATCGCGGCGGCCGTGGAGCGGTCGCCGAGTCAGATCTTCCGGGTGCTGACGACGCTCGAGCGGCGGGGGTACCTCTTCCGGGAGCGGCAGACGGGGCTGTACTCGCTGTCGCTGCGGCTGTTCGACCTGGCGCACCGGCAGGAGCCGCTGCGGGCGCTGACCGCGGCCGCGCTCGCGCCGATGCGGCGGCTGGCCGACGAGACCGGGCAGTCGTGCAACCTGAGCGTGCTCGACGTCGACCGGGTGCGGGTGGTGGCGCAGGCGGAGTCGCCGGGGGACTTCGGCTTCCGGGTGCGGGTCGGGGCGACGTTCTCGGTGGAGAAGACCGCGACCGGGGCCGTGCTGCGGGCGTTCGCGGGCCGCGCGGCGGAGGGGGGCGCCGGGGTGCTGGCGGGCATCCGGGAGCGCGGTTTTCTCGAGCGGGCGGATGCGGTGCGGGGGTCGATCACGGACGTGGTGTTCCCGGTGCTGGGGGGGTCGGGCGAGGCGGTGGCGGCGCTGACGGTGCCGTACGTGGCGACGAGCTACAGCGCGGTGCCCGCCGAGCGGGTGCGGGAAGCCGCCGCCCGGGCCGCCGCGGAGATCTCGGCCGGCCTCGGGCTCTGAGCCCCGAGGGAGCTCAGGCGCTCAGGCGGTGGGGCGCGGTGGGGCGGGGCGGGGTCAGCGGCACTCGGCAGCCGTGGCGATCTGCTCCTCGGTGGGGCGGCCGTAGGCCTCGATGCCCGAGCCGGGGAGGTCGAAGCCGAGGCTGATCGAGTAGGCCGTGGCCCAGGTCTCGGGCTCGGAGGCGAAGACGGGCCCGGTGAACAGCGGCGCGCATTCGTCGCGGATGACCTGCGTGTGCCCGACCTCGTGGGCCACCAGCGCGCGGGCGTTCTCGTCGCCGTCGGCCCAGGCCTCCTCGACCGTGTAGTTCAGGCTGATGATCGACCAGCCGCCGTCGCTGTCGTAGGTCTCGGCGGTGCCCGAGAGCCAGTTCGCGCCGAGGCCGTTGACCTCGGGCGCCCAGACGAAGTCGAGCACGACGCCGGCGCTGAGGGAGCGGGCGTACTCCTCGATCTCGCGGCGAGTGGCGAAGGCCGGGTCGCTCGCCTCCATGGTCTCGACCGCCTGCGAGTCGCGGAGGGCCTGCTGCGCGCTCTGGAACGAGGCGAGGAAGGCGGAGTCTCGGTAGTCGGCCTGGCCCGGATCGGCGGCGGTGTCGATGAGGTAGGAGAGGTCGACCTGGGTCTTGCGGCTCGCCAGCGGGCTCGCGTCGATCTCGGCCTGGGCGCGCGTGGCGAGGGAGGAGAAGTAGCCGGCCTCGGCGTCGACGACGGCCTCCTCGGCGTCGTCGGTCGCCTCGGCGGTCGCCAGGAGGCCGGTGGCGACGGTGTCGGCTCGGTGGGCATCCGCTTCGAGCTGCTCGGCCTCGGCCATCAGCTCCCAGGGGAGGGTGAACGGGGGAGCGGGGTCGGCGGCGGCCGGCTCGTCGGTCTCGACCGGGACGGGGGTCGCGGCGGCCTCGCCGGCCTCGAACAGCGCCAGGTCGAGCGCGCCGAGCGCGGTGCGGAGGGTCTCGGCCGACGGATCCGGGTCGGCCGCGAAGGGGCCGGAGCCGATGACCCCGCGCACGCGATCGGCCTCGGCCTGGGAGCTGCGGGTGCGGGCGGTGAGGGCTCCGTGGGCCTCGACGGCGCCGCTCTCGCGGTCGGCGAGGAGGGCGACGGCGTCGGCGCGGCGCTGGTCGGCGACGACGGTCCAGCCGTGGAAGCCGCCGAGGAGGAGGGCGACGACCCCGACGAGCGCGGCGACGACGCCGACGACGCGGAGCGCCTGGTGGCGGCGCGGCGCCGGTGGCTGGGCGGGGAAGGGCGGGGGAGTGAAGCCGCCGACGGGGGCTTCGTCGGGGCCGCCCCCGGAGGCGGGATCGATGCGCTCGCCGTAGCGGGGCTCAGGGATCATGGCGGCGGGACTTCCGGGTTCGCAGGGGTGCCGTGACATCTCCCGGCGAGCAGAGCCTAGCCCGTGGTCGACGCCCGTCGGGTAACGATTCGGGCCGGTCGGCCCGGGGCGCGGAACCCTAAGCTGGGGACATGAGCACCCCAGCGGAGGAATACCTCGTTCCCGGTTCGACCATCAGCTTCAACTCGCTTCCCAAGGTGTCGTTGCACGACCACCTCGACGGCGGTCTGCGACCCGCCACCATCGTCGAGCTGGCGAAGCGGATCGGCCTCGAGCTGCCCGCGACCGACCCGATCGAGCTGGGGGACTGGTTCGAGGACAGCGCCGACTCCGGCTCGCTGCCGGCCTACCTCGCCACCTTCGACATCACCATCGCCGTGATGCAGAGCCGCGAGAACCTGGTGCGCGTCGCCCGGGAGTACGTCACCGACCTGGCCGACGACGGCGTGATCTACGGCGAGGTGCGCTGGGCGCCCGAGCAGCACCTCACCGGCGGCCTCAGCCTCGACGAGGTCGTGGAGGCGGTGCAGGAGGGCATCGAGATCGGCACCGACGACGTGCGGGCGAGCGGCCGGAGCATCCGGGTCGGTCAGCTCGTGACCGCGATGCGGCACGCCGACCGCTCGCTCGAGATCGCCGAGCTGGCCGTGCGGCACCGCGAGAACGGGGTCGTCGGGTTCGACATCGCGGGGGCGGAGGCCGGGTATCCGGCGGGCAAGCACCTCGCCGCGTTCGACTTCCTCGCGAAGAACTACTTCCCGACCACGGTTCACGCAGGTGAAGGGGACGGGCTGGAGAGCATCCGCGGGGCACTGTTCGACGGGCGCGCGCTGCGGCTCGGCCACGGCGTGCGGATCGCCGAGGACATCGAGACCGAGCGTCAGGACGACGACGCCACCTACGTCTCGCTCGGGCTGCTGGCCCAGTGGGTGAAGGACCGGGAGATCACGCTCGAGCTCTCACCGTCGTCGAACCTGCAGACCGGGGCGGTCGCGGCGTGGGGCGACGAGCTCGTCGACCACCCGTTCGACCTGCTCTACCAGCTCGGCTTCCAGGTGACGGTGAACACCGACAACCGATTGATGAGCAACACGTCGATCAGCCGCGAGCTGGCCCTGTTGACGGATGCGTTCGACTACGAGCTGGCGGACCACGAGGTGTTCCAGCTGAACGCGGCGGCGGCGACGTTCCTGCCGGTGGAGGACCGCGAGGACCTCGCGGACGCGATCTCGGACGGGTTCGAGGCGCTCTAGGCGGTCGGGGCGCTTGCCGCTGCGGCGGCGGCCGCGTAGGCGGGCAGCTGCTGCAGCGCCCAGCTGTTGCCGTCGGGGTCGTCGAAGTGGACGAAGAGGCCCCAGCCCTCGTCGACCACCTCGGAGCAGGCGACGCCGTTCGCGAGGAGGTGACGGCGGGCCTCGGCGGCATCCGGCACCACGATCTGCACGCCCTTCTGCGTGCCGGGAGCCATCTCGGTGATGCCCGTGCCGAAGGCGATCGAGCAGGCCGAGCCCGGCGGGGTGAGCTGCACGAAGCGGATGCCGGGGGTCGGCGACTGGTCGTGGTCGGCGTGGAAGCCGAGCTGGTCGACGTAGAACGTCTTGGCGCGGTCGACGTCGGTGACGGGGATGAAGACGAGCTCGATCTTCCAGGTGTCGATCATGGGCGCGATTCTGCTCGGGTGGGGCGGCGGCGTCAAGGGCGGGGGCGGCGGGCGGCGGGCGGCCGGGTGCAGGGAACTCACCGGTTGGGGTGGCGCCGGGCTGAGAGAATGAGCGGACGATGACGTACCAGATGCCCTCGCTCGACCAGCTGCCGGATGCGGCGATCGCCCTGCACCGGAGCGCCCCCGACTGGCGGGCCGCCGTGCTCCGCGCCGCCGAGGCGCTCACCGCGAGCGGCGCGGCCGACGCCACCTACGGGGAGCGGATGATCGCCATGATCGAGGAGTACGGGCCGTACATCGTGATCGCGCCGGGGCTGGCGATGGCGCACGCGCGACCGGGTCCCGACGTGCACGGCCCGGGGCTCGTCATCGTCACGCTCGACGAGCCGGTGAGCTTCGGCCACGCCTACAACGACCCGGTGTCGGTGGTGATCGGTATCGCGGCGACGGAGGCCGACCAGCACGTGGCGTCGGTGGCCGCGCTCGCCAACCTGTTCAACGACGAGAGCGTCATCCCGGCGCTCGCCGCGGCCCGCGACACCGACGAGGTGCGCCGGCTGCTCGCGGCGGCGTCGCACCCTGACCTAGGCTGAGGCCGTGAAGATCGTCGCCCTCTGCGGCGCGGGAATCGGCACCTCCGAGATCCTGCGCGTGAACGCCGTCCGAGCCCTCGAGCGCCTCGACATCGAGGCCGACGTGTCCGCGTCCGACGTGGCGGGCGTGGGGGTGGCGGCCGCCGACGCGCAGGTCATCCTGACGTCGCCCGAGCTGGTGTCGGCGATCGGGCGCACGAACGCCGACGTCGTGGTGATCGAGAACTACTTCGACCTCGACGAGATCACGGCGAAGCTCGAGATCGCGGTCGGCTGAGGGCGGCCCGTGCACCTGCGGGCGGGTGACGGATGCGCGGCGGGGGTGTGCCGGCGGGCATCCGCTCTCGTCAGCTGAAGAGGCGGCGGAAGACGTTCGTGTCGGCCAGGTCGATCAGCTCGTCGCCCCGGCCCGACATGATCGTGCGGATGGCGTAGAGGCCGAAGCCCTTGGCCTGCTCGACCGAGACGGTGGGCGGGATGGAGAGCTCCTGGCGCGCGGTGACGACGTCGACGAGCGCCGGGCCGTCGTGCGCGAAGGCGTCGCGGAGGGCGCCCTCGAGGTCGTCGGGCTGCTCGACCCGGCGGCTGAAGATGCCGAGTGAGGCGGCGACGGCCGCGAAGTCGGGGTTGTCGAGCTCGGTGCCGTAGTTGACGAAGCCGGCGGCCTTCATCTCGACCTCGACGAAGTTGAGCGAGGAGTTGTTGAAGACGACGATCTTCACGGGGAGCCTGCTCTGACGCACCGTGAGGAGCTCGCCGAAGAGCATGGCGAGACCGCCGTCGCCCGACAGTGCGATCACCTGGCGGTCGGGGAAGGCCGACTGGGCGCCGATCGCGTGCGGGAGTGCGTTGGCCATGGTGCCGTGGCTGAAGGAGCCGATCAGGCGGCGGCGGCCGTTCATGCTCAGGTAGCGGGCGGCCCAGACCACCGGGGAGCCGACGTCGGGGATGAAGACGGCATCGTCGGTGGCGAGCTCGCTGACGAGCCGCGCGACGTACTGCGGGTGGATGGGGGCCCGGTTGCGGTCGTTGTCGGCCAGCTCGTCGAGACCCTTGCGGCTCTTCGCGTAGTGCGCGACGGAGGCGTCGAGGTGATGGTTCGAGTGCGCATCCGCATCGAGGAGGGGTAGGAGCGCACGGGCCGTGTCGCCCACGTCGCCCACCAGTCCGAGATTGACGGGGGTGCGTTTGCCGATCTGCTCGCCGCGGAGGTCGAGCTGGATGATCGTGGCCTTCGACGGGAAGAACTGCGGGTACGGGAAGTCGGTGCCGAGCATGAGCAGGGCGTCGCAGTCCTCCATGGCTCGGTAGCCCGAGGCGAAGCCGAGGAGGCCGGTCATGCCGACGTCGTAGGGGTTGTCGTACTCGAGGAACTCCTTGCCGCGCAGGGCGTGCACGATCGGGGCCTTGAGGCGCTCGGCCAGGGCGACGACCTCGTCGTGGGAGCCCTGCACGCCGGCGCCACCGAGGATCGTGACCTTCTTCGCGCCGTTCAGGATGGCGGCGGCCTTCTCGAGCTCGGCGTCGGCGGGGCGCGCGAGGGTGGCCGCCCGCACGATCGGCGCCGACTTCGGCCGGCCGGCGGAGGCCTGCAGGAAGATCTCGCCGGGGATGACGACGACCGCGACGCCGCGCTTCTCGACGGCCGTGCGCATGGCGATCTCGAGCACGCGGGGCAGCTGCTCGGGCACGCTGACGAGCTCGGTGTAGACGCTGCACTCGCGGAACAGCTCCTGCGGGTGGGTCTCCTGGAAGTAGCCGGTGCCGATCTCGCTCGCCGGGATGTGGGCGGCGATCGCGAGCACGGGCACACGGCTGCGGTTGGCGTCGTAGAGGCCGTTGATCAGGTGCAGGTTGCCGGGGCCGCAGCTGCCGGCGCAGACCGTGAGCTCACCGGTGAGGGCGGCCTCGGCGGCGGCGGCGAAGGCGGCGGCCTCCTCGTGGCGCACGTGGGCCCAGTCCACCGCGCCGTCGGTGCGGCGGATGGCGTCGGTGAAACCGTTCAGGGAGTCGCCGGGGAGGCCGTAGACGCGCTGGACCCCGGCGTCCTGGATGATCTCGACGATGGTGTCCGCGATGGTGGTCATGGTTCGAACCTACGGCGCGGGGGGCGAGTGCGCACGGGACGGGTCGTGAGGCGGGCGCGGAGGGTGCGCCCGCCGGTGGGGCCCGGGTGTCAGGAGATGTGGTCGCGCATCCCGCCCTCGAGGCGCTGGAGGAGCTCGACGACGGCGTCGGTGCGCTCGGGCACGCTGCCGGTGTCGCTCCAGGCGTCGAGGTAGATCTTGAGCTTGGGCTCGGTGCCGCTCGGGCGCACCATCACGCGGGCGCCATCGAGGTGGAGGCGCAGCACGTCGCTTGGCGGCACGCCGTCCCCGCCCCGGGCGAGGTCGTCGATGCTCCGCACGGGGAGGCCGCCGATCTCGCTCGGCGGATCGGCGCGGAGGCGCTGCATCACACGCTCGATCTGGGAGAGATCGGTGACCCGGAGGGAGATCTGCGCGGAGCCGTAGTGGCCGAAGCGCTCGCTGAACTCGTCGAGGCGGTCGGCGACGGTGCGGCCCGTGGCGGCCAATCCGGTGGCGAGGTCGAGGAAGGCGATCGCGGCCGAGATGCCGTCCTTGTCGCGCACGGTGCCCGGGTTCACGAGGTAGCCGAGGGCCTCCTCGTAGCCGAAGACGAGGCCGGGCGTGCGGGAGACCCACTTGAAGCCGGTGAGGGTCTCGGCGAAGCGCAGGCCGTGGGCGCGGGCGACGGCGCCGAGGGCGGGGGAGGAGACGATCGAGCAGGCGAGGGCGGGAGCGTCGGCGGGCGAGGCCGTGGCCGTGTCGGTGCCTGTGTCGGTGGCGGCCGCTTCGGCGGCACGCCAGCCGAGCAGCGTGCCGACCTCGTTGCCGGTGAGGGCGCGGTAGCCCTCCGACGAGGAGGGGTCGGGGATGGCGATGGCGAGGCGGTCGGCATCCGGGTCGTTGGCGACGACGAGGTCGGCGCTCACCTCGCGGGCGCGCTCGAAGGAGAGGTCGAGGGCGCCCGGCTCCTCGGGGTTCGGGAACGCGACCGTGGGGAACGCGGCATCCGGAGCGATCTGGGCCTCGACGAGCGCCGGCCGCGGGAAGCCCGCCGCGTCGAGCACGCGGGAGAAGGTCTCCCAGCCCACGCCGTGCATCGCCGTGTAGACCACCGAGAGCGGGGCCCGCTCGGCGTGACCGCCCGCGACGGCCGCGGTGGCCTCGACGTAGCGCTCGATCAGGGACTCGTCGGCGATCTCGTAGTCGGACGAGCGCGGCAGCTCGAGCACGCTCCGCGTGGCGGCGACGCGGTCGATCTGAGCGGCGATCTCGCCGTCGGCGGGCGGCACGATCTGCGAGCCGTGGTCGTCGTCGCCGAGGTACACCTTGTAGCCGTTGTCGCGCGGCGGGTTGTGCGAGGCCGTGACCATGACGCCGGCCGAGACGCCGAGCTCGCGCACGGCGAAGGCGACGAGCGGGGTGGGCAGCAGGCGCGGCAGCAGCACGGCGCGCACGCCGGCGCCGGCCATGATCTCGGCGGTGTCCTGCGCGAAGACCTGCGACTTGGTGCGGCCGTCGTAGCCGATCACGACCGAGGGGGTGGTTCCCGGATGCGCGCGCTCGAGAAGGAACGCGGCCAGGCCGGCGGCAGCCTGGCCCACGAGCACCCGGTTCATGCGGTTGGGCCCGGCGGCGATCTCGCCGCGGAGCCCGGCGGTGCCGAACGCGAGGCGGGAGCCGAAGCGGGAGCGGAGGTCGGCCACGGCGTCGGTGTCGTTGGCTCCGACGCGGCGCAGCAGCATGTGCAGCTCGTGGTGGGTCTCGGGGTCGGGGTCTTGATTGAGCCAGGACACGGCCTGCTCGACCAGGCGCTCGACCTCGTTCAGTTCGTCGCCGTCGGCGACGAGGTGGTGCTCGTGCTCGCCGGTCACAGCGCGGTGACCACCCGGGCGAGCAGGTCGCCGATGGCGGCCTCGGCGTTCTTGCCCGCCTCGATCACCTCGGCGTGGCTGAGCGGGGTCTTCTGGATGCCCGCGGCCAGGTTGGTGATGAGCGAGAAGCCGATGATCTCCATGCCGGCCTCGCGCGCGGCGATCGCCTCGAGGGCGGTCGACATGCCCACGATGTGGCCGCCGATGGCCTTGGCCATCTGCACCTCGGCCGGCGTCTCGTAGTGCGGGCCGCGGAACTGCACGTAGACGCCGTCGTCGAGCGTCGGGTCGACGCCGCGGGCGATCTCGCGGAGGCGGCTGGAGTAGAGGTCGGTGAGGTCGACGAAGGTCGCGCCCTCCAGCGGCGAGTCGGCGGTGAGGTTGATGTGGTCGCTGATCAGCACGGGGGTGCCGGGCGTCCAGGTCTCCTTGATGCCGCCGGCGCCGTTCGTCAGCACCATCGTCTTCGCGCCGGTCGCGGCGGCGGTGCGCACGCTGTGCACGACCCGGCGGACGCCGTGACCCTCGTAGTAGTGGGTGCGCGCGCCGATGACGAGGGCGTGCTTGCCGTTCGGCAGGCGCACGGAGCGGAGCGTTCCGACGTGACCGGGGACCGCGGGCATCCCGAACCCGACGACGTCGGTGGCCGGCACGTTGGCAACCGTCTCGCCGATCAGGTCGGCGGCCTTGCCCCAGCCGCTGCCGAGGATGAGGGCGACGTCGTGCGAGGGCACCCCGGTGATCTCGGCGATCTGCGCGGCGGCCTCGCGGGCGACCTCGAACGGGTCGGCGTCGGGCAGGTCGAGGGGGTTGGGAGTCGGAGAGGACATTCGTCCACTCTATTCGCCCGAGGCCTCGGTGGGGCGGGCGAGATGTTCGCGCGGCGGGCGTGCGCCGTTGGTTTGGCGGGGGTGCGCCGACCGGGGAGAATGGCCGCATGGGCAATGAGTTCGAGCGCAAGCAGAGGGTCGTCGTCGTGGGCGGGGGCCCCGGGGGATACGAGGCGGCCATCGCCGGAGCGCAGCTCGGCGCGGAGGTGACCCTCGTCGAGCAGGTCGGGGTGGGCGGCTCGGCCGTCATCACCGACGTCGTGCCCTCTAAGACGCTGATCGCCGTGGCCGAGGCCACCAACGGCATCGGCGAGGCGGCCGACCTCGGCGTGCAGTTCTTCTCGCGCAACGACGCCGGCCGGCCGGTGCGTCCCGAGGTCGCCGTGAACCTCGCCCAGGTCAACAAGCGGCTGCTCGGGCTCGCCCGCCAGCAGTCCGAGGACATGCGGGCGAGCCTCGTGCGCGCCGGGGTCACGATCGTCAGCGGCCACGGACGGCTCGACGGGGCGAGCTCGGTCATCGTGTCGACGGCCGTCAGCGGGGGCACCGACTTCGATCAGATCGAGGCCGACACGATCGTCGTCTCGGTCGGCGCGAGTCCGCGCATCCTGCCGACGGCCGTGCCCGACGGGGAGCGCATCTTCACCTGGACCCAGCTCTACGGCCTGCAGTCGGTGCCCGAGCACCTGATCGTCGTCGGCTCGGGTGTGACGGGGGCCGAGTTCGCCTCGGCGTACACCGCGCTGGGCTCGAAGGTGACACTGATCTCGAGCCGCGACCAGGTGCTGCCCGGCGAGGACGCCGACGCGGCCGCCGTGATCGAGAACGTCTTCAAGCGCAACGGCATGACCGTGCTGTCCAAGTCGCGCGCCGACAAGGTCGAGCGCACCGCCGACGGGGTCGTCGCGACGCTGAGCGACGGGCGCACCGTCGAGGGCTCGCACTGCCTGATGGCGGTCGGCTCGATCCCGAACACGAAGGGAATCGGCCTCGAGCAGGCCGGGGTGCAGCTGTCCGACTCGGGGCACATCCGGGTGAACCGGGTGGCCCGCACCAGCGCGCCGAACATCTACGCGGCGGGCGACTGCACGACGTTCCTGCCGCTGGCGTCGGTGGCGTCGATGCAGGGGCGCACGGCGATGTTCCACGCCATGGGCGACGCGGTGAACCCGACCGAGCTGCGGAACGTGGCCTCGAACATCTTCACCCAGCCGCAGATCGCGACCGTGGGCTGGACCCAGCGGCAGATCGAGGAGGGCATCGCGCAGGGCGACATCTACAAGCTGCCGCTGTCGTCGAACCCGCGCGCCAAGATGATGGGCATCAAGGACGGCTTCGTGAAGCTGTTCGCCCGCACCGGCTCGGGCACCGTCATCGGCGGGGTCGTGGTGGCGCCGAACGCGTCGGAGCTGATCTTCCCGATCGCGCTCGCCGTCGAGCACCGGCTCACGGTCGACCAGGTGTCGCGCGCGTTCACGGTCTACCCGTCGCTGTCGGGCTCGATCTCGGATGCGGCGCGGGCCATGCACATCGTCCTCTAGCCGGGCCGGGCGGCGGTCGCCGTCGGGTCGGGTGGGGCCGGCGCGGGTGGCCGCGATGGCCGGCGCGCGCGGCCGGGGGTGCCCGTGCGACGCGCGCGTGACGCTGGTGCGCGCTAGAGGGGGAGCGCTCGGAAGACGGTGGCGACGACGGGGGTGTCGTCGGTGAGCGTCCAGGTGGGGTCGGCCAGGTGGGCGCGGATCGGCTCGACGAGCGTGCCGAAGTAGTCGCGGTGGGCGGCGCGCCAGGCGTCGACCGTGGGGGACTCGTGCTGCGCCAGCTCGGGGGTGACCGTGGCGAGGGTGGTCTCGACGACCTCGAGGTACTCGACGACGGCCGCGGGTCGCCCGTCGGAGTCGAGGAGCGCTCGGCGCTCGCCGACGCTCGGCACGGGGGTGCCGGTCAGCGCGTAGGCGGCGGCGAGGGTGCTGCTGCCGGTCTTCCGTCCCGAGCGGATGCGCGCGACCATCTCGTCGCGGAAGGCGCCCGGCTCGCCGAAGACCAGCGGCACGAGCGCGGCCACCCCGTCGGCGGTGGGGCGGGCGGCGCGGTTCGCGGCGGAGGAGGCGAGTATGCGGTCGCAGAGGTCCATCGTGGCGACGTTGTCCCAGGCGCCGTCGGGGGAGAGGGTGCCGGAGGCGACCGCGTCGGCGAAGGCGCGCAGCTCACCGACGAAGCCGCGGAGGTGCAGGTCGCGGCCGATGCCCGACATGGCGCTCTCGGCGGGGTGCAGCACGACGTCGGCCTCGGCCAGCGTGCCCCAGGCGGGGCCGGCGGGCGCGGGTGAGGTGGCGACGGCGGTGGCGGAGGTGGACGCGGCCGGGCCGGTGGGCGGCGCGGGCGGTGCGAGGTCGGCCGGGGTGGCGGTGGTGCGGTGCAGGCGGAGGGTGTGAGCATCCGTCGTCTCGGCGAAGCCCGTGTCGCCGAGCACGCGCACGCTCTCGACCTCGTTCGCGCGGCTGGGCAGGCCGGTGAGCTCGAGGGTGCCCGCGACGCCCGACGCGAAGCCGAGCGTGACCGAGAGGGCGACGTGGGCGCCCTCGCCGCTGTTCACGGCGTGCACGGTGGCGACCGCGCCGAAGAGGAAACGCGCGAGGTCGATCAGGTGGATGGCCGCCAGCGTCACGAACTCCGCCTCGGTGCGGCAGAACGGGGTCGAGTCGCAGCCGAACTGCACCGAGAACGAGCGCACGGTGCCGAGCGACCCGTCGGCGATCAGCGTGCGCAGCTGCCGGTAGACCGGGGCGTGCCGCTTCATGAAGCCCACCTGCACCCCGGCGCCCGACTCGTCGGCGGCGCGCGCCACGGTGCGGGCCTCGGCGGCGGTGAGGCCGAGCGGCTTGTCGACGAAGGCGGGAACGCCGGCCGCGACCGCCCGGTGGGTGATCGCGAGCTGGTCGGCGGGCTGGGCGACGACGATCACGCCGTCGAGCCCCGGATGCGCGAGCAGCGCCTCGACCGAGTCGTACGCCGCACCGTCTGAACCGAAGCGCGCGAGCGCCGACCGCGAGCCGTCCTCCGAGCGCGTGGCCAGCGCCGCGAGGGGCACACCCGCGAGGCCCAGGGCCGGCAGGATGTTCGTCGTGGCGTGGAAGCCCGCGCCGACGACGCCGATCACGGGTTCGCGCCCGGCGCCGGCAGTCATGCCGAGATGTCGAGCAGCACGTGGCCCGACGAGACGGTGGCCCCGACGGTGGCGGCGATGTTCGTGATCGTGCCGTCCTTGTGCGCGGTGATCGGCTGCTCCATCTTCATGGCCTCGAGCACGAGCACCAGGTCGCCCTTGACGACGGTGTCGCCCTCGGCGACCGCGAGCTTGACGACGGTGGCCTGCATGGGGGCCTTCACCGAGTCGCCGGTGGCCGACGAGACGCCGCCGACGGCCGCGCCGCGGCGCCGCGGGGGAGCCCCGGCGGTGCGCGAGGCACCGGCTCCGGCGCGGGCCCCGGCCGAGACGAGGGTCTCGGGCAGTACGACCTGGACGCGCTTGCCGTCGACCTCGACGATCACCGTGCGGCGCTCGGCCGGCGCGGGAGCGTCTTCGAGCGAGCCGCTCCACGGCTCGGCGGGGTTGACGTAGTCGGTCTCGATCCAGCGCGTGTAGATCGAGAACGGCTCGCCTGCCGCCGGGGCGAAGGCCTCGTTGCGCACGACGTCGCGGTGGAACGGCAGCACGGTCGGCAGGCCCGCCACCTCGAACTCGTCGAGGGCGCGGCGGGAGCGCTCCAGCGCATCCTCCCGGCTGGAGCCGGTGACGATCAGCTTCGCGAGCAGCGAGTCGAACGAGCCGGAGATGACGTCGCCCGCCTGCACACCGGAGTCGACGCGCACGCCGGGGCCGCCGGCGGGCTTGAACACGTGCACGGGGCCGGGCGAGGGCAGGAACGACCGGCCCGGGTCCTCCCCGTTGATGCGGAACTCGAAGGAGTGGCCGCGGGGCTCCGGGTCGGCGTAGTCGAGCACGCCGCCCTCGGCGATGCGGAACTGCTCGCGCACGAGGTCGATGCCCGTGACCTCCTCGGAGACCGGGTGCTCGACCTGCAGGCGGGTGTTCACCTCGAGGAAGGAGATGGTGCCGTCGCGACCGACGAGGAACTCGCAGGTGCCGGCGCCGAGGTAGCCGACCTCCTTGAGGATGGCCTTGGACGCGCTGTAGAGCAGCTCGTTCTGCTCGGCGCTGAGGAACGGCGCGGGCGCCTCCTCGACGAGCTTCTGGTGCCGGCGCTGCAGCGAGCAGTCGCGGGTCGACACCACGACGACGTTGCCGTGCGCGTCGGCGAGGCACTGGGTCTCGACGTGACGCGGGCGGTCGAGGTACTTCTCGACGAAGCACTCGCCGCGGCCGAAGGCGGCGATCGCCTCGCGGGTGGCCGAGTCGAACATCTCGGGCACCTCCTCGACGGTGCGCGCGACCTTGAGGCCGCGGCCGCCGCCGCCGAAAGCCGCCTTGATGGCGACGGGCAGGCCGTGCTCGGCCACGAAGTCGAGCACCTCCTCGGCGCCGGTGACGGGGTCGATCGTGCCGGGGGCGAGCGGGGCGCCGACCTTCTCGGCGACGTGCCGGGCCGAGACCTTGTCGCCGAGCTTCTCGATGGCCTCGGGCGACGGGCCGATCCAGATCAGGCCGGCGTCGATGACGGCGCGCGCGAAGGCGGCGTTCTCGGCCAGGAAGCCGTAGCCCGGGTGCACGGCGTCGGCGCCGGAGCGCCTGGCCACCGACAGGATCTTGTCGATCACGAGGTAGGTCTCGGCGCTGGTGGTGCCGTCGAGCGCGTAGGCCTCGTCGGCGAGCTGCACGTGCAGCGCGTCGCGATCCTGGTCGGCGTAGACGGCGACGGAGCCGATCCCGCTGTCTCGAGCGGCCCGGATGACACGGACCGCGATTTCGCCTCGGTTGGCGATCAGGACCTTGGAGATACGGGGCATAGTGACCTAGCTTATTGCCGCTGTCGATCGCCGTTTTGGCATGTGCCGCCAAAGATGGCCCCCGGGGTAGGTGCCGACCCTACAAACGGGGCTCCCACAGCTCCGTCCACGACACCCCGAACCCGCCGAGCAGATCGCGCAGCACGGGCAGCGACATGCCGATCACCGCCGACGGCGCCCCCGTGATCGAGCGGATGAACGGAGCCGCCAGCCCGTCGATGGTGAACGCCCCGGCGACCAGCAGCGGCTCTCCCGAGGCGACGTAGGCGTCGATCTCGGCGTCGGTGATGTCGTCGGCGAAGGTGAGCTCGGCCTGGTCGGTGCGCCCGGCCGCGGCCCGCCGCTCGCCACCGCGGTGGTCGACGAGCCAGTGTCCGGAGTGCAGCACCCCGGTGCGGCCGCGCTGGGCCAGCCAGCGGTCGCGCGCGACGTCGGGACGGTGCGGCTTGCCGTGGGCGATGCCGTCGAGCTCGAACGCCGAGTCGCCGCCCAGCACGAAGCCGTCGACCGGCTCGCCGCCGGGCAGCTGCTCGACGGGCAGGGCCGCGAGGGCCGCGACGACCGCTTCGGCCTTGGCCTCGGCGAGCAGCTGCACCAGTTCCGCGGTGCTGAGCGGGGCGCGACCGTCGGCCAGGCGGGCGGCGTTCTCGGCGTCGACGGCCGCGTCCTCGTCGACCTTCGAGGGCAGCACCACAGGCTCGATGCCGATCTGGCGCAGCAGCGCGAGCCGGGCGGGGGAGGTGGAGGCCAGGTAGAGCCGCATCCGGCACGCCTTTCGCTGGGTGGGTTCGCACGTCGCGGGCCGACTCGTCGCCGCGGGCGGCGACGTCGTCCCAGGCAGCTGTGGGATGCTCGGATGATGCCTGACACCGACAGCGAGCTCCTCGAGCTGACCATCGACAATGTAGCCCACGGCGGGGTCTTCGTGGCCCGCCACGAGGGCCGCGTGGTCTTCGTCGCCGACGCGATCCCGGGCGAGCGCGTGCTCGCCCGCGTCGTCGACGCCAAGTCGTCGTTCTGGCGGGCCGACACCGTCGAGGTGCTCGAGGCCTCGCCCGACCGCGTGCCGCACGTCTGGCCCGCGGCGGCGCTCGAGCGCGATCCCTCCGCCCGCCCCGGCGGCGCCGAGTTCGGGCACATCGCCCTCGAGCGCCAGCGCGCCCTGAAGGGACAGGTGCTGACTGAGGCGCTGTCCCGTTTCGGCCGGATCGACCGCCCCGTCGAGGTCGAGGCGGTGCCCGGTGAGGCCGACGGCACGCGCTGGCGCAGCCGCGTGCGCCTGCACGTCGGCCGCGGCGGACGCGTCGGACCCTACGCCGCCCGCTCGCACACGATCGTGCCGGTCGACTCGCTGCCGCTCGCCACCGAGGCCATCGAGGCCGAGGCCCGCGCCGTGGCCGGGGCCCTCGAGCTCGGCGGCCAGGGCGCGGCCGCGGTCGACCTGCTCGAGACCGCCGACGGGGAGCTGCGCGTGTCGCTCGTCGCCGAGGAGCTGTCCAAGTCGGGCGGGCGCCGCGGGGGCCGCCCGGGCGGGCGGAACGCGGGAGGGCGCGGTGGCCGGGGCGGCGGCCGCGCATCCGGAGCCGGGGACGGCGCGAGCGGAGGCCGCGGCGGCACCCCCGCCGAGAAGCCCGCGACCATCGTCGAGCGGGTGGGTGACCGCGAGTTCCGCCTGGCCGAGAACGGGTTCTGGCAGGTGCACCGCTCGGCCGCCCAGGTGCTGACCACCGCGGTGCAGGAGCTGACCCGGGAGGACCTCGTCGACCCGCGCGCCGCCAACCACGACCTGTACGGCGGCGTGGGACTGCTCGCCGCCGCCTTCGCCGACCGCTTCGGCCAGGCCACCCGCATCACGAGCGTCGAGAGCGAGGCGACCGCCACCGACCACGCCTCCGAGAACCTCGCCGAGTGGCTCGGCGCTCGCGCCGTGACCGGCCGCGTCGACCGCTACCTCGCGGAGCTCGAGCGCGACGCCTCGGCCGAGGACAAGCGGCGGCTCGCGGCCGCGACCATGGTGATCGACCCGCCGCGCTCGGGTGCGGGCAAGGAGGTCGTCGGCGCGCTGACGCGGCTCGAGGTCGCCCAGGTCGTCTACGTCGCCTGCGACCCCGTGGCCTTCGCCCGCGACGTCGCCTTCTTCGGCGAAGCCGGCTACGTGCTCGACCGGGTGCGCGCCTTCGACCTGTTCCCGCACACCCACCACCTCGAGACGGTCGGCGTGCTGGTGCGCGGGTAAGACGGGCCCGGGCCGGCCCGCCCGCGTCCCCGCCCGCGTCCCCGCTCTAGGATGGGGTCAGTCTTCGCGAGGGGTGACCGTGCACGACGAGAACGAGCCGACCACGACGGATGCGGGCAGCGACGCCCCGGCAGCCGCTGCCCGGGTGCGCGTCGCGATCGTCGACGACCACGAGTCGGTGCGGCTGGGCATCCGAGCCGCCTGCCAGGAGGCCGGCTTCGAGGTCGTCGCCGCCACCCCTTCGGTGAGTGAGCTCTGGGTGGCGCTGGCCGGCCGCGAGTGCGACGTCGTGGTGCTCGACCTGAGCCTCGGCGACGGCTTCTCGGTGACCGAGAACGTGCAGCACGCGCGCTCGATGGGCGCCTCGGTGCTGGTGCACTCGATCGCCGACCGCGTGGGGCTCGTGCGGGAGGCGCTCGCCGCCGGGGCCGCCGGCGTCATCCCGAAGTCGGCCGCCACGAAGACCGTGATGGCCTCGATCGCCGCCGTCGCCCGCGGCGACGTGCTGAACAACCTCGAGTGGGCGAGCGCCATCGACGCCGACCCCGAGTTCGGCAAGGCGCAGCTCGCCCAGCGCGAGCGCGACGTGCTGCACCTCTACGCCTCCGGCCTGCCGCTGTCGCAGGTGGCGCTGAAGCTGAACATCAAGGTCTCGACCGCCAAGGAGTACCTCGACCGGGTGCGGGCGAAGTACGTCGAGGTGGGCCGCCCCGCCCGGTCGAAGGTGGAGCTGCTGCGCCGGGCGGTGGAGGACGGCATCCTGGCCCTCGACGACAACGGGCATGTCGGCTAGCACCGTGCCGCTCAGCCGGGCGCAGATCGACCTCGTGCTCTCGCGCCTGCAGGGGCTGTTCGGCTTCGCCTTCGCGCTGCTGTCGATCCCGGTGCTGGCCGGGTCGGCGTCGACCCTGAAGCCCGAGTGGGGCTGGGGCATCGCCGTCGTGCTGTTCGGGCTGATCGCCGCCTGCTTCGTGACCTCGCTCGTCGGCCGCGGCATCCGCATCAGCATGACGCTGTTCGCCGGGGCGTTCGCCCTCGCGCTGCTGCTCTGGCCGTTCGCGGTGAGGAGCCCCGAGGCCGCCCTCGGCGTGCAGCCGTGGCTCTGGTACATCGTGATCGTGGCGGTCGGCGCGGCCGCCAACGCCCTGCCGACGCCGTGGGCCGTCGTCTACGCCATCGCCGTGCCCGGGCTCTTCTTCGCCCTGCGGCTGCTGCCCGCGGGCGGGGGTGCGCCGGTGCTGATCGCACTGCTCGACACGGTCTACTCGCTGGTGCTCGGCGCCTTCCTCGTGATCGTGAACACCGGGCTCCGCTCGGCCGCCGGCGGGGTCGACGACGCCCAGCGCACCGCCGTGCGCCGCTACGCCGAGGCCGCGAAGCGGCACGCCACCGAGCAGGAGCGCACCCGGGTCGACACGGTCGTGCACGACCGGGTGCTCTCCACCCTGCTCGCGGCCGCCCGCGCCCCCGAGGGGCCGGAGGACCGGCGTCGCGTGGTCGCGATGGCCGAGCAGGCGCTGGTGGCCCTGCAGAGCGCCGACGCCGAGTCGGAGCTCGGCGGCGACCGCCCGCTCGGCAGCCTCGTCGAGCGGCTGCGGGCGCTCGCCGGCACGATCTCGGCGGAGGTGTCGTTCCACTCCGAGGGCGACATCGCGCAGCCCGTGCCGGCGCGGGTGCTCGAGGGCATCTACAGCGCCGCCGTGCAGGCCGTGTCGAACAGCGTGCAGCACGCGGGCGGGCCGGACGTGACCCGCAGTGTCCGGGTGCACTGCTGGGGCGCATCCGGTTTCAGTGTCGTGATCAGCGACGACGGGCGCGGCTTCGCGGCCGACGAGGTGCCGGCCGACCGGCTGGGCCTGCGCGTCTCGATCCGCGAGCGGGTCGACGCCGTCGGCGGCTCGGCCACGGTGCGCTCGACCCCGGGCCAGGGCACGGTCGTCGTGCTCGAGTGGGCGCCCGGTGCGGTGCCGGCCGAGGAGGCGCTCGCGTGATCGCCATCCCGCGGCTGCTGCTGGTCGGTCTCGCCGCGATCTTCTCGTCGTTCCACCTGGTGCTCGGCGTCTCGGCCCTCGACGTGCCCTCGAACCCGTGGCCGGGCGTGGTCGCCATGGTGCTCTACGCGGTCGCGACGGCCCTCAGCCTGTTCTTCATGCGGTCGATCCGGATGCCCGTGGGCATCGCCGCGGGCAACGTGGCCGTCGCGGGGGCCTCGCTCATCCTCGTGCTGCCGCAGCTCGACCCCGCCGACGAGAACGGCTACGCCACCTGGATCATCGGGGCGATCGGCACGCTGATGACCATCACGGTGGTGCGGCAGCGGGCCCTGTTCGCCTGGGCGGGGATCGTCGTGATGGTGCTCGGCATCCTGGTCTGGACCCGCGACCCGCTGCAGCTGCCCGAACTCGGCGTGATCGGGGGGCCGATCTGGGTCGGCATCGGCCAGGCCGCCACCATGGCGATCGTGCGGGCGACGCGGGACGCCCGGCTGTTCGAGCTCGCCGAGCAGCGGGCCGCCGAGTGGGAGGCGCAGGAGGAGGCCGAGTTCTACGAACGCCGGGTGCGGCTCGGCCAGATGGACCGGGTGGTCGCGCCGATGCTGCGCGCGGTGATCGCGGCCGAGGGTCGGCTCTCGCCCGCCCAGCGGCAGGAGTGCCTGCACCTCGAGGCGGCGATGCGCGACGAGATCCGCGGGCGCCGGCTGCTCGATGACCGGGTGCGGCAGGAGGTGCTCGAGGCCCGGCGCCGGGGGGTCGAGGTGACGCTGCTCGACGACGGCGGGATCGACGACCTCGACCGGCACCAGCACGCCCGGGTCACCGCGGTGATCGCGCAGCAGATCGGCGACAGCACGGCCGACCGGCTCGTGGTGCGGACGGCCCGTCCCGACGACGACGTGGCCGTGACCATCGTGGGCCTCCGTGACGCGGTGGAGCCGGCGGACACGGGCGAGGAGGAGCCCACCCTGGAGCTCTGGCTCGAGGTGCCGCGGACGCCCGGAGGCGAAAAAGAACCGGGGGCCGATGACTCGACCCCCGGTTGAGATTTCGAGTCAGGACGACAACCCGAATATCGCCCTGACTCGCCCCCGGAATGCGAGCCCGCTTACCCTAGTCGACCCGCATCCGGCGCGGTGCCGCTCCGGAGAGCACCACCTAGCAGGACCATCCTGCCGACAGGCGCGGGGCTGCACAGTCGTCATTTCGGTGGACATTTTCGGCACCGCGTTCGGCTGGCGTTCAGGATTCGTGCAGGTGAGCCGTTGCGGGCAGCAGGCGGAAGCCGACGGGCGGCGGCCGGATCAGGCCGAGAATGAGCGCCAGACGCCCGGGCCCGGGTGCAGCGGCGTGCGCAGCGAGCGCTGACTGCGCTGCCAGGCCGTCGTGGAGGTCGTCGGCTCGGAGTGCAGCTGCTCGAGCTCCTGCTGCACGGCGGCCTCGACGACCACCGTCACCGCGGCGAGCTCGCCCGCGCTGAGGCCGCGCGTCACCACCCGGAAGGGGGGTTCGGCGGCCGCGAAGTCAGTCGATTCGTCCACACCGTCGAGGCTACATTAGAAGCCGGACCACGAAAGGGTTATCGACGCTGATGCGCAAGGCACTCACCTTCCTCGGGCGGTACCTCGCCACGATCCCGTTCAGCATCGGCTTCGCCGCCCTGATCCTCGTCACCGCGCTCGTCGCGGGCACCTTCTTCGGCCCGCCGTCGGAGGTCACGGAAGACACCTGGGCGGCCGGTGTCACGACCGTGATCGACATGGGCCACTGGTGGACCATCGCGACCGCCCTGTTCATCCCGTGGGATCCGTTCCAGCTCGTCGCGGGCATCCTGGCCTCGCTCACCCTGCTCGGCGTGGCCGAACGGCTGCTCGGCCCGCGCCGGCTCGTGCCCGTCTTCCTCGTCACCGGCCTGATCGGCGTCTCGCTCAGCGTGCTGCTGCAGTGGGTCGGCTCGCTCGCCGGCGAGTGGTGGGCCGACGGCACGAGCTACGACCTGACCATCGACCCGCTGACCCCGATCATCGGCGCACTTCTCGCGTCGAGCTCGCTGATGGGGCCGCTCTGGCGGCGCCGGGTGCGGCTCGTCTCGATCGGCTTCCTGGTGATGTTCACGCTCTACGTCGGCGACACCTCGACGGTCTACCGGCTGATCGCGGGCATCGCCGGCCTCGTGATCGGCCACTACGTCTCGGGCCGCAACCGCCGGATGGTGTGGCTGAAGAGCTCGTTCGGCGAGGTGCGCGTGCTGATCGCGGCCGTCGTGCTGATCACGGCCGTCGGCCCGCTGGTGTCCTGGCTCGACCCGAACGGCAGCGGGGCGTTCGGCCTCGCCGGCAGCTTCTACGGCGACATCTTCCCGACCGCCTCGGGCATCGACGACTTCTGCTCCACCGCCAACACCGACGTCTGCGACGACGTGAAGCGGCTGGCCGCGCTCGGCGGGCTGGGGCCGATCGTGCAGACCTTCGTGCCGCTCGCGCTGCTGCTGGTCTCGGCCTGGGGGCTCCGCAAGGGCCGGCGCTTCGCGCTGTGGCTCGGCATCGTGACGAACCTGGCCATGATCGTGCTGGCCTTCGTGTTCCTCGGCCTCATCCTGACCCTCGCCGACGGCCAGAACGCCGCCGTCGACGACACGCCGCTGCAGGCGATCGACGTGGGCGAGTACATCGTCTGGGGCGGGTCGACGGTCGTCGTGCCGCTCGCGGTCGCCGTGCTGCTGTTCGTGAACCGCCGCCGCTTCGCGCTGAAGGCGCCGCGCGAGGCGCTGATCCGCTTCGCGGTCGTGGTGGCCGGCAGCGGGGTCGTGCTCGCCCTGGCCTACCTCGTGGTGGGTGGCTTCAGCCTCGGCTCGTTCACGCCCGACGACACCTCGGTGGTCGACCTCTGGTTCGACCTGCCGCGGCGCTTCCTGCCGGTGACGCTGGTGGGGGTGACGGGCGAGGTGCTCGTGCCCGCGGCCGGGGTCGCCTCGTTCCTGTTCCAGTGGATCGGTCCGGCGTTCTGGGCGGTGTTCACGATCGCATCGCTCCGGTTGATCGCCTCCACCGAGCAGCGCGTGAACGTCGGCGACCACCAGCGCCTCCGGGCCCTGCTCCGCCGCGGGGGCGGCGGCACGCTCGGCTGGATGACGACCTGGCCGGGCAACGTCTACTGGTTCAACGCCACCGGCGACGCCGCGGTCGCCTACCGCGTGATCAACGACGTCGCCATCACGATGAGCGACCCGGTCTGCCTGCCCGGCACCGAGCGCGACGTGGTGCGCGACTTCGTGGCGTTCTGCGACTCGCGCAGCTGGACCCCGGTGTTCTACAGCGTGCACGAGCAGTTCCTGCCGGCCTTCGACGAGATGGAGTGGCAGCACATGTCCGTCGGCGAGGAGACGCTGATGCACCCGCAGACGCTCGAGATGACGGGCAAGGCCTGGCAGAACGTGCGCTCCTCGCTGAACCGGGGCACCCGCGAGGGCATGACGACGCTCTGGACCACCTACGACGAGCTCAGCCGCAGCTACGTCTCGCAGATCAACGCGATCTCCGAGGCCTGGGTGTCGGAGAAGGAGCTGCCCGAGATGGGCTTCACGCTCGGCGCCCTCGAGGAGATCAAGGACCCCGACGTCGCCCTGATGCTCGCGCTCGACGCCGAGGGGCGGATCGCCGCCGTCACGAGCTGGCTGCCCGTGTATCGCGAGGGCCGCGCCGTGGGCTACACGCTCGACTTCATGCGCCGCGCCGACCAGTCGATGGGCGGCACCATGGAGTTCCTGATCGCCTCGGCCGCGCTGCACATGAAGGAGCTCGGGGTCGAGGTGCTCTCGCTCTCGGGGGCGCCGCTCGCCCAGGCTCCGGTGCCCAAGGGCTCGGAGGCGCCTGCGCCGACCGTGATGACCGAGCTGAGCGACTTCCTCGCCCGCACGCTCGAGCCCGCCTACGGCTTCTCGTCGCTGTTCAAGTTCAAATCGAAGTTCAACCCGACGTACTCGACGATCTACATGGCCTACCCCGACCCGCTCGGGCTGCCGTCGATCGGCGGGGCGATCGGGCGGGCGTACCTGCCGTCGATGAGCGCCAAGGAGACGGTGGCGCTGGTGCGCACGCTGGTGCCGCGGCGGTAGGTGTCTACGACCGGGGCTTCTCCGGGGTGTCGATCCACTGCGCGAAGAAATAGTCGAGGTCTTCGCCCGAGACCTCCTCGGCGTGGGCGATGAAGTCGGCGGTGCTGACGGTGCCTCCGGCGTTGTCGGATGCCCAGCCGCGCGCGATCGCGAAGAACGTCTCGTCGCCCACCCGCTCGCGCAGCGCCTCGAGGGTCATCGCGCCGCGCTGGTAGACGGCGTCGTCGAACAGCTCGGCCGGGCCGGGGTCGGACACGGTCACCGACCAGAAGGGGTCGTCGGGCGATCGCTCGGCGAGAGCATCCGCCTGCATCGCCGGGGTCGGACCGCCCGTGTGCTCGGCCCAGAGCCACTCGGCGTAGGTCGCGAAGCTCTCGTTCAGCCAGAGGTCGCTCCAGCGCTCGATGGTGACGCTGTCGCCGAACCACTGGTGCGCGTACTCGTGCACGAGGAGGGCGAGGTCGTCGGGGTCCTCCCAGGCCCAGGTGGGGTAGACCGGGCGGGTCTGGTTCTCGAGCGCGAACTCCAGCTCGGGCTGGTCGCCCGCGATGCCGCCGGCCTGGGCGAAGGGGTAGGGGCCGAAGCGGTCGGCGAGGAAGGCGACGATCTCGGGCTGGCGGGCGAACTGGGCGGTGGCGACGGCGCCGTAGGTGGGGGCTGCGGCGGCGTCGGTGCCTGGTGCGTCGGTGGCGCTGCCGTCGGCGGCCTCGGCGTCGGCCTCGGCCTCGGCGTCGGTGTCGATCGCGCGGTCGAAGAGGTCGCGGTCGACGGCGTTCCAGTAGTCGATGCCGTCGACGGTCGTCGTGGTCAACTCGAAGTCGCCCACGGCGAGGGTGGCGAGGTAGGGCGCCATCGGCTCGTCGAGCTGCCACGACCAGACGGTGCGACCGCCCGTGCTCTCGGCCGACGCCAGGCGCCCGTTCGAGACCGCGGTGAGCCCGTCGGGCACCGAGACGCGGATGGCGAAGGTCGCCTTGTCCGAGGGGTGGTCGTTCGCCGGGAACCAGGTCGCGGCCGAGCGCGGCTGCCCGGCCACGAGCAGCTCGCGGTCGTCGCCCGTGCCGCTCGTGAAGACGCCCGCCTCGCCGAAGCCGTCGTCGATCGTCTCGGGCACCCCCGCATAGCGCACGCTCACCTCGAAGGTGTCGCCGTCGGCGATGCCGGTCGCCGGGGTCACCGTGAGCTCGGATCGGCCCGGGGTCACCACCGGGTCGTCGCTCCCCGCCTCCAGCGGCCGTCCGGTCAGGGCGCTGATCTCGGTGCTGCGCCTCGTCCAGGCCGCGTCGACGCCGTCGACGGTGACCTCCCGCACCTCGAGGTCGTCGAGGTCGAGGTCGAACGCCGACAGGTTCTGCGTCGCGGTGGCGGCGATGGTCGCCGAGCCCGACAGCTCCCCGGTCCGGGGCTCGTAGCCGAGGTCGAGGTCGTAGCGGGCGACGTCGTAGCCGCCGTTTCCGTCGAGCGGGAAGTAGGGGTCGCCGATGCCTTCGGCGCCGGCCGAGAATCCGTCGACCGTCGCCGCGTCGGTGGCCCGGTCGTTCTCACCCTCGGGCCCCGCCACGCAGCCCGCGAGCAGCACGGAGCCGAGCGTCGCCGCGACGACGACCCCGAGCGGCCCGCGCCGGATCACAGCGGGATGTTGCCGTGCTTCTTCGGGGGCAGGCTCGCGCGCTTGGTCTTCAGTGCCCGCAGCGCCTTGATCACCGAGACGCGGGTGGCGGCCGGCTCGATCACGCCGTCGAGCTCGCCGCGCTCGGCCGCGAGGAACGGCGACGCCACGTTGTAGGTGTACTCGTTCGCGAGCTTCGTGCGCACCGCCGCGACGTCCTCGCCGGCCTCCTCGGCCCGCTTGATCTCACCGCGGTACAGGATGTTCACCGCGCCCTGACCGCCCATGACGGCGATCTCGGCCGTCGGCCAGGCCAGGTTGATGTCGGCGCCGAGCTGCTTGGAGCCCATCACGATGTACGCGCCGCCGTAGGCCTTGCGGAGGATGACGGTGACGAGCGGCACGGTCGCCTCGGCGTAGGCGTAGAGCAGCTTCGCGCCGCGGCGGATGACGCCCGTCCACTCCTGGTCGGTGCCGGGGAGGTAGCCGGGCACGTCGACCAGCGTCAGGATCGGGATCGAGAACGCGTCGCAGAAGCGCACGAAGCGGGAGGCCTTCTCGCCGGCCTCGATGTTCAGGGTGCCGGCCATCGAGTTCGGCTGGTTCGCCACGATGCCGACCGAACGGCCCTCGATGCGGGCGAAGCCCACGACGATGTTGGGGGCGTAGAGCGGCTGCGTCTCGAGGAACTCGCCGTCGTCGACGAGGTGCTCGATGACGGTGTGCACGTCGTAGGGCTGGTTCGGCGAGTCGGGGATGAGGGTGTTGAGCTTGCGGTCCGCATCCGTGATCTCGAGCTCGGGGGTGCTGTCGTACTCGGGCAGCTCGGCCAGGTTGTTCTGGGGCAGGAAGCTGAGCAGGGCGCGGGCGTAGTCGAGCGCGTCGTCCTCGTCGCTCGCGAGGTAGTGCGAGACGCCCGAGATGCTGTTGTGGGTGAGCGCGCCGCCGAGCTCCTCCATGCCCACGTCTTCGCCGGTGACCGTCTTGATCACGTCGGGGCCGGTGACGAACATCTGGCTGGTCTTGTCGACCATGATCACGAAGTCGGTGAGGGCGGGGGAGTAGACCGCGCCGCCGGCCGCCGGGCCCATGATGATCGAGATCTGCGGGATGACGCCCGAGGCCGCCGTGTTGCGGCGGAAGATCTCGCCGTACTTGCCGAGGGCCACGACACCCTCCTGGATGCGCGCGCCGCCCGAGTCGAGCATGCCGATGATCGGCACGCCGGTCTTCAGCGCGAGATCCATCACCTTGATGATCTTCTCGCCGGCCACCTCGCCGAGGGAGCCGCCGAAGATCGTGAAGTCCTGTGCGTAGACCGCGACCTGGCGGCCGTGGATCGTGCCCGTTCCGGTGACGACCGCGTCACCGTAGGGGCGGGACTTCTCCATGCCGAAGGCGTGGGTGCGGTGCCGCACGAACTCGTCGATCTCGACGAAGGAGCCGTGGTCGAGCAGCTGCTCGATGCGCTCGCGCGCCGTCTTCTTGCCGCGCTTGTGCTGCTTCTCGATCGCCGCCTCGCCGCTCGCCGTCACGGCCTCGTGATAGCGGTTCTTCAGGTCGGCCAGCTTGCCCGCCGTGGTGTACATATCGGGCTGCGTCGTCAGGTCTTCACTCACGCGGTTCACTCTACCGGCCAGCCCTATCGCTCTTCGGTTGACGAAAGCTACAGAAACCCGGGTTGTCGGTGGCAGGCCGTAGCTTGGGGGGATGGATCTGCCGCTCTCCCGTGCCCTCGTCCCGCGCCTGGAATGGATGCCGAGGGCGGGGTCGACGAACGAGGTGCTGGTGCTCGCCGGCTCCGGGCCCTCGGCCGCGGCGTGGCCGGCGTTCTCCGTGGTGGCGACCGACGACCAGGTGAGCGGGCGGGGGCGGCTCGGGCGCAGCTGGTCGGCTCCGGCCGGGAAGGCGCTCGCCGTGTCGGTGCTGCTGCGGCCCCGCGTCGACACGGCGCTCTGGGGCACGCTGCCGCTGCTCGCGGGGGCCGCGGTGCGGCGGGCGGTCGAAGCGGTTCTCGCCGGGGCGGTGGTGCCCGGATCGGTGGTGCCCGGATCGGTGGTGCCCGGGGCGGTGGTGCCCGGGGCGGTGCTGCCCGGGCATCCGGTCGCCCTGAAATGGCCGAACGACGTGCTGATCGGGTCACTGAAGGTGTCGGGCATCCTGGGTGAACTGCTGCCGGATGCTCGGGGCCTCGTGATCGGGGCGGGCATCAACCTGACGCTGGCCGCCGACGAGCTGCCGGTGCCGACGGCGACGTCGCTGTCGCTCGCGGGGGCTGCGGTCGCGTCGGTGGGGGTCGATGCGGTGCTCTCGGCGTACCTGCGCGAGCTGTCCGCGCTGTTCGGGGCCTGGTCGGACGCGGGTGGGTCGGCGCGCGACTCGGGGCTGCTCGACGAGCTCGCCGCGACCTCGGCGACACTCGGGCGGGCCGTGCGGGTGGAGCTGCCCGGCGGCCTCGTGCACACCGGGACGGCCCGCGCGATCGACGACGACGGGCGGCTCGTGGTCGACGCCGACGACGGCACGCCGCTGGTGGTCGCGGCGGGCGATGTGACGCACCTCCGGCTCCGCGACGGCTGATCGGGGCCTCGGCGGGTGACAATGGCCGAATGTCCCGGCCCGATCCCACGAACGTCGAGCCGCCTCGGGAGCTCGTGCTCGCCCGGGTGCGGCCGCACGCGCGACGGCTGACGGTGCCCGTGCTGCTGCTGTTCGCGACGACGACGGCGTACGGCTGGTTCGGCGGGCGGTTCGCCGAGGAGTGGCAGAACCAGGCGGCGCTGGCGGGCGCGGTGGCTGTCGTGGTACTCGGCACGCTGCTGCCGTTCCTCACCTGGCTCGGGCACCGGTACACGATCACGACGCGGCGGATCATCGCGCGGCGCGGGCTCGTGAACCGCCACCGGCACGACCTCTGGCTGTCGCGGGTGAGCGCGGTGCGGCTCAGGCGGAATCCGGTGCAGGCGGCGTTCGCCACCGGCAACGTGCTGGTGGAGTCGGGGTCGGAGCTGACGCTGGAGCTGCACGACGTGCCGTCGGCGAAGCTGATCGCGGCGCTGCTGGACGAGCTGACCGAGCACACGCCGCCGCCGTCGCGGCTGCCGGCGTTCCCGGGGTCGTACCCGGGCCCGTTCGCGGGTGGGCCGCCGCTAGGCTGAATCCGTGACTCTTCGTGTGGGTGTGATCGGTGGCGGACAGCTCGCGCGGATGATGATCCCGCCGGCGATCGAGCTCGGGATCGACATCCGGGTGCTGGCCGAGACCGAGGGGATGTCGGCGTCTCTGGCGGCCACGGCGGTCGGGGACTACACCGACCTCGCGACGGTGCTCTCGTTCGCGCGCACGGTCGACGTGGTGACCTTCGACCACGAGCACGTGCCCCAGGCCGTCCTGCGGGGGCTCGTCGAGGCCGGTGTGGCCGTTCATCCTGGGCCGGATGCTCTGCAGTACGCCCAGGACAAGCTGCTCATGCGCGCCAAGCTCGCATCGCTGGGTGTGCCGGTGCCGGCGTGGGCCTCGGTCGCCGACGCCTCCGAGCTCGACGCGTTCATCGCCGCCAACGGTGGGCGGGCCGTCGTGAAGACCGCTCGGGGCGGGTACGACGGCAAGGGCGTGCGCGTCGTCTCGTCGGCGGCGGAGGTCGCGGACTGGTTCGGCGACGACCCGCTTCTCGCCGAGGAGCTCGTGGACTTCAAACGCGAGCTGTCGCAGCTCGTGGCGCGCCGGCCCTCGGGCGACGTGACGCTGTGGCCCGTGGTGGAGTCGATCCAGCGGGACGGGGTGTGCGCCGAGGTGCTCGCCCCGGCGCCCGGCGGATCGCCGCGGCTCGCCGCCGTGGCCGCGCAGATCGGCACCACGATCGCCGAGTCGCTCGGTGTCACGGGGGTGCTCGCGGTGGAGCTGTTCGAGACGGTCGACGAGCGCATCCTGGTGAATGAACTGGCCATGCGGCCGCACAACACGGGCCACTGGACCATCGACGGCTCGACCACCAGCCAGTTCGAGCAGCACCTGCGGGCGGTGCTCGACCTGCCGTTCGGGGCCACAGGGCACACGGCGCCGTGGTCGGTGATGGTCAACATCCTCGGCGGGCCCGCCTCGGGCGACCTCGACACCCCGCTGCGCGTGGCCGCCGCGGCCCAGCCCACGGCGAAGCTGCACCTCTACGGCAAGTCGCCGCGGCCGGGCCGCAAGATCGGCCACGTCACGGTCTCGGGCGAGGACCTCGACTCGGTCGTGTACGAGGCCCGCGCGGCCGCCGCCGCGTTCGACTCCTGACATAACCTCACTTCTGCGCTAGCATCGGGGTATGAAGCCCCTCCTCCGTGCCCTCACGTTCACCGTCGTCGCGGCGCTGCTCTCGGCGGCCGGCGCAGCCTCTGTCTCGGCCTCGGACGCCGCCGCACGCTCGAGCGCCCGCTTCGATGTCCTCGACACGGTCGAACCCGGCTCGGACGAGATGTTCGGTCTTGCGATCGACAACGTCGCGCGGAAGGCTTTCGTGCTCGACAACCGCAACCGGATGGTGCGGGCGTACGACGTCTCGGGAGGCAAGCTCACTCCCGCCGGAACGGTCGTCGTCGGGACGACCGCCGGGTGGCTCAATGGATTGACGGTCAATGAGACCACCCACGAGGTCTACGTGGTGGACAACAGCTCCGGGGCTGACGAACTCGTGGTCGTCGACTCGGCGTCGATGAGCATCGCGTCCCGGGTCGCGACAGGGGGTCGCGGGGCCACTGCGCTCGCAGCGGACGAGAGATCCCACCGGGTCTTCGTCGCCAACGTGTCGCCGAGCAACGTGAGTGTGGTCGATCTGGACGACGGCTCGAACCGGAGTTTCGCCACCGGGGTTCGACCCCGGGACATCACTGTCGATCAGGCGACGCAGGTCGCGTACGTCGCCAACGCCGATGACTCGTCTCTCGACGTGATCAAGCCGGATGGTTCCTGGACCAGGACGCCTCTCGAGCGGGCTCCGTCGCTCGTCCGGATCATCGACGGGCAGTTGGCGGTGGCGGGCAGAGCGGCCATCGGCTTCCAGGTCGAGATGTTCGACACGGCGACGATGATCCGGACGGCCGGGTCGGAATCGTTCGCGAGCCCCGCGTCCGACCTCGTCGGGGATCCCGGCCGGAACGTCGTGTACGTCGTCAACGCCGCCGAGAACTCGGCCGGAATCGTCGCACTTCGAAGTGACAGCCTCGGCACTCTCGGTGCCGGGCCCGTCGATTACTTCGGCGACATGGTCGTGGATCGGGCGAGTCACCGGCTGGTCGGGCTTCAGAACTCCCGGTCGTCGAGGGTGCTGTTGATCGAGGCGCGGGTGAGTCCGTTGCCGGCGGTGGATCGGGTGGGGGGTGCGGATCGGTTCGCGGTTGCGGCGGGGGTGTCGCGGGACACGTTCGAGTCGGGGGCGGCGCCGGTGGCGTACGTGGCGTCGGGGGAGGGGTTCGCCGATGCGCTGAGCGGGAGCGCTGCGGCCGGTGTGGAGGGAGGCCCGGTTCTGCTGGTGCGGAAGGGCGAGGTGCCTGACGTGACCTCTGCCGAACTGCGGAGGCTGAGGCCCGACCTCATCATCGTGCTCGGCGGGACTGCGGCGGTGAGCAGCGAGGTCGAGGCGCAGCTGGGCGCCATCGCGCCGGTCGCCCGGATAGCGGGACCGGATCGATTCGCGGTATCCGCGGCTATCTCGGCGAAGGCGTTCCCCGACGGGGCGACCTACGCGTATCTGGCGTCGGGAGAGACGTTCCCGGATGCCTTGTCGGCGTCGCCGCTGGCGGGGCGCGAGGCGGGGCCCGTGCTGCTGACGCAGAAGAACGCTCTGCCGGCGGCGGTGGGTGCAGAGATCGGGCGGTTGAAGGCGCAGTACGTGTACGTGCTGGGCGGCGAGCAGGCGGTGAGCGCCGCGGTGGTTGCGGAGGTGTCGAAGCAGGCGACGGTGATCCGGATCGACGGGCCGGATCGGTTCGCGGTGTCGGCGGCGGCGTCGAAGCGGTCGTTCCGGCCGCACACGTACACGGTGTACGTCGCGTCGGGTCAGGCGTTCCCGGATGCGCTCGCGGGTGGCCCCGCGGCTATCATCGGTGGCGCCCCGGTGCTGCTGGTGACGAAGGACGGAATCCCGGCCCCGGTCGCGGCCGAGCTGGCGCGGCTGTCGCCGTACCGGATCGTGCTGTTGGGAGGGCCCAATGCTGTATCCGAGACGGTGAAGACCCAGCTCGAGAGCTTCCTGCCCGATTGACCGGACGGGATGGGGCCCGGCACGCACCGGACGCGGGTGATGCGGCTCGAGAGCCGGCGGGCGGATTGAGCCACACGAGCGCGCCGTTCCGCAGAAGCCGGAGGGGGCGACCGTACGATGGGGGCATGCCCGAAGAGAGAGCCGTCGTGGGCGTCGTCATGGGGTCGGACTCCGACTTCTCCGTCATGAGCGACGCCGTTCAGGTGCTGAAGGACTTCGGCGTGCCGCACGAGGTGCGCGTCGTCTCGGCGCACCGCACGCCCGAGGCCATGATCGAGTACGGGCGGAGCGCGCGCGAGCGCGGCCTCAAGGTCGTCATCGCCGGCGCCGGCGGAGCGGCGCATCTGCCCGGGATGATCGCGGCCGTCACGACACTGCCGGTCGTCGGGGTTCCCGTGCCGCTCTCGCGCCTCGACGGTCTCGATTCACTTCTGTCCATCGTGCAGATGCCGGCGGGCATCCCGGTCGCCACCGTCTCGATCGGCGGGGCGAAGAACGCCGCGCTCGTCGCTGTCAGCATTCTCTCGACCGGTGATGATGGGCTGGCCGACGCCCTCGACCGCTACCGCAGCGGGCTCTCCCAGCTCGTCGCGCAGAAGAACGAAGACCTCCAGACCCGCCTATGACAACGCAGACCCGCCTATGACCACGATGCCAGGCAGCACGACCGCCAGCCCGATCCGGTACCCGGACACCACCTCGCCGAAGGCCATGACCGTCCGCGGGTGGTGGCTGGTGGTGCTCAACGTGCTCATCCCGGGCTCGGCGCAGGTGCTCGCGGGCAACCGCAAGCTGGGGCGCTTCGGGCTGTACTTCACGCTCAGCCTCTGGGCGATCGCCGTGGTCGGCGTCGTGGTCTACCTCATCTGGCCGCAGGTCATCTTCTCGATCGCGACCAACCCGATCCCGCTGCTGCTCGTGCAGGTGGTGCTCGTCGCGTACGCCGTGCTGTGGATCGTGCTGACCCTCGACACGCTGCGACTCGTGCGCTTCGTGCGGGTGGGGGAGCGGGCGCGGCCGTGGCTGGCGTCGTTCTCGGTGCTGCTGCTGGTCGCGACCTCCGGGGTCGCGGCGGCCGGCGCCTGGTACGCGAACGTGGCCGCCGACGGGCTGAACTCGGTGTTCTCGGCGCAGGCCGCGGCCGAGCCTCCGGTCGACGGGCGGTACAACATCCTGCTGCTCGGTGGCGACGCCGGGCCCGACCGCGACGGCATGCGGCCCGACAGTATGACCGTGGTCTCGATCGAGGCCGACACGGGCCGGGCGACCATGATCGGGGTGCCGCGCGACCTGCAGCAGGTGCCGATCGTCGCCGACTCGCCGCTCGTAGGCAGCGAGTACGCGCCCGACGGCAGCTACGACTGCGGCAGCGACTGCCAGATCAGCTTCCTCTACCCGCGGGTGGAGGCCTTCGACCAGGACCTGTACCCGAACGCCGAGGCCGAGGGCTCGAACCCCGGCGTCGAGGCCACGAAGGACGCGATCGAGGGTGCCCTGGGCATCACGATCCAGTACTACGTGATGATCGACATGCAGGGCTTCTCCGACCTCATCGACGCGCTCGGCGGCGTCGACATCAACGTCACCGAGGAGCTGCCCATGGGCGGCGACGAGGAGGGCAACGAGGTCGAGGGCTGGATCTGGCCGGGCCAGCAGCATATGGACGGCTACACGGCCCTCTGGTACGCCCGCTCCCGGCACACCACGAGCGACTACGACCGGATGCAGCGGCAGGGCGAGCTGCAGACGGCGATCCTGCAGCAGTTCCAGCCGGTGAACGTGCTGACGAAGTTCCAGGGCATCGTGGAGGCGGGCACCCAGGTGGTGCAGACGGACATTCCGCAGTCGACCCTGTCGTACTTCATCGACCTCGCGATGAAGACGAAGGAGCTGCCGATCGACCGCGTCGACCTGACTCCGCCCCTGATCGACCCCGAGGACCCGGACTGGGACGTCGTCCACCAGACGGTCGCGGACGCCCTCGTCCTCTCGACGGCCTCTGACACCGCCGCCCAGTAGCCCGACAGGGGCGGCGGCGCGGCGGGGCGGTCAGTTACAGGTCGGCGTGGAGCTGCCAGACCTTGTCGGCCGAGTCGCGCCAGGAGAAGGCGCGGGCGCGGTCGAGGCCCGAGATCGAGAGGCGGGTGCGCAGCGCCGCGTCGGAGACGACGTCGGCGATGGCGGACGCGAGCTGCGCCGGGTACTCCGCAGGGGTCGTGCGGGTGACGACGAACGTCGAGCCGTCGGCCACCTCGAGCAGCGCCGGCACGTCGGCGTGGATGACGGGCGTGCCGAAGTCGAACGCCTCGATCAGCGGCAGGCCGAATCCCTCGGCGAGGCTCGGATAGACGAAGACGGTGGCGCGCTCGAGCACGAGCGCGAGGTCGGTGTCGCTGAGGAAGCCGAGCACGCGCACGCGGGCGGGATCGACCCCGGCCGCCGCGGCGACGGAGGCCACGTCGACGTCGCCCCAGCCCGACGGCCCGGCGATCAGCAGCGGCAGCGAGCCGGTGGCCGGCAGCGCGAGCGCCTCGATCAGCGCCGCGAGCCCCTTGCGCGGCTCGAGCGTGCCGACGGCGAGCAGGTACTCATCCGGCAGATCGAGCTCGACAGCACGTGAAGCGGGGTTCGCGGGCAGCCGCAGCTCGTCGCTGACGGCCCCGCCGATCACCCGGATGCGGTCGCCGAAGCGGAAGTGCTTCGAGAGCTCCTCGGCCACCGCATGCGTCGGAACGACGACCGCGTCGGCGTATCGCGCCGCCCGCTTGGCCATGGCCCGGTGCCAGCTCACGCCGCGGGGCGTCAGGGTCTCGGGATGCGTCCACGGCACGACGTCGTGGATCGTGACGGCCGTCTGCGTGCCGACGTCGGCACGGCGGTCGTGCTTGCGCAGCGGCGCCATCAGGCTCGTGGCATGCACCATGCCCGAGCCCGAGGAGCCGATGACGCCGTGCTGCCAGGCCGCCGCGAGCTCACGCCGTGGCAGGGTGGCGCGGTGCAGACCGGCCAAGCCGGGCAAGCGGTCGGCAAGAGCATCGGCCGTCGCCTGCGGAACAGCCGAGACGATGCCCTCGACGTCGCAGTCGCGGGGAGCGGTGGCGATCAGCTGCCGGGTGAGCTCCAGCGTGTACCGGCCGATGCCGCCCGGCACCGGAGCCACGAGCTGGTCGACGACTACCCGCAGCGTGGCCATTACTCTCCAAAAATCCCCGAGGTCACCGCCTCGTGCAACGCGGTGCGCCAGTCTCGCATGGGCTCCAATCCCGCTCGGGACCACGCGTCGTGCCCGAGCACGGAGTACGCGGGACGCGGGGCGGGACGAACAAACTGCGAGCTGTCCGTGGGCTTGACCTTATCAGGGTCGAGTCCGGCTTCCTGAAAGGTCGCCTGGGCGAAGTCGAACCACGAACCCTGCCCGGAGTTGGTGCCGTGGTAGACGCCGGCGGGAGCATCCGAGTCGGCCAGGAGCACCAGCTGGCGCGCCAGGTCGGCGGTCCAGGTGGGCTGCCCGACCTGGTCGTGCACGACCGAGACGCTGTCGCGTTCGCGGCCGAGCCGGAGCATCGTCGCCGGGAAGTTCGCCCCGTGCCGGCCGTACAGCCAGGCGGTGCGCACCACGTAGCCGCCGGTGGGGTTGCCCGTGAGCACCGCCTCCTCGCCGCCGGCCTTGGTGCGGCCGTAGGCGTTCAGCGGGTCGCGCGGCTCGTCTTCGGCGTAGGGCGACGTGGCGTCGCCCTGGAAGACGTAGTCGGTCGAGATCTGCACGAGCTTCGCGCCCGTGGCCCGGGTGGCCGAGGCGAGCGTGGCGGGCCCGACGGCGTTCACCAGCCGAGCGGCCTCCTCGTCGGTCTCGGCCGCGTCGACCGCGGTGTAGGCGGCGCAGTTGAACACGACGTCGACGCCCGCGACCGCGGCGGCCACGGCCGAGGGGTCGGTGATGTCGAGCTCGGCACGGGTGAGCGCCACGACGTCGCGGCCCGCGAGGGCCTCCTGCAGGTCGCGGCCGAGCATCCCGGCCGCCCCGGTGATGAGATAGCGAGTCATCGGATGCGCGACGCTCAGCTCAGGGCCGCGCGGGCCTTGAGGGGCTCCCACCACTGCCGGTTGTCGCGGTACCACTGCACCACGTCGGCCAGGCCCTGCTCGAACGGCACCTGCGGCTCGTAGCCCAGCTCGTCGCGGATCTTGGAGATGTCGACCGAGTAGCGCAGGTCGTGGCCGAGGCGGTCGGCGACGCGGTCGACGTACGACCAGTCCTTGCCGGTCGCGTCGAGCAGCAGCTGCGTGAGCTCCTTGTTGGTCAGCTCGGTGCCGCCGCCGATGTTGTAGATCTCGCCGGCGCGGCCGTTCACGAGCACCATCGCGATGCCGCGGGTGTGGTCGTCGACGTGCAGCCAGTCCCGGATGTTGTTGCCCTCGCCATACAGCGGCACGTGCTTGTCGTCGATCAGGTTGGTGACGAACAGCGGGATGACCTTCTCGGGGAAGTGGTACGGCCCGTAGTTGTTCGAGCAGCGCGTGATCGAGATGTTCATGCCGTGCGTGCGGTGGTACGAGCGGGCGAGCAGGTCGCTGCCGGCCTTCGAGGCCGAGTAGGGCGAGTTCGGCTCGAGCGGGCGGTCTTCGGCCCACGAGCCCTCGGCGATCGAGCCGTAGACCTCGTCGGTGGAGACGTGCACGAAGCGGGGGAGGTTGTTGCGGAGCGCGGCGTCGAGCAGCTGCTGGGTGCCGAGCACGTTGGTCTCGACGAAGATCGAGGCGTCGCGCACCGAGCGGTCGACGTGCGACTCGGCGGCGAAGTGCACGACCGCGTCGAGCCCGGGGAACAGGTCGTCGAGCAGCTGGCCGTTGCGGATGTCGCCGTTCACGAAGGTGAGCCGCGGGCTGTCCTTCACCGGCAGCAGGTTGTCGAGGTTGCCCGAGTAGGTCAGGGCGTCGAGCACGACGACCTCGGCGCCTTCGAGGCCCGGGTAGGCGTCTTCGAGCGTGCGTCGGACGAAGTTGGAGCCGATGAATCCGGCTCCGCCGGTGACAAGAATCTTCATGGTGGGGAGGTCTCCTCAGATGTGGTCGTTCCCGATTGTACGGGAGGGCCGGGAGCCGCCCCCGGAGTGGGGCGGGTGTCGCTCGGCTTCCTGACGGCTCGGGCCTCTAGAGTGGCCTGCGTGAATGATCCTCAGCAGGCCGGTGCGCCCGGGCCCCTGCTGCGGCTGATCCGCGATCAGCGCATCGCCTTCCTCCTCGTCGGCGCCACCAACACCGGCGTCGGCTTCCTGTTCTTCATCGCCTTCGACCTCACGGTCGGCGCCTGGCTCGACGAGGCCGTCAACGAGACCGTCGGCTCGCTCGGCACCCTCGCCTGCGCGCACGTGCTCGGGGTGCTGTTCGCGTTCGTGATGTACCGCCGCTTCGTGTTCAAGGTGCGCGGTCACGTCTGGCGCGACCTCGCCCGCTTCGAGAGCGTCTACCTCGTGGCCATCGCGATCAACGCGGTCATCCTGCCGGTGCTCGTCGGCTTCGGCTGGAACCGCATCCTCGCGCAGCTGTCGATCCTCGTGGTCACCACCGCCATCAGCTGGTTCGGGCACAAGGGCTTCTCGTTCCGCCGCGGGGCCGCCGAGGCCGAGGCCGCCACCGAGCTGCATATCGGCACCGACACGACCGAGCCCCGCTGATGCCCAAGCTCTCCGTCGTCATCCCGGCCTTCGACAACGCCGCCTACATCGCCGAGGCGGTCGGCTCCGTGCTGGCTCAGCGCCACGACGACTTCGAGCTCATCGTCGCCGACCACTCCTCGACCGACGGCACCCTCGAGGCGGTGCGGGCCTTCGAAGCGGATGCTCGGCTCACGATCCTCTCGACCCCCGCCGGGGGAGGCGCGGAGGCCAACTGGCGCCGGGTCTCCGAGGCGGCGAGCGGTGAGTACCTGAAGCTCCTGCCGGGCGACGACCTTCTGTACCCCGGCGCCCTCGAGGCGCACTCTGAGGCCCTGGACGCGCATCCGTCGGTCGTGCTCGTGTCGAGCCCGCGCGACATCGTCGACGCGCGAGGGAAAGTGACGATCCGCAACCGCGGCCTGCAGGGCGTGCGGCGCGCGGTGCAGCCGGGCGTCGAGGCCATCCGCCAGACGGTGCGGAAGGGCACGAACGTGTTCGGCGAGCCGGGTTGCGTGACGATGCGCCGCGCCGAGCTCGAGGCGGCCGGCGGCTGGGACGCCCGCTTCCCCTACCTGATCGACCAGACGAGCTACTCGAAGGTGCTGCTGCGCGGCGACTACCTGCCCGTCGACCGGCCGCTCGCCGTGTTCCGGGTCAACGACACCCAGTGGAGCGTCGCCCTCGTCGACGAGCAGTCGACCCAGGCCAAGGCCTACCACGCGTGGTGCCGCGAGCAGGCGCCCGACGTGATCAGCGCCGCCGACGTGCGCCTCGGCGACCGCCGTGCCGAGCTGATGGCGCTGGCCCGCCGCGGCTACTACGCGCTGAACGCCCGCCGCATGCGAGCGGCCCGGTGAGCGGCGTGACGAGTGCCCTGAGCCGAGCCGGCCGCCGTCTGCTGCCGTACGGCGTCGCCGCCGTCGTGTCGCTCGTGGCCGTCTGGTTCGGCCTGAACCTCTGGGGCGTCGACTGGCGCGTGCCCTTCTACTACTCCGGCGACGCGCTCGCCGTGGCCTCGCACTTCAAGACGATCATCGAGACCGGCTGGTTCACCCACCAGCCCGACCTCGGCGCCCCGTACGGGCAGTTCTACAGCGACTACCCGCAGGCCGACAACCTGCACTTCATCGCCGCCGACGTGCTGAGGCTGTTCACCTCCGACTTCGGGGTGGCGATGAACGTCTACTTCGTCATCGGCTTCCCGCTGGCGGCGATCACGGCGCTCTGGTTCCTCCGGCTGGTGGGCGTCGGCACACCGCTGGCCGTCGCGCTCGGCGTGGTCTACTCGCTGGCGCCGTACCACTTCATCAAGGGCGAGGGGCACCTCTTCCTCGCCGCCTACTTCGTGGTGCCGCTGGCCGTCGGGCTGATCTATCTCGTCGCGACCGGGCGGCCGCTCTGGGCCCTCCGCCCGACGGAGCGGGCCGACGGCACCCCCGAGCGGCGCTGGCTCCGGCCGGTCACCGGCCGCAACGCCGCCACCGCCGGCACGGTGGCCCTCCTCGGCACCGCCTCGAGCTACTACTCCGTGTTCGTCGCCCTCGTGCTCGCGGTCGCCGGCCTCAGCGCCCTCTGGCGCAGCCGCGCCTGGCGGCGCTTCTTCGGGGCCGCTGCGGCCGGACTGCTGATCGCCGGCGTCATGCTCGTGAACCTGACGCCGAGCATCCTGTACCGGCTCGCCAACGGCGTGAACGAGGCCGTGCTCGTGCGCAGCCCGCCCGAGGCCGAGCTCTACTCGTTCAAGCTCTCGTCGCTGCTGCTGCCCGTGCCCGGCCACCGCTTCGGCCCGTTCGCCACGCTGCGTCAGCTCTACGACACCTACTACCCGCTGCCCTCCGAGGAGCCGGCCCTCGGCCTGATCGCCGCCGCGGGCTTCGTGGCGCTCGTCGTCGTGGCGGTGCATTTCCTGCTCTCGGCGGGCCGCACGGGCTGGCGCGGCCCGGGGGAGTCGACCCGCACCCTCGCCGTGCTCGCCGGGCTCGCGCTCGTCGCCTTCCTGTTCGGCACGGTCGGCGGGCTCTCGACGCTGCTCTCCTTCGTCGACTTCCCGATCCGCTCCTGGAACCGCATCGCCATCCTGATCGCGCTGCTGGCGCTCGCCGCGGTGGGGCTGCTGCTCGACGGTCTCGTCCGCCGGGTGGCGGGGCGGATGCGCGGCACGACCCGCACGGGCAGCCCTCGCCTCACGGCCTTCGCCGTCCCCCTCGCGGTGCTGCTCGTGCTGCTCGCGGTCTGGGACCAGATCCCGCCGATCGACGCGGAGGCCCGCGCCGCCACCGTGGCCGCCTACGACTCCGACGAGACCTTCACCGAGCAGGTCGAGGCCGACGTGGCGCCCGAGTGCCTGATCTACCAGCTGCCCTACATCGCCTTCCCCGAGTCGCCGCCCGTGAACGGTGCGACCGACTCCGACGAGCTGCGCCCGTTCCTGCACTCCGAGACGCTGCGCTGGTCGGCGGGCGGCATCAAGGGCCGCGCGCCCATCGACGAGGTCGGCGCGCTCGCCTCGCTGCCGGCCCCCGAGCTGGTCGACGCGGTCGAGGGTCTCGGCGCGTGCGGCTTCGTGCTCGACCGGGCGGCTTACACTGACTCTGGTTCTACGGTCGTCGACCAGATCACGGCGGTCGTCGGGCCCACCACCACCTTCGACTCACCCGACGGTCGATTCACGTTCCTGGAGCTCCCGCAGCGATGACCCCCGTCGACCCCGTCCCGTCCCGCCCCGGCGATCAGTCCCGCGCCGATCCGTCCCGCGCCGGCGAGCCCGTCTACACGATGTCGGTCGTCGTGCCGGTCTACCAGGGCGAGCGCACCCTCGCGGCGATGGTCGGCGAGCTCGTGCCCTACACGCACGGCGCGATCACCCCCGACGGCCACGCCTACCGCATCGCCGAGGTCATCCTGGTGCACGACAACGGGCCCGACCAGTCGGACGCCGTGATGCGCACCCTCGCCGAGCAGCTCCCCTTCGTCAGCATCATCTGGCTCAGCCGCAACTTCGGCCAGCACGCGGCGACGATCGCCGGCATGGCGAAGTCGACCGGCCGCTGGATCGTCACCCTCGACGAGGACGGCCAGCACGACCCCGCCGACCTCGGCGCCTTCCTCGACACGGCCATCCGCGAGCGGGCCGGCGTCGTCTACGCGCGCTTCACGAACGAGCGCCCGCACGGCTTCTTCCGTGCCGCGGCCTCGAAGTCGTCGAAGCGGATGCTCGGCACCGCCTTTCACCTCCCCGACGCCAGCCAGTTCCAGAGCTTCCGCCTCGTGCGCGGCGACATGGGCAGAAAACTCGCCTCGTTCGCGGCGACCGGCGTCTACCTCGACGTCGCCCTGTCCTGGGTGACGAACCGCGTCGCGACCTGCCCCACCCGGCTGCGCACGGCCGACGGACGCGTCTCGGGCTACTCGCTGCCCGCCCTCTTCGCCTACTTCTGGCGCATGGTGCTCACCAGCGGCACCGCCGGCCTCCGGGCCGTCAGCGTGCTGGGCGGCATCATCGCGCTGCTCGGCATCGCCGTCGCCCTTTACGTGATCATCGCCCCGCAGGTGGGCTCGAACCCCGAGACGGCGGGCTGGGCCTCGTTGATGGTGGCCGTGCTGCTGTGCTCGGGCGCCATCCTGTTCGCGCTCGGGGTGATCGCCGAGTACATCGGCGTGGGCCTGAACGTGTCGATGGGACGCCCGCTCTACCTCACGGTCGACGATCCCGAGACGATCATGCCCGACGACGCACTCGAGGAGGGGGTACAGGATGCCCGATGAGATCGTCTTCAGCCGCCCGTACCGGGCGCCCGGTGAGCTGACGAACCTCGCCGCCGTGCTCGACTCCGACCACTCGCACGGCGACGGCGCCTTCACGGCCTCGGCCACCGGGCGCCTCCGGGAGGTCACCGGGGCCACCGACGCGCTGCTCACCACCTCGTGCACCCACGCGCTGGAGATGTCGATGCTGCTGCTCGACGTGCGCCCCGGCGACGAGGTCGTGCTGCCGAGCTTCACCTTCACCTCGGCGGCCATCGCGGTGGTGGCGCGCGGCGCGACCCCGGTGTTCGTCGACATCGAGGGCCCGAGCGGCAATCTCGACGTCGGCCAGGTGGCCGAGGCGCTGACCCCGCGCACGAAGGCCGTGATCGCGATGCACTACGGCGGAGCATCCGTCGATCTCGACGCCCTGCTCGCCGCGACCGCCGAGGCCGGGGTCGCCCTGGTCGAGGACAACGCCCACGGGCTGGGCGGGCGCTCCGGGGCGCACCGGCTCGGCACGGTCGGCGTGCTCGGCACCCAGAGCTTCCACGACACCAAGAACGTGCACTGCGGCGAGGGCGGCGCGCTGCTCGTGAACGACCCGGCGCTCTGGGAGCGGGCCGAGGTGATCCGCGAGAAGGGCACCAACCGGGCGCGCTTCCTGCGCGGCCAGGTCGACAAGTACACCTGGCAGGACGAGGGGTCGAGCTACCTGCCGAGCGAACTGAACGCCGCCGTGCTCGACGCCCAGCTGGCGGCCTTCGACGAGATCCAGCAGCGGCGCCTCGGCGTCTGGACCGCCTACGCGGAGGGGCTCTCCGAGTGGGCCGCACACGTCGGCGCCACCCTCGTCTCCGACACCGTCGGCCTCGAGCACAGCGCCCACCTCTTCTACGCGGTGATGCCCGACCACGAGGGGCAGCAGGGGCTGATCGCCCACCTCCGCGAGGCGGGCGTGCGGGCGGCCTTCCACTACGTGCCGCTCGACTCCTCGCCGGCCGGACAGCGCTACGGGCGCACGGCCCACGTGCTCGACCGCACGGCCGCCTTCTCGGCGCAGCTCGTGCGGCTGCCGCTCTGGGCCGGCCTCGCCGACGCCCAGATCGAGCGCGTGATCGAGGGGGTCACCTCGTACCGCCCGGTGCGCGTGGCGTGATTCGTTAGACTCTCACCGTGCAGATCCGCGAATTGACGATCCCCGACAGCTATGAGATCACGCCGAAGCAGTTCGGCGACGACCGTGGCGTGTTCCTGGAGTGGTACCGCTTCGACAAGCTCGAAGAGGTCATCGGGCATCCGCTCGACCTGGCCCAGGCGAACACGTCCGTGTCGAAGAAGGGCGTCGTGCGCGGCATCCACTTCGCCGACATCCCGCCGTCGCAGGCGAAGTACGTCACCTGCACCCATGGTGCGGTGCTCGACTTCGTGATCGACATCCGGGTCGGCTCGCCGACCTTCGGCCAGTGGGACTCGGTGCTGCTCGACGACGTCGACCGCCGCGCGATCTACCTCAGCGAGGGCCTCGGCCACGCGTTCGTGGCGCTGACCGACGACGCCACCGTCAGCTACCTCGTCACCTCGACCTTCAACGCCGAGCGCGAGCACGGCATCGACCCGCGCGACCCGGCGATCGGCCTGGTCTTCCCGCCCGAGGCGGGCGAGCCGCTGCTCTCCCCGAAGGACACGGATGCACCGACCCTCGCCGAGGCGGCCGCGGCCGGCATCCTCCCCACCTGGGACCAGGCGCGGGCGTTCTACGCCTCGCTGAGCGAGAAGGGCGTCTGATGCGCGGAATCATCCTGGCCGGCGGTTCCGGCACCCGGCTGTGGCCGATCACCAAGGGCATCTCGAAGCAGCTGATGCCGATCTACGACAAGCCGATGGTGTACTACCCCTTGTCGACGCTGATGATGGCGGGCATCAACGAGATCCTGATCATCACCACCCCCGAGTACAACGAGCAGTTCAAGGCGCTGCTGGGCGACGGCTCCGAGCTGGGCATCCGGCTCGAGTACGCGGTGCAGCCCTCGCCCGACGGTCTCGCGCAGGCGTTCATTATCGGTGAGGAGTTCATCGGCGACGAGAGCGTCGCCCTGGTGCTGGGCGACAACATCTTCCACGGTGCGGGCCTCGGCTCGTCGCTTCGCAGCAACGAGAGCCTCGAGGGGGCGCGCATCTTCGCGTACCACGTGGCCGAGCCGCGCGCCTATGGCGTGGTCGAGTTCGATGACGACTTCACGGCGCTGTCGATCGAGGAGAAGCCCGAGCATCCGAAGTCGAACTACGCGGTGCCGGGCCTGTACTTCTACGACAACGACGTGGTCGCGATCGCGAAGTCGATCGAGCCCAGCGCGCGCGGCGAGCTGGAGATCTCGACGGTCAACGAGCGCTACCTCGAGCGCGGCGACCTGCACGTGCAGGTGCTCGAGCGCGGCACGGCCTGGCTCGACACCGGCACCTTCGAGTCGATGATGCAGGCCTCGGAGTACGTGCGCGTGATTGAGGACCGCCAGGGCTTCAAGATCGGCTGCATCGAGGAGATCGCCTGGCGTGCCGGCTGGATCGACTCGGAGCAGCTCGCGAAGCTCGCCGCCCCGCTGGTGAAGAGCGGCTACGGCGCGTACCTGCAGACCCTGATCGCCGCCGAAGAGGGCTGACCAGGCCCGACCGGGCCTGACACCGCCTGATTCCGCCCGGCGGCGACGCGAGTCGCAGCCGGGCGGGGCGGGGTGCGCCCCGTAGCGTGAAGGGGTGCCCCGCCCCGTCCGCTCCCCGCTCGCGCTCCTCGCCGCCGCCCTCGTGGCCGGCACGCTCCTCGTCGCCCCGGCGGCCACGGCCTCGGCCGACACGCCGACGCAGCCGACGACCCTGACGCAGCCCACGACGCTGACGCCGCCGTCCACGTCGACCCCGGCTCCGGATGCCCGCCCCGACGCCGAGGCCGGCGACACCGTCGAGCTCCCGGCCGACGCGCCGACCATGTCGGCCTACGACGCCACCTCCTACGCCGCCGAGGCAGCCGAGCTCCCCGCCGAGCTCACGGAGGCGGTGCAGCGCGACCTCGGCGAGACCCCCGAGGAGTACCTCGCCCGCGCGAACGCGGCCGCCGACGCCTCCGACGTCGTCGACGCCCTCACCGCGAGCGGCCTCGAGGTGCTCGGCTCCCGCCTCGACGGCACCTCGCTCGTCGTCAACGTGCCCGACGAGGAGGCCGCCGCGACCGTCGAGTCGGTCGGCGCCACCGCCGAGCTGGGGGTGCCCGCCGAGCCCGACCTCTCGGAGCTCAAGCTCGACGCCCTCGCCGACATCGTCGGCGGCCAGGGCTTCCAGTTCCTCGCGCAGGGCTACACCTACGTCTGCTCCGTCGGCTTCACGGGCCGCTTCAAGGCCTACCCGCAGCCGCAGTTCGTCACCTCGGGCCACTGCATCGAGCCCGACCACGCGGCCGGCACCTACTACTACGAGTCGAAGCAGTCCTCCGCGGGCGGCACCCCGAGCCGCGGCTCGATCATCGGCGCCCCGATCGCCGACCAGTACAAGTTCGGCGGCGGCGCCGACGTGGGCGCCGTCGGCGTCTCGCCCGCCTGGGGCACCCGGCCCGTCGTCTCCACCTGGGGCGGCGGCGCGGGGGCCCTCGGCGACGGCACCCCGGTCACGGTGAAGGACGCCACGACCGGCATCGTCGGCTCCCCGGTCTGCAAATCGGGCCGCACCACGGGCTGGACCTGCGGCTCGATCCTCGTCGTGAACGAGTCCTACCCGGTCTACAACCACTCGGGCACGCCCCAGTACGTCAACCTCACCCTCACCGACGTCTGCATGCTGCCGGGCGACAGCGGCGCCTCGGCCCTGATCGGCAGCTCGGCGTTCGGCCTCGGCACTGCCGGCGACTGGGTCGGCACCTGCGACCGCAGCGCGCAGCCGAGGGCGATCAGCGCCTTCTTCCCGCTGATCACGTCCAACGGCAGCCCGAGCGTGGCGAGCGCCCTGCCCACCTGGGAGCTCGGCGTGCAGGTGGCGACCCCGACGTACGTCCGACCCTCCTTCGTCGGCGACAGCATCCGCGGCACCCTGGCCGACGGCGGCCCGCGGCACCGGGTGCTCGTCACGATCGACGGCAACTCGTTCAGCGTCACGCCCGACTCGAAGGGCGCCTGGTCGCTGGCGATCCCGTCGAACCTGCAGTCGGGCCGGCACTCCTTCAGCGTCGGCGCGAAGTGGGGCGACGTGACCTACTCCCCGGTGGTGAGCGACAGTTACCAGCTGCTGCCCAAGCCGACGGTCGACCGCATCGGCGGCGCCACCCGCTACGACGTGGCCGCGACGATCTCGCAGCGCACCTACCCCGGCACGGCGAAGGTCGTGTTCGTGGCCGCCGGCAGCAACTACCCGGATGCCCTGAGCGCCGCCCCGGCGGCCGTGAAGCTCGGCGGCCCGCTGCTGCTCACCCCCACCGACCAGCTGCTGCCCGTGGTCGCCGCCGAGATCTCCCGCCTGAAGCCGCAGAAGATCGTCGTGGTCGGCGGACGCTTCGCCGTGAACGACGCCGTGCTCGGACAGCTGAGGGCGCTCGTCGCCGACACCACCCGGATCGACGGCGACGACCGCTTCGCCGTCTCGCGCGCGGTCGCCGACTACGCCTTCCCGACGGCGCCGCTCGCCTACGCCGCGACGGGGGCGAACTTCCCCGACGCGCTCTCGGCCGGGCCGGCGGCGGGATCGAAGGGCGCGCCCATCGTGCTCGTCGACGGCCGCGCCGCCACGGCCGACCAGCCCACCCTGCAGCTGTTCGCCGCGAAGGGCACGACGAAGGCCGCGATCGCGGGCGGAGGCTTCTCGGTCTCGACCGGCATCGAGGCCTCGTTGAAGGGGGCCGGCCTCACCGTGCAGCGGCTGCAGGGCGACGACCGCTTCGGCACCTCCCAGGCGGTCAACCGCTCGGCGTTCACGACGAGCGGCACGGTCTACCTGGCGACGGGCTACAACTTCCCCGACGCCCTGGCCGGCGGGGTGCTGGCGGGCGCGACCAAGGCGCCGCTGTACATCGTGCCGCGGGACTGCATCCCGCGGGCGGTGATCGCCGACATCGGAGCGCTGAAGGCCACGAAGGTGGTGCTGCTCGGCGGCACCGACACGCTCACCGCCCAGGTCGGGAGCCTGGCGGCCTGCGCGAGCTGACGGTCGGCACCAGCTGACGGCCTGGGTCAGCCCCTGCTGCCCGGCAGGGCCCGGCGCAGCCGGTTGGCCACCCGCACCTCGGGCCGGTGGCGCAGCCGCGCGATCTCGGCCTCGAGCGACGCCGCGTGCGCCCGGGTGAGCGCGAGCTCCTCCTGGGCCAGCCGGCGCTCGTGGTCGACGGCGCCCAGCCGGTCGCTCGCGGCGTTGATCTCCCCGCGCAGCTCGGCCTCGAGGGTCTTCAGGGCGCGGGCGCTCTCCTCCTCGCTCAGCCGGAGTCGCTCCTCGGCCGAGGTGAGCATGCTGAACCCGCGCGCCTCGGAGTCGCGGAGGGCCGGTGCGAACTCGCGGAAGCGCTCGAGCACGCCCGGGTCGAAGGGCACGTCGGCGACGGGGGACGCGAGCGTGCCGGCGAGCATCCGCTCTTCGACGAAGTGGCCGGCGGCGACCCCGTCGGCCAGCTCCTGCTCGTCGGGGTGGCGCAGCAGGTAGAACGGCAGCAGCGCACCCGACTGCAGGCGCCGGTAGTCGCGCATGCCGTGGTGGTTCGGGCTCGGGGTGAGCTCGGGGTTCTCGTCGTAGGCTCGGCCCGAGACCTCGACCTTGTGCCGGTACTGGGCCCAGGAGCGCCAGGGCAGGTGCAGCACCTCGATGGCGAGCTCCTCGGGCGGCAGCCCGGCCGAGGCGATGCTGACGAAGTGGTTGCCCTGGATGACGTCGACCTCGGGGTCGCCCACGTGCACCGCGTCGGCCGTGGGGTGGTCGCGGAGGCCGGTGGCGCGCAGCTGCTCGACGGGGCGGTGGTCGCGGTAGACCAGCCGGTCGAAGCCCGTGCCCGCCGCCGCGGCCGTGCCGGTGAGGTTCGTGACCGGCACGAGGAAGGAGCGGATGGCGGGGTCGAGCCGCTCGAACACCTGGTGCAGCGTGAGCGAGCGGTCGACGGGGGCGAAGAACTCGTCGGCGTCGGCGTTGATCACCCAGTCGGCGCCGTGCAGGGCGGCGGCGTCGCGGGCCATCCGGGTGACCACGGGGCTCTGCTGCTTGCGGTGCACGGGATCGTGCCGCAGCTCGATGCGCCCGTCGTCGGCGTAGCGCTCGAGGATCTCGGCGGTTCCGTCGCCCGAGCCGTTGTCGGTGACGATGAGCACGTCGACGCCCTGCGCGAGGTGGTGGTCGATCATGGGCCCGATGATGTCCGCTTCGTCGCGCACCATCAGGGTCATTGCGAGCTTCACCGGGCGGATCTCCATCTCTGGTCGGGTTCGTCCAGCCTCCACCCTAGCGAACGCACCCCGGGCCGGGCCGAGCCGGGGCTGAGCCGGGCGGGGGCCGGCGCTCAGTGCGCCGAGCGGCGCCGCACGAAGGCCGAGCGCACGCCGAGCCCGAGCGACAGCACCGCGCGCAGCGGCCACCAGAGCGGCCCCGCGTACTTCTTGGCGAGGAACCGCTTCGCGCTGTCGTGGTGTGCCTGGAGCATCCGCGCCGACTCGGTGGTGGTGGAGTGGGCGCCGGTGTGCAGCACCTCGGCGGCCGGCTCGTAGACGTTGCGCCAGCCCGCCCGGCCGATGCGGTAGCCGAGGTCGACGTCCTCGAAGTACATGAAGTAGCCGGTGTCGAAGCCGCCGAGGGCGTCGAACACCTCCCGTCGCACGAGGAAACAGGAGCCCGACAGCCAGCCCGCGTCCCGGCGCACCGGGTTCTCACCGATCTCGAGGCGGTACGAGCGTGTCCACGGGTTGGTCGGCCAGACGTTGGCGAACAGCGCGTGCCCGATGCCGTTGCGGATCGAGGGCACCGAGCGCGCCGAGGGGTACGCGCTGCCGTCGCTCTCCAGGATCTTCGGCCCGATCGCCCCGGCGTCTCCCAGCTCGAGCATGGTGTCGACGAGCACGTCGACCGACCCGGGCGCGAGCACGACGTCGGGGTTGGAGACCAGCACGAACTCGTGGCCGCCGCCGAGCGAGGCCACCGCCTCGTTGATCGCGTGCCCGTAGCCGACGTTGCCGGTCATCGGCAGGTACCGGCCGCCGGCGTCGGCGACCAGGCGCTCGAGCTCGGCACGCGCGGGCGAGCCCGGCTTGTTGTCGGCCACGACCACGTCGACGTCGGTGCGGGCCGCGGCGGCCGGCACCGAGTCGAGGAACGGCCCGAGCACGGCGGCCGAGTCGTAGCTCACGGTCACCACCGCGATGCGGGGGCGGGCTCCGGATGCGCGCTGCGCCGTCACGCGGCCACCTCCGTCGTGACGCCCGCCTCGGCGTAGGCGTCGAGGTGCACCCGCGCGCAGGCGGCCCAGGTGAACTCCTGCGAACGCCGGAGGGCGGCACCGGACAGCTCCGCGCGCCGCCCCGGCTCGTCGAGCAGCCGGCCGAGGGCCTCGGCGATCGACCGCGCATCCGGCTCGGTGTAGGCCACGGCGTCGCCGCCGACTTCGGGGATGGAGAGCCGATCGGTGGTGAGCACCGTGCCGCCGCTCGCCATCGCCTCGAGCACGGGCAGCCCGAAGCCCTCGCCGAGCGAGGGATAGGCGACGACGGTGGCGCCGCCGAGGAACGCGCCGAGCTCCTCGAGCGGGAGGTAGCCGGCCTCGGTGACACCGTCGCGCGGCGCGTCGAGCAGGCGCGCGGCCTCCTCGTCCCAGCCGCGGGAGCCCGAGAGCACGAGGTCGGGGGTGCCGAGGCCGCGAGCGCTGCGCTCGGCGCGGAGGCTCGCGTAGCCGGCGAGCAGGGCGGGCACGTTCTTGCGCGGCTCGATGGTGCCGAGGAAGGCGATCCAGCCATGGTCGCCCAGGCCGTGCGCCGCGGCGAAGGCCTCGACGGCGGCGGGTGCCGGCGGCCGGAAGACCGCAGGGTCGACGCCGAGGTAGGCCACGCGGATCTCGGGGCGCACGGCCACGGCGTCGCGCACCGCCTGCGCGGTGGCCCGGCTCGGCGCCACGAGGGCGTCGGCGCGACGGGCGGCAGAGCGCGTCCAGCTCGTGAAGAAGGTGCGCTTCAGCCGCGAGTGCACGCCGGGGTCGGTGAAGAAGGTGGCGTCGTGCAGGGTGACGACCCGGGCCCGCCGGGCCGCGAGCGGGAAGGTGTAGTGCGGCGAGTGGATGGCCGCGACCCCGAGCCGGGCGGCCAGCCGAGGCAGGCCGAGCTGCTCCCAGGCGAGCCGCACCGGGCGCTTCGCGAGCGAGGCCGGCCCCGCGTGATAGCGGTGGCCGGGCGCCGCGGAGCGCAGGCGGTCGAGGTCGCCCGGCTTCACCACGACGTCGAGCGACACCCCGAGCTCGGCGAGGCCCGTGAGCAGCCCCTCGATGTAGCGGGCGACTCCGCCCCACGAGGGCGGCAGGCTCGTCGCGTCGAGGAGGACTGGGATCTGAGTGCTCACCACGCTGTCCTAGGTCTCGTTCCGGGAGGGGCGCCCGGAGGCAGCCTCCAGCATACCCGCCGCCTCGCGGCTCACTCGGCGACCAGGAAGGCCGCGACGGCCCGCCGCGGCACCCGGGCGGCGCGGTCGATCCGCACCCGTCGGGCGAGGTTCGCGGGGGTCAGACGCAGGGCGGAGCCGAACGAGCGCAGACGCCGGCGGGCGTCGGCGCGGTGCTCCGGCGTGGGGGTGCGCGCCACGACGAGCAGGGCACGCAGGGTGCCGGCTGCGGTGCGGGCCACGGCGGTGAGGGCGACGGGGGCCGGCGCGTGGCGGAGGGCCACGAGCATCCGGTTGCGCTCGTTGCTGAAGCGGAAGACGTCGCTGCCCGTGCCCGAGGAGGCGGCGTGCGCGTGGTGCACGACGGCGTCGGGGGAGTAGCGGATGCTCCAGCCCGCGCGCCGCAGCCGCCAGGAGAGGTCGGTGTCCTCGTAGTACATGAACAGGCTCTCGTCGAACAGCCCCACATCGTCGAGGGCGCGGGCGTCGAGGGCCGCGGCGCCGCCCGAGAAGCCCATCACCTCGCCGGCCGGGCGGTGCTCGTCGGCGGCGGGCACGAGCCAGTCGCGGTCGCGGCCGTTGCCCGAGCGGGTCGTCTCGTTGCCGGTGCTGTTGACGAGCACGGGGTCGGTGCCGGCGAGCAGGATCCGCGCGGTGACGGCCCCGCGCCGCTCGGTGGTGCGGCCCCCGCTCGCGTCGCCCTCGGCCCCGCGCAGCTCGTCGACCAGGGCCGCCACGAAGCCCGGCTCGGCCTCGGCGTCGTTGTTGAGCAGCACGTAGACGTCGGCCGGGCGGGCGCGGATGCCCGTGTTCACGCCCGCGCCGAAGCCGTCGTTGCGGCCGCCGTCGACCACGAGGTGCTGCGGATGCCGCTGCCGGAGCAGCGCGAGCGAGTCGTCGCCCGATCCGTTGTCGACGACCACGACGGCGAGGTCGAGCCCGCGCTCGGCGAGACCGGTCTGCCGTTCCAGCGAGGCGACGGCCCGGGAGGTGAGATCGGGCTGGCGCCAGTTCACCAGGATCGCCGAGACGGCGACCCGGGCATCCGCTTCACCGGTCATGCTGAAGCCCCGGCGCTCAGGCGCCGACGACGCGGATCTCCGGCTGGGCGTGCACGATGCCGACCGCGAGGTCGTAGTAGGGCACGTCGAACGAGACGGCCTGCGGCACGTCGTGCACGTGGGCGCGCTCGCGGTTCATCAGCGTGGAGTTGATGAAGTACTTGCCGGTGCCGAACTGCACGTCGCGCAGCACGAACTCCACCGTGGTGGGGGCGCGCAGCGTGCCGAGGTCGAGCTTCATGCGCGGCGAGGCGGTGCCGTAGACCGGCACGCCCTGCACGTTGTCGATCTGGATCGCGGCGATCCAGTCGGGCAGGCCCGTGGGGTGCTCGTAGGTGACGCGCACGATCAGGTCGTCGCCCGGATGCACGGGGTCGCCCTCGGCGCGGCCGGCGGCGTGCACCGTGGTGGAGACGATGCGCCCGTCGTTCACGGGCACCTTCTCTTCATGGGTGGCGTTGTGCGCCTCGGCCTCGCCCTGGCGGCGCTCCTCGAGCACGTCGCGGAAGTCGCGCACGGCCTCGTGGGGCACGCCGTCGAAGAGCACCTCGCCCTTGTTCAGCAGCACGGCGCGGTCGCAGAACTCGGTGATCTGACCGAGCGAGTGGGTGACCAGCACGATCGTGCGGCCCTCCCGCTGGAACGAGCGGATCTTGTCGAGGCACTTGCGCTGGAAGGCCTCGTCGCCGACGGCGAGCACCTCGTCGACGAGCAGCAGGTCGGGGTCGACGTGCACGGCCACCGCGAAGGCGAGCCGCACGTACATGCCCGAGGAGTAGAACTTCACCTGGGTGTCGATGAAGTCCTTGATGCCCGAGAACTCGACGATGTCATCGAAGTAGAGGTCGGTCTGCTTGCGCGAGAGACCCAGGATCGAGGCGTTCAGGTAGACGTTCTCGCGCCCGGTCAGGTCTTGGTGGAAGCCGGCGCCGAGCTCGAGCAGCGCCGCCAGCCGGCCGCGCCGGCGGATGGTGCCGGTGGTGGGCTGGATGATGCCGCCGATGGTCTTCAAGAGGGTCGACTTGCCCGAGCCGTTCGGCCCGATCAGGCCGATGGTCTGGCCGGAGCCGATCTCGAGCGAGACGTTCTTCAGGGCCCAGAAGTCCTCTTTGAACTGCTTCGAACGGCCGGCGTTGACCAGGCGCTCCTTGAGGCTCTTCTCCTTGCGGATGATGAACCGCTTCGAGACGTCGTTGACCTCGACGACGGGGACGTGCTCTGCCATCACAGCTCCTGTGCGAAGTCGCCCTGAAGGCGGCTGAAGACTCGTTGGGCGGCGAACAGGGCGACGAGGCCCACGGCGCCGGCGATCAGCATCCGGATGGCCAGGTGCGGCAGGGGGACGCCGTTGGACGCCTCCGACCAGAAGGCCTCCTGGAAGCCCAGCACGGCGAGCGTGATGGGGGAGTTGACGTAGATCTCGAGCAGCCACTGCGGCAGGATCGCCGCGGCCTGCTGCCACGAGTAGAGGATGGGGGAGGCCCACATGAGCAGCAGCAGCACGACCTCGACGAGGTACTGGATGTCGCGGAGGTAGACGTTCAGCGCCGCGAGCAGCACGCCGACGGCGGTGCCCCAGATCAGGATGAGCACGAGCGCGCCGAGGCCGAACAGCAGCTGCGGCCCGAAGCTCAGGGTGCCCACGACGATCGACGCGATGATCAGGATGACGAACTGCACGGCGAAGTTGAACAGCGCCGAGCCGACGGCGGCGAGCGGGAAGATCTCGCGCGGCAGGTAGACCTTCTTCACCAGGCCCGCGTTCGCGATGATGGAGCCGGTGCCCGCGCCCACGATCTCGCTGAACAGCGTGTAGATCGTCAGGCCGGCGAAGATGTAGATGGCGAAGTTCTCGATGCCGCGGGCGGCGCCGAGGAACTGGCCGATCACCAGGTAGTAGATGAACAGCTGGGTCAGCGGCTTGGCGAGGCTCCAGAGGAACCCGCCCGCGCTGTCCTTGTAGCGCGACTTGAGCTCGCGCCCCGTGAGCAGACGGAGCAGCCGACGCTGCTCCCAGATCTCGCGCACGGAGGCGATCGTTCCCGTCACGCCCGAGCTGCGGCCGCCGGCCTGCTGCCAGGGCTCGGTGCTCAATCGATTCGCCCGCTGCAGCGGGGACTCTTGCAAGCCAGTCATGCTTCCGGCCTCCAAAGCCATCATCCGGGTAGGTCAGCGGTCACCGCCGACTGCCGGGATCGAGGATACAACACGGCCCCTGGGCGAAGGCCCGGGGCGCGGCGTCAGCGGCGGCCGGCGCGGGCGTGCTCAGAACGGGAGCGCACCTTGGCGATCAACGACGAGACGCCGCCGTTCGTGAGGTAGTGCCTGGCCAGCGCGATGTCGCGACCGAGACCGTGCCGCCTGGTCGAGATGGCCTGGAACTTCTCCTCGGCCGTGACGGGGCGGCTGCGGCGGCCGGCCCCGCCGAGCGCGATCGGCGCCGAGAGCGAGCCGAGCACGCGGTCGGCGGCCGGGTGGGGGTCGCGGCAGAACTCCACCAGCGGGCGGAGGGTCTGCTCCCAGGTGAACTGCTCGCGCACCCGGCCGACCGCCTCGACGGCCGCGGCGCGCTCGGCGTCGTCGTAGAGCATCCGCTCGAGGGCGTCGGCGAGGGCGTCGACGTCGCGCTCGGGCACGCTCACGCCGAGACCCTCCTTCTCGACCAGGTCGCCGAAGCTGTCGCCGCGGGTGGTGACGATCGGCAGCGAGGCCCAGAGGTAGTCCAGGATGCGCGTGCGGAACGAGAAGGTCGTCTCGATGTGGTCGAAGTGGGTGCTGACGCCGACGTCGGCCTCGAGCAGGTAGTTCTGCCGGTCGTCGAGGTCGACCCAGGAGTCGTTGAAGAAGACGTGCCGGCCGGTGAGGCCGAGCTCCTCGGCGAGCCGGCGGGTCTGCTGCACGATCGCCATCTCGGGCACGTCGGGGTTCGGATGCGCGACGCCCATGAAGAACAGCCGCACGTCGGGGCGCCGCTCGGCGAGTGCCCCGATCGCCCGCACGAGGGTGAGGGTGTCGAACCAGTTGTAGATGCCGCCGCCCCAGATGACGAGCTTGTCGTCCTTCCCGATGCCGGGCACGACGCCGCGCACCGCGTCGCGGGTGTGCCGCGGCGGAGTCGAGTCGAGGCCGAAGGGCGCGATCGAGATGAGCTCGTCGAGCGAGTCGTCGGCGGCGTAGTTCGCGGGGTTGATGCGGCCGAGGGCGGCGAGCTGGCCGAGCCAGAACAGGCGCTGCCGCTCGGAGGCGCAGAGGAAGAAGTCGGCGCGGGAGAGCTGCGCGTTCAGCACCTCGGTGGCCGAGCGCACGATGTTCGTCCAGCGCTCGGTGCCGAACTCGCGGCCCTGCTCGAGCTGCTCGAGGTGCATCGGGTCGTAGATGTCGGCGACGACGATCTTCTCGCTCTTCTGCAGGGTGGTGAAGTGGTGCAGCGCGTAGCCCTGGAAGAAGACGATGTCGGCCCACTCCTCGTGCACCGCCATCTGGCGCTCGTTCTGCAGCTGCACGTGCGCGACCTCGAAGCGGTCGGAGTGGCGCTTCGCGGCGTTCCAGGTGACCAGGCGCACGTCGTGCTCGGCGCTCAGCGCCTCGCTGATCTTCCAGGCGCGGAGGCCGGGGCCGGCCATCTTCTCGCCCAGCGCGTCGCCCGTGATCACGAGCACGTGCCGCCGGTCGGTGGCCGCCTCGATCTCGAAGGCGTCGACCACGGCGCGGAAGCCCGAGAGGTAGGAGGAGTCGCCGATCAGCGGGTGGATCATGTTGCCGAACAGCCGGAACAGCTCGGCGTCGGTGCGCCGGCGGGCGGACTGCAGCTCGTCGCGGGTCGCGGAGAGCGACTCGAGCTCTTCGACGAACTGGTCGAGCGCGAACAGGCTCGCGAGCGACTCCTTCGACACCGGCGTCGTCGCGTCGAACTCGTCGGCGGCGCCGTCGAAGCGGCGGATGTCGAACAGCTGCGAGTCGAGGTCGCTCTTCGCGACCGCACGCCGGGCGAGCAGCGCCATCGCCCCGGGCAGGAAGCGGCCGAGGTTCTCGGCCGAGAGGTTCTTGTAGAGCGTGGCGAGGGCGTTCCGCTCCAGCAGGTAGCTCTCGCGGTAGGGGCCGAAGCTGCGCATCGAGGCGTGGTGGCGGTGGTAGACGATCGAGGCCGGGGCGAAGCGCACGCGGTGGCCCAGCAGGTTCAGGCGCCAGCCGAGGTCGACGTCCTCGTAGAACATGAAGAAGCGTTCGTCGAAGCCGCCCGCCTCGGCGAAGGCGGAGGCGCGCACGAACAGGGCGGAGCCCGTGCCGTAGAGGATGTCGCGGGGCTCGCGGAAGCGCTCGTCGTCGGGCTGGTTCTCGTGATCCTTGTAGCCCATGCCGAACCAGGTCAGGCTGCCGCCGACGAAGTCGACCACCTTGCCCTCCCAGTCGAGCACCTTGCTGCCGACCGCGGCGACGGCGGGGCTGGTGTCGAACTGCGCCACCGCCTCCCGCACCCAGGCGGGGTGCGGCTTGGCGTCGCTGTTCAGGAAGGCCACGAATTCGCCGCGCGCGTTCGCCGCGCCGAGGTTGGAGCCGCCGGCGAAGCCGAGGTTCTCGGCCGACTCGATCACGCGCACGCGCTCGTCGCCGGCGAAGGCGGCGGTGAGCCGGGCGAGGCTGTCGTCGCCCGATCCGTTCTCGACCACGACGACGTCGAGCCGCTCGCGCGGCCAGTCGACGGCGCCCAGCTGCGAGACGCACTCGATGGTGTCGTCGGCGCCGCGGAAGTTCACCACGACCACCGACACGACTCCGGGCTGGGCTTTCGGCATGGCGATCTTCACCCGATCAGCCTATCGCCGGAGCGTCAGCGGGCATCCGGGAACGCGGTGCCTAGGATCGGGGACATGGCACGTTCGACTCTCCTCCGCGCATCCGTCAGCACGCTCATCGTCGCCGCGGCGGCCCTGTCGACGGCCGGCTGCATCGGCGGGGCGGCCGCCCCGAGCCCCACGGCGAGCTCGCCGGCGCCGACCCGCTCGGCCACGCCGACGCCGACGCCGACCCCCACCCCGACGCCGACGACCGCTCCCGAGCCGACGCCGACGCCCACCCCCACGACGCCCGAGTCCTCCGTGGTCTCGCTGGAGATCCTCAACAGCTCCTGGGACCCCTCCACCTCGACCGTCTCGGTCGCGGGCATGGTCACCGACCTCGTCTCCTCGACCGGCACCTGCACCGTCACCGTCAGCCAGGGCGATCAGAGCGCCACCATCGAGGGGGCGGGCATGGCGGATGCGATGGTCACCTACTGCTCGAACCTCGCGGTCGTGCTGCCTGCCGGCGCGACCGGCACCTGGAACGTCGAGCTGACCTTCACCGACCCGACCCACTCCGGTTCGACCAGCGGCACCGTCGACCTCGTCTGACGGGCGGAGCTCCCAGGCGACGACGTCCGAAGCCGATTACAGTAGGGGGGTTTCCCCCGTCATGAAGGATCGGTACCGGGCATGAGCTCAGCAGTGACACCCCCCGACGGCGACGTCGCGAACGAGTTGCGCGAACTGCGCCTCGAGGTCGCGGCGCTCCGCGCCCAGCTCGCACGGCGCACGGCGGAGACGGAGGAGTACCGCCGGCGCCTCGTGGCCAGCCGCAACCAGGCCGAGCGCCTCTCCACCCAGCTGAAGGCCCTCCGCGGCTCCAGCTCGTGGTCGATCACCCGGCCGCTGCGCATGCGCCGGCGCAAGGCGCTCAACAACGGCTGGACCTGATCCCGTGAGCACGAGAGTCCTCGACAAGGTGCTCCCGCTCACCGTCGTCGAGAGCACCAAGAGGCGCCTGCCCGCCACCGACCGCGTCGCGGTCGTCGCGAGCTACGGCACCTCCTCGACCGTCTCGCTGTCGCTGTCCTGCATGGTCGCGCGCCTCGAGGAGGCCGGCTACGAGGTGGTCGTGGTGCGGGCATCCGACGACCACGCCCCGCTGGACTGGTCGCGCGGGCCGGCGAACGACGCGATCGTGGTGCGGAAGCCGAACATCGGCTACGACTTCGGCTCCTGGGCGACCGGCCTCGAGCTGTTCCCCGAGATCCGCCGTAAGCCCTACGTGCTGCTGACGAACGACTCGCTCGTGGGGCCGTTCGCGAGCCTCGCGCCCATGGTCGAGGACTTCGAGACGAGCTTCTTCGACGTCTGGGGCGGCACCTGGACGAGCCAGTACATGCAGCACCTGCAGAGCTTCCTGATGGGGTTCAAGGGCGGCGTGCTCGATGATGCGACGCTCCGCCACTTCTGGCAGAACCTGCCCGAGCAGCCCACCAAGTTCGACATCATCGACAAGTACGAGCTGGGGCTCAGCCGCCTGCTCTACGGCGAGGGCTACGTCTCGGGCGCCTGGTTCGACTACGAGCTCGTCGTGCAGTACACGCAGAACCCCACCATCCAGGGCTGGAAGGGGCTGCTCGAGCACGGCTTCCCGTTCGTCAAACGGGAGCTCGTGACCAACCCGGGTATCGTGGGGGACGCTTTCGAGGTGCCCGCCGTGATCGAGCGGATGTTCGGCGAAGACCCGCGCGACTGGGTCTGAGAGCCCACCAGGCTGTGAGAGTTAGAGGGTCATGAGAAAAATCACCATCGGCGGAGTCAAGCGCCGCACCGGCCGCGCCATGCTCAAGGTGGGCGACAAGCTCGCCGAGTCGCCGGCCCCCGCCGCACCCGACGACTTCCCCGCGGGCTTCAGCTCCTGGGCGTACAACCGCAGCAGCCGGCTCAAGGCGCTGTACCCGGGCGAGTGGAAGAAGCAGTTCGTCGCCGAGCCCGCCACCTCCCGGGTGGCCGTGGTGGTGCACGTGTTCTACACCGACCTCGTCGCGCAGATCCTGCAGTCGCTCGAGGCCCTGCCGGTGCAGTTCGACCTGATCGTCACGAACGCCTCGGGGGAGGAGCTGTCGCTCGACACCTCCCGGCTCACGAACGTCGACCGCGTGCAGGTGCTCGACATCGCCAACCACGGCCGCGACATCCTGCCGCTGGTCTCGGTGGTCAACGCCGGGCTCCTCGACCCCTACGAGCTCGTCTTCAAGGTGCACACGAAGAAGAGCGCCTGGCGCGAGGCGCACGGCGAGCTCGCCGGCTCGGGCGACGAGTGGCGCGAGAGCTTCTTCTCGGAGCTGGCCGGCTCGGTCGAGACGGTCACCCGGGTGCTGAACGAGTTCGCGAGCGACCCCGCCCTGGGCATCCTGACCTCGACCGGCAACGTGCTCGGCCCCGAGTTCTGGGGCGGCGACCGCGAGATCGTCGGGTCGCTGCTCCGGCGCATCCAGATTGACCGCGACGAGGACCGCCTGCGCTTCGCCGCCGGCAGCATCTACTGGGTGCGCGGCTTCCTGCTGCAGGGCCTCCGCGCCTTCGAGCTGCAGGCCTCCGACTTCGAGGAGGAGGCCGGCCAGGTCGACGCCACCACCGCGCACGCGATCGAGCGCATCCTCGGGATCGTCGCCGGTGAGGCCGGCTACGACGTGCGCGACGCCTCGACGCTGACCGCGACGGCCGAGGGCACCGCCTTCGAGCGGTTCGGGGCGGATGCGGTGGTGCAGCCCCGCGCCCGGGTCATCCCGTTCTACCTGCCGCAGTTCCACACCTTCCCCGAGAACGACGAGTGGTGGGAGAAGGGCTTCACCGAGTGGTCGAACGTGGCCGCCGGAACGCCGCTGTACCCCGGCCACATCCAGCCGCTGCTGCCGAGCGAGCTCGGCTTCTACGACCTCCGCACGCCCGGCGTGCGCGACGCCCAGTACGAGCTCGCCACCGCGGCGGGCCTCGAGGGCTTCATGTACTACTACTACTGGTTCGCGGGCAAGAAGCTGATGGACCTCCCGGTGGAGGAGCTCGCGGCCTCCGACTCCGACCAGCCGTTCTGCATCATGTGGGCGAACGAGAACTGGACCAGGCGCTGGGACGGCAGCGAGAAGAACATCCTGATCGCGCAGGACTACGACCGCGTCTCGGCGAAGCAGTTCATCCACGACGTGCTGCACCTGATCACCGACCCGCGCTACATCCGCATCGACGACAAGCCGGTGATCGCGGTCTACCGCATCACCCAGATCCCCGACCACGTCGAGGTCGTCGCGCACTGGCGCCAGGTGGCCGAGGAGGCGGGCCTGCCCGGCCTCCACCTCGTGACGGTCGACGTCGGCACCTCGATGCAGGGCGTCGAGGGGTCCCTCGCCGAGCACGGACTAGACGCCTACCTCGAATTCGCGCCGCACAACATGTTCTGGCAGTCGCTGCCCCGCGACCACCGCGGGCTCGACGAGCGCTTCAAGGGCAACCTGCTCTCCTACCCGGCCATGGCCGAGAAGGCGGAGGAGCGGCTGAACACCGCCCCGCCCGCCCACCGGTACCCGGGCGTGATGGTGAACTTCGACAACACCGCCCGCCGGCAGTGGCAGCCCGACATGTGGTACGGCTCGAACCCGTTCACCTTCCGGCGCTGGCTGAACACCACCGTCTCCTCGGTGGCCGAGCGGCCGCGCGACGAGCGGGTCGTCTTCGTCAACGCGTGGAACGAATGGGCCGAGGGCGCGGTGCTGGAGCCGTCGCAGCGCTACGGCCGCACCTACCTGCTCGCGGTGCGGGACGTGCTGCACCGCTGACACGCCGCAACCGGGCGAGTCCCCGGGCTTCGCACAGCCTCTCTTTAGGATGAGGTGTGATGAGCGGAGCCACGATGACACGCACGACCACTCGACGGGGACTGGTCGCAGCCGTTCTCAGCCTGATCCTCGTCGTGGCCGGCCTGACCGCCGCCGGTGCCGAGCCCGCCTCGGCCGCGGCGCCCGTGCTCACCCGCAGCGCCCCGCAGGCCCTCGTCACCGCGACCGCGGCCGACTTCGACCCCGGCAACATCATCAGCGACGAGAACTTCTTCAACGGCGGCGCCATGTCGGCCGGTGCGGTGCAGAACTTCCTCAACAGCCAGGTGTCGAGCTGCCGCTCGGGCTACACCTGCCTGAAGGACTACCGGCAGACCACCTGGTCGCGCTCGGCCGACGCGATGTGCAACGCCTACTCCGGGGCGCCCAACGAGACCTCGGCGACCATCATCTACAAGGTCGGCCAGGCCTGCAACGTCAGCCAGTCGGTGCTGATCGTGCTGCTGCAGAAGGAGCAGTCGCTGATCACCGACTCCTGGCCGAGCCAGAGCCAGTACACCTCGGCGACCGGCTTCGCGTGCCCCGACACCGCTCCCTGCGACGCGGAGTTCTCGGGCTTCTACAACCAGGTCTACAAGGCGGCCTGGCAGTACAAGCGCTACACGAACCCCGCCGGCACCTCGGCGTTCTTCACCTGGTTCCCGGTGGGCAAGTACTCGGCCGTGCGCTACCACCCGAACGCCGCCTGCGGCTCCTCGCCCGTGCTGATCAAGAACAAGGCGACCGCCGGCCTCTACTACTACACGCCGTACCAGCCCAACGCGGTCGCGATGTCGAACCTCTACGGCGGCCAGAACGACGGTTGCTCCTCGTACGGCAACCGCAACTTCTGGCGCCTGTACACCGACTGGTTCGGCGACCCCCGCAGCAGCAGCAACCCGCACGGTGCGCTCGACACGGTCAAGCCGGTCGCCGGCGGCGTGCAGGTCACCGGCTGGGCCGTCGACCCCGCGAAGGACAGCCCCGTCACCGTGACCATCTCGGTCGACGGCGTCTCGTCGAACCTCACCGCGGACAAGCCGCTCGGCTGGATCCCGGTGCTCTACCCGAACCTCGGGCCGAACCACGGCTTCAACGGCATCGTCGGCGCCTCCGCGGGCACCCACACCGTCTGCGCCGCGAAGTCCAACGGCACCGACCTCGGCTGCCGCACGGTGACGGTGCCGAAGAGCACTGCCGCGGGCTACCTCGACACCGCCGAGGGCGTCGTCGGGGGCATCCGGGTCGCCGGCTGGTCGCTGAACACCGCCAGCGCCGCGCAGACCTACATCTGGGTCGACGTCGACGGCCAGGGCCAGAACTACAAGGTCGACAAGCCGCTCGGCTGGACCCCGGTGCTCTACCCGGGCACCGGCAACCTGCACGGCTTCGACCGGGTGGTACCCGCCAAGCCCGGTACCCACCAGGTCTGCGTCTCGGGTTACGCCGGCGTGCTGCTGCGCTGCGCGACCGTGACGGTGCCGACGAACGAGACCGGAGCGGTGCAGAGCGCCACCGGTCAGCTCGGCTCGGTCACCGTCACCGGCTGGAGCCTCGACAAGCGGAGCACGGCGCCGAGCTACGTCTGGATCAACGTCGACGGCAAGGGCAAGGCGTACTACGCCGGCGAGAACAACGACGCGGCCGCCGCCGCCTGGCCCGCGGCCGGCAAGCGCCACGGCTTCAGCGCGACGATCCTGGCCAAGCCCGGACGGCACGAGGTCTGCGTCATCGGCACCCTCGAGAACACCTCGTACGGCTGCCGCACGGTGACCGTGCCGAACAACGAGGTCGGCTCCTTCGACAGCGTGTCGGCCGAGATCGGCAAGATCAGCGTCAGCGGCTGGTCGCTCGACCAGACCTCCTCCGACTCGACCTACGTCTGGGTCTCCATCGACGGCAAGGGCGGCGGCGCGATCTGGGCCGGCGGCAAGCTGAACTGGATCGAGGGCCTGTTCCCGGGCAAGGGGCCCCGCCACGGCTTCAGCGGCTCGTTCCCGGCCACCTCGGGCGTGCACACCGTCTGCGTGACCGGCACGAAGGAGAACGTCTCCTACGGCTGCAAGCAGGTGACGGTGCCCTCCAGCGGCGCCGCGTCGTGGGACTCGCTGACCGCCTCCGACCAGAAGATCACCCTCACCGGCTGGGCGGTCGACCGCATCTCCACCACCCAGCAGTACGTCTGGATCACGGTCGACGGCAAGGGCGGCCCGTACCTCGCGGCCGACCGGCTCGACTGGATCGACTCGTACTTCCCGGGCGTGGGCAAGAACCACGGCTTCACCGTCTCACTCAAGGCGGGCGCCGGGCCGCACACGGTCTGCGTGCGGGCCAGCTTCGACGGCCAGGACCTCGGCTGCCGGACGATCGACGTGCCCTCCACCGGCGCCACGAGCATCGACTCGGTCACCGGCGTGAAGGGCGGCGTGAAGATCACCGGCTGGTCGGTCGACCGCAACTCGACCGCGACGACCTACATCTGGGTCGACGTCGACGGGAAGGGCGCCCCGATCGCGGCGGCGACCCGCCTGGACTGGATCGCGTCGTACTTCCCGGGCGTCGGCCCGCTGCACGGCATCGACACCGTCGTGCCGGCGAGCTCAGGGAGCCATCGGGTCTGCCTGACGGCGACCTTCGACAACCGCGACCTCGGCTGCCGCACCGTCGTCGTCCCCTGACCCCGTCGCCTCCCCGGCCGCTCGTCCCGCCCAGCGGGTGAGTGGCAGGGGAGCGGCGACGAGCACCAGCAGGGCGACCGCAGCGACCACGGCGGCCGCCGGCGACAGCGGCCGGGCGGCCGAATCCTGCAGGGTGAAGGCGAAGTAGACGACGACGGTCGCGGCCGCCTGGAAGCCCAGAGCGACCAGGGCGGGACGCGGGGCGCGCTCGGCCGCCCAGGCGATCGGGATCAGCACCAGGGCGAGCATCCAGGCGTGGGAGCCCTGCGCCACGAAGGTGGCGTTCGGCAGGAACATCGCGAGCACCCAGACGATCAGGCACAGGCCGAACCCGGCCAGGACGAGCAGTCGCAGCCGCGCTGTCCCGTCGAGGCTCCGGCGGTGCCGGAGCGACCACAGCAGCATGGCGACGAGGGCGACGACGGCCGGCAGCCCCAGGGCGAACAGCGTGCTGGTCCAGTCCTCGACCCGGAAGAAGCGCACGAGGTCGACCCGGGGGCCCTGCAGGCGGTGCAGCTGGTCGATGCCGAGCAGCGTGACCACGTTCTCCACCCGGTTCGTCAGCAGCTCGCTGAGCGGGGTGGAGCGGTACTGGTCGAGCAGCACGGTCGGGAAGGAGTCGGGGGTGACCGGGATCCAGCCGGCGAGGTGCCACTTCAGCAGGCGGTCGCCTGGCGGGTCGACGAGGCGCTGGTAGAGCATCCACGGCAGGTAGAGCGCCAACCCCACGGCGCCGGCGACGACGACCGGAACGGAGGCCGAGAGCAGCGTGCGCCGGTGGGTGCGCAGCGCGTGCAGGCCGAGCAGCACGAGCACCGGCACGGTGAACGCCGCCGCCCCGTGCGCGAGCACCGCAAGGGCCGCCGCGGCGACCGCCAGCACGAACGGCCAGATCGTCCGCGGGGCGGCCCGGCGCATCGCCAGCAGGAAGGCCAGCGCCGAGAGCACCAGCGCGGCGGAGAGCAGCTTCGGCCAGGTGAACAGCGTGTTGACCATCACGGTCGGCACCAGGGCGGCGACGGACAGGGCAAGCACCGTCGAGCGGGGGGAGAAGGCGAGCATCCGGAGCAGGGCGTAGCCGGCGGGCAGCCAGAGCAGCTGGGCGAGCAGATCGGCCGCGAAGGCGGCCCCGTCGGGCAGCACGCCGCCGAAACCCACGACCGCGCCGCCGCCGAGCAGCTGGGCGAGGGCGACGACGGGGCCGAGCGCGAGCTCGAGGCCGGTCTGCAGCGGCGGACGGTCGCCGCCGTTCCAGTCGCCGATCATCGCGCGTGTGCTCTCGTCGAGGGCGAGGCGGTCGGCGAAGACGCCGGGGATGGTGTTGTCGCTCGGCAGGGCGAAGTGGAAGAAGCGGTCGGCCACCGTGGAGTACGGGTCGGCTCCCGGGCCCCAGAGCCAGGCGAAGGCCAGGGCGAAGACCGCGGCGGCCGCCACGAGCACCAGCACGGGGAGGCCGTCGCGCCACCGCCGCCAGACGCCCGTCCGCACGACCGCGACGACGGAGGCGACCAGCAGCGCGGCGGCGAGCACCAGGCCGAGGGGAGGGCTGAGCCAGAGGGCCACGAAGGCGAGCCAGGCGCTGCCGGCGACGCCGAGCACGCCGAACGCCGGGGCGAGGCCGGGGGTCGCGCGCCAGAGCCGGGCGGTCAGGCCGACGGCGGCGGCGAAGACGACGAGGAGCGGCACCGCCAGGGCGGCGACCCAGCCGAGCACGAGCCAGAGCGACATGCCCTCACCGCTCCCCGGGAGAGGTGTCGAGGATGCGCGGGCAGGGCACGAGGAACCACGTCCCCGCCGGGCCGATCGGCACCCGCACCGACGCCGAGGGATCGGCGGCGCACTCGGCGCGGAAGCCCGGCACGGACACGCTGAGTTCGGGCACCCCGGCCTTGTTGTCGGGCGAGCGGTAGTCGACGACGCCCGGGGCGATCAGCGCGGCGGCCAGCACGACGACGACACCGGCGCCGACGGCACGGCGGCCGCCCCGCACCCCGGGAGCGGGCAGCCAGGCGCTGGCCGTCGAGACGATCGAGACGATCAGGAGCAGCGACGGCACCACCAGGTAGCGGCCGCCGAGGAACACCTCGGTGCCGGGCTCCTGCAGGCCGAGGCGGTTCCAGGTGAGCACGGCGGTGGCCGTGAAGAAGCCCGCGGAGGCGGCGAGGGCGATGGCGGGCAGGCCGTCGCGCCGGAGGCGCAGCGCGATGAGCAGCACCAGCACCGCGACGAGCGCCGCGGCGATCAGCACGACGGGAAGGCGGCCGAGCCCGGCGTACACCGTGCTGCCGGTCGTGTGCCCGAGCAGGTCGCCGAAGACCACCCGCACGAGATAGGTGGACGCCATGGTGGCGGGCTGAAGGGTGGGATCGCCGCGGTCGCGCTCGGTGCCGAGCACGACGATCACCTGCACGACCGCCGCCGCGGCGAAGACCAGCCCGACGACGTTCTCGCGCAGCCGGGGGAGCACGACCGCCCGCGCGATCACGAGCGGGGCGAAGGCCAGCGAGAGCGGATCGCTCAGCACGGCCGCGGCGACGAGCGCCGAGCCGAAGACGGTGCGGGCGATCCCCGGTCCGGAGCGGGCGGAGACCACGAGGAACAGGGAGAACATCAGGAACCAGTGCGAGTTCGAGACGTTGGTCGCGACCTCCAGCGAGCCGATCGGCACGATGAGCACCAGTAGCCAGAGCAGCACGCGCAGGGGGAGCCGCACCCGGTCGCGCGTGAAGACGAAGGCGGCGACGGCCGCCGCCGACCAGACGGCGGCTCCGGCCAGGTTCATGCCGGTGCCGAGCTCGGTCGTCGGCAGAACGGTCTCGACCAGCTGGGCGGCGGTGCGGGGGAGGAAGTGCATGTAGCCGGCGTAGGGGGTGAACAGCATCCCGAGGTAGTCGTGCCGGAACGCGCCCTCCAGGAACTGGTTGCCGTCCTCCGACCAGAGCACGTTGCGCTGGCCGTCGGGCAGCCGCAGGGCGGCCACGGCCGTGCCGGCGGCGAACAGCGCCGCCACGGCACCGGCACGCGCGGCGAGGGGCCGGACGCGGCCGGGCTCCCGCCCGAGCAGCCAGTCGGCCGCGCGGGTCAGCGGCACGCCGTCACCGCGGTGTCACCGGCCGTCACGACGGAGGGACGGTCAGCCGTCGAGGCGAGCAGGGTGCCGTCGTCGTCGACCCCGACCGGGAGGGAGGCGGCGCTCGTGGGGTAGCTCAGCGTCACGATCGTCGTGGCCTCCAGCGGCGCGACCGGAGCGAGAGCGACCTCGGCCGTCGCCGGCAGGGCGAGCGAGGCGTAGGGGGCGATGGTCTCGCAGGTGGCGAGGTCGTCGGTGACGTCGGTGCCGGTTCCCGTCCACTGCACGTTCAGCGAGACCTGGTCGGCGCTCAGCACCGAGGGCTCGATGTCGGCGATCCGGTCGTCGGCGGCCATCTCCGACAGCTCGGCCCAGGTGACGGTCGGCGCGAGCTGCGGCGACGGCACCGCGTCGGGGTTCACGGCCACGAGGCCGTCGTCGCTCAGCGAGGCCGCCGCGCCGAGCAGGGCGGCGTTGCCGGCCTTCCACTGCGAGAGCCCCTCCGCCTCGTCGCCGAGGGCCACGGTGTTGATCGCGGCCCAGCCGCCGAGCAGCAGCACGAGCAGCACGACCGCGATGCGGGTGCCGCTGACGAAGCGGGTGAGGCTCGCGACGAAGACCGGGATGGCGACGATCAGGATGAAGTACGAGTAGCCGCCGCTGGCCGACTCCGCGACGTCGCGGCTGAGTCGCCCGATCAGGGTGACGGCGAGCGAGAGCACCAGCGCGACCAGGAGGAACAGGTAGGTGCGGCGGGCGCGGCTGCTGGGCGCCAGGGCGCCGGGGCGCACGGCCAGGTAGGCGAGCACGCCGACGGTGGCCACGACGAGGAGCGCGGGGGTGAAGGAGTCGGCGACCGGGATCGAGTCGTTGACGGCCTTGGCGAGCAGGGCGTAGACGAACGCGGGCCCGTCGCGCAGCACCTGCTCCAGGCTGTGGGCGCTGTTGTAGCTCGGGATGGTCCAGAACACCCGCACCGCGACGAACCAGACCGCGGGGACGAGCACCGCGATCGCGCCGAGCAGGTAGCGGCGCAGCGTGAGGAGCGCGAGGCCGGCGGCGACCCCGAGCGGGATGTACGCGGAGCCGCTGAAGGTGCCGAACAGCGACAGCAGCACGATGCCGGCGACCCGGAGGCGCGGCCCGACGCGGGGCGACAGCGCGAGGTAGAGCACCCAGAGCCCGGCGGCCGTCGCTGCCGTGTACTGGAACTGGCCGGCCCAGGTGACGGTGCCGGCTCCGGCTGCCATCACGAGCACGGGGGCCACCACCGCGACGCAGACCGCGCGGGAGGGCACGACGAGTCGCAGCAGCGCGTACACGGCGACGCCGCCGGCGAGGTGGCAGAGGAGCATCGGCAGGGCGTAGAGCCAGTAGCCCTGCAGCCCGATGGTCTGGTAGAGCAGCGAGAACCAGACCTTGGTGAACAGGATCGTGTGCTCGTTGTGCGGCGTGATGATCCAGCGCAGCCAGTTCGCCCCGTCGGGCGGGGTCAGGTAGTCGAACTCGTCGTAGATGAAGTACTGCTTGCGCACGTCGGAGAACACGATCGCCGCGGCCACGAGCACGACGAGCGCGAGCGCGATGGCCGCCACGACGTCGGGGTTCAGCCGGGCCCTGACGGCGTGCAGCCGCTGCTGCGCGCCGATGACCACGCGATCGACCGCCGCGTCGACGCGACCGGCCGGGGTGGTGCGCGGGGAGCTGTCGATCATTTCTGGCCGCCGTTCGTGGGGGAGGGGTGCAGCTGGTCGGTCGAGAGGGCGCCCGCGGCCACGAGGGCGCGCAGGTCGCCCACGGTCAGTGAACGGCCGCCGGTGTGGACCACCGGCGGCCGTTCGGGGAGGAGCTAGATCGTGCCGTCGGCAACGGCGTTCTTGATCCACGGGATGACCTCGTCGAGCATGTCGTCGAGCGTGGTCGTCGCCTCGAAGCCGAGCAGGTCCTTCGCCTTGGTGACGTCGGGCACGCGCTTGGCGACGTCGTACTCGAAGCCGGGGTCGGAGGTGTAGTTGAACGGCACGTCCGGGCCCTTGATCTTCCGCCAGATGGTCTCGGCGAGCTCGAGCACCGAGTGGCCCTCGGCGGTCGAGACGTTGAAGTCGTTGTTCAGCGCGGCCGGGTGGTCGAGCGAGAGCACGATGCCGCGCGCGAGGTCGCCGCCGTAGGTGTAGTGACGCACCTGCTCGCCCGAGCCGAGGATGTGCAGCGGGTCCTGGCCCTTCAGCACCTTCTGCACGAGGTCGGGGACGACGTGGCTCATGGCGAGCTTGACGTTGCCCGAGTCGATCTCGACGTCGCCGAGCGCACGGCTCTCGCCGATGCCCACGCAGTTGAAGGGGCGGAGGATCGTGTAGGGCAGCTTGTACTGGTCCCACGCGGCGCGGGCGAAGTACTCCACGGCCAGCTTCTGGAAGCCGTAGCTCGACAGCGGCGGCGGAACGATGCGCTCGTCGCCCTCCTTCGACGGCCAGCGGTCGGTCGATTCGAACACCATCGAGCTCGACATGTAGGTCACCTTCTCGAGGCGGCCCTTCTTGTGCGCGGCGATCGCGGCGTCGACGCTCGAGGCGATGATGCGCTCGTTCTGCGCGAGCAGGTCGTAAGCGTAGGTGTGGAAGTACGAGATGCCGCCGATCAGCGCGGCGCCCGCGATGAAGTGGTCGCAGTCCTCGAGCAGGCGGGTCATCAGCTCGACGTCCTGCACGTCGCCGACGACGAGCTCGTAGTTCGGGTTGTCGTCGTAGGACTTCTTGACGGGGCCGTACTTGGAGTAGTTGTCGACTCCGACGACCTGGTAGCCCTTCTCGAGGAGCTCCTCGACGATGTAGCCGCCGATGAATCCCGCGGATCCGGTGACGAGAACCTTCTTCATATGATGCGTTCCTTCTGGTGGGTGTTCAGCGTGGTGGTCATGAGGTGGTGGGGGAGTCGGTGAGCGCGCGCAGCTCCTCGACGGTCAGCTTGCGACCGAACGCGAAACGGTACCAGCGCAGGTACTTCGGGATCCATTTCGCGAGCTTGAAGTTCGACTCGCCGAAGGCCCGGTCGAGCCAGATCGTCGGGATCTCGGCGACGGGCAGCCGCAGCCGCCTCGCCTTCGCCGTGAGCTCGAGGCCGATCTCGAAGCCGTCCTTCGAGTCGATCCCGACCTGGCGCACGAACTCGGCGTTGTAGGCCTTGAACGAGTTCGTGGCGTCCCGCGTGCCGGCGTTGGTGAACACGTGCAGGGTGATGCCGGCCATCCGCGACAGGAAGCTCTTGAAGCGCGGGCCGCCGACCTGCTGGCCACCGGGCATGTAGCGCGAGGCGGCCGCGACGACGACGCCGCGCTCGACCAGGCGCACGAGGTCGTCGATCTGTCGCGGGTCGTCGCAGCCGTCGGCCATCGTCACGACGACGGTCTCGCTGGTGGCGTGGTCGATGCCGTAGCGGATGGCGTAGGCGGGGCCGCGGCCGTAGTCGTTGATCAGCACCTTGAGGTTCGGCCGCCCGGCCGCGGCGTACGCCTCGACGACCGGCACCGTGGTGTCGGTCGTGGCGTCGACGACGACGAGCACCTCGGAGTCGAGCTTCACGGCCTCGAAGATGCGGTCGAGACCGGGGACGATGTCGTCCCCCTCGTTGTACGCGGGGATGACGATCGAGGCGCGCAGCCCGTCGGTCAAATGACGACTCCCTGACCGAGGAGGTTCCAGACGTCGGCCACCGGCTTGTCGGTGACGAGGCCCTTGTACTCGCTGTGCGGGGTGGCGACGATCAGGATGTCGGCCTTCTCGAGCACGGCGTCCAGCGGCAGCAGGGTGTCGTCGGTCTCTTCGGTGACGTAGGGGTCGGTGCCGATGACGGCCTTGGCCCGGAACTTCAGCACGCGGCGCAGCTTGTACGACAGGCTGGAGCGGATGTCGTCGGAGCCCGCCTTGAACGACATCCCGAGGATGCCCACGGTGAGGTTCTCGAGGTCGAAGCGCTTCTCGAGCTGCGTGACGATGTAGAGCGGCAGCCCCTCGTTCACCTGCATGGCCGAGTGGCCGAGCGCGAACTTGTTGTCGCTGAAGGCGGCGAGCTGCATCGTGTCTTTGAACAGGCACGGGCCGGCGGCGAAGCCGGGGCCGGGAAGGTCCTTCGCGCGGGGGTAGTCATGGGTCAGGCCCTTGCGGATCTTCTCGAAGTCGAGGCCGCGGTCGTTCGCCATCATGTAGAACTGGTTGGCCGCCGCGAACTTGATGTAGCGCCAGGTGTTCGTGAACAGCTTCGCGAGCTCGGCCTCCTCGGGCTCGAGGTCGACGATCTGCTCGGTCAGGGTCGAGAACAGAGCGGATGCCCGTGCCCGGCCGGTCTCGGTGCGGCTCGACACGATCTGCGGCAGCGTGAACAGCTCCTCCATCGCCTTGTGCTCGGCGATGCGCTCGGGGCAGAACGCCACCTCGGTGGCGAGGCCCGCCTCGCGCAGGCGGCGCTCGACCAGCGCGGTGACGCCCGGGTAGACGGTGCTGCGCAGGATCAGCAGCTGCTCGTCGCTGAAGAAGGGCATGCAGGTCTCGAGCGCCTTGGGGATGGCGTTCGGGTCGGGGTTCAGGTGCTCGTCGACCGGGGTGCCGATGACGACGATGACGTTCTCGGCGGTGGCCACGACGCTCGCGTCGGTGGAGGCCGAGAACATGCCGTTCGCCAGCACCTTCTGCAGCACGGGCTCGGCGCCCGGCTCGCTGAAGGGCATGCGGCCGGCCAGGATGCCCTCGACCGCGCGCTCGCTCACGTCGTAGACGACGACCTTCGAGCCGCGGTCGGCGAGCGCGATGGCCAGGGGGAGGCCGACGTGACCGCCGCCTCCGATGACGACGACGTCGTTGCTGAACTTCGATGACACGCGGTTGACCTCGTTCGTAGGGGGATGTTCGGCTGCGACACGATTAGTCGACAGCGGTAGAGCAAAGGACACAATACAGCGACGGTTATCATTTTGAGGGCTCGGGACACGAGCCCCCGGCACCGACGCGCAGAAGGCACCATCAGTGAAGAAGATCTGGGACTATCTCTGGGAACGACTGGTGCGCTACGCGCTGAAGTTCGGAGTGGTCGGACTGGTCGGCTACGTGATCGACCTCAGTGTCTCGAACCTCCTCTGGTCGGGCGCCCTCGGCGACGGCTGGTACGAGACCCCGCTCGGCGGCAAGTTCATCTCGGTCGCCATCTCGACCCTGGCCACCTGGTTCGGGAACCGGTACTGGACCTTCCGCGACCACCGGCGCAAGAACTTCCTGCTCGAGCTGGCCGAGTTCACCCTGATCGCCGTGCTCGGGCTCGGCATCTCGCTGGCCTGCCTCTACGTCTCGCACTACCTGCTCGGCCTCACGAGCATCGTGGCCGACAACATCTCGGGCAACGTGATCGGGCTGGTGCTGGCGACGGCGTTCCGCTTCCTGCTCTACCGCTACTGGGTGTTCGCGCCGAACCGCGCCGACGGGTTCACGGCGCTGAAGAACCGCGAGGCCGCGGAAGCCGCTGCCGAGCAGGCCGTCAGAGACGCACAGGCGCGCTGACCGCGCCGGGCTGCCCGTAGTCGGTTCCGCCCTGACCCGGCCCGAAGCCGAACGGCCCGTCGGGCGCGAACGTCGCCGGCGCCGCGACCCACTTCGGGTCGCGCCCCACGACCACGACGGTGAGCGCGAACGCCACCGCCACCAGCGCGAACGCGACGATCAGCGGGACCGCTCCGAACGGGGGCACCCACGCCGACGGCTCGAGCATCGCCGGCCAGTCGGTCTTGTACCCCGAGGCGAAGCGCCGCAGTGTGGTCGCGAAGGCGTACACGGTGGCGTAGACCCAGGCCGCGCCGAACAGCCAGGCCACGAAGCCGAGCAGCACCCGGGGCGGGCGCCGCTCGAATCGCGGCGACGTCGCGACGGCCGCGGCCATCCCGAGCAGGAAGGTCATCAGGAGGATCAGCGTGTACCGCCCCTGCCAGATGAACCCGCCGGCGGTGACGTAGAACGCCTGCACGAGCGGCGGCAGGAAGAAGAAGGCCAGCGCCAGCGCGATCACGAACGCGAGCCGCCGCCCGCGCACCCAGACGAGCACGCCCACCGCGATCAGCGCGAAGATCACGTAGCTCACCCAGTACACCGAGGGGTGCAGCGTGGTGTCGAGCCAGCCCAGGATGCCCACCATCTGCCGAAGCTGCAGGTAGAAGTCGCCCAGCAGCCCGAAGAACCCCTCGACCGGGCTCAGCCCGACGCCCTCGTTCACCGGCGGGGTCGCGGGCCCCGCGCTCGGAGCCGTGCCGAGCGAATTGCTCGTCAGAGTCCACCACGCGCTCGCCAGCGCCGTCGCCACGATCAGCAGGATGCTCACCAGCACGCTCGGCCGGCGCAGCAGCGCCCAGAGCTCCCGGCCGCTGAGCAGCAGCAGCGGCAGCGCGAGCAGCACGGCCACCCAGAGCGGCGAGATGCCCCGCGAGTTGGAGACGAGGGCGGCCGCGACGACCACCATCGCGAGCCGGCTGCCGAGCAGCCGCGGGTTCGGCTGCAGCACGATGCCGAGCATCGCCGTGAACAGTGCGAGGCCGCCGGTGTACTCCAGCGCGTTCGGGTTGACCGTGCCCATCAGGTAGACCGCGATCGGGGTGAGCCCCGCGAGCAGGGCGACGGTGGGCAGCCGGCGCCGCTTCCACGACCCGATCATGTAGAAGCACGACGCCACGAAGAACGAGGTGATCACGGCGCTGACGATGCGCATCGCGTAGATGCCCGAGATGTCGGGCAGGGCGAGCGAGGGCCAGCCGACCATCCAGTAGTAGACGGGGTTGTACAGGCTCGCCGCCGAGTAGCTCTCGACGAGCGCCGAGGGGTCGCCGCTGAACTCCGGTGCGCAGGAGGCCGGGGTGTCGGCGAAGAACGCGAAGCAGTTCTGGCTGTACTCGAACGCCAGCGCGGCCGGCACGTGCAGCACGCCGCCCGTCGGGATCATCGTCTCGGGCAGCAGCTCGCCGCGCACCACCGATCCCGCCTTCACCACGTGGGCGGGCTCGTCGGGCGAGCCGCCGATCGGGGTCGCGAGGGCCCAGAGGGTGCCCATCAGCGCGATCAGCAGCCAGGGCAGGAGCAGCCAGCGGCCGACCGGGCGGGGAACGGGGGCGGTGGCGGCGGGAGCCGCCACGGGTGGTGCGGACGTCATCGATTCCTTCGCGACTCGATCTCGGCGAGAGCGGCCTCGAGCTCCCGGATGCGCAGGTCCTGCAGTGCGACCGACTCGGCCAGCGTGCGGGTCTCGCTCTCGAGCTCGGTCAGCTCGCCGGAGTGCTGGATGGAGACCAGGAACAGCACCGCGATGCTGAGGAAGAAGACGAGGTTGGTCGGCACCGTGACGCCGACGAGCGAGGCGGCCCAGCCGAGCAGGTCGGGGAAGACGCCGATGATCAGCGCGACGATGCCCGCGAGCAGCCACCAGATGGCGTGGCGCTCCCGCAGGTGGTGGCGGCGGAGCGACTCGATCACGACGCCGAGCACGATCAGCGCGGCGACGATGCCGAAGATGTAGGTGACGGTGCTCATGCGCTCACCGCGGGGGGCTCGACGAAGGTGACCGGCGGGCGGATCAGGGCCACGAACAGCGCCATGCCGGCCCGGCCGAGGTAGACGGCCGCCTTGTACGGGTTGTGCGAGGGCACCCCGCCGGCGCGCGGCCGCATGGCCACGGGCACCTGGGCGACGGTGAGCTTCGCCCGCGAGGCGATCACGAGCGACTCGACCGTGTCGCCGAGGTACTCCGAGGGGTAGTGCTGCGCGAACAGCGCCACCGCCCGGGGCCCGCTGGCGCGGAAGCCCGAGGTCGTGTCGGTGAGCCGGGTCTTCGTGAGCGAGCTCAGGATGCCCGAGAGCACCTTCATCGCCCAGTGCCGCGGCCCGCGCACGGCGTAGTCGCCCACCCCGGCGAACCGCGCACCGAGCACCAGGTCGTGGTGCTCGAGCTGCTCGACGAGGGTCGCGATGCCGGCCGGGTCGTGCTGCCCGTCGGAGTCGACCTGCACGACGTTCCGGAATCCGTTCTGGATGGCGTACTTGAAGCCCGCGCGCATGGCGCCGCCCACGCCGAGGTTGATCGGCAGCCGCAGCACGGTCGCCCCGGCCCCGGTGGCCTCGCGGGCGGTCGCGTCGCGCGAGCCGTCGTCGACCACGAGCACGGCGACACCGGGCACGGTGGCGAAGACCTCGCGCACGACGGCGGCGACCGACTCCTCCTCGTTGAACGCGGGCATCACGATCAGCGTGCGTTCGAGGGCGGTCGGCATGCGCCCCATCATAGCGGCGGGCCCCTGTCAGGGCCGGGAGAGCCGGGCCTCCAGGGTGTCCGGGATGCGGCCGGTGCGCCCGGCCCAGCCGTCGCGGAGGCCCGCCGCCGCCGCGCGCAGCCGGGCACCCCGGCCCGGCACGAACAGGGTGACGATCACGAGGTGGCGGAGGTCGGCGACGGTCTCGCGCACCGGGCGGTAGCCGCGGTAGAGACCGCGTCGGCGGTTCAGGAGCACCCGGTTGCGGCTCAGGTAGTAGTAGCGGAACGGCGCGCTGTGGGTGAGCTCGACGGAGCGGCCGGCGATCGTCGCGGTGTGCCGGCGGCCGAGGCTGTGGCCGAGCTCGGTGCCCCGCGCGTGCACCACGGCGAGCCCCGCCCGGGCGGCGCGGAGGGCGTAGTCGGTGTCGACGCCGTCGATGAACAGCTCCTCGGCGAAGCCGCCGACCGCGTCGAGGGTGCTGAAGGGCACGAGGAGGCCCGACTGGATCGGGGTGCGGCCGAGCAGGATGCCGCGCTGCGTGCGCACCGCGGGGTCGGGCTGCCCCGAGATGGCGGCGGGGGCGGCGAGGCCCGCGGGGATGCCCGCGCCCCGGGCGGTGCCGAGCGTCGCGACGAGGGCGTCGACGAAGCCCGCGGCCACGGCGGAGTCCTCGTCGACGGTCAGCACGTGGCGGGCGCCGGGAACGGCGCGGGCCGCTGTGGTGCCGGTGTTCAGGGCGGCCGCGATGCCGCGGTTGACGGGGTGGCGGAGGATGGTGGCGCCGGCGGACTCCGCCGCCAGGAGGGCGGGACGCGCATCCGTCGACCCGCTGTCGTCGACCACGATCACGCGGGCCGTCTGCGGCACCAGGCTCTGCACCAGCTCGGCGAGCCGGGGGCCCGGCGCGAAGGCGGTGACGACCGCGACGACCTCGTCTGACACACTGCACCTTCCCGACCCGGAGCTCCTCCGGGCGCGCCTACTATGCTTGCACGCTATGACCGGAGAGCCGCGGGCGACGATCGGCCGGCGCTCCTTCGTGGGCGTCGGGGTCGCGTCGCTCATCTCGGCGGGTGTCGGCTTCGCGGTCATCATCATCGTGCCGAAGACCTTCGGCGACGACCAGGCCGCCACCACGACCTTCCTCGCGTTCTGGTCGTTCCTGTTCGCCTGGTACGGCATCCTCGGCGGGCTCTCGTCGGAGACCACCCGCGCCGTGCACGTCAGCGACGCCCTCGACCGGCCCGACCGCCGCGAGCCGCGGCTGCTCGGCGTCGGCCTCGCCGTCGGCGTCGGGCTCGGCGTGCTGCTCTGGGCGTCGAGCCTCTGGTGGGGCCCCGCCGTGCTCGGTTCGGAGTACGCCTGGCTCGCCGGGCCGCTCAGCTGCTCGGTCGCCCTCTACTCGGGCCACGCGACGATCGTCGGCATCCTCGGCGGGCGCCTGGAGTGGGCCACCTTCGCCCGGCTGGTGATCGGCGACTCGGCGCTCAGGATCGTGCTCGTCGGAGGTGCGGCGCTGATCGCCGCCAGCGTCGCGGGGTTCGCCGTCGCCGCCAGCGCCGCCTCGGTGGCCTGGCTGATCGGGCTGCTGTTCTCGCCCACGCTGCGCCGAGCAGCCTCGGCCCGCAGCGACGTGGGGCTCGGCGAGCTGCTGAAGCGCATCGGGCACGCCTGCCTGGCCTCCGGGTCGAGCGCGGTGCTCGTGGTGGGGTTCCCCGTCATCCTCACGCTCACCTCCACCCGGGCCGAGTACGAGGCCGCCGCCGCGCTGCTGGTCGCCGTCACCTTCACCCGGGCGCCGCTGCTCATCCCGCTGAACGCCTACCAGGGCGTCGCGATCGCGCACTTCGTGAACAACCGCTCGGCGGGGCTCCGGGCCCTCGCTCCGGTGGCGCGGCTGATCGCCCTGATCGCCGTCGCCGGCGCGGTGGTCGGCGGGCTGATCGGCCCGTGGCTGCTCACCCTCGTCTACGGCCCCGACTACGTCATCAGCGGGTGGACGGTGGCCGGGCTCGTGCTCGCCGCCGCGATGCTCGCCCTCCTGACCCTGACGGGCGCGCTCTGCCTCGCGCTCGAGAAGCACCGCTGGTTCTCGCTCGGGTGGCTGGCGGCGACGGCGCTCGCCGTGCTGATCCTGCTGCTGCCGCTCGAGGGCGAGGGCGGCACCGAGCTGCGCACCGTGCTGGCGCTCGGCATCGGTCCGCTCGCGGGACTCGTGATACACCTCGTCGTGCTGCGGCGCGCGAGCCGTCAGGAGAGGACGGTGACGGCATGAGCCCGGGCGGCATCCGTGCCAGCGTCTGCATGGCCACCTACAAGGGCTCGGCCTACGTGGCCGAGCAGATCGAGTCGATCGTCGCCCAGCTCGGGCCCGACGACGAGCTCGTGATCGTCGACGACTCCTCGCCCGACGACACCGCCGCCGTCATCGTGCAGACCGTCGCGCGGCTGAACGAGTCGCGGGTGTTCCTGACCTCGACGAACGAGAACGTCGGCTACGTGCGGGCCTTCGAGGCGGCCATCCGCCGGGCCCGCGGCCGCTACGTCTTCCTCAGCGACCAGGACGACGTCTGGACCCCCGGCCGACACGAGGCCATGATCGCCGGGCTCTCCGACGCGCTCGTCGTCGCCGGCAACCACTCCATCCTCGGCCGCGCCGGCAAGCGGCTGTGGTACCCGCCGCTCCGCGACAGCACATCGTCGAAGCACCTGCTCAACCTGTTCGCGATCCTCATCGGCTACCGGCCCTACTTCGGCTGCGCGATGGGGTTCCGGCGCGAGGCGATCGACGGGGGCATCCTGCCGATCCCGGCGTTCGTCACCGAGTCGCATGACGTCTGGATCGCCATCACGGGCAACGTGCGCGGCAGCATCCGCCACCTCGAGCGCGACGTCGTCGAGCGCCGCCTGCACGACTCGAACCAGACGCCGCTCGGCGTGCGGGGGCTCGGCACGATCCTCCGCGCACGACGGATGCTCGTCCGAGCCGTGCTCGAGGCGTGGCGCCGCGCGCTCGCCGCCAAACGGGCGCGGCGCTAGCTAGCGCAGGAGGTGGCGCAGCAGCGCGCGGCGGCCCGCCGGGTCGGCCGCGCGGAGGGCCGCGGGCAGCTCCGAGACCGCGTTCAGGCGTGAGGTCGGGTGCAGCCGGGCAGCCCGCTCGGCGCGGTGCCAGCGGGCGGCGTGCGCCCGGGCCGCGGTCTCGGTGAACAGCGCGTGCTCCTCGGCGAACTTGGCGCCGTCGGGCCCGGTGACCGCCGAGACGCTCGTGGCGTGCCGGCGGTAGGAGAAGACGACCTCGTCGTCGATGAGCATCGAGCCGCCGTCGAAGACGATGTCGAGCATGAGCTGCAGGTCCTGCACCACCTCGTAGCCGGGCCGGAAGCCGAAGCGCCGGAGCGCCTCCGACTGCCAGACGACCGAGGGGAAGTAGGCCCAGTTGCCGATCAGCAGGCTGCGGGCGAGCGGTTCCCCGGCGAGCACCTCGGGCTTCGGCCCGCGCGGGCGCAGCACGGCCTTGACCCGGTCGGCGAGGGGGCGGTGCCCTCGCCCGTCCGCGTCGATCACCTCGACGCCCGGCTGCACGATGGCCGCCTCAGGATGCTCGCGCACGAGCTCGGCCACGCGGGCCACGTAGCCCGCGTGCATCCGGTCGTCGCAGCCCATCAGCACGGCGCGGTCGTTCTCGATCAGCCGCACGCACTCGCGGAAGTTCGCGCCCACGCCGAGGTTCACCACGTTGCGCAGGTAGTGCACCCGCGGATCGCCGAGCGACGCCGCCCACTCGCCGGGAGCCGGATCGGGGTAGACGTCGTCGACGATCACGAGCCGCCAGTCGGGGTCGCTCTGGGCGAGCACGCTGTCGACCGCCTCGCGGAAGTGGTCGAAGCGGCCGTAGAACGGCATCATGATGTCGAGCGTCACGGGGTGGTCTCCTGGGAGGGGGCGGGCACGGGGTCGTCGGCGCGGCGGAGGTTGCGCCGCCAGCTGAGGTCGCGGGCGGCCTTGACCGAGCAGATCACGAGCAGCAGCCAGCCGTACTCCACCAGCACGGCGCTCTCGGCCGAGCTGGTGACCACGAGCACCACCATGACGAGGGCGATCCAGACATAGACGATGCTCTTGCGGGCGGCCGCGAGCACCCAGGCGCGGCCCATGGTGAGCGCGACGAAGACCACGAAGATCGCGATGCCGATCAGGCCGGTCTGGAAGTACACGTCGAAGTAGGCGTTCAGGGCCGAGGTGTGCGCCCGGTTGCCGATCACGTCGAGCGCGAAGAACGGCGAGACGTTGGAGCGCCAGAAGCCGGTCCAGCCCCAGCCCTCGAGCGGGTTGAGGTCGATCAGGCGCCAGAGCTCGCGCCAGATCTCGAGACGGTAGGTGAACTCGCGCCGGGTGCTCAGGATCTCCAGGATGCGCCCGCGCACGAGGAAGCCGAGCACGAGCGTCAGCAGGCCCACCGCCAGCAGCACGAAGTGCCAGCCGCGCCGGGTGTCGGGCGCGGCCCGGCGCAGCGCGAACAGCACGAGGGCGGCGACGGCCGTGACGACGGCGACGCCCACGGTGACCGGGGAGCCCGAGAACACGATGGCGAGCGCCGCGACGACCACCGAGAACACCCCGGTGCCCCGGCGCACCGAACGGGTGGCGAGCTCGATCACGAAGGTCACCAGGGCGATCAGGCCGACGAAACCGAGCATGTTGCGGGTGCCGAGCACGCCCTGGATCGGGCCGCCCGACGCGAGCGCTCCCGTGACGCCGAGGAAGCGGATGGGCACGTCCAGCAGCACGCCCGAGACCACCTCGACCACGAGCGAGAGCGTCAGTACGACCCGGAGCACGTCGCCGAGGGCCCGGACGATCTGGATCAGGTCGCGCACCACGGCGACGTAGATGCCGAGGAAGGCATACGCCAGGAGATAGGCCAAGCCGTTCAGCGTCGAGGGGAGGTACTGGCTCCAGAGCGAGGTCAGCGCGCACCAGGCGAGGAACAGCAGCAGCGACACCGGGAGCAGGCCGTGCCAGTCGAGCTCGCGCCAGCGGCCGGCGAACGACAGGGCGGCGAGCAGCACGAGCACCGCGATCATGGCGATCAGCCCGGGCCAGCCGACGGTCGCGCGCAGCAGGTGCGAGAGGAAGGCGGTGGCGAGGATCGCGACGGTCAGCGCCTTGGCGAACCGGGTCTGGCCGAAGAAGGTCAGCGCGGCCGCGACGGGGTGGTGCGGAGGCCTCGGCTCCGCGGTCATCGCCGCGCCGGCTCGGCCAGGCCGATGAGACGAGGCGGCTCGGTGCCGAGGTCCTGGGCGACCGCGCCCAGGTCGAGCTTCGTCTTGACCGCGATCACGACGAACAGCAGCCAGCCGCCCTCGACCAGCAGCCGGCTCTCGACGACGCTCTGCGCGAGCAGGGCGGTGAGCAGCAGGATGGGCGCCAGCGTCAGAGCGACGCGGGGGAGGGCCTGGCCGCGGGCGTCGAGCGGGTGGTCGACCGCGAACCACCAGCTGCGGTAGAAGGTGCCGACGGCAAGCATCGCGAAGAGCACGAGGCCGACGACGCCGACCTGCAGCAGCACGTCGAGCCAGGCGTCGTGGGCCTGCAGGTAGACCACGCCCTTCCGCTCGGCGAGGCCGTCGAAGGGCTCGACCCAGGGAGCCCAGTAGCTGATCCAGCCCCAGCCGAACGCGGGGCGCTGCGCGGACAGCTCGCTCACCGCGCGCCAGATGTCCAGGCGGCCGGTGAGATCGTCGCTCTTGCCGAAGAGCCCGAGGATCTGCGACCAGAAGGTGCTGACTCCGACGATGGCGAGGGTGACGACCGCGGCGACGCCGCCGAGCAGCCAGGTGCGGCGGCCGGGGCCGGCGCGGCGGGCGAGCAGGAGCACGCCGAGCATCCCGGCCGTGATCACGAGGGCGGCGACGGCCGTGGCCGAGCGGGTGAGGGCGAGGGTGGCCACTGCCACGACGACCCCGGCGAGGGCGGGCCCGCGACGGCGGAGGCCCTGAGCGAGCTGCACCAGCACGAGCACGAGGGCGAGCACGGCGACGAAGGCGAGCAGGTTGCGGTTGCCGACGATGCCCTGCACGGGGCCGCCCTCGAACAGCAGGCCCTGCGACCAGTAGAAGGCGTCGGGCACCTTCTGGCCGGCGTAGTCGGTGAAGAAGGGGAGCACGGGCTGCCGCACGATGACGGCGACGATGAGCTCGAACAGCAGCGAGAGCCCGAGGATCCAGTTCAGCGCGGTGGACGCGGCCGCGACGATCTGCGGCCAGCTCAGGGCCGCGACGAGGAACAGGGCGCAGAGCGTCGTCGCCGCCTGGGCGAGGAGGCCGAGCACCGTGGCGCCCGGGTAGAACGACCACGCCAGCGACAGCACGAGCAGCAGACCGAACAGCACGAAGGTGCGCGGCAGGCGGCGCGGGTGCAGGCGGCTCCAGAGCCGGCGCCGGGTGAGCAGCACCGCCGAGGCCGCCGTCAGCACCGCCGCGACCGCGAGGTAGCCCCACCAGCCGATCAGGTTGCGCCACAGGTCGGCACCGAACGCCGTGAAGAACACGAGCACGGCGAGCGACCGGATCACGGCGTCGGTCGGGTAGCGCATGCGGTCGATCCTACCCAGGGCCCCGCGGATGCGACGGGGGCGCATCCGCCATCGGCTCAGACGAAGGCGGCGAAGCCCGTGAGGCTGCGGCCCACGATGAGCGTGTTCATCTCGCGCGTGCCCTCGTAGGAGTAGAGCGCCTCGGCGTCGGCGAAGTGGCGGGCCACGTCGTATTCGAGCACGATGCCGTTGCCGCCGAGCGCCTCGCGGCACCAGGCGACGGTCTCGCGCATCCGGGCCGTCGTGTAGGCCTTGGCGAGGGCCGAGTGGTCGTCCTTCTGCGTGCCCTCGTCGAGCATCTGCGAGACGCGCACGACCATGCCGAGGCTGGCGGTGATGTTGCCGATGCTCTTGACGAGCAGGTCCTGGATGAGCTGGTGGCTGGCGATCGGCTTGCCGAACTGCACGCGCTCCTTGGTGTACCGCAGGGCCGCCTCGTAGGCGCCGACCGAGTTGCCGACCGCGGCCCAGGCCACCTCGGCGCGCGTCAGCCGCAGCACCTTGGCGGTGTCGCGGAACGAGTTCGCGTTCTGCAGCCGCAGGCTCTCGGGCACCCGCACGTCCTCGAGCGTGATGTCGGCGTTCTGCACGATGCGCAGGCTCTGCTTGCCCTCGATCTTGGTGGCCGTGTACCCGGGGGTGCTCGTCGGCACGATGAAGCCCTTGACCTGGCCGTCGGCCGCATCCTTCGCCCAGATCACGGTGATGTCGCTGAAGGTCGCGTTGCCGATCCAGCGCTTGGAGCCGTTCAGCACCCACTCGTCGCCGTCGCGGGTGGCCACCGTGCGGAGGCCCTGGGCGCTGTCGGAGCCAGAGGTCGGCTCGGTCAGGCCGAAGGCGCCGACGATCTCGCCGCTGGCCATCTTCGGCAGCCACTCGGCGCGCTGCTCGGGCGAGCCGGTGACGCTGATCGAGCCCATCGCGAGGCCGTTCTGCACGCCGACGAGGGTGGCGACGCTGGCGTCGACGCGGGCGAGCTCGAGGGCCACGAAGCCGCGGAACACGGCCGAGTTCTCGAACGGCTTCGTCTCGTCCCAGGCGTAGCTGTAGACGTTGCGCCCGGCGAGGCCCTTCACGATCTCGTGCGGGAAGGTGGCTGCCTCCCAGTGGCCGTTCACGATCGGCTTCACCTCGGTCTCGAGGTAGTGCCGGAGCTCGGCGATCGCCGTCTTCTCCTGCTCGTTCAGAAGATTCTCATAGGAGTAGAAGTCACTGGCGAGGAGCTCGAAGGTCATGGCCGGAGCCTATTCGGGCGTGCATCCGGGGACGCAGGCGCTTGGTAGTTTGGTCTAAACGGCCCATCGACGGGCCGCCGCTGCTTGTAGGTCGCTGCCAAGCCGGCCCCGAAGTGAAGAGGGAAGATGTTCGTACCCATCACCAACACGCCGCGTGACTACGCCTGGGGGTCGGAGACCGCCATCCCGCGCCTGCTCGGCACCGAGGAGACCGGGGAGCCGCAGGCCGAGCTCTGGCTCGGGGCGCACCCGGGCAGTCCGGCCCGCATCCTCGACCCGTCGCTGACCGGCGGGCACACCGACCTCCAGTCGTGGATCGCGAGCGATCCGACGCGGATCGTGGGGCGGCGTGGAACGCTGCCGTACCTGCTGAAGATCCTGGCGGCCGCGGCGCCGCTCTCGCTTCAGGCGCACCCGACGCTGGAGCGCGCCCGCGAGGGTTTCGCCCGCGAGAACGCGGCCGGGATCCCGCTGGACGACCCGGCGCGCAACTACAAGGACGAGCTGCACAAGCCCGAGCTCATCGTCGCGCTGAGCGAGCGGTACGAGGCGCTCTGCGGCTTCCGCCCCCTGTACGAGGTGCGCCAGATCGTCGACCTGCTCGTCATGATCGACGGCTCGCAGACCGCGCCGCGCTGGGAGCTCTACGGCCCGATCGTGCACCTGCTCGAGGACTCGCCGACGGCGTTCGAGAGCGACGCCGACATCCTGCGCTCGGTCGTGTCCTACCTGCTGAGCGGCGCCGAGGAGGTGCCGGCGCTCGTCGGGCACCTCGTGCGCACCGCCGAGAAGGCGCTGCACCCGGCGCACGCCCACCTCACCGACCCGTACACGCCGTCGCTCGAGACCGTCGTGCGGCTGAACGAGGAGTACCCGGGCGACCCCGGCATCGTCATCTCGCTGCTGCTGAACCGGGTGACGCTCGCCAAGGGGCAGGCGCTGTACCTGCCGGCCGGCAACATCCACGCCTACCTCTCGGGGCTCGGCGTCGAGCTGATGGCGGCGAGCGACAACGTGCTGCGCGGCGGGCTGACGCCCAAGCACGTCGACGTGGCCGAGCTGCTCGAGGTGCTCGACTTCGACGCGCTGCCGGTGCCCTACCTGGTGCCGACGCAGCCGGTGCCCGGGCTGTCGGTGTTCACGCCGGGCGTGCCCGACTTCGTGCTGGCGCAGGTCGAGGTCGGCATCGACCGACCGTTCGCGGCGCCCACCGTGGGCTTCACGCCGCTCGGCGCGGCCATCGGCATCTGCACGGCGGGGGCGGTGACCGTGACGGGAGCGTCGGGCACGCACCGGGTCTCGCGCGGCGAGGCGTTCTTCGCGACGCCCGACGAGGGGGCGCTGGCGTTCGGTGGCTCGGGCACCGTGTTCGTGGCGGCGCCGGGCGCGCCGGCGGCCGAGCTGCCCTAGGGCGGCCTCGACTCAGGCGGGGACGCGGCAGAACGTGCGGCGGTAGGCCGCCGGGGTGGTGCTCAGCGTCTTCGAGAAGTGGTGGCGCATGACGGCGGCCGTGCCGAATCCGCTCTCGGCGGCCACGGTGTCGAGCGCGAGCGTGCTCTCCTCGAGCAGCTGCTGCGCCCGCAGCAGGCGCTGGCGGTTCAGCCACGCTCCGGGGGTGGTGCCGGTGTCGGCCTTGAAGCGCCGGGCGAAGGTGCGCGGAGACATCAGGGCCCGGCGCGCCAGCTCGTCGATGGTGAGCTCCTGGTCGAGGTTCTCGAGCATCCACGCCGTGACCTCGGCGAAGGAGTCGCTGCGGCTCTCGGGGATGGGCGTCGCGATGTACTGCGACTGGCCGCCCGAGCGCTGCGGCGGCACGACCATCCGCCGGGCGACCACGTTGGCGGCCGAGGCGCCGAGCTCGGTGCGGATGAGGTGCAGGCAGGCGTCGATCCCCGAGGCGGTGCCGGCGCCGGTGATGATGTTGCCGTCCTCCACGAAGAGCACGTCGGGGTCGACGTCGATGTCGGGGAAGTCGCGGGCGAGGCGTTCGGCGTGCATCCAGTGCGTCGTGGCGCGCCGGCCCGAGAGCAGCCCGGCCTTGGCGAGGGTGAAGGCGCCGCTGCAGATGCTCATGATCCAGGCGCCGCGGGCCGAGGCCTCCTGCAGCAGGCGCACGACCTCCGGATGCACGTCCGCGTCGATCTCGTGCGCCGGCACGGCGATCAGGTCGGCGTCGGCCGCCTTGTCGAGGCCGTCGGCGATCGTCATCTCGTACCCCAGGCTGGTGCGCACCGGGCCGGGTTCGGCGGCGACGATCGTGAAGTCGAACCGTGGGCCGCCGTGGTCGCTGCGGTCGATGCCGAACGCCTCGCAGACCACGCCGAACTCGAACGGGGCGACGCCGGGGATGGCGATGAGGGCGACCTTCTGGAGCATGCTGGCAGGATATCGACGGCAGCCGAGAAATGTCCAGCCAGGCCCTCGGAGGGGCGCGACACGCGCCGTGTCGCAAGCCTTAAGGCGTGGTTGAGGGTTTACCATCTGCGACTTGACGTGAGCGAACTACACGGGTGTAATTAGGCATCGGGGTTTTCGGCAAGTCGCAAGCTGGTTCAGAGGGTGGAGCGTGATATGGCCATGTCAGAGTATCGCTCAGGCGTACCGGATGACTGGTTCGTCGACCCGGTCAGCCTCGGCGTCCCCGGTGTGCGCAAGCCCCGCGTCGACGAGGAGGAGAACCCCCTCGCCTGGCAGGCCGACTCGCTCTGCGCACAGACCGACCCCGAGGCGTTCTTCCCCGAGAAGGGCGGATCGACCCGCGACGCGAAGCGCATCTGCACCTCCTGCGAGGTGAAGGCCCAGTGCCTCGACTACGCGCTGCAGAACGACGAGCGCTTCGGCATCTGGGGCGGACTCAGCGAGCGCGAGCGCCGCAAGCTGCGCAAGCGCGCCGTATAGCCGCCTCCTTCACACGGGATTCATAAGATACCGGCACGCCGCGGAGGTCGCCGGGCACAGCGTCGAGGGCCACTTAGAGTCGTCACGATATGCACGCCCGAGTCACTGCCGTCCTCGTCTCCTCCAACGGAGCCGACTACCTCCCGCGAACCCTCGAGGCCATCGCGGCCCAGACCCGAGCCCCTGACGCGCTGGTGGTCGTCGACTGTGCCTCGACCGACGCCACCTCCGCGCTGCTGGCGGCCGCGCAGCCGACCCGCTTCATCCAGGCCTCGAGCCGGCTGAACTTCGGCACCGCGATCTCGCACGCCCTCGGCGTCGCGCCCCCGCCCGCCGACGAGAACGAGTGGCTCTGGCTGCTCGCCCATGACACCGCTCCTGAACCGGATGCGCTGGCCGCCCTGCTGGCCGCCGTCGAGGTCAACCCCTCCGTCGCCGCCGCCGGCCCGAAGCAGATGGAGTGGGACGACCCCGACTACATCAGCGAGTTCGGCGAGACCGTCACCCGCCTCGGCGCCAGCGTTCCGCTCGTCGAGACCGAGCTCGACCAGGCCCAGCACGACCGCATGAGCGACGTGCTCGCCATGGGTGCCGCCGGCCTCCTCGTGCGCCACACCGTCTGGAACGAGGTGGGCGGCTTCGACCCCGCCCTGCCGACGGCCGACAACTCGCTCGACTTCAGCATCCGCACCCGCCTGGCCGGTCACCGCGTCATCGCCGTGCCCGCCGCCCGGGTGTCGACCGACGGTGACGGCCTCTCCGGCCCGGGCCGCTCGATCAAGGGCTCGGCGCGCCGCAAGCGCCAGACGGCCCGCCGTGCGGCGCAGCTGCACCGCCGGCTCGTCTACGCGCCCCCGTTCGCCGTCGTCTTCCACTGGCTCTCGCTGGTGCCGCTCGCCGTCGGCCGCTCGCTCTTCCAGCTCGTGCGCAAGCAGCCCGGGGCCATCGGCGGCGAGTTCGCCGCGGCGTTCAAGACCGCCTTCGGCTCGCACATCGGTGCAGCCCGGCGGCAGCTGAAGGCGTCGAAGAAGGTCGGCTGGCGAGCGATCGCCCCGCTCCGGATGCCCGGCGACGAGATGCGCCGCCGCGCCTCCCTGCAGCGGGAGATCGCCTTGACGTACCTCCGGGGCGAACGCGACCGCATCCAGTTCATCTCCAGCGGCGGAGTCGCGACCGTGCTGGTCGTCGCCCTGATCGGCTTCGTCGTCTTCCTGCCCGTGTTCGGGGCCGCGGCGATCACCGGCGACGGAGCGCTGCCGCTCGAGACCACCGTCGGCGGGCTCTGGGCCCAGATCGGCACCGGCTTCCGCGACATCGGCCTCGGCTTCGTCGGTGCGGCCGACCCGTTCGCCGCCGTGCTGGCCGTGCTCGGCAGCCTCACCTTCTGGTCGCCGTCGTTCGCGATCGTCGGCCTCTACCTCGTCGCGCTGCCGCTGGCCGCGCTGGCCGCCTGGTTCTGCGCCGCGCGGCTCACCGACCGTCCGGTGCTGCGCAGCGCCGCCGCGGTGCTCTGGGTGCTCGCCCCGCCGTTCGTCGGCGCGCTCGATGCCGGCATGATCGGCCCGGTGCTCGCGCACCTCCTGCTGCCCTGGCTCGTGCTCGCCCTGCTCGCCGCGCCCAAGTCGTGGTCGGCGTCGGCGATCGCGTCGATCCTCTTCGCCGCGGTGCTCGCCACGGCCCCCTCGCTCTGGCCGGCGCTCATCGTGGTCTGGCTGATCGCCACCATCGCCAGCCGCCGCGACGTGATGCGCCTGATCGGCATCCCGGTGCCGGCCCTCGCCCTGTTCGCCCCGCTGATCTGGGACCAGTTCCAGCGCGGCACCCCGCTCGCCCTCCTCGCCGACCCCGGGCTGCCCGTGTGGCGGCCGACGGTTCCGGTGATCGAGCTGCTGCTCGGGCTTCCGCGCACGGGGCTCGGTGGCTGGGAGTCGCTCGCGGCGGGCGTCGGGATCGACGCGGGCGTCGTGCTGCTGGTGCTCGGCATCCTCGTGGTGCCGCTCGCGCTGATCGCGCTCGCCGCCCTGTTCCTGCCCGGGTCCTACCGCGCGGTCGTCGCCGTCGTGATCGCCCTGCTCGGCTTCGCGACCGCGGTGGCGTCGCAGCAGCTGGCCCTCGCCACCAGCGGGTCGCAGTCGGTCGTCATCTGGCCGGGATCCGGGCTCAGCCTGGCGTGGCTCGGCCTGGTCGGCGCGGCCGTCATCGGGCTCTCCTCCCTTCCGCGTCTCGTCGCGCTGCCCGCCGTGGTGGCCACGGCCGCCGTCGCCGTGATCGTGCTGCCGTCGGCGCTCGGGCTGCTGCTCGGCACGTCCGAGGTCGCCGCGGGATCGGCGCGGCAGCTGCCGGCCTACGTGACCGCCGAGGCCTCGAACACGCCTCGCGTCGGAACGCTGCTGCTTTCGCCGCAGGGCGACGGGGGCATCGGGGCATCCGTCGTGCACGGAGCCGGACCGACCCTCGACCAGCAGTCGACCCTCGCCTCGACGGCGGCGCTCTCGGACTCGGTGGGCGCCGACGGCTCGGAGCTCGCCTCGATCGTCGGCAACGCGGCCTCGATCAGCGGCGCCGAGGTCTCGAGCCGACTCACCGCGCTCGGCATCGAGTTCGTGCTGCTCACCCCGGCCCCGGCCGACGAGCAGGGCGCGCCCGCCGACGACATCGCGTCGCGCACCGCCAACGCGCTGAACAGCAACGCGCAGTTCACCTTCATCGGCGACACCTTCGCCGGCGCCCTCTGGCAGGTCGCCGACGACGGCACACTGGCGAGCCTGCCCCAGCCGTCGCCCACCAACACCGGGACGCCGCTCGGCGTGCTGGTGCTCGTGATCCAGGCCTTCGTGTTCGGCATCGCGCTGCTGCTGGCCCTGCCGGCCGGGCGCCTGCAGGTGCAGGGCAACCGCGCGGTCAGCACCACGGCCCATGTCGGCGCGGCCGACTCGGTCGAGGAGGAGATCGCGGAGGAGAAGCTCACCGACGTGGCCGACCGCGTGCCCGTCGGCGAGGAGCCCGAGGTGCTCGACACCCCGGCCGGCCCCTCGCCGGCCCCGGCGGTGCGGCCCGCGACGCCCTCCGCGCCTTCTGCCGAGCCCTCCGCTGCGCCGGCCGCCCCGTCCTCGCTCGAGAGCGCGGGCCCGGCAGCGGCCCCGGGCATCGGCACCGGCGGCCCCGAGGTCGCCACGGTCTCGGCCGCGGCCCTGGCCGGCGCGGCCGCTGCCGCGGTGGTCGCCGACCGCACTGCCGACTCCGTCGAGCCCGCCGCCGACGCCGACGCCGACCGCACCGCGGACACCGTCGAGCCGCTCGTCGCCGGTGCCGATGATGACGAGCGCGCCCAGCCCGAGGTGGTGGGTGCGTCCCCGACGGGCGAGCGCGCCGCGAGCAGCGTCACCACCCCGGCCGGTGTCTACGCGGCGCACTACGTCGACGAGCAGCCCGCTGCTCCGGATGCTCCGGCCTCCGTTCCGGCCCCCGCCCCCGTTCCGGCGCCCGAGTCGGATGCCGACACCCCGTGGTGGGCCGGCACCGCGCGGCCGACGATGCCCGTGGCCGAGCAGAACTCCACCGCCGAGTACGCGGGCCACCGCCCGGAGGCTCCCACCGCCGACGAGACGGAGGGCTCGGGGGAGTACACCCACGACGCCCCCGTCGAAGCGCCCGTCGTGCCGCAGCCCAGCGTGAGCGAGCAGGTCGAGGCGGCCACCGCCGACACCGCCCCGACGCCCGTCATCCCGCCCGCCGACTCCACCCCGGACGACCGCGACGGCGACGGCCGCGGGAACGACGGCCGCGAGGGCGAGGGGTCCGCCACCGAGGCGCTGCCCGCCCCCGTGTCGGCGTCCGACCACGCCGCCACCCGGCCGACCGGCCCGGTCGATGCCCTCCCGAGTGAGGAGGCTCGTCCGATGTCCCGGTTCGAGCCCGGCTACGAGGCCCCGGCGGCGGATCCGCTGCCCGGCCCGGACTACTCCGACTACGACCCCGACGACGAGACGGTGCTGACCGTCCGCGACGCCGCCGACCGCGACGCCGCCGACGACACCGCCCACGAGAACCACGAGGAGGGAACCACCGATGGCCGATGAGTCCCGCCCCACGAACGGCGAACCCGAGAACATCGACGCGACCGCCGCCTCCGGCGAGCCCGCGAACGCGACCCCGCCTGCGGCCCCGGCTGAAGCCGGAGCGACGGAGACCACCGAATCCACCGCGTCCACCGGCGCGAGCGACATGACGGGAAAGGCTGACACCCCGGCCACCCCGACCGACGCCGCCGCCACCACCACCGCCGAAACCACCACCACCACCGCCGAAACCACCACCGCCGACAGCGCCGCCGCCAAGCGCGCCGCCCGCCCCCGCCGCACCCGCCGCCCGGCGAAGCCGGCCAAGCGCCCCGCCACGGGCTCCCGCCGCGCCGTCGCCACCGGCGCCCGCATCGCGACCGGCGTGGTCGTCGTGGCGCTCGGCGCCGCCGTCGTGGGTGCCGCCTTCGCGCTGCCCCTGCCCGCGATCACCGCCGCGCCCTCCGCCGAGACCGTCGACCCCGCCCCCGCCGAGGAGGTGCGGGCCTGCCCCGGCCCCCTGGTGCGCCTGTCCGACGAGTCGGGCCAGGACGCCACCGCCATCTCCGGCGTCGGCACCGCCCAGACCGACGAGGCCGCCACCACGCCCGACGCGGCGATCGACGTGAGCGCCCTCCTCTCGCCCGACGACCGCACCTCCACCGCCGACTCCGCTCCGCTGCGCATCGCGCTGCCGGCCGACGCGGCCGCCGCCGGCGACACGCTCTTCGCCGCCGCCCAGTCGCAGAACGTCGCCGAGGGCGACCTCGTCGGCCTCGCCACCGCCGCCTGCGGCGAGGCGAGCGCCGACAGCTGGCTCGTGGCCGGCGCCACGACGGTCGGCCGCACCAGCTTCGTGGTGCTGGGCAATCCGGGCGACGTGCCGGCGGTGGTCGACCTGGCGCTCTACGGCGAGCAGGGTGCGATCGACGCGCCCGGCGCCTCGAACATCGACGTGCCCGCGCGCTCGACGCGCATCCTGTCGCTGGCCGGGCTCGCACCCGACCTCGCCTCACCCGTGCTGCACGTCACCGCCGAGGTGGGCGCGGTCACCGCCGCGCTGCAGCAGAGCGTCGTGCGGGGCCTCGCGCCCGGCGGCGCCGAGGTCGCCGGATCGATCGCGGGGGCGTCGACCGAGCAGGTCATCGCGGGCATCCGCGTCTCGGGCACCTCGTCGATCGCCGAGCAGGTGGGCAGCCCCGAGACGGCCGACCTGCAGAGCGTGCTGCGGATGGTCGTGCCCGGCGCCGACCCCGCCTCCGTCACGATCCGCGTCGCCGAGGAGCGCACGGGCGGCACCGAGACCGAGTACCAGGTCGGCCTGACGCCGGGCGTCGTGACCGAGTTCCCGCTGCAGGACATCCCCGACGGCCTCTACTCCGTGACCATCGACTCCGACCAGCCGGTCGTCGCCGGTGCCCGCACCTCGACCATCGTCAACGGGAAGACCGACTTCGCCTGGTACCAGCCGGTCGAGCAGCTCGACTCGCCGTTCTTCGTCACCATCGCCGACGGCCCCGGCGCCCGGCTGCACCTGGTGAACGAGACCGAGGGCGACGCCGACGTGGTGTTCGCGAAGACGGACGGCACCGAGTCGACCGGCACCTTCGTGCCCGGGGCGCGCTCGCTCTCGCTCGAGCCGGGCTCGTACCTCGTCACCTCGTCGGTGCCCGTCGGTGCGACCGTCAGCTACTTCGGCGACGGCGTGCTCTCGTCGTACGCGATCGCCCGCCCGGGCCCCGAGGCCACGCCGATCACCGTCTACCCCTAGGCCAGGCGCCTGGTCAGACGGGTCGGGCTGCGCCGGGAGACGGATGCGCGTCAGCGCCCACCCGCCAGGAGCCCCCGCGGCTCAGAAGTGCCGGAACCGCTCCGGCGCCAGGTCCCACGGGTCCTTGCCGAGCAGCTCGGCGACCGCCCGGAACACGCACGACTCGATCGCGAGCCGCCGATGTGTCTCGTCGTCCTCGTGCAGCCGCGACATCCGCTCGATCGGCAGCCGGAACATGATCACCCGCGTCTTCGTCACCGCCCAGCGGTCGACGTGGTCGGGGGAGCCGAAGCTGCCGAACGGCATGGTGGCCACCTCGAAGGTGACGCCCTCGAGCTCGGCCGACCAGAGGCTCTTGAGGTACTCCGCGGTCGACGCGACGGTCTGGTCGAACAGGTCGATGCGGGTGCGCAGGAACGGCAGGTGCGGCCCCGCCACCGAGGAGCGCAGCTCCCGCCCGTGACGGCTGCGGCTGCGCGCCCGCACCGCCGCCGAGCGCGGTGACCTGCGGGAACGTGCCATGCCCTCAGTCTAGAGCGGCGGGCCCTCGGCCAGGAGCGACGCCCTCCGGCACCGGCGGCCCACCGCGCGACACGGTGCCCGGCTGCCGCCCGCTGTCGGAGGCCGCGGTTAGGCTGGCAGCGATGACGAACAGGGAATGCTCTCGGCCCTCGTGCCGTGGTGAGGCCACCACGACGCTCACCTACGACTACGCCGACTCGCTGATCGTCGTCGGCCCGCTCAGCCCCGTCGCCGAGCCGCACAGCTACGACCTCTGCGCCCGCCACATCGACCGCTTCTCGGCCCCGCAGGGCTGGCAGGTCATGCGGCACGTCTACATCGAGAGCTAGACGCTTCCGGCGTCGGCGGGGGTTCCGGATGCGCGTTCCGCCCGTTCCCCGGCCAGCCGCCGTTCGCGCGCCGAGAGGAACAGCGGGAACGCGAACGCGAGGGCCACGAACGGCACCAGCAGCACGTAGAGCGCGAGTCCGCGCATCCGGAGCCGCCGGCCCTCGACGACCATGAAGACGATGGCGGCCACGGCCACCACCGCGAGGTCGACGCCGAGCGAGTTCACCGACGGCCCGCTGCCGAACCACTCGCCGAGGAAGTCGCGCTGCTCGACGATGGCGATCACGTTGAACGTCCAGGTGCCGGCGAGCCCCACCACGGCCAGCGCGAGGTAGATCACGGCCGCGGCGCTCCAGCGCCCGCGCACCCGCCCGGCAGCGCCCGCTCCGGCGCCCGCTCCTGCTCCGGCGCTCCGGCCTGCTCCGGCGCTCATGCCCGCACCTCGCCGCTCGCGACGGGCTCGGCCAGCGCGTGGCCGGACGCCGCCGGGGAAGGAGGCGGCGGCGGCGTGCCACCCGCCCCGCCGCGCGGTGCCGTCAGCAGCACCACTCCCGCCGCGATCACGACCGCGGCCACGACCGCCCACCCCGCCACGAGCACCGCCCCCGAGGGCTGCACGATCGACTGCCCCGCCAGGGCCTGCGCGGTGAGCACCCCGAGCCCCGCCGCGTACCCGGCGACCGCGACGGCGACGAGTCGCGTGCGCACCCGGTCGTCGGCCAGCCGCCGCACCCGCCGCCCGAGCAGGTCGAGCCCGATGGCCACCAGCGGGATCAGCTGCAGCGCGTGCATGCCCACGAAGTGCGGGATGCGCAGATCGCCCGCCACCGTGCTCCAGCCGAGCACCGGCAGCCCGGGCCCGCCGTCGGCGAGCCCCACGGTGTGCGCCCCGGCGATGCCCTGCCAGTCGTCCAGCTGCGCGGCGGTCGGGCCGGTCATCAGGAACGCCAGCCCCATCCCGACCAGCGCGAGCGCGGCTCCCGCCCGCACGGCGACGGTCAGCGACCGGGTCGGCAGCCGGAACCAGAACAGCAGCACCGTCGTGACGAAGGTGGCGAGGTAGAGCACCGTGATCGAGATGGCCATGACACCCCAGACCGCGGTCGAGGATCCGCTCGACACGTTGAAGTGGCTGGTGACCCCCGCGGCGGCGGCCCCCACGATGGCGAGCTGCTCGATCGCCAGAGCCACCGCGATCACGGTGCCGGCGACCTGCGCCAGGCGCCGGAAGCGGGGCAGGTGGGCGATCAGCCAGGCCCACGTGACGCTGTAGACGAGGATCGACAGCGAGAACTTCAGCGGCTTCAGCCAGACCTCGGCCCCCGTCACCTGCCTCGGGTCGACGGCGGCTCCCACGAGGCAGACCAGCGAGCAGAGCACCATCAGGGCGGCGACGGCCATCAGCGGCCGGTGCCAGTCGAACGCCCTCAGCAGGGCGGGGCGTGGTGCGGTCATCGGAGGTTCCTTTCGGCGGTGCGGTGGGCCTGGGCGATGCGCCGGAGGCCGAGGGAGAGGGTGTCGCCGAGCACGGTGCCGACGACCATCAGCTCGGTGCGGTCGGCCCGGTCGGCGATGGCGCCCACGGCGTCGAGGTCGGCCGAGGCGACCGTGGCGGCGGCCTCGGCGTACCGGTCGAGGTAGTCGTCGGTGAGCGGATGCCCCGCCTTCGCGAACGCGTCGATCGTCTGCGCCACGATCCGGCGCCCCACGTTGTCGCCGCAGTGCGCCCAGCCCGCCCGCTCGATCACGCCGTCGGCGCGCTCGAAGCTCTCGGCACCGGGCTCGGACACGCCGGGCACCGCGTCGCGCGACAGCGCGTTCTGCGCCGTCTCGAAGGTCTCGGCGATCGGCCGCTCGTCGTCGTCGAGCGCCTCGAGCACCGCCGAGACCGAGCCGATGGACAGCTTGCCCACCTCGAGCAGGGCCCGGATGAGCCTCAGCCGGTGCAGGTGGGTGTCGTCGTAGCTGGTGCGGTTGCCGCCCTCCCGGGTGCCCGCCGGCAGCAGCCCCTCGCGCACGTAGTACTTGATGGTGGCGGCGGGGGTGCCGGAGAGGTCGGCGAGGGCGGAGATGAGCATGAGCCGATAGTAGCACTACCGGTAGCACTGCTACCAGTGCGGCGAAGCAGAAATCGCGACCGCCCGCCGACGGCGCTAGGTCGGACCGTCAGCGGTCGGGGAACCCGTTCGGCAGGCCCTTCAGCACCGGGTCGACCCGCGCGAGGCGGTCGCGCTCGATCATCAGCGCCCGGTACTCGCGGTCGCGGCGGAGGGCGGCCACGGCGACGAGGAAGGTCTCCGGAGGCACGTTCGGCAGCGGGGACACGAACGGCGATGTCTCGGCGGCGAGCTCGTGCGCGAGCCGGGCGCGCGTGGGCGGGGCCATCCGCCCGGCCTGGGTGAGGAAGGCGACGAGGCGCCTCGACAGCCGGTCGGGCAGCTTCGCCACGTCGGCCGTCTGCGCCCAGGACGCGAGCTCGGCGGGCACCCCGACGGCGAAGGGCCGCGGGGCGGGCACGCGCTCGTGCTGGCTGTAGGTGCCGGCGAGCAGGTCGCCCAGGCGCTTGGACCGCGAGTTCAGCAGCGAGGTCACGAAGGCCAGGCCGCCCACGGTGATGAAGATCTCGACGAAACCGAGCAGGCCGCGGATGATGCTGTGCCGCAGCGCGATGGCTCCGCCGTCGTCGCGCACGATGCGGGCGCCGATGGCCAGGCGGCCGAGGGAGCGGCCGCCCGAGGCGAACTCGACGACGATGGGGGCGATCACGAGGAAGGCGATCAGCAGCGCGATCGACAGGGCCTGGGTGAGCGCCGGGTCGAACGCGGCCCCCGTGGCGACGACGGCCGAGAAGAACCAGAGGGCGCCGATCAGCGGCAGCACGTACACGGCGAAGTCGATGGCGCCGCTGGCGCTGCGCAGCAGGAAGCTCGCGGGGCGCACGTCGAGGGCGACGGCCTCGCCGGTGAGGAGCTCGTCATCGGCTAGGGCCGCACTGGTTCCCACCACGGACGGCTGCGACATGAATATCATCTAATCAGATGGATCTCGACGCGTACTCCGAAGCGCATCGTGACGAGTGGACTCGTCTCGATGAACTCGGGCGACGCCGCACGTTCTCCGGCCGGGATGCCGACGAGCTGATCGAGCGGTACCAGTCGGGCTCGACGCAGCTCTCGGCGATCAAGACGGTGGCGGGCTCCACGGCGCAGGGCGACCGGCTGTCGGTGGCGCTGTCGCGGGCCCGGCTGCGCTTCACCGGCGCCGGGTCGAACCTGTTCCGGCAGCTGCCGACGTTCTTCGCGGTGCAGCTCCCGGCCGCCCTGTACCGCCTGCGCTGGCTCACGCTCGCCGTCGCCATGGCGACGGTCGTGATCGCCGGGCTCTACGCCGTCTGGATCTCGCAGAACTCCGCCGTGCTCGCCGCCCTCGGCGACGACGCGACGCTGAAGAAGCTGGCGGAGGAGGACTTCGTCGACTACTACTCCGAGAACCCGGCGGCCTCGTTCACCGGACTCGTCTGGACGAACAACGCCTGGATCGCCGCGCAGTGCATCGCCTTCGGCATCCTCGGCTTCTACGTGCCCGCGGTCGTGATCAGCAACGCCCAGAACCTGGGTGTGAACGCCGCCGTGATGTTCGAGTACGGCCACGGCGACATCTTCTTCCTCTACATCATGCCGCACGGCCTGCTGGAGCTGACGGCCATCTTCGTGGCCGCGGCCGCGGGGCTGCGCATCTTCTGGGCCTGGGTCGCACCGGGCGCGAAGACGCGCGCGCGCTCGCTCGCCGAGAACGGCCGCTCGCTGTTCACGGTGGCGATCGGGCTGGTGTTCGTGCTCTTCGTCTCGGGCGTGATCGAGGGCTTCGTCACGCCGGCGCCCTGGCCGTGGTGGCTGAAGATCGGCATCGGGGCGGTGGCGCTCCTGGCGTTCCTGTTCTACATGGTGGTCATCGGCGGCCGCGCCGCACGGGCGGGGCAGACGGGTGACCTCGAGGAGTTCGAGGCCGGCGCCACGCAGCTCGTCGCGGGCTGAGCGCCGCCGCGCATCCGGACACTGCCTGGCTCAGAGCCGCCCGGCCGCCTTCAGCGCGATGTACCGGTCGGCGAGGGCCGGCGGCAGTTCGGCGGGCGAGCCGGTGATGACGTCGGCGCCGAACCGCTTCAGCACGGTGGTCACCCGGGCCGCGTCGAGCAGGGCCCGCTCGGCCGCCGCCGCGCGGTAGACCTCCTCGCGGTCGCCGCGCCGGTGCACCCCGGCGAGCACGTCGGGGTCGGTCACCGAGCTCACCACGACCGTGTGGTCGCGCGTCAGCTGCGGCACGATCGCCATCAGCTCGCGCGAGATGCCGGGGGCGTCGATGGCCGTCGCCAGAACGACGAGCGAGCGCTGGGTCGTGACCTGGCGCACGAGGCCGGGCACCGCCGTCCAGTCCATCTCGATCAGGTCGGGGTCGATCGGCGCCATCACGTCGACCATCCGCGAGAGGAGCTCGGGGCCCGAGGCGCCGTGCACCCGGCCGCGCAGTCGCCGGTCGTAGAGGATGACGTCGACCCGGTCGCCCGCGCGGGTCGCGAGAGCGGCGAGCAGCAGGGCGCTCTCGAAGGCGGTGTCGATGCGCGGCTCGTCGTCGATGCGCGCCGCCTGGGTGCGGCCGGTGTCGATCACGATCACGACGCGGCGGTCGCGCTCCGGCCGCCAGGTGCGCACCATCACGTCGCTGTGCCGTGCGGTCGCGCGCCAGTCGATGGAGCGCACGTCGTCGCCGCGCACGTACTCGCGCAGGCTGTCGAACTCGGTGCCCTGGCCCCGGATCATCACGCTCGCCCGCCCGTCGAGCTCGCGCAGCCGGGCGAGCCGCGAGGGCAGGTGCTTGCGGGCGTTGAACGGGGGCAGCACGCGGATGCGCCCGGGCGCCGTCAGGGTCGCCTGGCGGGCGGCCAGCCCGAGCGGTCCGGTGCTGCGCACGGTGATGCGCTCGGTGCGCCGCTCCCCGCGCCGGAAGGGCGTCAGGGTGAGCGTCAGGCCGCGGCGCTCGGCGGCGGGGATGGCGACCGGCTGGCGCGCGGTGCTCGGGCCCGCCGAGGGCTGCCAGGCGTCGCGCACGACGGCCCGCAGCATCCGCCGACCGGTGTTGGTGAGGAACAGCGTGCTCGTCGCGGATTCGCCGAGGCGCACGCGGGCGGGCAGCGTGCGCTCGATGCGCAGGCGGCGCGGGGAGGCCGCTGCGACCAGGTCGATCACGACCAGCGAGACGACGAGGGCGATCCAGACGAGCAGCGCCTCGAGGGCGCGGTCGTAGAACTCGCCGATCAGCACCACGGGCACGACGCCGAGGGCCACGAGGGCGACGAGGCGCCCGGTGACCGTCACGGGCGCGCCGCCGCTGCCGCGGGCCCGGATGCGGCCGCCGCCGTCTGGGGGACCCTCATCAGATCGGCACCCGCACCTGGGTGAGGATCGAGCGCAGGATGGCGTCGACCGACACGCCCTCGAGCTCGGCCTCGGGCCGCAGCTGGATGCGGTGCCGAAGCACCGGCAGCACCATCGCCTGCACGTGGTCGGGCGTGATTCCGGGAGAGCCGTTCAGCCAGGCCCAGGCCTTGCTGGCGGCCAGCAGCGCGGTCGAGCCTCGGGGCGAGACGCCGAGCTTCACCGAGGGGCTCTGCCGGGTGGCCCGGGCGAGGTCGACGATGTAGCCGAGCACGTCGGGGGAGGCCTGCACCCGGGCGACGGCGCGCTGCGCCTGGGTGAGCTCGGCGGCGCCGAGCACCGGGGTGACCCCCGCCGCGGTGAGGTCGCGCGGGTTGAAGCCGCCGGCGTGGCGGGTCAGCACGTCGACCTCGACGGCCCGCTCGGGCAGGTCGAGCACGAGCTTCAGCAGGAAGCGGTCGAGCTGCGCCTCGGGCAGCGTGTAGGTGCCCTCGTACTCGATCGGGTTCTGGGTGGCCGCGACCAGGAACGGGTCGGGCAGGGCCCGCGTCACGCCGTCGGCGCTGACCTGGCGCTCCTCCATGGCCTCCAGCAGCGACGACTGCGTCTTGGGAGGGGTTCGGTTGATCTCGTCGGCGAGCAGGATGTTCGTGAACACCGGCCCCTCCCGGAACGAGAACTCGCCGGCCTTCGCGTCGTAGATCAGCGAGCCGGTGACGTCGCCCGGCATCAGGTCGGGGGTGAACTGCACGCGCTTGGTGTCGAGGCTGAGCGCGTGGCTGACGGAGCGCACGAGCAGCGTCTTCGCGACGCCGGGCACACCCTCCAGCAGCACGTGGCCGCGGGCGAGCAGCGCGATGATCATGCCGGTCACGGCGCCGTCCTGGCCGACGACGGCCTTGCCGACCTCGGTGCGCACCTGCGCGAGGGTGCGCCGCAGCTCGTCGTCGCTCGGGGTGGCGGTGTACTGGTCTGTCATCCGTGGTTCCTCACTGCTTCGCTGGACGGGGGATCGGCCGCCGCGGTCATCGCGGCCGGTTCGCGGCGACCTGCTGCTCGAGCACGAGCAGGCGGTCGGAGTACTCGAGGAGCTCGCGCTCCGAGCGGGGCACGGCGCCGACGAGGATGTCGTGCACCTCGTCGACGGGGCGGCCGGTGCTGTTCGCGACGGAGCGGCTGACCTCGACGACGGAGGCGTAGCGCGGCAGGTTCAGCGCCGCCGTCAGCCGGGAGATCGTGCCGATGCGCAGCGCGTCGAGGGCCCGGCCGTGCGCCGACTGCCGGGCGTACAGCCGCGCACGGCCCTCCATCGTCTCCGACGCCCGAACCGTCACCGGCAGGTTCTCGACGACCACGGGGCCGAACCGCCGGCCGCGCCAGAGACCGGCCGCGACCGTCGTGAGCAGCAGCACCAGGATGACCGGGGTGACCCAGCCCGGAGTGAGCTCGCCGAGCGTGGGCGTCGCCCCGTCGAAGTCCTCGTAGCCGGGCTGGTACCAGACCAGGGTCTCGTGGGTGCCGAGGAGGCCGAGCACGAGCGCCGCGTTGCCCTGGAGGGCGACCGACCCGTTGGTCAGGGCGTCGCCGGCGCCGAGCACGGTGACCGTGCCGTCCCCGGCCGGCTGCTGCAGCAGGGCGAAGGAGTCGCCGCCCGCGGCGAAGCAGGTCACGGTGTCGGTTCCGGCTGAGGCGGCTCCGGCCTCGCCTGCCTCGAGCAGGCGGTAGGCCCACGACGGCTGCGAGATCGTTCCGGCGCGCTCGGCGGCCGGCAGCGTGCATCCGGCCGCCACCGAGGAGCTGTCCTCGGCCGCACCCGCGTTGGCGATGCCGTCGGTCATCGACTCGAGCTCGTCGGAGCCCGGCTCGACGAGCACCAGGTCGGCGCCGCCCTCGGCGAGGGCCCGCACGGCGTCGCGTCCGTCTTGGTCGAGGTAGCCCGAGGCGTCGGAGAAGAGGATGCCCGCCCGGCCGCCTGCGGCGTCGACGGCGGACTGCGCCGCCTCGAGCGTGCTCGCCTCCACCACGTCGACGCCCTGCTGACGCAGCACCTCGGCGACCGCGCGGCTGCCGGAGGCACCGGCGTTGCCGACGGAGAAGCGCTCGCCGTCGGGGATGCCCGAGGCGCTGGAGAACACGGTGAACAGGGCGCCGAGGATCGCCAGGACGATCGCGCCGATCCAGAACAAGCGGCGGCGGAGTGTGGTGCGCAGCCGCGGGGTCTCGGTGACGGCGTCGGCCTCGGTGGCTGGTGTGGCGGGGGCGCTCATCGCACCAGCTCGGCGGGCACGGCCTCGAGCGCGACCGGCCGCTCGGTCTGCAGGCGGCGGTCGAGGGCGACGATGCGGTCGTAGTCGGCGCGGTCGGCCGAGCGGTCGAGGTAGCGCACGCCGTCGAACAGCGCGGCCCCGTCGGCGAGCTCGCCCAGGGCGGCCGGGAAGGAGCTGCCGGCGCGCCGGGAGAAGTCCTGGGCGGTGGTGCCGGGGGAGGTCGTCACGATGGTGCGCTCGGTGAGGCCGCGGGCGAGCCCGCGGAAGGCCTCCTCGACGGCGACGGTGAAGTCGCCGGCCGCCGCGGCGCGGGCGGCCGAGGCGCGCAGCTCGGCGGCCGAGCGGGTGTCGTCGGTGCCGAACAGTCCGCCGATCTCGGCCCGGCTGCGCCGGTTCAGCCGCGGACGGCCGTAGACCAGGAAGACGACGACGAGCACGACGACCACGATCACGACGCCGATCAGCGGGATGAGCCCACCGAGTCCTGATCCGTCGGGCACCCGGAGCGAGGAGAACCAGTCGCCGATCGCCCGGGAGAGCAGGTCGAACCAGGTCGGCTGTGCGGCCTGGTAGGGGGGCTTGCTGAGCTCGCCGATCATCCACTCGCGCGCCTCGTCGGCACCGGGCTCGACCGGCACGTCGGTGACGGCGGCGGGCAGGGCCGCGGCGAGGGCGGCGATCATGCGCGGGGCTCGGCGGGGCGCGCCTGGGCGGGGTATCCGGCGGTGGCGTACGGGTCGGGCCAGGAGTCCAGGCCGTCCTGCCGCGACTCGACGAAGCGCTGCAGCTCGATGTCGAGGCCTTCCTTGCGCATCCGCAGGTCGAGGTAGACCACGGCGACGGTGGCCGCCTGCACCACCGAGGTGACGGCGCCGAGCAGGAGGCTCAGGGCGAGGAAGACGATGTAGAGCACGATCAGGGCCACGATGCCCGAACCGGTGTTGTTGGGGTCGATCACCGTCATGACGATGGGCAGCAGGAAGGAGAAGGGCGCCTGGATGATCTGCCCCGCCGCCGAGAGGATGATCGAGACCAGCCAGATCACCCCGAGCGTGCGCCAGAAGTTGCCGTTCGTGAGGCTCCACGAGCGGCGGACGGCTTGCACGAGCCCCGCTCGCTCGAGCACGATGACGCTCGGCACCAGCGCGAGCTTGGTCGAGAGCCACGCGGCGGGCACGATCAGGGCGATCCCGAGGAGCACCGTCACGAGGATGCCCGCGACGAGTCCGCCTTCGCCCCCGAGGAGGTTCGCGAGCAGCACGATGCCGACCAGGATCGCGATCACCACGATCACGGCGGCGGCGGTGAGCGCGAACCAGCCGGCCAGGGGGAGGGTGCGCGTGAAGGCGGCCTTCCAGAGCTCGCCGAGGCGGCGCTTCTCGCCCAGGGTGGCGCGGGCGACCTCGAGCACGAGCACCGCCTGCAGCAGGGCCGAGGCGAACAGCGACAGCAGCAGGGGCACGACCAGCGAGACGAGCACGATGCCGACGCTGCCGGCGGCCACCGCGTCGGCGTCGGCCTGACCTTCGGCCGAGACGGAGCGGGAGATCGCCCAGAACACGGCGACCCCGACGAAGACGCCGGTGACCAGCACGATCACGAGCTGCACCAGCAGACCGGAGCCGAAGGTGGCCTTGGGGTTGCGGCGCACCGCCTGGAACGGGGCGCCGAGCAGGGTGCCGAAGCCGAGCGGGCGCAGCGGAATGAGGCCGGGCTTGGGCGGCGGGGCCCACTGCGGAGGGGCCGTGTAGCCCGCGGGCGGGGCGGCGTACTGCCAGGCGGGCGGCTGCTGCTGCCACGCGGGCTGCTGCTGCTGCTGGGGCGGAAGCGGTGGCGCGTACTGCCCGTACTGCGGCGCGGGCTGCCCGTACTGCTGCGGCGGCGGCGGCGGCGCGTACTGCCCGTACTGCGGCATCGGCGGCACGGGCGACGGCGCCGCGGGCGGGGGCGTCACGGGCTCGTCGGCCCGCGCATCCGGCCGCTCACCGGGCTCTGCGCCGGGCGCGGCCCAGCTGCCTCCATCGCTCATCGGCACTCCTCGACCTCTGTGACGACCCGACCCCCACGCCGACGCCCCGACTTGATGCCCCCATGCTTTCACACTCGCTCGGAGTTCGCCCGGCAACCGCCCGGGGGCCCGCCGCATCCGCTTGCCGCCGCCCCTGCTCGACTACTCTGGTCGCCATGGACCCTCGCATTCTCGTTGTCGACGACGACACGGCCCTTGCGGAGATGATCGGCATCGTGCTGCGGGCGGAGGGCTTCGACCCCGTGTTCTGCGCCGACGGCTCGGAGGCGCTCGCCGCCTTCCGCGACGCCAAGCCCGACCTCGTGCTGCTCGACCTGATGCTCCCCGGCATGGACGGGATCGAGGTCTGCGGTCTCATCCGCGCCGAGTCCGGCACCCCGATCATCATGCTGACCGCCCGCACCGACACCTCCGACGTGGTGAAGGGCCTCGAGTCCGGGGCCGACGACTACGTGGTCAAGCCCTTCAATCCCAAGGAGCTGGTGGCGCGCATCCGCACCCGCCTGCGCCCCGCACCCGAGTCGACGCCCGAGACGCTGCAGATCGGCGACCTCACCCTCGACGTCGCCGGCCACGAGGTCAAGCGCGGCGCCGACCGCATCAACCTCACCCCGCTCGAGTTCGACCTCCTGCTCGCCCTGGCGTCCAAGCCCCAGCAGGTGTTCACCCGCGAGATGCTGCTCGAGCAGGTCTGGGGCTACCACTACAAGGCCGACACGCGCCTCGTGAACGTGCACGTGCAGCGCCTGCGCGCCAAGGTCGAGGAAGACCCCGACAACCCCAAGATCGTGATGACCGTGCGCGGGGTCGGCTACCGCGCCGGGTCGTCCTGATGTCGTGAGCGACGGCCGGGGCATCCGTCGCCCCTCGGCCGTGCTGCGCGACTGGCGCTCGTGGCCGCGCCGGATCGTGCGCGCCTGGCGGCGCTCGCTGCAGTTCCGCACCGTCGTCATCACGGTCGCGCTCTCGGCCGTCGCCGTGCTCGTGACGGGCACCTACATGTCGATCTCGATCGGCAACGACCTGTTCCAGTCGCGGCTGCAGCAGGTGCTCGTCGAGTCCAAGAACGCGGCGTCGGCGGCGCAGACCATCTTCGACTCCTCGGATGCGGGGGGCGAGGCCTCGACGATCTCCCTGCTCTCCTCGGCCAAGTCGGCCATCATCGCCTCCTCGTCGAGCCGGCTGATCGCGCTGTACGCGACCCCCGGCCAGTCCACCGGCGAGACCACCGTGCTCTCCTTCGCGAGCCCCGAGCTGGCCGGCAACGGCGTGATCACCCAGCAGCTCCAGGATGCGGTGGCCGGCGACACCGACGACCAGCAGTACTGGCAGTCGGTGCCGCTGCCCAACCAGACGGGCGGCACCGACCCGGGCATCGTGGTCGGCTCCCCGCTCACCATCCCGGGCGCCGGGCAGTTCGAGCTGTACATCGGCTACAACCTCGCCGAGGCCGAGCAGACGCTCGTGTTCGTGCAGCAGACCCTGCTGCTGTCGAGCCTCGCGCTGATCATCCTGATCGGACTGATCGCCGGCCTGATCGTGCGGCTCGTCGTGAAGCCCATCCGCACCGCCGCCGAGACCAGCGAGAAGCTCGCCGCGGGGCAGCTCGAGGTGCGCATCCCCGAGCGCGGGCAGGACGTCATCTCGACTCTCGCGCGCTCCTTCAACGGGATGGCCGACAGCATGCAGTCCCAGATCACCCAGCTGGCCGAGCTGTCGCAGGTGCAGCAGCGCTTCGTCTCCGACGTCTCGCACGAGCTGCGCACCCCGCTCACCACCATCCGGCTCGCCGGCGACGTGCTCTACGACCAGCGTGAGAGCTTCCCGCCGGCCACCGGCCGCACCGCCGAGCTGCTGCACACCCAGACCGAGAGGTTCGAGCTGCTGCTCGGCGACCTGCTCGAGATCAGCCGCTTCGACGCGGGCTCCGCCTCGCTCGACACCGAGCCCACCAACCTCGTGCGCCTCGCCGAGGACGCCATCGAGCAGATGGAGTCGCTCGCCGAGCAGGCCGGGTCGCCGCTTCGCCTCGTGGCGCCCGGCGGCTACTTCGAGGCCGAGGTCGACGCCCGCCGCATCCGCCGCATCGTGCGGAACCTCCTCGGCAACGCGATCGAGCACGGCGAGGGCAAGCCGATCGTGGTGAGCGTCGACAGCGACGAGCGCTTCGTGGCGCTGTCGGTGCGCGACTACGGCAGCGGCATGACCGAGGAGGAGGCCGAGCGCGTGTTCGACCGCTTCTGGCGGGCCGACCCCTCCCGCAAGCGCACCATCGGCGGCACGGGCCTCGGGCTCGCGATCTCGCTCGAGGACGCCACCCTGCACCGGGGCGCGCTCGAGGTGTGGTCGCGGCCGGGTGCCGGCAGCTGCTTCCGGCTGACGCTGCCGCGCGTGCAGGGGCGCGTCGGCTCGGTCGCCGCGGGCGGTCAGTCCTCTCCGCTGCCGCTCGTGCCGGGCGACGCGTTCGGCGAGGCTCCGGCGGTGGCCGAGCTGCGCTCGCCCACCGGATCGACGTCGATGGTGGGGGACGACCGTGGCTGAGCGTCTTCTCGCGGGGGGCGGTTCGCCGCGCATCCGCTCGTTCACCCGGTGGCTCGGGGCCCTGCTCGCCCTCGTGGTGCTGGCCGGGCTGGCCGCGTGCACCGGCATCCCGCGCTCGGGCGACGTGCAGCCGGGCGATGCGATCGGCACCGACGACGACATCGACGTGGTCTTCCTCGCGGAGGGCCCGACGGCGGGGGCATCGCAGCAGGCCATCCTGAACGGGTTCATCCAGGCCGCGAAGAGCCCGCAGGACGACTACGCCATCGCGCGCCAGTACCTCACCTCGGCCGCCGCGGCGAGCTGGAAGCCGAACGAGAAGACCCTGGTCGACTCGGGCACCCGGCCGACGAGCCGCGGTGACGACCTCACCCTCGACCTGTCGGCGACGCCGGTCGCGACCGTCGACGCCTCGGGCATCTACGCCGCGAGCCCCTCGAGCGCGCCCACCTCGCTCAGCTTCGGCTTCACGCAGCAGGACGGCGAGTGGCGCATCAGCCGGCTCGACGACGGCACGGTGATCGAGGACGTCTTCTTCGACCAGATCTTCAGCTCGTACGCCCTGTACTACTACGACCCGACCTTCACCTACCTCGTGCCCGACCTTCGCTGGTTCGCGACCTCGTCGGCGGTCGGCACGCGGGTGGTCAAGGCGCTGCTGAAGGGGCCGGTGGCCTGGCTCGGCAACGGCGCCGTCGTGACGGCGTTCCCCGAGGGCACCGCGACCACCTCGGTGGTGACCGCGGCGGGGCAGACCCGCGTGGAGCTGTCGAGCAACGTGCTGCAGGCCGACGAGACCGATCTGCGGCGCATGCAGGCGCAGCTGCGCTCGAGCCTCAGCGGGCTGGCCTCGGCGTCGTCGGTGGTGATCTCGGTCGACCAGAACGTGGTGCCGATCCCCGGCTCCGACTCGAACGTGGCCGACGCGACGCCGCGCGTGAACTCGCTGCCGCTCGTGGTCAGCGGGGGCGAGTTCGGCTATCTCAGCGGCGGCGGGGTGAGCCCGATCGACGGCGTCAGCGAGGGCGTGCAGTCGGTGCAGCCGCAGGCGGCGGCCTACTCGGCCGTGTCGGGCACGGTGGCCGTGAAGGCGGGCAACGGCGCGGTCGTGGCCGTGCGGGAGACCTCGGGCGGCGTGCCGATCGTGCAGCAGATCGACACCCGGGCCGGCTTGATCGACCCCGCCGTCGACCCCTGGGGCTACGTCTGGTCGATCCCGGCCGGCGAGCCGACGGCCGTGGTCGCCGGTGGGGCCTCGAATGACGCGCCCCTGGCGATCCCGACCACCTGGGACGGCGCCTCGAGCATCACCAGCTTCGAGATCTCCCGCGACGGCACCCGGGCGCTCGCGTTCCTCGAGGTCGCGGGGGCGGCGAAGCTCGTGGTCGCCGCGGTCATCCGCGACCAGAACGGGGTGCCGCAGCAGCTCGGGCAGGCCGTCGAGCTCGCGACCGGGCCCGGCACGCCGATCGACGCCACCTGGGTCGACCAGTTCTCGGTCGCCTCGGCGACGGCGCTGCCGGGCGAGGTGCGCGTGGTGGCGCAGCAGCTCGGTGGGCGCACCACCAACCTGGGGGCCCCGGCCTCGGCCGTGTCGCTGTCGGGGTCGAACGACCTCGACGGGCTGCGGGTGCTCGGCACCGACGGCAGCCTGCTGCAGCAGCGGGGGAGCGCGTGGCAGGCGACGACGGGCGGGGTGTCGGAGTTGGGGGTGCAGAACTAGGGGCTGGTTCTGGTTCTGCACATCTCGGCGGCGGTGCTTCTTCTGCACAGAATGGCGGATGCGCGGCTGCGCTGGTCTCGCCTGCTGTTGCCTGGGCGCATGATGTCGTCTTGTGTTCTTCGCGGGTGGCTGGCCGAGGCTGCCGCCGTGGTGTCGCCCGTCTGCTGTGCCGGGTGCGAAGCTGCCGATGTCGGCGTGTGCCCCGAGTGCCGCGTCGCGCTCAGGCCGTCGCTGCAGCGGGTGCGGGCGGGGCCGGTCTCCGTTCTGGTGGCTCTCGACTACGGAGGCGTCATCGCGCACGTGCTGGGGGCGGTGAAGGAGCGGGGGCGGACGGATGCGCTGGGGGTGCTGGCGGGCTCGTTCGGAGTCGCGCTCGAGGTCGCGTCGTCCGCCTCGTCGGTGATCGTGACGGTGCCGTCGACGCGCGCGGCGGTGCGGCGGCGCGGGTTCCGGCCCGTCGAGGAGCTGGTGCGGCGATCCGGGGCCGGTCTCGCGCCCGTGAGAGGGGGCCTCGTGCTGGTTCGGGACGTGGCGGATCAGGCGGGGCTGGGGGTGGAGGAGCGTCGGGCGAACCTCTCGGGGGCGCTTCGGGCATCCGCTCGTCTGGCCGGCCGACGGGTGCTGATCGTCGACGACGTGCTGACCACCGGAGCCACGCTGCTCGAGGCGCGGCGGGCCCTCGTGGCCGTCGGCGCGCGGGTCGAGGGCGCCGTCTGCCTGGCCTACACCAGGCGGCGCGACGGCCGCGGTGAAGCCCAGGTGACGCAGAGACGACCGGCAGGGAGTTAACCGGTGACTATCCGGAGCGGGCGTACTACGGTGAGGGTCACAAGGCGCGAACGGTCTCGGCTTGTCGGGGCTGCGCCACCCAATATGGCTAGGAGGTCTCCATGGAAGTCAACATCACTGGAAGAAACCTAGGGATCACGGATCGCTTTCGCGAGTACGCGAGCGAGAAGGCGGAGAAGGTCGCGCATCTCGCCGACAAGGCTCTTGCCCTCGAGATCAAAGTGAGCCGCCACAACTCGGCCAACGGCACGCAGAGCGGCGACGATCGGGTGGAGCTCACGCTCATCGGCCCCGGCCCGCTGGTGCGCGCCGAGTGCGCCGCCTCCGACAAGTACGCGGCGTTCGACCTCGCGCTCGCGAAGCTGATGCAGCGGGTGCGCCGGGCGAAGGACCGCAAGAAGGTGCACCGCGGCCAGCACCGGCCGGTGTCGGTGCACGAGGCCACGACCGGCGCGTTCAACGCGCTCGACGTGCAGCCGGCCGGAGCCGACGTGCTCGTGGGCGTGCCGTCGAGTCGCTCCGACGACGAGGCCGCGGTTCCCGCCGCTGCTACCGGATCGCCGGTCGACACCGAGGACGACTACTGCCCCGTGGTCATCCGCAAGAAGGTCTACGGAGCGGCGCCGATGACGGTCGACGACGCGCTCTACCACATGGAGCTCGTGGGCCACGACTTCTATCTGTTCATCGATTCGGAGACCAACCGGGCGAGCGTGGTCTACCGCCGGAAGGGCTGGGACTACGGCGTGATCGGCCTCGACGAGAACGCCGCGGCGTTCGCCGAGATCACCTCGGAGACGGTCGGAGCCGCCGCCGGCTGACCCCCGCGCACCAGCACTGGGGCCACGGAGCACTCACCGGATCTCCCGCCGACGCTCAGGGACGAGCAACTAGTATGGCTATCGCTCATGCGATCCGTACGAGCCCGAAAGCAGTGGGAGAGTCTCCGTGGCCTCAGTTCTCGAAAAGGTCCTTCGTGTCGGCGAGGGCCGCACCCTTCGCAAGCTCCAGGCCTATGCGAAGGCGATCAACGCGCTCGAAGAAGACTTCCAGGCGCTGTCCGACGAGGAGCTCAAGGACGAGACTCCCCGCCTGCGTGAGCGCTACGAGGCGGGCGAGAGCCTCGACCACCTGCTCCCCGAGGCGTTCGCCGCCGTGCGCGAGGCCTCGACCCGCACCCTGGGCCTCCGGCACTTCGACGTGCAGCTGATGGGTGGGGCGGCGCTCCACCTCGGCAACATCGCCGAGATGAAGACCGGTGAGGGCAAGACGCTGGTCGCCACGACCGCCGCCTACCTCAACGCCATCGCCGGCAAGGGCGTGCACGTCATCACGGTGAACGACTACCTCGCCGGCTACCAGAGCGAGCTGATGGGCCGCGTGTTCCGCGCCCTCGGCATGACCACGGGCTGCATCCTCGCCGGCCAGACCCCGGCCGAGCGCCGCGTGCAGTACGAGGCCGACATCACCTACGGCACGAACAACGAGTTCGGCTTCGACTACCTGCGCGACAACATGGCCTGGCAGGCCGCCGACATGGTGCAGCGCGGCCACTTCTTCGCCGTCGTCGACGAGGTCGACTCGATCCTCATCGACGAGGCCCGCACCCCGCTCATCATCTCGGGCCCCGCCTCGGGCGAGGCGAACCGCTGGTTCAACGAGTTCGCGGTCATCGCCACGAAGCTCGTGCCCGACGTCGACTACGAGGTCGACGAGAAGAAGCGCACGGTCGGCGTGCTGGAGCCCGGCATCGAGAAGGTCGAGGACTACCTCGGCATCGACAACCTCTACGAGTCGGCCAACACGCCGCTGATCTCGTTCCTCAACAACGCCATCAAGGCGAAGGCCCTGTTCAAGAAGGACAAGGACTACGTCGTGCTGAACGGCGAGGTGCTCATCGTCGACGAGCACACCGGCCGCATCCTGGCCGGGCGCCGCTACAACGAGGGCATCCACCAGGCCATCGAGGCCAAGGAGGGCGTGGCCGTCAAGGCCGAGAACCAGACGCTCGCCACGGTGACGCTGCAGAACTACTTCCGGCTCTACGAGAAGCTCTCGGGCATGACGGGTACGGCCGAGACCGAGGCCGCCGAGTTCATGAGCACCTACAAGCTCGGCGTGGTCGCCATCCCGACCAACAAGCCGATGCAGCGCATCGACCAGCCCGACCTCGTCTACAAGAACGAGCAGTCGAAGTTCGACCAGGTGGTCGAAGACATCGTCGAGCGCCACGAGAAGGGCCAGCCCGTGCTGGTCGGCACCACGAGCGTCGAGAAGAGCGAGTACCTCTCGCGCCTGCTCGCCAAGCGCGGGGTGCGCCACGAGGTGCTGAACGCGAAGAACCACGCCCGTGAGGCCGCGATCGTCGCGCAGGCCGGCCGGCTCGGCTCGGTCACCGTCGCCACCAACATGGCCGGTCGTGGAACCGACATCATGCTCGGCGGCAACGCCGAGTTCCTCGCCGTCGCCGAGATGAACGCCCGCGGCCTCAGTCCGGTCGAGACCCCGGAGGAGTACGAGGCGGCCTGGGACGACGTGTTCGCCGCGGTCAAGGCCGACGTCGAGACCGAGGCCGACAAGGTCATCGACGCCGGCGGTCTCTACGTGCTCGGCACCGAGCGCCACGAGTCGCGCCGCATCGACAACCAGCTCCGCGGCCGCAGCGGCCGTCAGGGCGACCCGGGTGAGAGCCGCTTCTACCTCTCGCTCACCGACGACCTGATGCGCCTGTTCAACGCCGGCGCCGCCGAGAGCCTGATGGGCCGCAACGGCGTGCCCGACGACCTGGCCATCGAGTCCAAGGTCGTGTCGCGCGCCATCCGCAGCGCGCAGTCGCAGGTCGAGGGCCGCAACGCCGAGATCCGCAAGAACGTGCTGAAGTACGACGACGTGCTGAACCGCCAGCGCGAGGCGATCTACAGCGACCGCCGCCACATCCTCGAGGGCGACAACCTCCAGGACCGCGCGCAGAAGTTCCTCGAGGACGTGATCGAGGCGATCGTCAACGACCACGCCGCCGCCGGCAGCGGCGACGACTGGGACTTCGACGCGCTCTGGGCCGAGCTGAAGACCCTCTACCCGATCTCGATCACCATCGACGAGGTCGTCGCGGAGGCCGGCAACAAGGGCCGGATCAACCGCGACTTCGTGCTGCGCGAGGTGCTCTCCGACGCGAAGCTGGCCTACCAGCGCCGCGAGGAGACCCTGGGGGAGCCCGCCATGCGCGAGCTCGAGCGCCGCGTCGTGCTCTCGGTGATCGACCGCCGCTGGCGCGACCACCTCTACGAGATGGACTACCTGAAGGACGGCATCGGCCTCCGCGCCATGGCGCAGCGCGACCCGCTGGTCGAGTACCAGCGCGAGGGCTTCGCCCTGTTCCAGTCGATGATGGGGCAGATCCGCGAGGAGACCGTCGGCTTCCTGTTCAACCTCGAGGTCGAGGTCAACGCGGCCCCGACCGCGGTGGGCGCGCCCACCGTCGAGGCCAAGGGCCTCGCCCAGCCGACCGCCCCGGCCGAGAAGCTCAGCTTCTCCGCGCCGAGCGACTCGGGCGGCGTCGAGGTGCGCAACCAGCGCGGCCAGATCGAGCAGGCGGCCACGGCGCGGGCGCAGCAGGCGGAGGAGAAGGCGACCCCGCCGGTCGCCAGCGCCTTCGCGCGCGGTGCCGGCTCGGCGCCCGCCGGCGCCTCGGCGTCGTCCGGCTCGGGCTCGGGCTCCTCGTCCTCCTCCTCCGGTTCCTCGTCCTCGTCCTCCTCGAAGGGTTCGGGTTCCGGCTCGGGCTCGTCCGGCGGCGGCCAGAAGTCCTCCGGCGGCGGCTCCGCGGCGAACCGCGCCCAGCGCCGCGCCCAGGGCAAGAAGAAGTAGCCCCACCTCCCACCCCCCGACGTCCCCACCCGCTCCGCGGCGTGGGGACGTCGTCGTTGCGCCCCACCGCCCATCCCCTATCTGCCTCCCCGCCGCCCCACTCACCCTCGCGGTGCCGGGGAGGTGGGTTGGCGCACGAATCCAGGCCACCGACGCTCTATAGCCGTCGGTGGCCGGGATTCGTGCCGATGCGCACGGTGGCGCGGGGTCTCGTGTTTCCGCCCACCTTGGTCCGCACGGAGGTGCGGGCGGGACGGCGACGGCGGCGGCTGCGGGGTCAGAGCACGTGGACGGCGCTCGCGCGCCAGCGCGGGCCGAGCGCCTCGAGGCGCAGGGCCACGGCCCGCGACCGCGCGCGACCGTGCACGATGACGACCGCCTCGACGACACCGGCGCTCGGCTCGCACAGCACGGTCGACCCCATGGTGAACGCGAACCGGCCGGGGGACTCGTCGCGGAGAGCGCGGGCGCGACGTGCCAGCACGACGCGTTTCATCAGGTGCGCGTGCACATCCGTCGACAGCCACCGGGCGATCTGATCGATGTCGCGCGTGCCGGCCAGCACCTCGACCACGCACCGCGCGAGCGTCTCGGCGAGCGGCCGCGGATCAGGCAGCAGCCCCGCGTCACCGCCAGAAGCCCCCGCGCCCGCCCCGGCCCTCACCCGCTCGCCCGCGTCGACGTCCAAGTCCGCGTCCACGTCCAAGTCCACGTCGTCGTCCACGTCGACGCCGTCGTCCAAGTCCTCGTCGTCGTCCACGTCGACGTCGAGGTTCACGTTCGTGTCCATGTCCATGTCCATGACCACGCGGGCGGTCGGGCTCCCGGCCGGATCGATACCCTCGTCGAAGAGCGGCGAGACCGGCGCGGGCGGATCGAACGGCGGTGGGCCGTCGTCGACCAGCACCACGCGCGGACGCCCGCGGCCCGGAGGAGCCGGCGCCCCGAACGCGGGCTCGGCCCGCACTGCGGTCGCTGGAACCGGCGTCACCGCTCCGGTGCGCTCACGCACCGGCGTGGCGGCGAGGGATGGAGAGGTCACGTTGCTCCTTTCGCCCGCATGCTTGAAGTAAGCATTGCTCAACAAGGTGTCGGCGGCTGTACTCAACCAGTGTCGAGATTGCTTGTCCAGATGCGTTTGTGCCCTGTGGAATTCCACCGACGGCGTTCGTCGCTGAGTGGAAATTGCTCATAACGCCCCCACCCGTCCGGATGGTGGACTGTCTCTCGGAACCACACAGGTTCAGATTTCCGGTCGGGGCGCCCCCGTTCCCCCGACTGTCGCAGCCCCGGCCGGAATGAAACTGCTCCCGCGGTCGCTTCGTAGGGAAACGCGGCCGCGGGGGCGCCTCCCGCGCGCGCTCGGACGCGCGGCGAGCGTCGCGATGCGAGCGCTTACGAGAGACGCGCTGCGCCGCGATTACGAAAGACGCGATGCGACGCGATGACGAGAGATGTGACGCGAGCGATTACGAGAGACGCAGCGCGAGCGATTACGGAAGACGCGGCGCGGGCGATTACGAGAGACGCGACGCGAGGCGGTTGCGAGAGTCGAGAGGCGGGCGGCCTGCTCAGGGTGTGCGGAGGGTTCGCGGAGACCGCGCACCGTAGGCTAGAACGCGTGTCAACTCTCAGCGATCTCGTCACCACACACGGCCGTTCCACGGAGGCCGACGTCGAGTGGCTGCACCTGCTCGTCAGCGACTGCCAGCTGCTGGCCGACCTCGCCTTCGCCGACATCGTGCTCTGGGTGCCGACGCAGGAGGGCACCTTCGTGGCCGTCGCCCACTCGCGCCCCTCGAGCTCCGCGACCCTGTTCTACCGCGACTTCGTCGGCCAGACCATCAAGCCCGAGTGGCGCAAGCAGGTCACCGACGCCTTCGAGAGCGCCCAGATCGTCGACACCGCCGCTCCCGACTGGTACGAGGAGACGCCGACCCGCGTCCGCGCCGTCCCGGTGCTCCGTCGCCTCTCGGTGAGCGAGCAGACCACGACCGAGCGGCCCATCGCCGTCATCACCCGCCACACCAACCTCAGCGAGGCGCGCACCCCCAGCCGCCAGGAGCTTACCTTCAACGAGTGCGCGAACGACCTCTTCGCGATGATCTCGGCGGGGGACTTCCCCGACCTCGGCGCTCCGACCGGGCCGCGCCGCGGAGCGCCCCGCGCATCCGACGGTCTGATCAGGCTCGACGTCGACGGCATCGTGACCTTCGCCAGCCCGAACGGCCTGTCGGCGTTCAACCGCATGGGCTTCGCGGGCGAGCTCGAGGGGCAGTCGCTCGCCGAGGTCACGACCGGGCTGCTCGCCGGCCGGCTGATCGTCGACGAGTCGCTTCCGCTCGTCGTGACCGGGCGCGCGCCGTGGCGCACCGACATCGAGGCGCGCGGCGTGACGGTGTCGCTGCGCGCGATCCCGTTGCGCACTCGTGGGCACCGCTTCGGCGCCATCGTGATGACCCGCGACGTCACCGAGCTGCGCCACCAGGAGCGCGAGCTGATCACGAAGGACGCGACGATCCGCGAGATCCACCACCGCGTCAAGAACAACCTCCAGACGGTGGCGTCGCTGCTGCGCATCCAGGCCCGCCGCACCCACTCGGACGAGGCGCGCGACGCCCTCACCCAGGCCATGCGCCGCGTCGCCGCGATCGCGGTCGTGCACGACACCCTCTCCGAGGGCCTGAACCAGCGCGTCGACTTCGACACCGTCTTCGACCGCGTGCTGCTGCTCGTCGCCGAGGTGGCGTCGGCGCACAACACGACGGTGCACCCCAAGTCGACCGGAAGCTTCGGCGTGCTGCCGAGCGAGTACGCCACCCCGCTCGCGCTGGCGCTGACCGAGCTCGTCACCAACGCGGTCGAGCACGGCCTGGCCGGGCAGGAGGGCGAGGTCGAGATCGTCGCGTCGCGCTCCGAGGAGACGCTCACGGTCGAGGTGCGCGACAGCGGAACCGGCCTGCCCGAGGGCAAGGTCGGCTCGGGGCTCGGCACGCAGATCGTGCGTACGCTCATCCAGGGCGAGCTCGGCGGCACGATCGACTGGCACACGATGGTGGGCACGGGCACGGTCGTGACGATCGAGATCCCGACGCGCTGGCTGAAGAAACCCTAGCGCTGCAGCGGCACCTTCCGTGCACTGCGGCCACAGGATGCGCGGCCGCTCCGTCCCCGACGCCGTCGCCCGAGGCACCCATCAACCGACGCGCTCGGAGGCGCGTGAGGTGGGTCGGGGGTGCCGAAGGCGCCCGGACGCGACGACGCCCGGCCTCTGCGTGAGGCCGGGCGTCGGGGCGCCGAGTCGGGGTGCGGGCTAGGAGGCCCGGCGGGCGCGGGCGGCGCGGCGCTTGAGGGCGCGGCGCTCGTCTTCGCTGAGGCCTCCCCAGACGCCGGAGTCCTGACCGGTCTCGAGGGCGTACTGCAGGCACACCTCCGTGACGGAGCAACGTGCGCACACGGCCTTCGCCTTGTCGATCTGGTCGACGGCCGGCCCGGTGTTCCCGACGGGGAAGAACAGTTCGGGGTCGGCAGTCAGGCAGGCGGCTTTGTCACGCCAATCCATAGCGGGAGCTCCTTTGTTGCAGGGTGCTGCGGTCGAATGACCGAGTGATTCGGGTAGAAGGTCAAAGGCACGGTAGACGTTGCAGTCAGATCAGACTGCACCCGCTCACGTCACTGTGAGCAACATTGACCTCAAATATGGTCGCATACTGGTATTTGCAAATCAAGGGTTTTCTCGGGAGTAACAGGCGTGGTTGACGAGGCGAACGACAGACGAACACCCGATGAACGTCTTCAGGGCGACGGCGTCGCTCGCCGCAGGCGCCCTCCGCTGCTCACGCTCCTGGCGGTCATCGTCGGTGCCGAGGCGCTCGTCATGGCCGTCGTCGTCGTCTGGCTGCTGATCGAGCTGCTGACCGAGCAGCCCGCGTCCTACGAGACCGCGCTCGCGATCGTGGTGCTCGCCGCCATCGCGGCCCTCTTCCTCGCCTTCGCGGCCATCCACACCCTGCGCGCCGCCGCCTGGACACGCGCCGGCACCCTCACCTGGCAGCTATTCCAGATCGTGATCGCGATCGGCTGCTTCCAGGGCATCGTCGCGACGCCGGTCGTCGGGTGGTGGTTGCTCGTGCCCGCCCTGCTCGCGCTCGGGCTCCTGTTCACGCCGTCGGTGGTGGCGGCGACCCGCCGCGTCTGACGGGCCCGCCGGGGCCCCGGCGCCCCGGCGCCGCTACGCGTCGATCTTGAGCTTCTTGCGCAGCGACGCCACGTGCCCCGTCGCCTTCACGTTGTAGAGCGCCAGCGTCACGACGCCCTCCTCGTCGAGCACGAAGGTCGAGCGCAGCACGCCCGTGACGGTCTTGCCGTAGAGCGACTTCTCGCCCCACGCCCCGTACAGCTCGTGCACGGCCTTGTCGGGGTCGGACAGCAGCGTGAAGTTCAGCCCCTGCTCCTCCTCGAAGCCCTTCAGCTTCGCCGGCTTGTCGCGCGAGACGCCGAGCACCGTGTACCCGGCGCTCTTCAGCGAATTCAGGTTGTCGCGGAAGTCGCACGCCTCGGTCGTGCAGCCCGGCGTGCCCGCCTCGGGATAGAAGTACACGATGACGCGCTGCCCGCGGTAGTCGGAGAGCGAGCGCTCCACCCCGTCGGCGTCGAGCAGGGTGAAGTCGGGGGCGGGCTGTCCGGCGGCGATGCGCGAGGAGGTGTCGGTCATGCCTCCAGTATTTCCCATCCCTCCGACACTCGGTTCCGCAATCCGTCGGGGCCCGAGATTGAGTAGCAACTACTCCTCACACCCAGCGGATGCTCGCCCCGACCATGGCTCCATGACAATCCGATCCCTACCTCTCGCCCTGGCCGCCGTAGCGGCAGCCCTCGTGCTCTCCCTCACCGGCTGTGCCGGCGGCGGCACGTCCGACCCCACCCGCGCCGTCGGCGACCCCGGCACGTCCCAGGCGGCCGACCCCGGAACGAAGACCGACGTCTTCACGGTCAAACCCGGCGACTGCGTCGACGACACCGACGACGAGAACGTCACGGAGCTCCCGGTCGTCGACTGCGCCGGCCCACACGACTTCGAGGCGTTCACCTCGTTCGACTTCGACCCGGGGGAGTACCCGGGCGATGACGCCGTGCACTCCCAGGCGCAGGAGGCCTGCGCGGCGGCCATGGGCGAGTTCGTCGGCCTCGGCTACGACGACTCGAAGCTCGACGTGCAGTACCTCACACCCACCGAGGACTCGTGGAACGAGCTCGACGACCGCACGGTCGTCTGCCTCGTCTACGACCCCGCCGGCAAGCTCACCGGCACGGTCGAGAACGCCGCGATCTGATCCCTCCGCGCCCCGATCCGGGACTCCCGAACGGTCTCCGGCGGGGTGCGCGACCCTGGTTCGCGAACCTCGCCGGAGCATGCTAATGTTGTCGACTGGCTCACCAAGAGCCACGCACCTCTAGCTCAATTGGCAGAGCAACTGACTCTTAATCAGTGGGTTCTCGGTTCAAGTCCGAGGGGGTGCACCACATCGAAACCGTCCGGTCCTCACCGGGCGGTTTCGTCGTTAAGCGCGCTCTCCCGCACGGCGCGGGGGAGAGGGCGAAGAGGGGCCCGGGGCGGTCGGCTACTGAGTGGCGGGGTGGGGGCTACGTAACGCGGGGGTCGGGGCTACGTAATCGCGTCGAAACGCCCGATGCGGGGTCGAAATTGTGAGTAGAACCTACTCAGGCGCACAGCCCAGGCGTCTGAGAAGGAGAACCCACCATGGCACCTCGAACCGGCGCGACTCCGACGTCGCGCAGCACCAAGCAGGCCCTCTTCGCCCAGGGCGGTCATCGCCTGCACGGCCGCGACCGCGCCTTCGCGCAGACGGTCTCGGCCCTCACCCGTTCCGGCCGGCGATCCGTCGTGCTCGTCACCGGGCGGCCCGGCGTCGGCCGCACGGCGTTCCTCGACGCGGTGGTCGAGGCCGTCGGCGCCGAGCGCGCCGTGCACGTCGTCCGCGGACGGTCCGATCTGCGGAACGTGCCGCTCGGCGCGCTGGCCCCCGTGCTCGCCGTGCTGCCGGTCGGCGCGGGCGACGGCACCGCCGTGGTGGAGTTCCACCGCGCGATGAACGAGCCGGGCATCCTGCTGGTCGTCGACGACGCCGACCACCTCGACTCCGCCAGCCGCTGCCTGCTCGAGCAGATCGTCGACGGCGGCCAGGCCTCCGTGCTCGTGGCGAAGGCCACCCGCGAGCTCCCCGGCGCCACCCGAGGCCGCCGTGGCGGCGCCTCGCGGTCCGCCGCCGAGACCGACACCGACACGGCCACCGGCACCGGCACCGACACCCGCGGCGCGAGCGTGGCCGCTCCGTCCGGCATCGACGAGGCAGCCGAACCCGACGGGGCAGCAGCAGCAGCCGACGCCGGCGTGTTCTGGCGGAACGCCGGAGTCGTGGTCGACCTCCCGCCGCTGTCGGCGGCCGACGCCCACGCGATCGTGAAGGACCGGCTCGGCCGCAGCATCGGCGCCGCCGCCGCCGACGAGATGGTGCGGCTGGCCGCCGGGAGCACGCGCACCCTCGTCGAGCTGGCCGAGGCCGCGGTCGGCGTGTGCGACCTCGCCGACGACGCGGGGGAGTGGCGCACCGCGTGGACGGTGCTGTCCGAGGGTGTCGTCGCCTCGCTCCCCGTGGATCCGCTGGCGGCCGACGAGTTCGTCGGCGACCTCCTCGCGCTGCTCGCGGTGGCCGGCGAGCTGCCGGTCGAGCAGGGCGGCACGTCGGGCGTCAGCGCCCGGGCGACGCGGCTGGCCGAGGCGCAGGGGTACGTGCGGACGCGCACGGGTCAGGGGCGCGTGTGGGTGGGGTTCGCGCATCCGCTCTTCGCCCCCGTGATGCGCACCACCGTCTCGGAGGCCGAGCTGCCCGGGTTCTCGGCCGCCGGCGCCGACATGCTCGACGGCTACCCCGAGCACGTGGTGCGGCGCTCGCTGCTGCAGCTCGCGGCGGGGCAGCCCGTCGCCGCGCCGACCCTGCTCGAGCTGGCCCGGCGGGAGCTCGGCGAGCAGCGCTACTCCACCGCCATCACGCTCGGCGCCCACGCGGTCGCCGGCGGAACGGCCGAGCCCGTGCTGCGCGCCACCGGCGAGTACGTGCGGGCGCAGGCGCTGTCGCAGATCGGCCGCATCCGCGAGGCCAGCGAGTTCTTCGCGGCCGCCTGGCGCGCCGTCGAGCAGGCGGGGGCCGACGCGCCCGAGCTCTTCCTCGCGCAGCTCGCCCAGGCCGAGGGCAACCACCTCGCGTTCCGCACGCTGCAGCCCGAGCTCGCGGTGGCCCGGGTCGAACCGGTGCTCGCCCACATCGGCGACCCGGCACTGCGCGCGCTCGTCGAGTCCGACCTGGTCAAGTGGCGGTTGATGGCCGGGCAGGGCCTCTCGACCGAGCTGGAGTCGATCTCGGTGCTCGGGCCGGTCGAGACGCCCGCCGACCTCAACCTGCTCATCCTCACGGCCACGCTGCACACGATGGGCGGCAACCTCACCCTCGCGGGAGAGGCGGTCGAGCGGGGGCTCGCCGAGTGCGACCGCTTCCGCGACGTGCTGCCCAACGCCCGTGACCTGCTGCAGCTGAGCGAGGTGCTGGTGCTCTCGTTCACGGCGAGGTTCCCGGATGCTCGAGCCGCCGCTCGCGCCAACCTCTCCCGCGCGGAGGAATCGAACCCCAGCGCTCGCGGCATGTGGAAGTTCGCGCTCGCGATGATCGAGCTGCACACCGGGTCGCCGGCGCGGGCGTGGAAGTACATCCAGGAGGGGCGGCGCGACCTCATCTGGCGGGACATCGCCGGCCTGCTGCCGACCGCCGACGCGCTCTCGGCGGCGATCGCCGCCCGCACGGGCCGGTTCGCGATCGCACGGAGCTGGCTCGACCAGCTCACGCCGGCCGAGGTGCGCGACCCCAAGGTCGAGCTGTACGCGTCGCTGGCGCGGGCCTGGGTGTCGGCGTCGGCGGGGCGGCCGGGGTTCGCCATCCGGAGCCTCGGGCCGGCGCTGCACAAGGCGGCCGACGGCGGGCAGCGGTACCTGGCGGCGCTCGTGGCGTACGAGGCCGTGCGCATCGAGCCGGTGGTGGGGGCGACGGTGATGCTGCCGCACCTGATCGCGGCGCGGAGCGCGTTCCCGATCTGCGAGTCGCACGCGCGGGCCGTGATCGCCCGGAACGACGTGCTGCCGATCGCGAAGGAGCTCGGCGAGGCGGGGCTGCTCGGGCCCGCGATCGACGCGGCGCGCTGGGCGGCCGACCACTGCGACGGCGACCTCGTGCGGGCTTCGCGGGCGCATCGGCTGGCCGACTCGTGGACGGTGCGGGCGGGGGTGGCGATGGCGCATCGGCGGCGGCAGACGCATCCGCGGGTCATGCCGCTGACCGACCGGGAGTGGCAGCTCGCGTCGGGGGCGGCGGCGCACCGCACCAGCGCGGAGCTCGCCGCCGAGTACGGGATCTCGGTGCGGACGGTCGACAACCACCTGGCGCGCATCTACAAGAAGCTGGGCATCGCCAGCCGGCGGGAGCTCGCGGCCGAGCTGAGCGCGCTGCAGCTCGAGAACCCGTACGAGGAGTACTCGCTGACGGGGGAGTGACAAGGGAGTCACGGGGAGTGACGGGAAGGCGCGGCGCGCCGGGGTGCGAAGTGGAGTAGCGATTACTCATCACACCCCGGTCGGGTCGCCGCGCAGAATGGCAGAGGCATCACGCCGGGTCATCACCGGCGCGGTCGTCGCCGGCAGAGGCCGGCAGAGCCCCGTTCAATCGTCAGCTCGGGGTGGTGGGCGATCGCGCGATGACCGACGGGTGGGGGCGGCCTTCGGGTGGTCGCCTCCTCCCGTCATCTTCTGCACATCCCTCCTCTTCTGCACATCCATCCTCCGCGCCGTCGCAGCTGTGTCCTCCGGGAGAGGGCGTTGCGGGAGCAGGGCGGGGCGATACTGTGAGAGCCATGACGCAACGTGTCGACACGCTCCTGATCTTCGGAGCCAGCGGAGACCTCACGGCCCGCCTCCTGCTCCCCGGGCTCGCCCAGCTGCTGACCGCACAGCCCGATCGCACGCTCACGCTGATCGGGGCCGGTGGCGCCGAGTGGAGCGACGAGGAGTGGCGGAAGGTCGTCACCGACTCCTTCGCCCAGGTGCACGCGAAGGGCGCCGCCGTCGAGAAGCTGCTCGCCGGCACCCGCTACGTCAAGGCCGACGTCACCGACGCCGGGGCGCTCACGAAGCTGCTCGGCATGGCGACCGGCACCCCCGCCATCTACTTCGCGCTCCCGCCCGCGGTGGCCGCCAAGGTCGTCACCACACTGCAGGGCGTCGACATCCCCGACGGGCTGACCCTCGCGCTCGAGAAGCCGTTCGGCATGGACGTCGAGACCGCCCAGGCGCTGAACGGCGAGCTGGCGAAGCTGGTGCCCGAGAACCAGGTGCACCGGGTCGACCACTTCCTCGGCCGGTCGACGGTGTTCAACATCCTCGGGCTGCGCTTCGCGAACCGCATCTTCGAGCCGCTCTGGAACTCCGAGCACATCGCGAAGATCGACGTCGTCTACGACGAGCAGCTCGCCCTCGAGGGCCGCGCCGGCTACTACGACACCGCGGGCGCCCTGGTCGACATGATCCAGAGCCACCTGCTGCAGGTCATGGCCGTGCTCGCCATGGAGCCGCCGTCGACCCTCGGCCAGGACGACCTCCGCGACGCCAAGGAGCTCGTGCTGCGCGCGACCCACGTCTGGGGCGACGACCCGAAGGAGTCGAGCCGCCGCGCCCGGTACTCCGCCGGCACCATCGACGGCCGCGAGCTGCCGAGCTACGCGGACGAGAAGGGGGTCGACCCGGCGCGCGAGACCGAGACCCTCGCCGAGGTGACGCTCGAGGTGCAGACCTGGCGCTGGAAGGGCGTTCCGATCACGCTGCGCTCCGGCAAGGCGATCGGCGAGCGCCGCCGTCAGATCGTGATCACCTTCAAGCCGGCGCAGCAGGTGCCGGTGGGGCTGACGGGCGTGAGCTCGCCGACCGTGCTGCGCATCTTCCTCGCCCCCGACGCGATGTCGCTCGAGATCGACATCAACGGTCCGGGCGACCCCTACGAGCTCGAGCGCGCGAGCCTCGAGGCCACGTTCGGCGACGGGCAGCTGCTGGCGTACCGCGAGGTGCTCGCGGGCATCCTCGACGGCGACCCGACGCTCGGCGTGCGCGGTGACTCCGCGGTCGAGGGCTGGCGCATCCTGGCGCCGGTGATCGCGGCCTGGAAGGCCGACGAGGTGCCGCTCGACGAGTACCCCGCCGGCAGCGAGGGCCCGAGCAGCTGGACGCCGATCGGCTAGAGGCGGGCAGGCCGCGCGCAGAGCACGCGGCCGACGCGAAAGGCAGAAGCAGAAGCCGAGGCCGAAGCCGCAGCAGAAGCCGAAGCCCGAAAGCTACGCCCGGGTGCGAGCCCCGGCGCTCAGCCGCTTCGCCGCCGCAGCCGCCTCGACCTCGGCGTGGTGCGCCACGAGCGCCCGCAGCGCGTCGTCGTCACGCGGATCGAGGGTCGGAGCATCCTGAACCGCACCCACCGACGCGACCATGCCGGCGAGCCGGCGGTCGACCTCGACACGATCGACGGGCGCGAGCGCGGGCCGGACGGGCTGGGCGATGCGGGCCCGTGGCGTGAAGACGGGCACGGCGACGGGTGCCGGGGCGGCGACCGCGGTCGTGGTCTTGACCGAGATGCCGTGCTCGGCGAGCGTCGCGACGATGTCGCGGGCGACCGAGCGGGCGAGTGCGGTATGGAAGATGTCGTCGGTGTCCACGGAGCTGCGGCGCGTGATCGCGAACGATCCCAGCGGGCCGAAGTTCTCCATCAGGGTCTGGTTGACGAGTTCGTAGAGGCGTTCCTGACTCACAACACTCTCGCGCTGAGCCTTCGCGCGACGCCTCCAGCCGATCATCGCAACTCCCTTCGCGCCACCCTTGTGTGAACAGTGTGCGGGCTGGGCATCCGGGGGGCCATTCGACACGCCGCAGGCACGGGCCCGATGCCCTGATTAGGCTGGAATTCATGGCCATCGAACGAACCTGGACCGCCTTCGCGGTCGCGACCGTCTCCGCCCTCGTCGCGGCACTCGTCGTGACGGCGCTCGTCGCGCTGATCGTGCGCGCCGCCGGTCGGCGCCGGAGGTGGCCGAACGCGCTGGTGCGCCGGGCGCGCATCCCGTTCCGCATCTTCCTGCTCGTGGTGCTGCTCTGGATCGGCGTCGACCTCACCATCCCGGTCGGCGACTACCAGCCCGTGGTCGACCAGCTCTTCCTGATCGCCACCATCGCCCTCGGCGCCTGGCTGGTCTGCATGCTCGCGATGTTCCTCGAGGATGTCGCGCTCGCCCGCTACACGATCGACCGGCCCGACAACCGCATCGCCCGGCGGCTGCGCACCCAGGTGCTGATCCTCCGCCGGCTCGGCATGGCGGTGGTGATCGTGCTCGCGATCGGCGCCATCCTGCTCACCTTCCCGGGCGCCCAGGCGGTGGGAACGAGCGTGCTGGCCTCGGCGGGACTGGTGTCGATCATCGCGGGTCTCGCCGCGCAGTCGACGCTGTCGAACGTGTTCGCGGGCATGCAGATCGCGTTCAGCGACGCGGTGCGGGTCGACGACGTCGTGATCGTCGAGCAGGAGTGGGGGCGCATCGAGGAGATCACCCTGACCTACGTCGTGGTGCACCTCTGGGACGACCGGCGCCTGGTGATGCCGAGCACCTACTTCACCTCCCAGCCCTTCCAGAACTGGACCAGGCGCACCTCCGAGCTGCTCGGCGCCGTCGAGTTCGACCTCGACTGGCGGGTCACGCCGCACGAGATGCGGGAGGAGCTCGACCGCATCCTCGAGCGCACCGACCTCTGGGACAAGCGGGTCTCGGTGCTCCAGGTGACGGATGCGGTGGGCGGCTACGTGCGCGTCCGCATCCTCGTGACGGCCGTCGACGCCCCCACGCTGTTCGACCTGCGCTGCTTCGTGCGCGAGGAGATGATCGTGTGGCTGCACCGCGAGAGCCCGCAGTCGCTGCCGAAGAGCCGCGTGCGGATGGTCGACGAGGAGCCCGACATCAGCCGGAAGCCCGCGCGGGGCGCGAAGCGCGCTCAGGAGGCGTCGGGCCTCTTCCACGGCGACGTCGGCGCCGAGGGCCGGGCGAGCCTGTTCACCGGGCCCATCCAGACCGCGCACATCGACCCCGACGGGCGGTAGGCCGGCTTCAGGATGCGCTGGGCGGCGTCATCGGCTTGCGCGGCGTCTTGGGGGCCGCGGGTGCGTCGGGGGCATCCGGTGTCTCGTAGGGGCGGGTCTGCGTGAGGTCGTCGTCGGCGGGGGACTGCGCGGCGGTCTCGGTCGCGGCCGGAGCCGCCGGAGCCGCCGGATCCGCCGGATCCCCGATCCGCGTCACCGGCCAGGTGAACCGCGGCGACTCCCCGTTCTTCGCCAAGTACACCTGCGCGGCCCGGGTGCCGAACCACAGGAACCGCACCAGCAGCACGATCAGCGCCAGTACCACGAGGAACGCGATGGCCCCCGCGACCAGCGAGAACACGCTGCCGAACACGTGCAGCAGAACCGTGAGCACGCCCCCGCCGGGCCCGTAGCCCATCTCAGTGGCCCTCGAGCTCGCGGGCGTCCTCGTCGCTCTGCAGCACGCTGCCGACCGCGAGGGCCAGCGTGATGCCCCAGCTCAGCCACATCAGGATCAGCCGCCAGTCGCGCGGCCCCTTGCGGGTGGTCTGGATCACCGAGAACCCGCCGATGATCGAACTGATGATGCTGCTGTTCAGGATGAATTTGCGCACGGTCTCCCCGTTCTCGGACGTCGTGCTGCCTACGCTACCCCGGGCCGCCCCGAGGTGCCCCTGGTAGGGTGAGCGAAGGAGATCCGGCCCGGATCCGTGCGGATCCGCTCGCCTCCCGGACTCGCTGAACGGACACATGCCTTCCTCGACAGAAACCTCCGACGAAACCTCCGCCGAAACCCCCGGGGCCTTCCCCTTCGTGGTCGTCTCCAACCGGCTGCCGGTCGACCGGCAGGTGCACGCCGACGGCACGCTGTCGTTCCGCACCTCGCCGGGCGGGCTCGTCACGGCGCTCGAGCCCGTGATGCGCGAGGCCGACGGCGCCTGGATCGGCTGGACCGGTTCGGCCGACGACGAGACCGACCCGTTCGAGCACGACGGCATCCACCTCATCCCCGTCACGCTCAGCGCCGACGACGTCGAGCTCTACTACGAGGGCTTCTCGAACGACACGCTGTGGCCGCTCTACCACGACGTCATCGCGCCCCCGGCCTACCACCGCGAGTGGTGGGAGAGCTACGTCACGGTCAACCAGCGCTTCGCCGACCGCGCGGCCGCGGTCACCGCCGAGGGCGGCACGGTCTGGGTGCAGGACTACCAGCTGCAGCTCGTGCCGAAGATGCTCCGCGAGCAGCGGCCCGACCTCACCATCGGCTTCTTCAACCACATTCCGTTCCCGGCATACGGCATCTACTCGCAGCTGCCCTGGCGCACCCAGATCATCGAGGGCCTGCTCGGCGCCGACGTCATCGGCTTCCAGCGCACGGCGGATGCCGGCAACTTCACGAGGGCCGTGCGCCGCCTGCTCGGGCACCAGACCAAGGGCACCGTGATCGACGTGCCGGTCGAGGCCGAGGCCGAGGTGAAGAGCGCGAAGCACCGCATCTCGCGGGTTCGCGACGACAAGCTCGTCCGCACCGTCGTGGCGAAGGCCTTCCCGATCTCGATCGACGCGGCCCGCTACGAGGAGCTCGCCCGCCGCCCCGACATCCAGGAGCGCGCCCGCGAGATCCGCGAGGGCCTGGGCAACCCGAAGGTCGTCATGCTCGGCGTCGACCGCCTCGACTACACCAAGGGCATCGGCCACCGCCTGAAGGCGTTCGGCGAGCTGCTCGCCGACGGCACGGTCGAGGTCGAGGACGTCACGCTCGTGCAGGTCGCGAGCCCCAGCCGCGAGCGGGTCACCGCCTACCAGAACCTCCGCGACGAGATCGAGCTCACGGTCGGCCGCATCAACGGCGACTTCGGCACCATCAGCCACACGGCCATCAGCTACCTGCACCACGGCTACCCGCGGGAGGAGATGGTGGCCCTCTACCTCGCCGCCGACGTGATGCTCGTCACCGCCCTCCGCGACGGCATGAACCTCGTCGCCAAGGAGTACGTCGCCTCGCGCTTCGACAACGACGGCGTGCTCGTGTTGAGCGAGTTCGCCGGCGCGAGCGACGAGCTGCGCACCGCGCTGCGCGTCAACCCGCACGACATCGAGGGGCTGAAGGAGTCCATCCTGCAGGCGATCGCCATGCCGAAGACCGAGCGGGCGAGGCGGATGCGCGCCCTGCGCAAGCGCGTGCAGGAGAACGACGTGGCGCGGTGGTCGTCGTCGTTCCTCGCCACGCTCACGACGCCCTCCGACGGGCTGGCCCTGCCGAAGGCGAACCAGGCCGCCCCGGTGATCGACACCGACGCCGACGAGGTCGGCGAGTGACCGCCGCCCCCACGGCCGAGGCCCTCCAGCGCCTCGCCGCCACCCCCGTGCTGCTCGTGGCCCTCGACTTCGACGGCACCCTCGCCCCCATCGTCGACGTGCCGGCGGATGCCCGGGCCCTCCCCGAGGCCCGCGACGCCGTGCTGGCACTGCTCGATCTCCCCGACACCCACGTCGCCTACGTCTCGGGCCGGGCGATGGACAGCCTCGCCGCCGTCAGCGACCTGCCCGATCACGCCCTGCTCGCCGGATCGCACGGCGTCGAGGTGCGCACCGAGGGCCGCGTGGCGCTCGACCTGAGCGACGCCGAGCAGGCCGAGCGCGACCGCCTCGAGCCGCTGCTGGCGGCCGTCGTCGAGCCGCTCGACGGCGTCTGGATCGAGGAGAAGCCCGCCGGCTTCGCGATGCACACGCGACTCGCCGATGCCGACGCGACGACGGCGGCCGAGGAGCAGGCGCTCGCCGCCGCCGACGCCGAGGCGCACGGCATCACCGTGCGGCACGGCCAGGACATCCTCGAGTTCTCGGTGCGCGGCACCACGAAGGGCGACGCCGTCGACCGGTTGCGCGAGCAGACCGGCGCGACCGCCGTGCTCTTCGCCGGCGACGACGTCACCGACGAGGACGGCTTCGGCGCGCTGGGCGGCGACGACGTCGGCGTGAAGGTGGGTGCGGGGGACACGCGGGCCGCCTTCCGGGTGGACGGACCCGCCGAGATGGCCGCCGTGCTGGCCGAGCTGGGGAGGCTCCGACGCGACACGGGTGCATGAGCATCCGTTCGGCGGTTCTAAACTACGTAACATGCCCGAAATAGACATGAAGCCTCGCAGCCGCACCGTCACCGATGGGATCGAAGCCCTCACCTCGCGCGGCATGCTGCGCGGCGTCGGCATGGGCGACGGCGACTGGGAGAAGCCCCAGATCGGCATCGCGAGCTCGTGGAACGAGATCACGCCCTGCAACCTCTCGCTCGAGCGCCTCGCGCGGGCCTCGAAGGAGGGCGTGCACGCCGGCGGCGGGTACCCGCTGCAGTTCGGCACCATCTCCGTCAGCGACGGCATCTCGATGGGTCACGAGGGGATGCACTTCTCCCTCGTCTCCCGCGAGGTCATCGCCGACTCGGTCGAGACCGTCATGATGGCCGAACGCCTCGACGGCTCGGTGCTGCTCGCCGGCTGCGACAAGTCGCTGCCCGGCATGCTGATGGCGGCGGCCCGGCTCGACCTCGCCTCGGTCTTCCTCTACGCCGGATCGATCGCGCCCGGCTGGGTGAAGCTCTCCGACGGCACCGAGAAGGACATCACGATCATCGACTCCTTCGAGGCCGTCGGCGCCGTGCGTGCCGGCCGCATGTCGATGGAGGACGCGCACCGCATCGAGTGCGCCTTCGCCCCCGGTGAGGGTTCGTGCGGCGGCATGTACACCGCGAACACCATGGCGAGCGCCGCCGAGGCGATGGGCATGAGCCTCCCGGGCTCCGCCTCGCCGGCCGCCGCCGACCGCCGTCGCGACTACTTCGCGCACCGCTCGGGCGAGGCCGTCGTGAACATGCTGCGCCTCGGCCTCACCGCCCGCGACGTCATCACCAAGAAGTCGCTCGAGAACGCGATCGCCGTGGGCATGGCCTTCGGCGGTTCGACCAATCTCGTGCTGCACCTCCTGGCCATCGCCGCCGAGGCCGAGGTCGACCTGACGCTCGCCGACTTCAACCGGGTCGGCGACAAGGTGCCGCACATCGGCGACCTCAAGCCCTTCGGCCGCTTCGTGATGAACGACGTCGACCGTCACGGCGGCGTGCCGGCCGTGATGAAGGCGCTGCTCGACGAGGGCCTGCTGCACGGCGACGCGATGACCGTCACCGGCAAGACCATCGAGGAGAACCTCGCCGAGATGGACATCGCGCCGCTCGACGGCGAGGTGCTCCGCCCCCTGTCGAACCCCATCCACAAGTCGGGCGGCCTCACGGTGCTGCAGGGCTCGTTCGCCCCCGACGGCGCCGTGGTGAAGTCGGCCGGCTTCGACGCCGACGTCTTCGAGGGCCCGGCCCGCGTGTTCGAGCGCGAGCGCGCGGCGATGGATGCACTGACCGAGGGTCGCATCAACGCCGGCGACGTCGTGGTGATCCGCTACGAGGGCCCCAAGGGCGGCCCCGGCATGCGCGAGATGCTGGCGATCACCGCCGCCATCAAGGGCGCGGGGCTCGGCAAAGATGTACTACTCTTGACAGACGGACGATTCTCAGGCGGCACAACCGGCCTGTGCATCGGCCACATAGCACCCGAAGCGGTCGACGCAGGTCCGATCGCCTTCGTGCGCGATGGTGATCTAATACGGGTCGATATCGCCGCTCGCTCGCTCGACCTACTTGTCGAACCAGATGAGCTTGCAGCTCGCCGAGACGGCTGGGCTCCACTTCCTCCGCGCTATACCCGTGGCGTTCTCGCGAAGTACTCCAAGCTCGTGCACTCCGCTGCGGAGGGCGCGATCACGGGGTGACCCGCGCATCCATCTACCGTGCACTCTGACTGAGGAAACCACCATGTCCACGGACGCCTTCCCCGTGCCAACCAAGAAGTCACCGCCCAGCGCGGAGTCCTCGCCCGAGATCCTCACCGGATCGGGGGCGGTCCTCCGCACGCTCGAGCACCTCGGCGTCAAGGACGTCTTCGGGCTACCGGGCGGCGCGATCATCCCGTTCTACGACGAGCTGATGACGCAGGACAAGATCCGTCACATCCTCGTGCGCCACGAGCAGGGCGCCGGCCACGCGGCCGAGGGCTACGCCTCGGCCAGCGGCAAGGTCGGCGTCGCCATCGCGACCTCGGGCCCCGGCGCCACGAACCTCGTCACCGCGATCGCCGACGCCTACATGGACTCGGTGCCGCTGCTCGCGATCACCGGCCAGGTGTTCTCGCACCTGATGGGCACCGACGCGTTCCAGGAGGCCGACATCGTCGGCATCACGATGCCGATCACCAAGCACTCCTTCCTGGTGAAGCGTCCGGAGGACGTGCCGGCGACCCTCGCCGCGGCCTATCAGATCGCCTCGACCGGTCGCCCCGGCCCGGTGCTCGTCGACATCACGAAGGATGCGCAGCAGAACAAGGCGCCCTTCATCTGGCCGCCGAAGATCGACCTGCCGGGCTACCGGCCGATCACGAAGGCGCACGGCAAGCAGATCCAGGCCGCGGCGCAGCTGCTGGCCGAGGCGAAGAAGCCCGTCTTCTACGTGGGCGGCGGCGTCATCCGCTCCGAGGCGTCGGCCGAGCTGCTGCAGCTCGTCGAGGCCACCGGAGCGCCGGTCGTCACCACGCTGATGGCCCGCGGCGCCTTCCCCGACTCGCACCCGCAGCACCTCGGCATGCCCGGCATGCACGGCACGGTGCCGGCGGTGCTCGCGCTGCAGGAGAGCGACCTGCTGATCTCGCTCGGCGCCCGCTTCGACGACCGCGTCACCGGCAAGGCGAGCGAGTTCGCGCCGAACGCCAAGGTCGTGCACGTCGACATCGACCCCGCCGAGATCTCGAAGATCCGCATCGCCGACGTGCCGATCGTGGGCGACGCGAAGGACGTCATCACCGATCTGACCGCCGCGTGGGCCGAGCTCTCCGGCGCGCCGCTGGAGCTCGACGAGTGGTGGACGTACCTGCGCGGGCTGCAGAGCGAGTTCCCGCTCGGCTACGCCGAGCCGACCGACGGTCTGCTGGCTCCCCAGTACGTGATCAAGCGCATCGGCGAGCTCTCGGGCCCCGAGGCCATCTACGCCTCGGGCGTCGGCCAGCACCAGATGTGGGCCGCGCAGTTCATCAAGTACGAGCGCCCGCACGCCTGGCTGAACTCCGGCGGCGCCGGCACCATGGGCTACTCGGTGCCCGCCGCGATGGGTGCCAAGGTCGCCGAGCCGCAGCGCACCGTCTGGGCGATCGACGGCGACGGCTGCTTCCAGATGACCAATCAGGAGCTCGCCACCTGCACGATCAACGACATCCCGATCAAGGTCGCGATCATCAACAACTCCTCGCTCGGCATGGTGCGGCAGTGGCAGACGCTGTTCTACGACGGCCGGCACTCGTTCACCGACCTGAACACCGGGCACGAGAGCCGCATGGTGCCAGATTTCGTGAAGCTGGCCGAGGCGTACGGCGCACTGGGCATCCGCGTCACGAAGCTCGAGGAGGTCGATGCGGCGATCAAGCTCGCGCTCGAGACCAACGACCGGCCCGTCGTGATCGACTTCGTCGTCTCGGCCGACGCCATGGTGTGGCCGATGGTGCCGCAGGGTGTCAGCAACAGCTTCGTGCAGTACGCCAAGGAGCACGCTCCGGAATGGGATGAGGAGTAGACCATGAGCACCCACGTCCTGAGCCTCCTCGTGGAGGACAAGCCGGGTCTCCTGACCCGCGTCGCCGGGCTCTTCGCCCGCCGCGCCTTCAACATCGAGTCGCTCGCCGTCGGCCACTCCGAGATCCCGGGCCTGTCCCGCATCACGGTGGTCGTCGACGTCGAGGACCTTCCGCTCGAGCAGGTGACGAAGCAGCTGAACAAGCTGATCAACGTCATCAAGATCGTCGAGCTCGACCCGGCGCAGTCCGTGCAGCGCGAGCACCTGCTCGTCAAGGTGCGCGTCGACAACACCACGCGCTCGCAGGTGCTCGAGGCCGTGAACCTGTTCCGGGCGCGCGTCGTCGACGTGTCGACGGATGCCCTCGTGATCGAGGTCACGGGCGACTCCGGCAAGACGCAGGCCTTCATCAAGGTGATCGAGCCCTACGGCATCAAGGAGATCGCCCAGTCGGGCCTCCTCGCGATCGGCCGCGGCTCGAAGAGCATCACCGAGCGCGTCTTCAAGAACTGACCATCTTCACCACTTCGCACTTCACCCAACACAAGGAGAGAAACACGTGACCGAGATCTTCTACGACCAGGATGCCGACCTGTCCCTGATCCAGGGCAAGAAGGTGGCCGTCGTCGGCTACGGCTCGCAGGGCCACGCCCACGCCCTCAACCTGCGCGACTCGGGCGTCGAGGTCGTCGTGGCGCTCAAGGAGGGGTCGAAGTCGACCCCCAAGGCCGAGGAGGCCGGCTTCAAGGTCGTCTCGGTCGCCGAGGCCACCGCGTGGGCCGACGTCATCGTCATCCTCGCGCCCGACCAGCACCAGCGCGGCATCTACGCCCAGGACATCCAGCCGAACCTCGCCGACGGCAAGACCCTCGTCTTCGGCCACGGCTTCAACATCCGCTTCGGCTACATCGAGGCGCCCGAGGGCGTCGACGTGATCATGGTCGCCCCCAAGGGCCCGGGTCACACCGTGCGCCGCGAGTACGAGGCCGGCCGCGGCGTGCCCGTCATCGTCGCCGTCGAGAAGGACGCGACCGGCTCCGCCTGGGCGCTCGCCTGGAGCTACGCCAAGGGCATCGGCGGCCTGCGCGCCGGGGGCATCAAGACCACGTTCACCGAGGAGACCGAGACCGACCTGTTCGGCGAGCAGGCCGTGCTCTGCGGCGGCGTCTCGCAGCTCGTGCAGTACGGCTTCGAGACCCTGACCGAGGCCGGCTACCAGCCGCAGATCGCGTACTTCGAGGTGCTGCACGAGCTGAAGCTCATCGTCGACCTGATGTGGGAGGGCGGCATCGCCAAGCAGCGCTGGTCGGTCTCCGACACGGCCGAGTACGGCGACTACGTCTCGGGCCCGCGCGTCATCGACCCGCACGTGAAGGAGAACATGCAGGCCGTGCTCGCCGACATCCAGTCGGGCGCGTTCGCCAAGCGCTTCATCGACGACCAGGACGCCGGGGCTCCCGAGTTCCTCGCCCTCCGCGAGAAGGGTGCCGCGCACCCCATCGAGGCCACGGGCAAGGAGCTGCGCGCGCTCTTCGCGTGGAAGCAGCAGGACGCGGACTACACGGACGGCAGCGCTGCGCGCTGACCCGCACCACCCCTGAGGGCCCCGGAGCATCCGCTCCGGGGCCCTCTCCCGTTCGCCCGCTGATCGAACCGTCGCAAATCGCCCTCTCACGCCTCTGAGAGGGCGATTTGCGACGGTTCGTTGGGAGCTAGGGGGCGGGGAGGGGCGCGGGGGAGCGGAGGACGAGGCGGGGGCGCACGAGGCGGTGGCGGGGGTCGGTCGTGGGGCCCGCGTCGGGGCGTCCGCGGTGGGCGCCCGTGAGCAGCTCGAGGACGCCGGAGGCGACTTCGTCGAGGGGCTGCTCCACGCTCGAGAGGCCGAGGGCCTGGGCGACGGGGGTGTTGTCGTAGCCGATCACGGGGATCGAGCCGGCCGAGGCGATGAGGGCGCCGAGGGCGAGGGAGTCCGAGGCGCAGACCACGGCGTCGACGGGGTCGACTCCGGGTCGGCCCGCCAGGAGGGCGCGGAGTGCCGCGCCGCCGGGGGTGACGCCGTCGGGGGTCGCGATCGCCAGGGGGGTCAGCTGAGCATCCGTGAGCCCGCCGGCGGCGACCATGGCGTCGTGCCAGCCGCGGCGGCGGTCGTCACCGGTGCCCGAGGGGCTCGGCCAGCCGATGTAGCCGATGCGGCGGCGACCCTGGGCGAGGAGCGCGGTGGTGGCCTCGTGCAGGCCCCACCAGCCGTCGACGTCGACCCAGAGGTGGGTGGGGTCGTTCATGTCGTCGATGCCCCAGGGGCGTCCGAAGGTGACGAAGGACTGGTCGTTGGCGATCAGCCACTCGGTGCGCGGGTCGCCGTGGAAGGTGCTCGTGAGCACGAAGGCGTCGACGTCGGCGCCGTCGCGGAGGCGCGCGAACTGGCGGATCTCGTCGTCGGGGTCGGTGGCCGTGAAGAGCATGACGCGGAGGCCCTGGGCGGCGGCCTGCTCGGTGAGGGCGTGCAGGAAGCGGTCGAGCACGCTGCCCGAGATGCCGTCGGTCATCGGGTCGATACGGATGCCGATGGTCGAGCTCTTGCGGGTGCGCAGGCGCCGTGCGGACTCGTGCGGGCGGTAGCCGAGCTCGGCGATGGCGGTGGTGACGCGGTCGCGGGTGTCGGGACGCACGATGCCGGGGGAGTTCAGCACGTTCGAGACAGTCTGGCGCGAGACGCCGGCGACGCGCGCGACGTCGTGGATGGTGGGGAGTGCGCCCATGCTCACCCTCCCGGTACGTCGGCGGACTGTTCGTTTTACGAGGCTAACACCCGCGCCGGGCATGGTCGTGTTGCTTCCCGGGGGCACCCGGGTTAGGCTGACGGCAGGAATTTGAACGATCAAATTTGCACAAGGAGAACACCATGCAACGACGCAGCTCCCTCGCCGTCGCGCTCGGCCTCGCCGCCGCGACCGCACTCACCCTCTCGGCCTGCGGCTCGGGCTTCGACGACGCCGGCGAGACCGGCGCGGCCCAGGACGGCAGCGCCGGCCTGACCGTGCTGATCGGCTCGAGCGGCGACGCCGAGACCAAGGCCGTCACCGACGCCGTCGCCGCCTGGTCGGAGGAGTCGGGCACCGAGGCCACCCTGAACACCGCCTCCGACCTCAACCAGCAGCTCAGCCAGGGCTTCGCGAGCGGCAAGCCCGCCGACGTCTTCTACGTCTCGACCGACGCGCTCGCCGGCTACGCCGCCAACGGCTCGCTCTACCCCTACGGCGACCAGCTCTCGAACAAGGACGACTTCTACCCGACCCTCGTCGACTCCTTCACCTACGACGGCCAGTTCTACTGCGCCCCGAAGGACTTCTCGACCCTCGCCCTGATCATCAACACCGACCTCTGGACGGCCGCGGGCCTCACCGACGCCGACGTTCCCACCACCTGGGACCAGCTGACCGCGGTGGCGCAGAAGCTCACCACCCCCGAGCACGTGGGCCTGGCCTTCTCGCCCGAGTACGCCCGCGTCGGCGCCTTCATGGCGGAGGCCGGCGGCAGCCTGCTGAACGAGGACGGCACCGAGGCCACCGTGAACAGCCCCGAGAACGTCGAGGCGCTCGAGTACGTGAAGTCCCTGTTCAGCTCCGGCGTCGCGAAGTACTCCTCCGACCTCGGCGCCGGCTGGGGCGGCGAGGCCTTCGGCAAGGGCCAGGCCGCGATGACCATCGAGGGCAACTGGATCGCCGGCGGCCTGCAGGCCGACTACCCCGACGTGAAGTACACCGTCGCCTCCCTGCCCGCCGGCCCCGGCGGCGAGGGCACGCTCCAGTTCAGCAACTGCTGGGGCATCGCCGCCGACAGCCCCAACCAGGAGGCCGCTCTCGCCCTCGTCGAGAAGCTGACGAGCACCGACCAGCAGCTCGAGTTCGCCAAGGCCTTCGGCGTGATGCCGTCGGTGCAGTCGGCCGCCGAGCAGTGGAAGACCGAGAACCCCGACAAGGCCGCGTTCCTCGACTCCGCCGACTACGCCCAGGGCGTGCCGACGCTCGAGGGCTCGGCCGACGTGATCAAGGACCTCAACTCGCAGCTCGAGTCTCTGTCCACCGGTGACCCGGCCGCGATCCTCGAGACCGCGCAGAAGAACATGGAGGCGATCGTCCAGTAGGGCGATCGGCCGATGATCACGACGACGAGGTCGAGGAGGATCGAATGAGTGCATCCGTGACGGTGCCGCCCACGGCGGCGGCACCCCGGAGCCCGAAGAGCGCCGGGAGGCCCTCGGGCCGCCGCGCGCCGAAGGGCATCCGCAAGTCGGAGGGCATCGCCGGCTGGCTGTTCACCGCCCCGATGCTGATCATCCTCGGCCTCTTCCTCGTCGTGCCGGTGCTGATGGCCCTCTGGGTCAGCTTCTCCGACTGGTCGGGGCGGGGCAGCCCCTTCGCGTCGGGCGTGAACTTCGTCGGGCTCGACAACTACGACGAGCTCCTCGCCGGCGGCGGGCTCGCCGAACGCGACTTCGGCGTGGCCCTCCGCAACAACGCCTGGTACGTGCTGCTCGTCGTGCCCATCCAGACGGCGCTGTCGCTCTTCCTCGCCGTGCTGGTGAACCGGCAGGTGCTGAAGGGGCGCGGGTTCTTCCGCACCGCGTTCTACTTCCCGAGCGTGACCAGCTCGGTCGCCATCACGGTGCTCTGGCTCTTCCTCTTCGGCGCATCCGGAGCCGTCAACAAGGTGCTGTCGTGGTTCGGCGTGAACGGCCCGAACTGGTTCCAGGACCCGTCGGGCGTCGTGCACAACCTGCTCGCCACCGTCGGCATCACCCAGGGTCCGGCGTGGATGACCGAGAACACCACCCTCGGCGTCTCGTGGTGGGACTGGTGGGCCGGGCCGAGCGTGGCCATGTCGGCCTTCGTGCTGATGGCCGTGTTCACGACCTCCGGCACCTTCATGCTGCTGTTCATCGCGGCGTTGCAGAACCTCGGCGGCGACGTGCAGGAAGCGGCGATGATCGACGGCGCCAACGGCTGGCAGCGCTTCTGGCGGGTCACCCTGCCGCAGCTGCGGCCGACGCTGTTCACCGTGCTGACCCTCGGCCTCATCGGCACCTGGCAGGTGTTCGACCAGATCTACACCGGCACCCAGGGCGGGCCGGGCAAGACCACCGTCACCCCCGCCTACCTCTCGTACACCTCGGCGTTCGAGAGCCAGGACTGGGGCCGCGGCGCCGCGATCGCGTTCGTGCTGTTCGTGATCATCGTGGTGCTGACGATCATCCAGCGCATCGTGCTGCGCGACCGACCCGTGTCGAAGAGACGGATGCGGGCGTACAGCATCGCGAGCAGCCAGACCGCGAACAAGGAGGGCCGGCCATGAGCGCCGCCACGAGCACCCTGAGCCCGGCGACGCCGACAGCAGCCGGCGGGGCACCCGAGCAGCCGCGCCGCCGCCGCAGCGGCCGCTTCATCGCGAGCACCTCGCTGCTCTACGCCATCCTCGTCGTCATCGCGATCATCTACATCTTCCCGTTCCTGATCGACGTCGCCACCTCGTTCAAGTCCGACGCGGAAGCGGCGAGCGACCCGCTCTCGCTGATCCCGCAGACCTGGACGACGGCGGCCTACGAGCGCCTGTTCCTCAACTCCGACTTCCCGACCTGGTTCGCGAACTCGGCGGTCGTGACGGTGTTCGTGACCATCGGGCGTGTGTTCCTCGCCTCCCTCGCCGGGTACGCGCTGGCGCGGCTCGACTTCCGGGGCCGCAACGTGATCTTCGCCGGGCTCGTCGCGGTGATGTCGGTGCCGCTCGTGGTGCTGCTCATCCCCAAGTTCCTCGTGATCAACCAGCTCGGCATCTACGACTCCTACGCGGGCATGATCATCCCGCTGCTGGTCGACGCCGCCGGCGTGTTCATCATGAAGAACTTCTTCGAGTCGATCCCGGCGAGCGTCGAGGAGCAGGCCCGCATCGACGGCGCAGGCACCTTCCGCATCTTCTGGTCGGTGGTGCTGCCGATGGCCCGTCCCGCGCTGATCACCATCGTGATCCTGTCGTTCCAGGGCTCGTGGAACGAGCTCTCGCACTTCATCGTCTCGACCCAGTCGCCCGAGCTGACGACGCTCACCAAGGGCGTCGCCTCACTCGCCTCCGGGCAGCTCAGCCAGGGCACGCAGTATCCGCTGAAGCTGGCGGCCGCGGCCATCATGACCGTGCCCGTCGCCGTCATGTTCTTCATCTTCCAGCGCCGCATCATGAACGCCAGCGAGGGGGCCGTCAAGGAATGACCGCCGTGCTCCCGTCCCCGTCGACCTCCCAGGAGATCCCCGCCATGTCCCACCCCCTGCAGCCCTTCCTCAACGACGCCACGGTGGTGCTCGCCGCGCCGACCCAGGCCTGGTCGGCGGCCTCGGGCGCGATGACGGACCCGATCCACGGGGTCTACCACTCCGACACGAGGGTGCTGCGCGGGCTCCGGCTCGAGGTGGGCGGGGCGGCGCCCGAGACGGTGTCCCAGGCGTCCCACGGGGCCTCCGACACGGTGTTCACGGCGCTCCTCCGCTCGATCGACGACCGCACCGCCGACCCGCGCGTGCGCCTCGACCTCCGCCGCCGGGTGACGCCTGGCGGCTTCGCCGAGGAGCTCCGGGTCAGCTCGGCGCTCGGTCACGAGATCGTCACCGAGGTGCGCCTCACGCTCACCGCCGACTTCGCGCCGATGCAGATCGTCAAGGCGGGGCTCGCAGGCTCGGGCCTCGACGGGGCTCCGGATGCCCGAGCCGCCCTCGACCCGGTCACCGTCGTCGAGCGGGGCGACGCCGTGCTCCTCGCGTCCGGCACCTCGACCGCCCGGCTCGACGCCCCCGGCGCCGCGGTCGCGGTGGCGGCGCCGGACGGGGCGACCACCGACCCCGCCGCCCGGATCACCCTGGCCTGGCCGCTCGTCGTGCCCGCGCACGGCACGATCACGCTGACGTGGGGGCTCGCCCTCGAGGACTCGGCGGCCGTCGTGACGGGCGCATCCGGAACCGCCGAGTGGGCCGCGGCCCGCGTCGACGCCGGCGACAGCCGCCTCGCGCACTGGAACCGCCGCGCCCTCGACGACCTCTCCGCCCTGCGGATGGAGACGAGCCGCGCCCCCGGCGAGCCCTTCCTCGCGGCCGGCGCCCCCTGGTTCTTCACCCTGTTCGGCCGCGACTCGCTCTGGGCCGCCCGCCTGCTGCTACCGCTCGGCACCGAGCTCGCTGCCTCGACCCTGCGCGTGCTGGCCGGGCTGCAGGGCGAGCGGACGGTGGGAGAGACCGCCGAGCAGCCGGGCAAGATCATGCACGAGCTCCGTCCCGGCGAGCTCACCATGCCGGGGGAGGACATCACGCTGCCCCCGCTCTACTACGGCACCGTCGACGCCACCGCGCTCTGGATCGTGCTGCTCGCCGAGGCCCGCCGCTGGGGGCTCTCCGACGACGAGGTGCGCCCGCTGCTTCCGAACCTCGAGCGCGCCCTGGCCTGGATGCGCGACCACGGCGACAGCGACGGCGACGGCTTCCTCGAGTACGCCGACACCACGGGGCACGGCCTCGCGAACCAGGGCTGGAAGGACTCCGGCGACTCGGTGCAGTGGCGCGACGGGCGCCTCGCCGAGGGGCCGATCGCGCTCTGCGAGGTGCAGGGCTACGCCTACCAGGCCGCCCGCGACGGCGCCGAGCTGCTCGACGCGTTCGGCGAGCCGGGCGGCGACGAGTGGCGGGCCTGGGCCGCTGCGCTCGCCGATCGCTTCCGGGCGTCCTTCTGGATCGAGCGCGACGGCGGCCGCTACCCGGCGATCGCGCTCGACGCCGCGAAGCGACCGGTCGACACGCTGACCAGCAACATCGGGCACCTGCTCGGCACGGGCATCCTGAACGCCGACGAGGCCGCCGACGTGGCCCGGCTGCTCGTCGACGAGCGGCTCGACTCGGGCTTCGGCCTGCGCACGATGGCCACCGACTCGGCCGGGTTCTGGCCGCTCAGCTACCACGGCGGGTCGGTCTGGGCGCACGACACGGCGATCGCCGTGCAGGGGCTCGCGCGGGAGGGCTTCCGCGCCGAGGCCGCCCGGCTCGGGCGCGGGCTGCTGCGCGCGGCCGAGAGCTTCGGCTACCGCATGCCCGAGCTGCACTCGGGCGACTCGGCGGCGGTCACCGCGGTGCCGGCGCCCTACCCCGCGGCGTGCCGGCCGCAGGCGTGGTCGGCGGCGGCCGCCGTGGCGGTGGCGGTGGCGGCGACGGATGCGCGTCCCGCGCCCGACCGCACGACCCTCCTCGTGGCGCCGCTCGCCGACGCCGCCCTCGGGCACGTGACGCTCGACGGCCTCCGTGTCGCGGGCCGCCCGTTCCGCGTCGTCGCGACCCCGGGCGCCGCCACCGCGGAACCGCTGCTGCCCTGACCCCGCCCCCGGTAGGGTGAGGGCATGAGCGACGCGCGCGACGACGAGGCCCTGGGGTGGGCCGGGGACGACGACCCGACCCTCGCGCCCGAGGGCGTGCCGGGCGGACCGGGCGCGCCGGCGGCTCCGCGCGGGCGGGGCCCGCGCCGGGGCGAGTCGGCACCCGCGGCACCCCGCACGGTGCTCGACGAGGCCGAGGACGCGGAGGACCGGGCGGCGGATCGCGAGCTCGAGGAGGCGGAACGCGCATCCGCTCAGCTGAGCTCGGCCGCACTGATCGGTCTCGGCGTGCTCGGCGGGGTCTACCTGCTCTACACGATCGGCTGGGTCGTGTTCTTCAGCCGCTACGAGATGGCGACCGTCGTGACCTTCGGGGTGTTCAGCGACCTGATCGCGCGCACGCTCGCGATCGCCGCCGCGCCGCTGTGGTTCGTGGCGACGCTGCTCGTGACGCAGCGCCGCGACCTGCGGTACCGCTTCCTCTGGCTCGTGATCGGAGTGCTCGTGCTCGTGCCCTGGCCGTTCCTGATCGGGGGCGGGGCATGACCGCCGCGGCGCCGGTCGCTCCCAAGCGCGGGTTCCGCACCTTCGGCAAGTCCGGCTGGGCGGTCGCGGTGATCTTCGCGTTCCTGTACGCGTACCACCTGTGGGGCGGGCTGGCGAACCTGATCGGCGTCGTCTCGCTGCTGAACAGCTACGGCACCTCGCCCGACACCGGGCTCTGGGCGCTGATCATCGGCTATGCCGTGGTGCCCATCGTGGTGTACCTCGTGGCGCTCCTCGTCGGCCGGACGCTCCGCACCTGGGAGCGGGCAGTCGTCTTCGCCGTCGGCTTCGCGGTGGTGTCGGTGGTCTCGCTGAGCCTGGTCTCGCTCTAGCCGGCGGGGCTAGAAGAAGGCCACCAGCAGGATCAGCGCCGCCAGCACGAGCTGCGCGATCAGCCGCGGAACGAACGGCACCGCGAGCGAGCCGAAGCGGTCGCGCCGCGTCGCCGCGTAGGCGTTCGCCGGGAACACGGCCGCGAGGAACACCACGAGGGCGATGCCCGCGGCGATCCGGGTCGGCGGGAAGACGAGCCCCAGCCCGCCCGCGATCTCGCACACGCCGGTGAGGTAGACCAGGTTCAGCGGGGCCAGGATGCCCGTCCCGCGCATCCGCGGCGGCATCATCGCGGCCATGGTGCGAGCCGAGCGCGGCACGAAGTGATTCACCCCCATCAGCACGAAGACGGCGGCGATCAGCAGGCGGAGCACGTCGAGGACGACGCCCGACGTCATGAAGTCCATCGGCCCATTCCGCCTGCACTACGCTGGACGGGTTCCCCGCCGATGAACCGAAGGACCCGCCCCGTGTCGAAGCCGGTCGTGCTGATCGCCGAAGAGTTGTCCCCCGCCACCGTCGACGCCCTCGGGCCCGATTTCGACGTGCGCTCCGTCGACGGCACCGATCGTCCGGCACTGCTGGCCGCCCTCGCCGACGCCCACGCGGTGCTCGTGCGCTCGGCCACGAAGGTCGACGCGGAGGCCATCGCGGCCGCTCCCGTGCTGAAGGTCGTCGCCCGCGCCGGCGTCGGTCTCGACAACGTCGACATCAAGGCGGCCACCACCGCCGGCGTCATGGTCGTCAACGCGCCCACCTCGAACATCGTCTCGGCCGCCGAGCTCACCGTCGGGCACATCCTGAGCCTCGCCCGCCACATCCCCGCCGCGCACGCCGCGCTGGCGCAGGGGCAGTGGAAGCGCTCCGCCTACACCGGCGTCGAGCTGTTCGAGAAGACGGTCGGCATCATCGGCCTCGGCCGCATCGGCGCGCTGATCACCGCGCGCCTTCAGGCCTTCGGCGTGAACGTCATCGCCTACGACCCCTACGTCACGAGCGCCCGCGCCCAGCAGCTCGGCGTCACCCTCGTGACCCTCGACGAGCTGCTCGCGCAGAGCGACTTCATCACCATCCACATGCCGAAGACGCCCGAGACCACGGGCATGATCTCCGACGAGCAGCTGGCCCTGATGAAGCCCACCGCCTTCATCGTGAACGTCGCCCGTGGCGGCCTGATCGACGAGGATGCGCTCCACCGCGCCCTGACCTCCAAGACAATCGCGGGGGCCGGCCTCGACGTGTTCGTCAGCGAGCCGCCGACAGACTCGCCGCTCCTCGCCCTGCCGAACGTCGTCGTCACCCCGCACCTCGGGGCGTCGACCGACGAGGCCCAGGAGAAGGCCGGCGTCTCGGTCGCCAAGTCGGTGCGCCTCGCGCTGTCGGGCGAGCTGGTGCCCGATGCCGTGAACGTCGCCGGAGGGGTCATCGACCCGTACGTGCGCCCCGGCATCGCCCTCGTCGAGAAGCTCGGCCAGGTCTTCTCCGGGCTCGCCGGCAGCCCGCTCACGAGCGTCGACGTGATCGTCAAGGGCGAGCTCGCCGACTACGACGTCAGCGTGCTGAAGCTCGCGGCGCTGAAGGGCGTGTTCACCAACGTCGTCAGCGAGACCGTGTCCTACGTCAACGCGCCGCTCCTCGCCGAGCAGCGCGGGGTCGCCGTGCGCCTGATCACCGACCCCGAGTCGGCCGAGTACCGCAACGTCATCACGCTCACCGGCGCCCTCAGCGACGGCTCGCAGGTCTCGGTCTCGGGCACCCTGACGGGCTCGAAGCAGATCGAGAAGATCGTCGAGATCAACGGCTACGACGTCGAGGTGCCGTTCGCGAAGCACCTGATCGTCATGCTCTACACCGACCGCCCCGGCATCGTCGCGGTCTACGGCAAGGAGTTCGGCGAGGCGCAGGTCAACATCGCGGGCATGCAGATCGCCCGGCACGAGGCCGGCGGCAAGGCGCTCAGCGTGCTGACCGTCGACTCGCCCGTGCCCGACGGGCTGCTCGACGCGCTCCGCGACGCGATCGAGGCCGACGTCATGGTCGAGGTCGACATCACCGCCTGAGCCGCGGCGCCGCCGCTCGGCGCGGTCCGCGCGTCCGCGCGGCAATAAGCTGGGCGCATGGAACGAACCATCAAGCTCGCGCTCATCCCCGGTGACGGCATCGGGCCGGAGGTCGTCGCCGAGGCCGTCAAGGTGCTCGACGCGGTGGCGCCCGGCGCGGGCGTGGAGTTCGAGAAGACGCACTTCTCGCTCGGGGCCGCCCGCTTCCTCGAGACGGGCGACGTGCTCACCGACGACGACCTCGCCGCCATCGCGGCGCACGACGTCATCCTGCTGGGTGCCGTCGGCGGCGTGCCCGGCGACCCGCGGCTGAAGGACGCGAACATCGAGCGGGGTCTGCTGCTGAAGCTGCGCTTCACGCTCGACCACTACGTCAACCTCCGCCCCACGGTCATCTATCCGGGTGTCCCCTCGCCGCTCGCCGAGCACGGCGAGGTCGACTTCGTCGTCGTGCGGGAGGGCACCGAGGGCCCCTACGTCGGCAACGGCGGCGCCATCCGCACCGGCACGCCGCACGAGATCGCCAACGAGGTGTCGATCAACACCGCGTACGGGGTGGAGCGGGTCGTCCGCGACGCGTTCGCCCGGGCATCCGCTCGTCGCAAGAAGCTGACGCTCGTGCACAAGACCAACGTGCTCACGTTCGCGGGCGGGCTCTGGAAGCGCGTCGTCGACGAGGTGGGGGCCACCTTCCCGGACGTGGCCGTCGACTACCTGCACGTCGACGCCGCGACCATCTTCCTGGTCACCGACCCTGCTAGATTCGATGTCATCGTCACGGACAACCTCTTCGGCGACATCCTCACCGATCTGGCCGGCGCGATCAGCGGCGGCATCGGCTTGGCGGCCTCGGGCAACATCAACCCCGACGGCGCGTTCCCCTCGATGTTCGAGCCGGTCCACGGATCCGCGCCGGACATCGCCGGCCAGCAGAAGGCCGACCCCACCGCCGCGATCCTCTCGGCGGCGCTGCTGCTCGACCACCTCGGGCTGACGGATGCGGCCGGCCGCGTGCGCACCGCCGTGGTCGCCGACATCGCCGCTCGGGACGGGCGGCCGGCGCGCACGACCGCCGAGATCGGCGACGCCGTGGTGACGGCCCTCGGCGCCTCAGACACTCCTTCGACCCACTGACGAAAGACAGCCCATGACCATCGCAGAGTCCTCCACCTTCCCCCTGACGTTCGAGCTCACGCCCTCGCAGGCGGCTCGGGACGAGGCGGAGCGGGAGGTCATCCTCGCCGACCCCGGCTTCGGCAAGCACTTCACCGACCACATGGTGAAGATCGACTGGACGATCGAGAACGGCTGGCACGACGCCGAGGTCGTCCCGTACGGCCCGCTGATGCTCGACCCCTCGGCGGCCGTGCTGCACTACGCCCAGGAGATCTTCGAGGGCCTGAAGGCCTACCGTCACGCCGACGGCTCGATCTGGACGTTCCGGCCCTCGAAGAACGCCGAGCGGCTGCAGCGCTCCGCCCGGCGCCTCGCCCTGCCCGAGCTCGCCACCGAGGACTTCATCGAGTCGCTCAAGCAGCTCGTGGCCGTCGATGGCTCCTGGGTGCCGAGCGCGCCCGAGACGAGCCTGTACATCCGCCCGTTCATGATCGCGAACGAGTCGTTCCTCGGCGTGCGGCCCTCGCAGCGCGTGGCCTACTACGTCATCGCGAGCCCCGCAGGCGCCTACTTCACGGGCGGCGTCGCCCCCGTGTCGATCTGGCTGTCGACCGAGTACTCGCGCGCCGGCCGCGGCGGCACGGGCGCGGCCAAGTGCGGCGGCAACTACGCGGCATCGCTGCTGCCGCAGCAGGAGGCCTATGAGAACGGATGCGCGCAGGTGCTCTTCCTCGACGGGGAGACCGGCACCCACATCGACGAGCTCGGCGGCATGAACATCTTCTTCGTGCACGACGGCGGCACGAGGATCGTCACCCCGCGCCTGACCGGCACCATCCTCGAGGGCATCACCCGCGACAGCATCATCCAGCTCGCGAAGGACCGCGGGCTGACCGTGGAGGAGCGCGACGTGACGGTCGAGGAGTGGCGCCAGGGCGTCGCCGACGGGTCGATCACCGAGGTGTTCGCCTGCGGCACCGCCGCCGTCATCACGCCGATCTCGGCGCTGAAGTCGGCCGACGGCGTGATCGGCGACGAGAACGCGGCGGCCGGTGAGCTGACGATGTCGATCCGGCAGGAGCTGACCGACATCCAGTACGGCCGCGTCGCCGACCGCCACGGCTGGCTGACTAGGCTCGACGCATGAAGATCGCACGGTTCAGCCACCAGGGCGCCATCACCTTCGGCATCCTCGACGAGAGCGACGCGGGGGTGCCCGAGCTCGTCGTGCTGAACGGCGACCCGATGTTCGCCGGCTTCGACACCACGGGGGAGCGCGTGCCGCTCGCCGAGGCGACGCTGCTCGCCCCGGTCATCCCTCGCTCGAAGGTGATCGGAATCGGCAAGAACTACCTCGATCACGTCGCCGAGATGGACACGGGCGCGGCGCCGGCCGAGCCGCTGATGTTCCTGAAGCCGAACACCTCGGTGATCGGCCCGGGCGACCGCATCGTGCGGCCGGCCCAGTCGACCCGGGTCGACTTCGAGGGCGAGCTCGCCGTCGTGATCGGCAGCATCGCCAAGAACGTGCGGGTGGCCGACGCCGCGAGCGTCGTCTTCGGCTACACGATCGCCAACGACGTCACCGCCCGCGACCTGCAGAAGAGCGACGGGCAGTGGACGCGCGCCAAGGGCTTCGACACCTTCTGCCCGCTCGGGCCCGTGATCGAGACCGAGTTCGACCTCGCCGCCGCGACGGTCGAGACGCGGCTGAACGGGGTGCTCGCTCAGAGCGCGCCGGTCACCGACATGATCCACTCGGTGGCCGAGATCGTCGCCTACGCCTCGTCGGTGTTCACGCTGCTGCCGGGTGACGTCATCCTCACCGGCACGCCGGCGGGCGTCGCGGCGATCGAGGCGGGCGACACCGTGGAGATCGAGATCGCGGGCATCGGGGTGCTCTCGAACCCGGTGCTCTAGGCGCCGGCTGGTGCGGGTGGTCGCGCCGTCGCGCGGGCCGCTCTAGTCGGCGGTGGTGCTGTCGGCGACCAGCTCGAGGGCGTCGAGGGCCTCGCCGAGGCGTTCGATCTGCTCGGGGTCGAGCTCGTCGAACAGCGCCAGCACCCGCTCGGCGCGCTGCCGGCGGGCCGTCGCGATGGCGACCGAGCCGGCCTCGGTGGCCGTGACGAAGAACGAGCGGCCGTCGCCCGGGTCGGCGCTGCGGGTGATCAGGGCGCGGTTCTCGAGCTCGGTGAGCAGTCGCGTGATGGTGGGCGCGGCCACCCGCTCGGCGCGGGCGATGTCGCCCGGGCGGATCGGACCCTGCCGCACGATGATCGACAGCGCCGAGACCTGACCCGGGGTCAGCTCGCCGGCGGGCCGGATGCGGCGGTTCAGTCGCCCGACCGCGACGGCGAGTCGCGCGGCGATCTCGGCTCGGTCGGAGCCGGTGCTGTTCGTCATTCGGGAGGCCTTCGGTCACCGGGTGGAGTACCGGAAGTCTCCCACACGCCTCACCGGATCGCGGTCCGCCGCTCGAGAATCGCCCGCACCTCGCGCGGGTGATCGAGAATGTGTACACTGTTCACTTACGTCGGCCGTTCCGGGGGAATAGAACGATCGTGTGCCGACGTTGCCTCCCAAGCGCCCTTCCGCCTTCCGCATGCTCAGACGGGATCTTCATGACCGCAACCGCTCCCTCCGAGACGCGCGTCGCACCACGCGACCGCCTCGTCATCAACCTCCTGCTCGTCTCGGCCTTCGTCGTCATCCTGAACGAGACGATCATGGGCGTGGCCATCCCGCACCTCGTCACCGACCTCGGCATCACCGAGGTGGCGGCGCAGTGGCTCTCGACCGCCTTCATGCTCACGATGGCGGTGGTCATCCCGATCACCGGCTTCCTGCTGCAGCGCTTCAACACGCGCCCGATCTTCATCGCCGCCATGTCGCTGTTCTCGCTCGGCACGCTGATCGCCGCGATGGCGCCCGGCTTCGAGGTGCTGCTCGTCGGCCGCGTCGTGCAGGCCAGCGGAACCGCGATCATGATGCCGCTGCTCATGACCACCGTGATGACCCTCGTGCCGCCGGCGGTGCGCGGGCGCACGATGGGCAACATCTCGATCGTCATCTCGGTCGCCCCCGCGATCGGCCCGACCATCTCGGGCATCATCCTCAGCACCCTGTCCTGGCGGTGGATGTTCATCCTCGTGCTGCCGATCGCCCTCGGCGCGCTGCTGCTCGGCGCCCTGCGGGTCGTGAACGTCACCGAGCCACGTCGGGTGCCGATCGACGTCGGGTCGATCATCCTGTCGGCCCTCGGATTCGGCGGACTGGTCTACGGCCTCAGCACCCTCGGCGGGGCCGGCGCGACCTTCCTGTCGAGCTGGCTGCCGCTGATCGTCGGCATCGCGTCGCTCGGGGCCTTCGTGCTGCGCCAGCTCGCGCTGCAGCGCCGCGACAAGGCGCTGCTCGACCTGCGCACCTTCCGCTCGCGCACCTTCACGGTGTCGATCCTGCTGATGGCGGTGAGCATGATGGCGCTGTTCGGCACCATCATCGTGCTGCCGTTCCTGCTGCAGGGCGTGTTCGGGCTCGACCCGCTCGCCACCGGTCTGCTGCTGCTGCCGGGCGGGCTCGTGATGGGCGTGCTCGCGCCGTTCGTCGGCCGCCTGTACGACCGGGTCGGGCCGCGGCCGCTCGTCATCCCCGGCGCCATCACCGTGAGCCTCGTGCTCTGGGGCCTCACGATGGTCGACCAGAACACCTCGGTGTGGTTCGTGCTCGGGGCGCACATCGCGCTCAGCGCCGGGCTCGCGTTCATGTTCACGCCGCTGTTCACCGCGGGCCTCGGCTCGCTCACCCCTCGGCTGTACTCGCACGGCTCGGCCATCATCGGCACCGTGCAGCAGCTCGCGGGAGCAGCCGGCACCGCGCTCTTCGTGGCGCTGATGGCCAGCGTCACCGCGCAGCGCCTGACGGCCGGGGCCACGCAGGTCGCGGCGACGGCGTCGGGCATCCAGGCCGCGTTCCTGTGCGGCGCGATCATCTCGGTGCTCGGGGTGGTGGCGGCGCTGTTCGTGCGGCGTCCGGCCGAGACGGCCGACGAGGGCGAGCGGATGCCCGAGGGCGCCCCGGCCGCCGCGCCGATGCACTAGGCACAGCTCCCGACCGCGCGCGAAAGGGCACCGAGCGTGAAGCTCGGCGCCCTTCGTCGTGCGTGGGGCTCGGCCCTAGCGCTGGAACTGCGGCGGCTCGGGCGGCGCCTGGGGCGGCTCGCCTGGAGCGCCGGGCGGGGGAGTGGGAGCGTCGGGCGGAACGTCGGGCGGAGGCATCGTTGACATGCCGCCGACCCTACGACTCCCGCCGTCCCACCGCCACCGCTCACTGCGAGCACTCACCCGTGCCCGCCGGTGAGGGTGCTGCTCAGTCGTGGCCGCCGAGGGTCTCGGCCTCGTCGGCCTCGCTGCCGCCGCCCTGGCCGGGCGCGGGCTGCGCCTGGTCGGCCTGCTCCTCGCTGCCCTCGGCCTGCGAGGGCTTGTCGACTCCGGCGTCGCCCTCGATCAGGTCGTGGTTCTGCGGGTTGTCCTGGGGTCCGCTGTCGGTCATGGCGTGTCCTTCCATCGGTGTGCGGGGTGCGGTGTGCGGCGTCAGACCGAGCTCCGTCCCGTGTCGGCGGCGGTGCCCGGATCGCTCACGACCTCACGCTAGACACACCCCGCGCCCGCCCGCAGGGGCTTGCGGCACCGTCGCCCGTGGGCCACGTTCAGCCGAACCGCAGCGCCAGCGGCTCGCCCGCGCGCTCCCGCGGGTACCACGCCACCCCGCGCGACGGCAGCGCCGGCAGCGGCCGGGCGGCGGCGCTCGCCGCCAGCGCGTGCCACCCCGAGCGGTCGTCGGTGTGCGCCATGTACGCCCCGAGCAGCTTCGCGGTCGCCAGCGCGTCGACGGATGCCCGGTGCGCCCCCTCGAGGTCGATGCCGAGCACCTCGCAGCAGCTCGACAGCCCTCGCCGCAGGCCCGGCAGGTAGTGCCGCGCCAGCTGCATGGTGCACAGCGACACCGGCGGACTCTCGAGCCGGTACCCGATGCGCGCCAGCTCGGCCAGCAGGAACCGCTGGTCGAACGACACGTTGTGCGCCACGAGCACCCGCCCCGAGAGCAGCCCGAGCAGCTCGGGCGCGATGTCGCCGAAGCTCGGCGCGCCCGCGAGGTGCTCGGCGGTGATGCGGTGGATGCGCGTGGGGCCGGGGCCGCGCCCCGGGTCGATCAGCGTGTCCCACCGACCGGTGATCGTGCCGTCGGGGTCGGAGTGCACCACCGCGATCTCGACGGCGCGGTCGTCTCCCGCCGCGAACAGCCCGGTGGTCTCGAAGTCGATGGTCGCGAATCCGGTGCTGCTCATGGTGCTGGCGACACTAGCCGGAGCCGCCGACACCGGAGCCCGCGACACTCCCACGACGGTCAGGGACGCGTCCGTCAAGCCCCTTGCGACCACCGGCACGAGGAGTTCCCTCGGTGGTGAAACACCGGTTCAGAAGAGGAAAGGACGCATCATGCCCGCACTCGACGGCAAGAGGATCGCACTGCTCGTCACGAACTACGGAGTCGAGGAGGCCGAGCTCGCCGCCCCCCGGCAGGCGGTGGAGGACGCCGGCGGCGACCCGGTGATCGTGGCGGTGGAGGACTCCCCGGTGCAGTCGCTCGTCGGCGACAAGGACCCGGGTCGCAGCTTCACCCCCGACGCCCTCATCGGAAAGGTCTCGGCCGACGAGTTCGACGCCCTGATCATCCCGGGCGGCACCATCAACGCCGACAAGCTCCGGCTCGAGGAGGACGGCATCGACCTCGTCGCCGCGTTCATCGACGCCGGCAAGCCGGTCGCCGCCATCTGCCACGGCCCCTGGGCGCTCGTCGAGACGGGCCAGCTCGCCGAGAAGACCCTCACGAGCTACCCCTCGCTGCAGACCGACATCATCAACGCCGGCGCCGACTGGGTCGACGAGCCCGTGCAGGTCGACGACGTCGGCGGCTGGACGCTCGTCACCTCGCGCACCCCCGATGACATGGAGGACTTCACGCGCGAGCTCGTGCGGGTGTTCGCCGAGACGCCGAGCAGCCGGCAGGCCGAGGAATGACGCTGGAGACGGCGGCCCTGCCCGCAGCGGTGTACCGGGCATCCGGACCCTGGTCGCAGGTCTACCTCGACATCTCGGTCGACACCGCCGACCCGCCCCAGGTGAACGAGGAGCGGCGGATCAGCGCCACCGACCGGCTCGCGGCCGCCGGTGCGCCCGAGGCCGACGTCGAGGCAGTCGCCGACGCCATGGCGACCGCCGACCCCGCGGGCGGCGAGCGCTGCCTCTTCGTGCTCGTGCACGACGGCGAGGTGGTGGTGCAGGCGCTGCTGCCCGGCCGCGCCACCGAGCCCGAGATCGTCGCGTACCAGCCGGTGCCCGACCTGGTACCGCTGCTCGAGCACCGGCCGGGCGACTTCGCGTACGTGGTGGTCGAGACGTCCCGCGACGGCGGCGAGATCCGGCTGCACCGGCTCGGCGACGTCGAGCCCGTCGTCGACGAGGCGCAGCAGGGGCGCACCGACACGCTGCACAAGATCAAGGGCGGCGGCTGGCGGCACGACCGCCTGCAGAACCACACCGAGGAGATCTGGCGGCGCACCCAGTCCGAGCTCGCGACCACGATCGACCGCGTCGTGCACGAGAACCGGCCGCGGCTGCTCACGATCGCGGGCGACATCCGTGCCCGGCAGCTGCCGGAGGGCGAGCTCTCGGCCGAGTCGCGTGCCATCCTGACGGTGGTGCCCGTCGACACCCACGCCGACGGGGCGAGCAGCGAGGCGCTCGACGAGCACCTCGACGCGGAGATCGCGCGCATCCTGGCCGACGACAAGAAGGCCGTGCTCGATCTCGTCGCGCTGCACGAGGGCCGCGGCGACAACCGGGTCGAGAGCACGCTCGGCGGTGTCGTGCACGCCCTCGCCTCGGCGCAGGTCGACACCCTCCTGATCGACGCCGAGCGCCTGCGCGAGCACGAGCTGCTCGCCCTGGCGAGCGAGCCCTGGGTGGCCGCCGCCTCCGAGGACGCCCTCGGCGCCGAGGTGCTCGACCGCGTACCCGCCCCGATCGCGCTCAGCCGCGCGGCGGTGCTCACCGACGCGACGGTGCTGTTCACCGACAGCCGCGAGGCTCCGGATGCCCAGGACGACGTCTCGGGATCGCTGCCCTCCGGGGTGGCCGCCGTGCTGCGCTGGCGCACGGGCCCGCCGGTGCCCGGGGAGGAGTGACGCTCGACGACGTCCTCCCGCTGCGCTGGACGAGCGACGCGGGCCTGCCCGAGCTGACCGGCTACCTGCGCCGGCTGGCCGGGCGGGCCTCGGTGATCGTCGTCGACGGAGGCTATGACGGCGTCGTGCTGCTCGGCGTGTGCGTCACGGACGGAGAATCGGGGGGTCGCCGACCGTAGTGGCGGCGGACCCCCCGATTCTCCGTCCGGAGCGTACGCGCAGGGATCGACGAGGTCATCTCGAAAGCGGCGAGATTCCCGGCGATCGCTCCGCGGAGGGACGCTGCAGCCCGAACATCGACATCATCGTGAGCGACGCGATCGTGATCGCGGGCAGCCGGGCGAGGTACTACCCGAATGGTGCGGGCGAAGAGGGCGCTGTGCGTCCGGGCCGGTGCCCGGGTTCCCGCGTACTCGTCGAGGCGGCCTCGGCCGTCGACGTCGGCGGCCGTCAGGCCGGGCGGATGCGGAGCATCACGCGCGGCTTCTGCCGCTTCGCCGCGATGCGCTCCACGAGCATGAACACGCGGTACTCCAGCGGGTGCTTCCGCTGGAACAGCCCGCCGCCGCGCTTCACCGAGGCGGCGTCGCGCTCGATCTCGGCCAGGCCGAGGCGGGCGGGCTCGCCCTCCTTCACCGCTCCCATGCGGCTGCACGGTCGGAGCTCGACGCGCGGGTCGTTGCGCAGGCGCTTGACCTTGCCGGTGCCGTCGGGCGTCGTGACGAGCAGGGTGTCGCCGTCGCGCACGATCCAGACCGGGGTCGAGACGGGCACGCCCGACTTCCGGAAGGTCGTCAGCGACACGAAGTGCTCGTCGCCGAGCGCGAGCAGCGGGGGAGCGGTGGCCTCCCCGGTCACCGCCTGTCCTCGCCGACGGCGCGGATGCTGCGCAGCTCGGCCGCCAGCTCGCCCTGCGCCGGTGAGACCTTCGCGGCCTCCTGCTCGTCGGGGGTCTCCGGATGCTCGTGCTCGTGTTCGGCCACCCAGTCACGCTTCTCGTCGCTCATGTCCGCGACCCTACTCCGCGTCACACGACGTAACCGTGATTGGCCGTGACCGTCGCTTCGATGGTCTGATCGACGGATGATCACGGTGCAGCACCTGCAGAAGAGCTACGGCCACGGGCCGTCGGCCGTGCGCGCCCTCGACGACGTGAGCATCGAGGTGCCCGAGGGCGAGGTGTTCGGCGTCGTCGGGCGCTCGGGCGCCGGCAAGAGCACGCTGCTGCGCACCGTGAACCTGCTGGAGCGGCCCGACTCGGGCTCGGTCTCCGTGGCCGGCACCGAGCTGACGAGCCTGAACGGCTCGGCGCTCCGCGCCGCGCGCCGGCAGGTCGGCATGGTCTTCCAGCACTTCAACCTGCTCGCCAACCGCTCGGTGCAGCAGAACGTGGAGTTCGCGCTCGAGGCGGCGCGGGTGCCGCGGGGCCAGCGGGCCGGCCGGGCATCCGAGATGCTCGACCTCGTGGGCCTCGCCGACCGCGGCCGCGCCTACCCGGCGCAGCTCTCGGGCGGGCAGAAGCAGCGCGTCGGCATCGCCCGCGCGCTCGCCGCCCGGCCGAAGGTGCTGCTCTCGGACGAGGCGACGAGCGCGCTCGACCCCGAGACGACGGAGTCGATCCTCGACCTGATCGCGCGGCTGAACCGCGAGCTCCACCTCACGGTGCTGCTGATCACCCACGAGATGGACGTCGTCAAGCGCATCTGCGCCTCCGCCGCCCTGATGGAGCACGGTCGCATCGTCGAGCAGGGCCGGCTCGTCGAGCTGCTGCGCACGCCGGGCTCCGCCCTCGCCGGTCAGCTCTTCCCGCTCGCCGCGCCGGGGCCGGGCGACGGCCCCACCGTCATCGACATCACCTTCGCGGGCGGCACCGCCGACCGCCCGGTGATCGCCCAGCTGGCTCGCGAGCACCGGCTCGACGTGAGCATCCTCGGCGCCGTCGTCGAACGCATCGGCGGAACCCAGGCCGGGCGCACGCGCCTGAGCCTCCCCGTGCAGGGTGAGGCCGCGGCCGCCGTGGTCGCCGACCTCCGCCGGCAGGGCCTGATCGTCGACTGGCTGCGCGGCGGTGAGGCCGCGTGATCGACTACGACTCCCCGGACTTCTGGTCGAACCTCGCCGAGGTGCTGCTGAAGGGCACCGGCGAGACCCTCTACATGGTGGGTGTCGCGACGGTGCTCACGATCGTGATCGGCCTGCCGCTCGGCATCCTGCTGGTCGGCACCGAGAAGGGCGCGTTCCTCGAGCGGGCGCTCGGCCCCGTGTGGGTCGCGCGCACCGTGAACCGCGTGCTCGGCTTCGTCGTCAACGTGGGGCGCTCGGTGCCCTTCATCATCCTGATGATCGCCCTGATCCCCTTCACCCGCTGGCTGATCGGCACCTTCGTCGGCACCACGGCCTCGATCGTGCCGCTGACGATCATCGCCATCCCGTTCTTCGCCCGCATGGTCGAGATCGCCGTGAACGACGTGGCCCCCGGGCTCTACGAGACGGCGGATGCGCTCGGCGCCACCCGCTGGCAGCTGGTGCGGCGGGTGCTGCTGAGCGAGTCGATGCCCGCCATCCTGCTCGGCGTCTCGACCACCATCACCTCGATCATCAACTTCTCGGCCATGGTCGGCGTGGTGGGCGGCGGCGGACTCGGCAACGTCGCCATCACCTACGGCTTCCAGCGCTACAGCTGGATCCACATCGTCTTCGTCGTGATCATCCTGTTCGCCATCGTGCAGCTCGTGCAGCTGGTGCTCAGCCGCATCGCCGTGCGGGTCTCGCACCGCGGCGGCGCCGACGGCCGGCGAGCCCGCACGGGCACCTCCCGCACCCGCACCTCCCGCACCGCCCTCACCCCTTCCGAAGGAGCCGCACCATGAGCAGCACAGCACGCCGCCCGCGCACCATCCTCCGAGCCCTCGCCCTCGTGGCGGCGGCCACCCTCACCGCCTCGCTGGCGGCCTGCTCGAGCTCGAGCGATGCCGGCACCTCCGCCGGCGACGGGCTCGGCACCGTCAAGGTCGGTGCGCTCGCCGTGCCGGCCGGCGACATCCTGAACTGGGTGCAGGACAACCTGGCCGAGGAGGCCGGGCTCGACATCGAGTTCGTGGAGTTCACCGACTACAACACGCCGAACCCGGCGCTGACCGACGGCAGCACCGATGCGAACCTGTTCCAGAACGCGACCTTCCTCGACACCTACAACACGCAGTCCGGGGGCGACCTGGTGAGCGCCGGACAGGTCTACCTGCCGGCCGCCGGCTTCTACTCCGACAAGATCTCGAGCGTGGAGCAGCTGCCGCAGGGAGCGAAGATCGCCATCCCGAACGACCCGACCAACGAGGGCCGTGCCCTCAAGCTGCTCGCCGCTCAGGGCCTGATCGAGGTGGCCGACGGCGTGACGAACCTCGACGGCGTGACCTCGAACCCGAGCGACTTCGAGTTCACCGAGATCGAGAACGCCAGCCTCGCGCTGGCCGTTCCCGACTCGGACGCCGCGTTCGTGACCGCCTCGTTCGCGCTGCCGGCCGGCCTCACGAGCGACCAGGCGATCATCCTCGAGACGACCGACAGCGACTACTACAACATCCTCGCGACGAGCCCGGACCTGAAGGACGACCCGCGGATCGCGAAGCTCTACGAGCTGCTCACCGACCAGCGGACGAAGGACTACATCGACGAGACCTGGCAGGGCCTGATCGTCCCCGTCGACTGACGCGTCGGGCGGCGTCGTCGCGGAGCGGCAGGAAGGCGCCCACGAGCGCCAGGATGCCGGAGACGAGGTGGAAGCCGATGTCGAAGCCGGTGAAGCCGGTCGGCAGCACGCCGAACAGCGTCGAGTCGACGAACGCGAGCACGGCCATCAGGATGTAGCCCACCCCGACGATGCCGAGCACCGTCGCGAGCGCCGCCCGGCTGACCCGGCCGAAGCCGACCCAGAGCAGCGCGGCCGCGATCACGATGCGGGCGATGTCGAGTGTGAGGTCGACGTTGGCGAATCCGCCGAGGTGCTCGCCCTCGATGAACAGTCCGATGATCGCCAGCAGGGCGACGACGATGCCGAGAATCCGTGCGATCCATTTCGCAGCCATGGTGTTGTCCTCCAGACAGGTGGGGAGACGGTCGTCTCCGTGTATCGGCGACGCTAGGGCGGCCGCTCGGGGGCGGCAGGTGGCTTGACAGTGCCCCGGAGCACGTGGCAGAAGGCGCCCGGAGAGGGCGCGGCGACGCGGATCAGCGCGCGGCGGCGCGGTACTCCACCTCGGGGCGGCCGGGGGCGCCGTAGCGCTGGCCGCGCAGGGCGGCCCCCGTGTCGGTGAGGTGCTCGAGGTAGCGCCGGGCGGTCACGCGGGACAGCGACAGCCGGGCGCCGAGCTCGGTCGCCGACAGGCCCGCCGGCGCGGCCGAGCGCAGCACCTCGCGCACCTGGCCGAGCGTCGCCGCGGTCAGGCCCTTGGGCAGGTCGCCGCCCGTCGAGGAGCGGAGTGCCGCGAACGACGAGTCGATCTCCGACTGGTCGGTGACCACGGAGTCGGCGAGCCGGGAGTGGTAGTCGCGGTAGGCCCCGAGCTTCTCGGCGAACGACGCGAAGGTGAAGGGCTTGATCAGGTACTGCACGATGCCGAGCGACACCGCCGAGCGCACCACGGCGGCGTCGCGCACCGCGGTGACCGCGATGACGTCGGTCTCGATGCCCGAGGCGCGCAGGTGCCGGCACAGCTCGATGCCGGTCGTGTCGGGCAGGTTCACGTCGAGCAGGATCAGGTCGATGCCCGGCTGCCCGGCACCCGCCGCCGCCCGCAGCGCCCGGATCGCCGCCGACCCCGTGCCGGCCACCCCCGCCAGCTCGAAGCCCTCGAGGCGCCCGACGTAGGCGGCGTGCGCCTCCGCGGTCAGCGGCTCGTCCTCGACGACCAGCACCCGGATCGCGCTCACCGCGGCAGCTCCACCGTGAAGCGCGAGCCGTCGACCGCGATGCGGCCGCCGAGACGCGCGACCGACTGCCGCACCAGGGCGAGGCCGATGCCGCGGCCGGTGGAGCGGGCATCCGTCACCGTCTTCGTCGTGGCGCCGAACTCGAACAGCCCGCGGGCCGCCGCCGGGTCGGGCCCGGCGCCGCTGTCGGAGACCTCGATCACGAGGAGCGCGGGGTCGTCGCCGTCGATGTCGACCGACACGACCGGGTCAGGGGTGCCGGCGACGGCGTCGAAGGCGTTGTCGATCAGGTTCCCGACGATCGTGATCAGCTCCTGCGGGGGCAGCGCGCCGCCGCCGACCCGCGACGGGATGCCCACCTCGAAGCCGATGCCGCGCTCGGCCGCCTGCGCCGACTTGCCGAGCAGCAGGGCGAGCAGCACCGGCTCCTCGACCGCGGTGAGCAGGCGGTCGGCGAGCTGCTGGCTGATCGCCAGTTCGCCCGTGGCGAGCTCGGCGGCCTCGGCGGGCCGGTCGAGCTCGATCAGCGCGATGATCGTGTGCAGCCGGTTCGCGAACTCGTGCGCCTGCGAGCGCAGCGCGTCCGAGAGCGTGGTCATGGTCGCCAGCTCGCCGGTCAGCTCCTGCAGGCGGGTGTGGTCGCGCAGCGTGGTGACGGTTCCGATCACCCGAGCGGATGCTCCGCCCTCCGGCCCCGGCACGATGCGGTCGCGGTCGAGCACCAGCACGTGCGTCGGCGTGATCACGATCTCGTCGACCGCCACGGCGTCGGACGCCAGCACCTCGGACAGCGGCTCGGGCAGGGTGAGGCGGGCGAGCGGCTGCGGCCGCGCATCCGGAGCCTGACGGCGGGGCGACGGAGGCAGGCCGAGCAGCTCGGCCGCGCGGTCGTTGTAGAGCACGACGTCGCGGTTCGCGTTCTGCAGCACCAGGCCCTCGCCGATGGAGTGCAGCACCCCCTCGTAGTAGGCGAACATGCGGCTCATCTCCTCGGCGCCGCGGCCCCAGGTGACCCGCCGGAGGTAGCGGCTGAGCGCCCAGGACGCGAGTGCGCCGAGCAGCAGCGCGGCGGCCGCGGCCACCAGCACGGTCGCGATGCGGGTGCCGAGCACGACCTGGGTGGCCGAGACCGTGATGCCGGCCGAGACGAGCGCCACGACGTCGCCGGTGTCGCTCTCGATGGGCACGACCGCCCGTACGGAGGGGCCGAGGGTGCCGGTGTAGGTCTCGGTGAAGGCCTCGCCGGCCAGCGCCCGATCGATGTTGCCGAGGAACGGCCGGCCGATCTCGGCGGGATCGCGGTGGGTGAAGCGGATGCGGTCGGGGCCCATGATGGTGACGAAGTCGATGCCGGCCGCCTGCATCACGTCGGCCGCGTAGGGCTGCAGCACGGCGGTGGGGTCGGCGCTCTGCACGCCGTCCTGCACGAACGGGTCCTGGGCGAGGGTCTCGGCGACGGCCAGCGAGCGGGCGGCCGCGTCGCGCTCGACGTCGGCCCGCGCATCCGCCCAGCTGAGCAGCACCGCGGCGGCGGTGAGGGCGAGGATGACGACGAGCTGCAGGGCGAACAGCTTCGCCGCGATGCTCCACCGTCGGATCATGTCGCCCTCGCCTCTCGTGACCAGTATGAACACAATGCCAGGCGGGAGCGGCCGCGCGCGCATCCTGGGTCGACCGGGCACCGATGTGACCCGGACGGATCTCGAGGAAGAGGAAGCAATGGCGCTCCACACCGGCACCGCCCCGCGCACCAAGCGGCGGCGCATCGACTCGTCGCACTACCTGTACATCGCCGTCATCGTCGCCGTGATCGCCGGCGCCACGGTCGGCCTGCTCGCCCCGCAGTTCGCGGTCGGCCTGAAGCCGATCGGCGAGGCCTTCGTGGGGCTGATCAAGATGATGATCGCCCCGATCATCTTCTGCACGATCGTGCTCGGGGTCGGCTCGATCGCGAAGGCCGCCACCGTCGGCAAGGTCGGCGGGCTCGCGCTCGGCTACTTCATCGTGATGTCGACCTTCGCGCTCGGGATCGGGCTCCTCGTGGGCAACATCATCCACCCGGGCGAGGGCCTGATGATCGGCGCGACGACGTACGAGGCGCCCGACTCGGCCGAGTCGAGCGACCCGACCGCGTTCGTGCTGGGGATCATCCCGACCTCGCTGCTGTCGTCACTGACGGCGGGCAACATCCTGCAGGTGCTGTTCGTGGCGCTGCTCGTCGGGTTCGCGCTGCAGAAGATGGGGGCGAAGGGCGCTCCGATCCTCGGGGCGATCCGGCAGATCCAGGCGCTGGTGTTCCGCATCCTCGGCATGATCATGTGGGTCGCTCCAATCGGGGCCTTCGGCGCCATCGCGGCGGTCGTGGGGGCCACCGGATTCCAGGCCATCATCAGCCTCGGCACGCTGATGATCGCGTTCTACATCACCTGCGCGCTGTTCATCGTGGTCGTGCTCGGCTCGCTGCTCTGGGCGGTCGCGCGGGTGAACATCTTCAAGCTCATGAAGTACCTCGGCCGGGAGTACCTGCTGATCGTCTCGACCTCCTCGAGCGAGGTCGTGCTGCCCCGCCTGATCGCCAAGATGGAGCACGTCGGCGTCTCCAAGCCCGTCGCCGGCATCACGGTGCCGACCGGGTACTCGTTCAACCTCGACGGCACGGCGATCTACCTGACGATGGCGTCGCTGTTCATCGCCAGCGCGATGGGAACCCCGCTGGCGCTGGGGGAGCAGATCTCGCTGCTGCTGTTCATGATGCTGGCCTCCAAGGGTGCGGCGGGCGTCACCGGAGCCGGACTCGCCACCCTCGCCGGCGGCCTGCAGGCGCACCGCCCCGACCTCGTCGACGGCGTCGGCGTGATCGTCGGCATCGACCGCTTCATGTCGGAGGCCCGCGCGCTGACGAACTTCACCGGCAACGCCGTCGCCACGCTGCTCGTCGGCACCTGGACGAAGGAGCTCGACCGCGAGCAGCTCACCGCCGTGCTGGCCGGGGAGCGCCCCTTCGACGAGACGACCATGAGCGCCGACGACCACCTCGGCGCCGACGAGCAGGCGGAGGTCGCCCGAGAGCAGCGCCCCACCACGGCGGCCGTCGCCGCCATCGTCGGCCCCCTCGAGGAGCCCGCGACCCCCGCCCGCCGCTAGCGGTAGCGGAGGCCGCGGCGGAGGGAGCCGTGGGACAGGGAGAGGACGTCGCGGAGGTAGTCCTGGTGCACGCGCCAGGGGCCGCGACGTCCTCGGCGTGGGAGGAGATGGGTGCCGCGGCGGAAGTAGCCGGAGGCGAGGCCGAGCATGGGCTCGGCCTCGCCCGGCACGGGGGCGGGCGCGCCTTCGGCGGTGGCGCTCGCGGGCGCGCGCGCCTCCGGGGGCGGCTGCGGGGTGACGGAGGCGGCGCCGGTGCGGGCGAGGCGGGTGATCAGGCGCGTGACGTAGCGGGCGACGAGGTCGGTCTTCAGGGTCCACGAGGCGTTGACGTAGCCGATGGTGAAGGCCAGGTTCGGCACGCCCGAGAGCATCATTCCGCGATAGGCATACCTCGTCGAGACGTCGACGGGGTCGCCGTCGACGGTGAGCCGGATGCCGCCGAGCGGCTGCAGCACGAGCCCCGTCGCGGTCACCAGAACGTCGGCCCCGAGCATCCGCCCCGACACGAGCTCGACGCCTTCGGGCACGACCCGGGCGATGCGGTCGGTGACCACCTCGGCCCGCCCGCCCGAGAGCGCGCCGAACAGGTCGCCGTCCGGCACGGCGCACAGGCGCTCGTCCCACGGGTCGTAGCGCGGGCTGAAGTGTCCCAGGTCGAAGCCGGGGGGCAGCGCGGCGGCGGCCCGTCGCAGCAGGATGGCCCGCATCGCCGCCGGGCGCAGTCGCGCGAAGCGGTAGATCGCGGTCGAGACGGCCACGTTCTTCGCCCGCACGACCCGGTGCGCGGCGGCCGGCGGGAGCATCCGCCCCACCCGTCTCGCGAAGGCGTCACGCGAGGCCACCGCGCCCACGTAGCTCGGCGAGCGCTGCAGCATCGTCACCCGGGCGCCCGCCTCGGCGAGCGCCGGCACCAGCGTGACCGCCGTGGCCCCGCTGCCGACCACGACGACCCGCCGGCCCGCGACGTCAAGGCCCTCGGGCCAGTGCTGCGGATGCACGAGCCGCCCCGCGAAGTCGTCGAGCCCCGGGAGCTCGGGCGTGTAGCCCGCCTCGTAGCGGTAGTAGCCCGTGCAGAGCACCAGGAAGCGGCACTCGACGGGCTCGCCGCCTGAGACCTCGACCCGCCACCGTCCGTCCGCGCTGCTCCAGGCGGCGCCCGTCACCCGCTGCCCGAACCGGATGAGCGGCAGCAGCCCCTCCGCCTCCGCCGTGCTCCGCACGTAGTCGCGGATGACCCCCGCCGGCGCGATCGACCGCTCGTCGGTCCACGGCCGGAACGGGTAGCCCAGCGTGTGCATGTCCGAGTCCGAGCGCACGCCCGGGTAGCGGAACAGGTCCCACGTGCCGCCGATGGCCGAACGCCCCTCGAGCACGACGAGCTCGAGCTCCGGATGCGCGCGCCGCAGCCGTGCGGCCATCCCCACGCCCGCGAGCCCTGCGCCGACCACCACCACGTCCACGGTGTGCACGACGACCTCCTTGTCAACGCCCCGGGGATTCCTCGCGGTCGCTCCACCATCACGCTACGGTGACCGCATCCAGACAGAAAGGCCGCACCATGCCCGTCTTCGAATCGGTCACCGTGCTCGGTGCCGGCGTGCTCGGCGCGCAGATCGCGTTCCAGACCGCCAGCCACGGCATCCCCGTCGTCAGCTACGACGTGAGCGACGACGCGATCCAGGCGGCCAGGCGGCGCCTTGATGCCATCGTCGACCAGTACGTGGCCGACAGCGGCCGGGAGAAGCGGGCGGGGGCCGAGGAGGCGCTGACGCGCATCCGCTTCTCGACCGACCTCGCCGAGGCCGTCTCGCAGGCCGGGCTCGTGATCGAGGCCGTGCCCGAGAACGTCGAGCTGAAGCGCTCGGTGTACGCGCAGATCGCCGCTGCGGCGCCGGAGTCGACGGTGTTCGCGACCAACTCCTCGACGCTCCTGCCGAGCGCGATCGCCGACGCCACCGGCCGGCCCGACCGCTTCCTGGCGCTGCACTTCGCCAACCACATCTGGCGCCAGAACACCGCCGAGATCATGGGCACGCCGCAGACCGACCCGGCGGTCTACCAGCGCGTCGTCGCGTTCGCGGTGGAGATCGGCATGGTCCCCATCCAGCTGCACAAGGAGCAGCCGGGCTACGTGCTCAACTCGCTGCTCGTGCCGCTGCTGAACGCCGGCGCCGAGCTCGTGCTGAAGGGCGTGGCCGAGCCCGAGACGGTCGACGCCACCTGGCGGATCGGCACGGGGGCGCCGCTCGGGCCGTTCCAGATCTTCGACGTGGTGGGCCTCCGCACCGCCTACGCGATCGCCTCGGCGCGACCCGACGCGGGCTCGCAGGCGTGGGCCGCGTACCTCAAGGAGCACTACCTCGACCAGGGCAAGCTCGGCGTCGAGTCGGGTGAGGGGTTCTACCGCTACCGCTGACGCCCGGCGCCTACGATTCGGGTATGGCTCTTCCCTCCCTCGACACCCAGATCGGCTACCCCGACGGGCAGACCCGCGGCACGGGCACGGTGCTGCACCGTGAACTGCTCGCGGATGGCCGTGCCGCCGTCCTGCTCGACGCGACCCCGTTCCATCCGCTCGACCCCACCTGGCCCGACCAGGGCCCCGACCTCGGCGTGCTCGTCACGGAGTCGGGCCCCGTGCCGGTGCTCGACTGCCGCATCGCCGCGAGCGACGGAACCGAGCTGCACCTGGGGGAGAGGCTGCCCGTGCGGCTCGGCACCGAGGGCTGGGCGTTCGTGGTCGCGCACCTCGTCGACGCCGACGCCCCGATCGCCGAGGGCGACACCGTCGCCGCCGAGGTCGACGAGGATCACCGCCGCGCCCTCTCGCTCGGCCACACCTCCTGCCACCTCGCCTCGCTGGCGCTGAACCGGGCGCTCGCCGGGTTCTGGAGCAAGGAGGTCGCGGCCGACGCGCTCGGCAGCCCCGACTTCGACCAGACGGCGATCGCGTCCTCGCGCATCCGCCCGCACGGCTCGGTCGACGAGTACCGGCTGGGCAAGTCGCTCCGCAAGCGCGGCTTCGACTCGGCGCGGCTCGCCGCGGAGCTCGAGGCCGTCGCGGCGGCGGTGAACGGCACGCTGGCCGGGTGGCTGACGGGCGACGCGGCGGTGCGCATCCGTCGTGACGACCGCTCGCTCTCGACCCGCCGGTTCTGGGAGTGCGAACTGCCCGACGGCCACGCCTCGATCGCCTGCGGAGGCACCCATGCCGCGCATCTCGGCGAGCTCGGCACCCTCACGGTGACGCTCGGTCTCGACGACGACGGAGCCGCTATGCGAATGATCACCGCGCAAAACGGCTAGATGGTCTAACTACTAGCCGTACTGAATTCTTCTGTGCCAAGCTGTCGGGTGCAGTCGGTCGTACCCGCCGGCTGCAGGACGCTCGGCCGCCCGGCCGCACGCCCCGGAAACTTTTCCGGAACCCGCGTGACGATCTGCGAGCTCGACCCGTCTTAGTTGTGAAGCGAACAGGCCCACCCGGGGCCCCACGACAAGGAGCAGAACATGGCCACCACCACGCCGGCCGGAATCCCCGCCACCACCGCCACCTCGACCGACACCGGTCACGGCAAGACCGTCATCAACGACAACGTCGTGTCGAAGGTCGCCGGCATCGCCGCTCGCGAGTCGCGCGGCGTGCACGCCCTCGGTGGCGGCGCCGCTCGTGCCTTCGGCGCCATCCGCGACGCGATCTCGAGCACCGACCTCGGTCAGGGCATCAGCGTCGAGGTCGGCGAGAAGCAGGTCGCGGTCGACGTGACCATCGTCGCCGAGTACCCCGCGCCCCTGCAGGACGTGGCCGACGGCGTGCGCCAGAACATCATCCAGGCCGTCGAGTCGATCGTCGGGCTCGAGGTCACCGAGGTCAACGTGACCGTCAACGACGTGCACCTGCCCTCCGACGACGCCGACGACGACGCAGCCGAGGCGCGAGTCCTGTGACCGCGACCCGTACCGGCATCCTCGTCGGGGCGGTGCTCGCCCTGACCTGGGTCATCGTCGGCTTCTGGGCCTTCTTCTTCGTCGCGATCGCCATGGCGATCGGGGCGGCGGTCGGCCGGGTCGTCTCGGGTGACCTCGACGTCTCGCGCGTCGTCGACGCGTTCCGCGGAAAGCGCACCTCGTCATGACGATCACCGCTGAACGTCCGGCCGCGCCGGCCGGCTCGGCGGCGTCCCTCCCCGCGACGGCCGGCACCGTCCGCCGCGGACGCAACCGCATCGCGTCGAAGGCCCTGAACAGGGTCGTCGCCGCGGTGACGGCGGAGGCCCTCGGGGTCTCCGCGTCGAAGGTGAGCGTCGACCTGGCCGACAGCCGGGGTCTTCTCGCCCTCACGGTGGCCACGCCCGTCCGGGTCGTGTCGCTGTCGAGGATCGAGCGCGAACCGTCGTCGGTCATCCGGTCAGGGGGCCCGATCCTCGACCGGGTGGCCGCGGCGCAGGAGACCATCCGCACCCGCGTCCAGCAGCTGACCGGGTCCACCATCGCCACCGTGACCGTCAAGGTCACGGGCATCGACATCCGAACCGAGGAGAGGGTCGCATGAGCACCGCATCCGTGCGTCGCCGCGTCACGCGGCGTGAGCTGCACTCGCCTCGCTCGACGGCGGCCATCGTCGTCGCGGTGCTGCTCGTCCTCGCCCTCGCCTGGGTCGGCACCGAGATCGTGATCGCGCTGCTCGGCCTCCCGGCCCTGCTGGTGGCGCCCGCCGACATGTTCGCCTCCGCAGTGAACCTGCCGGAGGCGCCCGCCGGCATCGTGGTGGCCGCCGGTGCGGTGGCCGTCGTGCTCGGCCTCGTGCTGATCGTGCTGGGGCTCGCCCCCGGTCGTCGGCCGCGGCACGTGCTCGAGACCGAGCGCGCGGCGACCGTCGTCGACAACGAGGTGGTGGCGTCGGCTCTCGCCCGGCACGCCTCGCTGGCCGCCGACGTCGACCCCGACCACACCACGGTCTCGGTCTCCAAGCGCGTCGCCGTCGTCGACCTGGTGCCCACCTCGGGTGTCCCGGTCGACCGGGCCGACGTCACGGAGGCCGTCGACCGGGAGCTGGCCGGCTACGGCCTGCGCCAGAAGGTCTCCAGCCGCGTGCGTGTGCGCGAGAACGGGAAGGTCGGAGCATGAACAGCACCAATCGGGGCCTGAACCGCCTCCTGCTCCTCGTCGTCGGGCTGCTGCTCGTCGCCGTGGGCTCCGCTGCGGCCACCGCCGTGCTGCTGCCCTCGGTGCGCGACGGCTGGAAGGCCTCGGCCGACCCGATCCGCGACCAGGTCGCCAGCTGGCTTCAGGCCACCCCGCTCGGCGGCACCGGCGTCAGCTGGATCATGCCGGCCGTGCTGGTCGTCATCGTGCTCGCCGTCGTGCTGCTCGTGGCGTTCGCGCTGCGGCAGGGTCGCGGCCGCACCGGCACCGTCGTCGACGAGTCCGTGGGCGAGCACGGGCAGACCGTGATCTCGTCCAAGGTCGCCGAAGAGGCGATCCAGGATGCCCTGTCCGCCCGTCCCGAGTTCGTCGCCTCGCACGTGACGACCTACCGGGTCAAGCGCACCCCCACGCTCAAGGTCTCCGTGACCTGCCGGCGCGGGGTGTCGCCCGCCGACGCCTCGGCGATCGTGGAGTCGAACCTCCGGGCGCTCGACCAGCTGCTCGGCCGGGAGCTTCCCGCTCTCGTGCAGATCAGCGGGGGCTTCCGGGCCCGGGTCAGCGGCTCGACGCGGCTGCAGTAGCCGCACTCGACCCCGCCGGTCTCCGGCAGGCGCCTCACGAGGCAGGAAGGAACAGACATGTCGAAGCCGATCCACTGGATCATCGTCATCGCCGTGGGCATCACCGCCTACATCGCGGGCACCAGGGCCGAAGCCGCGAAGCACGCGGCCAAGAAGCTGACCCGCCGTTAGCCACACCCCCACCGGGTCCGGCATCCGCCGGGCCCCACATCACGAAACGAAGGAGAACCCATCATGAGTGCAGCAGACAAGATCAAGAACGCCGCCGAGGACCTGGCCGGAAAGGCCAAGGAGGCCGTCGGCAAGGTCACCAACAACGACGAGCTCGTCGCCGAGGGCAAGGCCGACCAGACCAAGTCCGACGTCAAGCAGGCCGGCGAGAACGTCAAGGACGCCTTCAAGAACTAGTCGTCCCCCTGCGAACGCGCCGTCCCTCTCCGGAGGGGCGGCGCGTTCGTGCGTCTGCGCGTTCTTCTCCTATTTCTTGCGGTTCTTCTTGAGGGGGTCGTGGCCCCAGTTCATCAGCGACCAGCGCCACGGGGTGTCGGTCACGTCGCCGTCGGGGCGCTGCGCGAGGTGGCGGTGCACGTAACCGACCACCTTCTTCATGTGGGCGACGTCGTCGTCGGTGAGGTCGGCCTTCTTCGTGTGCAGGATCTCGACGATGCGGCGGCCGGAGTGGTGGCCGACGGACTCGCCGCCGCCGTCCTTCCCCTGGCCCCCGTCCTTCTGGCCCACCGACGTCGACTCGTCGGTGTCCAGCCAGTCCTCGAGCTCGCCCGCGGTCATCGTGACCGCCTCGTCGAACTCCTTCCGCACGTCGTCGCGTTCGGTCTCGTCGTTCTCAGCCATGCTCCACTCTCCCTCCGTCGCGCGCATCCGGCATCCCCGGGCCAGGATGGGGGGATGAGCACCGCACCCGACAACGCGTCCACCTCGAACCCCGACGCGCGGGAGGTGCTCGTGGTCGGAGCCGGCATCTCGGGGCTCGCCTGCGCCCGGGCGCTGCACGAGGCGGGCGTGCCGGTGCGGGTCGTCGACCGCGGGCGCGTTCCCGGGGGGCGCCTCGCCACGAAGCGGGTCGAGGGCCGGCCGGCCGACATCGGTGCCCGCTACTTCACCGTGCCCGAGGGGTCGCCGTTCGAGGCGCTCGTGACGTCGTGGCGCCGCCGGGGGCTCGTACGCGAGTGGACCGACACGTTCTCGGCGCTCACCGTCGACGACTCGGGCGCCGTGACCGGCCGGGAGCGGAAGACCGGGCCGATGCGCTACGCGGCCACCGCCGGGCTGCGCTCGCTCGCGGCCGACCTGGCGGGCGCGGTCGAGGCCGACGGCGTCGTGATCGAGCAGTCGCACGCGGTCGAGGCGGTGAAGGTGCCGGAGGCGGCCGAGGCGGTGGAGGCGGCCGCTGCTGCCGGGGCGGTCGGGCGCGGGGTCGTGGTCGACGGGGCGGCGTTCGTGGCCGTCGTGCTCGCCATGCCCGATCCGCAGGCGGGGCGGATGCTCGCGCCGGGGTCGCCCGCACGCGCCGCCCTGACGGCGGCGGAGGAGTGGGAGCCGACGCTGTCCGTGGTGCTGAGCTATGACGAGCGGCGCTGGCCGTCGGATCTCCACGGAGCCTTCGTCGACGGGTCGCCCGTGCTGGCGTTCGTCGCCGACGACGGCGACCGGCAGGGCGACGGGGCGCCGGTGCTCGTGGCACACACGACGGGGGATCTCGCGCGGGAGCATCTCGAGCATCCGGAGACCGTCGCCGATGCCGTCGTCGAGGCCGTGGCCGCGTTGCTCGAGCTGGAGGTCGCACCGGTGTCGGCCGTGGTGCACCGGTGGACGTTCGCGAACCCCTCGCGCCAGCACGAGGAGCCGTTCGGGCTGTTCGGGCCGGTGGGGGTGTGCGGCGACGCGTGGGGCGAGCGCTCCTCGGTGTCGACCGCGTGGGCGTCGGGCGACGCACTCGGGCGGGAGCTCGGCCGGCGCCTCGCGACCGGTGGCGGGCGGCCCGCATCGGCGTAGGTTGCTCGGCATGGACACCGACGAGCAGAACACCGACGAGCGAAACACCGACGAGCTGCCCTCCACCGAGGAGCTGAGCCGCGCGGGGATCGCCCCCGGCGTCGGCCAGGGCGGGTCGCCGGAGCTGCCCGCGGAGCGCGGCTACAGCATCCACGACCAGGACGCGGGCGAGCTCACCGAGCCCCGCTCGGCGCAGCAGATCGCCGAGGAGCTGGCCGCCGACGGCAAGGAGCAGGTCGTGGCCCCGGGCGCCGACGCGGCCGGCCGCCAGGCGGGCACGCGCAGCCCGAGTGGCGGCGACGACGCGGTCGCAGGCGACGGCGCCTGAGGCGTTGACACCCACGGGCTCGACACCCTCGGGCGCGGCGCGCGAGGATGAAGGCGTGCAGCCCGTCCTGAGTGGTGACCCCGGGGCGTGGATCGCGCCGCGGCTCGGCGGCTGGGGGAGCGTCGGCGGCGTCGCCGGTCGGGGGTTCGAGGCGTACGCGCGGGTGCTGCATCCGGTGGAGGTCGACGACGGCGCCGGGGGCGCGCTCGGGCCGTGGGGCTGGGCGGAGGTCGCCGCGCGCACGGGGCGGGTCGTGCATCCGCTCGCTCAGTGGCACCGGGTCGCGGGGGTCGACGAGCTGCGCGGTGACGTCGAGGTCGACGGGCGGCGGGTGAGCGCGCCGCCGACCGGCCGGCTCGACCCCCGGCTGCTCGCCGCGCTGGTGCCGGCGCTCGCCGCGGCCACGACATCGGATGCCGTCACGCTCGCCGTGTGGGAGGGCTGGGGGCACGGTGTCACGCTCCCGGGTCCCCGGTTCGAGCTGCCGGGGCGGGCCTACGGGCTGCTCGGGGGGCGGCTCGCCGAGCTGGCCGATCCGGAGTGGCCGTGGGCCGCCGGGATCGGGTGGACCCCGCCGTTCGAAGGGCCGATGCCGCAGCTGATCTGGCCGGCGGATCACGCCTGGGTGCTGGCGTCGGAGATCGACTGGGACTCCACGATCGTCGCGGGCAGCCGGGCGCTGATCGACGCCGTGCTCGCGCTCGACGTCGTGGAGGCGTTCCCCGTCGACGCGGACGACAGCCTGATGAGCCACGCCGACCTGATCAACCCGGCCTGACCGACCGGCCCTCGGTGGAAGCCCGCGTCAGCCCTGGCGGAGGGGCCCGCGCACGATCGAGTCGCCCGAGTGGGCCGGGTCGCCGTTGTCGGGCTCGGCCGAGACGTCGACCTGCGAGTAGACCCCGAGGTCGAGGCCGGCCGGCACCGCGAAGCGGCCTGAGGTGCCGTCGAGGAAGCCGATGCTGACGAGTCCCGAGGCGTCTCCGGCGATCAGCCAGACCTCGCGGAGAGGATCCGCACCCGACTCCGGCGCGACCGCCGCGTCGACGTCGACGACGACCTCGCGGCTGCCGTCGGGCAGCTCCTCGACCACGGCGCTGCCGCGCGCATCCGGCCACGCGGGGAACGGGTCGAGCACCGCCCGGGCGACGACGGAGCCCGAGGGGGTCGAGGTCGTCCCGATCCAGGCGCCGATGCCGAGCCCGCCGACGAGGCCCACGATGGCGGCCGCGGCGATCACGGGCAGCCAGCGCCGCCCACCCCGCCGCCGCCCGCGCTCGGCGTGCAGCTCGACCGGCTCGCGCAGCTCCACGGGCTCCCGCAGCTCGGCCGGCAGCGACGACTCGGCCGCCGGTGCAGCGACGAGGGGAGCGCCCGCCCGCACGACCGGGGCGGAGGAGACGGTGTCGTTCTCCTCGGCCCCGCCGTCGAGCCCGAGCTCGGCCCGGATGCGCTGCCACAGCTCGGGCGACGGCGCCACCGACGAGACGCCCGCCGAGGCGCGGCCCACCGAGGCGGTGCGGGCGAGTGAGGCGAGCTCGGAGGCGCACGCGTCGCACGTGGCCAGGTGCCGGCGCTCGGCCGGGGTCGGCTCCAGCTCGGACATCGCCACGAGCGCCAGCGTGTCAGGATCGATATGGCTCATCACTCACCTCCAAACGTGTTCGTAGCCGAACGAGAGAACGACGGATGTGGCTCTTCACCGTTCCGAGCGGCAGACCGAGGGTATCGGCGATCTGCGTGTGCGTGAGGTCGTCGAAGAAGGCAAGTCTCATCACCCGCTGGGGCACGGGTTCGAGCCGCTCGAGCTCCTCGGCGATCATCAGCCGTTCGGCGACCGCCGCCGTCTCGTCGTCGCGCTCCCGCACGATCGCGGTGAGCACGGCGCCGCCGACGAGGGCCTCCTCGGTGCGCAGTCGCCGCGATCGGGCCTCGTGCGCGTCGGCGATGCAGTGCCGGGTGATGCCCACGAGCCAGGCGGCGAGCCCGGATCGGCCGGCCTCGAAACCCGAGCGCCCGCGCCAGGCGGCGACGAACACCTTCTGGGCGACGTCCTCAGCCTCGCTGTGGTCGCCGAGCGAGCGCAGCGCCAGCGTGAAGACGAGCCGCGACCAGCGGGTGTAGACCTCGGCCAGGGCGTCCTCCTCGCCCGCGGCGAAGCGGCCCGCGAGCCGGGCGTCCTCGTCGAGCGGCTCCGGATGCGCGTCGGCTCCCGCGGGCACCGCCCCACCCGAAGGCACCGCCCCACCCGAAGGCACCGCCCCACCGGAAGGCACCACGGAGAGCCGGGCGGGTGCCCGGCCGTCGGGGTGCTGCTCGCTCACGTCAGAGGATCGCCTTCGTCGTCGCGGCGCCTCGTCGCGCCGCTCGGGTGCGGCCGGGGGCCGCCCGTGCGGTGGAGGCACGGTGGGCGCGAGGGCCGTCGTGTGTCCGAGCATACTGTCGCCCCCGCCTCACGTGACCGGTGCCGCCGTGACGATGACGTTGCTGAGGTAGTGACCGGTGCTGTAGTCGAACTCGCCTCCGCAGGTGATCAGGGTCAGCCGGGGATCCCCGGTGCGGTCGAACACGGTGGCCCAGGGCACGCCGGTCTTGTCGGCGGTCTCGACCGAGACCACCGCGAACCGGGCGGTGGAGCCGTCGGCCGAGCTCACGACGACCTCGGTGCCGGGCGCGGCTCCGGCGAGCGACGCGAAGTCGCCGAGGCCGTACTGCAGCGAGTCGACGTGCGCCGCGATCACCGCCGAGCCGGCAGCCGCGAAGGGCGAAGGACCGAAGCGGTACCACGACGCCAGCCCCGGGTCCTCGGGCAGGGCCAGGGCTCCGGCGTCGTCGATGCCCTCGGGCAGCACCGACACGTCGATGCCGAGCGCCGGCACCTCGACCCGCGCCGGCTCGGGTACGGCAGGGGTCGAGGCGGGCAGTCCGGCGTCGGTCCGCGGCACCTCGGGCACGGCCGGAAGGGCAGTGGCAGAGGCAGCGCCAGCGGCGGGCGTGGGGGTCGGCGTCGGCGTGGGCGCCGCCGCCGAATCGAGGGAGGAGGTCGCCGGGGCGGTGACGGCTGTGGACGCCGGTGCAGAGCATCCGGTCACCACCCCGGCGACGAGGGCCGCGGCGAGGGCGAGGGGTGCACCCGCCCGCGCCACGGCCCGTCGGGTGCGCGACCGGGTCAGCGCGCGGCCTTCGCGACGCTGCGACGGCGCAGGGCCACTCCCGCGCCGGCGGCGAGCACCAGCAGGGCGGAGGCGCCGATCACCAGACCGGTCGGGTCGGCCGGGCGGTTGGTGGCCACGAGACCGGCCGATCCGGCGGGCACGCCGCTCGGGTTGGAGTGCAGTCCGTCGATGGTCTGCACCGCGAGGGCGAGGTTGCCGTCCTCCAGGCTGCCCCAGGCGTAGACGATCGTGTTGACGCCTTCGGCGGCGTTCACGTCGGCCGGGCCGATCACCGGGGTGGTGGTGCCGGTCGCCGCGACCGAGGCCGAGACGGTGCCGGCGGGGAGGTTCAGCACCTTCTCGTCGGGGTTCGACAGGTTGCTCACCACGGCGGCGCCGCCTGCGAGCACGTCGACCGCGGGGGCCGCGGCGTCGTGGCGCACGGTCAGCCGGCCCTCGCCCGCGGCGAGGGTGGAGGTGTCGTTGGTGTACAGCGTCGCCGTCGGCTCGCCGGCCGGGGTGAGGTGCGCGACGGCGGTGTAGTTGCCGCCGGCGGCCAGCTGCAGGTCGATCGGGCCGATGGCGGGGGCGGAGGCGTCGGCCGCATCCGCCGCCGCGATGGCCACCGAGTAGGTGCCGGCCGGCAGGTCGAGCGGGCCGGCGAGGCTGCCCGGGGTGAAGTCGTCGAGGGTCAGCGCGTTGTTGACGTAGACGTCGACGGTGAGGCCGGGAACCGCGTGCAGCACCGAGAGCTTCGCGTCTCCGTCGGCGGCCGAGGCCGGCAGCGCGCCGGCGACCGATCCGCCGAGGGCGATGAGAGCGCCGGCGGCGATGGCGGCGGGGATCTTCTTCTTGTGCATGAGTACCTCCTGGTCGAGCCCCGGGGAGGGGCCGAGAGAAAACTGCTTACGGAAGGCTCTTCCCGCGGTCGATGCGATTCGGATGCACCCGCCGACGATTTTTTTCGGGACGGCACGCGCGCGGTCCGCTCCGGGCCTCGCAATAGGCTGGGCGGATGGACGAGAACCGCCGCCGGCGACGCATCGCCGAACCCGTCGACCGCTTCGCCACGGGCGAGGAGTTCCCCGAGTACCGGGTCGATCTCGAGCGCATCCGCTTCTCGCCCTACTTCGCCCGGCTCTCGGCCGTGACCCAGGTGATCTCGCCGTCGGGCGTCGGCCAGGTCGTGCACAACCGGCTCACCCACTCGATCAAGGTCACCGCGGTCGCCCGCGCCATCGCGATGCAGCTGACGACGACGGATGCCGCCCAGCGGGAGCTCGTCGACCGGCTCGGCGGCTGCGACCCGGTCGTGGTGCAGGCCGCCGCCAGCGCCCACGACCTCGGCCACCCGCCGTTCGGGCACCTCGGCGAGCAGGTGCTCGACCGGCTCGCCCGCGACCGCCTGGGGCTCGCCGAGGGCTTCGAGGGCAACGCGCAGTCGTTCCGCATCCTCTCGGTGCTCGACGTCTGCGAGACCGTGGAGGAGGGCCTGAACCTCACCGCGGCCTCCCGCGCCGCCGTGCTGAAGTACCCGTGGGGCCGCACCCTCTGCCGCCCCGAGATCGACTCCGACGACCCCACCCGCCTGCCCCGCGGCTCCACCGCCAGCCGCTGGGAGACCGCCCCGCCGAAGTTCTCGGCCTACAGCCTCGACCTCGCCGACCTGCTCGACGCGCGCCGCGGCTTCGACGCGATCGCCCCCTGGCAGCAGACCGTCGAGTGCTCGGTGATGGACGTCGCCGACGACATCGCCTACTCCCTGCACGACCTCGACGACTTCTACCGCGCGGGCGTGCTGCAGCAGGCGGCCGTCGCGGTCGAGTTCCGCACCTTCCTGCGCGAGCAGACGGCGCTCGCCGCGCTCGACGCCGAGGAGCTGTGGAACCGGATGCCCGGGCACTCCCTCGAGCTGCTGCGCCGTCGGATCGTCTCCCGCGACCCGTGGATCGCCAGCGACGAGATCTTCCGCGCCTCGGTGCAGCGGGTCGCGACCGAGCTCGTGGAGGGCCTGCTCGCCGTGCCCTTCGACGGCTCGAGCCAGACCGAGCGGGCGATCGAGTCGTTCGTGTCGTCGTGGATCGGCCGCCTGCAGCGCTCGGTGCTCGTGCTCGCCGACCCGAACGTGCGCTCGGGCCACGTGTCGCTGCTGCCCGACGCCTGGCACGACGTGACCGTGCTGAAGTTCGTGCACACCCGCTTCGTGATCGACCGCCCCGACTTCGCCACCTACCAGCGCGGCCAGGCGCGGGTGCTCGACACCCTCGTCACCGAGCTCGACTCCTGGCTCGACGACCCGCGCGACGGCGCCCGGGCGCCGCAGAAGCTGCTCGACTTCGTCGAGCTCGCCACCGACGGGTACTTCCGGCTGCGGGCGGATGCGCCCGAGTGGCTGCCCGAGGACGCCGACGCCCCGGGCTCCGGCCGCCCGACCACCGACCCGGTCGCGCTGGCACGCTTCGGCCGGGCCCGCGGCATCCTGGACTACGTCGCCTCGCTCACCGACGAGCAGGCGACCGCCCTCGCCTCGCGCCTCCGCGGCGACCGCGAACCCTGGGCCTTCGGCAGCTGACGGTGGCCCGTTCACCGTTCGTCTCCTGCTGTTCACCTGAGATCGCCACCATGGGCGCATGACCACCGCGCAGCCCACGCTCGACCGGAGCGCGCTGGCCGCTCCGGCCCGCACGCTCGTCGACATCCTGCGGGAGACCGTCGCCGCGCATCCGGAGGCCTCGGCCCTCGACGATGGCGACGGCGCGCTGAGCTACCGCGAGCTGATGGCCCGGGTGATCGCCGTCGCGGCCGAGCTGCACGCCGCCGGTGTGCGCCGGGGCGACCGGGTGGGCGTGCGGATGGCCTCGGGTCACCGCGAGCTGTACGTCGGCATCCTCGCGGTGCTCGCGGCCGGGGCGGCCTACGTGCCGGTCGACGTCGACGACCCCGAGGAGCGCGCCGAGCTCGTCTTCGGCGAGGCCGACGTGGTGGGCGTGCTCACCGGCGCCCTGCGCTACCGCCCCCGAACGGCGCCGGCCGCCGAGGTGCTGCTGGTCGACGCGGATGCCCGGGACCCCCACCCGAGCACGGCGGGCCTGCCCGTGCTCTCGCCGCCCACGCCGGCCGACGACGCCTGGATCATCTTCACCTCGGGATCGACCGGCACCCCGAAGGGCGTCGCCGTCAGCCACCGCTCGGCCGCCGCCTTCGTCGACGCCGAGTCGCGCCTGTTCGTCGTCGACGAGCCGCTCGGCCCCGGCGACCGCGTGCTGGCCGGCCTGTCCGTGGCCTTCGACGCCTCGTGCGAGGAGATGTGGCTCGCCTGGGCGCACGGCGCCTGCCTCGTGCCCGCCCCGCGCTCGCTCGTGAGGAGCGGCATGGACCTCGGGCCCTGGCTCACCGCTCGCGGCATCTCGGTCGTCTCGACCGTGCCCACGCTCGCCGCGCTCTGGCCCGCCGAGTCGCTCGAGAACGTGCGCCTGCTGATCTTCGGCGGCGAGGCGGTGCCGGCCGAGCTCGGCCAGCGGCTCGCCACCCCGGGCCGCGAGGTCTGGAACACCTACGGCCCCACCGAGGCGACCGTCGTCGCCTGCGCCGCCCCGCTCGGCGGCGACGGCCCCGTGCGTATCGGGCTGCCGCTGGACGGCTGGGAGCTGGCGGTGGTCGACGAGAACGGCGAGCCGGTGGCGCCCGGAGCATCCGGAGAGCTGATCATCGGGGGAGTGGGGCTCGCCCGCTACCTCGACCCCGCGAAGGACGCCGAGAAGTACGCGCCGATGCCGTCACTCGGCTGGGAGCGCGCCTACCGCTCAGGCGACCTCGTGCGCTACGACCCCGAGGGGCTCGTCTTCCAGGGCCGGGCCGACGACCAGGTGAAGGTCGGCGGCCGGCGGATCGAGCTCGGCGAGATCGAGGCCGCGCTGCAGGCGCTGCCGGGCGTCGCGGGCGCCGCCGTCACCGTGCAGCAGACCGCGGCGGGCACCGCGATGCTGGTCGGCTACGTCGTGGCGCCCGGATTCGACCGCGAGGCCGCCGTCGCGCGCCTGCGCGAGGAGCTGCCCGCCGCGCTCGTGCCGCTGATCGCCGTGCTCGACGAGCTGCCCGTGCGGGTCTCGGGCAAGGTCGACAAGAAGGCGCTGCCGTGGCCGCTTCCGGGCGCGGCGCCGATCGGCGACGGCGACGCCCCCGCGATCGACGACCCCTTCACCGCGCGGCTCGCCGCCCTCTGGACGGGGGTGCTCGGCGCCTCCGTCACCGACGACCGCTCGAACTTCTTCGACCTCGGCGGCGGCTCGCTCGCGGCCGCCCAGCTCGTCGCGGGCGTGCGCGAGATCGACCCCGAGTTCACCGTCGCCGACGTCTACGCGCACCCGCGGCTCGGCGCGATGGCCGACGAGCTGCGCTCCCGCTCCGACGAAGCGGATGCCGCGGGCACCCCGGCCGGGCCGGGCCGGGAGCCGGTCGCGCCCACCCCGCGGCGCATGCAGGTGCTGCAGACGGTGCTCGGCATCCCGCTGTTCGTGCTCGCCGGGCTGCGCTGGCTGGTCTACCTGTTCACGGCCTCCGCGATCCTCGTGCCGTTCGGCGGCTTCGACTGGCTGCCGACCGTGCCGCTCTGGCTGCTGATCGTCGGGCTGCTGCTGTTCGCCACGCCGTTCGGCCGGATGGGCATCTCGGTGCTGGCGTCGCGGCTGCTGCTGCGCGGGCTGGAGCCGGGCGATCATCCCCGCGGCGGCTCGTGGCACCTGCGGCTCTGGCTCGCGGAGCAGATCGCGCACCAGGTGGGGGCCGTCAGCCTCGCGGGGGCGCCCTGGATCGCGCTCTACGCCCGCGCGCTCGGCGCCCGGATCGCCGACGACGTCGATCTGCACGCGCTGCCGCCCGTGACCGGCTTCCTGACGATCGGCCGGGGCGCCGCCGTGGAGCCCGAGGTCGACCTCTCGGGCTACTGGGTCGACGGCGACGTGCTGCGGGTCGGCGCGGTGCGCATCGGGGCGGGCTCCAGCATCGGCGCGCGCAGCACGCTGCTGCCCGGCACCCGGATCGGCAAGCGCGCCGAGATCGACCCGGGCTCCTCGGTGTTCGGGCGGGTGCCGTCGGGTCAGCGCTGGGCCGGCTCGCCCGCCGCCCGCGTCGGCAAGGCCCGCGGCTGGTGGCCCGAGGAGCGCCCGGCCCGCCGCCCCGCCTGGCTGATCGCCTACGGGCTGTCGTCGATCGTGCTCGCGCTGGTGCCCGTCGTCGCGCTCGCGGCCGGAGCGCTCGTGGTGCTGGCGGCCGCCCGCGGAGCCGCCGACCTCGGCGACGCGGCCGTGCGGAGCCTTGCTGCGGTGGTGCCCGGCACGCTCGTCGCCGGTGTCGTGCTGGCCGTGCTCGTCGTGGCGCTCACGCGCCTGCTCGGCCTCGGGGTCACCGAGGGCGTGCACGCGGTGCGGGGGCGGGTCGGCTGGCAGATCTGGTCGACCGAGCGGCTGCTCGACCAGGCCCGCACGCTGCTGTTCCCGCTCTACTCGGGGCTGTTCACGCCGGTCTGGCTGCGGCTGCTCGGTGCCCGCATCGGGCGCGACGTCGAGGCGTCGACGGTGCTGCTCATCCCGGCCATGACGACGGTGCGCGACGGGGCCTTCCTCGCCGACGACACCCTCGTGGCCTCCTACGAGCTCGGCGGGGGCTGGATGCACGTGGCCCGCGCCGAGATCGGCGAACGCGCCTTCCTCGGCAACTCCGGCATGGCGGCGCCGGGCCACCGGGTGCCGCGCGACGGCCTCGTCGCCGTGCTCTCGTCGGCGCCCCGGAAGGCCAAGAACGGCTCGTCGTGGCTCGGCTCGCCGCCGGTGCGGCTGCGCCGCACGGCCGCGGAGGGCGACCTCAGCCGCACTTTCTCGCCGCCCGCGCGGCTGCGGGTCGCGCGCATCCTGTGGGAGCTGCTGCGCGTGATCCCCGTGATCGTCACCTGCGCGATCGGCCTGGGGGTCGTGTTCGCGCTCGCGGCGCTCGCCTCCGTGGGGCTGTGGCTCGCGGTGGTGCTGAGCGGGGTCGTGCTGCTGGTCGCCGGAGCGGTGGCCGCGGGGGTCAGCACGGTGGCGAAGTGGGTGCTGATCGGGCGGATCCGGCGGGGCGAGCATCCGCTCTGGTCGAGCTTCGTCTGGCGGAGCGAAGTCGCCGACACCTTCACCGAGATGGTCGCCGCGCCCTGGTTCGCGCAGGCCGCGACCGGCACCCCGGCGCTCGTCTGGTGGCTGCGCAGCCTCGGCGCGAAGATCGGCACGGGCGTCTGGTGCGAGACGTACTGGCTGCCCGAGGCCGACCTCGTCACCCTCGCCGACGCGTCGACGGTGAACCGGGGATGTGTGGTTCAGACGCATCTGTTCCATGATCGGATCATGAGTCTCGACACCGTTGACCTCGACCGGGGGGCGACCCTCGGCCCGCACAGCGTCATCCTGCCCGCCGCGCGGATCGCCGCCGACGGCACGGTGGGCCCCGCCTCGCTCGTGATGCGGGGCGACACGGTGCCCGCGGGCAGCCGCTGGAGCGGCAACCCGATCGGGCCCTGGCGCGAGGTGCGCACGGCCGAGTACCGGTGGGCGGCGCTGGGGGGCCGGAACGCCGCGCCGGCGCCGGACGCCCTGGCCGCTCGGGACGGCTCGTGACCGGGCGCGGCGTCGCCTTCTCGGGCGACCCCTACACGCCGGGCGTCGGCACCTGGTCGTACCGGGTCGAGCACTACGACCTCGACCTCGACTACCGGGTCGAGACGAACCGGCTCGACGGGGTCGCCGTGATCACGGCGGTGGCGGTGGTCGACCTCGACCGCATCGACCTCGGGCTCTCCAAGCTCAAGGCCTCGAAGGTGAAGGTCGACGGCGCCCGGCCGGCGCGGGTCTCGCAGGGCTCGCACGTGCTGTCGGTGCGGCCGGCCTCGCCGATCCCGGCCGGGCAGCGCTTCACGGTGCGGGTCGAGTACGGCGGGCGGCCGGGCCCCCGGCGCAGCACCTGGGGGCCGCTGGGGTGGGAGGAGCTCACCGACGGCGTGCTCACGGCGTCGCAGCCGATCGGCTCGTCGACCTGGTTCCCGTGCAACGACCGGCCCGAGGACAAGGCGGCCTACCGCCTCCGCGTCACCGTCGAGGAGGGCTACACCGTGGCCGCGAGCGGGCGGCTCGTCGAGCGCACGGGCCGCAGCGGGCGCAGCAGCTGGCTCTACGAACAGGATGCTCCGACCTCGGCGTACCTCGCGACCGTGCAGATCGGGCGCTACACGGTGCGGTCGAGCCGGGGTGCCGTGCCCGTCGACCGCTACTACCCGGCCGAGCTGCAGGCGCGGGTCGACACGGACCTCGCGCAGCTGCCGGAGATGATCGGCTTCTTCTCCCGGGTCTTCGGGCCGTACCCGTTCTCCCGCTACGCCGTGGTCGTGACCGAGGACGAGCTCGAGATCCCGCTCGAGGCGCAGGCGATGGCCATCTTCGGGGCGAATCACGTCGACGGACGGCACGGCAGCGACCGGCTGATCGCGCACGAGCTCGCGCACCAGTGGTTCGGCAACAGCGTGGGCGTGAAGGCCTGGCGCGACATCTGGCTGAACGAGGGCTTCGCCTGCTACGCCGAGTGGTTGTGGTCGGAGGAGCGGGGCGGGCCACCGGCGGATGCGCTGGCGCGCGAGCACCATCGGATGCTGGCCGCCGCCCCGCAGGACCTCGTGGTCGCCGACCCCGGACCGGTGGCGATGTTCGACGACCGCGTGTACAAGCGCGGAGCGCTCACGCTGCACGCGCTGCGCCTGACGATCGGCGACGCGACGTTCTTCGAGCTGCTGCGCACCTGGACGGCGGAGCACCGCCATGGCAGCGCCGACACCCCGGCGTTCGTGGCGCTCGCGCACTCGGTCTCGGCCCGTCCCGTGGCGCCCCTGTTCGCGGCGTGGCTGCACGCCACGCCCCTCCCGCCCCTGCCCTGACGCCTAGACCGGGGAGGGGGCGACGAGGTCGAGCGGCCGCCAGGTGACCACGGGCACGGTCGGCTTGGCCGAGGGCTTCCGCGGCAGCACGGCGACGGATGCCCGTACCGCGTCGTCCAGGCGCAGGTCGGCCACGGCGTAGACCGGCTCCGCCTCGCCCTCGGGCCGCGGGGGATCGCCCGCGATCGTGGCGGTGAGGGCTCCCGCGTCGCGGCGGAGGAGCACGGCCGAGGGGTCGACGCGGAGGGCGCGGCCGTCGGCCTTCAGCACGGCCTCGATGCGCGTCCAGTGCTGCACCGGGTCCCAGGAGCGGCCGGACGGCCGGGCGGCCGGGGGCACGAGCGCGGCGATCGCGGCCATCGCCTCGACCGGGGTGTCGGCGAGCTCCACGTCGATGCCGACGGTGCCCGACCAGCTCGCCGCGACCACTACGCCGGCGGCGCAGTGCGCGATGCTGACGCTGAGCGGCCGGCCCTTGGGCTTCCGCACGTCGACGTGGGGGCGTCCGTGCGGTCCGCCGCAGTCGGGGCAGAGCGCCCAGACGGTGACCTCGTCCGGCGTCGGTGCCTCGGCGCCCGGGGCGGGGCGGGCGAGCTCGGCCGCGAGGTGCCGCACGGCGATGCGCCCGAGCACGAATCGCGCCGCGACGTGGGGGTCGGGGGTGGTGACGGCGCGCATCCGCTCTTCGTCGCTGAGCAGGGGGAGCAGGGCCTCGACGTCGGGCGCCCCGTCGCCTGATGCGGGCAGCGGCACCCAGCGCACGTGCACCTGCGGGGTCACCGGGGCACCCCGCCCGGCGCCTGGGCCTCGTTCTCGCCACGCTCGTACACGTCGGCGGCCGAGCCCACGATCAGCGGATCGGGCCGGCCGACGATCGAGTCGTCCTTGCCGTCGTAGTCGTAGAGGCTCAGCACGTGGCGCATCGCCTCGAGGCGGGCGCGCTTCTTGTCGTTGCTCTTGACCACGGTCCAGGGGGCGTCGGCGGTGTCGGTCGCCGCGAACATCGCCTCCTTCGCGTCGGTGTAGCGCTGCCACTTGTCGAGCGACTCGAGGTCCATCGGCGAGAGCTTCCACTGCCGCACCGGGTCGACCATGCGGATGGCGAAGCGGGTGCGCTGCTCGTCGGCCGAGACCGAGAACCAGAGCTTCACGAGGTCGATGCCGTCACCCGTGAGCATGCTCTCGAACAGCGGGGCCTGGCGCATGAACTCGTCGTACTGCTCGTCGGTGCAGAAGCCCATCACGCGCTCGACGCCCGCGCGGTTGTACCAGGAGCGGTCGAACAGCACCATCTCGCCCGCGGCCGGCAGGTGCGGCACGTAGCGCTGGAAGTACCACTGCCCCGACTCGCGCTCGGTCGGCTTCTCGAGCGCCACGACCCGGGCGCCCCGGGGGTTCAGGTGCTCGGTGAAGCGCTTGATCGTGCCGCCCTTGCCGGCGGCGTCGCGGCCCTCGAACACGATCACGAGGCGGCGGCCGTGCAGCTTGATCCAGTTCTGCAGCTTCAGCAGCTCGATCTGCAGCAGGCGCTTGCCCGCCTCGTAGTCGGCGCGGTCGAGGCGCTCGTCGTAGGGATAGCCCTCGCGCCAGGTGTCGACGGGCGCGCCGTCGGTGCCGAGCAGCACCGGGTCGTCGTCATCGTCGTCGAGCACCGAGTGCTTGAGCAGGTCGTCGAGGTCGGCGGGAACGGCCCAGCCGTTGAACAGCGTCACGTCGGCACCGTAGCGGGCGTCGGCGAACAGCGGATGAACGGCGGGGGTCGTGGCCGCTACGACCCGTCGCGCAGCTCGCCGAGCGTGCCGGGCACGAGCGCGATCTCGTCGAACACCGCCGTGCAGCTCTCGCCCAGCGGCGCCTGGGCCAGGAAGCCGACGTGTACCGGCCCCGCGCCCGCCAGCCGGAAGACCCGCACGAAGCGCCACTCGACACCGTCGGCCGAGGAGTGGAACGCCCACGCCGGCCCGACCCGCGACACCCGGAGGTACACGGCGTCGCCGTGGACGTCGGTGGAGTTCACGTCGTCGGAGAAGTCGTTCGTGACGACGCTGACGACCATCGCCGTGCCCTGCGGCGACCACTCGAAGCAGATCTTCGCCCAGTGCGTCTCGTCGACCCAGATCGCGAGCACGCCGGCGTCGAAGGTGCTGCGCGCGCCCTCGACGCGGACGCGGGCCGAGAGGCGGAAGTCGCCCTCGGGAACGAAACCGAGGCTCGTGGCGCGGTGCTGGGGCTCGGCGCCGCCGGCGTCGTTGGTCCAGTCGGTGCCGGCCGCGGCGGTCAGCGTGAGGGTGCCGCCGTCGACGGCCGCCTCACCCTCCCCGCGGCTCCACTCGAGATCGGTCAGGGCGGGCATCGTCGTCGACATGCCCCCATCCAACCGCATCGGCGGCGTCGGCCCTACTTCGGGCGGCTCCAGAGGCCGTCGACGACCTCGGTCCAGCCCTCGTCGTCGGGCATCCGGGGGGAGAGGGAGTACTCGTTCGGGCCGGGGCCCGAGACGGTGACGGGCAGGCGGCTGCCGCAGCCCGCCATCGGCTGCGACGAGACGAGCACGAGGCAGGCGCCGCTGCCGTCCATGGTGGGGTCGCCCGCGGCCGGCTTCGCGGCGTAGATCGTCGTGCCGTCGACCTCCGCGAGGAGGCGCGTCGACGACGGGTCGACCGCGTCGAGCACGGATCCGTCGACGTCGGCCGGCACGAGGTCGGCGTCGGTCTGCTCGCGCTGGTACGCCTCGAGGGCGTCGATCGAGTCGACCGCCGGTGTGCATCCGGTCAGCACCGCGGCCGCGGCGACGAGGGTGAGCCCGACGAGCAGGCGGCTGGGCGGACTCGGCACGGCGGCCTCCTTCGGTCGTGGGCCCATCCTTGCACAGCTGTCGAATTGCCGGGCGGATGCTCGTGTCGGGGGTTCGCGCTAGCGTGCCCTCATGGTCATCACCCGCCGCGCCGACGTGCTCGAGGCCTGCGCCGCCCTGCCCGCGACCACCGACGAGCGCCCGTTCGGGCCCGAGACCGCGGTGGCGAAGGTCGTGGGCAAGGTCTTCGCCCTCACCCCGCTCGACTCCGAGGTCGAGAGCGTCACCCTCAAGGTCGCCCCCGCGCACGGCGAGGCGCTCGTGCGCGACCACTCGTACATCCGGCCGGGCTACCACATGAACAAGCGCCACTGGGTGACGGTGACGCTCGGCCCCGACTCCGACGGCGAGCTCGTGTTCGACCTGATCGTCAACTCCTACGACCTCGTGGTCGCGAACCTCCCGCGCGCGCAGCGCCCCTGAGGGCGCCCGGGTCGCGCAGAAGTCCCTCCGGCGCGGAACGAAGGGGCCTTTGCGCGACCCCGAGGGGGTGGGGGCGGGGGGTGGGGGCGGGGTCCAGGGGGTTTTCCAGGAGGGTCCGGTACGATTGAGGGCATGGACGACCCCCCTCATCACAGGCCCGTGCCCCTTGCCGACCTGAACCACGGCGCTCACCACGACGGTGCAGCCCGCGTGCTCATCCGCAGGGGGCCCACCCTTGTATGAGCTGACCATGCTCGCGATCGGCCTCGTGCTGACCGTCGGCACCGGGTTCTTCGTGGCCAGCGAGTTCGCCCTCGTGAACCTCGACCGCCACGACCTCGAGCAGCGCCAGGCGCGCGGCGAGAAGCGGCTCGGCCCCACCATCTCCGCCCTGCGCATCACCTCGACCCACCTCTCGGGCGCGCAGCTCGGCATCACCCTCACCACCCTGCTCACGGGCTACACCTTCGAGCCCGCCATCTCGTCGCTCCTCCGCGAGCCGCTGATCGGCGTCGGCATCCCCGAGGGTGTCGTTCCCGGCATCGGGGCGGTGCTGGGCATCCTGATCGCCACGCTGTTCTCGATGGTCATCGGCGAGCTCGTGCCGAAGAACTTCGCGCTGGCGCTGCCCCGCCAGACCGCGAAGGTCGTCGTGCCGTTCCAGGTGGTCTTCACGACGATCTTCAAGCCGGTCATCCTGCTGTTCAACAACACGGCCAACGCCCTCATCCGCGCGATGGGCATCGAGCCGAAGGAGGAGCTCTCGGGCGCCCGCTCGGCCGAGGAGCTCGGCTCGCTCGTGCGCCGCTCCGCCCTCGAGGGCATGCTCGACACCGACCACGCGACGCTGCTCGGCCGCACCCTCACCTTCTCCGAGCGCGAGACGGCCGACGTCATGACACCGCGCGTGCGCATGGCGAGCGTCACCCCCGACGACACCGCGGCCGACGTCGTGGCGCTCGCGCAGCGCACCGGCTTCTCGCGCTTCCCGGTCACGGGCACCAGTGTCGACGACATCGTCGGCGTCGTGCACGTCAAGCAGGGCTTCGGCATCGATCCGGATGCCCGGCAGGCCGTCCCCGTCTCCGAGCTCATGGTCGACCCGCTCTTCGTGCCCGAGTCGATGGGCATCGACACGCTGCTCGGCCTTCTCCGCCGCAACGGCTTCCAGATCGCGATCGCGACCGACGAGCACGGCGGAACGGCCGGCATCGTCACCCTGGAGGACCTGGTGGAGGAGCTCGTCGGCGAGCTCGAGGACGAGCACGACCGCCTGCGCGCGGGCATCGTGCGCACCGGACGCTCCATCACGTTCGACGCGAGCCTTCGGCCCGACGAGCTGCAGGCCCGCACGGGCATCCGCGTGCCCGCCGAGGAGGATCACGAGACCGTCGCCGGCTACGTGATCGACGAGCTCGACCGGCTGCCCGAGCTCGGCGACGAGATCGGCATCGACGGCGGCGTGCTGCGGGTCGAGCGCGTCGACGGGCTGCGGCTCGACCGGCTGCGCTTCATCCCCGAGGAGCTGCCCGCCGACGCCGCGACCGCGAGCCCCACAGGCGGCACCCCCGCCACCCTCATCGACACCCGACTGGAGGAGCAGCGATGAGCGACATCGTTCCCGGAATCGTGTGGCTCGTCGTGTTGCTCGTCGTCAACGCGTTCTTCGTCGGCGCCGAGTTCGCCGTGATCTCGGCCCGCCGCTCGCAGATCGAGCCGCGCGCCGAGGCCGGCAGCAAGGCCGCCAAGACGACCCTCTGGGCCATGGAGCACGCCACGCTCATGCTGGCCACGAGTCAGCTCGGCATCACGGTGTGCTCGCTGGTCATCCTGAACGTCTCGGAGCCGGCCATCCACCACCTGCTCGAGTACCCGCTCGCGCTCACACCGCTCAGCCCCGAGCTGATCGGCGGGGTCGCGTTCGTGATCGCGCTGGTGCTGGTGACCTTCCTGCACGTCGTGTTCGGCGAGATGGTGCCGAAGAACCTCAGCTTCTCGGTGCCCGACCGCGCCGCGCTCATCCTCGCGCCGCCGCTGGTGTTCGTGTCGAAGGTCGTGCGCCCGGTGATCTGGACGCTTAACGGGCTGGCGAACCTCATCCTGCGCGCCTTCCGGGTGACGCCGAAAGACGAGGCGACGAGCTCGTACACGCTCGACGAGGTCGCGTCGATCGTCGAGCAGTCGACTCGCGAGGGGGTGCTGACGGATGCGTCGGGCACGCTCACCGCCGCGTTCGAGTTCACGACGAAGAAGGTGCGCGACGTCGAGGTGCCGATCGCCGAGATGGTGCTGCTGCCCGCCGGGGCGACCCCGCGGGACATCCAGGGGGCGGTCGCGTCGCACGGCTACTCCCGCTACATCCTCACGGATGCGGCGGGGGAGCCCGAGGGCTACCTGCACCTGAAGGACGTGATGGATCTGGCGGGCGACGCCTTCGACGCGCCCGTGCCCGGCAAGCGCATCCGTCGCCTCACCTCGGTGGCCCGCGACGCCGATCTCGAGGACGCCCTCGAGGGCATGCGCCGCCGCGGCTCGCACGTGGCGCGATCGCTGACCGCCGAGGGCGAGGTCACGGGCGTGCTCTTCCTCGAGGACATCATCGAGGAGCTCGTCGGCGAGGTCTCCGACGCGACGAGCGCGTAGCGCCGGCGCGTGACGCTTGCACGTCACGCCCGTCGATCGGATGCCCGTGCCGGCCCTCCGGGTCAGTGCACGGGCACCGCGGCCGACGAGGCGTCGGCGGCCTGGGGCAGCAGCTCGTCCTTCGAGCCGCGGATGAGCGTCGCCGCGATGACCGACGCCAGCACGAGACCCACCGCGGAGGCGAGGAACGCCGCCGAGTAGCCGCTCGTGAACGCCTGCAGCTGGGCGACCCCGGCCGCGGTGCCCGCGGCGGGGGAGAACCCGGCCACGGCCGAGGCGTAGATCGCGGTGAAGACCGACAGGCCGATCGAGCCGCCGATCTGCATCGCCGAGTTCGCGGTGGCCGAGGCGGCACCGGCGTCGTGCGGGGCGACGCCCGAGAGCGCGAGGTTCTGCAGCGGCACGAAGACCATCGCCATGCCGACGCCGATCACGATCAGCGCGGGCAGCACCTGCACGAGGTACGAGCCGTCGGCCGTGATGAAGCTGAGGTAGACGAGGCCGGCGGCGGCGATCAGCGGGCCGCCGATCATCAGCGGACGCGGGCCGATCGCGGGCAGCAGCTTCGTGGCGACGGGCGCGACGACCATGATCACCGCGGTCATCGGCAGGCTGGCGAGCCCGGCGGGCAGCGGGTCGAGCCCGAGCACGATCTGCAGGTGGAAGGCCAGGTACAGCATCGCGCCGATCATCACGCTGCCGACGAGCGCCTGCACGAGGAAGGCGCCGCCGCGCACGCGGTTGGTGACGATCCGGAGCGGCAGCAGGGGCTGCGCCACGCGGCGCTCGATCACGACGAAGAGCACGAGGAGGCCGACGCCGAGCGCGAGGAAGCCGATCGTGTCGAGTTCGCCCCAGCCGCCCTCGGCGAGGCTGAAGCCGTAGACCAGCGAACCGAGCCCGAGCGTGACGGTGATCGCGCCGAGCACGTCGTAGCGGTTGTCGCCCTCGGCCTTGGACTCCTTGACCAGCAGCATGCCGCCGATCAGGCCGACGATCACGAAGAAGACGTTGACGAGCAGGCACCAGCGCCAGTCGGCGAACTCGGTGAGTACGCCGCCGAGCACGAGGCCGACCGCGGCACCCGCACCGGCGACCGTGCCGAACACGGCGAAGGCGGTGTTGCGCTCGCGGCCGCCGGGGAAGGTCACGGTCAGCAGTGCCAGCGCGGCGGGGGCGAGCAGGGCGGCGAAGACGCCCTGCAGCCCGCGGGCGAGGATCAGCTCGGTGCCGTTCTGCGCCAGGCCGCCGAAGGCGGAGGCGACGCCGAAGCCGAGCATGCCGACGAGGTAGGTGCGCTTGCGGCCCCAGTAGTCGGCGATGCGGCCGCCGAGCAGCAGCAGAGCGCCGAAGGCGAGCGCGTAGGCGGTGACGACCCACTGGCGCTCGACGTCGCTGAGGCCGAGCTGCTCCTGCGCCTGCGGCAGGGCGATGTTGACGATGGTGCCGTCGAGCACGACCACGAGCTGGGTGAGCGCGAGCACGACGAGGGCCCACCACCGGTTCGGGGTGCGGGCGGCTGAGACGGTTCGGGACATAGAGGTGACCTCCGGGCTTCGATGCGGATGCGGGGATGCCGGAGGTTTTCAGCCTCGGATCGGGCCCACCCTGCCGCGCTCCGGGCGCGGGGCCCGCGGGCGCGGTGCTGTCGCACAGCCCGGGGGCACGAGGGAAGGGGACCGACCACACCAACGGGGGTTGGTCAGACCGACAGCCTACCCCGCCGACGCCCAGGCTCGTAAGTAGGCCTCCCGGATCGCGGGCTCGAGCGACTCCTGCAGCCGCCGCCACTCCGGCAGCTGCGCCCCGAGGTACGCGGCCGCCTCCGCGCGGAACTCCGCCAGCAGCGCCTCCTCGTCGACCAGCGTGCTGCGCCCGTCCCGCAGCACGCACCGCCCGTCGACCCAGACCTCGGCGATCGATGCCCCGTTCTCGGCGAAGACGAGCTGCTGAGCGGCGTCATTCAGCGGCGTGAAGGCGGTGGTCGCGGCGAGGTCGTAGACCACGAGGTCGGCGGCGAGTCCCGGGGTGAGCGATCCGGTGCGGTCGCCCCAGCCGGCGGCGCGGGCGCCGGCGACCGTCCCGGCGTGCAGCACCTCGGAGACGAGCGGCCACCGCCGGTAGTCGGGGTCGCCCAGGGTGTGGGCGAGCGCGGTCTGCTTCAGCACGTCGAGCATCCGCATCGTGTCGTTGCTCGAGGCCCCGTCCGAGCCGAGCGCCACCCGCGCCCCCGCGTCGTGCATCGCCCGCCAGGGCAGCGTGCCCGAGCCGAGCTTGAGGTTCGAGACCGGGTTGTGGGCGACGGTCGCGCCCGAGGCCGCCAGCAGCTCGAGGTCGTGCGGGGTGAGCCAGATGCCGTGCGCGACGGTGAGGTTCGGGCCGAGCACGCCGAGGGCGTCCAGGTGCTCGACGATGGTGCGGCCGGGATAGCGGCTCAGCGCGAGGGTCTGCTGCAGCTTCGTCTCGAGCAGGTGCGTGTGCAGCACCTCGCCGTGCTCGCGGGCCTGGTCCGCCGCCCGCACCAGGAACTCGTCGGTGACGCGCTGTGGGGCGCTCGGTGACAGGGCGTAGCGGATGCGGGGGTACGGCCGGGCGAGCATCCGCGCCTCGGCCGAGAACGCGAAGAACGCCTCCTGCACCACGGCGCTCGGCGGCATCGAGTCGCGGCTGGCGGCCAGCACCTCGGCCGGCAGCACCTCGTCGGCGAAGGGCAGGCGGTCGACGACGGGCACGTCGATGCCGGTTCCGGTGCAGGTGGCGCGGATGCCCGTGGCGTCGTACGCCCGGAAGACCTCCGCGATGCCGGCCGGCGTCTGGCCGGGCAGCTCGCCGGTGTCGTCGAGCAGCGTGGTGGCGCCGCCGCGCAGCGACTCGAGGGCGGCGACGACCGTGCGGAGGTGGATCAGCCGTGACGGCACCGGCGCGACGCCGGTCGGCGGGTAGCTGAGCAGCGTCCACACCTCGAGCGGCAGCGGCGCGCTCGTGCCCCGCAGCAGGATCTCCCACGAGTGCGTGTGCGCGTTCACCAGCCCGGGCGTCAGCAGCAGCCCGCTCGCGTCGATCACGGTGGTGCCCGGGGAGGGCACCGGGCGACCGGGCAGCGACACGTCGGCGACCGCCCGGATGTCGGTGCCCTCGACGAGCACGTCGGCGCGGAAGGGGGTCGCGCCGTGCGCCTCGTCGAGGGCGATGACCAGGGCGTTCCGCCACAGTGTCGGCGAGGGCGGGGGCGTGCGCATGGGTTCGACCGTAGCCCGCGCCACTACGGCAGCCTCGCGATCCGCGCCGTGAGCTCGGCGTAGAACGGCGCGGCGTCGACGTCGCGGGCGTAGAACACGTTCGCCGGGAGGTCGGTGACGCCCCACCAGTCGGCGACGAGCATCCCCATCGTCAGCTCGCTGCCCGTCTCGACCCGCGCGTTGATCGAACGCCCGTGGAAGAGCTCGGGCCGCAGCAGGTACAGCGGCACGACGGGGCCGTGCAGCGGGGCGCCGTCCCAGCCGTACTTCTCGAGGTCGAAGTCCTGCGAGAAGGTCAGCAGCTCGTCGACCGCACGCCCGCAGCGGGTGCCGAGGGCCGAGAACGCCTCGAGCCGCTCGGGGGTGTTCCTGAGCTGGTGGGTGACGTCGAGCGGCAGCATGACGAGGCGGATGCCCGACGCGAGCACGATGGCCGCGGCGTGCGGGTCGACGAAGACGTTGAACTCCGCCGCGGGCGTGATGTTGCCCACCTCGAAGTAGGCGCCCGCCATCATCACGACCTGGTCGATGTGCTCCGCGATGTCGGGCGCCTCCGTCAGGGCGACGGCGAGGGTGGTCATGCTGCAGAACTGCGCGATGGTGATGCCGCCCGGGGGAGCCGCGCGGCAGAGGCGGATGATCGCGGCGACCCCCGGCTCCTCCGACGCCCGGCCCTCGACGGGCGGGAAGGCGTAGCCGTCCAGTCCGGTCTCGCCGTGCACGTGCGCGGCCGTGACGAGGGGGCGGAGGAGGGGCCGGGCGACGCCGCGGTGCACGGGGATCTGCGGAGCATCCGTCTCGGGCCCCGCCAGCTCGAGCACCTTGAACACGTTCTCGACGGTGTTCTCGAGGGTCGTGTTGCCCGCGCCGGCGACGATCGCCTGCACGTGGAAGTCCTCGGGCGAGGCGAGGATCGCGAGCAGCGCCACGGCCTGCTCCTGCCCCGGGTCGGTGATGCAGATCAGCTCGTGCACGATCGCCTACGGGGCCGAGGGGGTGTCGATGGTGATGTCGCCCGCGACGATGCCCGCCTCGATGGTGTCGAGCTCGCCCTGCAGGGTCGGCGCCACCTTCGACTCGAAGTCGTGGAACGGGCTCATCAGCACGCCGCCGTTCTCGAGCGTGCCCACGTAGGGCTCGTTCGAGAAGTCGCCGGTCGCCGACGCCTGGATGACCTCGGAGATCGACTTCGGCATGTCCCGCGCGATCGACGAGAACCAGAGGTCGTCGTACTCGGGGTCGCTGACGTACATGTCGGTGTCGACGCCCACGAGCGCCACCGGCGTCGTCGACTCGCGGATGGCCTGCGCCGCCCCCTGGTAGATCGGACCGCCGACCGGCACGATCACGTCGACGCCCTGCTCGAGGATGCCCTGCGAGAGCACCTTCGCCGCGTTGATGTCGCTGAAGTTGCCGGTGAACTGGCCCTCCTGGGTGTCGGGGTTCCAGCCGACGACCTGCACGTCGGTGCCCTTCTCGGCGTTGTGGTATTCGACGCCGCGGGCGAAGCCGTCCATGTAGAGCGTGACGGGCGGGATCTGCGCCCCGCCGTAGGTGCCGACCTTGCCGGTCGTCGTGTAGTCGGCTGCGGCGTAGCCGACGAGGAAGCCGGCCTGCGAGGTGTCCCAGACCACGGGCTTGACGTTGTCGGCGGCGATCGTGTTGTCGTCGACCATGATGAAGTGCACGTCGGGGTTGGCCGTCGCGGCCTCTTCGGTGGCCGCCGCGAGCAGGTAGCCCATGGTGACGATGGTGGTGCAGCCCTGGTCGACGAGGCTCGCGATGTTCGGCGCGTAGTCGCTCTCGGTCTCGCTCTGGACGTCGATGTGCTCGGTGCCGAGCGCCTCGGCCGCCATGGTGACGCCCTCGAGGCCCAGCTGGTTGAACGACTGGTCGTCGAAGCCGCCCTGGTCGCTGACGATGCAGGGCAGGGCCTCGGTCTCGCCCGACGAGGCGGTTCCGGATGCGCTGCTCGCGTCACTCGGGGCGGAGGCGCAGCCCGCCAGGACGAGGGCGGCGGTGGCGGAGAGGGCGCCGAGGGCGCCGAGCCGGCTGAAAGGGGTGGAACGGATCATGGAAGTGCTCCTTGGGTGTGGTGGTGCAAGAAGGACGTGCGGTGGTGCGGGGAGATCAGCGGGGCGTCTCGACCCAGGCGTAGATCTCCCAGATGTACCCGTCGGGGTCGACGAAGTACGTCGACCGGGCGCCCCACTCGTAGACGGCGGGGGGCCCGGAGGCGGCGAGGCCGCGCGCGGTGAGCGATTCGTGGAGGGCGTCGACCTGCTCGCCGGTGTCCAGCTCGACGGCGAGCATCACGTGCCCGCCGTTCTGCGAGAACTCCGCGAGCCGGGGCGACCCGGGCAGCAAGGCGGCCGCGACGAGGGCGATGACGGTGCCGTCGCCTCCGTCGTAGCGCAGCGGGTCACCGCATGCCCGCGAGAACCCGAGGGTCTCGAGGAACCCGCCCGTCGCCTCCGGGTCGGACACGGCGAGCTCGACCTCCGCGAGGCGGCTGGTGCCGCCCCCGGTGCCGCCCGCGACCGAGGGCGCGAGCGTCAGCACGAACCCGTCGGGGTCGGCGACCGGGCCGGGCCGCGCATCCGGAACCTCGAGCACCACGCGGAACGGCAGGCCGGCCCGCGACGGATAGGCGGGGCCCACCGTCTCGGCGATGCTCGGCCGCAGCCACATGGCCAGCCGCGGCCCGCCGTCGAACACGAAGTCGGCGAAGCGCACGTTGCGCATCCGCCGCTTCAGGCCGAGCGTGTCGCGGTAGAAGTCGTCGGAGGCGGTCACATCGCTGTTCACGATGCAGACGTCGTCGAGTCGCATGGGGGTACCCCGTCCGGAGGAATCGTTCACTGGTCGCGCGAATGCCCGCGACGGGTCAGCCGCCCGATGGGCGGACCGGTGCCTCGACGCGGGGCGCGGTCAGGAGTTGAACGAGTAGACGGCGGTGTTGTGGTGACCGCTCTGCCGGCGCAGGCAGAACCACTGGCAGAACCCCAGTGACTCGTGCGACGACCTCATGGCTCGAATCTAGGGCGCGTGTGTGACGGCCGTGTTTCGGCGCCCGAACGAGTGCGTTACGGGCGCGGAGGTGCTAGTTGTACCAGACCCGCACGCGGCCGACGACGGCGTACAGCGCCGAGAACAGGGCCAGCAGCGGCACCAGGATGCGCAGCATGTAGCTGATCACGAGGATCTCGCCGAGGTCGCCCAGCGCGAACAGCGCGATGGCGGCGACGCCCGCGATGATCGTGTTGCGGAGCGGCGTGGAGTACGTCAGCGTCGGAGCGGCGAAGCCGACCGAGGCCAGCACGATGCCGATGTCGATGAGGAACGCGCCCCAACGCGGGTCGGTCATGTTCGGTGCGATGACCCAGAGGGCGATGGCGATGACCCAGAGCACCACGGCGACGATGCCCTTGACGGGCGCGGCCAGCATCGTTCTCGGCTTCGGCGGCAGGACCACGGTCGTCACGTCTGATCTCCTCATTCCGATCGCGGCGTCCGACGGCCGCGGTTCCCCTCGACTCTACCGGGTCGCTCAGCCCAACGAGATCGCCGTCCACGACACGGGGGGCAGGGTGAGCGTCAGACCGCCGTCCCGCACCTCGATGCCCTCGGTCGCCGACAGGCCGACGCGCTCCGGGTCGCCCAGCACGTTCTTCGCCGAGGTGTCGGCGTCGGCGAGCGTCTGCGCCTCGCGCACGGTCACCGCGCCGAGTGCGGCGGTGTCGATCGTCACGGTCGCCGGCTCGCTCTGGCTGCGGTTCACCAGGAACACCGAGGTCGCGCCCGTGGCGGTGTCGTGGGTGGCGACGGCGTCGACGAGCGGCACCGTGCCGTACACCGCGGTCTCGTAGCTGTCGGCCTCGAGCTTCACGTCGAGCGCGTCGCCCGTGGCGAGCCGCGAGGTGAGGGCGAACGGGAAGTAGGTGGTCTGCTTCCAGGCCGGGCCGCCCGGCTCGGTCATGATCGGCGCGATCACGTTCACGAGCTGCGCGAGCGAGGCGCTCGTGACGCGGTCGGCGTGGCGCAGCAGCGAGATCAGCAGGTTGCCGAACACGACCGCGTCGGCCACCGAGTAGGCGTCCTCCAGGAGGCGGGGCGCGACCGGCCAGTTGTCGATGCCCTCGATCTTGTCGACGTTCTCGTAGCGGTCGAGGTACCAGACGTTCCACTCGTCGAAGGAGATGTTCACGGTCTTGGACGAGCCGAGCACGGCCTTCACGTGGTCGGCGGTGGCCACGACCGAGTCGATGAAGTGGTCCATGTCGACCGCCGAGGCCAGGAAGCTGCCGAGGTCGCCGTTCTTCTCCTGGTAGTAGGCGTGGCAGGAGATGTAGTCGACGTCGTCGTAGGTGTGGCTGAGCACGACCCGCTCCCACTCGCCGAAGGTCGGCATGTGCGCGCTGGAGGAGCCGCAGGCCACGAGCTCGACCGAGGGGTCGAGCTGCCGCATGGCCTTCGCGGTCTGCGAGGCGAGCGTGCCGTAGTCCTCCGCCGAGCGGTGGCCGAGCTGCCAGGGGCCGTCCATCTCGTTGCCGAGGCACCACATCTTCACGCCGAACGCGTCGGTGCGCCCGTTGTCGATGCGCTGCTGGCTGAGGGCGGTGCCGCCCGGCAGGTTGGAGTACTCGAGCAGGTCGAGCGCCTCGAGCGTGCCGCGGGTGCCGAGGTTCACGGCGAGCATCAGCTCGCTGCCGACCTTCTCGAGCCAGCTCGAGAACTCGTGCAGGCCGACCTCGTTGGTCTCGGTCGAGTGCCAGGCGAGGTCGAGGCGGCGGGGCCGTTCCCCGACCGGCCCGACGCTGTCCTCCCAGCGGAAGCCCGAGACGAAGTTGCCGCCGGGGTAGCGGATGGTCGAGACGCCGAGCTCCTTGACGAGGTCGATCACGTCCTGCCGGAAGCCCTCCGCGTCGGCGGTGGGGTGACCGGGCTCGTACAGCCCGTCGTAGACGCAGCGGCCGAGGTGCTCGACGAACGAGCCGAACAGGCGGCGGTTGATGGGGCCGACGGTGAAGTGGGGGTCGATGGTGAGGCGTGCGGTGACCATGGCTGTCCTTCGGAAGACGGGGTGGAGAGGTGGAGAAGAGGGTGGGTGCTACTTCAGTGCGCCGAGCGAGAGCCCGCCCTGCCAGTACTTCTGCAGTGACAGGAACGCGATGATCAGCGGGATGATCGACACCAGCGAGCCCACCACGATCAGCGTGTAGAGCGACGTGCCGCCACCGTTGTTCGATGCGGCGAGGGCCTGCCAGCCGCCGAGCCCGACGGTGACGGGGTAGAGGTTCTGGTCGCTCAGGACCGCGAGGGGCAGGAAGTAGTTGTTCCAGGTGCCGACCACCGAGAGCAGCAGCACGGTCACGACCGCCGGTCGCATCAGCGGCAGCGCCACCCGGAGGAAGGTGCGGAACTCGCCCGAGCCGTCGACGCGCGCGGCGTCGAGCAGCTCGTCGGGGATCGCGTCGGCCGCGTAGACCCGCATCAGGTAGACCCCGAACGGGCTGAGCAGCGAAGGCAGGATGACCGCCCAGATCGTGTTCGTCAGGTGCAGCTGCGACATCAGCATGAAGGTCGGGATGACGAGCGCCGTCAGCGGCACCATCACCGAGCCGAGCAGGATGGCGAACGAGAGGTCGCGCCCCTTGAAGCGGTACTTCGCGAAGCCGTAGCCGGCGAGCACGGCCAGCACCGTGGCGCCGACCCCGCCGACGAGCGAGTAGAGCGCCGAGTTGCCGAGCCACTTCAGATAGATGCCGCCCTTGTAGGTGAACAGCTCCTGCAGGTTGGCGATCAGGTTGAAGTTCTTGTCGAACCAGAGCGCGCCGCCGGTGCCGGTGAACAGCCCCTGCGGGTCCTTGGTGCTCGCCACCACCAGCCACCAGAGCGGCAGCAGGAAGTACACGATGAGCGCCACGAGGAAGATGTGCGCGGTGATGTTGCGACGGGCCTTCGGCCGGCGCATCGTGCCGGCCGGGATCGATGTTGCGGTGGTCATGACGAGAACCCTCCCCGGCGCTTGCGGGTGCTGAACAGGAAGATGTACACCGCGATGAAGACGACGATGCCGAGCGCGAACGAGATGGTCGACGCGTAGTTGAACTGCGAGAACTGGAACGCCAGGTTGTACGCGTAGATGTTCGGCGTGAAGCTCGCGGTGATGGCGCCGTTGGCGATCGGTTTCAGCACCTGCGGCTCGGTGAAGAACTGCAGCGTGCCGATCAGGGCGAACACCAGGATGAGCACCATGGCGCTCGAGATCATCGGGATCTTCACGCGGAACGCGATCTGCCGCGGGGTGGCGCCGTCGATGCGGGCCGCCTCGTAGATGCTCGGATCGATGCCCTGCAGGGCCGCGTAGATGATGATCATGTAGTACCCGGCCCACTGCCACACCACGACGTTCAGGAGCCCGCCGAAGATGTTGTCGGCGCTCAGGATGTCGGGCGCCGACTGGTTGATGGCCCCGAAGATGCCGGTCAGCGGCCCGAACACGGGGCTGTAGAGGAAGCCCCACATCAGGGTGCCGATGACCGCGGGGATGGCGTACGGCACGAAGATCGCGAGCCGGGAGAACCGGGAGAGCCTCGTGGTGAGCGAGTCGAGCACCAGCGCTGCCGCGAGTGACACCGCCATCTGCAGGGGGATGAGCACCACGGCGAAGCGCAGCACGAACCAGAGACCGCTGAGGAACTCCGGATCGGTGAACGCCTTGACGTAGTTGCCCGCCCCGCTGAAGACCGTGCCGGTGGCGAGTCCCTTCGAGAAGAGGCTGAGGTAGAACGCGTAGGCCAGGGGCGCGACGAGGAACACCAGGAAGACGATGCCGAAGGGGGCGACGAACAGCCACCCGATCCAGCCTCTCCTGATCGATCGCCGGCGACGGGGCCTCGCGGCAGCGGAGACGCTCATCACTCGACCGTGAAGCCCTGCGCCTTGGCGTAGTCGGTCATGGTGCCCTGCAGGTCGTCCAGGGCCTGCTCGCCGGTCTTGCTGCCGTCGATCATGGTCACCATCGCCTTGGTCAGTTCGGAGTAGTAGTACGTGGTGAACGGGCTGTAGGTGTACCCGGGGTACTCGTTCTCGGCCGGGATGTAGACCTCTCCGTTGGCCTTCTGGCCGTTGAAGAACTCGATCGGGGCGTCGGCGAAGGCCTGGGAGGCGAGCACCTGCTGGTTCAGCGGGAAGATCGTCTGCGTGTCGATGCCGTCCTGCAGCTCCTCGGGCGAGGCGTAGAGCTCCTTGGCCACGGTGGCCGCGAGGTCCTTGTCGGAGGCCTGGGTGGTGACCGCGAAGGTCGAGCCGCCCCAGTTCACCGAGACGGGGTTCGAGGCGTCCCACTGGGGGAGCGGGGCGACCTGCCACTCGGCGCCGTCACCGGTCGCGGCGCCGCCGGCGCCGGTCAGGTAGCCGGGAGCCCAGGCGGCCGAGACGTAGGTGGCGTAGGAGCCGTTCGCGAGGCCGGCCACGTAGTCGGTCGTGAACTGGTCCTGCGTGTCGACGAGGCCCTTGGAGACGAGCTCCTGCCAGTAGGTGGCGACCTGCTTGCTGCCGTCGTCGTTCAGGTCGATGCCGATCGACTGCGGGCTGGCCGAGTCGTAGTCCCAGGCGGTCTGGCCGTTCTGGGTCATCAGCGCGGTGAACCAGGCCGGCACGTTGCTGCCGAAGTCGCCCATGAACGGGCCGCCCGCATCCTTCAGCTTCTGGGCGGCGGCGGCGTACTCGTCCCAGGTGGTGGGGATCGCGATGCCGTACTTCTCGAAGATGTCGGAGCGGTAGATCATGGCCATCGGGCCGCCGTCGACCGGGATGGCGTAGACGGAGGACCCGCTCGAGACGTCCTTCCAGGCGCCCTCGCTGAAGTTCGCCTTGACGTCGTCGGCGCCGTGCTCGGAGAGGTCGACGAGTGCGTCCTGGATGATGAAGCCGGGCAGCACCTCGGCCTCCAGCATGATGACGTCGGGGGCGCCGGTGCCGGCCGCGATCGCGGTGGAGAACTTGGCGTACTCGTCGCCGCCCTGTCCGGCGTTCGACCAGCACACCTGCACGTCGTCGTGGGTCTTGTTGAACATGTCGACGACGGTGTTGATGTTCGGGTACCAGGCCCAGACCGAGACCTGAGGTGCATCGGGGTTCACGATCTCGTTGCTGCAGGAGCCGGCGTCGCCGCCCGCCGAATCGGTGCTGCCGGCGCCGCCGCCGACGTCGGGGGTGCAGGCTGCCAGGCCGAGCAGCAGGACCCCGGCACTCGTCGCGGCCAGCAGGTGTGACATTCTCGGAGCCATCCGAATCCTCCTTGATTCATGGTCTTTACAACGTTGTACGGTAAACGTTGTAGAGACATGATGCGGGAGCCCCTCGACCGAAGTCAAGACCCGTTATCGAAGCGTCATCGCTCCGGCGCTCTGCGGCCTAGGCGAGCGTGGTCGACTCGCGCGGCACCAGCCGGATCGCGGTCTCGTGCTCCCGGGGCGCGATGCTCCCGCGGGGTGCCCCGATGCGCTCGAGCAGCCAGCCGACCGCGATCTCGGCGATCTCCTCGCGGCTCGGATCGATGGTCGACAGCGTCGGCAGCGAGTACCGTGTCTCGTCGATGTCGTCGAAGCCGATGAAGGCGACGTCGTCGGGCACCCGCAGCCCGGCCTCCTGCACGACCCGCATCGCACCGAGCGCCAACGAGTCGTTGAAGGCCACCACGCCGTCGAAGTGGATGCCCGACGCGATCACCGTGCGCATGGCCTCCGCTCCGTCGAACCGGTGCCAGTTCTGCACGTTGACGACGAGCTCGGGGTCGAACGGGATGCCGGTCGCCTCCAGGGCGTCCTGGTAGCCGCGGAGCCGCAGCCCCGCCGAGCCGATGATCTCGTCCTCGTGCGCACCGAGCGCGAGCAGGCGGCGCCGGCCGAGGCCGATCAGGTGCTCGGTCGCGACCCGCGAGCCCTCGACGTTCGGCATGGTCACGTGGTCGGTGGGCCCGTTGTAGATGCGGTCGCCGAGCAGCACCAGCGGGGTCGGGATGTCGAGCAGCGCGGCGTCCTCCTGCCCGAGCGTGAGCACGCTGTACAGGATGCCGTCGACCATCTGCATCCGCGGCCCGCGCAGGATGGCGAGCTCGGACTCCTTGTCGTAGCCGCCCATCTGCTCGATCAGCACGTACAGCCCGCGCTTGTGCGCCGCGGTCATCACGGCGTCCGCCAGCTCGGCGAAGTAGGCGTTGCGGAGGTCGGGGATGATCAGGCCGATGGCCCCCGTGCGCCCCGAGCGCAGCCCCCGGGCCGACAGGTTCGGCCGGTAGTCGAGCTCCTCGATCGCCGCGAGCACCCGCGAGCGCGTGTCGGGGCGGATGTGGGGGTAGTCGTTGATCACGTTCGACACCGTCTTGATCGACACCCCGGCGAGGCGGGCGACGTCGTGCAGCGTGATCGACATCGTCGAAGACTACAACCCCGGTGCGCGGTTTATAACGTTGCAGACCGCGCCAGGCGACGGATGCGCGACAGCGCGGCCTCCTCCGACGACGATTCGCTGCCCATCACGCGCCGCACCACGGCGAGCACGCGGCCGGTGGCCCAGATCACCGGCAGGGGCGAGCGGCGGAGGCCGAGCATCCGCCGGTACTCCTTCGGCAGCGACGCCACGGCACCCGCGAACATGATGCGGTAGGCGGGCAGGAAGCCCTTCGCGAGCGGCGGACGGCGGATGAACCGCACCGCCTCGCGCACGCGCTCGTCGCTCTTGAGCACCCCGGAGGCCCGGAACGCCTCGAGCTGCCCGCGGAGCTCGGCCTCGCTCCGCGGTGCGTCCTGCACCCCGATCAGCTCGCCGGCCTTCGCCCATTCGCGGACGTACGTGTCGGCGCCGCCCGGGATCGGCGCGTCCCACAGCGTGTGGCTCGCGAGGAAGGCGTCGGTGAAGACGACGTGCACCCACGACAGCAGCTCGGGGTCGCCGGCCGTGTAGGGCACGGTCTCGCCGTGGTTGTCGACGTACTCGCCGCGCACGCGCTCGTGGAAGTGGGCGACTCGGCCCGATTCGCGATCGGCGACGACCGTGTCGGCGAAGGTCACCGTGACCAGCCAGCGGATGGTGCCGGTCAGGCGGCCGAGCGGGTCCTCCTTGTAGCGCGACCAGTCGTGCACGCCCGCCATCGCGCCCGGGTGCAGCGTCTGCATCAGCAGCGCGCGGATGCCGGCGACCATCGTCGCCATGCCGCCGTGCACCGCCCACGAGGCGGAGCCGGGGCCGAAGTAGCCGACGTCGTCGCCCTCGGCGATGGCCTGCACCCAGGCCGGGCGGCCGTCGCTCTGGCCCGAGAGGGTGGAGAGCAGGTGCGAGCGCCAGCGGTCCCGGCGGTCGGAGCGGCGCGGGGATGACATAGTCCGAGCGTATGCCGCTCCTGGGCGTGGGCGTTTGTCTCCGCCTGCGAGTTCGGCCAGAGTTGAGGGGACCGACACGACTCTCTGGGGGATGCCTTGTCCGATCCATCAGCACCGGCGCTGCAGCTGAACCGACTCAGCAAGCGCTTCGGCGACAAGATCGCCGTGAACGACCTGAGCCTCACGGTTCCGACCGGCTCGTTCTACGGCCTCGTCGGCCCGAACGGCGCCGGCAAGACCACGACGCTCTCGATGGCCACGGGCCTCCTCCGGCCGGATGCGGGGCAGTCGCTCGTGCACGGCATCGACCTGTGGCGCGAACCACTGAAGGCCAAGGCGCTGATCGGCAACCTCAGCGACGGCGTGAAGCTGTTCGACCGGCTCACCGGCGAGCAGCTGGTCACCTACAACGGTCTGCTGTTCGGCCTCGAGCGGGCCGAGGTGGCGGAGCGCGTCGCCGACCTGCTGAGGCTGCTCGACCTCGAGCAGGCGGCCGGCACCCTCGTGGTCGACTACTCGGCCGGCATGACGAAGAAGATCGCGCTCGCCTGCGCGCTCGTGCACGCCCCGCGGCTGCTGGTGCTCGACGAGCCGTTCGAGTCGGTCGACCCGGTGTCGGCGGCGAACATCCGCGACATCCTGGCCGGCTACGTGCAGAACGGCGGCACGGTGATCGTGTCGAGCCACGTCATGGACCTGGTGCAGCGCATGTGCGACCACGTCGCCGTCGTCGCGAACGGTCAGGTGCTCGTCGCGGGCACCGTCGACGAGGTGCGCGGCGACTCGACCCTGGAGGACCGGTTCGTCGAGCTCGTCGGCGGCCGCACGCACGCGGAGGGGCCGGAATGGTTGCGACGCTCGTAAGGCTGCGGCTGCTCGTCCTCCGCAACTCGCTGAAGCGCAGCCCCTGGCAGCTCGTCGCCGTGATCATCGGCGGCCTCTACGGGCTGGGGCTGCTCGTCGGGGTGCTGGCCGGGCTGATCGCGCTCGCCTTCGCGCCGGTCGAGCTCACCTCGACCGTCCTCGTGCTCGTCGGCGCCGTCGTGGTGCTCGGCTGGATCGTGGTGCCGCTGTTCGCCTTCGGCATCGACCAGACCCTCGATCCGGCGCGGCTCTCGGTCTTCCCCGTGCCGCTGAACACCCTGCTCGCGGGGCTCACGCTCTCGGGGGTGCTCGGCGTTCCCGGCATCGTGACCGCCATCGCCGCGGTCGCGACGGCCGCGAGCTGGATCCGTTCGCCGCTCGCCGCGGTCGCCGCCGTGATCGGCGGCCTGATCGCGCTGCTGATCTGCGTGGTCGGCTCGCGGGCCGTGTCCGCGCTGTCCACGACGCTGCAGTCGAAGCGGCGGTTCCGTGAGCTCGGCGGCGTGCTCGTGTTCATCCCGATCATCCTGCTCGGGCCCATCGTCATCGGCCTCGGCCGCACCCTCGCCGTCTCGGCCGAGCAGCTGCCCGAGATCGCGCGCATCGTCGGCTGGACGCCGTTCGGTGCCCCCTGGGCGGTGGCGGCCGACGTCGCGATCGGCGACTGGGTGCCCGCGCTGGTGAAGCTCGTGATCGCGCTCGCGACGCTGGCCCTGCTGCTTGTCGTCTGGCGGGCCGCGCTCGCCGCGGCCCTGGTGACCCCGCCGGCCTCAGGGGCCAAGCGCGTCGCCAAGGGGAAGACGGGGATGTTCGGCCTGCTCCCCGCGACGCCGGCCGGCGCCGTGGCGGCCCGCGCCCTGACCTACTGGCGCCGTGACCCGCGCTACGCCCGGCAGCTCATCACCGTTCCGCTCGTGCCGGTGCTGCTCTGGTTCTACTCGGCGAACGGCTCGGGGGAGTGGATCTTCACCCTCACCGGCCCGATCATCGCGTTCTTCCTCGGCATCGCGCTCTACGCGGACATCTCCTTCGACGGCACCGCCTTCGCGACCCACGTCGCCGACGGGGTGCGCGGCATCGACGACCGGCTCGGCAGGATCGGTGCACTGGCGGTCATCTCGGTGCCGCTGGTGCTGCTCGGCACGATCGTGCCCGTCGCCGTGATCGACGCCTGGGACCGGCTGCCGATGCTGCTCGGGCTGTCGGCGGCGGCGCTGCTGAGCGGCTTCGCCGTGGTCAGCGTGTCGTCGGCGCGGATCGTCATCCCGGTGCCGCAGGCGGGGGACAACCCGTTCAAGTCGGCGCCCGGTGCGGGCTTCACGACGGCGCTCTCGGGCTTCGCGACCTGGGGCATCGTGATGCTGCTGACGATCCCGGCGGTCGTGCTCGCGGTGCTCAGCCTCGCGCTGGACTCGGCCCTGTTCGGCTGGCTCACGCTCGCGGTGGGCCTCGGTCTCGGCGGCGGGCTGCTCGTGCTGGGACTGCGCCTCGGCGGGGCGCTGCTCGACCGCTCGGCGCCCGAGGTGCTCTCGCGCCTGAAGTCGCTGCGCTCGGCCGCCTAGGCGGCGGGTCGGGGGCCCGGCCCTTCACGGAAGCGCGGCCCTGCCCGGAAGCGGACATGTCCGCAAGCGGCTCTTGCAGACCGTCCGGCGGTTCCGGACACTGGAGCCACCCGGAGTGCAGCCCGCCGTGCCCGTGCAGAAGGACGGACCCGACGGCGGCGCGGCACCCCGCTGCCGGTGGGCGTCGCCCACGGCGTCGGTCAGGGTGCGGTGGCCCGATCGGCTCGGTCGACGGGCCGCCGAGGCCGCGCATCCGTCACAGCCCCGCACAGGTCACAGCGTCGCGAGCCTCGCCCGGGCGATCAGGAACAGGCCGTACGCGAGGAAGCCGACGCCGACCGCCACGAGCAGCACGATGCCGAACGGCAGCCCGGCCAGCACCTTCAGGGCGCCGTCCAGGCCCGAGGCGGCCGCCGAGTCGGAGCTGACGGCGGCGACCACGAAGAGCACCCCGACCACGACGAGCGCCAGCCCCTGGGAGGCGTAGCCCACGGTGCCGAGCCTGACGACCACGCGGCCGAGCCGCCCGGCCGGCACCACGATCAGCTTGCGGAAGCCGCGGCGCACCGCGATCGCCACGAAGCCGATGCCGAAGCCGCCCACCGTGAGGCCGACGGCGACGAGCAGGAAGACCCCGCCAGGCGTCGCGATCAGGCCGGCGCTGAACGTCTGACTGGTGTCGGAGCCGCTGGTCGAGCCGCCCAGGGCGAAGATCAGCGCCGTGGCGCCGAGCACCAGGTAGACGACCGCCTTGGCGGCCTCGGCGACGCGACGGCCCCAGGTCTTCGCGGTGCCGGCGGCGCTGAGCAGCGGCAGTGTGATCAGCTGGAACAGCCCGAGCGCGACGAGGGCGAGAACCGACGCCCAGAGCACGAACAGCCCGCCCGGCGTGGTGGCCAGCTGGCGGAGGGCGCCCGACTGGTCGGCCTCGCCGCCCTCCGTGCCGGGCAGGGCGATGCCGATCGCGATCAGCCCGATCAGGATGTGCAGCATCCCGTTCACCGCGAAGCCCGAGCGCGCGATCATGCGGAAGACCGGGTTGCGGCTCACGTCGCGCACGGCGCTCTTCGCGGAGGGGGACATCCCTCCAGCCTGCCACCCGCACGGCGCGGCTCCGTCCATCGCGGGGCAGCGCCGCTCAGCGCGGCGTGATGTCGAGCGCGATGCCGTGCTCGCTCGCGGCTGCGAACGCCGACTCGCGGTCGTTCGCGCCGAGCTTGCGGTAGATGTTCCGCACGTGCGTCTTGACCGTGTTCGGCGACAGGAAGAGCTCGCGCGCCAGCACCTGCACCGACGACCCGCGTCGGAGCCCGGCCAGCACCTGGATCTCGCGCTCGCTCAGCTGCACCGCCTCGTCGGTCGAGGGGCGCAGTTCGTCGAGCAGCAGCCGCACCTGCTCCGGGTGCGGGCGAGCGGATGCGCGGCGCACCAGCACCGTCAGGTCCGACCTCGACGGGTGCCGGAACGGCCGCCGGGTGCCGCTGCGGGCCGCCACCGCGAGCGCCTCGTCGAAGCTGTGGGCGGCACCCTCGTCGTCGCCCTGCCGGAGCGCGGCGACCGCGTCGACCAGCAGCGCGTCGGCGAGGCCCGGAGCGGCGTGGCGCGGGCCGGCGGCGAGGCAGGCGGCGACGGCCTGACGGGCCCGGGCGGCGTGCGCGGCGACTTCGGCGGCGTCGGCGCCCTCGCCGACCTCACGGGCCCCGCCGCCGCGGTGCCCGCCGCCGTCGTGCCCGCCGCCCGACAGCAGCGACCACCCCACGAGCTGAGCCCGGCACAGCACGTGCCGGTCGTCGTCCATCCGGCGCCCGTCCTCGAACCCCGGCCCGAGCGGCCGGCCCTGCTCCACGTCGAGGCGCGCCCGGATGCCGGCCGCCAGCACCGCGGCCAGCAGCCCGCCCGACCAGTCCCGCATCTGCTCGTCCGCGTCGGCCAGGGCGGCCGAGGCGGCGGCGTGCCGCGAGCCGAGCAGCAGCAGCATCGCCTCGGCGAGCGAGGCGTAGGCGCGCCACTCCGAGCCGTGCGCGATCGCGGCCAGCCGGGCCGCGGTGGCGGCGGCGTCGCCGAGCTCGGCGCGGTCGTGCGCGATCAGGAACGCGGTGAACACGGCGGGGGCCAGCGCCGGAGACTCCTCGAGCGGGATCTCGGCGGCGTCCCGCGGGGTCGCCTCGGCCGTGGCGGCGCGCTCGGCGGCGTCGATCCAGACCTCGGCGGCCGCGGCGTCGTCGCGCACGAACGCCGACAGGGCCATCAGCCCGGCGGCGGTGACCCGGTCGGCGGGGTGCATCGAGGTCTCGGTGAGGGTCGACACCGGAGCGGTCGAGCGGTCGGCGCCCATGCCGTCGCGGTGCACCGCGACGAGGGCCCGCTCCAGACGCAGGCGGGCGCGCAGCAGCGTCAGCACCCCCGCGTCGACCCCTCGCAGGCCCTCGAGCCAGGCGTCGGCGCGATCCAGCTCGGCCTGCGCCTCGGTGAAGCAGCCCCGCCGGCGGTGCAGCCCGGCCAGGGCGGCCCGCGCGATCACGAGCTCGTCGAGCTCGGGCGACTCGGCATCGGGTGCGCCCGCCCGGGCCGCCCGGTCGGCACCGCGGCGGAGCAGGCGGTCGGCCTGTGTCTCCAGCAGCGGGGCGGATGCGCGTCCCGCCCCCTCCGGAGCCGCGTCGAGAGCGAGCGCCAGCGCCGTCACGAGACCCGCACGCCCGTCGCGCTCGGCGGCGGGCAGCGCCTGCACGGTCGCGGCGACGAGCGTCGGATCGGTCTGCAGGAAGCGCGGCCAGCCCGCGGCGGCGGAATCGGCGGCTCCCCGCGGGTCACCCGCGTCGAGCGCGGCGCGCACCGAACGGCTCCACAGCCGTGCCGGCCGCTCGGCCATGGTCGTATCCCGTCGCTTCGCACTCGCTTCTCCGGGCGCCTGGACGAATCGTACGTCCGTTCGCGCCCGCTGCCCACCTCCGGTGTCGGGCAGCCCCGATAGAATCGGCGGGTCATGAGCGCAACGTCACCAGCACAGTCGTCCGAGCATCCGTTCTCCACTGCCACGGGCGCCGACGTGCGCGTGCGGTTCTGCCCGAGCCCCACCGGCACGCCCCACGTGGGGCTCGTGCGCACCGCTCTGTTCAACTGGGCCTACGCGCGCCACACGGGTGGAAAGATGATCTTCCGCATCGAGGACACCGACGCGAACCGCGACTCGGAGGAGAGCTACGAGCAGCTCGTCGACGCGCTCACCTGGCTCGGCCTGAACTGGGACGAGGGGCCCGGCATCGGCGGCCCGCACGCGCCCTACCGGCAGTCGGAGCGCTACGACCTCTACCGCGGCGTCATCGCGCGGCTGCTCGAGTCGGGCCACGTCTACGAGAGCTACTCCAACGCCGAGGAGATCGACGCCCGCAACGAGGCGGCCGGCCGCGCCAAGCAGCTGGGCTACGACAACTTCGACCGCACGCTCACCGACGACCAGCGGGCAGCGTTCCGCGCCGAGGGCCGCGAGCCGGCGCTGCGCCTGCGGGTGCCCGACACCGACCTGTCGTTCGACGACCTCGTGCGCGGCGAGATCACGTTCCCGGCGGGATCGTTCACCGACTTCGTGATCGTGCGGCCCAACGGGCATCCGCTCTACACGCTCGTGAACCCGCTCGACGACGCCCTGATGGGCGTCACCCACGTGCTGCGCGGAGAGGACCTGCTCTCGTCGACCCCGCGCCAGATCGCGCTGTACCACGCGCTGATCGACATCGGGGTGACCACCTTCGTGCCGCGCTTCGGCCACCTGCCCTACGTCATGGGCGACGGCAACAAGAAGCTCTCGAAGCGCGACCCCGAGTCGAACCTGTTCCTGCACCGCGAGCGCGGATTCATCCCCGAGGGGCTCGTGAACTACCTGGCACTGCTCGGCTGGTCGCTCGCGCCCGACCGCGACGTGTTCTCGCTCGAGGAGATGGTTGCCGCGTTCGACGTGGTCGACGTGCTGCCGAACCCGGCCCGCTTCGACCTGAAGAAGGCCGAGTCGATCGACGGCGACCACATCCGGCTGCTGGCCGCCGACGACTTCGCGGCGCGTCTCGTGCCCTACCTCGAGGCGGCGGGCATCGTGTCGGTTCCGGTGACGGATGCGCAGCAGCACGTCCTCGACCAGGTCGCCCCGCTCGTGCAGACGCGCATGCAGCTGCTCGGCGAGGCGCCCGCGCTGCTGGGGTCGTTCTTCGTGCCGGCGGCGTCGCTCGGCTACGACGACGACGCGCGCACGTCGCTGCCCGAGAACGCCGGGCTCGTGCTCAACGCGGCCATCGCCGGGCTGCTCGACGTGCCCGAGTCGGAGTGGGAGCACGAGGCCATCCAGTCGGCGCTCGCCGCGGCGCTGATCGACGGGCTGGGGCTGAAGCCGCGCGTGGCCTACGGGCCGCTGCGGGTCGCCCTCTCGGGGCGGCGCATCTCGCCGCCGCTGTTCGAGTCGATGCAGATCCTCGGCAAGGCCGAGACGATCGCGCGGCTCGAGGCGCTGGTGGCGGCGCTGTGACGAGCGGGGGCGCGGGCGTCTCGGCCGCGACGGCTGGGGGCGCGGGGGTCTCGGCTGCGGCCGCGGCGGCTGCGGGCCCCGCCGAGGCCGTGCGCGGTTTCGACGGCGACCGGTACGAGGTCATCGTGATCGGCGGCGGCCCCGCCGGCCTGTCCGTCGGCCTCAACCTCGTGCGCGCCCGGCGCCGCGTGCTGATCCTCGACAGCAACCGGCCGCGCCATTCGGCCACCCTCATCTCGCACGGCTTCATCACGCGCGACGGCGTCTCGCCGCTCGAGCTGCGGGCGCTCGGGCGCGAGGAGTTCGCGGCATACCCCACCGCCGAGTTCCACCAGGGGCTCGTCGGCACCATCACGCCGGGGGAGGGCGGGTTCACCGTCTCGTCCCGCGGGGTGCGCGGATCGGCCGACCGGGTCGTGACGGCGCCGGTCGTGGTGCTGACGCACGGGCTGGCCGAGACGCTGCCGGCGCTGCCGAGCATCCGGGCCTACTACGGCACCGCCCTGCACAGCTGCCTGGCCTGCGACCTGTTCGAGAAGAGCGACCAGCCGCTGGCGCTGATCGGCACCGCGTCCGACCTCGCCGAGCGGGCGCTGATCGTCTCGCAGGTCACCGACGACCTGATCGTCTTCACGAACGACGCCGCCGACGCGGTCACCGAGGCCGAGGAGACGGCGCTCGCGACCCGCGGCATCGCGGTCGAGCGCCGGCCGATCGACGACCTCGAGGGCGACCGCTCGGGCCTCACGGGAGTGCGCCTCGCCGACGGCACGGTCATCCCGCGCACGGGCGGCTTCGTGCGCCCCACCTGGACCGTCCCCGACGCCCACCTCGCCGAGCTCACCGGTCTCGAGCGCGACGCCGACGGGCACCTCGTGGTCGACGCCGTCGGCGCCACCTCGGTGCCGGGCCTCTACGCGGCCGGCGACCTCACGCCCCCGGGGCCGCAGCAGCTCATCGTCGCCGCCGGAGCCGGCGCCCGCACGGCCGCGGCCGTCGCCCGCCACCTCCTCGGCCCGCTCTAGCGCGCCCCGCCGCTCCTCCCCGCCCCTCCTCCCCGTCGGTACGGGAGGAGAATCGGCCCCATAACCCCCTATACGGCCCATCGGCCGTATTCTCCTCCCGTACCGACCGCGCCCCAGGTGCCCGGGGTGCCGCCGCGCGCGTGACACCGGCCCGCGACGGGTGGCGCGGGCGGACAGGGCGACCGGGCGGAGCGGCTAGGGTCGAGCCATGGTGGTCAGAGACATCTTCGGGTTCCAGGACGCCATCCAGGGCGCCGGCCTGTGGGGCCTGCTGCTGGTGTGCGTGATCGTGTTCGCCGAGACGGGCCTCCTGATCGGGTTCTTCCTGCCGGGCGACACCCTGCTGTTCTTCGCCGGACTGCTGACGTTCACGGGCGCGATCCCGCTGCCGCTGCCCGTCGTGATCCTCGCGGTGTTCGCGGCCGCGTTCCTGGGTGACCAGCTCGGCTACACGATCGGCAAGCGCGCCGGCCCGGCGATCTTCGAGCGGCGCGACTCCGGCTTCTTCAGCCGCAAGAATGTCGACCGCACCCAGGCCTTCTTCGACCGCTTCGGCGGCTGGGCCGTCACGATCGCCCGCTTCATCGGCGTCGTGCGCACCTTCGCGCCGGTCGCCGCAGGCGTCGGGCGGATGAAGCGCTCGCACTTCTCGGCCTACAACGCCCTCGGCGCCCTGCTCTGGTCGGCCGCGATCATCGGGCTCGGCTTCGCGCTCGGCGGCATCCCCGAGGTGGCCGCGATCGTGCAGCAGTACATGGAGTGGGTGCTGATCGGCATCGCCGTGCTGACCGTGGGCTCGGCCCTGATCGCGTACCTCCGGCAGCGGCGGGCGGCGCGCGCCTCGTCCGGCGAGGCGCCGGGTGCGGCGGGCAGCGCGGCGGGCGCGGCCGGCGAGGCACCGGGCGCGGCGGGCGGCGCGGCGGGCTCGGGCGGGGCCCCGGCGGGGGAGCGGACGGGGGAGTAGGTTCGTCCGCGAGGAGGTCAGTCGTGCAGATCGTCACCCGCTCGCTGGCGTGGGTCCCGGCATCCCGCACCGGTTTCGAGGGCCTCACCCTCACTCTCACCCCCTCGGGTGCGACGGCGGTCGGCCACATCACCGCCGACCCGGCCGACGGCGACGCGACCGGCTTCGACGTCTTCTACCGCATCGAGTGCGACGAGGCCTGGCGCACCCGCTACGTCAGCGTCGCCGAGACCTCCACGAGCCGCTCGCTCGAACTGTGGTCGACCGGCGACGGCCACTGGGAGGGCGATGACGGGCGGATGCTCGTCGCCCTCACCGAGGCGATCGACGTCGATCTGAGCGCCACCCCCTTCAGCAACACCCTGCCGATCCGCCGCATCGGCCTGGCCCTCGGTCAGAGCGCCGAGATCACGACGGCCTACGTGGACGTCCCCTCGCTGCACGTCTCGGCCGACCGCCAGCGCTACACGCGCATCGCTCCCTCGACCTACCGCTACGAGTCGCTCGACGGCAGCTTCGTGCGCGACGTCGAGGTCGACGACGAGGGTTTCGTCACCGACTACCCCGGCCTCTTCACGCGGGTCGGTCGCTGAGCCCGGCACCGATGCCGGTGCCGGCGCCGCCCGCGCGCCGCGCTCGCTCCTTGATCGCGAGGATGACCTCGGTCTTCGCCTCGGAGTAGGCGTTCATGTCGGCCCAGCTCTCGGCCATCAGGGCGCGCTTGGTGCTCTCGTAGAGGGCGCGGTCGCCGGCGTCGGCCCGGAGGTGGTCGCGCAGCAGCAGGTACTCCGTGACGGCGCGGTCGCCGCGCTGGTAGACGTGCACGTGCACGTCGCGCTCGGGGGTGCGCACGAGACGGTGGCCGGGCTCCCGCACGCGGAGCTCGTAGCCGGCGGCCAGCAGCGCGTCGAGGTAGTCCTCCTCGGCGGTGATGTCGTCGACCGTCACGACGACGTCGACGATCGGCTTGGCCGCGAGGCCCGGCACCGCGGTCGAGCCGATGTGCCAGATGCCGATGGGCCCGATGCCGACGGGCTCGATGCCGACGGGCTCGCTCACGAGGGGCTCGCTCACGAGGGGGTCGCTCCCGACGCGGGCTCCGGCGAGAGCATCCTGAATCAGGCGCCGGTGCGTCTCGAAGACCGTCGCCCAGGCGGGGTCGTAGTCGTGCAGACCCACCGTCAGCCGCTCGGGCCCGCCCACGATCTCGACGGTCGTCACCTCGGGCCGTCGCGGCCCCTTGCTCTGCTGCACCCGCCCATCCTCGCAGGCCCCGACGAGCGGCCTGGACGCAGAAGAGGTGCACCCCGGGCGAGCCGGTGGTGCACCTCTTCGAACGGGGTGAGCCGCTACGACTTGATGAAGGCGAGCAGGTCGGGGTTGATCACGTCGGCGTGGGTCGTCAGCATGCCGTGCGGGTAGCCCTCGTAGATCTTCAGCGTCGAGTTCTGCAGGAGCTCGTGCTGCTTCAGCGAGGCGTCCTTGTAGGGCACGACCTGGTCGTCGTCGCCCTGGGTGACGAGCACGGGCACCGTGATGGCCTTGAGGTCCTCGGTCTGGTCGGTCTCCGAGAAGGCCGCGATGCCGATGTAGTGCGCGAGCGCGCTGCCGGTCATTCCCTGGCGCCACCAGTTGGCGACGACGGGCTCGGACAGGGTGACGCCCGGCCGGTTGAAGCCGTAGAAGGGGCCGGAGGCGACGGCCTGGTAGAACTCGGAGCGGTTCGCGGCCAGCGCGCTGCGGAAGCCGTCGAAGACCGAGATCGGGGTGCCCTCGGGGTTGGCGTCGGTCTGCACCATCAGCGGCGGCACCGAGGAGACGAGCACGGCCTTGGCCACGCGGCCCTGCGGCTCGCCGTACTTCGCGACGTAGCGGGCGACCTGGCCGCCACCGGTCGAATGGCCGATGTGGATCGCGTTCTGCAGGTCGAGGTGCTCGACGACGGCCGAGGCGTCGCTGGCGTAGTGGTCCATGTCGTGGCCGGTGCCGATCTGGCTGCTGCGGCCGTGGCCGCGGCGGTCGCTGGCGATCACCCGGTAGCCCTGGTCGAGGAAGTAGAGCATCTGCGCGTCCCAGTCGTCGGACGACAGCGGCCATCCGTGGTGGAACATGATGGGCTGGGCATCGGGGCTGCCCCAGTCCTTGTAGTAGATTTCTGCGCCATCGTCCGTGGTCACAAACGGCATGATCGACCTCCGCGTTCAGTCTTCCCGCTCTTCGGGGGGTGAAGAGTGGCTCCACCATAACGCCGCGAAATGGCTCGTGAGAGCGCGATTCCGGATGTTCCGACAGCTGTTCAGTTCTGCACCGCCCCGCTTCCGACCAGCGTCGGAACGAAACCCGACGAACAGGTCAGCGGATGCGCAGCCACCCGGTCAGCGCCGCCGTGAGTCGAGGCTCCAGCTCGCTCACCGCGGTGCCCGGCGGCACGGTGATCACCCCGCGGATGTCGGACAGCCAGCGCACCAGCCCGGTCTCGTCGACCATCACCGGAGGGGCGTTCTTGACCTCGGGCCGCGCGGTGTCGAGGTGCAGGACGAGCTGCACGGCGCGCTCCTTGTTGCGCACGTTCATCGTGAGGCGGTCGAGGCCGTCGTGCACGTAGCTGGGGGAGTTCCACTTGACGTGCTCGGTCAGGTCGACCGGGAGCGCCAGGACGATGCGGCGCAGCTCGACCACCTGCTCGCGCTGCGCCGGGTCGAGGGCGGCGATGAACTCCTCGACGCTTTTCACGGTCTCGCCCGGGTCGCCCGGGCCGCTCTCGCCTCTTCGACGAAGCGCTCGATCAGCCGGTGATCCTTCACCCCGGGAGCCGACTCCACCCCGCTCGAGACGTCGACGCCGCTCGGCGCGGCCTCCGCGACCGCCTGCCCGACGTTCGAGGGATCGAGCCCGCCCGCGAGCAGCCACGCCTCCGCGGGCCGACGCTCCTGCAGCGCCCCGAGGTCCCACCGCTCGCCCGATCCGGGTCGCGGCGAGTCGATCAGCAGCAGCTCCTCGCCCCACGAGTGCAGCTCCGCCGCGTCGGCCGACGTCGCCCGCCACACCCGCGGGAACAGAGCGGATGCCCGGCCCACCTCCGAGCGATCGAACCCGTGCACCTGCAGCACGTCGACCCCCGCCGCGCGGGCCGCCGCGGCGGCGTCCTCCGGCGTCAGCCCCTTCGTCACCAGCACGGTGGTGACCCGGCCGGCGGTGTGCTCGACGAGCCGCCGGGCGGTGCCGGCGTCGACGTACCGCGGGCTCCCGGCCGCGACGACGAAGCCCACGGCATCGGCCCCGGCCGCCACGGCGGTGTCGATCGCGGCCTCGGTGCGGAGCCCGCACACCTTCACGAGCAGCGGCGCGGCATCCATGCGGCGAGCCTACCGGCCCGACCGCCTCGGGCGTCCGGTGCCGCTGAGCGACGATCGGCTGGGTGCCGGTCGATCCGTGAGCATCGACCTGGGGGTCATGTCACAGTGGAGCGTGACCCCGCACGACGGAAGCCTCCCGAGCATCGCGCCGCTCGACGCGCTGCTGGCGCGGACGGCCGAGGGCGACGCCGAGGCGTTCGCCGAGCTCTACGATCGCGTGGCTCCGCGGGTGCTGGGCTTCATCCGCCAGTTCGTGGCCGATCCGCAGCAGGGCGAGGGCGTCTGCTTCGACGTCTTCGTGGACGTCTGGCGTCGCGCGTCGCGCTTCGACCCCCGCCACGGCTCGGCGCTCGCCTGGATCCTGCAGAGCGCCCACGGCCGTGCGGTGGCCGCGGCGAGCGGCTCGGGCAGCGGCTCCGGCTCCGGCTCCGGCTCCGAGGACGAGATCGCGATCAGCGCCTAGCTCGCGAGCAGCACCACCCGCCGGGTCAGAGGAGCTTGAGCTTCTTCACGATCCGATCGACCGTCGCCCGCGGCCCCACGATGCTCAGCGCGAGCGACTGCAGCTGCTCGGGCTCGGTGCGCGCGAGCTCGGCGAGGAACTCGTCGTAGACCCGGGTCGTCTGCGCCGCGAGCGGCATGTCGGCGATCCACACGGCGTCGTCGTCCGTCTCCGCCGAGGCGGTCGCGGCCACGGCTTTGGCCCGCACGTTCGCGAGCTGCTCGGCACCCGCACCCAGCACCGTGCACCCGGCCCAGGCGAGTCCCGGATGCTCGGTCCCGCCCGCATCCGGGCCGCCCGGCCCCTGCAGCCCCCGCACCGCATCACCGGTGGCGGCCGCGACGCAGGCCACGGCGTTGGCGAGGCGTCCGGGCTCGAGGGCGGTGTCGACGACCACCACCCACTTCAGTCGCGCCGAACGGGTCGACTCGTGGGTGAGGATCTCCTCGGGGCGGTAGGCGGGGGTCGCGGGCATCCGTCGTTCTCTCCAGGCTCTCAGTGCTCGATGGGCGGCCGACCCACACGGCCGGATGCGGCGATAGTATTCACCCGCACGACACTGGCGCAATCAAGCCGTACATCGTACGGAGAAGGAGCCTGAATGGCATCGCTCGACGCACTCGACACGGCCATCCTGCGCGAATTGCAGACGGATGCACGGCGCACCAATCGCGACCTCGCCGCCTCGGTCGGGGTGGCGCCCACCACCGCACTCGACCGCGTGCGGGCCCTGCGCGACCGCGGTGTGCTCACCGGATCCACCGTCACGGTCGACCTCGCCGCCCTCGGGCGCGGGGTGCAGGCGATGATCGCGGTGCGCATCCGGCCGCCGTCGCGGAAGAACATCGAGGGGTTCCGCTCGTGGGTGAGCGAGCTGCCCGAGACGATCGGGGTGTTCGTGACGTCGGGCACCGAGGACTTCCTGGTTCACGTCGCGGTGCCCGACAACGAGGCGCTGTACGGCTTCGTGATCGACCGGCTGACGGAGCGGCCGGAGGTGGCCGACGTGCGTACCTCGGTCGTGTACGAGCATGTGCGGAGTGCCGTGATCGCGCCGCTCTGAGCGCCGCGCACGCGTGACCGGCGGCGCTTTTGGCAGGGGGCGGGAGATAGGCTAGGGTAGACGACGGCCCGAGCTCCGGTAGAGGCCATTGGGGTATGGTGTAATTGGCAACACGGCTGATTCTGGTTCAGTTGTTCTTGGTTCGAGTCCAGGTACCCCAGCAAGCTAGGCCCGGTCATCCGGGCCTTTCGTGTATCTACCGCTGATTCGTACGGCGTCGGCCGATCGAGGCCTTGCGCGCTGACAGGCCCGCCGCGACGAGCATCGCGACGGCGGCGAGGGCGGTCCAGGCGGCGACGATGGTCTCCGTCCATGGAGTCGTGTCGAACGACTGGTAGCCGACCACGGCGGGGGCGATGACGAAGGCTGCCACGAGCAGCCCTGGCATCGTGCTGCCGACGAGGAGGAGGCAGGCGATCGCGGCCGGCCAGGTCGTCGAGGTGAAGCGTTCGGCAGCCAGGTAGACGAGGCCGATGGCGCTCACTCCCGTGAGCAGGAGCTGCACCGGCAGGTACTGGAGCGGCGACGGGAACCCCAGCAGCCCTGACGCGAGCACGTGGATGCCGTCGAACCCTGCCAGGGCGGCGATGACGATCACGGCCACGCCGTCGAGGCCGGGGTTGCGGCCGGCAGCCGCTCGCGGGAGCAGCAGCAGGCCGATCGCGAGCAGCAGCAGCCCGGCACCGTGCAGCTGAGCCGCGGCGCCCACGTTCTCCCATGGATCGGCGGGCCAGGAGTAGTCGAAGCGGTGATCCTTGATCGACACCTGGTCTCGCGTCCAGGAGCCGGCCGCGACCACCCACCGCTCGAGCGACGCGGCCACCTGCAGCCCCGCCGAGGCCAGCCACAATCCGGCGACGACCAATGACCACCGTGCCGACGTCATGCCTGAACGCTAGCCAGTCGGCGTCGGTGCCACGCGCGTGGCCGGGCGAACAGCAGGCGAACGGTGACCGTCGTGGCTCTCGAGAACGCGAGCAGTGACCGTCGTCGGCAAGCGCGGAGCGCGCGGCAGCCCTGTCGGCTTTGGGCGCCTGGGGGCGGTAGCGGGCGGCTGCCGCGCGCTCCGCGCTTGCCCTCGATGGATGTGGTCGGGTCGGGAGGAATTGTCGCTGTGATCTGCCGGTTTGCTTGAGGTCGGAGGCGGGCCGCGGTAGGATTGAGGCAAGCTCATGAACAGTTCACTCGCCTTCGCTCCCGCACCCCTCGAGGGGCGCTCGGTTGATGCGACGCGCGAGCGGTTGCTGTGGGGCATCGGGGCCGACGTCGACGAGGTGGCGCTGATCCGGCGGGAGCAGGCGGTGCTCGAGGCGAGGGCGGTCGGGCTGCTGGCCGAGGCCGCTCGCAAGGCGAACTGGCTGGCCGCGCTGCCCGGCGGGTCTCTCGAGCACTCGCGGCGGTCGCTCGTGGCCGAGGTCGCCACCGCGTTGCACGTTCCGGAGTCGACCGCCTCGCAGCGCATCGACGACGCCGAGACGCTCACCGATTTCCTGCCCGTCACCCTCGCCTCGCTGGCCCGCGGTGACATCGGCTATGCGCACGCCCAGTCCGTGGTGCGGCAGGCGCGAACGCTGCCCGAGGGGGCGCGCGGCGAGTTCGAGGCGGTCGCGACCGCGAAGGCCGAGTCGCAGACCCCGTCGCAGCTGGCGGCGCACGCGCGGGCGGTCCGAGAGCGGATGCACCCCGAATCGATCGACGTCCGCCACCGTGAGGCGCGCGACGAGCGGGCGGTGTGGCTCGAGAAGGAGCGTGACGGCATGGCGACGCTCGTCTGTCACCTGTCCGCCGTCGACGCGTTCGCCATCGACGACACCCTCGACCAGCTCGGGCGGGCGCTGCGCTCTCCCGAGGAGTCGCGCACCCACGCCCAGCTGAGGGCCGACGGGCTGGTCGAGCTGCTGCTGCACCGCGACGGCGACACCGCGGCGCGGGCTCGCGGAATCACGGCGAACGTCGTCGTCACCGTGCCGGTGCTGACGCTGCTCGGGCGGTCGATGCGGGCCGGCGAGCTGCAGGGCTACGGGCCGATCCCGGTCGAGGCGGCCCGCCGGCTGGCGGCGGGGGCGCCGTCGTTCCTGCGCATCCTGACCGACCCGATCACGGGTCAGCGGCTCTCCGTGGGGCGCGATCGCTACAAGGTGCCCGCCGATCTGCGGGCGGCGGTGGTGCTCGACGACGAGACCTGCCGCTTCCCGGGCTGCGTGCGCCGCGCCGACCGCTGCGACCTCGACCACACCACCGACTGGGCGCGTGGCGGCGAGACCGGCCTCGACAACCTCGCGGCGCTCTGCCGCCGTCACCACACCCTGAAGCACCAGACGGGCTGGCAGGTCGAGGCGGGGGAGGGTCGGGCGCTGCACTGGAGGTCGCCGTCCGGCGCCCGCCACACCACGCGGCCGCCCGAGCGCGGCGGCCCACCGCCCCCGGCGCAGCCGCCCTCCCCGCCGGCTGCGACTCGGCATCTTCCCGACCATCCGCCGTTCTAGCCGCCCGCGTGACTGCCGTCGACCCTGCTCGACCGACAGAGCGCCCGAGCGCGCAGCGCCCGCGGGCGGTCGCGCGACTCGCTAGACCGTGGCGGTGCGGATGCGCACCTCGCGCTCCATCCGCTTCTCGTGGCGTTCGCGGCCCTTGACCGCCTGATCCTCGCGGTTCTTCGGCGGCGCGGCCGTGACGAGCTCGTCGAGCATGCGACGGGTGGCGGCGGCGATCTCGTCGATGGCCCGGTCGAAGGCCGCCGTGTTCGCCCGCGAGGGATGCGTCGAGCCGCTCACCTTGCGCACGAACTGCAGTGCCGCCTCCCGCACCTCATCATCGGTCGTCGGCGGTTCGAAGTTGTGGAGCACCCGAATGTTCCTGCACATGCGGAGAGGCTACTCCCGACCTCCCGCCGAGTCCACGGCTTGACGGGCCCTCGATCGGCCGGATCTCGATCGGCCTCACCCTAACTGGGGGCACGGGCGGGGCAAGCGGGGAGGGGGCTCGTGACGAATCATGCACACGTATTGATCAAATGTCCGGAGTTCGCATGTCACCCAGAACCAGTGCCCTGAGCGTCACCCGCCGTCCGTCGGACGCGCCGCCGAGTCCGCTCGACGACCTCTCGTGGGACTCCGATCGGGTGCTCGTCGTGCGGGCCGCCTCGGGCGACGACCGGGCCTTCGCGCAGATCGTCGATCGCTACGCCGGACTGCTCCGCAGCGTCGCGTACCGCACCCTCGGCAGCACTGATGACATCGATGACGTGGTGCAGGAGACCTTCCTCGCCGCCTGGACCCACGCCGACAGCGTCATCGACGGCGAGTCCATCGCGGGCTGGCTCGTCACCACCGCCCGGCGCCGCAGCTACGACCGCCTCCGCTCGGCGGCGGTGCGCACCCGGGGCGGCGATCTCCTCGACCAGCGGATGCTCGCCGCCGACCAGCCCGACCCCGACGACGGTGCGCGCCGCTCCTGCCTCGCGGCCGACGCCCAACGGGTGCTCGACACCATGCCGGACGCGCAGCAGCGCTGCTGGCGCCTCCGCCAGCTCGACGACCTCAGCTACGACGAGATCGCCCGCCGCCTCGCGCTCCCGGTCTCGACCGTCCGCGGCATGATCGCCCGCGCCCGCGCGCTCCTGGCGACCGAACTCGCCCACTGGCGCTGACCCTGCCCCCGCGCTGACGCGCCGCGCCCGCACCGCACCGCGCCCGCCCCGCTCGGCGCCGCGCCGCGCTGTGCGCCTCGGAAGGAGATTCGGGGGTACCGCCACCACTATGGTCGCGCTCCCCCCGAATCTCCTTCCGACGTGGACGCGCCGAGCCGGCCGGCCCTGCCACAGACCGAGTTCGACCACCGCGCGGCGGGCGCTGCGGGAGGCCGTCGCTCCGCGGTGACCGCTGGCGGGCCGACTCCGGCCGGGCCACTATCGTCTAGGGGCGCGGCACCGGTCGCGCGGCAGGAGGTGCCGGCAGCCGGTGGAGACAGTGCAGGCGCTGCCCACTCCGATCGACACGACCGCCCTCACCGAGCCGGTGCACCGTCGTGACTTGCGGCGCTCCTGGCGAGACCTCGTCGCCGCGCATCCTGAGGCCCGTGATCTCGCCGGGGCCGTGCGCCGGTTCGTGCTCGGGTTCGCCACGGTCACGACCCCGATCGGGCTGCTGGCCTTCGTGCTGATCGTCGTCGCGACGATCGGCGAGGGCGGCCCCGATGTGGTGCAGGCGGTGCTGGTGCAGAGCGTCATCGGCGGGCTGATGCTCTTCGCGGGGGTGATCTGCGGATGGGCGTGGGTTCGCCTGCGGCGTCGTCGCCCCCGGCCGCGCGTGCACCACAGGCTGATGGGCTTCGCCGCCGCGAACGGCCTGAGCTACAGCCCGGGGCCGACGAAGGCCGCTCTCGGGTCGCCGTTCCGGCGGCGCGGTGCCCTGAACCTCTACCGCGTGCTGCGCACGCCCGGGGAGCGCGGGGTCGAGTTCGCGAACTACGAGCTGGTGAACGCGACCATGGACAACACGGCGCCGCAGTTCGGCGGGTACTGCGCGTTGCGGCTGCCGGTGGCGCTGCCGAACATCCTGCTGCGGAGCGAGGAGGGGCCGCGGCGGCCTCTGCACACCTCGGCGGCGCTGCGGGAGACGCAAATGCTCGAGCTCGAGGGCGACTTCGACCGGTTCTTCCGGCTGTACTGCCCCGAGGGCTACGAGCGCGACGCGCTGTACCTGTTCACGCCCGACGTGATGGCCCGGCTGGTCGACCACCTGCGCGGGCTCGACGTCGAGATCGTCGACGACTGGATGTTCCTGATCAGCGCCCGCGACCTGATCACCGATCGCGCCGAGCGGTGGGAGGCGCTCGCCGCCGCCGTGGATGCGCTGGACGACCGCATCGAGCGCTGGGGGCGGTGGCGCGACGAGCGGGTCGCGCGGGGGGAGGACGTGGGGCCGGGCGGCGGCGCGGGTGCGGGGTCGCAGTCGTCGTCGTCGCGGTCGTCGTCGCGGTCGTCGCCGTCGCGGTCCCGTGCCGTCGCCCGCCCGGGTCGCCGGTTGCGCACCTCGTGGAGTCTCGGCACGATCCTCGTCGTCGGCTTCGTCACCCTCTGCTTCGTGGGCCTGATCGTGGCGATCAACCTGGGCTGACGGGCTCGACCGGATGCGCTCCGGCTCCTAGGCTCGTGCCGACGGCGAGAGCGGGGCGGCTTCCATGACCACAGACGACGCCGTCGTGCTGGGCTATCCGCTGCGGGGCACCTTCCGGGCGCGAAACAGTCCGGCGCGACGCGTGCCGAGCCACGGCACGCACCTCATGGGAACGACGTATGCGATCGATCTGATCCCGGTCGACCCCCGTGGGCGGTCGGCACCCCCGAGCTGGCGCGCCCTGGTGACGTCGGAGTCACCGGAGCGCTTCGTCGGCTTCGGTGCCCCCGTGCTGGCGCCCGTCACCGGCAGGGTGGTGATCGCGCACGACGGCGAGCCCGATCATGCCGCACGGAGGTCGCAGCCCGCGCTCGCCGCCTACCTGGCCGGGCAGGCCCGGCGCCTCCGCGAGGGGCCGGCGGCGATCGCCGGCAACCATGTGGTGATCGCGGCCGATGAGGGCGGGCCGTTCATCCTCGTCGCCCACCTGCGACGGGGGTCGGTCGCGGTCGTCGTCGGCGAGCGGATGCGCGCCGGGCAGTTCATCGGTCGGTGCGGCAACTCGGGCAACAGCACGCAGCCCCACGTGCATCTGCAGGCGACCGACAGCACCGACTGGCCGACCGCTCGGGGACTGCCGATCGTGTTCGACGTCGGCGGCCGGCGGGAGCTCACGGCCGAGTCGCAGCTCGTGTCCGTCGACGAGTTCTGACGCAGCACCGGCGCAGTTCCGGCGCCGTTTCGAGGCTGGTGCCCGGGCGGCGCGGCTCGTAACGTGGGGATATGGCCATCTCGCTCGTGAACGTCGGCATCGCTGTCCGGGACATCGAGGAGACGATCGCGTTCTTCACCGACCTCGGCCTGACGGTGGCCGGGCGCGACACGGTCAGCGGCGAGTGGTCCGACACCGCGGTGGGCCTCGACGGCAACCACGCGAAGATCGCGATCCTCACCACGCCCGACGGCGCAGGGCAGCTCGAGCTCTTCGAGTACCTGCACCCCGACGCCATCGAGACCACGCCGACCCTGCCCAACGAGATCGGGATGCACCGGGTCGCGTTCTCCGTCGACGACATCGACGAGGCGCTCGCCGTCGCCGCCCGGCACGGCTGCCATCCGCTGAGGGGCGTCGCCACGTACCTCGACCAGTACCGGCTGACCTACCTCCGCGGACCGAGCGGAATCATCGTGATGCTCGCCCAGGCGCTGCAGCCGGCGGAGTGACCGCCCTCGTGACCGGTGACTCCGCGACACCGCTCGGCCGGCTCGCCGGATCGACCCGGGTCGCCGGATTGGCTCGGGTCGAATGAATTCCGGTGCCGATCGGGCGGTGCCGAATCTGCCGTCGCGAGATCTCGGGCGCACCGAGGCGTTCTACGGGGCCTTCGGGTTCGGGCGGGTGTTCCGCGACGAGGGATGGCTGATCCTGGCCCGCGGCTCGGTGCAGCTCGAGTTCTTCCCCGAGCCGGGTCTCGATTCGTACTCGAGCGGGGTCATGTGCACCGTTCGGGTGGGCGACGTCGACGAGCTCTATGCGGCGATCCGGGCATCCGGTGTGCCCGAGGCGACGGTCGGGATGCCGCGGCTGCACCCCGTGCGCCGGCAGGACTGGGGGCTGCGAGCCGGGTTCCTGATCGACCCCGACGGCACGCAGCTGACGCTGATCGAGCAGCCGCCGGAGGGGTGAATCCGTCGCGCGGGGGATGCGCGGGCCGCACGCTTCTTCGTAGCGTGGAGGCATAAGCGGATCGTCGGACAGCACCTCGCAGCAGCACGTCGCCACCGGGGTCGTCTTCTTCGTGCTCGCGGCCGCGCTGTGGCTCACGATGGACAACTGGCTCGTCGGGGTGCCGTTCGCGACGCTGGCCGTGGCGATGATCTTCTGGGGCACGCGGCACGCCTGGCGGCAGACGCCCGACCGCGACCCGGGGGATGACGACCCGGTGGGGCCGCCCGCCCGGCCCGACCGGCCCTAGGCGCCCGGCGCGACCCGGCGCACGATCTCGTCGCCGAGGTGGCGGAGGAAGGTGCCGTCCTCCCCGGCGGCCCACCGCTTCGCGACCAGGTTCGCGGGATGCGGTCAGGCGAGCTCGGTGACGAAGCCGATCGTGTTGCCGTCGAGGTCGGTCAGGCTGAAGAACTCGACCACGCCCTCGAAGCGCTCCAGCGCGGAGACCGCGAGCCCCTTGCCGGCCAGCTCCCCTCGCAGGCCGCCGGCATCCGCCACGCTGATGTTCACCGTCAGGCCCGCGTGCCCCGCCCGCTCGGGCGCGGTGGCCAGCTGCAGCCAGAACGCTCCGAGGTCGAACTCGACGAGCCCCTCCATCGGCACCAGATCGGGCTCGCCCAGCCCGAACGCCGCCCGATACCACTCGACGGCCCTCCCGAGGTCTCGCACGGGCACGCCGACGGTCACCGCTCTCGCTTCCATGCGCCCACGCTAGTGGCCGCCGGTTCTCGTCGCATCGGCTGGTGACGGATGCTCGGGCGGCGCTAGGCTCGCGCCATGTCCGGTGCCGCCGCCCTGCTGTTCGTCGTTCCGGTCGTGCTGCTGGGGGTGGGCGCGGCGACGGTGTGGCTGGGCGTGCGCGGGGCGCGGCGGCCGGCGGCGGGGGCGACGGCGCGACCGCTCAGGGGCGCGGGCGTCCGGCCGGCGGGGGTCGTCGCGGTGGCGGCGCGGGTGGTCGCGGGGATCGGGACGATCGGGTTCGCCGTGCTCGCGCTGTCGGTGCTGTGGAGCGAGCAGCAGTACGGGATCGTCATCCTGCCGATCGCCGCCCTCGTGGGAGCGGCGCTGTGGAACGGGGTGCTGCTGTCGGTCGCCGCGATCGCGACCGCGGTCGCGCGCCGTCCTGGGCCGCAGCCCGCCCGGGACCGGTGACGGCCTGGCCCGGTGAGCGAAGGCGGTCCCACGCCGTCCTCGGCAGCAGCCCGCGCGGGACCGCTGACAGCCTGGCCCGGTGACAGCCCGGCCCGGTGACGGCCTGGCCCGGCGACGGCCTGGCCCGGTAAGCGAACGCGGACAGGCTCGGCCGTTGACCTCCCCCGAACGGGGGTGGTAGTTTGGCCCGCAATCGGGAAAGGGCTTTCCGGTGATTGGGGTTCAATGATGAATCGATTCAAACGAGCGGGACGGGCGGGACTGGTCGGGGTGACCGCCGCCGCACTCGCTCTGACCGCCGCGCCGGCCGCGTTCGCCGCGGCACCGGCCGAAACGGCAACGGGAACGGCGTCGGCGACGGCGACCACGACGGGGGCAGCACCCACCGCAGCCGCCCCCGGCACCCCCCGCCTGGAGGCACTCGACCGCGGCCTCGTCGCCGCCGCCACGAGCGACGGCGTCTTCCTCAGCTGGCGCCTGCTGAAGAGCGAGGCCTACGGCGCGAACGACACCGGCCTCACCGGCGCCGACTTCGCCGTCTACCGCGACGGCGCGAAGATCGCCGACGTCACCGACAGCACGAACTTCCGCGACCCAGACGGCACGGCGGCGAGCAGCTACACCGTCGCCCCCGTGCTCGGCGGCCAGGTGGGCGCCCAGAGCGCCACGGCGACAGCGCTGACGGGCAGCACCAGCGGCACGAGCGACGCCGTCGCGAGCATCCCGCTCACGAAGCCCGCCGACGGCGTCACCCCCGCCGGCGAGGCCTACACCTACTCCGCGAGCGACACCTCGGTGGCCGACGTCGACGGCGACGGCGCCTACGAGTTCATCGTCAAGTGGGACCCGTCCAACGCCAAGGACGTCTCCCAGGTCGGCTACACCGGCACCGTCTTCCTCGACACCTACGAGCTCGACGGCACGCTGCTGAACCGCATCGACCTCGGCGTGAACATCCGCGCCGGCGCCCACTACACCGAGTTCATGGTCTACGACTTCGACGGCGACGGCCGCGCCGAGCTCATGACGAAGACCGCTCCCGGCACGAAGTCGACGGGCTACGCCGACGGTGCCGTCACGAACGACGCCTTCGTCACCCTCCCCGAGTCCGACGTCGCGGCCGGCTACGGCAACGACGACGACTACCGCCTGAGCGCCGCCGACTACGCCGACCACCTGGTCGAGGTCTTCCAGGGCTGGTCGACCCGCCCCGAGGTCGTCGACGGCACCTGGCCGGCCACGCTCGAAGAGGCCTTCGGCATCCCCGTCACCCACGACTACCCCCTCAGCGAAGCGGATGCGCGCGAGCTCGTCGACCATTTCATCGACGTCTACGCGCCCTCCCGCAGCGCCCGCAACGCCCTACGGAACTTCGAGGGCTTCATCCTCGACGGCCCCGAGTACCTCACGGTCTTCGACGGAGCCACCGGTGCCGAGCTGCAGACCGTGCCGTACACCCCCGGACGCACCGACGACGGGCTGCTCTGGGGCGACTACTCCATGTCGCGGATCGAGCCCGGCAACCGGGTGGACCGCTTCCTGGCGGGTGTCGCGTATCTCGACGGCGAGCATCCGTCTGCCGTGTTCGCCCGGGGCTACTACACCCGCGCGACCGTCGCGGCCTGGGACTGGGACGGCGAGAACCTCGCCCAGCGCTTCCTCGTCGACAGCGGCTTCGTGCCGATGTCGAACCCGTTCAACGACTCGCCGCACGGCCGCGAGGGCACGAGCCCGGAGTGGGGCCGGCTGACGACGCAGGGCTTCCACTCGCTGAGCGCGGCCGATGTCGACGGCGACGGCAAGCAGGAGATCGTGTACGGCTCGGCGACGCTCGACGACGACGGCAGCCTGCTCTACAGCTCCTACGACACGCTGCCCGAGGGCAGTGCGGCACCCGGCACCGAGGCGAAGCTCGGCCACGGCGACGCCATGCACGTGGCCGACATCGACCCGGCGCGACCGGGCCTGGAGATCTTCACCGTGCACGAGGGAGCCGCCTACGCGCCCTACGGCTACGCGCTGCGCGACGCCGCCACGGGTGAGCTGATCTACGGCGAGTACAGCGGGAAAGACACCGGTCGCGGCATGGTCGGCGACGTCGATCCCACCGTTCCCGGGCTCGAGACCTGGGCCACGCGCCTCCGCTCGGCGTCGGGTGAGAGCCTCGGCACGGCGATCCCGGGCACGAACCAGTCCATCCGCTGGGCGGGCGACCTGACGACGCAGCTGCTGAACGGCAGCGGTGACGCCACCCCGACGATCGACGACTGGACCCGCGGTCGCCTGCTCACCGCCACCGGTGAGCGCACGAACAACGGCACCAAAGGCACGGCGAACCTCGTCGCCGACGTGTTCGGCGACTGGCGTGAGGAGCTGATCCTGCGCTCGGCCGACTCGAGCGCGCTGAACATCCACGTCAGCACCGAGGTCACCGCGCACAAGCTGTACACGCTGATGCACGACCCGCAGTACCGGGTCGAGGTCGCGCGGCAGAACACCACCTACAACCAGCCGAGCTACACCTCGTTCTACCTCGCGTCCGACATGGCGTTCGCGAACGTGCCGCTCGCGGCGCCGCCGATGCCGGTCGCGGCACCGGGCATCGGCGTCGACGGTGCCGGCGTGAACGTGACCTGGAAGGCGCCGGCCTCGCCCGGCACCTCCCCGCTCACGGGCTACCGGGTGACGTTGATGAGCGCTGACGGTTCCGGTTCGCCCCTCGAGACCACGGTGGGGGCGGATGCTCTGCGAGCCTCCTTCGCCGCCGCCTCGGTGCCGGCCGGCTCCTACACGGCCACCGTCGTGGCGCTGAGCGACCTCGGCCCGTCGGCGGCCTCGGCGCCCTCGGCGACCGCGGTCGTGACCGGATCCCAGCCGGTGCGCCTCGGGGTCAACGCGAAGTCGCAGTGCGTCAACGGCACGGCCCACGTCGCCGTGTACGCGTACAACGACTCGGGCCGGCCCGCCGACGTGCGGCTGTCGGTGCTCGGCACCGACAAGAAGGTGACCGCGGTGGCGGCCGGCAAGGCGGCGTACTCCCTGGTCGGCTCGGGCGCGGTGACGGTCGCGGCCGGAACGGCGAGTGTCACGGCGTACTCGTTCGTCGACGGAGTGGGGTACCACTCGAGCTACTCGGTGCCGTACGCGGCGCTGAGCTGCAAGTAGCGGCAGCCTTCACGCACGGATTCCCGCCGCCGACGCCTCCTCGGGCTCGGCGGCGGGAATCCGTGCGTCTACCGGGGGTGCGCCGGTCGGGCGGCTGATGGGATGATGGGGTATGGCCAAGAAAGCGCTTACCGGGCAGGGGATCGACGGGATCGTCGACGGCGCGCATCCGGGCCGCACGGTGCTGCACCTGCTCGGGATGCACCGCCGCCGCGTGACCGTCGCCGTGCTGTTCTTCGTGCTGAAGGACATCCCGCTCTGGCTCCTGCCCGTCATCACGGGCGCCGTGATCGACATCGTGGTCGACGGCGGGCCGATGAGCTCGCTCGCCATCTGGACGGCCGTCGCCCTCGTGGCGCTGCTGCAGAACTACCCGAACCACGTGATGTACACGCGGCTGTTCATGACCGCGGTGCGCCAGATCGGCGCCGACCTGCGCAACGGACTCGCGTCCCGGCTGCAGAACCTGTCGATCGGGTTCCACTCGCGGGCCAGCTCGTCGGTGGTGCAGACCAAGGTGGTGCGGGACGTCGAGAACGTCGAGCTGATGCTGCAGCAGACCGCGCATCCGCTGCTCTCGTCGACGATGGTGCTCGCCGGTGCCGTCACGATGACGGCGATCAACGTGCCGGCGTTCCTGCCGGTGTACGCGCTGACCATCCCGATCGCGGTGATGCTGCGCTACGTCCTCGGCAAGCGCTCGGCGCGGCGCAACGAGACGTTCCGGCGCGAGATGGAGACCTTCTCGTCGCGGGTCGGCGAGATGGCGACGCTGATGCCGATCACGCGGGCGCACGGGGTCGAGGGCACGGCGGTGCGGCGGGTCGCGCAGGGGGCCGAGGGCGTGCGCACCGCGGGGTTCAGCCTCGACCTGCTGAACGGGCGGTTCGCGTCGCTGTCCTGGGTGAGCCTGCAGCTGCTCGGGGTGGGCTGCCTCGTGCTCGCCGCGTGGGTGTCGATCAGCGGCTGGCTGCCGATCACGGCGGGACAGGTCGTGCTGCTGAGCTCGTACTTCGCGCTGCTGACCAGCAGCATGACGAGCCTGCTGATGCTGCTGCCGATCGTGGCGCGCGGCACGGAGTCGATCCGGTCGATGGCGGAGGTGCTGCAGGATCCGGATCTCGAGCACAACGAGGGCAAGGTCGCAGTCGAGCGGGTGGCGGGCGAGCTGGAGCTCGACGACGTGTCGTTCCGGTACCCCGGTGCCGAGACGGACTCGCTGAGCGGGATCCGGCTGCACGTGCATCCGGGGGAGACCATCGCCTTCGTCGGGTCGAGCGGGTCGGGCAAGTCGACGATGCTGAACCTGGTGCTGGGGTTCCTCCGGCCGGCGTCGGGGCGGGTGCTGCTCGACGGGGTCGACATGGAGACGCTCGACCTGAGGTCGTTCCGGCGGTTCGTGTCGGTGGTGCCGCAGGAGTCGGTGCTGTTCGAGGGGTCGATCCGGGAGAACGTGGCCTACGGGCTCGGGCCGGTGTCCGACGAGACGGTGCGGGCGGCGCTCCGCGACGCGAACGCGCTGGAGATCGTGGCGTCGCAGCCCGAGGGCTGGGACACCGTCGTCGGCGAGCGCGGCGCCCGGCTCTCGGGTGGTCAGCGGCAGCGCATCGCCATCGCGCGGGCGCTCGTGCGCGACCCGCGGGTGCTGCTGCTGGACGAGGCCACGAGCGCGCTCGACCCCGAGTCGGAGGCCGCCGTGAAGGAGGCGCTGGCGCGGCTGATGCGGGGGCGCACCACGCTGGTGGTGGCACACCGGCTGTCGACCATCCGCTCGGCCGATCGCATCGTGGTGCTCGAGCGGGGGCGGATCGTGGAGGTCGGCTCGCACGACGAGCTGCTCACGGCGGGGGGCCGCTACGCGGAGCTGCACCGGGTGCAGTCGGCGTAGGGGCGCGTCAGGGGCCGGCGGCGCCGGTGAGCGGATGCGCGGCCGAGCTGTCGCGGAGCCGGCGGGTCAGGCGCCCTGTGGTGAGCTGTGCGGAGCCGGCGCGTCAGGCGCGGCGTGGTGTGCTGTCGCGCACCACGACCGAGGTCGCGACGGGGGAGCCGGCCGACACGGCGGCGGCGTCCGCGTCCTCGAGGGCGAGGCGGAGCGCCGTGCGGCCGACCTCGACGAGCGGCACGGTCACCGTCGTGAGGGTGGGCCAGACGTCCTGCACCGTGGGGATGTCGTCGAACCCCGCGACCGCCACGTCCGCCCCTGGGGTGAGCCCCGCATCCCGCAGCGCCGACAGCGCGCCGACCGCCATCACGTCGTTCACCGCGAAGACGGCCTCGTTGGGTTGCAGGCCGGCGGCGATCAGCGTCTGCATGCCCTCGTAGCCGCCGTCGCGGGTGAAGGCGCTCTGCACCACGCGGTCGGCCTCGACGCGGATGCCCGCCCGCTCCAGCTCGGCCGTGAAGCCGTCGAGGCGGTCGGCGGCCGTCTTCAGCTCGCGATTGCCGGTGAGCACCGAGAAGCGGCGGTAGCCGAGCTCCACCAGCGACGCGGCGAGAGCGGACGCCCCCGAGGCGTTGTCGATCTGCACCGTGCGGAAGCCGAGCTCGTTGCGGCTGATCAGCACGACCCGCCCGCCGGCCCGCTCGTAGTCCTCGAGCTCGCTCTTCAGCGCGGCCTGCGACGGATCGCCCTCGCGCCGCGAGCCGGCCAGGATGATGACCTTCGGCCGCTGCCCGCGCAGGGTGCGCACGATCTCGAGCTCGCGCTCGGAGTCGCGCTCGGTGGCGGCCATCGTGACGATCAGGCGCCCCTGGTCGGCCTCGGCCACCACCCCGGCCGCGATCGAGGAGAAGTACGGGTCGGTGATGTCGGCGACCACGAGCGCCACGGTCATCGTGCTGCCGCGGGCCACGGCCTGCGCCGAGAGGTTGGGGGAGTAGTTCAGCCGCGCCGCCGCGTCGAGCACCTTGCTGCGGTAGTCGGCGTTCACCGTGCGGCTGCTGCCGTTCAGCGAGCGGGACGCGGTGGCGAGCGACACCCCGGCCGCGCGGGCGACGTCTTCGAGCGTCGCGGGCGAGCTGCGGCGCGGGCCCGCGTCGAGCGGGGGTGCCGTGGGGCCGTCGGGGGTGTTCCCGGTCATGCGTTCCTCCGGTGCCGGATGGCGCGGGCGGTCGTTGCCCGAGCGATCCCGATGCTATCGCGACCCCGCCGCCCCGCCCGGGACGTTTGCCCTCTCAGCGCGCCCCTGGTACAACTTGGGATAGCGCTTTCTCGCAGCCGGGCGGCTCTCGACGCAGTCGGCTCCCGGATGATCGGCAAGCGCTTTCTCGAACGCGACGGCGCGCAGGCGCCAGAACCAGGAAGAGCGCCATGGCCCAGACCGAACGCTACGCACTCATCGGAACGGGCGGCCGGGCCGACCTCTACGTGCGCGGGCTGACCGGCCCGCACGCCGACGTCGCCGAGCTCGTCGCGTGGAGCGACGTGAACCCCGGCCGCCTCGACGTCTACGAGCGCCAGGTGACGGCGGCGGGCATCCGGGCACCGAAGCGCTACACGCCCGACCAGCTCGAGCGGATGATCGTGGACGAGCGCATCGACCGCGTGATCATCACCACCCCCGACTTCACCCACGCCGACTACGTGGTGCGGGCGCTCGAGGCCGGCGCCGACGTGGTCGTGGAGAAGCCGCTGACGATCGACGTCGAGAGCGTGCGCCGGATCGCCGCGGCGATCGAGGCGACCGGCCGCGAGGTCATCACGACGTTCAACTACCGCTACTCGCCGCGCAACAGCGCGCTGCGCTCCGTGATCGCCGACGGCACGATCGGCCGGGTCACCGCGGTGCACTTCGAGTGGGCGCTCGACACGGTGCACGGGGCGGACTACTTCCGGCGCTGGCACCGCGACAAGGCGAACTCGGGCGGGCTGTTCGTGCACAAGGCCTCGCACCACTTCGACCTGGTGAACTGGTGGATCGCGGCGACCCCCGTGCGGGTGTTCGCGAGCGGCGGCCTGCGCTTCTACGGGGCGGCGAACGCCGCCGAGCGGGGGCTCGGCGAGCGTCCGGCCCGCGGCACCGGGGTGACCGGCGACCCGTTCGCGCTCGACCTCACGGCCGACGCCCGGATGAAGGAGCTCTACCTCGACAACGAGCACCACGACGGCTACCTGCGCGACCGCGACGTCTTCGACCCGGGCATCACCATCGAGGACAACCTCGCGGCCCTGGTCGACTACGACTCCGGTGCCACGTTGAGCTACTCGCTGAACGCGCACTCGCCCTGGGAGGGCTACCGGGTCTCGGTCAGCGGCACCGAGGGGCGGGCCGAGCTCGAGGTCGTCGAGCGCGGCGCGGTGCTGATCGGGGAGGACGGGCGCGTGGTCGTCGACCCGAGCGCCAACCCCGGCTACTCGCCGGAGGACGACGTGCGCCCCGACTCGGAGCGCCTCGTCGTGCAGCGGCACTGGGAGGGCGCGCGCGTCGTCGAGATCCCCGAGGGCATCGGCGGGCACGGGGGTGGTGACGCGTACCTGCTCGACCACCTCTTCCACCGGGTCGCGGTCGACGAACCGCTGGGGCGCGTCGCGGGCTTCGCGGACGGCGTCAAGGCCGTCTCGGTCGGCATCGCGGGCAACCTCTCGCTCGCGACGGGCGAGCCGGTGCGCATCCCCGACCTCCGCCTCCTCGGCTGAGCCGCCGGGCCTGCTCGGGCCGGCCTGCGTGGTACCAGCAGGGACAGGCGGCGGGTCGTCGACGCCCGTAGATTCGCTGCGACGGGCGCGTGGGGCGCCCGGAGGAAGGCGTGTCGATGACCAGCGATCCCACCGTGTCTCCGGCGGCGTCCACCGCCTCGGCCACGGCGCCGGGCTCGGCCACGGCGGCGCGGGTGGGGGCGCTGGCGCCGCTCGGGGTGCGCATCTTCCGGTGGCTGTGGATCGCCGGGCTGATCAGCAACATCGGCGGCTGGATGCAGACCGTCGGAGCCCAGTGGTTCCTCGTCGAGCAGAACGCCTCGCCCGCGGTGATCGCGCTGGTGTCGACGGCGTCGGCGGCGCCGGTGCTGCTGTTCGGCATCCCGGCCGGCGTGCTCGGGGAGTTCGCGAACCGGCGGCTGCTCCTGATCGGGGTGCAGAGCGTGCAGGCGCTCACCGCCCTCGCCCTGGCGCTGCTCACCGCGGCCGGGGCGATGAACCCCGTGCTGCTGCTCGCGCTGACCTTCGCGCTCGGCACGGCCTCGGCCGTGCAGCTGCCCGCCTACCAGGCGATCGTGCCCGAGATCGTGCCCACCAAGCTGATCGCGAACGCCGCCTCGCTGTCGTCGATCGGGGTGAACGTGGCGCGGGCCATCGGTCCGGCGCTGGCGGGGCTGGCGATCGCGTCGCTCGGCATCCCGTTCGTGTTCGCGCTGAACGCCGCGAGCTTCGCGGGGCTGCTGCTGGTGCTCGTGCTGTGGCGGGGCTACCGGCCGCCGAAGACCGATCGCGAGCCCTTCTTCTCGGCCACCCGCGCGGGCCTGCGCTACGTCGCGCACGCCGGCGTGGTGCGCCGCCTCTACCTGCAGCTGCTGCTGTTCATCGTGCCGGCGAACGCGCTCTGGGCCCTGCTGCCGGTGCTGGCGGATGTTCGGCTGAAGCTCGACTCGAACGGCTACGGTCTGCTGCTGGCCGCCCTCGGGGTCGGCTCGATCGGCGGGGCGTTCCTCATCCCGAAGCTCCGGGACGTCTGGGGGACCAGCCGGCTGATCGTGGCGACGAGCGCCCTCTACGGGCTCGGCATCGCGGGGGTCGCGCTCTCGGACGCCCTGCTGATCACCCTGCCGGTGCTCGTGCTGGTGGGCCTCGCCTGGATCGGGGTGATCGCGACGCTCAACGGCACGGTGCAGTCGTTCCTGCCGGCGTGGGTGCGCACCCGGGGGCTGTCGGTCTACCAGCTCGTGCTGTTCGGCGGCACCGCGCTCGGCGCGACGATCGCCGGGGCGCTCGGCACGTCGATCGGGGTGGTCGTGACCGTCGTGGGCGCGGGCGGGGTGGTGGTGCTGACCGCCGTGTGGCTGCTGTTCCGGCCGCTGCTGCCGACCTCTGGCAAGAGCCGGGTGCTCGCACCGATGCCGCTCACCGATGTGCCGCCGGTCGAGCTGCCGGCCGGGCCCGACGACGGCGACCCGCTCGCGGATGCCCCGGGTGCCCCGGGCGCCTCGAGCACTCCGGGTGCCCCGGGCGCCCGCCCGCCGCTCGATCCCGACGGCAGCACCCTCGTGATCGTGCGGTACGAGATCGCCGACGCCGACCGCATCCGCTTCCTCCAGCTGATGCGGCGGGTCGAGCAGAGCCGGCGCCGCACCGGGGCGCGCACCTGGACGCTGTACGACGACCGCGAGCATCCGGGATTCATCGTGGAGGCCTTCACGGTCGGCTCGTGGCGGGAGCACCTCAGCCAGCACCGCACGCGCACCACCGGCTGGGACTCCGAGATCAGCGACGCCGCCCGGGCGCTGTCGCGGTCGGGGGTCACGGTCGACCACCTCGTCTCGATCGAGGTGCCCCGCCACCTGCTCGCGGCCGACGCTGACGCGCCGGCGCCCGGAGCCGCCGCCGCACCCGCGCCCGCACCCGCCGCACCCGAGGAACCCACCGCCGAGGAGAAGCCATGACCGACGCCGCCTTCGACCCGCTCGACTTCGCCATCGTGCCGCCCCGCACCTTCGAGGAGCTCGAGGTCGGCGAGGTGTTCCGGGCGCCGAGCCGCACCCTGACCGACGCCCACGCCTCGGCCTTCCAGGCGGTCTCGGCCGACAACCACCCCGTGCACTACGACGAGGTCTGGGCGAAGGCCCACGGGCACTCCGCCCCCGTCGTGCACGGGCTGCAGGTGCTCGCGTTCACCGCGCCGGGCGCCACGCTCTTCCCGCATGTGATCGGCGAGGTGTTCATCGCCTTCACGGGGGTGTCGGCGCAGTTCCTCGGCGAGGTGCACGCGGGCGACACCCTCTACTCCGAGCTCGAGATCACGGCGCTCACCCCCGAGGGCTCGAACGGCGTGGTCACGGCACGGGTGACGGTGCACAACCAGCGCTCCGAGGTCGTGCTGGCGGGGGAGCACACGTACCTGCTGAGGCGCAGCCGCTGATGCGCGGCCTCGCTCCGAGAGGCCACCGCCGGGCATCGGCCGCACCGGGGTGCGGCACCCGGCCCTTCGACCACCGTCGAGCATCCGTCGACGACACCACCAACCGGGAGACACCATGAACCAGCCCGACGCGGCCGCGATGACCGTGACCACCGACGTGAGCTACGGCGAGGCCGGCGGCACGCCGCTGCTGCTCGACTTCTACCACCGCGATGCCGACGGGCCGGCCGACGACGAGCGGGCGGCGATCGTGCTCATTCACGGGGGCGGGTGGTTCCGCGGCGACAAGTCCAAGGAGCCGCCGCTCGCCGCGACCCTGGTCGAGGCCGGCTACCTCGTGGCCGTGCCCGACTACCGCGAGGCGCCGCAGCACACCTTCCCGGCGAGCCGCGACGACGTGCTGACGGCGTACCGCTGGCTGCTGGCGTCGGAGCAGCGCTTCGACCGCGGGCGCGTAGCGTTCTTCGGCGGCTCGGCGGGCGGCAACCTCTCGGTCGAGGCGGGGCTGGCGACGGGGCGCCCGGCGGTCAGCTGGTCGGGCATCTTCGACCTCGCGGGGATCGTGGCGGCCACCGACGGCACCATCGCCGAGCCCACCCAGCAGGATCTCGACGCCATGAAGAGCGCCGACATCAACCAGACCGGGCCCGACGACGCGTTCCTGCGCTTCACCGTGCTGCAGGAGGTCGGCGGCGACCGCTCCCTGCTCGCCGAGGCCTCCACCACGGGTCATGCGACCGCGGCGGCCGGCCCGGTCTACCTCGCCAACTCGCTGAACGAGTTCGTGCCGGTGCGCGACCCGCAGGCGATGCAGCAGGCGCTCTCGGCGGTCGGCGTGGCGAGCACGCTGCAGCTCGTGCCGGGCACGCACCACGCCGAGGGGTACACCCCCGCGGCGATCGGGCAGACGCTCGCGTTCCTGGCCGACGTACTGGCACCCGCCCCGGCCCCCTGAGCTCTGACGCCCGGCGTCAGCGCAGGGTGCGGCCGGGCGAGGGGTGGCGCGGCCGGTTGCGGGGCACGCGGGCGCGGATGTCGGCCGCCACGAGCGACAGGTCGGCGCCGAGCTGGTGGCCGCCCGTCGTGGTGCGGGTGACGGCGCCCGGCAGGGCGGTCGCGTAGAGGTCGCGGTGGGCGAAGGGCACGATCTCGTCGTCCTCGCTCGCGTAGAGGAGCAGCCCGGCCGAGGCCGGCAGGCGCTCGGCGAAGTCGTCGGGCAGTTCGAAGCCGTCGAAGGTCCAGTCGGGGTCGCCGCCCGGGTAGGGGGCCGCGATCACGGCGACGAGGGCGACGGGCTCGTCGGCGGCGGATGCCCGCGCGGCCAGCGCCTTGAGCAGCAGGTAGCCGCCCGCCGAGTGGCCCACGAGCACCACGGGCGGGTGCGCCGCGTCGATGGCCTCGCCGATCATCCGGAGCCAGCCGCTGTCGCCCGAGTCGTCGTCGACCGGCAGCCGCGGCACGGTCACCGCGTAGCCCGGGCCGAGCCGGCGGGCGAGGTCGTCGGCGAGCAGCGAGTCGGCCTCGAAGGCCCCCTCGCCCGCGCCGTGCAGGAACACCACGTCGATCGGCCGCGCATCCATGCCGACACCCTAGGCGCGGCGGCGGCCGAGGGGAAGATCGCCGCGAGCGCCCGGCTCAGCCGAGCGTCAGCACCCCGTCCACCCGCCGCGGGATGCCGAGCGGGTTCGACTCGCGCAGCTCGGCCGGCAGCAGCGCCTCGGGCGCGTCCTGGTAGGCGACCGGGCGCAGGAAGCGCCGCAGCGCCGTCACCCCCACCGAGGTGTGGATCGACGTCGTCGCCGGCCACGGCCCCCCGTGCTGCTGCGACCACGTCACCGCGACCCCGGTCGGCCACCCCGCGAACAGCACGCGCCCGGCGATCGCGGTCAGCGCGTCCACGAGCTCGTCCACCGGCTCGCCGGGCTCGGCGTGCAGGGTGGCCGTGAGGCTCCCGCCGATCGCGGCGATCAGGGCGAGCGCCTCGTCGCGTCCGTCGTACTCGATCACGAGCGTGGCCGGGCCGAAGCACTCCACGAGCAGCGCCTCGGGGTCCTCCCGCACGGTCGAGGCCGTCGTCTCGAACACGGCGACGGATGCGCGGCCGCTCTCCGCCGCCGCCACCGACGCCGCCTCGCCGCCCACGACGACCCGCACCGACGGGTGGGCACCGAGGGCCCGCACCCCGTCGCTGAAGCCGGAGGCGATGGCGGCCGAGAGCATCCGCGGCCCCTCGCCGGCGCCTTCACCGAGGATCTCGGCCAGCCGGTCGGCGAACCCCGAGCCGCTCGGCACGAGCACGACGCCCGGCTTGGTGCAGAACTGGCCCGCGCCGAGGGTGAACGAGCCGGCGAGCCCCTCGGCGAGCTCGTCGGCACGGGCCTCGAGGGCGGCGGCGGTGATGAGCACGGGGTTCAGGGCGCTGAGCTCGCCGTAGAACGGGATCGGATCGGGGCGCGCGGCCGCCAGGTCGAACAGGGCGCGCCCGCCGTGCAGCGAGCCCGTGAAGCCGATCGCGCGCACGGCGGGGTGGGTCACGAGTGCGGTGCCCGCGTCGCGGCCCTCGATCAGCGCGAAGGTGCCGGCCGGGGCGCCCGCAGCGGTCAGCGCGGTGTCGACGATCTCGGCGGTGCGGTGCGAGAGCAGCGGATGCGCGGGGTGCGCCTTCACGATCACCGGGCATCCGGCGGCCAGGGCCGAGGCGGTGTCGCCCCCGGCGATCGAGAAGGCGAAGGGGAAGTTCGACGCCCCGAAGACGCCCACCGGGCCGAGGGGGCGGAGCATCCGGCGGAGGTCGCCGTGCGGCGGCACCGCGGCGGGGTCGGCGTGGTCGATCGTGGCCTCGAGGTAGGAGCCCTCGACGACGGCGTCGGCGAACAGGCGCAGCTGGGCGGTGGTGCGGGCGAGCTCGCCGGGCAGACGGGGGCGGCCGAGGGCGGTCTCGCGGTCGGCGAGCTCGACCAGCTCGTCGGCGGCGGCGTCGAGGGCGTCGGCGGCGGCGCGCAGCCAGCGCGCGCGGTCGGCGGCGGGGGTGGCGACGAGGGCGACGGAGCCGCGGCGGGCCCGCTCGGCGATCGCGTCGAGCTCGGCGGGCGAGGTGGTGGGCTCGTGGACGAGGGTCATGGGGTGTCCGTTCGCGGGGTGGGGGTGGGTTCGGGTGTGGAGGCGGAGGCGGAGGTGGAGGTGGCCGTGGCGGCGGCGCGGGCCGGGTCGGGGGTGAAGCGGAGGCCGAGGCCCGGGTGGTCGGTCACGTGCATCCGGTCGCCGTCGACGACGACGGGGGAGGGATCGGCGAGGATGCCGAGGTGCGCGAAGCCGGCGTCCTCGACCGCCTCGACGAGGGGGCGGGACACCGTGGGCGGGAAGGCGGCGGCGAGCTGGCCCGAGAGCTCGAGCAGGAGGTGCGGGGCGACCTCGACGTCGTGGGTGCGGGCGAGGGCGGCGATCTGCTGGAAGGGGGTCACGCCGCCGACGCGCACGGCGTTCGGCTGCAGCACGTCGACGACGCCGGCGCGCAGGAACTCCTCGACGCGGTAGCGGGTGTGCACGTTCTCGCCGAGCGCGATCGGCACGGACGTGCGGGCGCGGAGGGTCTCGTGGGCGGGGAGGTCGTCGGCGCGGAGGGGCTCCTCGATCCAGCGGAGGTCGAACTCGGCGAGGGCGTCGAGGGCGCGCACAGCGCGGTCGAGATCCCAGCGCTGGTTCGCGTCGATCATCAGGCGGCGGTCGGGGCCGATCACCTCGCGCACGGCGCGCACGCGGGCGACGTCGTCGGCGAGCTCGGGGCTGCCGACCTTCATCTTCACGGCCTGGAAGTCAGCGCTGACCCAGCGCTCGGCCTGGGCGACCAGCTCGGGGAGGGGGTAGTGGAGGTTGACGCCGCTGCCGTAGACCTCGGGTTCGGAGGGGGCTTCGTCGTCTCCGGGCGCGTCGCGCAGCATCGCCGTGAGGGGCCGGTCGGTGCGGCGGCCGGCGAGGTCCCAGAGGGCGAGGTCGAGGCCGGCCATCGCGATCGTGGTGAGCCCGCCGGATCCGGCCTCGTGCAGGTGCGCCCAGAGCTCGGGCCAGAGGGCCTCGGGGTCGGTCTCGCGGCCGACGGCGAAGCGGGCGATGTCGTGGTCGAGGAGGGCCTGGGCGGCTTCGGCGCCGATGGAGGGTGTCCACGAGAATCCGAAGCCCTGGGCGCCGTCGGTGTCGCGCACGGTGGTCTCGACGATCGCGATGGATGTGACGTCAGGGCCCCAGGGGCGGTGGAGCGGCACGCGGATGAGGCGCGTGGTGAGGCTCTCGAGGCGGGCGGTCATCGTGGGGCGGGGGCGGCGGCGGGCGTCGCTGTGCGGCCGGCGGGCTCGGTGTGTTCGGCCGACGGTGCGGCAGCACCCGCGGCGGTCAGCTCGGCGGCCAGCGCCAGGCCCGCGTCGAGGAGGGCCGTCAGCCGCGCCTCCTGCTCGGCCGTGGGGTCGACGAGCGGTGGGCGCACCGAGCCGACCGCCAGCCCCCGGAGGCGCAGCCCCGCCTTGATCAGCGACACCCCGAACCCGGGCGTCTCGTCGCGCAGCCGCACGAGCGGCACGTAGAACTCCTCCAGCAACCGCAGTCGCGTCTCCTCGTCGCCCGCGGTGTAGGCGGCGTAGTGCAGCGCCGCCAGCTCGGGGATCATCGCGAACGCCGCCGACGAGTACAGCGGCACGCCGATCCCGCGGAACGCCCCTTGCGTCAGCTCCGCCGTCAGCAGCCCGTTGAAGAACTGCAGCTCGCGGCCGGTGGCGCGGGCGGCCAGCACGATCTCCTGGGTCGCGCCGATGTCGCCCGTGCCGTCCTTGAAGCCGATGACCTGAGGATGCGCGGTGAGGCGCCGCACGGCGTCCGGCGTGTAGCGGGCGGTGCCCCGGTGGTAGAGCACGACGGGCAGCGAGGTCGCGGCGAGCACGGCCTCGACGTAGGCGACGAGCCCCTCGGTGGTGCCCGAGACGAGGTAGGGCGGCAGGAGCAGCAGGCCGTCGGCACCGGCGGCCTCGGCGCTCCGGGCGTTGTCGATGGCGTGGCCGAGCGGTCCGCCGGCGCCGGCGAGCACGGGCACGCGGCCGGCGACGGTGGTGACAGTAGTGCGCACGACGTCCTCGACCTCGCGGGCGCTCAGCGCGTGGAACTCGCCGGTGCCGCACGCGGGGAACACCGCACCGGGCCCGAACGGCAGGCGGCTGGCGACGTGCTCGGCGAGCATCCCGTGGTCGACACCGCCGTCGGCGCCGAACGGGGTGACGGGGAAGAACAGCACCCCGTCGAACGCGAGTGGCCCGGGAGTGGCGGGGGTGGGGGCGTCGGCGTCGGCGTCGCTCATGATCGCGCTGCTCTCTCTTCGGGGGTCTGGGTCGGGGTCTTGGTCTTGGTCTGGGTCGATGTCGATGTCGATGTCGGCGCGGTGGCGGATGCGGCCCGGGCGTTCGGGAGCTCGGTGCGCCAGGTGCGCGTGGGGCGCCAGCCGAGCATCCGCTCTGCCTTGGCGATCGAGAAGACGGGGGCGCCCGGGCCGAGCGCGTCGGCCGCCTCGCCGAGGGCCGGGGCGTGCTCGCGCCAGAGGGACGCGACCGGTTCGACCGCGAGGGCGTCGGCGGCGCCCACGAAGAAGCACTCGCCGTCGATCGCGGCGGGGTCGGCGCGGAGCCAGACGTCGACGAAGTCCGCGGCGTCGCGGGCGTCGACGTAGTTGAACAGGCTCACGGCGGCCAGGGCCGGGTCGCGCAGCCGTTCGAGCACGGTGTGGCCCTGCTGGGTGGGGGCGCCGGCCCACTCCTCGGGGGAGATGACGTAGCAGGGGCGGAACGAGCCGAACACGTGGGGGGAGGTGCGGGCGAACATCCGCACCTCTTCTTCGAGGACGGCCTTCGACAGGGCGTAGGCGTGGGCCGGCGCGATGGGATGGGCCTCGTCGAGCGGGAGGGAGCGGGGGCGCCAGGCGGGCAGGGTGTAGCCGAGCACGGTGGGGCTGCTGGCGACGAGGGTGCGGGCGATGCCGGCGCGGTCGGCGGCGGCGCAGACGGTGTAGGCGAGGGCGGTGTTGGTGCCGAGGATCTCGAGCTCGGGGGCGCTGAACGGCACCGCGATCGCGGCGAGGTGCACGACGGCGTCGGGGCGCAGCTCGGCGAGCAGGGCGTCGAGGGCGGCGGCGTCGCGGAGGTCGAGGTGGTGCTCGGCGTAGGTTTCAGCGACTGCTCCAGGTGCGGGGCCGTCCGGCGCGGCCGGGGCGCGGTCGAGGCCCGTGACGCGGTGGCCGTGCGCCAGGAGGCCCGCGACGACGCTGCGGCCGAGGCGGCCCGATGACCCGGTGACGACCACGTGCATCCGCTTCTCCTCCTGCGTCGACGATGATGCCGCGGCTCACCCGGCCCGGCCGCAGCAACGAGCGCCGATTCGGGAAACCGCTTTCTCGCACGAGCCTAGGCGAGCGCTGGCCCCCACGGCAACCGCGCCGCTACAGTGAGTAAGCGATTTCCCACTCGAGATCGCGCGACGACACGAGGACCGGATGGCCGCCAGAACCAGACCCGCCACCATCGCCGACGTCGCCCTGCGCGCCGGCGTCTCCCAGGCCTCCGTGTCGCGGGTGCTGAACGGCAAGCAGAACGTCGACCCCGCCATCGCCGCCCGCGTGCACGACGCCGTCGCGGACCTCGGCTACACCCCGAGCATCGCCGCCCGCAGCCTCGTGCACGGACGCAACGACACCGTCGCCATGGTCGTGCCCGACCTCGAGAATCCGCTGTTCCAGGGCATCCTGAAGGGCCTCAGCCTCGCCGCCGCGGCCGACGGCTACCGCGTGCTCGTCGCCGACACCGCCGAGCAGGCCGGCGAGGAGGCCGCGATCGCCCGCGAAGCCCGCCACCGCTGCGACGCCATCGTGCTCTGCGCCCCGCGGATGCCCGCCCCCCAGCTGCGCGCCCTCGCCCCCCTGCTCGCGCCGGCCGTCGTGGTCAACCGCAGCCTCGACGACCCCGCGGTGCCCACCGTCGGCGTCGACTACGCCCGTGGCATGCGCGATCTCGTCGAGCACCTCGCGGCCCTCGGCCACACGCGCCTGGTCTACCTGGCGGGCCCCGAGGCCAGCTCGTCCCAGGCCGAGCGGATGCGCGGCCTCCGCGACGCCGTCACCGCCCACCCCGGGGTGACGGTCGACACCCTCCCGTGCGGCTCCCGCATCGACGACGGACACCGGGCCGGCGAGGCGGCCGCCGCCGCGGTGCGGGCGGGCGCGACCGCGGTGATCGCGTTCAACGACCTCGTGGCGCTGGGGCTGATGCCGCGGCTCGTCGAGCTGGGGCTCCGCATCCCCGAGGACGTCTCGGTGGCCGGTTTCGACGACGTGCCGCTCGCGCGCTACGCGACGCCGCCGCTGACGAGCATGTCGGTGCCGCGCAGCGAGCTCGGCGCGCAGGTCTGGTCGCGGCTTCGGGCGCTGATCGCGGGGGAGCCCTCGGAGCACGCGCTGCTCTTCCGCCCGCGCCTCGAGCACCGCACGAGCACGGCGCCGCCGTCACCGGCCCGGCGTCTGGCCGGCGTGCGTGAAGCCCTCCTCGCCGAGTCGGAGCTGCCGGCGTGAGTGCTGTGACACGCGCCGCCGACCGCGCCTCAAAGCGTGAGCGGCTTCTTGCGCTGCTCGACGAGCGCGGCGCCGAGGGGCTGGTGCTGAGCTCGCACGCGGCTGTCACGTGGTACCTCGACGGGGCGCGCACGCACGTGTCGTTGATGGGCGACCCGGTGGCGGCGGTGGTGGTGCGGCCGGGTGGCGACGAGATCCGGCTGTTCGAGAACGAGGCCGAGCGGATGCTCGCCGAGGAGCTCCACCCCGACGACGCCGCCCAGGTGACGCGGGTGCCCTGGCACGAGCCGCTGCTGCCCGCTGGGCTCGTCGGCCCCACGCCCGGCCGTGCTTCCGCCCTCACGCCCGGACTGGCTTCCGGCCCCACGTCCGGCCGGGCTTCCGGCCTCATGCTCGGCCGCGGGCTGTTGCGGGAGAGCGACGTCGCCGGCGAGCTGCGGGCCGCGCGGGCGTCGCTGCTGCCTGGTGAGCTCGGGCGGTACCGGCGGCTCGGCGCCGAGGTCGCGGAGGTGCTGACCGACGTGGCGGAGGCGGTCGCGCCCGGGAGCAGCGAGCGGGACGCGGCCGCGATGCTCGCCGGGGGGCTCGTGTCGCGGGGCATCGACCCGGTCGTGGTGCTGGTGAGCGGGAGCGCGCGGGTGCGGCACCGGCATCCGCTGCCCACCGACGGGCCGCTCGGGGAGCGGGCGATGCTCGTCGTGTGCGGGCGGCGGCACGGGCTGATCGCGAACGCGACGCGGTGGGTGGAGTGGGAGCCGGCAGTCACCGCGAGTGGCGGGCGCGCCGGGGCGGGCGCGGCGTCGGGCAGCCGGCGGTCGGGGCCGGGTGCGACTCACGCGGGTTCGGGCGGGGAGGCGGAGCGGGGGGTGCTCGAGGTCGAGGCGGCGTTCTTCGACGCGAGCGTGCCGGGCGCGAGGGTGGGGGAGGTGTTCGCCGCGGGGGCCGCCGCTTACGCGGGCGTGGGGCTCGACGGGCAGGAGTGGCGGCGGCACCATCAGGGCGGCCCCACAGGCTACGCCGGCCGCGACCCCCGCGCCTCGTTCGGCGTCGAGGACGTCGTGCAGACGAACCACGCCTTCGCCTGGAACCCGAGCACTCCGGGTGCCAAGGTGGAGGATACGGTGCTCGTCACCGCCGCCGGCATCGAGCCCCTGACGGTCGACCCCCGCTGGCCGGTCGTCGAGGTCGCCGGCCGGTGGCGACCGGTACCGCTCCGTCGCTGATCGTGTACATTCGGATGCGGATAGCGCTTTCCAGGAGGCGCGACGACACCTGACCGACGACGACAGGAGACGCGGTGGCCGACATCAGGATCACCGAGGCCGCCGACCGCATCCTCCTGGCCGTCGCCGCACCGCCACTCGCCTCGACCGCCGCCGCGGGCGCGCCCGCCGCCGCCTCAACCGCCGCAGCCGCAACCGCGCCGGCCGCGGGAACGCTCGTGCTCGCCGAGTACGTGATGCGGCCCGCCGACCCGCAGCTCGAGTCGCCGCGCCCGTACTTCGCCCCGCTGCGCACCCTCGCCGGCGACGTCGTCACCGACCTGCGCCCCGCCGACCACGTCTGGCACAAAGGACTGTCCTGGTCGCTGCCGGTCGTCGGCGACGAGAACTTCTGGGGCGGCCCGAGCTACCGCCGCGGCCAGGGCTACGTGCAGCTGCCCAACAACGGTCGCCAGCGCCACCTCGGCTTCGACCGCCTCGACGACGGCCCCCGCGCCCGTGTCACCGAACGCCTCGACTGGATCACCGAGGACGGCCGCACCCTCTTCGACGAGACCCGCCGCCTCACCGCCGAGATCATCGACGACACCGCCTGGCTGCTCGTCTTCGACACGGTCATGACCAACCGCACCTCCGCGCCCGTCGCCCTCGGCTCCCCGACCACCGAGGGCCGCCCGAACGCCGGCTACGGCGGCCTGTTCTGGCGCGGCCCGGCCTCCTTCACGGGCGGCCGCATCCTGGCACCGAACGCCTCGGGCAGTGCGGGCGACGGCAGCGCGGGCGCCGACGAGCTCCGCGGCACGAGGTCGCCGTGGCTCGGCTTCGTGGGCGAGCATCCGGATGCCCGTTCCTCGACGATCGTGATGGTCGACCTGCCCGGCAACCCGCGGCATCCGACGCCCTGGTTCGCCCGCAGCGAGGAGTACGCCGGACTCTGCCCCGCCCCGTTCTTCGACGAGGAGTGGGAGGTGGCGCCCGGGGCGGACCTGCACGCGCGCTACGCCGTCGTGCTCGCCGACGGAGCCCTCGACCCGGAGGGCGCCGCCCGGCTCGCTGCCCGCGCCCTCACCCTCGCGACGAAGGAGTCCCCGTGACCCATCCCATCCCCACCGGCGGCGGCCTCGAGAACGAAAGCGCGACCGCCCGCCCGCTCCGCGCCGGCATCGTCGGCACCGGCGGCATCTCCGAACTGCACGCCCAGGCGCTCGCCGCCTACGACGGAGCCGAGCTCGTGGGCGTCGCCGACCTCGACGCCGAGCGGGCGCGGGCCTTCGCCGAGCGCTGGAGCCGCGCATCCGGCCCGCTCGTCGAACCGGTCGCCGACCTCGACGCCCTGCTCGCCCTCGACCTAGACGTGCTGCACGTCTGCACGCCGCCCGCAGTGCACGCCCAGCAGGCGCTCGCCGCTTTCGCGGCCGGGGTGCACGTGGTCTGTGAGAAGCCCGCGGCCCTGTCGCTCGACGAGCTGCAGACGATGACGGACGCGGCCGCCGCGGCCGGCCGGCAGCTCGCCATCGTCTTCCAGCAGCGCACCGGGACCGCGACCGCCCACGTGCGGGGCCTGCTCGCGGCCGGATCCCTCGGCCGCCCCCTCGTCGCCACCTGCCAGACCCTCTGGTACCGCCCGCAGAGCTATTTCGACGTGCCCTGGCGCGGCACCTGGGCGAGCGAGGGCGGCGGTCCGACGCTGGGGCACGGCATCCATCAGATCGATCTGCTCGCGCACCTGCTCGGCGACTGGGCGAGCGTGTCGGGGCAGCTCTGGCGGCTCGGCCGCGAGACTGAGACCGAGGACGTCTCGACCGCCGTGCTGACGTTCGCGAACGGGGTCGTGGCGTCGGTGATCACGAGCGCGCTGTCGCCGCGCGAGGTCAGCTCGGTGCGCATCGACACCGAGCTCGCCACCGTCAGCGTCGACCACCTCTACGGGCACGGGCACGAGAACTGGCGCATCACGCCGGCGCCGGGCGTCGAGGCGCCGCCCGAGTGGGAGCTGCCGGAGGTGGAGGAGGGCAGCGGGCACGTGCCGCTCGTGCGAAAGGTCTACGACGCGCTCCGCTCGGGCTCTCCGCTGCCGGCGGTCACCGCGGCGCCGGCGCGGTCGCTCGAGATCGTGACGGCGCTCTACTCGTCGGCGGCGACGGGCCGCACGGTCACGCCCGCGACCCTCCGCGACGACCCGGCGCGCCTCCGCTCCCTCGAGAGCCCGGTCACCGACCTGCGCCCGGTCGCCGACCTGCGCCCGTGACCGGCGCCTTCCCGAGCCCGCTGTTCCGCGACCCGGTCACCGACGGCGCGGCCGATCCGACGGTCATCCGCCACCACGAGACGGGCGAGTGGTGGATGTTCTACACACGCCGCCGCCCGGCCGACACCGGCCCCGGGGTGACGTGGGTGCACGGGTCGCGCATCGGGGTGGCGCGATCGCCCGACGGGCGGCACTGGCGTGCGGCGGGGCTGGTCGAGGGCCTCGACCCGGACGCGGGGCCGAACACGCACTGGGCGCCCGAGGTCGTCCACGACGGCACCCGCTACCGCCTGTACCTGTCGTTCATCGAGGGCGTGCCCGATCGGTGGGACGGGCACGCGCGGCACATCGTCGAGTACCAGAGCCCCGACCTCGAGCGCTGGACGCGCATCCGCTCGCTGCCCCTCTCGTCGGACCGCGTCATCGACGCCTGCGTCGCCCGCTGCCCCGACGGCCTCTGGCGGCTCTGGTACAAGGACGAGGCGCGCGACTCGACCACCTGGGTCGCCTCGAGCCCCGACCTCGGCGACGAGCACGAGTGGCGCGTCGAGGGCGAGGCCGTCGGCGGCCGTCCACACGAAGGCCCCAACGTGTTCGAGCTCGGCGGGTGGTGGTGGATGCTCGTCGACGAGTGGCGCGGATTCGCCTCCTACCGCTCCACCGACGCCGTCACGTGGACCCGCCAGGGCGGCCCCGACGCCGTGCTCCTCGGCGCGGCGCCGGTCGGCCGGCACGGTGACGTCGTGGTGGAGGGCGACACGGCCACCCTCTACCACTTCATCCACCCGCACTGGACGGGTTCGGAGATCGACGCCGCTCCGACCCCGGCGTCCCGCACCACCTGGCTCGAGGCGGCCCCCCTCACCGTCCGTGCCGCCACCCTTCTCGTGGGGGAGGGGCGCGTTCTATCGTGAGGGGGTGGAGATCGCGGTGCGGGGTGAGGTGTGGTGGTGGCGCGGGCCGGCGCCGTTCCACTTCGTGACCGTGCCGGCCGCCGAGAGCGAGCTGATCGCCGGGATCGCGCCGGGGGTGAGCTACGGGTGGGGGATGATCCCGGTGGCGGTGCGCGTGGGGCGCACCGAGCTGCCGACGTCGCTCTGGCCGAAGGACGGGCTCTACGTCGTGCCGCTGAAGAAGGCGCTGCGCGATCGAGAGCGCATCGAGCTCGGCGACGTGGTCGACCTCACCCTGATCGTCGGTCGCTAGCGCAGGCGATCCGGCGACGGCGGATCGACCAATCGGTGCGACGGGCCGCTCCGAATCCCGTGTGTACACACGGTCTTCCCGGGAAGTTCAGGATGAACGGCATTAACAGCGCGACGATCGACGACGTGAGCTGGTACCTCGAGTACGGCTATGACGCAGGCGAGGGTGACGCGCATCCGCTTGCCGGAGGTTCAACAGTTTCCGTGAGGATCCCGCCACGCGCGGCGTAGGTCAGGCGCACTCCCATCGTGTGAATCCTCCCAGGAGCATTCCTCAGAACAGCGTGGGCGGGATGCCCGCCAGCGGCCGCAGCCCCGTCAGGCTCGCCCTCACCGAACCGGCGTCCGCGACCGCGTCAACGGGCAGGCGCGCCAGCTCCGCAGCGGCCATCCGCAGCCAGACCGACGGGTCGTCGGCCGCCGTCGGAACCGGTGCCACCGCCTTCATCGTCGCCAATACCGCCGACGCCGCCGCCGCGTCGCCCCGCACCACGATCGTCAGCCCGGTCGCACCGAGCCCGGCGCGCATCGCCCGCTTGCAGACCCGGCGGATGCACGTCTCGACCAGCTCCGCCACCGTCCAGTCCGGCCGCGCGTACCCGGCGATCGACCCCTCAGAGCTCAGCACCGTGCGCTCCGACACCGGGCGCACCGTGGCGTCGTCGCTGCCGTCGCGGATGCCGAGCAGCCGCCGGGTCATCATGGTGCCGCAGGCGTCGAGCAGCCGCTCCGGCAGCACCCCGTCGAGGTCGCCGAGCCGCCGCACGCCGAGCGCCTCGAGCCGCTCGAGCGTCTGACGCCCCACGCCCCACACCTTCGCCAGCGGCAGCGTCGAGCGCAGCCGCTGCTCGGTCGCCGCGTCGATCACATGAAGCCCGTCGGGCTTCGCCGCACGCGAGGCGAGCTTCGCCATCAGCTTCGTGCGGCCGACCCCGACGCTGACGGGGATGCCCAGCTCCTGCCACGCACGACGCCGCAGCTCCGCGCCCGCCCGCACGGCCGCCGCATCACCGCTCTCGTCGTCCCCGGCACCGACGTCGAGAAACGCCTCCTCCATCGACCCCGGCTCGACCGCTCCGGCCACCGAGGCGAACAGGTCGAACAGGGCGTCGGCGGTCTCCTCCACCTCGCCCTGCGGCACGTCGAACAGGGCGAGGCCGGGACAGCGCCGCCGCGCATCCGTCACCAGCATGCCGCCCGTGACACCGCGGTCGCGTGCCGGATAGTTCGAGCTGGCCACGAAGCCGTGCACGACCACCGCCATGGGCGTCGCCCGGAGCGCAGGGCAGGAACGGAGGACCACCGAGGCGAAGAACGAATCCGCGTCGGCGTGCAGGATCGGCGGCACCGCTCCTCCTCCCGGATCGCCATCGAGATGGCCGCCCTCATCCTCCCGCACACCACCGACACCCCCGGGCGGGCGCCGGATGGAAGCGGTCCGGCCCATCGCCTAGGGTGGAGGGCTGACGAGGAGGTCACGGACTTGAAACGTTTTTCTGAACCGTGTTGACCGACACGAACAGCTCGGTTACAGTTGCGGAAAGCGCTTTCTAGTGAAGCATTCCCGAGGGGCGCTGCACCGGGCAGACACAGACGTTTCCAGGAGGACAAAGATGTTCGAAATTCGCAAGCGCCGAACGGCGGTCGCCGCAGCGGCGATCGGTGTCAGCGCCGCTCTCGCGCTCACGGGCTGCGCCGGTGGAGGCTCCGAGCCCGCCGCGACCTACGACCCCAACGAGAAGGTCACGCTGAACTTCGCGTTCTGGGGCAACGACGTGCGCGCCGGTCTCTACGACCAGGCCTTCGCCGCGTTCAACGAGGAGTACCCGAACATCACGGTGAACAGCTCCTTCCTCGGCTTCCCCGAGTTCTGGGAGAAGCGCCAGACCGAGGCGGCCGGCGGCGGCCTGCCCGACGTCATGCAGTTCGACTACTCCTACCTCCGCCAGTACTCCGAGAACGGGCTGCTGCTCGACCTCGACCCGTACCTCGGCACCACGATCGAGACCGACGCGATCGCCGACAACATCCTCGGCATCGGTGTCGTCGACGGCACCACCACCGGCATCGCGACCTCCACCAACGCGTGGGGCCTCTACACGAACCCGAAGCTGCTCGAGCAGGTCGGCGTCGCCGGCTACGAGGGCGGCGGCAGCTGGGACGACTACGCGGACTGGATGAAGCAGGTCACGACCGCGGGCAGCGCCCAGGGCATCTCCGGCGGCACCGACTGGACCGGCCGCATCCAGAACTTCGAGATCCAGCTGCGCGCCGAGGGCGCCGAGCTGTTCAGCGAGGACGGCGAGCCCGGCTTCGACAAGGCCCGCCTCGCCGAGTTCTGGGAGCAGGGCGCCGAGGTGCGCGACCCCGCCATCACCATCCCGCAGCAGCGCCTCGAGGAGATCTACCCCCTGTCGGGCTTCGACGCGGCGCAGACCGCGAGCGAGCTGACCTGGGACAACTTCGGCGCCGGCTACCTCGGCAACCTCGGTGACAGCTTCACCGAGCTCGGCCTGGTCGCCCCGCCGGTCACCAAGGAAGGCGCGAAGGACCTGTACCTGAAGCCCTCCATGCTGCACACGATCTCCTCGAAGACCGACCACCCGGAGGCCGCGGCGACGCTCGTGAACTTCCTGGTGAACTCGCCCGAGGTCGGCGCCATCTTCGGCACCAACCGCGGCCTGCCCGCGTCGGAGACCCAGCTCGAGGGTGCCGACCTCGGCGGCCTCGACGCCCAGATCCGCGACTACGAGGAGTCCATCCAAGACCGCCTCGGCGACGCGCCCCCCGTGCCGATCGTCGGCGCCGGCACCCTGGAGGAGAAGTTCCGCCAGATCGGCCAGGAGCTCGGCTTCGGCACCCTGACGGTCGACGAGGCCGTCGACCAGTTCTTCAACGAGATGGACGTCGTCCTCAACCAGTAACCACCCACGCCTTCCGGGCCCGGACCTCGTGTCCGGGCCCGGAGTGCGTCACAGGGATCGGAGAAATCGCGTGACGATCACGAAAGAGGCTGCCGCGGAGCAGCCCACCCGCGCCGGAGCGGGCGGCCCTGCCAAGGGCGCCGGCCGGCCTAAGACCCCGGCGCTGAAGCCGGGCCGGCGACGGGCCAACCGCCGTGAGAACGTGGCGGGCTACACCTTCCTGCTGCCGTGGCTGATCGGCTTCCTGGGCCTCACGCTCGGGCCGATGATCTACTCCCTGTACCTCTCGTTCACGAAGTACAACCTGTTCGCCGACCCGAAGTTCGTCGGGTTCGACAACTACGTGCGCATGTTCACCCAGGACCCGCAGTTCCTGCAGTCCGTGCAGATCACGCTGGTCTACGTGCTCGTCGGCACCCCGGTGAAGCTCGCCGCCGCCCTCGGCATCGCGATGCTGCTGAACTACCGCAACCGCGGCACCGGCTTCTTCCGCTCCTCCTTCTACGCGCCCTCGCTGATCGGCGCCTCGGTGTCGGTCGCCATCGTCTGGCGTGCCATGTTCTCCTCGAACGGGCCGGTCGACTCCTCGCTGAGCTTCTTCGGGCTCGAGATCGGCGGCTGGGTCGGCAACGTCTCGCTCGTCATCCCGATGATGATCCTGCTGGCGGTCTGGCAGTTCGGCGCCCCGATGGTGATCTTCCTCGCGGGCCTGAAGCAGATCCCGCGGGAGCTCTACGAGGCCGCCGAGGTCGACGGCGCCGGCCCCGTCCGCAAGTTCCGCTCGGTGACCATCCCCATGCTCTCGAGCGTCATCTTCTTCAACCTGCTGCTGGAGACCATCAACGCCTTCCAGGTGTTCGCCTCGGCGTACATCATCTCGAACGGCTCGGGCGGCCCGGCCGGCATGACGAACTTCTACACCCTCTACCTCTACAAGCGCGGCTTCGCCGACGGGCAGATGGGCTACGCCGCGGCGATGGCCTGGGTGCTGGTGATCGTCGTCGCGATCATCGCCTTCATCCTGTTCCGCACCTCGAAGTCGTGGGTCCACTACGCGGGAGAGAGCAAATGAGCACCATCGAAGTCGACCGCGCCGCGTTCCTCGAGGGCCAGATCGAGCCGCAGCCGCGGCGTCGCCGCCCGAAGCGCAAGACGGTCAACACGGTCATCTGGTTCGTGGTGCTCCTCGCGCTCACCGCGATCATCCTGTACCCGCTCGTCTGGCTGGTCTTCTCGACCTTCAAGCCCTCGAGCGAGTTCGGGCAGAACCCCGGGCTCATCCCCGAGAACCCGACGATCGACAACTACCTGAAGGTGTTCGACGGCATCGCCGGCACGCCGCTCTGGCGGTTCTTCGGCAACTCGCTGCTGATCGCGGTGAGCGCGGTGATCGGCATCCTGGCCTCGTCGGCGCTGGCGGCCTACGCCTTCGCGCGCATCAAGTTCAAGGGCGTCGGCGTGCTGTTCGCGGCGATGATCGGAACGCTGCTGCTGCCGTTCCACGTCATCATCATCCCGCAGTACATCATGTTCCAGAAGCTCGAGCTGGTGGACACCTACGTGCCGCTGATCCTGCCGAAGTTCCTCGCGACGGAGGCGTTCTTCGTCTTCCTGATGGTGCAGTTCATCCGCAACATCCCCCGCGACATGGACGAGGCGGCCCGCATCGACGGCGCCGGCCACACCCGCATCTTCTTCTCGATCATCCTGCCGCTGATCCGGCCGGCCCTGATCACCAGCGCGATCTTCGCGTTCATCTGGACCTGGAACGACTTCCTCGGGCCGCTGCTCTACGTGAACTCGCCCGAGAAGTACCCGCTGCCGATCGCGCTGCGCCTCTACAACGACGCCACCAGCACCTCGGACTACGGGGCCACGGTCGCGGTGTCGTTCCTGGCTCTCCTGCCCATCCTGATCTTCTTCATCGTGTTCCAGCGGTTCCTGGTCGACGGGGTGGCCACGCAGGGGCTCAAGGGCTGATGACCGTGACCGACCGGCAGCACCGCCGCTCAGAACGCGCCGCCCGCCGGGCCGCCGAGTCGGGCAGCGGACCGCTGCGCGAGGAGGGGCTGCCCGCGCGGTTCCCCGGCGCGCGCAACCGCTTCGCCCTGCTCGGCGAGGTGCTGACCGTCGGCATCATGGTGACCCTGGTCTCGCTGCCGCTCGTGACGCTGCCGGCCGCCCTCGCCGCGGGGGCCGGCCACATGCGCCGCTTCCTGCGGGCCGAGGAGTCGACCTTCGCCGTCGCCTGGGCCGAGTTCAAGGCCGCCTTCCTCGGCGGTGCGGTCGTGGCGGTCGGCGCCGCGGTGCTGGTGCTCGTGCTGGTGCTCGACATCGACCTGGCCGGCTCGGGCGCGCTGCCCGGCGGCCCGCTGGTCGGGCTCGTCGGCTGGGTGGGGCTCGCGGGGGTCGCACTGGTGCTGCTCACCGTGTGCGGTCGATGGTCTCCGGATGCCGGCTGGCGCGCCGCCTTCAAGGCGGTGCCGACGGCTCTGCGCACCGACCCGGCCGGCGCGGGCTACACGGTCGCGACCGCGGCCTTCGCGGTGGTCGTGACGTGGCAGCTGCTGCCGCTCGCCGTTCCGGCGCTCGGCTGCGTCGTGCTGGCGATGGTCGCGATCCCCGAGCGGCCGCGGCGCACGGACGGCGGCGACGACGTGCTCGGCCCGGAGGAGACCCGGTGAATGAGAGCGTGAGTACCGCGACGGCCGGTGGCAGTGACACCGCGAGCGTGCTCTCGCAGCCCCTGCCCGCCTGGGCGCGCGACGCCACCCTCGGCGTCTTCGTGCACTGGGGCGCCTACTCGGTGCCCGCCTGGGCCGAGCCGATCGGCGCTCTCGGAGCGGTGCCCGACGAGGAGTGGTTCGCCCACAACGCCTACGCCGAGTGGTACGCCAACACGATCCGCATCGCCGGCTCGCCGGCTGCGGAACGTCACGCCGAGCTCCACGGCGACGCTCCCTACACCGCCTTCCTCGACGACTGGACGGCGGATCGCTACGACCCCGCCGACTGGGCAATCCTGTTCGCCGCGATCGGCGCCGACTACGTCGTTCCGACCACGAAGCACCACGACGGCATCGCGCTCTGGGACGCTCCGGGCGCCGGCGAGCTCAGCACGGTGGCCCGCGGGCCCCGCCGCGACCTGATCGGCCCCCTCGCGACCGCGGTGCGCGAGGCGGGGATGCGGTTCGGCGTCTACTACTCGGGCGGTCTCGACTGGGCGTTCGCGGAGCATCCGCCGCTCACGTCGAGCGACGAAGTCAGCCGCCTGCGACCGGTCGGCGCCGACTACAACGACTACGCCTACGCGCAGGTGGCCGACCTGATCGACCGCTACGCGCCGGAGGTGCTCTGGAACGACATCGACTGGCCCGACACCGGCAAGCAGCCCGGGCCGACCTCGATCGAGGCGCTGCTGACGCGCTTCCGGGCGGCGGCACCCGAGGGCATCGTGAACGACCGCTGGGGTGCACCGGTCGGCGACTACCGCACGAGCGAGTACGACCACGACACCGGCAACGAGACCGACGACGGCTGGGAGCACTGCCGCGGGCTCGGTTTCTCGTTCGGCCACAACGCCGTCGAGGACGAGGCCCTGACACTCAGCCCCCGCGAGCTCGCGCGGCTGTACGCCGACGTCGTGTCGCGCGGCGGCCGGCTGCTGCTGAACGTGGGGCCGACGGCGGCGGGCGAGATCCCGGAGGTGCAGCGGCGCACCCTCGAGGGCGTCGCGCCGTGGCTGGCCGAGGTGAAGCCCGCGACGGTGGGGCGGTCGACGGTGGAGCGGGCGGGCATCCGAGTGACCGTGCCGGGCTCCGACCCGACCGCGTCGACGGACGAGCCGTGGTGGCGGGCGTGGCGGAACGCGGACGGCCTCGTCGTCGTGGTGGACGATCCGCGTGCGATCGTGCAGGCGGAGGGCCCGGTGACGGTCGTCGCCCTGCCCGGTGACACGGACGAGGAGACGGCATGAGCGGCTACGGACACGCGCTGGCCTGGGCGCGACGGCAGGTCGACGAGGGCGTGCTGCCCACGGCGGTGCTCGGCATCGCCGACGCGAACGGGGTGCTCGAGCTCGAGGCCTTCGGGGCGAGCGGGCCGCGCCGGGCGGCGGTGGGCGACCACTACCCGCTCTTCTCGATCACCAAGCCGATCGTCGCGCTCACCGCGCTGCGGGCCGTCGAGCGGGGGCTGCTCACGCCGCAGACACCGCTTCAGGATGCTCGGCCGGCCTTCGGGCTGCGCCGCTCCGACACCGTGCGCCTGCGTCACCTGCTCAGCCACACCTCCGGCATCGCCGAACCTCCGCTGCACACGCCCCTCGGACTCGAGGCCTCGCTGCTCGGCGCGGACGCCGACTTCGCAGCCGGCACCGTCTCGCGCTACTCCAGCATCGCGTTCGCGGGCGTGCAGGCGCTCGTCGAGCACGCGACGGGGGAGTCGCTGCAGCACGAGCTCGACGCGCTCGCCGCCGACGCCGGGATGCCCGGGCTGACGTTCGACGCGGGCTGCGATCCGCACCCGGTGTTCGACGCGGCCGAGCAGGGGCTGGACTATCCGGCGTTGCAGCGGCTCGCGCATCCGGGGGCGGGGCTGTACGCGACCGCGTCGGATCTGCTCGCGCTCGGGTCGGCGCTGCTGTCCGACGGGGGACAGGTCGTGCATCCCACCACCGTGTCGGCGATGCTGCGTCCGCAGACCACCGGACTGCCCCGGCTCGAGCCCTACCCCGCCGAGCGGGGTCAGGACTGGGGCCTGGGCTGGAACCTGCGCTTCGCGGCGCCCGGGCTGCTCGAGCAGCGCACCTACGGGCACGGCGGCTGGGCCGGCACCGAGTTCTGGATCTACCCGGACCTCGGCGTCGCGTTCGTGCTGCTGACCAACATCGCGAGCCCGTCGCGACTCGGCCTCGACGTCGACCGGCTGCACAACGCGGTCGTGGCCGGAACGCCGGCGGCGGGCTGACACCCACTCCCACTGGACAACGCCGGAACCGTCTGGCAGAGTCGAACTATCTGGAAAGCGCTTTCCGCACGGAGAGCCCGAGAGAACGGAAACGACGTGTCGACGCAGACGCTTCGCATCATCATGAACGGCGTCACCGGGCGCATGGGCTACCGCCAGCACCTGGTGCGCTCGATCCTCGCGATCCGCGACGACGGCGGCATCCTGCTGCCGAACGGTGACCGGCTCACGGTCGAGCCGATCCTCGTGGGCCGGAACGCCGACAAGCTCGCCGAGCTGGCCGCCCTGCATGGCGTAGCCGAGTACACCACCGACCTGGCCGCCGCCCTCGCCGACGAGACCGCGACCATCTACTTCGACGCCCAGGTCACCAGCGCCCGGAAGGACGCCATCCTGCAGGCCATCGCCGCCGGCAAGCACATCTACACCGAGAAGCCGATCGCCAACTCCGTCGCCGACGGTCTCGAGCTCGTCGCCGCGGCCAAGAAGGCGGGCATCGTCAACGGCGTCGTGCACGACAAGCTCTACCTGCCGGGCCTGCTGAAGCTCAAGCGCCTGATCGACTCGGGCTTCTTCGGGCGCATCCTGAGCGTGCGCGGCGAGTTCGGCTACTGGGTGTTCGAGGGCGACTACCTGCCCGCGCAGCGCCCCTCGTGGAACTACCGCGAAGAGGACGGCGGGGGCATGACCCTGGACATGTACTGCCACTGGAACTACGTGCTCGAGAACCTCTTCGGCCGGGTCGAGGCGGTCTCCTCCAAGGCCGTCACCCACATCCACGAGCGCTGGGACGAGCAGGGCAACCGCTACGAGGCCACCGCCGACGACGCCGCCTACGGCATCTTCGAGCTCGAGGGCGACATCATCGCGCAGATCAACTCGAGCTGGGCGGTGCGGGTCGATCGCGGCGAGCTGGTCGAGTTCCAGGTCGACGGCACCCTCGGCTCGGCGGTCGCCGGCCTGTTCGGCTGCAAGGTGCAGCCTCGGGTGAACACCCCGAAGCCGGTCTGGAACCCCGACCTGCCGACCGACCAGGATTTCCCGTCGCAGTGGACGCAGATCCCCGACAACCAGGAGTTCACCAACGGCTTCCGGGCGCAGTGGGAGCAGTTCCTGCAGGACGTCGCCGCCGGTCGCCCGCACCCCTACGACCTCGCCGCCGGCGTCCGCGGGCTGCAGCTCGTCGACGCGGGTCTGCAGTCGTCGAACGAGGGGCGTCGCGTCGAGATCGAGGCGGTGTCGTCGTGACGCTCGTGAGCGCCGGCAGCAGCGTCGGCACCGGCACCCGCCTCGCGCTGCCGACCGCCGGCGGGTGGCGGGAGATCGAGCTGAACGAGCCGCGGGCGTGGGACGCGCATCCGTCGCCCTACACCTCGCGGGTCGCGTTCGCGGCTGCGCACGTGGTGGCCGACCCGCACGGCGACAACGTGCCGGGGGCGCCCGCCGCGATCGACTGGGACGCGACGCTCGCCTTCCGCCGGCACCTGTTCGGCTACGGGCTCGGCGTCGCCGAGGCGATGGACACGGCGCAGCGCAACATGGGGCTCGACTGGCCCGCGATCCAGGAGCTCGTCACCCGCAGTGCGGCTCAGGCTCAGGAGTTCGGGGCCCGCATCGCCTCGGGCGCCGGCACCGACCACCTCACCGTGGCGCCCGGGGTCGCGACGCTCGCCCAGGTGCAGGAGGCCTACCTCGAGCAGGTCGCCTTCGTCGAGTCGACCGGGTCGCAGGTCATCGTGATGGCCTCGCGTCACCTGGCCGCCGCCGCGGCCGGGCCCGAGGACTACCTGGCGGTGTACGACCGCATCCTCTCGCAGGTCTCGGAGCCCGTCGTGCTGCACTGGCTCGGCGAGGCCTTCGACCCGCAGCTCGCGGGCTACTGGGGCACGCGCGACGTGACGGCTGCGACCGCGACGTTCCTGTCGCTGATCGAGACCCACGCGGGCAAGGTCGACGGCGTGAAGGTGTCGCTGCTCGACGCCTCCCACGAGATCGGGCTGCGCCGGGCGCTGCCCGCCGGGGTGCGCCTCTACACCGGTGACGACTTCAACTACCCGTCGCTCATCCGGGGCGACGACGAGGGTCACTCGGATGCTCTGCTCGGAGCGTTCGCGGCCATCGCCCCCGCCGCCTCGGCCGCACTCGCCGCGCTCGACGACGGCGACCTCGCGCGCTACGACGCCGAGATGGCGCCGACGCTGGAGCTCTCGCGCCACATCTTCGAGGCGCCCACCTTCTACTACAAGGTCGGGATCGCGTTCACGGCGTGGCTGACCGGGGCGCAGAGCGGATTCCAGATGGTGGGCGGGCTGCAGTCGGCCCGCAGCCTGCCGCACCTCGCGCGCATCGTGGAGCTGCTCAACGAGGCGCGGCTGCTGCCCGATCCGTCGCTGGCGGCGCACCGGTTCGGGCTGCTGGCCGAGACGATGGGGGCGACGCGATGACCGTGCAGCAGGGGGTAGGGCTGGGGCTGTCTGCGGATGCGCGTGGTGGCGCATCCGCAGCATCCCTCGCTGAGGCGGCTGTGCTCGACGTGCCGAGCGGGCTGCCGGCGCGCATGCCCACGCCGGTTGCGGGTGACCCGCGGCTCGCGCGGCTGTCGCTGAACCAGCGCACCACCGCGAACTGGACGCTGCGGGAGGCGATCGACGGCGCCGTCGCCGCGGGCCTCGGCGGGATCGGTGTCTGGCGCGAGCCCCTCGCCGACGTCGGGGTCGACACCGCCGCCGCCTGGATCGCCGACTCGGGGCTGCGCGTCTCGAGCATCTGCCGCGGCGGCTTCTTCACCGTGATCGACCCGGCCGCGCGCCGGGCGGCGCACGACGAGAACCTGCGCGCGCTCGACGAGGCGGCGGCGCTCGACGCCCCGACCCTCGTGCTGGTGCCCGGTGGGCTGCCCGAGGGGTCGAAGGACCTCGTGGGCGCCCGCACCCGGGCCGCCGAGGCCATCGCGGAGCTCGCGCCCGAGGCGCGCGCCCGCGGGGTCGTGCTCGGCATCGAGCCGATGAACCCCATCTTCGCCGCCGATCGCGGGGTCGTCTCGACCCTAGGGCAGGCGCTCGCCCTGGCGGAACCGTTCGCGCCCGAGGAGGTCGGCGTGGTCGTCGACACCTTCCACCTGTGGTGGGAGCCGGGCGTGCTCGAGCTCGTCGCCGGTGCGGGGGAGCGGATCGTGAGCTACCAGGTCTGCGACTGGATCACCCCGCTGCCCGCCGACACGCTGCTCTCGCGGGGCATGATGGGCGACGGCCACATCGACTTCCCCGCCTTCACGCGGGCCGTGGCGGCCGCCGGGTACGCGGGCGACGTGGAGGTCGAGATCTTCCACGCCGACGTGTGGGCGGCACCCGGCGCGGGCGTCGTGGCGACGATGGCGCGGCGGTACGCGGAGCTCGTGGAGCCCTGGCTCTGAGCCGCCTCTGAGGCTCTGGGTCTCGGAGGCTCAGGGCTTCTGAGCCTCCGGGCCTCTCTGGGCTTCGCCGGTCAGGCGAGGGGCGTCGCGGTGCCCTTCGCGGTGGCCTCGAACCAGGCCATCAGGTCGGCGAGGGCCCGCACGGCCTCCCGGGAGTCCTCGTCGTCGTCGCTCAGGCCGAAGGCGCTGAGGTAGCCGGGGATATCGTCGGGCGGCGTCGACTCGTGCGGCACGAAGCCCATCGTCCAGTCGGGGAAGCGGCGCTCGCTCAGCCCCTCCTCGAGCAGCACCAGCACCTCGGCGTGACGCGGGTCGCGGGCGATCACGGCCATCCGCTCGCGCACGCCGTCGTCGGGCCCCTCGAGCACCTGCAGGAAGCGGCCGTCGCGGTAGAGCAGCATGCCGGTCACCTCGCTGCCCGCGTTGTTGCGGCGGCTGACCTTCAACAGCTCGACCAGGTCGGTGTCGCTGAACGGCACGGTCGCAGCGCTGGAGTAGATGATCGACAGCACGGCGTCTTGTTCACTGGCCATGCCAGCAGTCTAGCGAGGGCGCGTCACTGCTCCTCGTGCGTCTCCGGATCGCCGTCGAAGAGCCGGCCGTCGGGGCGACCGAGAGCCGTGATCGCGGCCACCTCGTCGCCCGACAGCTCGAAGCCGAATACGTCGAGGTTCTCGGCCTGGCGAGCCGGGGTGGCGCTCTTCGGGATCGGCACGCTGCCGAGCTGCACGTGCCAGCGCAGGATGACCTGGGCCGGCGACACGCCGTGCCGCTCGGCCGCGGCGACGATGGCCGGGTCGTCGTAGCGCGCCGCGCCCTTGCCGAGCGGGCTCCACGCCTCGGTGACGATGCCGAGCTCGGCGTGCACCGCGCGCAACTCCTCCTGCGGGAAGGAGGGGTGCAGCTCGATCTGGTTGACAGCGGGGGTCACCCCGGTGGCCTCGATGACCGCGCGCAGGTTGCCGGCGGTGAAGTTGCTGACGCCGACCGAGCGGATGACGCCCTCCTCGCGGGCCTGCAGGAGCGCCTCGTACGCCTCGACGAACTTCCCGACGCTCGGGTTCGGCCAGTGGATGATGTAGAGGTCGAGGTAGTCGAGCCCCAGCCGCCAGAGCGACTCGCGCACGGCCTCGCCGGCCTGCTCACGGGCGTGGTAGCGGCCCGGAAGCTTCGAGGTGACGAAGAGCTCCTCACGCGCCAGCCCGGCCCGGCGGATGCCCTCGCCGACCGCTCCCTCGTTCTCGTAGTTGAAGGCGGTGTCGATCAGGCGGTAGCCGGTGCCGATGGCGGAGGCCACCGCATCCGCCCCTTTCTCGCCGCGGAGCGGATAGGTGCCGAAGCCCAGCGCGGGGATCTCGTGGCCGTCGTTCAGGGTGAGGGTGGGAGCGAGCTCGGTCATGCCTCCACGCTAGCCCCGCGATGCGTCAGTCGCCGCAGCTGGTCAGCGCGAGCACCGCGTCGGACACCGCGCGGGGGCCGCCGAGCACGGTGAGCGACGAGACGTCCTGCCCGCGCATCGCCGCGAGGGCGGCGGCCGGCAGGCAGTCGGGGCGCGTGACGTAGAGGGGTGCACCGGTGCGGCCCGCCCAGGCCGAGCCGGCGAGGGCGTCGGGGAAGTCGGCACCGGTCGCGACGAACGCCTGCGGAGCGAAGTCGAACACGGCGGCGTTCAGGGCCGCCGCGACCTCGAAGCGGTCGGCGCCGCCGTAGCGCTCGGTCGGCGCGATGCCGCTGACGTCGTCGGCGAGCCCCTCCGACACGGCGGCGGGCCCACCCACGATCGTCACCCGCTCGAGCGGCAGTGCGCCGAGCGCCTCCGCGGTGGCGTCGTCGAGGGCGGATGCGCGGCCGTCCACGACCACGACAGGCTCCCGCGCGGCTCCGGCCGCGGCACCGGCGGCCAGGGCGTCGGGAAAGGCGTCGCCCGTGGCGAGGTAGAGCCCGGTCGTCGTCTCGCCGAACACCGTGGAGAGCACCGCCCGCGACACGGCGAAGCGGTCGGCGCCGCCGATGCGCTGCACCGGGGCGATGCCGGCGAGAGCGTCGAGCACCCCGTCGCCGACGGCGGCGGCTCCGCCGACGACGACGATGCGCGCCGGCTGCAGGCGTTCGAGCTCGGCCGCGGTCTCGGGGGAGAGCTCGTCGTGGCGGGTGAGCAGCAGCGGCCCGCCCTCCCTCGCGGCGGCCGGGCCGGCGCTCAGGGCGTCGGCGAAGGTCTCGCCGGTGACGACGTAGGCGACCTGCGCCCCCTCGGGGAACTGGGCGGCGGAGGCGGCGGCCGCGACCGCGTACCGGTCGGCCCCGTCGACGCGTGCGGCGGTGACGGCCCGCTCGATCGTGACGGGGGTCTCGAAGAGGACGGCGTCGGTGAGGGTGTTGCTCCGCGGCGAGACGCGCACGCGGAGCGAGTCCACGCGGAACAGGTTCACGTCGTCGCTGACGGTCGCGGTGAGGGTCGACCCGTCGGCGGAGGTGGCCACCTCCAGGGCGAAGCCGCTGTCGCCGTCCGACAGCTCGACCCGGGGGAACAGGTTGTCCGGGCTCCAGGAGCCCGTCGGTCCCGTCGTCCAGAAGCCCGGTTCCTGGCGCAACGCGACGTGGTCGCCGGCCGCCACGGTCAGGGACGGGTCGGCGGTGACGTATCGGTGGTTCCGGGAACCGGAGGCCTTCGGTGACGACGGGTCCAGGTCGGCGTCTGCGACGACCATCGGAGGGCTGCCCACCCCCGGCACGGACGGCCAGAGGAACGCGAACAGCAGGGCGGAGTCGCCGTCGCCCGCCGTCGCGCCGGACACCTGCAGGCGCACCGAGCTGTCGGGCGGTACCGTCGGCAGGGCGATGTCGAACTCGGTCTGCGTCGCAGGGAGGACCCCGGTGAGGTCACCGGAGGCGTAACCGCTGAGCGACCAGGAGTAGCCGGACAGCCGGTAGTCGGCGAGCTCGGCGGGGAGCGTCACGTGCACCGATCGGGTCTCACTCGGAACGTAGGGGATCCCGTTCCAGGTCGCCTGGAGCGATCGGCCCGCCGCGACGAGGGGGACCTCGATGGGTGGGTGGGCGTCGTCGGCAGCCGCGGGGGTCGCGGCCGCGATGCCGCCCGCCAGCAGTGCCGTGATCGCGGCCGCAGCCAGTGCCGTGCGTCGTCGAGCCCTCATGGTCGTCCCCGTGTTCCCCCGATGCCGACGCGCCCCGACGGGCGGCGGACGAGGTCACAGTAGCAGCGGGAGGCGTCGTCGCGGGGCTGGATGTGGGGTGTGCATCCGCGTGTCTCGCTCGACACTCGTCGAGGATGGAGGGACGGCACGTCGAGAGGCTCAGGAGGAAGCGACATGGAACCGTTCTGGATCGACATCATCGCCCTGGTGGCGTTCGTGATCGTGGTCGTGGTGGCCCTCGTGGTGCGGCGGCGACTCCGCGGCGGACTCGACTACAAGGAGCCCACGGTGCACCCCGCCGATCAGCCCGATCACTCGCAGGATGCGCGGTCGGCGATGGCGCGGCGGATGTCCGACCGCACCGGGTTCGGCGCCGGCGGCGGGCTCTGATCGGCGTGGCGCGGGGTCGACGGGTCTGACAGGCTTCGGGGATGCTCTCCACGCAGACCCTGAGCGAGACCGACCGGCGACTCGTGGCCGTCTGGGCGGCCGACTGCGCCGATCGCGTGCTTCCGCTGTTCGAGGCCGAGGCGCCCGACGACGACCGGCCGCGGGACGCCATCGACCGCGCTCGCGCCTTCGGGCGGGGTGAGCTGTCGGCGGCGGGTGAGATCCGGCGCCGCTTCGTCGCGAACCGCGCCGCGCAGGGCGTCGCCTCGCCCGCGGCCCGGGCCGCCGCCTGGTCGGCCGGACAGGCGTCGGGGGTAGCGCACATGGGCGCACACGCACTGGGTGCCGCCGCGTACGCCGCGAAGGCCGTCGCGCTCGCCGCGGGCGAGCCGGGACTGTCCGGTGCGGCGGGGGCCGAACTCGCCTGGCAGTTCGGACGGATGAGCGACCCGGTGCGGGCGGCGCTCCGGCTGCTGCCCGCGCTGGGGGAGGACGCCTCGGGCCCGCTCGGCGCGGGGCTGCTCGCGACAGGACTGCTCGGCGGGAGCATCCGTCGCCTGCAGTCGGCGCTCGCCGAGCAGTGACCGGCGCGCGGGTCGGTTCGGGCTAGTCGCGCTCGCCGAGGTCGGCGGCGTCGGCGGGGGCCGCGTCGGGATCGGGGGTGCGGAAGGGCGGGTTCTGCGTGGCCGCGGGCACGCCGGTCTGCTCGGCCTCGGTGGCGGGCTGCTCGAGGTCGGCGGGGGCGTCGGTTCCGGGCGCGCCCGGGCCGGGGTCGGAGGCGGCGGGCGCCTCGTCGCGGTCGGACATGATCGGCACGAAGGATTCTGACATCGACATGCGACCAGCCTCCGCCCGTGCGGCGCGAGACGCAGCCCTCTTGACCGTGACGCATTGCGCAACACTCGGGCGGGCGGCGCGATCGGCGGCGAGGATGCTGGGGCGGGCATCCGACGACCGCACCCGCGACAGCCCCACCCGCGACAGCCCCACCTGCACCGAAGACACCTGCGCCGAAGCCACCTGCACCGAAGCGAGCCATGCACCCGTTCGACCGCATCACCGCCGCCGACCTCGACGTGCCGTCGAGCCGGAAGTGGAGCCTGCACCCCGGCACGATCGGCGCCTGGGTGGCCGAGATGGACTTCGGCACCGCCCCCGCCGTCACCGCCGCCCTGCACCGCGCCCTCGACGAGGGCGTGCTCGGCTACCTGGCACCGGCGACCGCGCACGAGATGGCCGAGGCCACAGCCGAATGGATGCTCGACGCCTACGACTGGCGCGTCGACCCCGCCCGGGTGCACCACGTCTCGGACGTGATGGCGGCCCTCGGCGTCGCCGTCACCGCCTTCTCCCCACCGGGATCGGCCGTGATCGTGCCGACGCCGGCGTATATGCCGTTCCTGACATATCCGCCGACGCTCGGGCATCCGGTGGTCGAGGTGCCCGGGATCGTGACGGAGGACGGGCCGGGCGGTGGCCCCCGGTGGCGGCATGACCTAGACGCGCTCGACGCCGCCTTCCGGGCCGGGGCCGGCACGCTCATCCTGTGCAACCCGCAGAACCCGACGGGCACGGCGCTCGACCGCGACGAGCTCGAGGCGATCGCCGAGGTGGTCGAGCGGAACGGCGGGCGGGTGTTCGCCGACGAGATCCACGCGCCGCTGCGCTTCGACGGGCGGCCGCACATCCCGTACGCCACGGTCTCGGAGGCCGCCGCCGCCCACTCCGTCACCGGCACCAGCGCCTCGAAGGCCTGGAACGTGCCCGGCCTCAAGGCCGCCCAGCTGATCACCACGAACGACGCCGACGAGCGGCGCTACGCCGGCTTCGGTTTCGCCGTGCAGCACGGGGCGGCGACACCCGGTGTGATCGCGGCCACGGCGGCGTACCGCTCGGGGCGGGAGTGGCTCGGCGGAGTGGTCGACTACCTCGACGGCAACCGCCGGCTGCTCGGCTCGCTGCTCGCGGAGCACGCGCCCGACGTGGGCTACGAGCTCCCCGAGGCGACCTACCTGGCCTGGCTCGATCTGCGGTCGTTCGGCTTCGGTGCGGGTTCCGGCGATTCACCGGCGACGTTCCTGCGCGAGCGGGCGGGCGTCGCGGTCACCGACGGTGCGCTCTGCGGCGCGGGCCACGAGGGCTTCGTGCGCCTCGTCTTCGCGATGCCGCGCCCGCTCCTGCGCGACGCGACCCTCCGAACAGCGGATGCCCTGGCCTCCCTCTGAGGCCCCCGAACTCACCCCACCCCACCCCACCCCACGATCCGTCACCGAGAGGACACCCATGGCCGACTACTTCGACCGCACCGAGGACAAGCGCTACACCGCCGTCTACAAGAAGGAGACGCCCGACATCCTCGCGGCGTTCGCGGCCTTCGACGACGCCGTCTTCCAGCCGGAGGGCCGCGAGATCCCGCTGAAGTACCGGGAGCTGATCGCGCTCGCCGTCGGCATCACGACGCAGTGCGTCTACTGCATCGACGCCCACAGCCAGAACGCCGTGAAGGCCGGCGCCTCGGAGGGGGAGTTGGCCGAGGCGGCCTGGGTCGCGACCGCGATCCGCGCCGGCGGCGGCTACGCCCACGGCCGGCTCGCGTTCAAGCTCTCGGGCGCGCACGAGCACTGAGCCCGGGCGCTCGCCGCGCATCCGTCAGTCGGCCGGTGAGACCAGGCAGAAGGGATGGCCGGCCGGGTCGAGGTAGACGCGGAAGGTGTCGGTGGTCGAGCCCGTCGCGGTCGCGCCGATCGCGAGCACGGCTTGTTCGCCCACGTCGAGGTCGTCGACCTTCACGTCGAGGTGGAGCTGCTGCGGCACGAGCTGGCCAGGCCACTCGGGAGCCCGGTAGTCGTCGACCAGCTGGAAGGCGAGCAGCGGCCGGTGGGTCGCGCCGGGCGGTGCGACCTCGACCCAGTCGGCGTCGGCCTGCACGATCTCACCCCCGATCAGCTCGGCGTAGAAGCGGGCGAGCGCGAGCGGGTCGGGGCAGTCGAGGACGATGACATCGAGGGTTCCGATCATGGGCCAGACCCTAGTCCTCCCTACCCGTCCTGTCAGCGCCGCCTGGCGCTGGACAGCGGGTACTTCGCGTCGAGCCGCGGGTTGATCACCGAGTTGAGCAGGAATCGCGCGAACAGGCTCCCGGCCGCCCAGTAGGCGCCGATCGCGAGGAACGCGATGCCCGGCACGAGCTGCGTGGCGACGAGCACGATCACGACGAAGGTGATCAGGATGCCCACGCCCGTGTAGAGCGAGCGGTAGCCGCTGATCGCGGAGTCGCGCTGCGCCTGCTGCACGGCCGAGCGGTCGTCGAGGGCGCCGACGGCCGCGCCGAAGTCGTCGTCGGAGACCGCGGTGAAGAGCTCCCCGACGGTGACGCCGAGGGCTTTGGCGACCATCGAGAGGGTCTCGAGGCTGGCGTCCTGGCCGCCTTCCAGACGTTGCACCGTGCGCACGGCGACGCCGCTCTCGGCGGCGAGCTTCTCCTGGGTCCAGCCGCGCTCCCGGCGGAGGGTGATGATGCGTGTCTCGTTCATGCCTGCAACGCTAGGGCGCGCATCCGGGGCGCACCACGACAGCGACCCGACAGTCGCCCGCCAGCAGCCTGACAGCCTCCCGCCACTCGCGGCTGTGCAGGGCCAGGGTGGGGAGTGGCCCGCGAGGTGCGGGCCGATCATCCATTCGGAGCAGGAGACGACATGACGAACGAACCCGAGCCCACGAACGACGCGCCCGGCAAGACCGCGGCGGATGCGCCCCGCGACGACGAGCTCGCCGAGCTGATCAAGGCGGCGGACGAGGACGAGGGGGCGGGCGCCTCGGAGATGTCCGACCGTCTGCGCGACCGCACCGCCGAGACCGCCGCGGAGCCGGAGTCGGCGGGCGACCTCGAGGACTGAGGGTTCGCGAGCGGGCGGGCTATCGTTCTGAGGGCGGTCGATGACGGTGGGGAGGCGGGGAGCAGCGTGACGCAGACGGGGCAGAACGGTCGGCACCGTTCGGGCGTGCGGAAAGATCGGGGACGGCTGCAGGCGGCGCTCGCCGCGCATCCGCTTCTGATGGCTGCGGGGTCGGCGGTGTTCCTCGCCCTGACCGTCTGGATGTGCACGGTGCACGGCTGGCGGCTGGACGAGACGATGGGGAGCGGGCGCCGGAGCGCACCGCTCTGGGTCGCGGCGTTCGTCGGGCTCCCGCTCTGGACGCTCGGCGTCGCGGTCGGCCTCTGGCGCGCGATCACCGTCCGCCGCCGCCGTGGCGCCCGGCCCGCGCAGGGACGACAAGCACCCGACGGCCCGACGGTCACCGGCGACTGAAGGGCGCGGCGCTCGGGCGATCGACGACCGGGTGACCCGGCTGTCTCGGGCTCAGCCCTGCAGCGAGGGCGACACCGTCACCACGACCACGGGGACGACCCCCAGGACGACGGCCACCACCCCGAGCAGTCGAGGGCGGGCGAAGATGGCGGCGGCGATGCCGAGCAGCGCTGCCACGGCGCCGATCGCGAACGAACCGTAGAAGAGCACCACCGCGATGACCACAGCGTTGGACAGTCCCTGACCGTCGGCGCCGGCGGCGATCAGCTGGAAGCTCAGGATCATCAGCGTGGCGATCGCGCCCATGATGACGGCGGTGATCGCGAGACCCCGTCGAGTGCTGACCGCTGCGGCACGGGAATCGGCGGGGCTGTTCGTCATGCTCAGAAGCGTAGTGGCGCCCAGGCGGTCACGCCGGGTAGGTCACCGGGTGGCCCGCCTGTTGACGTGAGGGCATGCCCGCCCGTTAGCGTGAGGGCATGCCTGCGCGTCGTTCCGGTCGGATGCTCGTCCTCCCCGTGGCTGCCGCCGCGGCGATCGTGGCGGGAGTGGTGGTGATGGTCGCCTCGACGCCGCAGTCCGCCTCGTTCGGGTGGTTCGCCTACGCGCCGCTGTCGAGCACGGTGTTCAGCCCGGCCGGGGCCGTGGTGATCGGCTGGGGCACGATCGCGGGTGCGGCGGTCGTCGTGCTCGGCATCGCGGGTCTCGCTTTCTGGGCGGGCTGGATGCTCGCCCGCTCCCGCGCGGCCAGCGGACGCTAGCAGCCACCTCGCCACCGGCTCTTCCACTCGAAACCCGCTCGCGGCGAGCCGGTCCTCCCGACCCGGCCATGACCATCTCGGGCAAGCGCGTGAGCGCGCGGCAGCCGCCTGCTGCCGCGCGCTTCGCGCTTGCCCTCGAATAGCGGTGGTCGGCTAAGCGGCGGGTCGCTGAATGGTGCGACGCCGGGTGGTCGGGATCGGCTTCTGTTCCGTGTCTACCCACCGCGGTGGAATGAGATGGGGCACACCGCCTTGCATGACCAGTTTCCATGGTGTCTTGTGCAGGTGGGAATGGTGGAAGTGACAGAGAAGAACCCCGTTGTCGATATCGGTTCTGCCGGGCGGATGATCGTCCGACACCCACTCGTTCGCGTGATGTGTCTCGCAGAACGACGGTGGCCGGTCGCAACTGGGCCACACGCAGCCGCCGTCCCGGGCGGCTAGGGCCCGGTTCTGCGCCGCGGTGAAGAGCCGCTTCGCCTTGCCGTGGTAGAGCACCTCGCCCTTGTCTCCGAACAGTGTCGCCGCGACGGGGGATGAGCACCGCAGCTGCGCGACGGTGGAGGCGGGAACGGGCTGATCGATACCGTCGATCCACCCGACCCCGCGGCCCTTCTCGAGATCGTCGAGTGTCATGTGCACGTTGACGGTGGCGATGGCGCCGTTGATGCGGGGCATGTCATCAGCGCCGGCAGCGCGAGCGATGAGCTCAGTCACCGTGTCGGCGTTCTTCTGCGCCTGCGTGCGGCCATCAGCGGTCACGTACTCGTCCCCATCGACGAACCGCGGCCCCGACACCCTGGGGCTCTGCATCGCCTGGATGCTCGCCATCCACACCCCGCCCTGCTCCGGGGCGAGCGCGAACTTCCCCCGGTACATCCCATCCGACGATTGCGCGATCGTCAGTGATCGCTGCATCTGCAACACCTCGTCACGCGGCTCAGCGCCGTCGGGGTCGAGCACCTCGCGCAGATGGATCGCAGCCCGGAAGGTTTCGTCGGCCGTGAGCCGGCACGAAATGGTCTGGTCGACGAGAGTTTCCTCAGCCAGGGCCACGACGTCGGGCGAGCATCCGCGATCGGCGAGCACGCCGCACTGCTTCACGATCGCCGACGCAGCCTCGACCCCCAGCACGCCCTCATCGAGCACGCGGGCGACCACCGGGAACGGCGCCGGCCCTTCGCCCCCACCCAGCAGCACCGCGCCCCGCAGTGTGCGCCCGAGCTCGAGGCGCGCCTTGCACGCCCGCGCCGACGCCCCGGTGACCTTCGCGACCAGCGCGACCGGGGTCGTGAAGTTCTGCGACCGGCTCAACCCCTCGTCGCCGAGTTCGGAGCGCGACCGCACCCCGACCTCGCCGGCGAGCCGCACCTGCTGCGCCGACACCGCACGCCCGAGAGCCTCGTAAGCGGCCATCAATTCGAGCAGCTCGTCGTCGCCGAGACCCGCCAGACTCGCGCCCGAACGGCCGCAGAGTGCGGCGGCCATTTCGTGGATGCGGGCAGCTGGAGTCATACTGAGATTCTATCAGAAACAGCTGATGAATGCTCGTTTAATCTGAGCTGAACTCAGCCCGAGAAACGCCGAACCCCCGACCGCGGAGAGCGGTCGAGGGCTCGGCGCCGGGCGCCCGCTCAGCTGTTGTCGAGCGGCAGCCCGGGCGGGTTCACGAGCGACGTCTCGACCGCCTCGTTCTCCAGGTCGTACGCCGCCAGCCACTTCGCGTACTGCCCGTTCTCGATCAGGTGGTTGATCGCATCCGCCACGGGCTGGGCGAGGCCCGAGTCCTTCTTCACCGTCGCGGCGATCAGGCCGTCGAGGGTCTCGCCCGCGCCCGAGAACGTTCCGGCGGTGCGGGTGGGGTTGGCGCCATCCTTCGAGAGGGTGTTCTGGTAGGCGATGCCCGGGTTCGGCCCGAACGAGGCGTCGATCTTGCCCGAGTTCAGGGCGAGCGTGGTGCTGTTCGCGTCGGGGAAGTAGACGATCTCGAGGGTCTTGCCCTCGGCTTCCAACTTCGACTTCCACTCCGAGAGGATCTTCTCCTGATTGGTGCCCGCGCTCACCGCGACGGTCAGGCCGTCGAGGTTCTCGTAGTCGCCGTCGAAGTCCCAGTCGCTCGAGGCGAGCACCTGGAACGCCAGGTTGTCGCCGCGATAGGAGGCGAAGTCGTACTTCTCCTTGCGCTTCTCGGTGTCGGTGATGTTCGAGAAGCCGACGTCGGTGGCGCCGGTGTCGATGCCGACGAAGAGGTTGTCCCAGGTGGAGTTCTGCACCACCGGCTTCAGGCCGAAGACCGCGGCGACGAGGCGCCCGAGGTCGGGCTCGGCGCCGGTCAGGGTCTCGTTGTCGTCACCGGTGAAGGCGAGCGGCGGGAAACCGGCGGGCAGGGCGCCGACACCGATCACGAGCTCGCCGCTGTCGAGCACCTCCTCAGGCAGGGTCTCGCGGATGCTCTCGACCGTCGACACCTCGATCGACGTCTCGGTCGCCGCACCGTTCGAGAACGCCCCGACGGTGACGGTGCCGTCGGCCGCGGCCGAGGATCCGGAGGCCGAGGCGTCCGACGCGCAGGCGGCGAGACCCGTGACGAGCAGCGCCGCGGCGGCCAGAGCGCCGAACGTTCGGAGGCGGGTGGGGAGGGAGTGCTGCATGGGATGTCCTTCGCTGTGATGGTGATGGTGATGGTGATGGTGAGGGGGAGATGGGGACAGGGGCGCTGCCGCTAGGCGAGCACCTTGTCGAGGAAGTCCCGCGTCCGCGGGTGCCGCGGCGCCGAGAGCACCGCCCCGGGCGGCCCCTGCTCGAGCAGCTCGCCCTCGTCGAGGAACACCACGTGATCGGCCACCTCGCGGGCGAAGCCGATCTCGTGCGTCACGACGACGAGCGTCTTCCCGCTGCCGGCCAGGGTTCGGATGACCTGCAGCACCTCCCCGACGAGCTCCGGGTCGAGCGCCGAGGTGGGTTCGTCGAAGAGCAGCACGTCCGGGTCCAGGGCGAGGGCGCGAGCGATCGCGACGCGCTGCTGCTGGCCGCCCGAGAGCTGCCGCGGGTAGGCGCCGGACTTGTCGGCCAGCCCGACTCGGGTGAGCAGGGCCAGGGCGCGGGTTCGCGCATCCGCTGCTCGCACACCCTGCGCGATCGGGGCCTCGACCACGTTCTCGAGCACGGTCAGGTGCGGGAAGAGGTTGAAGTTCTGGAAGACGAAGCCGATGCGGGCGCGCTGGCGGAGGATGTCGCGTTCGCGCCGTTCCTTGAGGCGGTCGCCGCGCACGGTGACCCCGATCAGCTCGCCGCCGATCGCGACGTAGCCCTCGTCGAGCTTCTCGAGGTGGTTGATCGCGCGCAGCAGGGTCGACTTGCCCGAGCCGCTCGGGCCGAGGATGACCGTCACGGTGCCGGCGGCGAGGGTGAGGTCGACGCCCTTCAGCACGGTGCGGTCGCCGTAGGACTTCGTGGCGTTGTGGATCTCGATCGCGGCGCTCATACGACCTCCCTCGATTCGTGAGGGCGGGCTGCGGGCCGACGGCTCAGCTGCCGCACGCCACCCCGGAATCGCTGCCACGGCGTCGCCGGAAGCACCCGAACCGACCCCCGGGCGTAGAACCGCTCGATGTAGTACTGCACCACCGAGATGACGCTCGTCAGCACGAGGTACCAGATCGTCGCGACCACGAGCAGCGGGATGATGTCGGTCGGGTAGGTGCTGCCGAGGTTCTGCACGACGCCGAAGAGATCCAGCAGCGACACGTAGAACAGCAGCGAGCTCGCCTTCAGCAGCCCGATGATCTGGTTCACGTAGGCCGGCACGATCGAGCGCAGCGCCTGCGGCAGCACGATGCGCGTGAACTGCCGCCGCGACGGGATGCCGAGCGCCTTCGCCGCCTCGTGCTGCCCCGGGTCGACGGCCAGGATGCCCGACCGCACCACCTCGGCGCTGTACGCGATCTCGCTGAGGCTCAGCCCGATCACGCCGAGCGCCAGCGACGACAGCACCGTCACGGTGGGCAGTTCCAGCTGCGGCCCGAACGGAACCCCGATGCCGATCGTGGGGTACAGGTTGCCGAGGTTGAACAGGAAGATCAGCACCAGGATCAGCGGCACCGAGCGGAACAGCCAGATGTACAGCCAGCTCAGCGTGCTCAGCACCGGGTTGCCCGAGATGCGTCCGAGCGCCACGACGATGCCGCCGAGGAAGCTGACGACCGCACTGATCGCGGTGGCGACGAGCGTCAGCTGCAGCCCCTTCAGAATGGCGGGGGCGAACAGCCACGTGCCCACCTTCGACCACTCCCACGCGGGGTTCGTGAACAGCGTCTGCACGAAGTTGAGCAGCAGCACGAGCACGACGGCGGTGATCACCCAGCGCACGGGGTGGCGCAGCGGCACGACGGGTCGCTCGGCCAGGCGCTTCAGGTCGATGCCCGGGGGCAGCGGGGCGCCGGGGCTGCCGGTCGGCGTGGCGTCGCCGCTCTCCCCGAATGGGGTGACGGATGCGCGGCCGCCCGCTCCCGCGGACCGCTCCCGGGTCGACAGCCCGCTCACGCCGTCACCTCCGATCGTCCGGCGCCCAGCCGACGGTTCGGCAGAGCCGCGTAGAAGTGCTCGAGCGACTCCTCGTGCCGCCGCCGGATGTCCGCGACGTCGAGCGGCTCCCCGGTCAGCGACTTGGCGAAGCCGTGGATGACGACCTCCTCGGCCGGGAGGGTCGGGTCGAACAGGGGCGTGTAGCCGGTCTCGGCGTAGAGGCGCTGGGCCTCGGGCTGGCGGGGGCCGGTGGTGAGGTAGACGCGGGTGAAGCCTCGGCGGCGCGACTCGTCCTCGAGCTCGGCGACGACCCGGCGGGCGAGGCCCTGGCGGCGGTGGTGCTTCGAGGTCCAGATGCGCTTGAGCTCGGTGGTGGCGGGGTCGAAGGTCTTGAAGGCTCCGCCGGCGATCGGCTCGCCGTCGCGCAGGAGGAGCACGAAGGCGCCGTGCGGGGGTGCGAACTCGGCGGCGGGATAGCGGGTGATCTCGGTCGCGGCTGGCTCGCCCCAGGCGTCGCCGTAGCGGGCGTCGTACTCCTCGGCCAGCTCGGTGAGGAGGGGAAGGGTCAGCGGGTCGTCGGCGGCGACGTAACGGAACTCGTCAGGCTGCGGCACGGGAGGCCTCCTCGCGGGTGGCGGAGCCGGCGGAATCTCCGGAATCGGCAGGGGCACCGGCATCGGCAGCGGCAGCGGCAGCCGCAGCCGCAGCCGCCGCATCCCGCCGCGCCACCTCCTCGCGCACGAGCGGGATGACGTACCGCCCGAAGTCGATCGTGTCGTCGACGTAGTCGTAGCCCCGCGCCGAGATGATGTCGACCCCGAGGTCGACGTAGTCGAGCAGCGCCGCCGCGACCGTCTCGGGGGTGCCGACGAGAGCGTTCGAGTTACCCCGCCCGCCCGAGGCCGCGGCCACCTTCGTCCACAGCGCCCGGTCGTAGCGGTCGCCCTGCTCGGCGATGGACAGCAGCCGCTGCGATCCCGCGTTCTCAGGATTGCGGAGGTCGGCGGCACCGAGCACGCCGCTCCGCTCCTGGATCCGGCCGAGGATGCGCTCGGCCTTCTCCCACGCGAGCTCCTCGGTCGCCCCGAGGATGGGCCGGAAGGCCACCTGCAGCCGCGGACGGGAGGGCCGCCCGGCGGCGAGCGCCGCGTCCGTGATCGTGCGGATCTGCTCGGCCGTGCTCGCGAGTGGCTCGCCCCACAGCGCGTAGATGTCGCTCTCGGCGGCGCCGATCGCATAGGCCGCGGGGGAGGAGCCGCCGAACGAGATGCTCGGCCGCGGCTGCTGCACCGGCCAGACGTCGCTGACGAAGTCGTCGAAGCGGTAGTGCGTGCCGTGGAAGCTGAAGGCCTCCTTGCTCGTCCACGCCTGCTTCAGGATGCGGATGTACTCACCGGTGCGCTCGTAGCGCTCGTCCTTCGTCAGGAAGTCGCCCTCGGCGGCCTGGTCGGCGCTCGACCCGCCCGTGATGATGTGCACCGTGAGGCGCCCGCCGCTGATCTGGTCGAGCGTCGCGATGACCTTGGCCGCATAGGTGGGGTACGACACGTTCGGCCGGTGCGCGAGCAGGATCTGCAGCCGGTCGAGCTTCGAGGCGACATACGCCGCCGCGGTCGCGGGGTCGGGCGAGCCGGAGTGGTAGGCGAAGAGCACGCGGTCCCAGCCGGTGTCCTCGTGGGCCCGGGCGAGGCGCAGCGTGTACTCCGTGTCGAAGCTCGCGCCGCTGCGGGCCCGGGTCTCGCTGCCGTCGTTGGTCGCGGCGATGCCGAGGAATTCGATGGGCATGGGGTTCCTTCTTTCGTTGCCGAGCGCCGTTCTGTTCGGTGCCGAGCGCTGTCGTTGGCCCGACGTTAGGTGCGCCCGGGGCCGGTCGCCAACGAATCCGGTTCACAAAGCGTCACCTGCGTCACGGTTGGTCATAGTGCTCGCATCGGGCGGATGCGCGGGCGATCCTCGGGGCATGTCCGCACGCATCCCGGCCCCCGCCGCACCCACCGCTCCCGTCTCCCTCGCCGTGATCGGCGCCGGGCCGCGCGGCGTCGGAGTGCTCGAGCGCCTGGCCGCGAACCTCGACGAGCTCTGGGGCCGCGACCGCCGCACGCGCGACGGCGGCCCCTCGCTCGTGGTGCACCTGATCGACCCCCACCCCGCCGGCCCGGGCCGCATCTGGCGCCGCGACCAGTCCCCGCTGCTCAAGCTGAACTCGACGGCGGCCGACGTCACGATGTTCACCGACGAGACGTCCACCATCGACGGGCCGGTGCGCCCCGGGCCTTCGCTGGTGGAGTGGGCGGAGCGGGTGCGTGGGGGGAGCATCCGCGTGCCCGACGGCCGCCTCGACGACGCCCTCTCCGCCGAGCTGCGGCACCTCGGCCCGGCTAGCTTCCCGACTCGGCGCCTGCAGAGCCTCTACCTCCGCTGGTACCACGAGGAGGCGGTGGCCGCCCTCGGACCGGGCGTCGAGGTGCGCGAGCACCGCACCCGGGCCACCGCGGTGACCGAGCTCCCGGATGGCCGCCGCCGGGTGGGTCTCGAGCGGGGCCGGGCGCTCACGGTCGACCTCGTGCTGTACTCCCTGGGTCACACGGGGGCCGATCCGCAGCCCGAGCACGCCCGGCTGATCGACTTCGCTCGCCGCCGGGAGCTCTACTACCTGCCGCCGGCCTTCACCGCCGACGCCGACACCCGCGCGATCGTTCCGGGCCAGCGCGTGATCGTGCGGGGCTTCGGGCTCGCCGCCGTCGATTTGATCGTGCTGCTGACCGAGGGCCGCGGCGGACGCTTCACGACGGAGGACGGGCGGCTGCGCTACGAGCCCTCGGGGCGCGAGCCGCGCCTCCTGATCGGCTCGCGGCGAGGCGTGCCCTACCACTCGAAGATCGGCTCGGCGCTCGCCGGAGAGGCGCCGGCCGGCCGGTTCTTCACGCCGGCGATCGCGGCGGAGCTCGCCGCCTCGCGCGAGTCGCTCGACTTCTCGGCCGACGTCTGGCCGCTGATCGCGCAGGAGATGCTCTGGGGCTACTACCGGGAACTGGTCACGGGTCATCCCGAGCGGGTGCGGATCGGCTGGCCGGAGTTCGCGGCGCGCTTCGAGGCGCTCGACCGGCGGGCGTCGATCGTCGCCACCGCCACCGGTTCGTCGACGACAGCTCCGTCGGCGCGCGGCCGCGGCTTCGCCGACCCCGTGTTCGCCGACGCCGTCGACGAGGCGCGGGTGCGGCGCGACGCCGCCGAACTCACGGCCTTGATCGAGCGGACGGTGATCGACGAGCTCGACCGCCTCTTCCTGCCGCAGCTCGACCGCCCGCTCGACGGCGTACGCGACGACGGGCCCGACGGCGCCGACGAGCTCCAGCGGCGCGTGCGCGCGTACATCGAACGCGACCTCCGCCTGCGCACCCGGCCCGAGCACAGCGCCACCCTCGGCCTGTTCATCGCGCTGCTGACGTCCCTGTTCGCGCTCGCCGAGATCGTCTCGTCGCCGAATTGGACGGCGCGCTCCCGCGTCGAGGACATCAACGGCTGGTGGCTCGGCTGGTTCAGCTTCATCGCGAGCGGCCCGCCCGCCCACCGCCTCGAGGAGCTGCTCGCCCTCTCGGAGGCGGGCGTGGTGCGCTTCCTCGGCGCCGGGCTGCGCGTCGAGGCCGACGAGGAGGGCGGGGTGTTCCGCGCGAGCTCCGAGAACCACGCCGAGGTCGTCACCGCGAGCGCCCTGGTCGACGCCCGCCTACCCGACACGAGCGTCGCCCGCAGCGACAACGCGCTGCTGCGCGCGCTCCTCGAGGCCGGTGCCGCGGTGGAGGAGGTCGCCCATGACCCCGCCTTCCGCGCCCCGACCGGACGCCTCGCCGTGCGCCCCGACGACCGCCGGGTGCTGCACGCCGACGAGCCCTCGGGCCGCACCTACGCCATCGGCCCCTACACGAACTCCCCGTTCGTCGGCGCCTTCTCGCGCCCCCGCACGAACGCCGTCGCCTTCCGCGAGAACGACCGCGTCGCCCGCGCCCTCCTCCGCCACCTCGCCGACCTCGCCGACACGCCGGCCACCGTCCCCGCGGCCGAGCCTGCCGAGCCGGCGGCGCCGCCCCTCCCGCCCGGCGCCTTCACCGACCGCCTCTGGGGCGAGTTCGCGGCCCACCCCCGCTGAGCGGGCACGACCGCGCCGAGCAGCAGCCGGGGCCCGAGGGTCAGGCCCGCGCGACCGCGCGGGCGGGCATCCGCTCGACCTCGACGGCCACGAGCAGCTCGTCGTCGACGGTCACCGGATGCACGGCCCCCACGATCTCGATCGCCGCCTCGGTCTCGCGCTCGGCGCACGAGGGGCCGACCCAGAGCTCGACGGCGCCCGGCTCCACGATGCGCGTGAGGTCGAGGCCGCTGAACGCGAGCCGCGTGGTCGGCACCCGGAAGCGCACCACGGCCTCCTCGCCCGGCTCGAGCGCGACCCGGCGGTAGCCGAGCAGCTGCGCGACGGGCCGGGTGATGCTGCCCACGAGGTCGCGGGCGTAGAGCTGCACGAGGTCGGTGGCCGCGCGCTCGCCCGTGTTCCGGATGCGCACCGAGGCCTCGAAGGCCCCGCCGGCGGTCACCTCGGGGTCGGCCGTCAGCTCCGAGCGCTCGAAGGTCGTGTAGCTGAGGCCGTGGCCGAACGGCAGCACGGGGGTGCTGTCGGCGCTCGTGACCTCGGACGGCCCGCCGAGGATCGGGTGCAGGTAGCCGAAGGGCTCCGCCCCGGCCGAGCGCGGCAGCGACACCGGCAGGTGCCCGCTCGGCGACACGGCTCCCGAGATCACGTCCGCGAGAGCCGTGCCGCCCTCCTCGCCCGGGAAGAACGCCTGCAGCACCGCCGCAGGACGCTCGGCGCCCGAGATCGCCCAGTCGATCGCGTAGGGCCGGCCGGTGACGACCACCATCACCACCGGCGTGCCCGACGCGACGACCGCCTGCACGAGCTCCCGCTGCACCCCGGGGAGCTCGAGGCTCTCGACGTCGTTGCCCTCGCCCACCGTGCCGCGGCCGAAGAGGCCTGCCCGGTCGCCGACGACGACCACGGCGACCTCGGCGCGGCGCGCGCTCTCGACCGCCGCGGCGATGCCGGAGCGGTCGTCGCCCTCGACGTCGCAGCCGGGCTCGTAGGTCACCGTGGCGGTGCCGAGCGCGGCGGTCAGGGCAGCGCGCACGGTCGGGATCTCGATGCCCATCGGAATCCCGGGGTGGTGCGCCAGCACGTGGTTGACGAAGGAGTAGCAGCCCATCAGCGCCTCGGCCGAGTCGGCGTTCGGGCCGATGACCGCGACCCGGGAGGGCGCCGCGCCGCGGGAGGGATCCGCGAGCGGGAGGACGCCGTCGTTGGTCAGCAGCACGACGGACTTCTCGGCGAGCTGCCGGGCGAGCATCCGGTGCTCGGCATCGTCGAGGTCGATCGCGGTGGGAGCCGACTCGAAGGTCTCGTCGAGGAGCCCGAGCTCCTCCTTTTCGCCCAGCACGCGCAGCACGGAGCGGTCGATCAGGCTCTCGGGCACGCGGCCCGCGCGCACCTCCTCGGCCAGCGGTGCGAGGTAGGCGTCGCCGCTCGGCAGCTCGACGTCGATGCCGGCCTCGAGGGCGAGCCGGGCCGCCTCGCCGCGGGAGTCGGCGACGGCGTGCATGGTCTCGAGGAACGCGACCGAGAAGTAGTCCGACACGACCGTGCCGTCGAAGCCCCAGCCGTCGCGGAGCAGCCCGGTGAGCAGGGCCGCGTTCGCGCCGACCGGCACACCGTCGATCTCGCTGTAGGAGTTCATCACCGAGCGGGCGCCGCCCTCGCGGATCGCCATCTCGAACGGCGGCAGGAAGACGTCGGCGAGCTCGCGGGCCCCGACGTGCACCGGCGCGTGGTTGCGGCCGGCCTGCGAGGCCGAGTACGCGGCGAAGTGCTTCAGCGTGGCGTGCACGCCGGCGTCCTGGAGGCCCCGCACGTAGGCGGTGCCGATGGTGCCGACGACGTACGGGTCCTCGGCGATGCACTCGTCGACCCGGCCCCAGCGCGGGTCGCGGATGACGTCGAGCACCGGGGCGAGCCCCTGGTGCACCCCGACCTCGCGCATCGAGCGCCCGATCGCGGCCCCGACCTGCTCGACCAGTGACGGGTCGAACGAGGCGCCCCAGGCCAGCGGCGTCGGAAAGGTGGCGGCCTTCCACGCGGCGAGCCCGGTCAGGCACTCCTCGTGCACGAGCGCCGGGATGCCCAGCCGGGTCTCCGCGACCAGCCGGCGCTGCTCGGCCCAGAGCCACTCCGCGCGCTCGACCGGGTCGATCGGGCGGGTGCCGTAGACCCGGGTGAGGTGGCCGATTCCGTGCTCGACGGCGTCGCGGTAGAGCCCACCGGCGTTCATGTCTCCGGCCATCGGTGCGACGGCGTCGTCGCTCTGGTCGACCCAGAAGCCCACGAGCTGGGCGAGTTTCTCCTCGAGCGTCATCTGGGCGAGCAGCCCGTGCACACGGTCGGAGGCGGGGAGGGGAGTGGTCACGACGTCTTCGCTTTCAGGTCGTTGGAGGAGTGGTTCAGCCCTTGACAGCGCCCGTGAGACCGCCCACGATGCGCCGCTCGAAGAGGCTGAAGAAGATCAGGGCGGGGATCATCGACAGCGAGGTGAAGGCGAGCACCTTCGCCGTGTCGACCGAGTACTGCGAGGCGAAGGCCTGCGTGCCGAGCGGCAGCGTGAACGCGGCGTCGTTGTTCAGGATGAACAGCGGCAGCATGTACGAGTTCCAGCTGGCCACGAAGGCGAGGATGCCGACGGTGATCACGCCGGGCACCGCCAGCGGCAGCACCATCCGCCAGAAGAAGCCGAGCCGGCTGCAGCCGTCGATCGACGCCGCCTCCTGCAGCTCCTTCGGGATGGCCGAGAGGAAGGGCACGAGCACGATGATGGTCACGGGCAGGCCGAACGCGATCTGCGGAACGATGACGCCCGCGAGCGAGTTCATCAGGCCGAGGTCGCGCACCAGGATGTAGAGCGGCGTGATCGCGACCGTCATCGGGAACATGAGCCCCGCGGTGAACAGCGCGTAGACCGCGCCGCGGCCCCGGAAGGCGTACCGCGAGAGGGCGAACGCCGCCATCAGGCCCAGCACGACGACGAACAGGGTCGTGGCGACGGCCGCGATGGTCGAGTTCGCCACCTGGCCCCAGAACACGCCGCTGCCGAGCACGTCGCCGTAGTTCGCCCAGTTCCACTCGCCCGGCAGGCCCGAGGGGTCGAGCGTGATCTCGGAGTTCGAGCGGAAGCCGCCCAGGATGATGTAGGCGACGGGCGCCAGCATCAGGCCGATCAGCACGAGGGCGACGAAGTAGATCGCGAGGCTGCTCGAGCGGCGCGCGCCTCCCACGGGGGCGGCGGATGCGGCCGGTGCGCGCCGGGTCGTCGCCGACTCCGTCACCGGCTTCTGCAGGGTGGGGGTTGCCATCATTTGCTGCTTCCGGTGAGGGCGCCCGCGGTGTCGCGGCGCAGCACGAAGCGCTGGTAGAGCAGCGCCACGGCGAGGGAGATGAGGAACATCACGACGGCGACGGCGCTGCCGTAGCCGTAGCTGCCGGCGTTGCGGCCGTTGGCGACCATGTAGGTGGCCATCGTCGAGGTGCCGGCGGTGGAGGCGACGTACTGGCCCCAGATGATCCAGACCAGGTCGAACAGCTGCAGCGAGCCGATGATCGACAGGAACGCCCAGATGCGCACGGTCGGGCCGAGCAGCGGCAGCACGATGTGCCGCTGGATCTGCCAGAACGAGGCCCCGTCGATGGCCGCCGCCTCGGAGAGCTCCTCGGGGATGCCCTGGAGCCCCGCGAGGAAGAGGATGACCGCGAAGCCGATGTACTTCCAGGTGATGATGACGAGCAGGGTCCAGATGGCCCGGCCGGGCTCCGAGATCCAGTCGGCGGCGAAGGCGCCGAGCCCGACCTTGTCGAGCAGGCCGTTCACCGCCCCGCTCGACTGGAGCATGAGGCCCCAGCCGAGACCGACGACGACCTCGGAGATGACGTACGGCACGAAGATCAGCACGCGGATGACCGACTGGAAGCGGAGCTTCCGGTTCAGCAGCAGCGCGAGCCCCAGGGCGATCGGGCCCTGCAGCACGAGCGACATCACGACGATGAAGACGTTGTGCCCGAGCGCCTCGTGGAAGTCGGGATCGGTGAGGATGGTGACGTAGTTGCGGATCCCGACGAAGTCGACCGCCGGGCCGTAGCCCGACCAGCTGAAGAATCCGTAGTACGCCGCCATCGCCACCGGCAGGATGACGAAGCCGCAGAAGACGACCAGGGCGGGCCCGAGCAGCAGGGCCAGTTCACCCCGGGTCGCCCAGCGGCGACGGCGCGCCGTGGCTCCCGTGGACGGCCCGGCCGTCTGCGTCGGTGTCGGCGCCAGCGGGGGCGCGGTCACGGTAGCCACGGCGCCCGCCTCAGGACTTCGCCGCGGCGTCGTTCACGGCGTCGACGATGCTCTGCGCATCGCCCTTGCCGGCGAACAGGTCGACGACGGCGACGTTCAGCGCGTTGCCGACGTTCTGGCCGTAGAGGGTGTCGAGCCAGACGACCACGTAGGGAGCGTCGTTGTACGAGGCCAGCACGTCCTTCAGGGCCGGGTCGCTGACGACGCTCTGGGCGTCCTGCGAGGCGGGGAGCGTCTGGAACGCGTCGGCGTAGGCCTCCTGGTTCGACTGCTCGACCATGAAGTTCAGGAAGTCGACGCACTCCTTCGGGGCGTTCACCCAGCAGGAGAAGCCGTCGACGCCGCCCATCATGGCGCCGGGCTCACCGTCGCCGCCCTCGACCTCGGGGAAGGGGAACCACTTCAGGTCGGCCAGCGGCTTCTCGTCGGGGGTGAGCGAGGTGATCACTCCGGGATCCCAGGCGCCCATCAGCTCCATGCTCGCCTGCTTGTTGGCGAGCAGGCCTGCCGACGATCCGGCGCCCTGCTGGGCGGCGGTGGTCAGGAAGCCGTCGTTGAAGGGAGCGGTGTCGATGAAGGCCTGCAGGTCCTCACCGGCCTTCAGCCAGCACGGGTCGTCGAACTTGCGGGTCTCGGCGGCCGTGTCGAGCACGTCCTTCGAGCAGGCGCGCAGCGCGAAGTTGTAGTACCAGTGCGCGGCGGGCCACGCGTCCTTGGCGCCGACGGCGATCGGGTCGATGCCCGCCGCCTTCAGCTCCTCGTTCGCCGCCTCGAGGTCGGCGATCGTCGCCGGGGGAGTGGTCACGCCGGCCTGCGTGAACAGGTCGGAGGAGTAGAAGATGCCCGACGGGAGCACCGAGACGGGCATCCCGTAGTTCTTGCCGTCGACCTCGAAGGCCGAGAGCGAGCTGCCGACGGCGGCCTTCGCGTCGGCGGAGATGCCGTCGCTGAGGTCCATCGCCTGGCCGGCCTTGACCACGTCGGCGAGCTTGCCGCCGCCGCGGGCCATGAAGACGTCGGGGGCGTCGCCCGAGTTCAGGGCGGTCTGCAGCTTGCCGTCCATCTCCTCGTTCTGCAGCGACTGCACCTCGACGGTGACGCCGGGGTTCGCCTTCTCGAAGGCGGCCGCGGTGTCCTCCCAGTACTTCTTGCCGTCGCCGGTGGTGGAGTTGTGCCAGAACGTCAGCGTGGTGCCGCCGTCGGCGGAGTCGCCTGAGCTCGGCGCGCAGCCCGCCAGGGCCAGGGCGCTGAGGGCGATCGCCGCGCATCCGGTGAGGATCTTCGAGCGTTTCATGAGTGCAACCTGCTCTCTCTTCGTTGAGATGCATCCGCTGTGGACGGATGGGTGGTCGGGGTCCCGGCTCGGCCGGGCGCACTCAGTGTCACTCGCGGTCCCCGGCATCGTCAAACGTTTTCGAAACTGTTTTCCGTAGGGCTAGAGTGAGCCATCATCGAGAGGAGCCGACGATGGCCACCTACCGCAATCCGGTTCTGCCCGGCTGCCACCCCGACCCGGGCGTCTGCCGTTTCGGTGACGAATTCGTGCTGGTCACGTCGAGTTTCGAGTACCTGCCGGGACTGCCGGTGCACGTGTCCTCCGACCTCATCGGGTGGCGGCAGGTGGGGCACGCGATCGAGCGGCCCGGCCAGCTCGACCTCGCCGGGCTGGAGTCGTCGCGCGGGCTGTTCGCGCCCTCGGTGCGGGTGGTCGGCGAGCGGCTCGTGGTGGTCTGCACGGTGGTCGGGCCCGACGACGGCTCGTGGGGCGGGCGCACCGGGCACTTCGCCGTGACGGCGACGGATGCGCGCGGCCCGTGGTCGGATCCGGTCTGGATCGACGGGGTCGGCGGCATCGACCCGTGCTTGACGGTCGACGGGGAGCGGCTGTGGCTCACCGGCACGCAGCCGGCGGCGTCGGCGTCCTACCCCGGTCAGACCGACGTCTGGCTCGTGGAGCTCGACCCGTCCACCCTCCAGCCGCTGGGGTCGCCGACGGTGATCTGGGGCGGGGCGATGAAGGGCGCCGTCTGGGCCGAGGGGCCGCGCATCCTGAGCCGGCCGGGGGGAGGGTGGCTGCTGCTGACCGCCGAGGGCGGCACCGCCGAGGACCACGCGGTCGTCGTGGCCTACAGCGACGAGATCACCGGGACCTACGTCGGCGACCCGGGCAACCCGCGGCTGACGCATCGTGAGCTGGGGCGGCGCGCCGAGTTCTCGGCGGTGGGGCACGCCGATCTGGTTCAGGATGCGACGGGCGCCTGGTGGGCGACGCTGCTCGCGACGCGGCCGGTGCCGGGGCTCAGCGGCGGTGCGCGGGAGGGGCTGCTCGGGCGCGAGACGTGCCTGGTGCCGGTCGAGTGGGAGGACGGGCGGCCGCTGTTCGCGCCGGGGGTGGGGCGGGTGCAGAGGGAGGTGGTGACCGGTGGTGAGGACTCGGCGCCTGTCGCGCATCCGCTCGTCGTGGAGGGGTTCGGGGAGGGGGCGCTCGACCTCGACTGGAACGGGGTCGGGCGGCATCCGTCGGCGTTCGCCGATCTTCTCGAGGGCGGCGGCGTGCGCCTGCGGGGCGGCGGCGAGCCGTCGGAGGTCGTGCCGCGGTCGTTGCTCGGGCGGCGGCTGCCGGCGGAGCGGGCGCACGTCGCGGTGACGATCGGGGTGCCAGCGGGGTCGGGGGTGCGCGGCGGGCTGCTGCTGCGGGTGTCGGAGCTGGCGGTGCTCGAGCTGTCGGTCGACGGGGCGGGGACCGTGAGCTGCGTTCGCGTGACCCCGGGGGAGCGGGTGGTGCTCGCCTCGGGGTCGGCCCGCGATGTCGGGGCCGTGCGCCTGGAGCTGTCGGTGGACGGGCTGAGCGGCCGCGCATCCGTCGACGGGGATCTGTTCGCCTCGGTCGATCTGGCCGGGCTCGCCCCCTCGCCCGGGCGCGACTTCGTGGGAGCGTGGGTGGGGCCGGTCGCGGTGGGGCCGTCGTCGGAGGTCGTCACGGCGAGCTCGTTCGTCCTGGCGGTGCGGGCGTGAGCGGGCGGCCGACCATCCACGACGTCGCCGCGGCGGCGGGCGTGTCGGTGTCGACGGTGTCGAAGGCGGTCAACGGGCGGTACGGCATCTCGAGCGAGACCACGCAGCGGGTGCTGCAGGTGGTGGAGGAGCTCGGCTACGAGTCAAGCCTGATCGCGAGCAGCATGCGCTCGCGGCGCACCGGCGTGATCGGGGTGCTGGTGGCGGACTTCGAGCCGTTCAGCGCCGAGATCCTGAAGGGCGTGGCCGCCGCGCTGCACGAGTCGCGGTACGACCTGCTGGCCTACAGCGGATCGCGCCAGAACAACAGCGCGGGCTGGGAGCGCCGCTCGCTCAGCCGGCTGAGCGGCACCCTGATCGACGGGGCGATCCTCGTCACGCCGACGGTCATCGGGGTCACCGCCGACGTGCCCATCGTCGCGGTCGACCCGCACACGGGCCGCGCCGACCTGCCGACCGTGGAGTCGGACAGCTTCGGCGGCGCCCTCCTGGCCACGCGCTACCTGATCGAGCTCGGGCACCGGCGGATCGCGTTCGTGGCCGGCCGCCCCGACCTCCGCTCGTCGAACCTCCGCGACGCGGGGTATCGGCGCGCGCTGGAGGAGGCGGGCATCCCGTTCGACCCGGCGCTCGTGCGGGTCGGCCTCTACGAGAAGGAGATCGCGCGCGAGACGGCGACGTCGCTGCTGTCGTCGCCCGACCGGCCGACCGCGGTCTTCGCGGCGAACGACCTCTCGGCGATCGCGACCATCCAGACGGCGGCCGAGCTCGGCCTCGACGTGCCCGGCGACCTCTCGGTCGTCGGCTTCGACGACGTGCCCGAGGCGGCCCGGCTGAACCCGCCGCTGACCACGGTGCGCCAGCCCATGCAGTCGATCGGCGCCTCGGCGGCCGAGCTGCTGATCGGCCTGATGGCCGGCGAGACCCCGGCCCGCACCCACATCACCCTCCCCACCCGCCTCGTCCGCCGCGCGACGACGGGCCCGCCCCCGCCCGCCCCCTCCCGCTAGGGTCGCGGGGTGACCTCTGACATGCACCTGGGCGGGGGAGTGATACTCAGACGCCTGTCGATCGCATCGTCGGGCGGGTGAATCTCTCGGGCGTCGTGCGCGGCGCCTTTCAGAGCGCGAACCACCCTCGTGCACAACCGCGCGTCGCAGTCGGTGCTGGAGCGCTGCGGCTTCACCCGCTTCGGGCTTGCGCCGCAGTACCTCCGTATCGCGGGGTGCTGCCAGGACCACCTGTTGTTCCAGCGCATCCTGAGCCCCTGAGACCCGGTGTCGGTGGGTGCGCCCAGAATGATCACGCCAGGCCGGATGGCTCGGTCGGAAGGAAGACATGGACCTCGCATCGATCCGCATCATCACCCACGACGTCGACCGGCTCGTCCGCTTCTACGAGGCCGTGACCGGGATCACGGCCACGCGGCCCGCTCCCGTGTTCGCAGAACTGCGGACGGCCAGGGGCACCGTGGCCATCGCGAGCACGGTGACGGTCGCCATGCTCGGTGACCAGGCGCCGCAGCCGGCCCGCAATGACTCGATCATCATCGAGTTCTTCGTCGACGACGTCGACGCCGAGTTCGCGCGCCTGCACGACGTCCTCGACGACGTCGCCCTCCCGCCGACGACCATGCCCTGGGGCAACAGGTCGATGCTCTTCCGCGACCCCGACGGCAACCTCGTCAACCTCTTCTCCCGCCCCGCGCCGTGATCGAACGGCGCCCTCGAGGCTCCCGCGGAGCGATCCGTCAGCGGGTGCCTGAACCGAGGAGGCGCCGGGTCCAGTCGGCCAGCGCCGCGGTGGCGCTCAGCGAAATGGCCGCGGACGGCATCATGCTCGTGAAGCCGTGGAAGGCGCCGGGCCACACGTGCAGCTCCGCGTCACCACCGGCCGCCCACAGCGCACTGGCGTAGGCGACCGTCTCGTCGCGGAAGACCTCGGCGCTGCCGCAGTCGATGTAGGTGCTCGGGAGGCCGGAGAGGTCGGTCGCCCGCGCCGGTGCGGCGTAGACCGAGACGTCCTCGCCGCCGCGGCGGGCCCCGAGGTAGGCGTCCCAGCCGAAGCGGGTCAACTGCCGATCCGCGACCCCGACACCGTCGATCTGCCTCGTCGACACGGTGGAGTCGCGGTCGTCGAGCATGGGCGAGACCAGGATCTGCGCCAGGAGCGGCGGCCCCTTCCGGTCGCGAGCGAGCAGCGCGGTGCCGGCGGCGAGCCCGGCGCCGGCGCTCTGCCCGGCGATCACGATGCGCTCGGGGTCGATGCCGAGCTCGTGGGCGTGGGCGTGCACCCAGACGAGTCCGGCGTAGCAGTCCTCGACCGGGTAGGGGTCGGGGTGTTCGGGGGCGAGCCGGTAGTCGACACTGATGAGCACGACGTCGTGGTCGTCGAGCAGCCAGTCGTCGTAGGAGTCGAGGTTGCCGAGGTGGTGGCCGAACATCATCCCGCCGCCGTGGATCGTGTACACCGCGCTCGTGGCTCCGGTTCGCCCGATCTGCTGGATGACCGCGAGGGTGATCGGATGCCTGAGGTGGCCGGGCACCGTGAGGGTTCGCCGCTCGTACCCGCGAGACCGCAGCCGCTCGTCGAGGGCCTCCTCGGTGATGTCGAGGCCGCGCATCCGGGGCAGCATCTCGGTGGTCAGGGTGAACGGCCCGCGTGCCTCGAGGGCGGTGAGGAAGGTGGCGAGTTCGGGGTCGAACGGAGGGCGGGGAATGACGTCAGACATGGGAGGGCTCCTGGGTGGTGGGGTTGGCGGGGGTTCGGCGCGACCGCTGGATGCCGAGGCAGACGAGGGCGGCCGCGAGGGCGGTGATGGTCAGGCCGGCGACGAGCATTGCCTGCTGGAAGGACGCGAGCTGGGCTGAGGTGAAGGTCGTCGTCGCGATGTTGCAGCCGACGAGGGCGGCGAGGATCGTTCCGGTCGCGGCGATCCCGACGGCGGTCGCGATCTCGCTCGCCGTGTCGACCAGGGCCGCCCCGATGGAGGTGCGGTCCTCGGGGAGACCGCGGAGCACGTTGTTGCCGGCGACGACGCCGACCACCCGAATCCCGGCGGCGACGAGCACGAGGGCGACCAGCACGAAGGGGTAGCCGAACCGGCCGAGGAACGCGAACACGGCGAGTCCGGCGGCCACGGCGGCCGCGCTCGTCCAGGCCGCTCGATCGAGGCCCACCCGTTTCACGAACGGACCGACGAAGCGACCGCTCGCGAGGAGCACCACGACCTGCGGCAGCGTGCCCACGGCGGCGAGGGCCGGCGGCCACCCCCACGCGAACTGCAGCTGCAGCGTGATCAGGTACGACAGCCCGGCCATCGCGAGCCCGGCCGCCGCCTTGTAGGCCAGACCGCTGGCAACGAGCGGCTGTGTGACGAGGCTGAGATCCAGCAGCGGGTGGCGCGCGGTGCGCTCTCGGGCGATGAACCCGACCGCTGCCGCCACGGTGGCTGCCGCTGCACCCCAGGCCGGAGCGACGTCGGTGCCGGCGACGAACAGGGTCGGTGTGAGGAGGACTCCGACGACCGTCGCCGTACCCAGGACGGCACCGATCACGTCGACGGGGTCGCGGTGGAGATCGGCTCGCCGGTCGGCGGCGATCCCGGCTCGGATCCCGAGGAAGGCGATCACCGCGATGGGCGCGTTCGCCACGATGAGCACCTGCCACGGTGCCACGGCGAGCACGAACCCGCCGATGGTCGGTCCGACGGCCAGGCCGACCAGTCCCGCGGTCGAGATGACCGTCAGGGCGCGCACGCGCAGGTCGTCCTGGTCGAACAGGCGGAACGCCAACGCCATCGATCCCGGCGTCGTCATGGCCGCGGCGACCCCCAGCAGAGCCCGCACGGCGATCAGCTGCTCCACCGAGGTGACGAACAGGGTCAGGATGCTCACGACCGCGAGCAGAGTCAGGCCGACGAGCATCACCCGACGCCGGCCGACACGGTCTGCGACCGCGCCGAACAGCAGCATCAGGCCACCGAACGCGACCGAGTAGGCGCCCGAGATCCACTGCAGCGACGAGGTGGACGCGGCGAGCTCGCGCCCGATGGTCGGAAGCGCCACGTTCAGGACGGAGTTGTCGAGCATCTCGAACAGGAACACCGCCGAGAGGCCGGCCAGGGGGATCCACGCGTCGCGGAGACGCTGCGCTGGGGCCGCTGGGGCCGCTGGGGCCACTGTGGCCGGAGAGGTCGTGGGGTCATGCATGGGCACACTCCTTCGATGAAGAAGTGGCGACTCCCACGAGACGCTTGTGCGTTTCCGCCGGCCGGGGCCTGGCGGGATTTTTCCCTCTGCGAGGAGGGTACCGCATCCGTGGCACTCCCCGTCCGGCGCGACCGTCGGAGAATTTCTTTCCGGAGGTTCGTGATTATCGGCCCGGGTTCGACATTCCTATATTGAGGGGGTGCGTGTGGACGTGAATGAGACTTCGGACGCTGAGTTGTTGCGGAGGGCGGCGAACGGGGACAAGGGGGCGCTGGCGGACATTCTTCGCCGGCATTCGCCTGCGGTCACCCGGTATGCCTGGGCTCTGGTCGCGAACCAGCAGGACGTCGAGGAGGTCGTGCAGGACGCCTTTCTCACCTGTTGGCGGAAGGCGGACGGCATCGACGTGGTCGACCGTTCCCTGCTGCCGTGGCTTCTCGTGACGTGCCGACACCTCGCCTTGAACCTGAACAGGTCTCGAGCGCGGAACGCGACCGTCGAGCTCCCGGACGACATCCTGGTGCACGACGAGGACGAGGAGGCCCGCGATCGTCTGCGATGGGTCACCGGTGAGATAGAGCGGTTGTCTCCGCTCGACAGACACGTGTGCGAACTCTGTCTCGTCGAGGGCCGGACGTATGCCGAGGCGGCGGACATGACCGGAATCAGTGTGGGTGCGGTGCGGCAACGAGTCTCTCGCAGCCGCAGCAGGCTTCGAAAGGCGGCGATCGACGATGAGAACTGACCCTCCCACAGGAGACGAATTCCAGCTCCTGCTCGACCGGATCACCCGGAACGTCCTCCTCCACGCGGACACGCCGCTGCCGGCACCCGCAGCGGTACCCCGCCATCGCTTCCGGCTGGGCGCCGTCGTGGTCGCCGCGCTCGTCGTGCTCGGGCTGGGCACGGCAGGTGGCGCCCTGGCTCTCAGTCTCGGCGTTCTCGGATCCGGAGGGTCCGACGAAGCGCCGGTTGCTCCGCCGGCCGTGACCTCGTCGCCGACGCCGTCCGCGTCCCCGACGCCGACCGCTCCGGCACCGATTCCGGCTGCACCGACGCTCGTCCTCGGCAGTGCCGCCTTCAGCCCTCCCGACTGGGGTGCGGGAGTCACCGCGAACGTCTCGGGGTTCGCGCCCGACACGGAGTACTCCCTGTCGATCGATTCGCGCTATCGCGGGGAGTCGCGCGAGCCCGACGGGTACTTCTCGGTCTTCAGCAGCCCGACCACTGTGATGACCGACGAGGACGGTGCGGCGACAGTCACCTGGACGCCCGACGTCTTCCCCGAGAACTTCACCGGAAGCGGCGAGAGCGGCTATCTCCTGAGCAGTCAGGTGCGGGTGGACGGCAGTGACGGACCGCAACCCGAAGCCTCCGGTTCGGGTTTCACGGACCCGATCGCGCTGAGCCAGCCGCTGACCATCGAGTTCCTCCCGATCGAGGCGGTGACCGCGACGGCGCCGGCCTGTATCGAGCCGGATCAGCTCGTTGCCGGGCAGCCGGGGCTCCCGGTCGTCTTCACCGGCCTGCTGCCCGGCGAAACGCTGTTCGTGGCGAGTGTCCAGACCGGTGGGCCCGTGAGCTACAGCTTCCAAGGGTCGGGTGTGGCGGACAGCGAGGGGAACGCGACCATCATCGTCAGCGGCAGCAGTGCGGAGTACCCGGTATCCCCGTCGGCCGACATCGCCCCGGGCGTGTGGCAACTGAGCTGGTCGGCGAGTTTCCGACAGACGCCCACCGACGAGCATCCCGTCGGAACCATCCCGCTGACCGTCGGAGGATGTTGAGCCTAGGGCTGACTGCTCGAAGCTGAGTCAGAGGGCCGGGGTGCGAAGGAGCCCGGGGGAGGGAGCGGGGCTGAGGAGCGTCGACCAGGTTCCGTGGTGGCCGTCCCAGGCGGGGGACGCCGCGACGCCCCAGCGTTCCAGCAGCCGGGTGGCGAGGGAGAGCGCCCGGGGCTGGAAGGCCCCGTCGACGTGCAGCGGAGTCGAGGCCAGCACGTCGCCCGTGAGGCGTCGCACGTCGAGCCGCCAGCGACCGTCGTCACGCACGACGACGGCGACGTCGGCGAGAGCGGGGTCGAAGGTCACCATGAGGCGGGCAGCAGGGCAGCAGGGCAGCAGGGCACCAGAGCGGCAGCGGGCGGCGGGCGTAGAGCGTCAGGCCGCGTCGGGAGCGTCGTCGAAGCGGGCGGCGTGCTCGGGGTCGAGGAAGCGGAAGTGGCGCTTGACGTAGCCGACGAGGTCGGGGTGCACGAGCTGCTCGGGGCGCACGAAGGGAAGGACGTTGTCGATGCCGGCGGTGGCGGTGGTCTCGTTCATGGTGGTCTCCTCGAAAGCTAGATGTGCAACTAGTTAGTCACTCTAGCAATTAGAGAACCACGCGCAACACCCATTGACATGAACATCCGGGGCGACTAGCGAGCGGGATCAGAAGTCGTCGATGTGCAGGTGGTTGCAGGTGTCGGGGAAGTCGGTGAAGTTGGCGAACGAGGGCTCGTTGCCGGCGGCGTAGCGGCAGTTCGACTGGCCCACGCGGGAGCCGTTCGGCATGATCGGGTCGAGCACCGCGATCAGCGCGAGCGAGGCGTCGTTGGCGCCGAGGGTCGGCACGCCGCCCACCGAGGTGAAGTCCACCGCGTGTCCGCCGCCCTGCCGGTAGTGCGCCGACTGGGTGCCGGCTCCCTCGATCTGGCCGGTGCAGCGTCGGCTGATGTCGCTCACCCCGGCGCTCCCGAAGGCGCGCACGGCGGCGACCATCGCCTGCAGGATGACGACGTCGATGCCGCAGTTCTCGACGCTCTGGCCCTGGGCGATCCAGGCGATCTCGAAGATGTGGTCGGGGCTCGAGCCGTGGAACTGCCCCGCGGCGACGTACCCCATCAGCTCCTCCGCCAGCGCCTGCGCGTCACCCGAGACGGGGCCGATCACGGCGCCGCCCTGGTGCGCGGCGGCGGCCGCGGCAGCGGCTGCGGCGGCTGCGGCGGCCGCGCGGGCGTCGACCCCCGCCTGGTACTGCTGCTCGGTGGTGGCGACGTCGCTCTGCAGGCTCGTCAGCTGGGCCTGCAGCTCGCCCTGGTGCGCGTTCTGCTCCTGCAGCGCCGCGACCATGGCCTGCTGGGCGGCGGCCGCCTCCTGCAGCGCGTCCTCCGCCGCCTGCGCGAGGCCGGTGAGCTCCTGCTTCGCCACCTCGGCCTGGGCGCTCAGCGTGGTCGACGTGTTCGCGTCCTGCTGGGCGGCGGTGTAGACGGCGTTCACGGCCTGGGTCAGCTGACTGGCCGAGCTGAGCTGGGCGAGCAGCTGGTCGGCGTCCTGCGACGAACTGGTCAAGAGCAGCGAGGTGACGTCGTTGCCGCCCGTGCGCACGAACTGGGCCGCGATCATCGCCGCCCGCTTCTTCGACTCCTCGGCCTTGGTCGCGGCTGCCGCAGCGCTGGCGGCGAGGGCATCGGCCTTGGCCTGTCCCGAGGCGAGGGCGGCCTCGGCGGCGTCGTTCTCGTCGGTGCGCTGCGTCACGAGCGCCTGCGCGGCGCGGGCCTTCTCCTGCAGATCGGCGATGATCCCCTGGATGCGCGTGATCTCGTCCTGCTTCGCGCTCTCCGAGGCGCGGGCCGCGATCACGTCGTCCCAGCTCGGGTAGTCGTCGGCGAACGCCGGGCGGGGCGCGCCGGTGATGGTGGCGGTCACCGTGAGGGCGAGGGTGAGCAGCACCGTCAGGGCGAGCGGCAGGCGAGCGGATGCGCGGCGGCGGGCTGAGCGGGGGGAGCGGGTCATGGGTCCTCGGGCATCGGAACGGGCCGCCGAGGCGCGGCGGCTCGGCCATTCAACCGCCGGGGCGCGGCGTCGGCGGGATCCGTCCCCGGCGGTTCGCGAATCGTTCATCCCGGTGAACGATCGCCGCGCGGGCCTCGCGCAGGCCACGGGGCGGCGGTGTAGGGTCGCGGCGTGGACGGTGCGAGCGCAGGACGGTACGGCGAGACGGCGACGATCGAGGTCGACCCGCGGAGCGTGGGCCGCATTCGGCTCGCCTACAGCCCGCACACCGACGGCGCCGCCGACCCGGGGGAGATCGTCTGGACCTGGGTGCCCTACGAGGAGCGCGACGGCCGCGGCAAGGACCGCCCGGTGCTCGTGGTCGCCTCCGAACCCGGCGGCGGCCTGCTGGGCGTGGCCCTCACCTCGAAGCCGCACGACGACCGCTGGGACGTCGCGATCGGCAGCGGTCCGTGGGACTCGGCGGGCCGCCCGAGCTGGGTGCGCCTCGAGCGGGTGTTCCGGCTGCAGCAGGGAGGCGTGCGCCGGGCCGGCGTCGGGCTCGACGAGGCCCGGTACGGCACCGTGGCGGCGGCCCTCGCCGCCCGCTACGGCTGGCCGGCCCCCACCGGCCCTGCGGGGTCGGGCAAGCCGGCCGCAACGCGCAAGCCCGCCGCGACGCGCCGACCGGCCCCGACCCGCACCCCGGCCCCGTCCCGCACGCCCGCCCCGGCCCGCAGCGGCGTGGGCGCGACCGTGCTGCGCGCCCTCCGCCGTCTCTTCCGCTGACCCCGCCTCAGTCGCGCCCGAGCGGATTGGCCGCGAGCCGCGCCGGCAGCCCCGAGGCGACGGCAGTAGCCGCCGTCGACCCGGGCTTCCGCGCCGCCTGCTCGAGAATGCACCCGGTGAACTCCCCGGCCAGGTCCAGCCGCGGATGCGCGGCCAGCACCTCGGCGCGCAGCTCCGCGTCCCAGCCCTCCGGGTTGCGCCCCGAGATGTCGAGCCCGGTCGCGATCTCCAGCAGGTAGCCCTCGGCGTCGACCGCCGGGTCGACCGCGTCGGCCATGTGGGCGACGATGATCGCCGCCGCCCGGTCGCGCCGCTTTTCGGTCCAGCCGGCTCCGGACGCGAAGACCCAGGCGACCAGGCCGCCGGCCTCCTCGAACGGCAGGGTGTGGCTGTCGAAGGCGGGTTCCAGCCCGAGGTCGTGCAGCACGGCCGCCACGAACAGCAGCTCGTCGTCGACCGCGAGCCCCTCCGTGCGGGCCGCGGCCGCCGCCCACAGGTAGGAGCGGAGGCCGTGGTTCACGAACGCCGGGGAGTGGAACCGCCGCGCCACCTCGAGGGCGGCACGGGCGGCGGGGGTGTCGGGCAGCGGCAGGTCGTCGAGATGCATGCGCCCAGTGTGCCGGTCGAGCGGATGCCCGGTGCCCCCTCCGCCCGCAGACGGCGGTTTCGGCACGAGAACTGACCGGAACGCGACGCCGCCCGCCGACGGCGGCCCCCGTTCGCCGCCCGGCGAGGGCCGCCCCGTTCAGCGCCCGGGGTACTGCGCGACCGGATTGTTCGCCCGCAGCACCTCGAGCCGCGCCCGGTACTCCACCTCGTCGATGTCGCCCTGCGCGAACCGCTCGGCGAGCACCGTCTCGGCGCGGCGTCCGGGCGCGCCTCCGGCGGCCCTGGCCTCCCAGGCGCGGCGCCGCCAGCGCCGCCCGACCGTGGCGAAGAGCACCGCGAACAGCGCGATCCAGAACAGGGGGATGAGCACGACGAGCCACCCCGGCCCGCCGCCCCAGCCGTAGTGCGGCCCGAAGCCCGAGTCGGGCCCGAAGGCGGTGACGGCGGCGAGGGCCGGGGTGGTGACGAGTGCGGTGAGCATGAGCTGTCCTTCCGAGACACGAGCGGCGTCGATCGGCGCCTGTGTCCAGCTTCGCGAGCCGGGCCGGCGGCCGAATCCGCCGGTCGGAGGCACTCCGCAGCCGCCCCTGCTCCCGCGGGACGAGCGGCGACTACTCCCCGGGGAGTACGTGCCGGGGCGCCGCGAGCCCAGCCTCGTAGGCGACGATCACCAGCTGCACCCGGTCCCGCGCGCCGAGCTTGGTCAGGATGCGCGACACGTGCGTCTTGGCGGTCAGCGGGCTCAGCACGAGCCGCCGCGCGATCTCCTCGTTCGTCAGCCCCTCGCCGACGAGCGCCAGCACCTCGCGCTCGCGGGCGGTGAGCGGGTCGAGCATCCGCGTGTCGGCCGCTGCCGGACGCCCGGCCGTCGTGCGCCGCCCGGCCGCCACCCGCTCGAGCAGCCGCTTCGTCACCCCCGGGCTGAGCAGCGCGTCGCCACCCGCGACCACCCGCACGGCGCGGATCAGCTCGACCGGCTCCGTGTCCTTCACGAGGAAGCCGCTCGCGCCGGCGCGGATCGCCCGCTCGACGTACTCGTCGAGCTCGAACGTCGTCACGACGACGACGCGCGTCGCGGCCAGGGCGGCGTCGGCGCTGATCTGCTCGGTGGCCCAGAGGCCGTCGCCGTCGGGCATCCGGATGTCCATCAGCACCACGTCGGGCCGAGTCGCCCGCACGACCCGCAGCACCTCCTCGCCCGAGCCGGCCGCGCCGACCACGTCGATGTCGTCCTCGGCGCCGAGCAGCGCGGCGAACCCGGCGCGGATCAGCTGCTGATCGTCCGCCACCACCACCCGGATCATCCGGACGCCTCCGCGCCCGCCCGCGCGACCGGCGCGAGCGGCAGCTCGGCCCGCACACCGAATCCGCCGCCCGTCCGCGGCCCCGCCCCGAAGCGGCCCCCGAGCAGCTCGGCCCGCTCGCGCATGCCCTCGAGACCGCGTCCACCGCCGGCGCCACGACCCTGCGGGGGAGTCGTGGGCGCACTCCCGTCGTCGTCGATCGTCAGCACGAGCATCCGCCCCTCGACCCCCACGGCCACCCGCGCCGCCGCACCCCCGGAGTGCCGCAGCACGTTCGTCAGCGACTCCTGCACGATCCGGTAGGCCGCGAGCTGCACCGCCCGCGCGGGCTCGGCACCCTCGGGAACGCGCAGCTCGAGCGCCACCGCGACCCCCTGGTCCCGCACCCCGTCGACGAGCGCCGGCAGCTGCGCGAGCCCCGGCTCCGGAACGAGCGGCGCGGCCCCCGCCGCCTCGTCGCGCAGCACGCCGAGCACCGAGCGCACCTCGTCGAGCGCGGTCTTCGACGCCGCCTTGATGTTCGCGAGGGCCGCCCGCCCCTGCTCGGGGTCGCGGTCGATCAGGTGCAGCCCCACCCCGGCCTGCACGTTGATCTGGCTGAGCGAGTGGGCGAGCACGTCGTGCAGCTCCCGCGCGATCCGCACCCGCTCGGCCTGGGCGGCGCCGAGCCGCCGCTCCGCCGCCCGCCGCCGCAGCTCGTCGTAGCGGGCCCGCCGGCTGCGGATGCTCTCGCCCACCACCACGAGCAGCACCAGCGCCAGCGTCGCCGCCGTCACCGGTGCCGGCTGCCAGGCCACCCCGACGACGAGCCCCAGCCCGATCGTCAGGAGCCACGCCCCGGCGACCGACGCGATCGCCCAGCGCCGCGCCCCGCGCACCACGGCGCCGACGATCGCGAAGGCCAGCGCCACGTACGGGGGAGCCGCCCCGCCCGCCACCACCATCGTGTACGCCCCGGCGGCCGCCGCGACCACCGCCACGACCGGCCCCGGGAAGCGCCGCGCGAACACCAGCGCCACCGGCCCGGCGACCGCGAGCCCGAGTCGCGCGGCGAGGAGCCACGGCTCGTCGCCGAGCGAGCCCTCGAACGCCCGGCCGAGGCGAGCGAGCCAGACGGTGGCGGGCACCTGCACCACGAACGACACGATCACGGGCAGCCAGAGCGCGGCCCGGCCCGAGAAGCGGAACCGCGGCTCCCACTCGCTCGCGCGGTCCGGCTCGGTCATGGCCCGATCGTAGCCGCGGGCCGAACGGCGCGCGTCCTCCCGGGGGAGTATCCCGGCGGCGGGGGCGCTCCGGCCCTACGATCGCTCCATGAGCAGTCCCACGGGCGAGGCGCACCGAATGACCAGGGTGAGCAGCACTCTTCTTCCCGCCCGCCGCGCAGCCGGCGTCATCCGTCTCGTCGTGGGCCTCGGCCTCGCGGTCACCATCGGCATCCAGATCGGCGACCGCGTCGCCAACGACGCCTTCGACCCGTGGGAGTACTTCAGCTACTTCACGATCCAGACCAGCCTGATGAACATCGTCGTGCTCGTCGTGGGCGGGATGCTCGCCCTGCGGCTCACCCGCGACACGCAGCTCTTCACCACGGTGCGCATGGCGACCCTCAGTTACGCCATCGTCACCGGGCTCGTCTACAACCTGCTGCTCCGCGGCATCCCGCGGGAGGGATTCCAGGGCCTGTCCTGGCCGAACGAGATCGTGCACGTCTGGGTGCCGATCGTCCTGGTGCTCGACTGGCTGCTCACCCCGGGCCGGCCGGCGCTGCCGTGGCGCTCGCTCTGGCTCGTGCCGGTGTACCCCGTGGCCTGGGCGGTGTACACCTTCATCAGGGCCGCCGCGAGCGGGGGAGTGATCTACCCGTACCCCTTCCTCGACCCGGCGACGGGCGGGTGGGGGAGCGTGATCGCCTACGTCGTCGGCCTGACGGGCTTCCTCGTGGGCCTCGGCGCGCTCGCCGTGCTGTGGTCGCGGAGACGGGTTCGGAAGAATGGCGGCCCCCGGGAAGTTGTCGCATAGTAAATAGTGGATGAAGGAGAAGTGATGACTCGCACCGAGATCATGTCGAGCCGCTCCGGCGGCGAGGGAAGCGCACCCGAGGGCACCGGCTCCGGCTCGCCCGCCACGGGTGCCGCGCCCATCGCGGTCGCCCCGGCGCTGCACGAACTGATGTCGCCCGAGCAGAACGTGCAGCGCATCATGCGCACCGGCACCGTCTGGTTCGGGGTCGCGGTCGGCGCGACCGCGGTCATGCTCGGCCTCCTGCTCTCGGCCGGTTGGCGCCCCAGCATGCTGAACCCCAGCGAAGGCGTGCTCTGGTGGGTCGGGTCGTTCCTCGTCGTGCTCAGCATCGGCCTGATCGGCTGGTCGGGATGCCCGATCCTCGAGGTCGACGTGCCGACGGCCGATCGCAACAAGACCCGCACGATGCAGCTCGGCACGATGCTCTTCATCGTGGGCGGCGCCTTCGCGATGTTCGCGGTGCTGATGGGCCCTGCGCTGTAGCCACCCGCTCCCCGTTGCAGCCGCCTGCGGCTACGGAGCCAGCGCCGCCTCGGTGCTCGCGAGCAGTGCCCGGGTGTCCGCGAAGCGGGCGTCGAGCGACGGGGTGCCCAGCACCACCGCCACCAGCGTGACCGGCGTCGCGCCGATCGTGCGCTGCGCCGAGGTGAGCAGGGTGAAGCCGGCGTAGCTCGTCGAGCCCGTCTTCAGGCCGTCCACCCCGTTCTCGCCCAGCAGCACGTTCTGGTTCACGATCGTGCCCAGGTCGGCCTGCTCCAACGAGGCCGTGCCGGCGATGGCGGCGAGGGCCGGATCGGCGTGCGCGAGCGCCGCCACCCGGAGCAGCTCGGCCGGGGTCGAAGCGCTCCCCGGGTTCAGTCCGCTCGCGTCGGCGAGCGTGGTGCTCGTGAGTCCCTGCCCGTCGAGCCACTCCCGCGCCGCCGCCAGGAACGCCTCCTGCGACCCGTAGGCCCACCTCGCCGCCGACTCGGCGTAGTTGTTGGCGCTCGTCAGCAGCGTGATCGCGAGAGCGTCCCGCAGGCTGACCTGCTGGCCGTCGGCCATCGACTCGGTGAACTGCTGCTCGGCCTCCACCGCGGCGGTGATGTCGAGGTCGGCCTGGCCGAGCGTGATCGTGGGCCCGGGGTCGGCGGCGTCGACGAGCGGATGCGCGTCCAGCACCACGAGGGCCGTGACGACCTTCGTGATGCTCGCGATCGGCACCGGCGTCGTGGCGGCGTTCGGGCTCTGGCCGAGCACCTGCACCGTGCCGTCGGCAGCTGCGAGACCCACGGCGCCCTGGCCCTCCGCGGGCCAGACGAGGGCGGCCGGATCGACGGCGAGGGGCGCAGGAGTCGTCGGCGGTGCCGTCGGCTCGGCCGTGGGGGTGGTTGCGCCGGCGGGTGCGGTCGTCGTCGCCGGGGCGGCCGATGGGGCGGGCTCGGGCGTGCATCCGCTGAGGACGGTCAGGCCGACCAGCATCGCTGCTCCGAGGGTCACAGAACGCACGGATCGCATCAGTCGATCCTAGGCGGCGCGGCTCGCCGGCCCGTCGCGTCGGCGGTCAGGGGACTGCCGGGGTGTAGTGCAGTGCGACGTCGATCGGGTCGCCGGTGGCGGTGAAGCGGAACTCGGTGCCGCCCTCGGCCGCCGTGAAGTCGCCCGAGGTGAGCTCGCCCGTGCAGGGGCCCTCGATCACGGGCGAGGTCGTGCCGCCGCTCGTGATCGCGAGTTCGAGCGACCCGCCACCGCGGCAGGCGAGGTGGTAGGAGTAGTCGCCGGCGGCGAGGCTCTTCAGGGTGACGAGGTGGTTCTGGCTGGTCTCCGCGTCGAGGTGCACGGTCATCCCGGGCGGCGTGGAATCGAGGCCGAGCTGCGTGGTGACCTCCTCGGCGACGCCGTCGAACCAGCGCGCCGCCTCGTCCCCGTCGAAGGGCGCGGTCGGGTCGGTCGCCGAGAGCGCGCGGGCCGTCGGCGTCGGCGTGGGCGCCGCGGTGGACGTGGCCGTCGTCGTGCCCGGGGCGGCGGAGCTCGGCGCCGCCGCGTCCGGGCCGCCGGCCGTGCAGCCGGCGAGGAGCGCGACGGCGAGCCCGGTGGCGGCGAGCCCCGTGGTGATGGTGATCGTGCGGGTGGGCCTGCTGAGGTGTGCCATCGATCCAGCCAACCGCACCCGTCGGCGCCGGCGGGCAGCTTTCAGGACTCTTTGCGGTTCGCGCGCCGACTACCGGTCGAACAGGTTGCCGAGCCCGCCGAGACCCGGGATCTCGAAGTTCGAGCCGAACTCCGACAGCTGCTCCCCGAAGCCCGTGGCCTGCTCGCCGACGCCCGCGACGGCGTCGCCGGCCCCGGCAGCGAGGTCCTCCGCGCCGGTGCCGAACTCGCCGAGGCCGCTGGCGGCGAACTCGCCCAGGCCGCCGCTGAGGGCCTCGAAGTCGGTGCCGAGGCTCGCCGCCTGCTCCAGCAGGGGAGCGGCGACGCTGCTCACGATCGCGCCGCCCGCGACCGCGGCCAGCAGGCCGCCGGCCACGCCGAGGCCCGCGCCCGCGACGGCTCCGGCGCCCGCGGCACCGAGGGCCGCACCGGCACCGGTTCTGGCACCCTGGCTCGTCCCACGACCCGCTCCGGGCGCGGCCTTCGCGAAGATCCCGCGCAGGAAGCCCGGCTTGTGCGCCTCGCCCCGGGTCGCCGCCCGGGCCAGGTCGTCGGCCGACGACGACGCCGGCTGCTCATAGGCGGGCAGTTCGGCGCGCAGCCGGTTCTCGACCTCGACGCGTTGCGCCGGGGTCAGGCGCGCGAACGCCTCGCGGTGCACCTGCTCGAGCTGCGCCGGGTCGGCGGTCTTCAGCAGGTAGTCGTAGCGCGCGATGGCGCCGCGGTCCTCGGCGCTGAGCGCCGCTCCGGCCGGCGTCGCGGGAGCGCGGTACGACGGTGCGGGCGTGGGGTGCGACGGCGCGGGCGAGGGTGCCGGAGCCGCCGGTGCCGCCGGCGTGCCCGTCACCTTGTCCGCCGCAGTGCGCACGAGGTCACGCCAGTCGGTCGAGCCCGAGCGGGCGCCCGACCCGCCGGAGTGCGACGACCCCTTCTTGTCGAGGGCCTTCGATGCCAGGTTCAGGATGCGCTGCAGGTTGCTCACGGGGGCCTTCCGGTTCGGGTGAGATCGGGCGGTGACTTGTTCTCATCCTGACCGTCGTTCATGTGGAGAAGCCCGGCAGAGCATCCGCAAACCCCGTGACGCCCCTACATCACCGCGCCGAAGTAGGAGTACTTCACGAACACCTCGGAGGCGATCCCCGCCTCCTCCAGCACGCCCTGCACCGCAGTCAGCATGTACTTCGAGTCCCACCCCATGTAGAGGAAGTGCGTCTCGTCGAGCTCGTCCCAGTGCCCGGTCCATGCGCGGGCGTCGTAGATCGGGCCGCCACGGCGGTCGCTGAATGCGACGACCGCCGGCCGCGCATCCGCCCACAGCCGTTTGAAGACCCGGTTGAAGAGGTACTTGACGTCGTAGACCTCCCAGTGCTCGCCGCGGTACTCGACGTACTCGAACTCGCGCTCCCAGCCCCGGGGCCAGCCGCGGCGGCGCACCGCGTCGAGCACGGGCGTGAGGTTGTCGTCGTCGATCAGCGCCGTGCCGGGACGCTTCCAGACGGCGAGGAAGCGCTCTGTCAGCTCGACCGTGCGCGCCGCGATCGCCGCCGTGCCCCACGACTCCACCGACGCCAGTCGCTCGGTCAGCGGCACCTCCGAGCGCGCGAAGAGCGGGCGCTTCGCCGGGAACGACTGGTCGAAGGCGCGCTCGGCGAGCTCGTGCTCGAGCAGGGCCAGGTTGCCGAGCGTCTCCGCCAGGGCGCGGTGGCTGTTCTGCTCGTCGTCGCTGTAGTCGGCCCACTCGCGCACGCCGTCGCCGCTCCAGCTGTCGCCGGGGGCGAGGGGCACGATGTGCTCGATCTCGAGCCCGGCGAGCGCGGCGCCCCCGGTCGACGCGGGCACCCCGGCGAGGCGGCCGAGCACGTACGCGGCGTGCGGCAGCTCGGTGTACTTCAGGCCCACCTTGACGCGCTCATCCGACGGGGTGATGCGCGACAGCGCGCGCACGAGGTCGTCGGGGCCCTCGGCGCGGGCCCGGCAGAGCCGCGCCACCAGCCGGTCGTTCGTCAGGCCGACGACGATGCGGCGCAGCTGAAGCGACTGAAGCATCTCGGAGAGGCCCACGAACGCGGCCGCCTCCAGCCGCCCCTGCACGAGGTCGCGGTAGGCGCGCATCACGAGCGGGTACATGCCGCGGCCGAAGGTGGTCAGCCAGTGCAGCTGCTCGGCGACGATCGGGTCGCTCTCCTGCGACGGGTCGAGCAGCACCCGGTAGGCCGCCGAGTACTCGCGCCACTCGGCGGCGTGCCGGCGCAGCGTCGCGAGGTCGAGCCGCGGGAACTCCTGCCGGAACGCGTCGTAGACCCCGCGCTCGCCGGCGACCACGACCTCGCGGCCGGTCGTCATCACGAGGTAGTGCCGCCAGAAGCTCGCGATCGACTCGCCGGTGTTCTGCTCGATCGGCAGCCAGTACTCGTCCTCGATCTCGCTCTGCTCGGCGTGCGAGAGCCCCATCAGCACGTAGTTGTGGATCAATTCGTGGTCGCGCAGCGGCTCGCCCGTGGAGTTCAGGCTCTCGAAGATCTGCTGCGCGTTCGCCTCGGCGCCGAGGGTGATGGCCACGTGCTCGAGCTTCTGCAGCCCACGCCAGATCGCCGGAACCTCCTCGGCCCGCACCTGGCTGCGGAAGAAGGCGTAGTTGTCGTCGAACCGCGACTCCCGCAGCTCCTCGCCGGGCTCCCGGCGGTCGAGCACGACGCTCTCGAACACCTCGGCCCACGCCCGGTGCGGCCGCAGCTTGGTGCGAAGGCGCGGGGTTCCGGATGCGCGGTCCGCCGTCTCCCGCACGAGCACCCGCTCGAACTCGGCCGCCAGGGCCGGATCGTCGTGCTTCACGGTGTGGTGCAGGGCGGCGATCAGCAGCATCAGCGTGGTGATGCGCTGCTGCCCGTCGATCAGCACGAGCGCGGCGTCGTCGCTGCTGCTGCTGCCGCCGCTGCTGGCGTCGTCGCCGGCACTGGCCGCAGCGGTGTTCGCCGTGCTGAGGATGGAGCCGATGAAGTGCGTCTGCCCGTCGTCGCTCCGGGCCACGGAGCGGATGTCGCCGAGCAGCTGCTCGCAGCCCCCGATGTCCCACCGGTACTGCCGCTGATACACCGGTACCACGATCGTCGTCCCGGGATCCGACAGCCAGGCGATGGTGTTGACCGCGGTCGCGTCGACGTTCGTAGCAGTGACCATGTGTATTCGCTTCGCCTCTCGGATCGCCGTGGTGCGCAGCAATCGAGCTTACGTGATGCACCCGGTTGCGACAGCGGGAAGGGGCGGGCCCCAGGCTGCGTGCGTTACGGTCGCATCATGAGAAGCACGGCCGGGGTGCGGCGCGCGGAGGCGGCCCGCGAGGCCATGACGCAGTTCGCCCGCGGCGGCTACGACGGCACGCCAGTGGGCGTGGTGGCCGAGGCGCTCGGCGTCTCCCAGCCCTACCTGTTCAAGCTGTTCGGCAGCAAGGCCGGCCTCTTCATCGCCTGCGTCGACCTCTGCTACGACCTGATCGAGGAGAACGCGCGCGCCCGCCTGGCCGAGAGCGAGGCGGCCGGCCGTCCCGGCACCCTCGACGACATCGGGCACGCCTTCCGGCACACCATCGCCGAGGCCGACCTGCTGCGCTTCCAGCTGCAGGCCTGGGCGGCGTCGGCCACCCATCCCGAGATCCGGGAGGTGGTGGCCGCCCGCTTCAGCCGCTCGCTCGAGCTGAGCCGCGAGCTCACCGGGGCGAGCGCCGACGAGGTGAACGAGATGTTCGCCCGCGGCGCCCGCCTGGTGGTCTCGACGGCCCTCGGCATCCAGCTGCTGTCCTAGCCTGCGGCTGACGGATGCCCGGCGGCGCTAGCCCGTGACGGTGAGCGTGTTGGTCACCGAGACCAGGCTCACGGTCGCGGCCATGATGAACCCGCCGAGGTAGGGGTTGCCCGTCGCCCGGTAGAGCTTCCGCGACACGACGGCCGCGACCGCGAGGATGACGATCACCGGGAACAGCCAGATGCTGTAGATGCCGCCGAACCCGGGCACGAGCTCGCCGCTGGTGAAGAACGTCGTGTACTGCACGACGACCAGCACGATCGGCGCGAGCGCGTTGAACAGCGCCAGCACGGCCGTGTTGATCCACTCGCGCCCGCCGAGGGTGAAGCGGTTGAAGACGTTCACGGCGAGCGAGTTGGCGAAGAAGTACAGCAGGAAGAACGGCAGCACCAGCAGCGCCAGCGGGATCTTGTCGGGCGTGAACCACTTCACCGCGAGCACCCAGATGCGGAAGTCGGTGGTGAAGAAGTAGTCGACCACGGCGACGATGCCGAACGCGGCGACCACCACGACGAGCCCGAGCAGGATGGCCTGGAAGAACTTCTTCCAACCCGGCAGCATGCCGCCGGCGCGCAGGTCGAGGCCCGACTTCCGGCCGATCGCGAACCACGAGACGGCCATGATCAGCAGGGCGGCGCCGCCGTTGATCGCGGCCCACAGGGCGATGAAGAACACCGCGCCCTGGGGGAACAGCGAGGGCACGGAGTTGAAGGCGAGCGAGCCGATCGCCTCGTTCTGCGACAGGGCGACGTAGGTCACGCCCGAGATCAGGGCCGACACGACCATGGACGCCCAGAACCAGACGAGACCGGTGCGGGTCTGCGGCGTCGCCGCCGGCAGCTCGGTGCGGCGGAGTCCGGCGAAGGCGCGGGTGGCGAGCAGCGCCCGGGCGAAGGCCACGAGGAAGATGCCGAAGCCGACGAGGCCGAGGGCGTTGAAGAACTCCTTCCACTGCCAGACCTGCGCGGCCGGGTCGATGGCCTCCGGCGCTCCGAGGGTGGCGTCGAAGTAGGCGATGACGTCGCTCGTGGTCTGCTTCGAGAACGGGCCCCAGGGGTGGGTCTGGGCCGGCGTGTAGAGGATGCGCCGAGCATCCGTGCCGTCGACCGACTCGGTGTAGAACTGCCCCGCCTCGCGGGTCTCGCCGGCGGTGGCCGGGTCGGCGCCGAAGTTCAGGAAGGACTGGGCGTTCGGCGTGCCGACGAAGTCGCGGGGAGCGGTGAGGGCGACCCCGTTCTCGTCGTAGCTGCGGAAGAAGAACTCGTCGTACTGGTCGGCGACGAGACCGACGTCGCGGCTGCCGTAGATGTTCGTGTACGCGCCGTCGGCGTCGGCGTAGAAGGCCTCGTTGTCGACCAGCAGCACCGAGGAGATCAGCGGGGTGGGCGCCTCGTTGTCGGCGACGACGCTGTAGTTCGCGGCGCGGGCGCCGTTGGAGTGGCCGGTGACGCCGATGCGGTCGGTGTCGACGTAGGGGAGGTCGGCGACGAGCTTCACGGCGTCGTACATGCCGGTGCCGTTGACCGGGATGTCGGCGTTGGCGAGCGGCTCGGAGTTGCCGTGCCCGTACATGTCGATCGAGACGACGACGTAGCCGCGGCGGGCGAGCTCGACGTAGTTGGCGTCCTGCATCTCGCGGTTGTTCCACCAGCCGTGGCTGACGACGATGGCGGGGGCCTTGTCTTCGGCGGTGGCGGTGTCGGGCTTGAAGAGCAGGGCGCTCAGGGTCTCGCCGGAGGAGGTCTCCCACCTCAGGTCCTTCACGGCGACGTGGCCGCCGGCGGTCTGGACGAGGGAGGCTCCGACGGCGGAGATCAGGCAGAGGGCGAGGGCGATCGCCAGCCAGAGCGCGTTGCGGCGCGGTGTGATGTGCTTCATTGCTGTTCCTTCACGGTAGTGACTGGTCGCTAACCTAACTCGCGCGGCGGGTCGCCCATCGACGGATCGGCCGGATCTGCACATCTGTGCAGAGTCGTCGGGCCGTCCTCGGGGCCGGATGTTAGCCTTGCCTAAGTTGGGCCTGTTAAAACGTGCTGGCCCTCCGACGAAAGGACATGATTCGCGTCATGGGTTACATCAAGTCCGCCGCTCTCGAAGAGACCGGCTACGTGGTTCTCGACCGCTACAACAAGGAGATCGACCCCAAGGAGTGGCTCGACATCGAGTACGTCGACTGGAAGTCCTCCGGTGACACCCGGTTCGCGCCGCTCGCGAGCGCCAAGGGCGAGATCGAGTGCAACGGGTTCTGGAACCACAAGCCGCCGCGCACCGACAAGGACGGCGTCTGGATCGACTCGCAGACCGCGATCGCTCCCACCCTCACCGAGCGTGCCCAGGAGCCCGGCTCCAACGTCGGCCGCTGCCGCGTGATCGAGCTGCAGCCGAACACCTACGCCGACGCCCTGTACAACCTGCACCAGGACGACAACAACCGCCTGAACCCCGACGGCACCGGCTGGGTCGTGCGCGGCTTCTTCAACCTCACCGACGACAAGGACAGCTACTTCGTGCTGCGGCACAACCGCACCGACCCCGAGGGCGAGGTGCGCATCGCGCTCCCCGCCGGCGCGCAGCTGATCGTCGACACGCAGCGCCTCTGGCACGCGGCCGCCCACTACGGCACCGAGCCCCGCTACTGCCTGATCACCTCGTGGGAGTCGGGCCCCCAGCTCGACGAGTACATCGCGAAGTACAACGGCCAGGAGCACGTGCCGAGCGTCGAGGTCGAGCAGGACGTGCTCGACGCCGGCCAGGCCGAGCAGACCCGTCGCATCGCCGCCCGCGCCGCCGCCCTCGCGGCCCGCGGCCAGGCCGAGAAGGCGGTGATGAGCGAGGCGTAAGCCCCCTCATCCGGCACGAAGGGCCCCGACGTCTCGACGTCGGGGCCCTTCTGCGTGTGGTGCGCGGCTGCGGCGCGCGGCGCCGGCGCGCGGTTGCGCGGTTGCGCGGTTGCGCGCGATCAGGCGTCGGCGAGGGCCGGGGTGAGGCGCACCAGGTTCGCCGTCGAGGAGTCGTCGAGCTCGGCGATCGCGTCGCGGGACTTCAGGAAGTCGGAGAACGAGCGGAATCCCAGGGCCTTCTCGCTGAACGACGGGTCCATGCGCTTCATCTGCGTCTTCACGAGCGAGCTGTGCAGCCACTCGTCGTCGTCCTTCTCGTGGCCGAGGCGGAGGGCGCGCTCGAGCAGGCTCGAGGCGAGGGCCTGCGGGTCCTCGGGCTCCGGTTCGGGCTCCGCCTCCGGCTCGTCCTCGATGATCTCGGGCGGGAACTTCGCACGGCGCGGGCCCCGCTTCTTGGCGGCCGGGGGAGCGACCTGCTCGAGCGCATCCTGGAGCAGGCGCTCGGCGGCGGCGACGTCGGCGGCCACCGCATCGGTGGTGGCGTCGGCCGTCGCCTCGGTCGAGGGCGCGCCGTCGGCGGCGCTCGATGTCGCCGCCTCGGTCGGGGCGGAGGTGTCGGCCTCGGCGGGGGCCGGGCTCTTGCGGCCCCGACGCGAGCCGCCCGAGGAACGCGGAGCGGACTCGGTGGCGGCCACCGGCTCGAGCTCGGGCACCGGCTTCACACCCGGCAGGGCGTCGTAGGTGGCGAACTCGTCGCAGGCCGCGGCGAGCGAGCGGCTGGTCGAGCCGGCGACGCCGATGCCCACGACGTAGCGGCCGAGCCGCTTGCAGCGCTGCGCCAGCGCGATGTAGTCGGAGTCGCCCGCGACGATCACCACGTGGGTGAGGTCGGGCAGGCGGAACATGTCCTCGATCGCGTCGACGGCGAGACGGATGTCGGCGCCGTTCTTCGCGTAGGCCGCCGCCGGGAACAGCTGCACCAGGTCGACCGCCCGCCCCACGAGCTGGCCCCGGTAGTCGGCGTTCACCGAGGCCGACCAGTCGGCGTAGGCGCGGGTCAGCACGAGGGTGCCGAACGAGGAGGCGAAGTCGATGACGGCGCCGATGTCGACGGTGGCGCGGCGCAGCTTCTCGGTGTTCTCGGCGTCGCCGCCGCCGAAGCCGCGGGCCTTGTCGCGCATGAACTGGCTGCGGCCGTGCACCTGGTCGTAGCGCGAGATGATGATGTTGTCGAAGTCGATGTAGACGGCCACGCGGGCGTCGGCGGATTCGGTCATGGACGTGCTCATTCCGATCGGGGGTGACCCCCAGTCTGACGCCTCGGGCGCTAGTTGTGCGCGGTCAGCCAGGCGATGGGGTCGACAGGGGTGTTGTCGAGGTGGATCTCGAGGTGCAGGTGGGCGCCGGTGGAGGTACCCGTGTTGCCGACCGAGCCGAGCTGCTGGCCGACGACGACCGCCTGGCCCTCGGTCACGACGGGCGAGCCGGAGAGCATGTGCCCGTACCAGCTGCTGACGTTCTGGCCGTCGATCACGTGGTCGACGACGACGTAGACACCGAGGCCGCCGTTGTCGGAGCCGTTGACGAGACGCACGACACCCGAGGCGACGGCCGAGATCGGCTTGCCCTGACCGGGGGTGAAGTCGACGCCCTTGTGGTTGGTGCTGCCGATGCCGCCGGGGGAGGAGCGGGGCCCGAAGCCGTCGCTGATCGGCACGCCGACGGGGAAGGGCCACTGCACGGCGCTGTCGGGGTTGTTCGTGTAGGTCGAGGCGGTGCGGAAGCCGATCGAGGCGACCTTGGCGGCGACCTCGGCGGCGCGGGCGGCCGCCTTGGCGGCGGCGAGCTCCTCGGGAGTGGTGGCCTGGTAGCCGTCGCGCAGCACCGAGGCGCCGGTTCCGGATGCGGTCAGCAGCTCCTGTGCGGCGGGTGCGGCCTGCACCTCGGGGGCGTAGGCGAAGGAGTCGGAGGTCTCGATGGCCGAGAGCGAGGTGGCGGCGGCGAGCAGCGCGGCGAACGACAGCGCCACGGCGGCCTTCCAGCGCGGGGCGCGGGCGGGGCGGGTCGCAGCGGCGGGAGCCGCGGCGGTCAAGACGGGGGCGGCGGCGCGCACGACGGGAGCCGCGGCCGTCACGACGGGAGCCGCAGCGGTCACGTCGGGGTCGGCGGCGCGCACGACGGACCGGCGGCTCGAGGCCGCCTCGGCAGCCCGCTCCTGCTCGCGCAGGGCACGGCGCGTCAGGGGCGCCGACGGGGTGTCGGAGGGGGGAGTCAGGGTCACTCGGATTTCGCTTTCGTCTCGCGCCGCGGGGGCGGGCGGCGCAGGTGCAGCCTTCGACTGCATCGATCGTCGAGCACTACTCTACAAACGACTCATAGGTAACACCTGAAAATGCCCCGACGAGTCGTCGATCAGCCCGCCGACGTGCCCTGCGACGGGTCGATCTCGTCGATCAGCGCCACCGCGATCGACAGCGTCGGCGTGGTCGAGTTCGTCGAGGTGTTGCCCACCAGCGCGATCTGCGTGCCCGTCTCGGGCCGCGTCAGCACGACCGAGCTGAAGCCGAAGATCGCCCCGTCGTGCCCCAGGTACTCGTTGAAGTTCGTGATGCCGAGCCCGTAGCCGAAGTCGAGCGTCTGCCCCTCGAAGCGCTGGGTCTGCAGTCGGCGGGCCTGCGTGAACGGCCCGAGCAGCCGGCCGTCTGCGAGCACGTCGCCCCAGGCCGCGACGTCGTCGAGCGTCGAGATCAGGGCCCCGGCGCCCGCCGGAACCGCCGGGTTCACCTCGTTCACGACGGCCGGCGGCACCGCGGGGTCGATCGCGCCCGCGCTCGTGACCGTGGGCACGTAGCCCTGCGGATGGGGTGACCGGATCCCGTCATCCGCCGGGTAGTAGGTCTCGTGCAGCCCGGCCGGCTCGATCACGCGCCGGGTGATCACCTCGGCGAGCGACGCCCCGTCGACGCGCGCGGCGATCGCCCCGAGCAGCGCGTAGTTCGAGTCGCAGTACTGCACCTCGGCCCCGGGCGCGAACTCGGGCGGGTTCCGCAGGATGACCTGCAGCGTCTGCTCCAGGCTCCACGGCATCGCCGGGTCGGCGGCGAACCGGTCGTCGAAGCGGGCGTCGGCGGTGAAGTCGGCGATGCCCGAGCGCATCCCGAGCATCTGCTCCAGCGTGATCTCGGCCGCGTTCGGCACCTGCGGGTACCAGCGGTCGAGTGTGTCGTCGAGGGCGAGCAGCCGGTCGTCGACCATCCGCAGCACGGCGGTCGCAGTGAACGTCTTGGTGATGCTCGCGATGCGCACGAAGTCGCCGGCGCGGTACGGCTCCTCGGTGTCGAGGTCGGCGACTCCGGCCGTGCTCCGCCAGAGGGCTCCGTTCGGCAGCCGCACCCGCGCCGCGCAGCCGGCGAGCCCCGAGGCGGTGAAGGCCGCGTCGAAGGCGGCTTCGAGACCGGATGCGCGCTGCGCCGTCGGGGCGGGCGACTCCGTCGGGGCGCCCATCCCCTCCCCGCCCCGCGGACTGCACGCCGCGAGGGCGGACAGCGTCAGGGCGCCGCCGGCGGCGCCGAACAGCGTGCGGCGGGTCAGGTGGCCGGTCATGAGCCGGCGGGCTCTGACGGCTCGGTGGGCTTGGCTGTCTTGGGCGTCTTGGGCGTCTTGGCCTTCGCCGCTTTCGCGGGCTTCGCCCGGTTGCGCTCGATCGCTCTGCGCACGAGGTCCTTGAAGGCCTCCTCGTCGACCGAGTGGCCCTCGGCGAACTCGACGCTGCGTCGTTGGTTGCCGCCGAGCTCCCCGTTGAAGAGCCCGTGCGGGTCGTCGAGCGAGGCGCCGTAGAGGAAGCCGAGCTTCACCTTCGTCTTGAAGATGTCGCCCACGATCAGGATTCCGTCGAGCTCCCAGACAGGCGAACCCATCCACTTCCACTCCTCGACGATGCCGGGATCGACCTCGAGGATGATCCGGCGCATCTCGGCGAGCTTCGCCCCGCGCCAGTCGGGGTGCTTCGCGATCAGCTGGTCGATCTCGTCGCTCGCGGTCATGGCGGGTCCTTCCGGTGCGGGTCGGCCCACAGTACCGCCGCGACCGCCGTCAGGACAGGGCGCCGCCCTGAGTCGTGTCGGAGGCCGCGGAGGCCGGGGAGGCCGGAGAGGCCGGGGCCGCCGAGGCCCGGCCCGCGGTCGCCACGCGGTACAGCCCCGCCGCGACCGCTGCGCCGAGCACCGGGAACACGACGAACGCCCACAGCTGCGCCAGCCAGTCCCCGCCGCCGAACACCGCCGTGGCGAGCGAGCGGGCGGGATTCAGCGAGGCGTTGTCGATCGGCAGGGCGACGAAGAGCATCAGGGTCAGTGTGCCGCCGATCACGAGCGGCGCGAGCGGCGTGCCCGTCGTGGGGTGGGTGGTCGTCAGCACCACGACGACCAGCACGGCGGTCGCGACCAGCTCCACCGCCGCGACGGGGAGCAGTCCGAAATGGCCGGGGGAGAGCATCCCGTACCCCGTCGACGCGAAGCCCGCCCCGACCGCGGCCGACCCGCCGTCGGAGCTGCCGAGCAGGAGCGCCCGCACGAGCGCCGCGCCCGCGACCCCGCCCACCACCTGGGCCGCGAGGTACACCGGCACGAGCCCCCAGCGCAGGCGGCCCGCCACCGCGACGCCGATCGTGACCGCGGGGTTGAAGTGCCCGCCCGAGATCGGCCCGACGACCGCCGCACCGATCGCGACGGTGAGCCCGAGCGCCACGGCCACGCCGAGCAGGCCGGTGCCGGGCTGCGCGGCGACGCCGTTGGAGTCGGGGGAGGTGAGCAGGGCCGCCCCGATCAGCCCGAACACGAGCAGGAAGGTGCCGCCCGCCTCGGCGGCGGCCCTCCGCAGCGGGCTCGCTCCGGACGGGACGTGGGCGGGGTTCTTCTGGCTCGGCATGCAGTGAGGCTACGCAGACGGATGCTCGTGCCGGCACGACCCGCGTCGCAACCTCGTGCCACGTCTGTCGAGCCCCTGCGGTCGAGCGGTCGTCGAGCCGTCGCTCTCCGGCAGCCGTGGAGCCGGATGGAAGACTGGGCACGTGCTCGCCTCCCTCACGCTCCCCGTGTCGCTCCCGACCCCGGGCGGCTCCGTCACCCTCCGCCGCGCCGACACGGCCGACCTGGACGCGCTGATGCGGCTCCTCGCCGACGACGCCGTCAGTGCCTCGCGCGGCGATCGGGCCGACGAGTCCGACGTCCCGGCCTACCGGGCGGGGCTCGTCGACACGCTCGCCGACCCGTCGAACGACCTCGTCGTGGCGGTCGGACCCGATGGGGCGGTGCTCGCGATGATGCAGCTGACGCGCATCCCGGGCCTCGCCCGCCGCGGTGCCACGCGACTGCTGATCGAGGCGGTGCGGGTGAGCAGCGCGCGACGGTCGTCGGGCATCGGCGCGGCGATGATGCGGTGGTGCACCGACGTCGCGGCCCCGGCGCTCGGAGCGGGCCTCGTGCAGCTGACCTCGGACGAGGCACGCACCGACGCGCACCGGTTCTACGAGCGGCTGGGCTTCGTGGGGTCGCACCGCGGCTTCAAGTTCGCAGTGGGGGCGCCCGGCAGCACGCGCTGAGCGCCGTTCGAGAGCGCTCTCCACCCGGTCCTGCGCTGGAGCACAAAATCCAATAGGATTCGAGCACCGCTACTCCGGATGCGATCCCGAAGGAACGACATGCGTGCAGCTCCCGCTCTCCCGCCGGCCCACCGCCGCCCCGAGCCCGCCTCGGCGGCGCCCACGCTGGGCCAGTACCTGCGCGGCCGCCGCGCCCAGCTGCAGCCCGCCGACGTCGGCCTCGTCGCCGACCCGGGCCGCCGCGTCACCGGCCTCCGCCGCGAGGAGGTGGCCGACCTCGCGGGCATCAGCCGCGAGTACTACATCCGCCTCGAGCAGGGGCGCCACCACCAGGTCTCCGAGCAGGTGCTCGCGTCCCTCACCCGCGCCCTCTGCCTCGACGCCGACGCGGCCGCCTACTTCTACCGCCTCGCCCTGCCAGCCCCGCCGAACGCCCGCGAGCGCCCGGTCGCGCCGGTGAGCGAGCTCGTGCACCGCCTGGTCGAGCAGTGGTCGGATGCTCCGGTCTACGTCCTCGACCGCAACCAGGACATCCTCGTCGCCAACGAGCTCGCCCACGCCCTGCAGCCGAGCTTTGCGGTCGCGGGCGGCAACTGCGTCGCGGCCGCGTTCCTCGCCCCGCCGGAGGGACGCGGACTGGAGAGCTGGCGCCGCACCGCCCGCGCGGCCGTCGCGGCCCTCCGATTCCACGGCGACCCGAGCGACCCGCGCCTGCAGGAGATCGTCGGCGACCTCTCGGTGCGCGACGCCGACTTCCGCGAGATGTGGGCGAGTCTCGAGGCGCGGCCGCTGACCTTCGGCGAGTCCCCGGCGTTCGTCGACGGCTTCGGCTTCGGCGAGATGCCCTGGCAGTGCCTCGACGTGCCCGGCGGGCACTTCCTGCTCGTCTGGCTCGACCCGCCCGGCACCTTCGCCGCGGGGGCCATCGCGCACCTGCGCCGCACCCTCCACGCCCGGCGCAACCCCGGCCCCGCCCTCGTGCGCCCGGGCGAGGCCCCGACCACGCCGTCCCGGCTGGTGCGCGCCGACGAGTTCGACGACTACCTCACCCGCGCGGCCGCGGCGGGCACGAGCGCCGCCTCGGCCGCCGCCTTCCAAGCCGCGTCCTGACGGGCGGGCTGTCGCGCGTCGGCCCATCCGAAGTCGGCGGTCAGAGCATCCGCTCGAAGAATTCGGCTGCCAGGGAACCGAAGCTGGGCGCCTCCTCGTCGAGGCCCGCCGCCGGGGTGTCGGGCCAGCTGTGCCGACCGCCCTCGATCGCGTGCCACTCGGCCACGCCGCCCGCGGCGCGCAGGGCGTCCCGCAGCGCGGCCCCCTGCCAGACCGGCACGACCTCGTCGGCCGTGCCGTGCACGATCGAGAACGGCACCGCCGGCCCCGCCACGTGCATCACCGGGCTCAGCGCGGCCAGGCGCTCGGGTGTCGCGGGCACGCCCAGCAGCCGGGTCACCTCGTTGTCGGTCGAGGTGTCGGCGTCGCGGAGGTCGGCCGGGCAGGCCGCGACGGCCGCCGCCCGCACCCCGCTCGCCGGGTCGAGCGCGACCAGCGCGGCCAGCTGCGCCCCCGCCGAGAACCCCCACACGCCGACCCGCGCGGGGTCGCCACCGAACTCCTCGGCGTGCTCGATCGTCCAGGCGACGGCGGCCAGCGCGTCCTCGAGCGCGGCCGGCCAGACGGCGGTGCCGCTCAGGCGGTAGGTCGGCGCGACGGCCACGAACCCGCGCGCCGCCAGCAGCGGGTTCAGCCACGGATGCAGCGCCGCCCCCCGATCGCCCTCGTGCCACCCGCCGCCGTGCAGGAACACCACCACCGGCGCGAGCGTCCCACCGGCTGCCCCGGGCACCCTCGTCCCCCCGGATGCCCCGGGCACCCTCGTCCCCCCGGATGCCCCGACCACCCGCGTCCCCCCGCTCCCCGCCCCGCCGCGCGCTCCCGCCGGCGCCAGCACATCGAGCCGCAACGCCCCCTCGGGGCGCTCCCCGTACACCAGCCCCGGCCAGAACCGCACGGCCACCACGTCTTCGGACACCATCCCCCGAATCTACGACCCCCGCGCCCGCCGCCGCAGCCCCGCCGCCCGCGCACCTGCGGCCGCACCGCACCCGCCCCGGCCTCAACCGCAACGGGTTCCTCGCCCGCTCCCTTCCCGCGCCCGCTACTCGGCCACGTACTCCTGCCGGAGGACGACGGCCGGCGCCAGTGCCCGCTGGATGTGCTCGAAGTCGTGATCCGAGTGCAGCACCGTGAGGTCGTTCGCGATGGCGTACGCCGTGATCAGCACGTCGGTGTTCCCGGCGCCGCGCACGAGGCCGGCACCCCACAGGGCCTGCTGCACGTCGAGCACGGCGCCGGTCGACGGCACGACGACGGCCGGCGTGTACAGCTCCATGTCCGTGCGCAGCTCGGCGTACTCCGCCGGGTCGCGCGCCGACCAGCAGTACTCGAGCACCTGCGGGGGACAGCTGAAGATCGGGTACGTCGCCGTCACCTCCCGGAACCGCCGCAGGATCGGCGCACTCCGCGACAGCTTCTGAAGGACGCTGTTGTCGACGAGGTAGCCCCGTCGCTCGGTCAAAGCGGGAACAGCGCGCTCGCTCACGAGCCGGAGTAGTCGACCTTCACCGCGTTCACCTGCGCGTCGCTGAACGAGCGCCGCGAGATGCGATCGAGGGCGAGCTGCTGACGCTGCATGGTGACGGTGTACTCGAGGGCTCGCTGCACCGCCTCCCGGTTCGACGACGCCCCGAGGAGTTCCCGGGCGTCGTGCAGGAGCTGCTTGTCGATGTCGATGGACGTGATCGCCACTGGGCACCGCCTCTCGTCTGTATAAGAACCCTATATAGGGCGGAAGGGCGTGTCCAACCCGCGGTCGACCGTTCATGAAGAAAAGTCAACACCGAGCCACCGACATCGGCGGTCGGGGCGGCGGCGGGGTCAGGGGGCCGCGTAGTGGGCCGCGAGGCGGCGGAAGCCCTCGTCGAGGGAGACGGCGGGGGCCCAGGCCAGGGCGTGGCGGGTGGCGCGCTGGTCGAACCAGTGCGCCGTCGAGAGCTGCTCGGCGAGGAAGCGGGTCATCGGCGGCTCGTCGGAGCCGGGGCGCACGGCCCACCAGCGCTCCACCGCGCCGCCGGCGGCGCGGGCGAGGCCGGCCGGCACGCTCCAGCGCGGCGGCTGCACGCCCGCCGCGAGGCAGATGCCCGCGAGCAGCTCGGCGACGGGGCGCGGCTCGCCGTTGGTGACGACGAAGGGGCGGCCGTGGGCATCCGGATGCGCGGCCCGCTCCAGCGCCGACGCGATCGCCGTGGCGGCGTTGTCGACGTAGGTGCTGTCGATCAGGGCGGTGCCGTCGCCGAGCAGCGGCAGACGGCCGTGCCGCGCGCGGTCGACGATGCGCTCCACGAGCTGCGTGTCGCCCGGGCCCCAGACGAGGTGCGGACGCACGGCGACCACGGCGAAGCCCGCCCGGTCGCGGTCGAGCGCGAGCAGCTCGCCCTCCGCCTTCGTGCGGGCGTAGAGGCCGCGCGCCCGCCCGGGGTCGGCCGGGTCGGCACCGGCCCCCACCAGCGAGCTGCCGGCGTGGGCGACCGAGGGCGACGAGACCTGCACGAAGCGCTCGACGCCCGCGCGCTCGGCGGCCTCCAGAAGCAGCCGGGTGCCCTCGACGTTGACCGCCGTGAACTCCTCCGGATCGCCCGCGAGCGAGACCTTGGCCGCCAGGTGCACGACGGCGTCCACGCCCTCGACCGCCCGCGCCACCGTGGCGGCATCGGTCACCGACCCGGAGACGTCGGTCACGTCGCCCAGCCCCGACGGCCGCCGCTGCAGCGTGCGCACGCTCTGCCCGCGCGCCGCGATCTCCGCGGCGACGGCCCGCCCGAGCAGCCCGCTCGCGCCGGTGACGAGAACGGTCACGGCGCGCTCAGCCGCCGGCCCTCGAGCGCGGCCTCGGCCCAGAGCGACAGCCCCGCCCGGTCGATCTTGGAGTTGTGCCGGATGTCCGTCGGCAGCTGCGCCACCGAGAACACCGCGACGAGCGGGTGCCCGGTCGACTCCCGCACGTCCCGCGCCAGCTCGGGCGCGGCGAGGGCGGCCCGGCGAGCCCGCGGCTCCGCCTCCACGACCGCGACGAACTGCCGGAGGCCCTGCGGACCCACCCCGACCACCGCGGCCCGGCGCACCGCGTCGACCGTCTCGATGGCCTGCTCGGCACCGACCGGGGCGACCGGCCCGTCCGAGGTCGCGATCACGTGCGGCAGCCGCCCCTCGATCCACAACCGCCCATCGGTGTCGAGGTGCCCGACGTCGCCGGTGCGGTGCCAGCGTCCACCCGAAGGGGTGTCGCGCACGGCCTCACGGTCGGTCAGCCACAGCCGGTCGTAGCCGCTCTTCAGGTGCGGTGCCGAGATGAGCACCTCACCGAGCACGCCGGCCGCGGCCGAGGGCGAGCCGGTCGCACGGCCGAGGTCGTCGAGCGCGCTGATCCGCACCTCGACCCCGGCGATCGGATGCCCGACGCACACCCCCTCGTCACGAGCTCCCGAGGCGCGAACGCCCCTCACGTCCTCGAGCGTGATGTCCGACACCAGCAGGCATTCGGTCATCCCGTAGATGGCATGCGCCGCGGCGTTCGGCATGACGGCGACGAGCTCGGAGAGCATCCGCTCGCTCACCGGCGCCCCGGTCGACAGCACCGTGCGCACACCGGCGAGCACCGAGCGCTCGGCGGCACCGAGCTCGCCCGCGGTCGCCACCACGTTCAGGATGGCCGCGGGCGAGAGGAACACGATGTCGGCCGAGGCCGCCGCGACGGCCGCCGCCACCGCGCGGGCGGTGAGGGTGCGGGGCGCCGAGACGTCCATCTCGGGGGTCGACGACCGCGCGCCGAGGGCCGGCCCGAGCAGGGCGAACGGCGCGAATCCGGTGACCAGGCCCGACTCGGGAGTGACGGCGAAGTGCTCGCCCAGGGCGTCGCGCACCGCGGAGAGCTGGGCGTGGGTGTAGACGACGCCCTTCGCGGGGCCGGTCGACCCGGAGGTGTACAGGATGGCCGCCGGGTCGGACGGGCCGGGCGCGGCGGGCAGCGCGACGGGAGCGCCGTCGAGCAGCTCGCGCAGGCTCACGGTCACCCCGAGCGCCCGGGCCGAGGCACGCGGCAGGCGAGCGGTCGAGATGCGGACGCCCGGCCAGCCCAGTGCCCGCGCCGCCGCCAGCCCGCGGGTCTCGCCGATGACGTAGTCGGGGTAGGCGCCGCGGAGCGCCCGGCCGAGCCCCTGCACGCCGAGTCCGGCGTCGGCCACCACCACGACGACGCCGAGCCGCAGGCAGGCGTAGACCACGGCGGTCAGCGTCGCGCCGGGGGTCGTCAGCAGCGAGACGCGGTCGCCCTTCCGCACGCCCAGGCGGTGCAGCCCGGCGGCCAGGCGCGAGACGCGGTCGTTCAGCGTGCGCCACGACACCCGCCGCACCCCGTCGCCCCGCAGCTCGATCACGGCGTCGGTGGGGTCGTCGCGCCGCTCCTCGAGCCGCGCCCACAGCGGTGTGAAGTCGACGGATGCGCGATCCGCGCCATCGGCGTCGACCGACACAGCGCCGTCCGACCTCGACCCCGCTACCGGGTCGATGTCCGCCACATGCTCACCCAGCCACGTCAGCACCGACTCCGCGACCGGAGCGTCCTCGGCCACGAGATGCCCCGCGCCCTCGAAGCGGTGCACCTGCGCGTGCGGCAGCCGCCCCACGAGGTCGTCGAGGTACCGGTCGCTGAAGATCGGATCGCGCGGCCCCCAGAGCATCAGCGCCGGCACCCGCAGGGCGGCGACGTCGGCGGCGAGCCGGGTCAGCCGCGCGTGGCTCGGGTGCGAGGCGTCGACGGGGATGTCGGCGACGAACGCCCCGATCCCGCGCCGGCGCGTGGGCGTCGGGTAGGGCGCCCGATAGCCCGCACGCACCGAAGGGGACAGCGGTGGAGCGGCCAGCGACAGCGTCACGTCGAGGAACCCGGTGGTCTGCACGGAGCCCGCCCCGAGCATCCCGCGGGCCCGGGCCAGCCGGAGCGGCGCCGGGATCGGCACGTCGGCGGGCTGGTGCACGGCGGTGTTCAGCAGCATCACACCGGCCAGTGAGTCGAGGTGCGTCGTCGCCCAGCCGAGCGAGATCACCCCGCCCCAGTCGTGCCCGAGGGTGACGACCGGGCCGGTGAGGCCGAGGGCGTCGGTGAAGGCGGAGAGGTCGTCGACCCGCTCGGGCAGCGTGCGGGACCGGCCGCTCCGCGAGGAGTACCCCATCTCGAGCTGGTCGACGGCGACCACGCGCCAGGCCGGACCGCCGGAGCGGGCGGCCTCGAGGGTCGCGGCGACGACGTGCCGCCAGAGATACGACCACGTCGGGTTGCCGTGCACCGCCAGCACGGTGCCGACCGGCTGAGCGCCGAGGGCGGCCAGGGCATCCGCCGTGTCGACGTAGTGCCAGGAGTCGTCGCCGACGGTCAGCAGCCGCGAGTGGGCGGTGTCGAACCCGTCGAGCCCCGCGGGGGGCAGGGCGGCGGGAGCGACGGCGGAACGGGCGGGCGACGGCGAGGCCGTCACCAGGCGATCTCCATCAGGGCCGTGTTCAGCCCCGATCCCACGCCCATCAGCAGCACGCGATCGCCGTTCTTCAGCGTCTTCTGCTCCTCGGCGAGCGTGATCGGGATCGACGCCGGCCCCACGTTGCCGAGGTGCGGGTAGGTCACCGGCACGCGGCTCTTGTCCAGCGTCGCGGCGCGCACCATCGAGTCGGTGTGCACGGAGGAGACCTGGTGGGTGATGTAGCGGTCCATCTTGCCCCAGCGCCACTCGGTCTGCGCCTCCTTCCAGGCGGACAGCACGAGGTCGAGCCCGCCCTTCAGGAGCGCCCGCGCATCCGTGAACATGCCGTCGACGCTGCCGACGCAGAGCTCGTGGAACTGGGTGGCGGCCCGTGTGACCCCGCCCAGGATGCGGTGGCCCGACGGATGCGCGTCGGCCGGCCCGATCACGGCGGCCGCCGCGCCCGAGCCGAGGGTGAGCGAGGCGAACTCGCTCATGAAGCCCTCGCGGTCGATGTCGTCGCGGAGCAGCCGCTCGATGGTGTTGACCTGGATCTCGTCGGCGTCCTCGCCGTTCACGATCAGTGCGTACTTGACCTGGCCCGACTCGATCATCGCGGCGGCGAGCGTCATGCCCGTCACGAAGCCGAGGCAGGCGTTGGCGACGTCGAAGTTGATGGCCGAGCTCGGCAGCCCGAGCCCGTCGTGGATGCGCACGGCCACCGAGGGCTCGAGGTGCTGGCGGGTCACCGAGGTGTTGATCATCAGCCCGATCTCGGAGGCGTCGATGCCGGCCTCGGCCAGCGCACGGCGGCCGGCCGAGATCGTCGCCGCGTCCGAGCTCTCGCCCGGGCCCCAGTTGCGTCGCTCGAGCACGCCGGCCACGCGGCGCAGCAGACCGCTCCGCAGCTTGAGACGCTTGAGCGCCACGGCGAGCTTCTGCTCGATCTCGTCGGAGGTGGTCACCCTCGACGGGATCGTGCTCGCCACGGACAGCAATGCCACGTTGCGGAATCGGGTAGTCGAATTGCCGGTCACGAATCCTCCGCGGCTCTCCAGAACGCGCGTGATCGCACGCGCGAGACCAGTAATCTACAGGGAGTGCGCTGGGCGGACGCTGAACTGGTCATCCTCGCATCCTAGGCACGCCCGGGTCATGTCGGCACACGGGGGCTCGGATGAACCGCTCGTCGCGCATCCTGAGACCCTGACATCGGCCCCGGAAAGCGGGCGTAGCATTGCCCGCGTGATGCGCCCAACCCTGACGACGGTCGGCGAACTGCGTGCTTCCGGGCACGTTCAGAAGACCCTCCGCACCGAGATCCGCGACAACCTCCTCGACGCCCTGCGGGAGGGCCGCGACCCGTGGCCGGGCCTGCACGGCTTCGAGTCCACGGTCATCCCGCAGCTCGAGCGAGCGCTCATCGCGGGGCACGACATCGTGCTGCTCGGCGAGCGCGGCCAGGGCAAGACCCGGCTGCTCCGCACCCTCTCCGGCCTGCTCGACGAGTGGTCGCCGGTGATCGAGGGATCCGAGCTGGGCGAGCACCCGTACGAGCCGATCACCAGCGTGAGCCTCCGCCGTGCGGCCGAGCTCGGCGACGAGCTGCCGATTTCCTGGCGGCGTCGCGAGGAGCGCTACGTCGAGAAGCTCGCCACCCCCGACACGAGCGTGGCCGACCTGATCGGTGACGTCGACCCGATGAAGGTGGCCGAGGGCCGGTCGCTCGGCGACCCGGAGACCATCCACTTCGGCCTCATCCCGCGCAGTCACCGCGGCATCGTCGCGATCAACGAGCTGCCCGACCTCGCCGAGCGCATCCAGGTGGCGATGCTCAACGTGATGGAGGAGCGCGACATCCAGATCCGCGGCTACGTGCTGCGCCTGCCGCTCGACGTGCTCGTCGTCGCCAGCGCGAACCCCGAGGACTACACCAACCGCGGCCGCATCATCACGCCGCTGAAGGACCGCTTCGGCGCCGAGATCCGCACCCACTACCCGACCGAGCTGGCCGACGAGATCGCCGTCATCCGCCAGGAGGCCGAGCTCGTCGCCGACGTGCCCGACTACCTGATCGAGATCCTCGCCCGCTTCACCCGCAACCTCCGCGAGTCGGCGTCGGTCGACCAGCGCAGCGGTGTCAGCGCCCGCTTCTCGATCGCCGGCGCCGAGACGATCGCAGCGGCCGCGCTCCACCGGGCGACCCGTCAGGGCGAGCCGGATGCGGTGGCCCGGCCGGTCGATCTCGAGACGGCGGTCGACGTGCTCGGCGGCAAGATCGAGTTCGAGTCGGGCGAGGAGGGCCGTGAGGACGAGATCCTCGACCACCTGCTCCGCACCGCCACCGCCGAGACGGTGCGCGCGCACTTCCGCGGGCTCGATTTCGCGCTGCTGGTCGACGCGCTCGAGAGCGGCTCGCTCGTCACCACCGGCGAGCAGGTGGCCGCGCGCGACTTCCTGGCCGGGCTGCCCTCGCTCGGCGAGTCCGAGCTCTACGACGAGATCGGCGACCGCCTCGGCGTCACGAACGACGGCCAGCGGGCCGGCGCCGTCGAGCTCGCCCTCGAGGGCCTGTACCTCGCCCGACGGGTGAGTAAGGAGTCGGGCGGCGGCGAGACGATCTATGGCTGAGCGAGCGGGGGCCGGTCGGGCGGTGGCCGGGCGAGCGGCTGCCGTCTGCGCATCCGTTCACGACGAGCGGATGCGCGACCGTGCCTAGGGCGAACCGCCGCCTCACCCGGGCCGCACGCTACGGGCGGTACGTCGACGGGCCCGACCCGCTGGCGCCGCCGGTCGACCTCACCGAGGCGCTCGACGCCATCGGCGAGGAGGTCATGGCGGGCTACTCGCCCGAGCAGGCGTTGCGCGAGTTCCTCCGCCGCGGTGGACGCGACCAGAACGGCCTCGACGACCTGGCCCGCCGGGTCGCGGAGCGCCGGCGCGACCTGACTCGCGAGCACAACCTCGACGGCACCCTCCAGGAGATCAAGGACCTCCTCGACAAGGCGGTGCTGGCCGAGCGCAAGCAGCTGGCCCGCGACGCGCTGATGGACGAGGGCGACCGCGCGCTCGCCCAGATGCAGCTCGACAACCTGCCGTCCTCGGCGGCGGCTGCGGTGAGCGAGCTGAACGGCTACGACTGGAAGAGCTCGGAGGCCCGCGCGGACTTCGACAAGATCAAGGACCTGCTCGGCCGCGAGATGCTCGACCAGCGTTTCGCCGGCATGAAGAACGCCCTCGAGAACGCGAGCGACGCCGACCGCGAGGCGATCACCGCGATGCTCGGCGACCTCAACGAGCTGCTCGAGGCGCACGCCCGCGGCGAGGACACCCCGGAGCAGTTCGAGGACTTCATGGCGAAGCACGGGGAGTTCTTCCCCGAGCATCCGGAGACCATCGACGAGCTGCTCGACGCGCTCGCCGCCCGGGCCGCCGCGGCGCAGCGGATGCGCAACTCGATGAGCCAGGAGCAGCGTGACGAGCTCGACGCCCTGGCCCAGCAGGCTTTCGGCTCGCCCGAGCTGATGCAGGGTCTCGGTCGGCTCGACGAGACGCTGCGCTCGCTCCGCCCCGGTGAGGACTGGGGCGGCTCGGAGCGGATGGACGGCGAGCAGGGCCTCGGCCTCGGTGACGGCACCGGCGTCTTCCAGGACCTGGCCGACCTCGACGAGCTGAGCGAGCAGCTGGCCCAGTCCTACAACGGGTCGCGCCTCGACGATCTCGACCTCGATGCGCTCTCGCGTCAGCTCGGGGCGGATGCGGTGGTCGACGCGCGCACGCTGCAGGAGCTCGAGAAGGCCCTGCGCGACACCGGCACGATGAAGCGCGGCTCGGACGGGCAGCTGCGGATGACCCCGAAGGCGATGCGCCAGCTCGGCAAGGCGCTGCTGCGGGACGTCGCCCAGCGCCTCTCGGGGCGCCAGGGCGCCCGCGACGTGCGGCAGGCCGGCGCGGCGGGGGAGCGGTCGGGCTCGACCCGCGAGTGGGCGTTCGGCGACACGGAGCCGTGGGACGTGACCCGCACGATCACGAACGCGGTGACTCGCGTCGCGGGCTCCGGCGGTTCGACCGCCTCCGGCGTCAGGATCGAGATCGGTGACGTCGAGGTGCAGGAGACCGAGGCGCGCACGCAGGCCGCCGTCGCGCTGCTCGTCGACACCTCGTTCTCGATGGCGATGGACGGCCGCTGGGTGCCCATGAAGCGCACCGCGCTCGCGCTGCACACTCTCATCACCAGTCGCTTCCGCGGGGACGACCTGCAGCTGATCGCCTTCGGCCGCTCAGCCCAGGTGATGCCGATCGAGGAGCTCACCGGCCTCGAGGCGGAGTGGGACAAGGGCACGAACCTGCACCACGCGCTGCTGCTGGCGAATCGGCACTTCCGCAAGCATCCGAACGCCCAGCCCGTGCTGCTGATCGTCACCGACGGCGAGCCCACCTCCCACCTCGAGGCGAACGGGGAGGTGTTCTTCAGCTACCCGCCGCATCCGCTCACCATCGCGTACGCCGTGCGGGAGCTCGACAACTCGCTGCGGCTCGGCGCCCGCACGACCTTCTTCCGCCTCGGCGACGACCCGGGGCTGGCGCGCTTCATCGACTCGATGGCGCGGAGGGTCGACGGCTCGGTGGTGGCACCGGAAGCCGACGACCTCGGCGCGGCTGTCGTCGGCTCCTACCTCGGATCACGCGGCAGCACTCCCGGTGCATCCGACGACTTCGGCGGAGGAGCCCGGCGTCAGGGCGGCCTCTGGTGACCTGTCCCATCTCGTGAACCCAGCCATGTCCATCGTGGGCAAGCGCGTCAGCGCGCGGCAGCCCTGTACTGCCGCGCGCTTCGCGCTTGCCTCCGGATGCGGTGTCTGGCTAAGCAGCGGGTCGCTGGATGGTGCGTCGCCGGGTGGTCGGGATCGGCTTCTGTTCCGTGTCGACCCACCTCGGTGGAATGAGATGTGGCACCCCGTCTTGCATGGTGAGTTTCCATGGCGTTTTGTGCAGGTGGGAGTGGTGGAAGTGGCAGAGGAGCACGCCGTTGTCGATGTCGGTTCTGCCGGGCGGATGATCGTCCGAAACCCACTCGTTCGCGTGATGTGTCTCGCAGAACGAGGGCGGGCGGTCGCAGCTGGGCCACACGCACCCGCCGTCCCGGGCAGCGAGGGCCCGGTTCTGCGCCGCGGTGAAGAGCCGCTTCGCCTTGCCGTGGTACAGAACCTCGCCCTTGTCGCCGAAGAGGGTTGCCGCGACGGGTGATGAGCAGCGCAGTTGCGCCACGGTGGAGGCGGGAATGGGCTGGTCGATACCGTCGATCCACCCGACGCCGCGGCCCTTTTCGAGATCGTCGAGGGTCATGTGCACGTTGACGGTGGCGATGGCGCCGTTGATGCGGGGCATGTCGTCGGCGCCGGCAGCGCGGGCGATGAGTTCGGTGATGGTGTCGGCGTTCTTCTGTGCCTGGGTGCGGCCGTCGGCGGTCGTGTATTCGTCGCCGTCGACGAACCGCGGCCCGGCCACGCGCGGGCTCTGCATCGCCCGGATGCTCGACAGCCACACCCCGCCCTGCTCGGGCGGGAGCGCGAACTTCCCCCGGTACATCCCATCCGGTGCCAGCGCGATGGTCAGCGACCGCTGCATCTGCAGCACCTCATCACGCGGTTCCGCACCATCGGGGTCGAGCACCTCGCGCAGATGGATCGCGGCCCGGAAGGTCTCGTCGGCGGTCAGCCGGCAGGAGAGGGTCTGGTCGACGAGGGTCTCCTCGGCGAGGCTCACGACGTCGGGCGAGCATCCACGGTCGGCGAGCACAGTGCACTGCTTCACGATGGTCGCCGCTGCCTCGACCCCGAGCACGCCCGCATCGAGAACGCGGGCGACCGCCGGAAACGGCGCCGGCCCTTCGCCCCCACCCAGCAGCACCGCACCCCGGAGTTTCCGCCCGAGCTCGAGCCGCGCCTTGCACGCCCGCGCCGACGCCCCGGTGACCTTCGCGACGAGCGCGACCGGGGTCGTAAAGTTCTGCGACCGACTCAGGCCCTCGTCGCGCAGCTCGCTGCGAGACCGCACCCCGACCTCCCCGGCGAGCTGGACCTGCTGCGCCGACACCGCGCGCCCGAGTGCCTCGTAGGCGGCCACCATTTCGAGCAACTCGTCGTCGCCGAGACCAGCCAGACCCGCGCCCGAACGGCCGCAGAGCACGGCGGCCATCTCGTGGATGCGGGCAACTGGAGTCATACTGAGATTCTATCAGAAACAGCTGATGAATGCTCGTTTATCGACGAAATTGGAGGGCAGATTTCGCCGCCTAATGGGCCCCGCCCGGCCGCCGCTGCAACCGCGTCTCCTCCTGGTCCAGCAGCGCCTGCGCCTCGGCCAGGATGCGCGAGGGATACGTGCCGACCGCCCGCAGCTCGAGCATCTTCTCGCGCTCGGCCGCCACGATCGCCAGCCGCAGCTCGCGGTACAGCCGGTGCGGCGTCTCGTCGGGCTGTTCGCGTCGTCCGGCCCGCTCCCAGGCGGCCTCCGTGCGGAGGAACGTCGCCTGGCGAGCCCGCTCCACGACCTCGGGGTCGATGATGTCGCTGCGCTCCGCCACCTGCTCGTCGAGCTTCTCGAGCCCGGCGCTGCTGATCGTCTCCAGCAGCTGTGCGAGCTCCTTCCGGTCCTCCTTGGCGTCGATGCCCTCGACGCCGAGCAGCCGGATCAGCCAGGGCAGGGTTCCGCCCTGCAGCACGATGCTCGTCACCGCGACCGTGAAGGCGATCAGGATCAGCTGGGGGCGGTAGGGCGTGTCCTCGGGCAGCGACTGCGCGGCCGCGAGCGTCACCACGCCGCGCATGCCCGACCAGCCCAGCACGACGCCGCCGCGCCAGTCGATCCGCTCCTGTCGCTGCTGCTCGAGGTCGGCGCGGCGGCGCTCGTAGTCGCGCTCGAGCCGGTTGCGGGTGCGGGCCTGCCGCTTGGTCGAGACCGGATTGCTGCGGTAGTAGTACAGCGCCAGGAGTGCGCGATAGGTGCGGCGCTCATTGCGCTTCTCGCGTTGCGCCAGTCCGAACACGAGCGGCCCGATCCAGAGGTAGCGAATCAGCACCAGCGCGACGGTGGCCAGCAGCCCGATGCCGAACGAGGCCTCGACCGTCAGGATCTCGGGCTTCACGTCCTCGATCAGGGTGCGGATCTCGAGCCCGATCAGCAGGAACACGCCGTTCTCGAGCAGGAACTGGATCGTGCGCCAGTTGATCCGGTCGCTGATCCGCGACTGCGGCGAGAACTTCGTGGGGGAGGCGTGCCCGGTGTACAGCCCGGCGACGACCACGGCGAGAACACCGGATGCTCCGAGCTGCTCCGCCGGCACGAAGGCGACGAAGGGCACCGCGAGCGACAGGGCCGTGTCGAGCACGGGGTCGGACAGCTTCGAGCGCACGAATACCGTGATCGCGCCGGCCGCCAGGCCGACGAGCACCGCGACGGCGGCGGCGAAGAGGAAGTCGGTGACGCCCGCCCAGGGCGTGGTCATCGCTCCGGCCGCCGCGGCCACGGCCGAGCGGAGCAGCACCAGGGCGGTCGCGTCGTTCACGAGGCCCTCGCCCTCGAGCAGCGTGAGCAGACGTGGTGGCAGACCGAGGCGACGTCCGATGGAGGTGGCGGCCACTGCATCCGGAGGGCTGATGATCGCGCCGAGGGCGACGGCCGCCGCGAAGTTGAGATCGGGCAGCAGGGCGTAGAGCAGGAACCCGGTGGCGAAGGCCGTCACGATGACGAGCACAACCGAGAGGCTCGCGATCGGCGCGAGGTTGCGCCGGAAGTCGACCACGGGCACGGCCACCGCCGCGGCGTAGAGGATCGGCGGCAGCAGGCCGTCGAGGATGATCTCGTGCGGCACCTCGATCTCGGGCACCCCGGGAAGGTACGAGAGGCCGACTCCGACCACGACCAGGATGATCGGCGCGGCGATTCCGAGGCGCTTCGAGAAGGCGGCCACCGCGACGATCACCGCGACGGCGATGATCCCGTAGATGCCCAGCTCCATCTAGTCGACCCTAATCCGAGTCAGAAGATCGGCCAGGGCACGGCCGGCATGTAGCCGTCGGGCCCGGGGAACCGCGCGTCGCCGATCAGGCGGTCGCAGCGGTCGGCGAGCGCCACGATCTCGTCGTCGGTGAGCAGCGGCGAGAGCGTGTCGACCAGGCCTCCGTCGGTGAGCGCCGCCAGCACCCGCTCGACCCCGGCCAGCTCGTCGTCGGTGAGAGGCTCGTCGATCCAGCCCCAGAGCACGGTGCGCAGCTTGTGCTCGGCGTGGAAGGTGAGGCCGTGGTCGACACCGTGGCGGTGGCCGTCGGCCAACGGCAGCACGTGGCCGCCCTTGCGGTCGGCGTTGTTCGCGATGACGTCGAAGACCGCCATGCGGCGCAGGGCGGGGGTGTCCTCGTGGATGAGCGCGACCGGCCGGTCCTCGTCGTCGTGGCCGTCGAAGACCCGGCGCCAGCCCGTCGCGGGCACGGCGTTCGAGGCCACGAGGTCGACGGCGTCCTGCGACGGGTCGATGGTCTGCCAGAGCTGCACCATGCCCGGCCCGAGCGGGCCGTCGCGGAGCCAGGTGCGGGGCACGACCCCGCCGCCGAGCACCTCGGAGACGATGAACGCCGCGGCCTCCCGGTCGGCGAGGGTGCCGTCGGGGAAGTCCCAGAGCGGCTTCTCGCCCGAGACGGGCTTGTAGACGACCTCGACGTCGCCGAGGCGCGCGAGGAAGGTCGCGTTGGAGGCGGTGGTGATGCGCCCGATCAGCTCGAGCTCGAGCGAGCTGTCGCCCGCGCTGTCAGTCGGGCCGCCGGGCGCGCCGACGGGGGTGTCGTCGGGTGCCGGCTGCGAGGTCACGGTCAGACGTCGTCGCCGACGGGGCAGACGTGCCCCTCCGGGTCCATGGGGGTGCCGCAGAGCGGGCAGAGGGGTCGGCCCGCTCCGACGATCTCCCGGGTGCGCTTGGCGAACGCGCGGGCGGTGCCCACGGGCATCCGCACCACCAGCAGCTCGGCGGGCTCGATCATCGGCTCGCCGGTCTCCCACCCGAGCTCGGCGGAGGGGTCGTCGGGGGCGGCCTCGGCCTCGATCAGCGGGTACGCCTCGACCACGAGCTGGGCCGTCGTCGGGTCCCACCCGAGCCCCATCGCCCCCGCGCGGAACTGCTCGAACACGGGCTCGAGCGGCTCGTTGTCGACCAGCTCGACCGGGATGCTGCTCGGCACGCTGAACCGGTTGCCGTCGTTCACCATCAGCTCGTCGAGGATCTCGTCGATCTTCTCGGCGAGCACCGCCGACTGCTCCTTCTCGAGGGCGACGCTCACGAGCTGCGCGCCGGTGCGGGCCTGCAGGTAGAAGGTGCGCGACCCCGGGTGACCGACGGTGCCGACCACGACGCGATCGGGCCAGGCGAAGTCGTGAACGATTGTGGGCATGGTCCTATTTTATTGACCGGATGCCCGCACCGCTCGGATCCCGCCGGACTCCCTGCTTCCCGCCGACCCCGCGCCGCGCCACCGGGTCAGGCCGCTGCGTTGCCGGCACCGCCGCCGACCGGCGCGTCGGCCGCGGGCGGTGCGGCCGCGAGCCAGCCCAGGTCGCCCGCCTCGGTGTTGGTCGCCACCACGTCGGGCCGGTCGGCGCCGTAGCGCACGATCGAGACGGATGCGGGGCTCACGCTGATCCGCTGGAAGAGGTCCAGGTGCATCCCGAGCGCGTCGGCCAGGATGCCCTTGATGATGTCGCCGTGGCTGACCGCCACCCACACCGCGCCGGGGCCGTGCTCGGCCTCGAACGCCGCGTCGAGGCGGCGCACCGCGGACGCCCCGCGGAGCTGCATCGTCGCCATCGACTCCCCGCCCGGGAACGTGACCGCGGAGGGCTGGCGCTGCACGACCGACCAGAGCGGCTCGCTCGCGAGCTCCTTCAGGGTGCGGCCCTGCCAGTCGCCGTAGTCGCACTCGGTGAGGTCGTCCTCGATCCGCAGCTCGCCCGGCTGCGCGCCGAGCCCGGCTGCTCCGCCGCGCTGGTGCTCCAGGATGCTCGCCGCCGTCTGCCGGCACCGCTCCAGCGGACTCGACACGACGGCGACCAGCGGCACGACGGCGAGCCGCTCGGCCGTGCGGGCCACCTGCTCCTGCCCGACCTCGTCGAGCCGAACGCCCGGGGTGCGCCCCGCGAGCAGTCCGGAGGCGTTCGCGGTGGTGCGTCCGTGCCGGACGAGGATGACTGTGGCCATCGGGCCAGCCTAGACAGTCCGGCTGCCGGTCAGGTCAGCGCGTCCACTGGTAGGGCGTCGTGGTGGACACCTTCACGAGGCCCGAGCGCTCCAGGATGGGCCGGGAGAACTCGGTGCTGTCGCTGTGCACGAGCCGCGCACCCCGGGCGAGGGCCGAGCGCGCGCGGGCGGCGGTGAGCGCCCGGTAGATGCCCCGGCCGCGGTACTCGGACTGCACCGCACCGCCCCAGATGCCGACGAACTCGGTGCCGGCCACCGGCTCGAGGCGACCGCCGCCGACCATGCGCCCGTCGGTCTCGGCGACCCAGAGCTCCATGCCGTCGCCGCGCGCCAGGCGGGCCACCAGCGCGTCGGCGATGGCCGTGTCGACCGCCTCGCCGAAGGCCTCGTCGACCGCGGCGCTCATGGCGCGCACCTCGGCCTCCTCGGTCACCCGGCGCACCGTGACTCCCGCCGGCGGCTCGGGCGAGAGCGCCGCGAGGGCCTCGAGCGGGCCGACCATGATCGACTCGGGCTCCTCGGCCTCGAAGCCGGCGGCGAGCAGCGCCTCGTGCAGGCCGGGGGCGTCGTCGTGGCCGCGGGTCTTCCACTCCACCCGCCGGATCGCGGGGTCGGCGGTGAGGCGCTGCAGCGCATCCGGAACCAGGGCCCGGATCGCCGACTCGTCGGCCCCGCCGAGATCGCGGTAGCTGATGAAGCCGCGGCCGCCCGCGAAGGTGACGAGCCGCAGCGGGCCGAGCCGCTCGACGCGCACCGCGCTCGGCGTCTCGGCGTCACCGCGCAACTGCTCGTCGTAGGCCCGGAGGTACAGCGCGATGGTGTCGGTCATCGCACCAGCCTCGCACGGCGGCCGCCGCGGCGGCGGCCCGGGGTCGCCCGGCGGCCGCCGCGTGGGCGGCCCGGGGTCACGGGACGATGACGGCCCGGCCGCGCACCGTGCCCGCCGCCAGCGCCTCGTAGGCCTTCGGCCCGTCGTCGAGCGAGTAGCGCTGCACCTCGACGCCGACCTGCCCCGAGCGGGCCAGCTCGAGCACCTCGATCAGCTCGGCGCGGGTGCCCCAGTAGGGGATGCGCAGGGCGGCGTCGTAGGCGATCGAGCCGAAGCCCACGTGGGCGGTGCCGCCGCCGATGCCGACGATGGTGACGTCGGCCTCCGTCGCGGCCGACGCGACCGCGGTGGCGATGGTGGGCTCGGCGCCGACGAAGTCGAACACCGCGTTCGCACCCCGGCCGCCGGTGAGACGGCGGATCTCGTCGGCCGCCGCGGCGTCGCTGATCACCGTGTGGTGGGCGCCGACCTCCTTCGCCAGTGCGAGCTTCTCGTCGTTGACGTCGAGCGCGATCACCGTGGCGCCGCTGAGGGCCCGCAGGATCTGGATGGCCACGTGGCCGAGCCCGCCCGTGCCGATGACGACGGCGTAGGTGCCCGCGCCGAGCTTCGGCAGCGAGGTCTTGATGGCGTGGTACGGGGTGAGGCCGGCGTCGGTGAGCGAGACGTTCTGCACCGGGTCGAGGTCGCCGAGCGGCACGAGGTGCCGGGCATCGTCGACGAGCATGTACTCGGCCATGGAGCCCGGTGCGCCCAGCCCGGGCGGCTTGATGCCCTCGGCGGCGGCGTTCACGCAGTAGTTCTCTTTTCCTTCGGCGCACTTCTGGCAGCGCCCGCAGCCCCAGGGGCCGTAGACCGCCACGGCGTCACCGACCGCGAGGTGCTCGACGCCCTCGCCGAGCTCCTCGACGATGCCGGCGCCCTCGTGCCCGAGCGTGAGGGGCAGCGGGTAGCCGCCGCCCGTGTACTCCTCCTCCGACAGGCCCATCACGAACTCGTCGGAGTGGCACACCCCCGCCGCGGTGACCTTGAGCAGCACCTGGCCGGGGCCGGGCGAGGGTTTCGGGATCTCGACGATCTCGGGATGGGAGCCGATGCGGGTGTACTGGAGTGCCTTCATGCCCTCGACGCTACGCCCGGCCTCCGACAGCCGCCTGCCCCCTTGACCTCGCGCCGGGGCTGGTCAATCATCGGAGCCGTCCGAGCCGTCAGCGTCGTCCAGCGCGTCGAGCTCCCGCAGCGACTCCCGCGCTCGCTCGATCCGCTCCGCCTCCGGCTCCTCCCACCAGCGCGGCCCGCGCTCGCCGAGACCGTGCTTCGCGAGCCCCACGCGCCGCCGCGCATCCGTCACCCGCTCGTCGTCGCCACTGCGCGTGCCGGCCCCGACCGCGCTGCGCCCCCGGCCGAGGTGCGAGCGCAGGGCCGCCGCCACGTCCTCGGGCAGGCACGGGTCGGTGCGCCGCCACCGCCGCCCGTTCACCACCAGCCAGCGCTCGTCGTCGGTCACGCGCATCCTCTCGTCGAGCCCCCCCGACACGCACACGCGCACGAAGCAGGGCCGGATGCTCGACGCTACCCCGCCCGGCCGGTGCACACTGGGGGAGTGACCGTACTGGACGAGCTGCGCGCCGAGGTCGCCGCGCATCCGTCGAACGCCTGGGCCACCGCAGCCGGATGGCAGCCCCTCGTCGTGGGTTCCTCCGAGTCGCGCGTGCTGATCATCAGCCAGGCCCCGGGCCGCAAGGCGCAGGAGACGGGCATCCCGTGGAACGACGCCAGCGGCGTGCGCCTGCGCTCCTGGCTCGGCATGACCGACGCCGAGTTCTACGACCCCGCGAACCTCGCGATCGTGCCGATGGACTTCTACTACCCGGGCAAGGCGGCCTCGGGCGATCAGCCGCCCCGGCGCGGCTTCGCCGAGGAGTGGCACCCGCGCATCCTGCCGGCCCTGACCGAGGTGCGGCTGACGATCCTGATCGGCGCCCACGCGCAGCGCCTCTACCTCGGCCCGCGCCGCGGCCGCACCCTCACCGACACCGTGCGCGCCGCGCCCACCTACCTGCCGCTCTTCCCGATCGTGCACCCCTCCCCGCTCACCCAGGGCTGGCGGATGCGCAACCCCTGGTTCGAGGCCGAGACCACCCCGCGCCTCGCCGCCCTGGTGCGCGACGCCCTGGACCGCCCCCGGAGCGACCCGCCCGCCTGATCCGCAACCACCCCGATTCACAACCGCTTCGCGGCGAAGCAGCGGCAGGATGGCCCCATGCTCACCGGAAACCAGCTCCCCGACACCCACATCTTCGAGATCACTTACTCAGGCGCCCTCACCGCCGGCGAGTTCGAGGCCCTGCGCGATCGGCTCGAGGCCTTCCTCGACGCCAACGACCCGGCCGACCTGCTGGCCGTCTACGGCGACATCGACCTCGGCGACATCGAGCCGAAGGCGCTCTGGGAGGACCTGCGGTCGGCCGGACTGGAGAAGAAGGTGCGCCGCGCCGCCCTGCTCACCGACCAGGGCTGGCTGCGCACGCTCGCGAAGACAGCGCGCCACTTCATCCACGCCGACGTCGAGGTGTTCGGCACCGACGAGCGCGCGGAAGCGCTCGCCTGGCTGCAGCGCTGACCGCCCTCGATCGGGTGTCGGCGGCAGCACGTAGGCTGGGGCGTCGGCCACGAGGCCGGCCCCGACCCCGACAGAACGAGCCTTCGTGAGCCTGATCCGCCTGAACGACGTGAGCATCGAGTTCGACGGGCGCACGGTGCTGCGCGAGGCGTTCCTGAAGCTCCGCGGCGGCGACCGGGTCGGCCTGATCGGCAAGAACGGTACGGGCAAGACCACCTTCCTCGAGCTTGTGCTGGGGCGCATCGAGCCCACCGCGGGCAGCGTCGACGTCACGCTCGGCACCACGATCGGGTACTTCTCTCAGTTCTCGGAGCTCGACGGCGACCGGAGCATCCGGAGCATTCTCGGCGACCACTTCGCCGCGGTGCACGAGACGCAGGCCCGGCTCGACGCCATCGGCGAGCAGCTCGCCCAGCCGATGGACGATGAGCGGATGACCGCCCTGCTCACCGAGCAGGGGGAGCTGTTCGAGCGCATGGACGCGATCGACGGCTGGTCGTTCGAGAACACCGTCGACACGGTGCTGACGAGCCTCGGCTTCGACGAGTCGCGCCGCGAGCTGCCCGTCGACCGCCTCTCGGGAGGCTGGCGCAACCGGGCGGCGCTCGCGCAGATCCTCGTGCAGGCGCCCGACGTGCTGCTGCTGGACGAGCCCACCAACTTCCTCGACCTCGACGGCGTGCGCTGGGTCGAGACCTGGCTCGGCCGCTACCAGGGCGCGGTGCTCGTGGTCTCGCACGACCGGCAGTTCCTCGACGGGGTCGTCACCCGCATCGTCGAGATCGAGAACCACCGCCTGCAGGAGTACGAGGGCGACTACTCGGCCTACGTGCACGCCAAGCAGTCCCGGCTCCGGATGCTCGAGCGGCAGTTCGCCCACGAGGAGGAGCTGCTCGCCTACGAGCAGGCCGCCTCCGCTGCCCGTCGCGAGGCGGCGCGCAACCGCTCGGATGACTCGTTCGTCGCCCGGCGGCTCGCCGACATCAAGAAGAAGCAGGCGCCGCGGCCGATCGACCAGATCATCACCGACATCTACAGCGGACTGCGCGTGAGCAACGACCTGCTCGAGGTGGTGCGGCTGAGCAAGGGGTTCGGCGGGCATCCGCTCTTCACCGACGTCACGTTCAGCCTGCACCGCGGCGACCGTGTGGCCGTCGTGGGCTCGAACGGCTCGGGCAAGTCGACGCTGCTCGACGTGCTGACGGGCGAGACCGAGGCCGACAGCGGGCAGGTGCGGTGGGCGAAGGGGGCTCGGTTCGTCTCGTACAACCACGTGTACGCCGAGCTCGACCTCACCGACACGGTGGGGCACGCGGTCAACGCCTACCCCGACTCGCTGGCGTTCTCGGCGACGAAGAAGAGCGTGGGGCGGTTCCTCGCGATGCTGCAGTTCTCGGAGGCGGAGCTGAAGCAGAAGATCGGCACCCTCTCGGGCGGCCAGCGGGCCCGCGTCGCCATCGCGCAGTGCCTGCTCTCGGGGGCCGCCGTGATCGTGCTCGACGAGCCGACGAACCACCTCGACATCACGAGCACTCAGGTGATGGAGCGGGCTCTGACGCACTTCCCGGGGGCAGTGCTCGTGGTCTCGCACGACCGCTTCTTCGTCGACAAGCTGGCCGACCGCCTCCTCGTCTTCGACGGCACCCCCGCGGTCACCCTCCGCGCCGCCTCCGGCGCCCTCTGACCCTTCGCCACTCCTGCACATCTCCTCGCTCATCGAGATCTGCTCGGGGGAGTGGGGCAGACCGCTCGGGGGCGGGTTGTACGAGTTCCGGGTGCGCAAGTCGTTGCGGGCCATCCTCGGCTCGGCCGGGCTGCCGGTCTCGCGAGCGGGGGCTGACCGGCGCGTGCTGCTCCGCGTGTTCTGCACCTTCTACGGCGATCGGATCGTGCTGCTCCACCACGGCTACGACAAAGGTGCCGACCCGTCGGAGCGGCGCCAGAACCGCGAGATCGCTCGGGCGAGGCGACTTCATGAGGAGTGGAGACGATCGCGCGTCCACCGTTGACTTCCTATGTGTTTTACCACATAATCGGATCGACCGAGGAGGAGACCATGAGCCGGAATTTCGATGACCTGGTCCGTCGCGCGAAGGCCGGCTGGTCCGATGAGGCCGTCCGCGTCCACGATGCGGCGACGCGCGAGTTCGCTGCGGAGGTGCGCGACCGGGCCGAGCTCGGAGCCGCCCTCGCAGCGGCCCGGCGCTCCCGCTCGCTGAGCCAGCCTGCCCTCTCGGCCCTCACCGGCATCCAGCAGGCCGAGATCAGCCGCATCGAGGGCGGTTCGGCGAACCCGACGGCGGCGACCATCCTGCGCCTCGTCGACGCCCTCGGCCAGCGCCTCGCACTCGTCCCGGCCCGCGACTGACCCGGCGAACTCTGCTCCCGGCGATCCCCGGTGATGGGGAGTCGCGCCGCCGCCGGGGCGTTGCGGGATCGTGATGGAGCGGGCGGCGGTGGGCTGGGATACTGGCGCCATGAGACTGAGCAGGAACCTCGCCGCCGTCGTGATCACCGTCGTCGCGGCGGCCGCCGGCCTCGGGCTGAGCGGATGCGCGGCGAGCCCCGCCGAGGCGCCGAGCACGCCGATCGGCGGCGACATCGTCGCGCCGGTGACGATCGCGGCGAACGACCTGCAGGGCGGCACCGTCGACCTCGTGGTGGGGCAGGTGCTGAACATCACCACGGGCGACCTGGCCACCGACAGCTACACCGGCGAGGTCGCCGACAGCGCGGTCGCGAGCTTCGTGCAGGGCACGACCGGCGGCAGCGCCGAGACCAACCCCGGCGTCACCGCGGTCGGCCCCGGCGAGACCGAGGTCACCATGACCAACGAAGCCGGTGGCATCCAGCCGCTGACGTTCACCGTGGTCGTCACGGCGAAGTAGCGCGCGAACCCTTCGGCCGACGCGGCCTAGAAGGGGGCGACGCCCGAGCGGTCGATGAAGGTCCCCGTCGGGCCCGAAGCGCCGCGGGTCGCGAGCTCGACCACGGCGTCCGTCCCCTCCTGCACCGTCTGGTGCCCGCTGTTCCCGTTGAAGTCGGTCGCCGTGTAGCCCGGGTCGGCAGCGTTGATGCGGATCGACGGGTACGCCTTGGCGAACTGCACCGTCAGCATCGTCACCGCCGACTTCGACGAGGTATAGAGCGGCGCGACCACCTGCGACTCGACCCGCGAGGAGTCGTGCACGGCCGCGAACGAGCCGAGCCCGCTCGTGACGTTCACGATCGTCGGCGCGTCCGACCGCTCGAGCAGGGGCACGAATGCCTGGATCATCCGCACGATCCCCACGACGTTCGTCGCGAACACGGCGGTGGCGTCATCGGCGGTCAGCTCGGGAATCGCGACCATCGGCCCCGAGATCCCCGCGTTGTTGATCAGCACGTCGAGCCCGCCGTCGCCCGCGATCGTGCTGACGGCAGCGGCGACGGACGAGTCGGACGTGACGTCGAGCTGCACGAATCGCGCTCCCAGCGCATCCGCTGCTCTCTGCCCGCGCTCGGGGTCTCGGGCACCGACCCAGACGGTGTGGCCCGCCTCGATGAGTCGGCGGGCGGTTTCGTAGCCGAGGCCCTTGTTGGCCCCGGTGATGAGTGTCGTTGTCATGCCCCGAGTCTGCGCGCGGCCGCCGAACCCGACCAGGTGCCCGTCGGCAGAAGGAACGGCAGTACCACCCTGGTGTCGTCGGCCGATGCGAGACTTGCAGAATGGATGCCCGCCCCACCTCAGCCGGAGAGCTCGGCGAGCTCCTCCGAACCTGGCGCGACCGCCTCTCGCCAATCGACGTCGGCCTGCCCGCCGGTGACGCGCGCCGCGCGGCCGGCCTCCGCCGCGAGGAGCTGGCCATGCTCGCCGGCCTCAGCGTCGACTACGTCGTGCGCCTCGAGCAAGGTCGCGCCCGCCACCCCTCGGCGCAGGTCGCGGCCTCCGTCGCCCGGGCCCTGCAGCTGAGCGACGCCGAGCGCGACCACCTCTTCACCGTGGCGGGGCTCCTGCCACCGACCCGCCGGGAGGTGCCGACGCACATCCCGCCGGGGGTGCAGCGGCTGATCGCCCGACTGGGGGAGACACCGCTCGGGGTCTTCACCGCATCCTGGGACCTGCTCAGCTACAGCCCGCTCTGGGGCGCCCTCTTCGGCGAGCCGTCCCGGCCGGCGACGGGGCGCGTCAACCTGCTGCGCTCGCACTTCCTCGGCGCCGACCCGATCATGCACGAGCGCCGCATCGTCAGCCGGTCCAACGGCGTCGACGCGTTCGAGTGCTCGCTCGTCGGCGACCTCCGGCGGGTGCACGGGCAGTATCCGGATGATCGCGGCGTGAACACCCTGGTCGCGGAACTGCTCGCCGGCAGCCCGCGCTTCGCCGGGCTCTGGGCCTGCGGGGCCGTCGGCGAGCACCAGTCCGAGCGCAAGGTCGTCGAGAACGACATCGTCGGCGACGTCGAGCTCGACTGCGACGTCTTCACCGTCGCGGGCACCGACCTCCGCATCGTCGTCTACACGGCCGCAGCGGGCACCCCCGCGGCGGCCGCCCTCGACTTCCTCCGCGTCCCCGCGGTCACGTCCCCCACCCCGGCTGCGACCTGATAGATTCTCACTCTTCGCGAACGAGGAGTGACTCCGTGGCCACCTTTCCGACCGGCGCCCGCGTCTTCGTCGACGAATGCAAGGCACGTGGGTACTGGATCGCCGCGGCGGCGGTGATGCCACAGGATGCTGCCTCCGCCGAGCGGGCACTGCGTCGGTTGACGCGCTCGGGTCAGTCGCGGATCCACTTCCGCAAGGAGTCCGATTCGAGCCGCCGGCGGCTGCTGTCGGCGGTCTGCGCGCTGGAGGTCCAGGTGCCAGGAGAGCCACCTGCTCTGGGTGAGCGACATGGCGGCCTGGTGCGCCCACCGCGGCGGTGACTGGCGACGGCGGGCTGCGCCGTTGATACGCGAGGTCGTCGAGGTCGAGCGTTAAATGCGCGAGCCTCGCTCGTCGAACCGTCCGGATGACTGCGAGGCCTACTTCAGGCCGCTAGAGCAACCTGCGGTGAAACATTATCATTTCTGCGCAGGAAGGGGAAGTCAGAAGAGGGGGTCGGGGGCGGTGCGCGGGGGTGCGGCGGACGCGGGAGGCGCGGCGGCGGCCGCGGCGGGGCGGGTGGGGGCGGCGCCCGGGAAGCCCGGGCCCGTGTCGGGGGCGCGGCCGGCCGCGAAGGCCTCGGCGGCGCCACGGGCGCGCACGTCGGCCGCCTCGTTGAGGACGTGCCCGACGTGCCCCTTGACCCACTCGAACCGGTACCGCCGCCCGGCGACGGCCTCGTCGATCTCCTTGATCAGCTCGAGGTTCATGACGGGCTTGCCGTCGCCCTTCCGCCAGCCCTTGCGCTTCCAGCCGGGCATCCACTTCGTGATCGTGTTGATCACGTACTGGCTGTCGCAGAGCACGTGCAGGTCGTCGTCGACGTGCGCAGTCGCCCGGAAGAGCTCCAGCACCGCCTTCAGCTCGCCCATGTTGTTCGTGCCGTGCGGCCAGCCGCCGGCCGCCCAGACGTCGTCGGAGATGTACCAGGCCCAGCCCGCCGGGCCGGGGTTGCCGAGCGCGGAGCCGTCGGCGGATGCGGTGATGGTCATAGCCCGTCAAGGCTACCGGCCCGCTCAGCCGGGCTTGACCGCCTGCAGTGTGTAGCTCAGCGGCGCGACCCCGGCGCGGGCACCCAACGCGTATTCGCCGTCGGCCCGCTCGATCATCTGCCCGGGCAGCGCCTCCCAGGGCACGCTGTCGTGCTCCACGAGCATCCGCAGTTCGAGCCCGGCGTCGAGCAGCGCCGTCACGATCTCGCCGAGCCCGTGGTTCCACTCGTACGTCTTCGTGGCCGTGAGGGGCCGCTCGGTCGGCACGTAGCTCGACGCGTCGTCCCACTCGAGCGGCTCGGACTGCTCGAAGTAGGGGAACGGCAGCGCCAGGTCGTCGCCCACGGTCTCGTCCATGGCCCAGAGAATCGGATGCCCCTCCCGGATGAACAGCCGCCCACCGGGCTTCAGCAGCCCGGCCACGACCGCCGCCCAGCGGGAGATGCTCGGCAGCCAGCAGAGCGCCCCGATCCCGGTGTACACGAGGTCGAAACCACCGGCCGGCAGCACGTCCCGCGCGTGGTCGACGTCGGACTCCACGAAGTCCACGAGCGCGTCGTCCCCCGTCTCGGCCACCAGCGCCCGCGCCTCGGCGAGGGCGACGGGCGAGAAGTCGAGCCCGGTGACGCGGGCGCCGAGCCGCGCGAGCGAGAGGGTGTCGGTGCCGATGTGGCACTGCAGATGCACGGCCCGCAACCCCGCGATGTCGCCCAGCCGCGGGAGGTCGAAGGCCACGACGTCCGACAGAAGCGCCCGGTCGTCGACGTACCGCTGCACCCCGTAGCCCAAGCCGGTGCGGGCGGCGTGAACGGATGCGCGGTCGTCCCAGTTGGCGCGGTTGGCGTCGAGGTGGCTGTCCATGGGGCGATCCGATCTGCTGTCCGACGCCCCGGGCGCGCAGCCGGCGGGGCCGCCGCACGGCGTGGGCAGCCGATCAGGATACCGGGCGGGCCCCCATCCGTGCCACCATCGATCATGCCTCCGCGCCTGATGCTGCTCGACACCGCCTCGCTCTACTTCCGCGCCTTCCACGGCGTGCCCGACACCATCCGGCGCAGCGACGGCACCCCGGTGAACGCCGTGCGGGGCCTGATGGACATGATCGCGCGCCTCGTGACCGAGTTCGAGGCGACCTCGCTGATCGCCTGCTGGGACGACGACTGGCGGCCGTCCTGGCGCGTCGAGCTGGTCCCCGGCTACAAGGCGCACCGCGTCGAGCGGGAGGTGGCGGGCGGGCCCGACATCGAGACGGTGCCGCCGGGGCTGACGAAGCAGATCCCGCTGATCCGCGAGGTGCTCGGGCTCGCCGGCATCGCCGTGGTCGGAGCGCCCGAGCACGAGGCCGACGACGTCATCGGCACCTACGCGGCGACCGCCGACGGGCCGGTGGACGTCGTGACCGGAGACCGCGACCTCTTCCAGCTCGTCGACGACGATCGCGGCATCCGGGTGATCTATACCGCGCGGGGCATGAAGAACCTCGAGCTCGTGACCGATGCGGTCGTGGTCGGCAAGTACCGTGTGCTGCCCGACCAGTACGCCGACTACGCGACCCTGCGTGGCGACACCTCCGACGGGCTGCCGGGCGTCGCCGGCATCGGCGAGAAGACGGCGGCGGGGCTGCTCGGCGAGTACGGCACGCTCGAGGGCCTGCTGGCCGCGGCGACGCGGGGCGAGCCGTCGCCGTCGGTGCACGCGAAGCTCGAGGCGGCGGCCGACTACCTCGCCGTGGCGCCCACCGTCGTGGAGGTCGTGCGCGATCTCGACGTGCCGGCGCCCGACGAGGCCGGAGCGCTCCTGCACCCCGTGACCGGCGCCGACCGCGAGCGGCTCGAGGAGCTCGCCGAGGAGTGGAACCTCGGCGGCGCGGTGAAGCGCCTGCTGACCGCCCTCGACGCGAAGACGGCCGGCTAGGACTCCTCCGCGGCGGGCTCCGGGTCGGTGTCTTCCTCGGGGTTGAAGTGCGAGCCGTCGGGGTCGTGACCCGCGGCCAGGCCGTTCGGGTCGTTCGGGATCGTCTTGTCGTCGCCGAGGTTCTCGGCGTCGCCGTCCTGCTGACGGGTGCCTTCGGTGGGGGAGTCGGTCATGGTGCACGTCCTCGGGTCGATCCGGCTGATGGTGCGCACAACCCTATGCCGCTCGCGGCATGCCGGCCCGGGCCCCCATGCTCTTCCCAGCCGCCCGGCGCCGAGCGTCAGCGCCGCCTGACCAGCAGCACCGAATCGACGAGCACCGCCTCCTGGCCGTCGGGCCCGATGGCGTCGCGTGAGCGCGGCTCGGCGACCACGACCTCCCACTCGCCCGCCGGCAGCTCGAGCGAGTCGAACACCTCCTGGGCGGTGGGCAGCTCCGGATGCTCGTGCCCGCCCTCCCGCGTGCCCGACCAGTTCGGGAACTCCGCGTGCCCGACCACCAGCAGGTGCCCTCCGCTCGCGACGGGCAGCGCGGCCCGCTGCAGCACCTGCTCCCGGGGGAACGCCACGGGGGAGTGCAGGAAGCAGGCCGAGACGAGGTCGTACTCACCCGACGGTCGCCACTCCGACAGATCGGCCCGCACCCACTCGATGCGATCCGCGTCGACCGCGCGCGAGTCCGCGTGCGAGGCGGCCCGGGCTAGTGCCGTCGCGGAGATGTCGACCCCCGTCACCGTCCAGCCCTGCTCGGCGAGCCAGATGGAGTCGCCGCCCTCGCCGCAGCCGAGATCGAGTGCGCGCCCCGGCGCGAGCTCGCCGGCCACGGCGACGAGCGCCGCGTTGGCCCGGCCGCTCCAGACCCGCTCCCGCTGCTGGTACAGGTCCTCCCAGAACGCGGTCGGGTCGGTGTTCGGGTCGGGACTCATGTGCGCCATCCCCTCAGCCTGCCGCCCCCGGCCCCCGCTGCAAAACCCGTTGCCGGACCGGCACGCTACTCGTCGCGGGTGCGACGCAGCCGACGCGCGTACTGCTGAGAATCGCTCGCGAACCGCTCGAGCAGCCCGCTCAGCGCCTCGACGTCGGCCCCCGGCCACGACGCGAAGATCTCGGTGACCATCTCGTCGCCCACGTCGTACAGCCGCTGCGCCACAGCCCGCCCCGAGGCGGTGAGGTGGAGGGTGTGCGAGCGCTGGTCGCTCGGGCTCGGCTCCCTCGTCACGAGGGCCGGCGCGGTGCAGCTTGGCCGCGGCCTTGCTGACGCTCGGGGCGCTCGCCGAGAGGGCCTCGGCGAGTTCCGCGCCGCGGGAGGGGCCGCGCGAGCCGAGGGTCCAGAGCATCCGGATCTCGATGGTGCTGAGGTCGCGCCCGTCGTCGAGCCAGGTAGTTTCGGAGGAAGAGTAGAAGAGTAGTTCTGCGAACGAAGGAGTTCAGCCATGACCAGGACCATGATCGTGACCGGGGCCGCCTCGGGCATCGGCAAGGCGACCGCCGAGCTGCTGCGGGGGCGCGGCGACACCGTGATCGGCGTCGATCTGCGTGACGCCGACGTGACCGCCGACCTCAGCACCGCCGAGGGGCGGGCGAGCCTCGTCGAGCAGGTGCGGGAGGCGAGCGGCGGACGAATCGACGGAATCCTGGCGATCGCCGGCCTCGCGGCGCCCATCCCCGCGACCGTCGCCGTGAACTACTTCGGCATGGTGGCGACGCTCGAGGGGCTGCGGCCGCTGCTGGCCGGGTCGGGGTCGCCGCGGGCCGTCGGCATCGCCTCGATGGCGAGCCTGCACCCGCACGACGACGAGCTCGTGGCGCTGCTGACCGCCGGCGACGAGCCGGGCTCCCTCGCCCGGGCCGAGGTGCTCGCGGGCGACCCGTCGACGGGGCACCTGATCTACGCCTCGACGAAGAAGGCGTTCGCGCAGTGGGTGCGCCGGAACGCCCCGAGCGAGGACTGGGCGGGCGCGGACATCCCGCTGAACGCCATCGCGCCCGGGGTCATCGTGACGCCGATGACCGCACCGCTCCTGGAGACCGAGGAGGGGCGCGAGCAGATCCGGGCCGGGGTGCCGATGCCGCTGAACGGCTTCGCCGAGGCGATCGTGCCGGCCCACCTGCTCGCGTGGCTCGTCAGCGAGGAGAACACGCACCTCTGCGGGCAGGTGATCTTCGTCGACGGCGGGTCGGACGCGGTGATCCGCGGCGACTCGACCTGGTGAGGCTGGAGCCGCCCCGCTAGAGCTCGGTGCGCACGATCGGCTGGTCGCTGCCCATGATGCGGATGTCGACCGACGCGATCTGGGCGGCCGGGATGCTCGTCGACGCCGAGAGGTTGCCGGCGGCGGCGCCCTCCTCGGCGGTCCAGCTCGCCACCGTCGTCTCGACGCCCGAGCGGTCGGTGACCACGAGGTCGTAGGGCACCGGCCCGTCGAGCGTCTCCTGGAGCTTCTCGCTGTAGCTGCAGTCCCAGTCGAAGCGGGTGCCCCACTCCTTGGGTGACACGCGCAGCTCGGCGTCGATGTAGCCCGGCTCGACCTGGCCCATGGCGAGGCGGATGCCCGCCGGCGTCGCGTCGATCCCCGGCGAACCGGCCTCGGCCGTCGCGGCGGGAGCCGTGCCGGGAACGGGAGCGAACTGCCCGAGCGCGAAGCCGGTGAGCACCCCGGCGCCCGCCAGGAGCACCCCGGTGCCCACGACGGCCGCGGCCATCCGTCGCCGCATCGTGCGCCGGCGGCGCCCCACGGCCCGGGCCAGGTGCTGCACGGTGCCCGATGGCGGGGCGGCGGGCGGGGAAGCCGGTGCGGCGCTCGAGGCCTCGGGCGCCAGCAGCGCCGACGCCTCGCTCGCGCTGAGGCTGCCGAGCACCCCCGGCAGACCGGCCAGCTCGGCCACGGCGTGCGAGCACTCGTGGCAGTCGGCGAGGTGGCGCTCGTACTCCCGGCGCTCCTCGGGGCAGAGCATGCCCATCACGTAGGCGGCGTCCCAGTCGCGGTACTCGTCGGCGGCGGTCACTCCGTCACCCCCCGTTCCTGCAGTGCGAGCCTCAGGGCCCGCAGCGCGTAGTGCATGCGCGAGCGCACGGTGCCGACGGGCACGCCCTCGGCGGCGGAGATCTCGACGGCGGTCTCGCCGAGGTAGTACGAGCGGACGATCGCGGTGCGGTGCTCCAGCGAGAGCGAGAGCAGGGCATCCGACACCAGCCAGCTGTCGAGCACGGCGTCGGTGCGGTCGGCCTGCGCCCGCTCGGGCAGCTCGTCGGTGGCGAACTCGCGGTTGTGCCGGGCGCTGCGGCGGTCGTCGATCACGAGGTTGCGCGCGACGGTGAACATCCACGCCCGCGCCTCCTCGTCGCCCTGCTCGAGGATCGCGGGCTTCCGCCCGGCGCGCAGCAGGGTCTCCTGCACCACGTCCTCGGCCATCCCGGGGTCGCGGGTGAGGCGCACCACGTAGCGGAACAGCGCGGCGCCGTGCGCGTCGTGCGCCGCCCGCAGCAGTTCCGCGTGCTCGTCGTTCATGAGGCCTCCATCCTGGTGCAACGCAGGCGCAGGCCAGAACGTTCAGATCGGGCGGCTACCGCTCACAGATCCAGCGTGTCGCCCGGCTGCAGCGGGAAGAACTCGCCGCCGCCCTGCTCGGTGGCCCAGCGGATGCGGTCGCCGGCCATGCCCTTGCCCGCCGTCGACAGCACCATCTCGTGCGTCGGGAAGCTGCGCCTGGGCTTCACCTCGAGCACGTAGTCGATCGCCTCGGCGATCTTCAGCCACGGTGCGCCCGCCGGCACGGCCAGCACGTCGACATCGACGCCCTCGGGAACGGCCCAGGAGTCGCCCGGGTAGTAGAGCACGTCGTTCACGAGCACGCCCACGTTGTCGACCACGGGGATCGAGGAGTGGATGACCGCGTGCCGCCCGCCCGAGAAGCGCAGCGAGAAGGGACCGGCCGAGACGGCGTCGCCCGGGTCGACACGGGTGACGGCGGTCGAGGCGTCGGCCTCGCGCACGGCGTTCACGACCCCCTCCGGCCCGTACACCACGGCGGTGGGGGAGGCCTCCAGGATGCGCCGCAGCTGCTCCGGCGTCCAGTGGTCGGGATGCTCGTGGGTGATCACCACGGCGGCGGTGTTCGCCGCATCCGTGATCGCCGTCGTGAACATCCCGGGGTCGATGAACAGCTTCTTGCCCGACTGCTCGAGGAGGAGGGCGGCGTGCTCGAATTTCGTCAGTCTCATGATCCCCGACTCAACACCCGCGCCCGCCGAAGTGCAACGTCGTGGATAATCGGTCGTCATGGCCTCCCCCGCGCAGCGCGTCGTCGTCGCGATCAACCCGAACGCATCGTTCGGGGGCACCCGACACGTCGGCCCGGCCGTCGTCGCCGCCCTGCGCGCCGCCGGCCACGACGTGGTGCCGCTGAGCGCCCCCGACTACGCCGGGCTGGTACGCATCACCCGTCAGGCCCTCGACGCACCCGCGGGCGCCCTCGTCGTGGTCGGCGGCGACGGAATGGTGAACCTCGGCGTCAACCTCGTCGCCGGCACCGAGGTGCCGCTCGGCATCGTGCCCGCCGGAACCGGCAACGACTTCGCCTCGGGCCTCGGTCTGCCCACCAAGGACCCCGACGAGGCCGTCCGCGTGCTCGTCGACGCCCTGACCCGCCCGCCCCGCGTGATCGACGCGGCCCGGGTCACCGGCGTGCAGCCCGACCCCGCCCTCGATGCCGGCCGGCCCGAGGGCGACGAGCCGCACCGCTGGTTCGCGGGCGTGCTCTCGGCGGGCTTCGACGCCGCCGTCAACGAACGGGCCAATCGGATGCGCCGCCCCCGCGGAGCGTCCCGCTACGTGCTGGCGCTGGCCGCCGAGCTCGCGACCCTGCGCACCCGCTCCTACGAGCTCGAGCTCGACGGCGAGGTGCTGCAGGTCGACTCGCCGCTGCTCTCGGTGGCGAACAACACGACGATCGGCGGCGGCATGCGCATCGCTCCGGATGCGCGGCTGGACGACGGGCTGCTCGACGTGTTCATCGTCAAGCCCGTGTCGCGCCTGCGTTTCGTCCGGCTCTTCCCGAAGGTGTTCTCGGGCACGCACTCGACGTTGCCGATCGTGGAGTTCCGCCGGGCGCGGGTGGTGCGGGTGGCCGCCGAGGGCATCGCCGGCTACGCCGACGGGGAGCGCTTCGGGGCCCTGCCGCTCACCGTCGAGCTCGTGCCGGGCGCGTTGAGGGTGCTCGTCTGACGCGCCGACGGGGCTCGATTTGAGCGTGCCGCTTTCGTATGGCATACTCGTGGAGTTGCAAAAACGGCCCCATCGTTTAGCGGCCTAGGACGTCGCCCTCTCACGGCGGTAACGCGGGTTCAAATCCCGCTGGGGTCACAGCATCAGGAAGCCCCCGAAATGCGCGGAAGCGCAGGCCGGGGGCTTTCGCCTTCCCCAGCTCTTCCGGTCGGCTCTTCCGCGGCCCCTGGCGGCGGTGTTGACTGGGGGCATGACCGACAAGAACGAACCCGTCGACCCCGCGTCCGTCGACCTCAGCGACATCGAGTACCCCGACTACTCCGGGTACCCCGACGGCGAGGGCGTGGTGGGCAACGGCCCCACGACCGAGGCCGTCCCCTCCGGCGTCGACCCGACCGTGGCCGACGAGCCCGAGCCGGGAGACGACCCCGAGGCCGCCTCGACCGACGAGGAGACCATCGTCGAGAACGACGGCTAGCGCATCCTGAAGCCCGCCGCGGGCCTCAGCCGACGCGCAGCACGCTCTGCGTGAACGAGTCGAGGCGCGTGGTGAGGCCCTCGGCCCGCGACGCGATCACCGCGTCGGGGTCGGGCTGCATCGCCGACTTCGGCGGCACGATGCGGATCAGGTTCGAGCAGCCGAGGTCGCTGCAGATGTAGGTGCCGACGGTCGAGCCGTCGATGCCCGCCTGGCCGGCGCGCGGTGCCGTGAAGAGCGTGACCTGCACCCCGGGGCGCGGCGTGCGGCAGAGCGTGCACATCGCCGAGATGCCCGGGCGGGTGTGCGAGCCGGCGGCCTTGATCAGCAGGCCGATCGGCTGACCTCCGCGCCAGTAGACGATGTAGCCGCGGTGGATGGCGTGCGCGTCGCGCCAGCCGAGGAACTCGCGGTCCTCCCAGACGATCTCGTGCAGGCCCGGCAGGGTCATGCGCTCGAGCTCCTGCTCGGTGATGTTGGTGAACGACTCGCGGATCTGAGCCTCGGTGAGTGCCTGCATCGCATCGAGCCTAATCGCACTCGCGGCCCCGGCGGCCGCCCCTCAGTGGAACTGGGGGATGATCAGCCAGAGGCCGTACAGCACGGCCGCCACCCCGACGGCGAAGCACACGACGGCGCCGGCCGTGGCGGGCAGCGACCGCTCCTTCACCGAGGCCCCGGTCGCGAGCAGCCGCAGCCCCACGGCGTACGAGCCGACGACGAGGATGCTCGCCGCGAACGCCACGAGGAACACCACCACGAAGGCGCCCCAGTCGACTCCCAGAAAACCGTCCATCAGCGCGTCCCCTCCTCGTTGGCGCCGGTGCGGGCGCCCGTGGCGACCGGCTCCGGCTCGTCGTTCACGGTGTCGTGCGTCACCGGGTGACGCCGCGACAGCAGGTACAGCGTCACCCCGGCGGCCAGCGCCAGCACGATGACGATCCCGAGCCCCAGCACGCTCGACGAGGCGGCCCAGGCGGCCAGCCCGCCCACCAGGGCGGCGGCCGGCAGCGTCACCGTCCAGGCGATCGCGATCCGGCCGACCACGCCCCAGTGCACCGAGGCCAGCTTCTTGCCGAGCCCCGCGCCCACCACGGCGCCCGAGGTGACCTGCGTGGTCGACAGGGCGAAACCGAGGTGCGACGACACGAGGATGGTCGCCGCCGAACTGGTCTCGGCCGCGAAGCCCTGCGGTGCCTGGATGTCGGTGATCCGCTTGCCCACCGTGCGCATGATGCGCCAGCCGCCGAGGTAGGTGCCGAGCGCGATGGCGAGCCCGCAGCCGGCGATCACCCAGAACTGCGGCCCCGACCCCGACTCCTGGTAGCCGGCGGCGATCAGGGTGAGGGTGATCACACCCATCGTCTTCTGGGCGTCGTTCGTGCCGTGCGCGAGCGAGACGAGCGAGGCCGAGACCGTCTGCCCGTGGCGGAAACCGGTGTCCGAGCCCCGCGCCGTCGCCTGCTTCGTGATGCGGTACGCCGCGAACGTCGCCACGAGGGCGACCACGCCGGCCACGAGCGGCGAGAGCAGGGCGGGCACGACCACGTTGGTCAGCACCACGCCGAAGTTCACGGCGCCGAAGCCCGCCCCGATCACCGCGGCGCCGATCAGCCCGCCGAACAGCGCGTGCGTCGAGCTCGACGGCAGGCCCAGGTACCAGGTCGTGAGGTTCCAGAGCACGGCGCCGACGAGCCCCGCGAAGATCATGATCGGGGTGATCTCGAGGCCGTTGTCGCCCTCGTTGATGATGCCGCCCGAGATGGTCTTCGCGACCTCGGTCGACAGGAAGGCGCCCACGAGGTTGAGCACGGCCGAGATCGTCACGGCGACCTTCGGCTTCAGCGCTCCGGTGGCGACCGAGGTCGCCATGGCGTTGGCGGTGTCGTGGAAGCCGTTGGTGAAGTCGAACACCAGGGCCACCACGATGACGAGCAGTACGGGCACGAGTGCATCCATGCCCCCTGGTCTACGCCCGTGGCCCCGGGGCCCGCGGTGGCGCCGCGGTGAACAGTGCCCTAACGCACGGCGGTGTCGCGGGGCCTAGCGCACGGCGGTGGCGCGGGCGATCGCGTCGGCCGAGCGCACCAGGGCGAGGTGCGAGAAGGCCTGCGGGGTGTTGCCGACCTGCCGGTGCCCCTCCACGTCGTACTCCTCCGAGAGTAGTCCGACGTCGTTGCAGAGGCCGACGAGGCGGTCCATCAGCGCGATGGCGTCGTCGAGCCGATCCGAGTGCGCGTACTGCTGCACGAGCCAGAACGAGCACGCGAGGAACGGATGCTCGCCGCCCGGCAGTCCGTCCACCCCCGATTCGGTGCGGTACCTGAGCAGCAGACCGTCACGCAGGAGGTCCTCCTCGATCGCGGCGACGGTGCCGAGCATCCGCGGGTCGTCGGCCGAGACGAAGCCGATCTGCGACAGCAGCAGCAGGGAGGCGTCGACCTCGCTCGTGCCGTAGTGCTGGCGGAAGGTGTTGCGCACCGGGTCGTAGCCCTCGGTCTCGATCTCGTGCCGGATGGTGTCGCGGAGCTCCCTCCACCGCTCCACCGGCCCGTCGAGGCCGTAGGTCTCGACCGCCTCGACGCCGCAGGCGAAGGCGGCCCAGATCATCGCGCGCGAGTGCGTGAAGGCCACCTGCGGCCCCCGGATCTCCCAGATGCCGTTGTCGGGACGCTGCCAGGTCTCCTCGAGGAACCCCAGCAGCGAGCGCTGCAGCGGCCAGGAGTACTGGTCCTCGTCGACGCCGATGCGCCTGGCCTCACGGAGCGCGATCATCAGCTCGCCGAAGATGTCGCCCTGGTACTGGTCGGAGGCGCCGTTGCCGACCCGCACGGGGGCCGAGCCGTTGTACCCGGGCAGGCTCGTGAGCTCGCTCTCGGGCAGCCGGCGCTCGCCGGAGAGGCCGTACATGATCTGGATGTCGGCAGGGTCGCCGGCGATCGCGCGCAGCAGCCAGTGCCGCCAGTGCCCGGCCTCGTCCTCGTAGCCGTAGAGCATCAGCGCCGAGAGGGTGAGCGAGGCGTCGCGGATCCAGGTATAGCGGTAGTCCCAGTTGCGCGAGCCGCCGAACTCCTCGGGCAGGCTCGTGGTGGCCGCCGCGACGATGCCGCCCGTGTCCTCGTGCGTCAGGGCGCGCAGCACGAGCAGCGAGCGCTCGACCTCGGCGCCGTAGAGCGCGGGCGGCTCGCTGCGCGAGGCCCACTCCCGCCACCAGGCCGTGGTGTCCTCGATCTGCTCGTCGACGTCGAGCGGGCCGGGGGCCGGGCGGTGCGAGGGGTACCAGGTGAGCACGATGTCGACGGTCTCGCCGGCCGCGACCGTGAAGATCGACTCGTGGTAGTGGTTCGTGGCGTGCAGGGCGGGGCCGCGCACGATCACCGCGTCCGGCCCGGCGATGCCGATCACCGCGTTGCCGCCGTACTCGGGGGCCTGGCGCATCCACGGCATCGCGTCGGCGTAGTCGAAGCGGATGGCGAGCTCCTGCCGGAGCTCGACCCGGCCCGAGACGCCCCGGATGCGCCGGATCACGTCGGCGCGGCGGTCGCCGTGCGGCATCAGGTCGGTGACCTCGACGATGCCGTCGGGGGTGTTCCAGCGGGTGACGAGGAGGAAGGTGCCGTCGAGGTAGCGGCGCGTGGACGTCGACCGCGCATCCGTCGGACCCAGCAGCCACCGCCCGTGCTCCTCGGTGCCGAGCAGCGCGCCGAAGGTGGAGGGCGAGTCGAAACGGGGGAGACAGAGCCAGTCGATGCTGCCGGTGCGGCCGACCAGGGCCGCCGTGTGGCAGTCGCCGATCATCGCGTAGTCCTCGATGGGTAGAGCCATGTGCCGATTCTGCCCTGTCGCGCCCCCGGTTGTGCTCGCCGCGGCCGCCAAGGACAATAGGCCCGGTGAAGTACCAGGGTCAGCTGCTCGGAGTGCTCGCCATGACCTTCGTGGTCGGCGTGGCGGTCGCCACGAGCGTCCCCGCCGCCTCCCTCACCTCGGCGGGCAGTTTCGACCCCCAGCAGTTCTCGATCGAGGCGGGGGCCGCCCAGAGCTTCTCCTCCGAGAACGAGGGGGCCGGGGCATCCGTCGCCCGGGACGGGTACGTCGTGCACACCTTCACCCCGACGCCCACCCCGACCCCGAAACCCGCCGCGGTCTCGTCGAACCAGGGCGGCTACGGGGGAGCGCAGTGCCAGGCCGGTGCCGACTCGACGGCGGAGTCGGCGGCGTTCTCGTCGGTCTACCCCGACGGCTACCGCATGTCCGACCTGTTCGGCCCGCGCGCCGAGGGCTTCCACAAGGGCGTCGACATGCTGAACGACCCCGGGGTGCCGGTGCACGCGATCGCCGACGGGGTCGTGATCGCCGCCTCGGGCAACGGCGGCACCGGCGGGGTCTACCTGTCGATCGCGCACAAGGTGGCCGGGGTCGCCGTGTGCAGCATGTACATGCACTTCCAGGACTCCTCGCTCACCGTCGGGGTGGGGGACACGGTCGCGGCCGGCCAGGTGATCGGGCTCACCGGTCGCACCGGCAACGCCACCACCGAGCACTGCCACTTCGAGCTGTACGGGGCCGATGGGGTGCGCTACGACCCGATGCCGTTCCTCACCGAGCACGGCGCCGCCTGAGCGCAGGCTGACGAAGTCGCGATATATCTTGACCGGCGCCTGATCGAGATATAGCTTGATCTCCGAACACGCGATACAGCGCGAGGCAGGAGAACATCGTGGTCTTGGAGAAGTGGATCGTCACCGGTCCGAAAGTCATCGACATCGAGCTGGTGCGCTCGCTCAAGGTGGGCCTGATCGGCGGCCAGGTCGACATCATCGGCCACGACGAGCCGGGGGCCCGCATCGAGGTGCACTCCGTCTCGGGCAAAGACCTCAAGGTCTCCATCGACGGCGACCGCCTCGAGATCGACCACCCGCAGCTGCGCTGGGACAACTTCGTCGAGGTCTTCAAGTCGTGGCGCGGCAACGCCAAGGCCGACATCAGCATCATGGTGCCGCGCGACGCGGCGCTGAAGTTCGGGGTCATCTCGGCCTCGGCGCTCATCTCGGGTCTGGTGACGGATGCGCGGGTCAGCACGGTCACGGGCGACGTCGTCATCGACGCGGTGCGCGGCGACCTCGACGTCAACACGGTCTCGGGCGAGATCTCGATCCGCGACCACGTCGGTCTCGTCAGTGCCCACACCGTCTCGGGAGACATCGCGGCGGCGGGGGAGATCCGCCGCTTCTCGGCCGAGGGCGTCTCGGGCGAGGTGTTCGTCGACTCCACCGGCGTGCCCTCGGCGATCGAGAACAACACCGTCTCGGGCGACCTCACCGTGCGCCTGGACGCGTCGACCGCCGCGCGCTACAACGTGAACTCCGTCGCCGGCACGCTCCAGCTGGGGCCGAACACGATCAAGGGGCTGCGCGGTGGCGGCTACAACGGCCAGACCGGTGAGCTCGACGGCAGCTGGACGGAGTTCCGGGCGAACTCGGTCTCGGGCGACATCACGGTGCTGTACCGCGGGGCGGCGGACTCCGCCGAGGGCTCGGCTCGCGCATCCGCCCCTTCTGACAGCGCCTCGGACGCCGGGGCCTCGCTGTGACCCCCGTCTTCGGCCACGGCCACCTGCGGCTCTACCTGCTGAACCTGCTCGAGGAGTCGCCGAAGCACGGCTACGAGCTCATCCAGGCGCTCGCCGACCGCTTCGGCGGCACCTACAGCCCGAGCGCCGGCACGATCTACCCGCGGCTGGCGAAGCTCGAGGACGAGGGGCTCGTCACCAAGACCGCCGACGGCCGCAAGACCGTCTACTCCATCACCGACGCCGGCCGGGCCGAGCTCGAGAGCCGGCGCGGCGAGCTCGCCGACATCGAGTCCGACCTCTCGGACTCGGTGCGCCGGCTCGCCGACGAGGTGCGCACGGGTGTCGATCAGGCGATGAAGAGCCTGAAGGCCGAGCTCGCCTCGGCCAAGCGGGAGGCGCGCACGCCGCCCGCGGGCTCCCGGGCCGAGTCGGCCGAGGCGCTCCGCGACGCCGACGTGGCGCTGACGGAGTTCCGTCAGCAGCTGCGCACCGACCTCCGGAAGGCCTCGGCCAAGGGCATCGACCCGGCGCTGATCGGACGGCTGCGCGAGCGGCTCGCCGAGGTGCGGCTCGAGGTGCGCGAGGAGCTCGGCCGCCGGCAGTAGCATTGCAGGGAAGGGGAGTATCCCACCTCGCTGTCATCGTCATCACGGCCCACTCCGACGTGTGCCCGGGGGAGCGGTGCGGTTGCCACGGCAGCCTGCACGGGAGAGACTTTCGGTCATCGTGCTGCCCTGAAGAGGGCGCCGCTGTCGAAAGGCCCCCGTGCTAGAACTCCCCATCGCCTTCGAGATCACCTCGCTCGTGGTGCTCGTGCTGATCCTCGCCGCCGATCTGCTGATCGCGTTCAAGCGTCCGCACGTGCCCTCGTTCAAGGAGGCGACCCTCTGGGTCGTGTTCTACGTGGCGCTCGCGCTGGTCTTCGCGGCGCTGATGCTGGTGTTCGCGGGCGGGGAGCCGGCGGGCCAGTTCCTGGCCGGCTGGCTGACGGAGTACAGCCTGTCGATCGACAACCTGTTCGTCTTCGTGATCATCATGGCGCGCTTCAACGTGCCCCGGAAGTACCAGCAGGAAGCGCTGATGGTGGGCATCATCATCGCGCTGGTGCTCCGCGGCATCTTCATCCTGATCGGCGCGCAGCTGATCGAGTCGCTGAGCTGGATCTTCTACATCTTCGGCGCCTTCCTGCTGGTCACCGCCTTCCGCCAGGCCTTCGGCAAGGAGGACGAGGGCGACGGCGAGAACGGCCTCGTCACCTTCCTCCGCAAGCGCATGAGCATCGCCCCCGACTTCGACGGCGCCAAGGTGCGCACGGTGATCGACGGCAAGAAGGTCTTCACCCCGATGCTGATCGTGTTCATCGCGCTCGGCTCCACCGACCTGCTGTTCGCGCTCGACTCGATCCCGGCCATCTTCGGCATCACGCAGAGCCCGTTCATCGTCTTCACCGCCAACGTGTTCGCGCTGATGGGCCTGCGCCAGCTGTACTTCCTGCTCGGCGGGCTGCTCGACCGGCTCATCTACCTCAAGTACGGCATCGCGTTCATCCTCGCCTTCATCGGTGTGAAGCTCGTCTTCCATGCGCTGCACGCCAACGAGGTGTTCTTCATCAACGGCGGCGAGCCGATCGAGTGGATCCCCGAGATCGACACCTGGACCTCTCTCGCGGTCATCATCGCCTCGATGGCGGTCGCCACGATCGCCTCCCTGATCGTGATGCGCCGCCGCGGCGTGCCGGTCAAGGAGGAGCTGAAGGCCGCCGCCGACCCCGAGTCCGACCCCACCCGCTGACGGCGGGGGCGGGTGGTACGATCGTCGCGTGCTGTTCGGTCTGCTCCTTCTTAGCTGCCGCGACGAGTCCTAGTTCCAGGCCTCCCTCGTCGCGGAGTCTGTCGATGGCTGACCCCCTACTTCAGAAGGACACGCAATGAGCCCCGAACCCACCGTCCGCCCGCGCACCTTGGCTGAGAAGGTCTGGGACGACCACCTCGTCGCCAAGGGCGAGAACGGCAGCCCCGACCTGCTCTACATCGACCTGCACCTGGTGCACGAGGTGACGAGCCCGCAGGCCTTCGACGGCCTGCGCGCCGAGGGCCGCCCGGTGCGCCGCCCCGATCTGACGATCGCCACCGAAGATCACAACACCCCGACGCTGGCGATCGACAAGCCGATCGCCGACCTGACGAGCCGCACCCAGATCGACACGCTGCGCCGGAACGCGCAGGAGTTCGGCGTGCGCCTGCACTCGCTCGGCGACGTCGAGCAGGGCATCGTGCACGTCGTCGGCCCGCAGCTCGGCCTGACCATGCCCGGCATCACGGTGGTCTGCGGCGACAGCCACACCAGCACCCACGGAGCCTTCGGCGCCATGGCGTTCGGCATCGGCACCAGCGAGGTCGAGCACGTGCTCGCCACCCAGACGCTGCCGCTGAAGCCGTTCAAGACGATGGCCATCACGGTGGAGGGGACGCTCCGTCCAGGGGTGACCGCGAAGGACATCATCCTCGCCGTCATCGCGAAGATCGGAACGGGCGGTGGGCAGGGGTACGTCCTGGAATACCGCGGCTCGGCCATCCGGAGCCTGTCGATGGACGGGCGGATGACGATCTGCAACATGTCGATCGAGGCGGGCGCCCGCGCCGGCATGGTCGCGCCCGACGAGACGACGTTCGCCTATTTGAAGGGCCGCCCGCACGCCCCCGAGGGCGAGGACTGGGACGCCGCGGTCGAGTACTGGCGCACCCTGCAGACCGACGACGACGCCGTGTTCGACGCCGAGGTGTTCCTCGACGCCGACCAGCTCGAGCCGTTCGTCACCTGGGGCACGAACCCCGGCCAGGGCGTCTCGCTGAACGAGCGCGTGCCCGACCCGTCGACGATCATCGACCCGAACGAGCGCGCCAGCGCCGAGCGGGCCCTGGAGTACATGGACCTCGAGGCGGGCACCCCGCTGAAGGAGGTGCGCGTCGACGCCGTGTTCATGGGCTCGTGCACCAACAGCCGCATCGAAGACCTGCGGGCCTTCGCCTCGGTGATCCAGGGTCAGAAGAAGGCCGATGGCGTGCGCGTCATGGTGGTGCCGGGCAGTGCGCGCGTGCGCATCGAGGCCGAGGCCGAGGGCATCGACAAGATCGTCGAGGAGTTCGGCGCCGAGTGGCGCTTCGCGGGCTGCTCCATGTGCCTCGGCATGAACCCCGACCAGCTGGCTCCGGGGGAGCGCTGCGCCAGCACCTCCAACCGCAACTTCGAGGGCCGGCAGGGCAAGGGCGGGCGCACGCACCTGGTGTCGCCGCTGGTGGCCGCGGCCACCGCCATCCGGGGCACGCTCTCGAGCGTCTCCGACCTCTCAGAACCCGCCGCTCGCGAGACCGTGGAGGTCTGACCATGGAGAAGATCGACATCCTGACCGGTGTGGCCGTGCCGCTGAAGCGCGGCAACGTCGACACCGACCAGATCATCCCGGCCGTCTACCTCAAGCGCGTCACCAAGACAGGCTTCGAGGACGCGCTGTTCGCCGGCTGGCGGAACGACCCCGAGTTCGTGCTGAACCAGCCCGCCTACCAGAACCCGCGCGTGCTGGTGGCCGGGCCCGACTTCGGCACCGGCTCCAGCCGTGAGCACGCCGTCTGGGCGCTCCGCGACTACGGTTTCACCGCCGTGCTCTCCTCGCGCTTCGGCGACATCTTCCGCGGCAACTCGGGCAAGCAGGGCCTGCTCACCGGGCAGGTCGACGAGGCCGACATCGAGCGGCTCTGGGCCGCCATCGAGGCGCAGCCCGGGGTCGAGATCACGGTCGACCTGATCGCGCGAACCGCCGCCATCGGCGACCTCACAGTCAGCTTCTCGATCGACGATTACACTCGGTGGAGGCTTCTCGAGGGTCTTGACGACATCGGGCTGACGCTTCGCGACGAAGAGGCGATCACGGAATTCGAGAGCCGTCGGGAGAGTTGGAGACCTCGAACACTCCCGGTCAAGTAGCTTCAAGCAGTCAGGTGATTCACGTGAACTCTCTCGTACAGGATGGTCGCAAGGCGGCCGAGCGGGTCGGACTGCTGTCCGACACGATCGTCATCAACGGCGGTCGGCCGCTCCGCGGCACCATCGACGTCCGAGGGGCGAAGAACCTCGTCACCAAGGCGATGGTGGCGTCGCTGCTGGGTGACACCACCTCCACGCTCCGCGACGTCCCCGACATCAGCGACGTGCACGTGGTGTCGAGCCTGCTCGAGATCCACGGCGTGAAGATCACCGGCTCGGCCGCGACCGGCGTGCTGCAGCTCGACCCGACGAACGTGGCCACCGCCACGAGCGCCGAGATCGACGCCCTCTCGGGCTCGAGCCGCATCCCGATCCTGTTCTGCGGCCCGCTGCTGCACCGCCTGGGTCACGCGTTCATCCCCGACCTCGGCGGCTGCCGCATCGGCGACCGGCCGATCGACTTCCACCTCGACGCCCTGCGCGCGTTCGGCGCCGTCGTCGACAAGCTGCCCTCGGGCATCAACATCACGGCCCCCAACGGCCTGCGCGGCGCGAACATCGAGCTGCCCTACCCGAGCGTCGGCGCCACCGAGCAGGTGCTGCTCACCGGCGTGCGCGCCAAGGGCACCACCGAGTTGAAGAACGCGGCCATCGAGCCCGAGATCATGGATCTCATCGCCGTGCTGCAGAAGATGGGCGCGATCATCTCGGTCGAGCCCAATCGCACCATCTTCATCGAGGGCGTCGACTCGCTCTCGGGCTTCAACCACCGCGCCCTGTTCGACCGCAACGAGGCCGCCTCCTGGGCCTCCGCCGCGCTCGCGACCGGCGGCTCCATCTTCACGACGGGCGCCAAGCAGTCCGAGATGATGACCTTCCTCAACGTCTTCCGCAAGATCGGCGGCGCGTTCGACATCGAGGAGGAGGGCATCCGCTTCTACCACCCCGGTGGCGAGCTGAAGCCCGTCGTGATCGAGACCGACGTGCACCCCGGCTTCATGACCGACTGGCAGCAGCCGCTGATCGTGGCGCTCACCCAGGCCCAGGGCACCTCGATCGTGCACGAGACCGTGTACGAGAACCGCTTCGGCTTCGTGGATGCGCTGGTCAAGATGGGCGCGAACATCGAGGTGCACAAAGACGGCCTGGCCGACCCGAACCGCCGCGTGCCGCGCCGCGCCCTCGAGCAGGCCGCCGTCATCACCGGGCCGACCCAGCTGCACGGTGCCGAGCTCGAGGTGCCCGACCTGCGCGGAGGCTTCAGCCACCTGATCGCGGCGCTCGTCGCCCAGGGCCAGTCGTCGGTCAGCAACGTGGGCCTGATCGCCCGCGGCTACGGCGACTTCGTGGGCAAGCTCGAGAAGCTCGGGGCCGACTTCTACTTCGCCGAGTAGAACTCGACCGCATGGCCGACGCCCCCGCTCGCACCGACGCCCGCGAACGCTCCGAGAAGACCCCGGCCTTCCGGGTGGTCGAGGCGCTGGTGGCACCCACCCTCGCGGCGACCGTCAAGCTCGACCAGCGCGGCACCGAGAACCTCCCGGCCGAGGGGCCGTTCGTGCTGAGCCCGAACCACTACTCGAACTTCGACCCGGTGGTCGTGGCCTGGGCGGTCTGGAAGCTCAAGCGGGCCCCGCGGTTCCTCGCGAAGGCCTCGCTGTTCTCGGTGCCCGTCGTCGGCGGGCTCCTGCGTGCGATCGGTCAGATCCCCGTCGAGCGCTCCGGCCCAGGCCGGGGCAACGCGTCCATCTCGGCGGCCACCGAGCTGCTCGAACACCGGAAGGGCGTCATCGTGTACCCCGAGGGAACCCTCACCCGTGATCCCGGGCTCTGGCCCATGCGGGGCAAGACCGGGGCCGTGCGCCTCGCGCTGGAGCACGGCATCCCGCTGATCCCCGCCGCCCACTGGGGCGTGCAGGCGATCATGCCGCGGTACTCGAAGAAGCTGCGGCTGTTCGGGCGCAAGCCGGTGAAGGTGGCCTACGGGCCGCCCGTCGACCTCGACGACCTGCGCGGGCACGCGCTCGACCAGAAGACGCTCACCGAGGCGACCGACCGGCTGATGACGGCGATCACCGGGCTGCTCGAGGAGCTGCGCGGCGAGACCGCGCCGGCCGAGCGGTGGAACCCGAAGGCGCACAACCAGAGCGAGTTCGGGCGCCTGCGCGACGGCCGCCCGGAGGGTTCCGAGTGAGCCGCGCCTCCCGCGCCGTGGTGCCTCCGCGGCCGCGCGTCACCGTGCTCGGCGCCGGCAGCTGGGGCACGACGTTCTCGAAGGTGCTCGCCGACGGCGGCGCCGACGTCACCGTCTGGGCCCGCCGCCCCGAGCTCGCGAAGGAGATCCGCGAGGCCAAGCGCAACAGCGACTATCTCCCGGGCGTCAACCTCCCGCCGACCATCACGGCCACCTCCGACGTCGGTCGTGCCCTGGCCGACGCGCAGTTCGTCTTCGTGTCGATCCCCAGCCAGTCGCTGCGGGGCAACCTCGTCGAGCTGAAGTCGCTCATCCCCGAGGGCGTCCCGATCACGAGTCTGATGAAGGGCGTCGAGAAGGGCACGGGCCTCCGGATGAGCGAGGTGCTCGAATCCGTGCTGGAGATCGATCCCGACCGAATCGCCGTGGCGTCCGGGCCGAACCTCGCCCTCGAGATCGCGAAGGAGCAGCCGACGGCCGCCGTCGTCTCCTCGGCGAGCCTCGAGACCGCCGAGCGGGTCGCCATGGTCGCGACGAACCGCTACTTCCGCTCCTTCGTCAACACCGACGTGATCGGCACCGAGTTCGGTGGCGTGCTGAAGAACCTCATCGCGGTGGCGATCGGCATCGTCGACGGCGTCGGCTACGGCGAGAACACCAAGGCCTCGATCATCACGCGGGGGCTGGTCGAGATGACCGACTTCGCCGTGGCGTACGGCGGGCATCCGGAGACCCTGTCGGGGCTCGCGGGCCTCGGCGATCTGATCGCCACGAGCGGCTCGTCGCTCTCGCGCAATAACACGGCCGGGCGCCTGCTCGGTCAGGGCTACAGCTTCGCCGACGTGGTGAAGTCGATGCAGCAGACGGCGGAGGGGCTCGCCTCGGTGGCGCCCGTGCTCACCCTGGCCGAGGCCAAGGGTGTGGACATGCCGATCTGCCGCCAGGTGAGCCAGGTGCTCGCCGGTACGCTCGATCCTCGGGACATCGCGCCGCATCTGACGACCGATGACGACAGCGGCCCCCAGGGCGAAAGGACACTCGATGCCAAGCAAGACCACGGTGGCGGTGCTGTTCGGCGGGCGCTCCAGCGAGCACTCGATCAGCTGCGCCACGGCCGGCGGGGTGCTTGAGGCGATCGACCGCTCGCGCTTCGACGTGATCCCGGTGGGCATCACGGCCGAGGGCGCGTTCGTGCTCGAGGACGACGAGCCCGCGAAGTTCCGGCTCGACCCCTCGGCGCTGCCCGTCGTCTCCGACAACGGCACGCGCATCCTGTGGCCCGCGTCGACCGCCTCGCGCGCGCTCTCGGTGCAGCGGGCCGACGGCACGGTCGACCTGCTGGGCGACGTCGACGTGGTGTTCCCCATCCTGCACGGGCCGTTCGGCGAGGACGGCACGGTGCAGGGGCTGCTCGAGCTCGTCGGGCTGCCGTACGTGGGGTCGGGCGTGCTCGCGTCGGCGCTCGGCATGGACAAGCACTTCACCAAGACCGTGCTGCAGGCCGCGGGGATCGCGGTGGCGCCGTGGCAGACGGTGACGGCGCACCAGTGGGCCTCGTCCTCGTCGTCTGTGCTGTCGGCGGCCTCGTCGCTGGGGTTGCCGCTGTTCGTCAAGCCCGCGCGGGCCGGGTCGTCGGTGGGGGTGTCGAAGGTCAGCTCGTCGTCGCCTTCGGAGCTGTCGGCCGCCATCGAGACCGCCCTGCGGGAGGACTCGCGGGTGCTGATCGAGTCGGCCGTCGTCGGCCGCGAGGTCGAGTGCGGCGTGCTCGGCGGGCGGGCCGGCGGTGCGCCGCGGGTGTCGCTCGCGGGCGAGATCGTGATGACCGGGCGGGAGTTCTACGACTTCGACGCGAAGTACCTCGACGCGCCCGGGGTCGACCTCGTCTGCCCGGCCGTGCTGAGCGCTGCCGAGCTGTCCGAGATGCAGGAACTCGCCGCGCGTGCCTTCACGGCCATCGACGGGGCGGGGCTCGCCCGGGTCGACTTCTTCCTGACGCCCGACGGCTTCGTGGTGAACGAGGTCAACACGATGCCGGGCTTCACGCCGATCTCGATGTTCCCCAAGTGCTGGATCGCGTCGGGGCTGAGCTACCCCGAGCTGATCGACGAGCTGATCGCGCTGGCGCTGGAGTATTCCTTTTTTTGAGAAATCCTCGTATAGTCGATGTCGCCCTGACCAGGGCGGCTTTCGACCATCAAGGAGATCCATGAAGATTTCATCACGCAGGCGCGCCTTCGCCTCCCTCATCGCTACGGCTGCAGTCCTCGCCGGACTGTTCGTCGCTCCAGCGGGATCTGCATCCGCGCTCGGGTGCGTGCTCGGCCCCAGCCTCGCATCCGCCGCGAAAGCCGCCGGCGTCAGCTGCCCGGACGTGGAGGGGTCTGGTGGCGCCGGTGCCGCCTGGGGCGCGACCGGTGGTGCCTGCGCGTACGGATGGAGCAAAGGTCGCATCCCGGATGGCATGCTCGACTTCCTGAACGGCGCGTATTACTTCTCGACCTCCAGCACCTTGGAATCCGGCGAGCGAGTATCTCGGACGTACTACAGGAGGGGCGGCCGATCCATCGGGCAGATCGAGATCTGGTCCTACCGTGGAAAGTTCGTCATGGGCATCAACGTCTATGACCGTGCGGGTCTTAAGCAGGAATTCGCCTACTTCGATTGCATGGAATCGAGTGGAGGTGCGATGTACGAGGCGACTCCGAACAAGAACCTCATTCCGATGCCGGGCACAGGGTCGACGAGCATTCCCGCCGAGGTCACCGGCCTCGTCCAGACGCGGGGAGCGATGTCAGCCCTCCCAGACAACAAATACCTCCTGAGGATCGACGTCACCAACACGGGATCGACCAACAATTATGCCGATGTCTTCCTGGGGCTCAAGGGCTACTCGGTCGAGAGCATCCCACTCCTGCCGCGCGGTGTCGATTGCGAGCCGTATGAGGGGCTCTTCTGCGTCGTCGACAGCATTCTGCCGGGTCAGACGGTTTCGACGATCTTCGTGCTGACTGCCAGCGGCGACCCGGTGGACACGTCGGCGATCGATGTCGAGGTGTCGGCGAGGGGGCTTCGCCAGATCAAATCCTCTGTGTCACGTCCGTCCGTCAACCACTCGACGCTCGTCACGAACTTCTACGAAGTCACTCGACCGTAGGCGGTCGGCCCCGGCTTCGTCCCGCTACGGGGCGGGGGTCGCGGTGGGGGTGCTGAGCACGTCGTCGGCGTCGAGGCACTGGGCCTCCTGCGGGATGGACTGCACCGCCGTGCGCAGGTCGTCGAGCGCGCTGGTGCCGCCGACGACGTCGTAGTCGAGCACGACCTCGACGGCGGGGGTGCGGCCGTAGGTGGTGAAGACGTAGGTGGGGGCGTTCGAGTCGTCGACGATCCAGTCGACGCCGTTGACGTTGCCGCAGGGTAAGGTGGTCGGCCCGTAGGGCGGCACGCCGCAGTGCAGCAGAACGGATGCCGGGTCGCCCCACGCTCCGGTCGCCTGCGCGTCGGTGGTGCGCTTCTCCTCGCCCGCGACGGTGTCGGGCAGCCGCACGATCACGTCGGCGCACGCCGGGTCGGTCGCGTCGGGGGCGGCCTCGAGGCTGACCGTGCTGGCGCAACCGGTGAGCAGGGTCGCCGTGGCGGCGGCCGCGGTGACGACCGCGAGGGCTCGGCGCCGGCCCGGGGTGGCGGTGATCGCGAGCGGGGCGGGGCGGCGCCGACGGGGGAGGACGGGGGTTCGGGCGGCGTGGGGCATCGGTGTTCAGGCTACCGTTGGCTCGTGGCCTCCGACTTCGGTTTACCTGCGAACGAGCATCCTGAGACCGGGTTCGGCGTCGCCGCCGGGCCGACCCTCGCCGAGGTGGGGGAGGGCGAGACGCTGAAGCGCATCTTCCCGCGGCTGCCGCACGCCGACGCCGAGCTGCTCGGGCCGGGAGACGACAGCGCCGTGGTGGCCGCCCCCGACGGGCGCTTCACGGTGACGACCGACCTGATGGTGCACGGGCCCGACTTCCGCTCGGCGTGGTCGAGCGCGCACGACCTCGGCGTGAAGGCCGCCATGACCAACCTCGCCGACGTGGCCGCGATGGGGGCCCGGCCGACGGCGCTCGTGGTGGCGCTCGCCGCGCCGCTCGACACCCCCGTCGACGTGCTGCTCGGCATCGCCGACGGGCTGCGCGACGGGTGCGCGGTCGCGGCTCCCGGATGCGGCGTCGTGGGCGGCGACCTGTCGGCCTCGCCGGCGCTGATGATCGCGGTGACGGCGTTCGGCGACCTCGAGGGGCGGGCTCCGGTCACCCGTTCGGGCGCGCGGCCGGGCGACCAGCTCGCGGTCGCGGGCGACCTCGGGCGCGCGGGCGCGGGCCTGTGGCTCCTCTTCCGCGACGCGGTCGCGCCCGACGGTGCGCCCGACGGTGCGCCGGATGACGCGGCGGCCGACGGTGCGGGCGACGGCGCCGGGGGGCGGGGGGTGCCGGATGCGGAGCGGGCCGCGGAGGTGCGGGACGCGCATCCGGTGCTCGTGGCGGCGCAGTTGGCACCGATCGTGCCGATCGCGCTGGGGGTGCCGGCCGCGCTGGGCGGGGCGACCGCGATGCTCGACGTCTCGGACGGGCTGGTGCTCGACGCCCGGCGGCTCGCCGTGGCCAGCGGATGCTCGATCCGGTTCGACCCCGCCGCGATCGACCTCGAGGCGCGGGCGCTCGTCGCGCTCGATCCCGTGGTGGGCGATCGGGCCGCGGCCTTCGTGCTGGCCGGGGGCGAGGACCACGCCCTGCTGGCGACCTTCCCGCCCGGTGCGCTGCCGGAGGGCTTCCGCCGCCTCGGCACCGTGCTCGACCGCAGCCCGGCGCCCGACGTGCTCGTGGGCGACACCCCCTACGACGCCCTCGGCGGCTGGGACCCGTACGACGGCTGGAACGGCGCCGCCGGCTGACCCTCACGTCGGTACGGGAGGAGAATCGCGCCGATGGCCCGTATAGGCGCCTATGGGGCTGATTCTCCTCCCGTACCGACGTCGGTCGGAAGGGTCAGGCGGGGGTGGCCCACCAGAGGGCGGTCTCGCCGTAGGCGCGGGTGCGGTCGAGGGCGAGGCCCGCGGGCCAGGCCGGCTCGGGGGAGCGGGTGCTGCGCTCCACGAGCACCGTGGCGTCGGGCGCGAGGAGCGGCACGAGCGCGGCGAGGGTCTCGGTGAGCTCCGCGTCGGTGAGATCGTAGGGCGGGTCGAGGAACACCACGTCGTAGCCCGCGCCCGCCACGGCGGCGGACGCCCTCAGCCGGGGGAGCACCGCCTGCGTGACGACCTCGACGCGGGGACGGGCATCCGGAGCCGCGGCCGCGATCACCCGGGCCGCGTTCTTCTTCGCGATCGCGGCGGCCGCGGCGTTCTTCTCGACCAGGAGCGCCGTGGCGGCCCCGCGGCTGACGGCCTCGAGCGCGAGGGCGCCCGAGCCGGCGTAGAGGTCGAGCACGGTGAGGCCGTCGAGCCCCCCGCGCGCCTCGAGGGCCGAGAAGATGGCCTCGCGCACCCGGTCGCTCGTGGGGCGGGTGCCCGAGCGGGGCACGGCGAGGGTGAGGGAGCCGGCGAATCCGGCGATGATGCGCGTCACGCCCTGCACCCTATCGCGGCGGTGTCGGGCGTGCCGCCTAGACTTCTGGCATGAGCGGCAGCACCTCCGGCACGCGTGGGCCGAGCGCGCCCGGCGGTCCGGGCGCGCCTGGCGGGGCGGGGGCGGATGCGCGTGGCGGGGCGGGCTCGCCCGAGACGACGGTGGCGCCGGTGGCTGTGCCGCCGGGGGCGGATGCGCTCGACGCGAAGCTATCGGGGGTGCTGGGCGGGCGCACGGCGAGCGCGTTCGAGAAGGCGTTCGGCATCCGCACCGTCGGAGACCTGCTCAGCCACTACCCGCGGCGCTACGCCAAGCGCGGCGAGCTGACCGCCATCGACAAGCTCCCGCTGGACGAGAACGTCACGATCGTCGCCGAGGTGCGCGACGTGCGGGAGCGGCCGATGCGGGCGCGGCGGGGCAGCCTGCTCGAGGTGTCGATCAGCGACGGGCAGGGCTTCATCTCGCTCACCTTCTTCAACCAGTCCTGGCGGGCCCGCGAGCTGCGCCCGGGGGTGCGGGGCATCTTCGCCGGGAAGGTGTCGGACTACCGGGGGGCGCTGCAGCTCGCGCATCCGAACTACGAGTTGTTCGGCGACGCGCGGGGGCTGGGCGCCGACGCGCTCGACGCGCTGGGGGACGGGCTCGCCGACCCGAGCGCGCTCGACGACGCCGAGGCCAAGCGCTGGGCGGAGATGCCGATCCCGATCTACCCGGCCACCGCATCCGTCGCCAGCTGGCAGATCGCCAACTCGGTGGCCATCGTGCTCGACGCCGTGAAGGGCCAGATCGCCGACCCGGTGCCCGACCACGTGCGCGAGGAGCGCCGGCTGCTCACAGCCCAGCGGGCCTACGAGCTGATGCACCGGCCCCAGAAGGACGCCGACTACATGCGGGCGCGCGAGACCCTGCGCTTCCACGAGGCGTTCGTGCTGCAGACGGCGCTCGTCAGCCAGCGCCGGGCCGCGCACGCGCAGAAGACCGCGGCACGCCGGCCGAAGCCCGGGGGGTACCTCGAGCGCTTCGACGCGGCGCTGCCGTTCCGGCTGACCGCCGACCAGCAGCTCGTCGGCTCGGAGATCGCCCGCGACCTGGGCGGCGACATCCCGATGATGCGGCTGCTGCAGGGCGAGGTCGGTTCGGGCAAGACGCTCGTGGCGGTGCGGGCGATGCTCGCCGTCGCCGACTCGGGCGGGCAGTCGGCGATGCTGGCGCCCACCGAGGTGCTCGCCGCTCAGCATCTGCGCTCGATCGTGAAGGTGCTCGGCCCCGACCTCGCGGCCGAGCTCGTGCCCACGCTGCACACCGGGCAGCTCAGCACCGCCGAGCGCAAGAAGGCGCTGCTGCGCATGGTCTCGGGGCAGGCCAAGCTCGTCGTCGGAACGCACGCGCTGCTGAGCGACGTCGTGCAGTTCTACGACCTCGGTCTCGTGGTCGTCGACGAGCAGCACCGCTTCGGGGTCGAGCAGCGCGACACCCTGCGCCAGAAGGGCGCGACTCCGCCGCACGTGCTGGTGATGACCGCGACGCCGATCCCGCGCACGGTCGCGATGACGGTGTTCGGCGACCTCGACGTCTCGACGATCACCGAGCTGCCGGCCGGGCGCAAGGGCATCGAGAGCTTCAGCGTGCCGCTCGCCGAGAAGCCGGGCTGGGCGGGACGCATCTGGGCGCGGGTCGCCGAGGAGCTCGCTCAGGGGCGGCAGGCGTTCGTCGTCTGCCCGGCGATCGACCCGGCCGACCCGGTGGAGCCGGCCGACGCGCCCGAGAACGACGACGACCGCGGCGGCGATCGGGGCGGCGATCGGGGTGGCGAGCTCGACGGGGTGCGGGACGACCTGGCGGAGGCGCGGGCCCGCCGGGCCGCGCGGGCGGCCGCGGCCGCGGCGTCGGGGCCGGCTGGTCGGGCGGGGTCTGGCGCCACGGGCGCAGCTGCATCCGCGACGACCACCACCGCGAAGACGGCTGCCGCCGCCACCAAGACCGCCGCCGCCGCGAAGACGGCTGCTGCCGCCACCAAGACCGCCGCCACTGCGAAAGCTGCCACCGCGAAGGCCGCCGCCACCCCGAAAGCCGCAACCGCCAAGACCTCCACCGCACAGGGCGCCGGCGAGGCGCCGCGCCCACCCAAGTCCACCGTCGTCGAGACGCTCGCCCACCTCCGAGCCCTGCCCGCGCTCGCCGGCTACCGCATCGAGTCGCTGCACGGCCGCATGCCGAGCGAGGAGAAGGACGCCATCATGCGCGCCTTCGCCGCGAAGGAGATCGACGTGCTCGTCGCGACGACCGTCATCGAGGTCGGCGTCGACGTGCCCAACGCCTCCACGATGGTCGTGCTCGACGCCGATCGCTTCGGGGTCAGCCAGCTGCACCAGCTCCGCGGCCGCGTCGGCCGGGGCGGCGTGCCCGGCCTGTGCCTGCTCGTCACCACCGCCGAGGCCGAGTCGCTCGCCCGCGAGCGGGTCGACGCCGTCGCGTCCACGCTCGACGGCTTCGAGCTCGCCGAGATCGACCTCGAGCTGCGACGCGAGGGCGACGTGCTCGGCAGCATCCAGTCGGGTGGGCGGTCGTCCCTCCGGCTGCTGCGCGTGGTGAAGGACGCCGACGTGATCCAGGATGCACGGGCCGTCGCCTTCGAGATCGTCGACGCCGATCCGCAGCTCGCCGCGCATCCGGCGATCCGGGGCGCGCTCGAGCGGCGGCTGCGCGAGAGCGAGCGGGAGTTCCTCGCCAAGAACTGAGGCCCGGGCGACGCCGCGCGACAAGGCGGCGCGCGGCGACGCGGCGGCAAAACGGCGCGACGAGCATCCGCAAGCCCATTGATAAATCGCGGGCGCAGGCGCATTGTGGAAGCCACTGGAGACGAGGTGGCCCATGCACATCACGAAGTCGTTCCGACACACCGGCCGAGGCGCCCAGCTGCGCCCCGACATCATGCCCGTGCTCTCAGCCGGCAAGCATCGATCGCCCCGCTCGGGGGCCTGCTTCATGGAGTTCGCGTCGTTCCTCGCGGGCGAGAAGTGGAGCGATCATCCGGCCTGCACGCATCCGGGGCTCGCGCAGATGGCGCGCGCCGTCAACGACATGAGCTCGAACGAGGGGCGGGGGCGGCTGGCGAGGCTCATCCCCTCGGTGATCGGGCTGACGAGCGACGACCCGCGACTCGAGCTGGTGCTCGCGATCACGGCGGTCACCGCCGCCCTGCCCGACGCGCCGCTGGATCGCCAGCACGCGCTCGCCGTCGGCGGCCTGGTCTGCCAGGACGCGCTGCACCGCCTGAGCCCCGGCCCCGTCGAGGTCGACGGCCCCTTCGCCGAGGCGCTGGCGTCGGCGCCCGAGGCCGAGCGCTGGGCGCGGCGGTTCCTCGAGCGCAACCAGCGCTGGGGGCACGCCGAGATCACCGAGCGGCAGACCCACACGACCATCGCCATGGCGGTCGACGGGGTGCGTTCGGCCTGTGTGCCGCGGCCCGACGACCGGCTGTACGCGATGCTCGCCGAGTCGATCGCGCTGTGCGAGCGGTTCGTGGCGGCGACGGCGTCGCGCGCTTCGGCCCCGTCCGCGTCGGTCGGGTCGTCGGTCGCTGCGCCTGAGACGCACCGGGCCGTGCAGGTCTGACAGATCAGCGGATGCGCGGCGGCGGCCTCGGGATGCCGCCGCCGCGCATCCGTCTGCCCGCCCCCCCCGAAGCCGCCCAGGCCCGCGCCTGACGCCGCGCGCGAAACGAAGCCGAAATGCGTGCTTGATAGCCTGGACGGCATGAGCAGTGTCGCGGTGGTCCCCGGTTCGTTCGACCCCATCACGCTGGGGCATGTCGACGTGATCGAGCGTGCCGCGTCGATCTTCGACCAGGTGCACGTGGTGGTGGTGCACAACCCCGACAAGCAGGCGCTGATCCCCATCGCGCACCGGGTGTCGCTGATCGAGAAGTCGCTCGAGGAGCGCGGACTGGTCGGCGCGAACGTGGTCGTGACCTCGTGGGCGATGGGGCTGCTCGTCGACTACTGCACCGACGTGGGGGCGACGGCGATCGTGAAGGGCATCCGCTCGCAGGTCGACGTGGCCTACGAGACGCCGATGGCGATCGTGAACCGCGACCTGGCGGGGGTCGAGACGATCTTCCTGCTGCCCGATCCGGCGCACGCGCACGTGTCGAGCTCGCTGGTGCGGCAGGTGTCGGCGCTCGGTGGGGACGTGGCGCCGTACGTGCCGGCCGTGGTGGCGCGGTTCCTCGAGCGCACCGCCGACTGATGGTGCCGAGCCCCGGGGCGCCGCCGGCCGGTGTCGTGCCCGTCGGTGTGGTGCCCGTCGGGTACGCCGCCGAGCTCGAGCAGTTCCACCCGCGCGACGCGATCGACTACGCCGCCCACGCCGAGAGCCGCGGCTTCCAGGGCACGATGGCGGCCGACCACTTCCAGCCCTACGTGCCCCGTCAGGGCCAGTCGTCGTTCGTCTGGAACGTGCTCGCGGCGCTCGGCGAACGCACCCGCGGCGACATCGGACCCGGGGTCACCGCGCCCAGCTACCGCTACCACCCGGCGGTCGTCGCACAGGCCTCCGCCACCCTCGAGGCGATGTACCCCGGCCGGCACTGGCTCGGCATCGGCGCCGGCGAGGCCCTCGACGAGCACGTCGTCGGCGGCTACTGGCCCGAGGCGCCGGAGCGCATCAACCGCATGTTCGAGGCGATCGACGTCATCTCCAAGCTCTTCACCGCCTCGGTGGCCGGCCGCGACGTCAAGCACTCCGGCACCTTCTTCAAGCTCGAGTCGACCCGGCTCTGGACCATGCCGCCCACCCCTCCGCCGATCTACGTCGCGACCGCCGGTCCGGTCACCGCGAAGCGCGCCGGCCGCACCGCCGACGGCCTGATCACCGTCGGTGCGCCGCTGGAGAAGATCGCGGGCCTGTTCGCGCGGTTCGACGAGGGTGCCCGCGAGGCCGGCAAGGACCCGTCGCGGATGCCGCGCATCCTGCAGCTGCACCTGTCATGGGCCGAGACCGACGAGGAGGCAATGGCGAACGCGCTGACCGAGTGGCCGAACGGGGGCATGCGGTTCCCGAAGGCCGACATCCGCTCGCCGTTCGAGTTCGAGCAGATCGCGAAGATGGTGCGGCCCGCCGATTTCGAGGGCCGGATGATCGTCTCCGCCGATCCCGATACGCACCTCGCGCACCTGCAGCGCTACGCCGATCTCGGCTTCGACCGCATCTACCTCCACAACGTGGGGCGCAACCAGCGCGAGTGGATCGACGTCTTCGCCCGCGACGTGCTGCCGAAGCTGAGGCGGTGACCGTGGCGACGAGGGAGCTGCGGGTGGTCGCGTTCGACGGCCTGCCCGAGATCGCCGAGGGCGACGACCTGGTGGCGCTGATCGGTGACGCGCTGGAGGGGGCGGGGCTCGTGCCGGCCGACGGCGACATCCTCGTGGTGACGTCGAAGATCGTGTCGAAGGCCGAGGGGCGCATCGTCTCCGCCGACGACCGGGAGGACGCGATCACCGCCGAGACGGTGCGGGTCGTGGCGAGCCGGGCGCATCCGGGCGGGGTGACGCGCATCGTCGAGAACCGGCAGGGCATCGTGCAGGCCGCCGCCGGGGTGGATGCGAGCAACACGCCCACGGGCACCGTGCTGCTGCTGCCCGTCGACCCCGACGCCTCGGCGCGCGGGCTCGCCGCGGGGCTGCGGGCGCGCTTCGGCGTGCAGCTCGGGGTCGTGCTCTCCGACACGCTCGGCCGTGCCTGGCGCGAGGGCCAGATCGACCAGGCCATCGGGGCGGCCGGAGTGCACGTGCTCGACGACCTGCGCGGCTCGCGCGACACCTTCGGGCACGAGCTCGCGGTCACGCAGGCCGCGCTGGCCGACGAGCTGGCGTCGGCCGGCGACCTCGTCAAAGGCAAGGCGAGCGGGATGCCCGTGGCCCTCGTGCGCGGAGCGGGCCACGCCGTGACGGCCTCCCTCGACACGCCCGCGCGGGCACTCTCGCGCACGGGCCCGGCGGACATGTTCCGGCTCGGCACCGACGAGGCCCTCGCGGAGGGCCGCGCTGAAGGCCGCGCTGAAGGCCGCGCGGAGGGCCGCGCGGAGGGGCACGCCGAGGGGCGCGCCGCGGGCCTCGCGGAGGGGCACCTGGCGGGCTTCGCCGCCGGGCGCGCCGAGGGCCTGGCCGAAGGCCACGCTGAAGGTCGGGCCGAGGGTCGCGTCGAGGGCCTGGCGGAGGGCCGCGCGGAGGCGGCGGCCACGATCGCCCGCCTCGAGGCCGCCCTGCTGGCGCTGCGCGGCGACGGAGAGCGGTAGGCGCACGCATCCCGGCCGCCGGGCGCTCTACGCGGCCGGTGACCGAGGTGCGTGCGTGGAGCCGCCCCCGGTCAGCCTTGCGCGAGCTGCAGGGCGCGGCGGACGCCCCAGGCATAGTCGGCGGGGCGCTCCCACGCCGCGAAGTGGCCGCCGCGCGCGAAGTGGCCGCCAGTCGGCCACCGCGAAGAAGCGGTCGGCGAAGCAGCGCGGCGCGTTCACGAGGTCGTGCGGGAAGACCGTGAACACGGTGGGGGCCTGGATGCGCGGCCAGTCCTTCGGGTCGTCCGCCGCGTAGGCCGCGAACGAGGTGCCGATCGCGCCCGAGAACCAGTAGGCGCTCACCCAGGTCAGTGCCTCGTCGAGGGTGAAGGCGTTCTCGAGGCGGCCGTCGGAGTCGGTCCAGCGCACGAGCTTCTCGACGATCCACGCGGCGAGCCCGGCGGGGGGGAGTCGCCGAGGGCGGCGGCGAGCGTCCACGGGCGGGTGGACTGCTCGTGCATGTAGCCGCCCTCGGCCGCCTGCCAGCGGCGTCCGTGCTCCACGTAAGCGCGCTCCTCGTCGTCGAGGTCGTCGAGCAGCCCGGGGCCGGAGTCGAGGAAGTGCCGCTGCGACACGTCCGTGAGGTGGAGCGCCGACACGGCCGACGGGTGCCGGGCGGCCAGCGACTCGGTCACGTCGCAGCCGACGTCGCCGGCCGAGACGACGTAGCGGTCGAAGCCGAACTCGGCCATCGCGGCGGCCACGGCGTCCGCCATCGCGGTCGGCGGCAGTCCGGCCGGATCCGTGGCGGCCGCGAACGGATAGCCGGGCAGCGCCGGCGCGACGACCGTCACGTCGTCGAGCAGCGGCAGGATCCGCTCGAAGCGCAGCACGGAGTCGGGCCAGCCGTGCAGGAGGAGCACGACCGGAGCATCCGGCACCTCGGCCACGATCGCCCGCACGGGAACCGCCGCCCGCTCGGTCTGCCGTCACGGCAGTGCGGTGAGCCGCGACTCCTGGGTGCGCCAGTCGAAGCGGTCGCGCCAGTGCTCGACGAGCCGCCTGAGGAGCGCGGGCTCGACCACCAGCTCGGCCCCGGCGAACGCGGGACCGCCGAGCTGGGGCACGGGGCGGAAGCGCCGCAGCCGTTCCTGCAGGTCGAGCAGGGCGTCGTCGCCCACCCGCGGGAAGACCGTGCTGCGGTGAGCTCTATTTCGCTAGTCAGCGGATGAGGCGGTGCAGGAGCGCGCGTTCGGCGACCGTCCAGGTAGTGGTGACGAGGAGGTAGAGCGCCGCGGCGAGCGGCACGAAGGCGGCGATCACGACGGTCATCAGCGGAAGCCACGAGAGCGCGCGCTGCAGCGAGCCGCCCGGCGCGAGCGCCGCCGGCAGGTCCGGCGCCGCCGGCGGCAGCGCCCCGGCCGACCGCGCGCCCCGCGGCTGCGACATCGACGACTGCGGGGCCGACGACCCCCGCGACCCCGGTGCCGCCGCGGCCTCCGGCGTCGGCGCGAGCGCCAGCGTCACCCGGCGCGACACGAGGGCCACCGCGGCGAGCAGCACCAGCACGACCCCGGTGACCACGAGTGCGGGCAGGGCATCCGGAGACCCGGGCAGCACCGCGAGCCCCGCCGACGCCTGCAGCGGATGCCCCGAGACGACCGCGCCGACCGCCGCCGCGAAGGAGGTGCCGAGCGGCGCCCCGAGCAGCCACTCTGTGAGCAGCACGTTGGGGTGCCCGTTGATCGTCGGCAGGATGAACAGTCCGTAGACCAGCGAGAGCACGGGCGCCTGCAGCAGCAGGGGCAGGCAGCCGGCGAGCGGCGAGGCGTTCTCGGCGGCGTAGAGCGCCATCGTCTCGCGCTGCAGCCGCTGCGGGTCGCGGCGGTGCCGGCGCTGCAACTCGGCGAGGCGCGGGGCGAGGCGGGTGCGCATGCGCTGGGCGCGGGCCTGCGAGACGCCGACGGGGATCAGCACGAGCCGCACGAGCACGGTGAGGGCGACCACCGCGAGGGCGGCCGAGGCTCCGCCGGCGAGCGGCTGGAGGACGGACGAGAGGAACTGCAGCACCGTCGAGGCGGCGTCGAGCGCGGCCGCGACGGGGCCGAAGGCATAGATGTTCACGGGACTCCTTGCGGGATACGGATAGGGGACCGTATGGCCGCGAAGGAGCGCGCTCCCGCCCGGGCAGGGCGGGGTGCCCGATGAGGGGCGGGCCGCCCGTCAGGGGCGGGGTGCTGCGCTACGCGGCCGCGAGGAGGCGGCCGGGTGCGCGCGTGCGGGGGCGTCCGGGTGCGTCGGGGCGGCTCTGCACCACGACGACCGGCAGGTCGACGTCGTCGGCGGGGCGCGGGCGGGCGGATGCGCGCACGAACCGCGCGAGCACGGCCCCCAGTGCCCGCAGCACCGATCCGACCGACCCGGCGGCCACCGACCCCGCGGCGAGGGCCGTCGCCGCGAGGGCGAGGGCCGTCACCGCACCGGGGTCGAGGGCGCCGCTCGAGCTGACGAACCAGACGAGGCCGAGCCCGGAGGCGACGGCGGCGACGCGCAGCAGGGCGCGCACTGCTGCGCGCGTGCGGTCGGCCGTCATGGCTACGACCCTATCGCGAGCCGCCGGCGGGAGACGATCGGCTCACGCCGCCCGCACGTAGTCCGACGAGCCCGAGGCACCGGAACCGGACGAGCCGGAGCCGGACGAGCCGGAGCCGGAACCCGCCCCGCGCCGCAGCACGGCACCGGGCGCGATCGTGGTGTCGTTCTCGATCAGCGTGGCGTCCGAGATGGCCGCCTTCTCGCCGATCCGGGAGTGGCTGCCGATCTTGGACGACCGGCCGATCACGGCCGAGTGTCCGACGTGCACGTTCGCGCCGACGAACACTCCGGCGCCGAGGATCGCGTCGTGCTCGATCCAGCTGCCGGATCCGATCCAGGCCTTCGGCCCGACCTTGGCGCCGGCCTCGACATAGCTCGTGGGGTCGACGTAGGCCGACGGGTCGACCTCCGCTCCGACTGCGACGTAACCCTTTCCGTTGGGGTGGCGGCGATACCGCGACACGACTCCGCGCTCGCCCTCGATCTCAAGAAACGTTCTGCTCACGTTGTATACAACCCTCGACCCACCCGGGGCATTCCCGGAAAGGTACCGATCGTTCTGTCTTTTCGAACTGCGGGATAATCGACAGCAATGACCGAACAGTGGACCGTCGTCGTCCCCGTCAAGGGGACCGCCGAGGGCAAGAGCCGCCTGATGCCCGAGCGCTCCGCCGAGGAGCGCCTGCGGCTGGCCGAAGCGTTCACCCTCGACGCCGTGGCCGCCCTCCGCGCCGCCCGCACGGTGGGCAGGGTGATCGTGGTGACGGATGCCGGGTCGTCGGTCGCCGCCCGCCTCCGCGAGACGGGCCCCGGTGTCGAGGTGCTCGCCGATCCGGGTCGGGGCTTGAACGCGGCCGTGGCCAGCGGCATCGCCGCCGCGGGCGGCGGGCCGACCGCCGCGATGCTCGGCGACCTGCCCACGCTGGTGGCGGACGACGTCGACGAGGCGCTCGACGCCGCGCACGCGCATCCGCTCGCCTTCGTCGCCGACGCCCAGGGCTCGGGCACCACGCTCATCACCGCGACCGGAAGCCCGGCCGGCACCGCCACCGCCCTCGTGCCCCGCTTCGGCGCCGACTCGGCCGAGCGCCACCGCGCCGCCGGTCACGTCGCCCTGACCCTCGGCCCCGACTCGACCCTGCGCCACGACGTCGACACCGAGGCCGAGCTGCAGGAGGCCTGGCGCCGGGGCGTCGGCCCCGCGACGGCCCTGGTGCTGGAGACGCTCAGTCCTCCAGCAGCGAGTGCGCCGTCGTCTCGTCGATGATCAGATCGGTCATCACCCCGGCCGCCAGCGCCCCGCGGAGGGCCGGCAGCTTCGAGCGCCCCGACACCACGCAGACCCGTCGCGACACCTTGCGCAGCCACTCCAGCGACGGCCCCGACGAGCGGGCGTTCATCGGGATGTCCTCGCTCGAGCCGTCGGCGCGGTAGAACACCGTCGCCACGTCGCCGACGACCTGCGAGCGGCCGAGCTGCTGGAAGTCGTCGTCGTCGAGGTAGCCCCCGACGTAGACGTGCGAGGGCACGTCGGCGTAGGCCGAGCCGAGGCCGAACAGCGCGATGTCCATGTGCTTCTGGATCTCGAGCACCCGGCGGATGCTCCGCTCGCGCCAGAGCACCTCCTTCGTGCGCGGGTCGTCGAAGAACGCCGGCACCGGGAACTGCTGCACGTACGCCCCGAAGGCGGTGCCGAAGCGGCTCATGATCTCGCTGGCGTAGCCGATGCCCGTGGTGCGCGCGTTCGAGGCGCCGTTCAGCTGCACGATCTGCGAGTTGTGCGTGACCTTCTCCTGCAGGTGCCGCGAGACGGCCGACAGCGTCGAGCCCCAGGCGATGCCCATGGTCATGTTCGAGTCGAAGAAGGGCCCGAGAATCCGTGCAGCGCTCATCGCCACGCGCTCGAGGCGATCGACCTCGGCGGTGGAGTCGGGAACGGGCACGACGTGCGCCGTGACCCCGTGGCGGGCCCGGATGCGCTCCTGCAGACTCGACAGGCGATCCAGCGGCGACTTCACCTGGATCTCGACGAGCCCCGTGTCGCGCGCGTATCCGAGCAGCCGGGAGACGGATGATCGTGAGGTGTGCAGCTCGGTGGCGATGGCCTCCATCGTCAGATCCTGCAGGTAGTAGAGATGGGCGGCGCGGAGCGCGTCGCGCTCCTTCTCGGCGCCAGCGGTGTCGGCCATGCGTCCTCGCATCCTTTCGTCTGCACATATGTGCAACGAGCTTGATCATATGTGAAAACGGTCGTAGAACTGGACAGTCAACCCAGCACGAAGGCGAGTGAACAGTGACCAGCACCAACGATGTCCGCAGCAGCGTCGAAGCCATCCGCAGCAACCCCAAGACCCAGGTGCTGATCGTCGGTGGAGGCATCAACGGCATCGGCACGTTCCGCGACCTCGCGCTCCAGGGCGTCGACGTCGTGCTCGTCGAGCGCGGCGACTACGCCTCGGGCGCCTCGGCCGCGTCCAGCCACATGATCCACGGTGGCGTGCGCTACCTCGAGAACGGCGAGTTCCGCCTGGTGCGCGAGAGCGTGCAGGAGCGCAACCGCCTCCTGCGCCTGGCTCCCCACTACGTGAAGCCGCTGCCCACGACCATCCCGATCTTCTCGACCTTCTCGGGCATCCTGAGCGCGCCGCTGCGCTTCCTCACCCACAAGCAGGGCAAGGCCAAGGAGCGCGGCGCGCTGCTGATCAAGGTCGGCCTGCTCGGCTACGACTCCTTCTCGCGCGACGGCGGCAACGTGCCGCGCCACAAGTTCGTGGGCCGCAAGAAGTCGCTCGCCAAGCTGCCGAAGCTCCGCGGTGACGTGAAGTACACGGCGACCTACTACGACGCCGCGGTCGAGAACCCCGAGCGGCTCGCGCTCGACCTGGTTCAGGATGCTCTGGCCACCGGTCCCCACGCCCGCACCGCCAACTACCTCGAGGCCATCGGCTCCCACGGCGACGCCGTGGTGCTCCGCGACCTCGTCAGCGGCGAGACCTTCGAGGTCGCGGCCGACGTGGTCGTCAACACCTCCGGCCCCTGGACCGACCTGACCAACGCCGCCCTCGGCGAGTCGACGACGTGGATGGGCGGCACCAAGGGCTCGCACATCGTGCTCGACAACACGGAGCTCTACGAGGCCTGCGCCGGCGGCGAGGTGTTCTTCGAGAACAACGACGGCCGCATCGTGCTGATCTACCCGCTGAACGGCCGCGTGCTCGTCGGCACCACCGACCTCGAGGCCGACATCAACGAGCCCAGCGTCTGCACCGAGGACGAGGTCGACTACTTCTTCCAGCTCGTCAAGCACGTCTTCCCGACCATCGAGGTCGACCGGCCGCAGATCGTCTACCGCTACTCGGGCATCCGCCCGCTGCCCGGCCACGGCGACACCGCCCCCGGCTTCGTGTCTCGCGACTACCGCATCGAGCAGACCGCGTTCGGCTCCTCCACGACGACCAAGCAGCTCAGCCTGGTCGGCGGCAAGTGGACCACCTTCCGCGCTCTGGCCGAGCACCTGACCAACGACACACTGGCGCTGCTCGGCCGCACCCGGAAGGTCAGCACCACCGACCTCGCGATCGGCGGCGGTGCGGGCTTCCCGACCACGCCGGCGGCCACCGCATCCTGGATCAAGGCGCACGGCGCCGACCTCGGCCAGGAGCGCACCCGCACCCTGCTCGCCCGCTACGGCAGCAACGCCGCGAAGGTCATCGACCACATCGCCGCGCTGAACGCCACCGAGGCGACGGATGCGCCGCTTCAGACCCTGCCCGGGTACAGCACCGGCGAGATCGACTTCCTGATGGGCGAGCACACCGTGCACCTCAGCGACCTGGTGCTGCGCCGCAGCATCATCGCGTTCGTGGGCGGGCTCACCCAGGAGGTGTTCGATGAACTGAGCACCCTGGCGCAGCGCTCGAAGGGCTGGTCGGACGAGACCCTCGCCGACGAGCGCCGCCTCGCGGTCGAGAACCTCCGCTTCTTCCACGGCATCGTGCTGGAAGCGGCGAACACGGCGGCAGCAGCCGTCAACTGAGTCGGGTGGCGCAGGCGCCACCTGAGAGAAGAAAGGTCAACGTGGACAATCTCGGTATCGACTTCGTATCGGAGCTGGTGGGCACAGCCCTCCTGGTGCTCCTAGGCTGCGGTGTGGTCGCCAACGTGGCGCTCGTGCGCACCAAGGGCTTCAACGGCGGAACCCTCATGGTCAACATCGGCTGGGGCCTCGCGGTCTTCGCCGGTGTGATCGTGTCGTACGCCTCGGGCGCGCACCTGAACCCGGCGGTCACCCTGGGTCTTCTCGCCAACGGCGCGAAGACCTTCGGCTCGGCGGCCACCCCGGTCGACGTCAACGCCCTCTCGGTGATCGCGTACATCGGCGCCCAGCTGATCGGTGCCATCATCGGCGCCGTGTTCGTCTGGCTGGCGTACAAGCAGCACTTCGACGAGGAGCCCGACGCGGCCAACAAGCTCGGCGTGTTCTCGACCGGCCCGGCCATCCGCTCCTACGGCTGGAACCTCGTCACCGAGATCATCGGCACCTTCGTGCTCGTGTTCGTCGTGATCGGCTTCGGCGGCGGACGCCAGGGCGAGGGCGGCCTCGCGGCCCTCGGTGCCCTGCCTGTCGCGCTGCTCGTGATCGCGATCGGCGCCTCGCTCGGTGGCCCGACCGGCTACGCCATCAACCCGGCCCGTGACCTCGGCCCGCGCCTCGCGCACGCCTTCCTGCCGATCAAGGGCAAGGGCTCGTCCGACTGGTCGTACTCCTGGGTGCCCGTGGTGGGCCCGATCATCGGTGGCGTGCTGGCCGGTCTCCTGGCCATCCCGCTGCTGCCGATCCTCACCTGAGCGCCCCGCGCATCCGCTTCGCAATTCAGTAACGACAAAGGAGTTAAGACATGTCTGAAGAGAAGTACGTCCTGGCCATCGACCAGGGCACGACCAGCTCGCGCGCCATCATCTTCGACCACAAGGGCACCATCGTGTCCACCGGTCAGAAGGAGCACGAGCAGATCTTCCCGAAGGCCGGCTGGGTCGAGCACGACCCGATGGAGATCTGGGCGAACGTCCGCGAGGTCATTGGCCAGGCGCTCTCCAAGGCCGACCTGACCCGCCACGACATCGCCGCCGTGGGCATCACCAACCAGCGCGAGACCGCGGTGGTGTGGGACAAGAACACCGGCAAGCCCGTCTACAACGCCATCGTCTGGCAGGACACCCGCACCCAGTCGATCGTCGACCGCCTCGCGGGCGACGAGGGCACCGAGCGCTTCAAGTCGATCGTGGGCCTGCCGCTCGCGACCTACTTCTCGGGCACGAAGATCGTCTGGATCCTCGAGAACGTCGACGGCGCCCGCGAGAAGGCCGAGGCCGGCGACCTGATGTTCGGTACGACCGACACCTGGGTGCTCTGGAACCTCACCGGCGGCACCGAGGGCGGCGTGCACGTCACCGACGTGACCAACGCCTCGCGCACCCTGTTCATGGACCTCGAGACGCTCGAGTGGCGCGACGACATCCTCGAGGCGTTCGGCGTGCCGAAGTCGATGCTCCCCGAGATCAAGTCGTCCTCCGAGGTCTACGGCACCGTCGAGTCGTCGAACCTGCTGCGCGAGGTGCCGATCGCCGGCATCCTGGGCGACCAGCAGGCCGCGACCTTCGGCCAGGCGGCGTTCGACGCCGGCGAGTCGAAGAACACCTACGGCACGGGCAACTTCCTGATCTTCAACACCGACACCGAGATCGTGCATTCAAAGAACGGGCTGCTCACCACCCTCGGCTACAAGCTGGGCGACCAACCGGCGCACTACGCGCTCGAGGGCTCGATCGCGGTCACCGGTTCGCTGATCCAGTGGCTGCGCGACAACCTGGGCATCATCTCCTCGGCTCCCGAGGTCGAGACCCTGGCGAACACGGTCGAGGACAACGGCGGTGCCTACTTCGTGCCCGCCTTCTCGGGCCTGTTCGCGCCGTACTGGCGGTCGGATGCGCGTGGTGCCCTCGTGGGCCTCACCCGCTACGTCAACAAGGGCCACATCGCCCGCGCGGCACTGGAGGCCACGGCCTTCCAGACGCGCGAGGTGCTCGACGCGGTGAACGCCGACTCGGGCGTGGACCTGACGGAGCTGAAGGTCGACGGCGGCATGATCGCGAACAACACGCTGATGCAGTTCCAGGCCGACATCCTCGGCGTGCCGGTCATCCGCCCGGTCGTCGCGGAGACCACCGCGCTCGGTGCCGCGTACGCCGCGGGCCTCGCGGTGGGCTTCTGGGCGAACCTCGACGAGCTCCGCGCCAACTGGCAGGAGGACTCCCGCTGGGAGCCCAAGATGGACGACGCCGAGCGCGAGCGCCAGCTGCGCAACTGGAAGAAGGCCGTCACGAAGACCCTCGACTGGGTCGACGCCGACACCGAGGCGTAACCCGCCCCGCCCCCACCCGACGGCCCGACCCTCCCCACGAGGGCCGGGCCGTCCCCGTTCGTCAGGGCGCGCGATGCCAGAGCCAGCGGGCGGTGGCCTCGCCCGCCGCGTAGCTCCACGTCATCGCGTCGCCGTCGATCGTGTAGGCCATCTCGGCAGCCGGCTGGAACGGCCGCCCGCCGCCCGCACCGAACATCGCGCCGTCGACCGTCTGCCCCGCCACCGAGAAGGTGAGCCCGGAGCCACCGGGCAGCTGGGTCCAGTGCAGCACCCCGGCCGCGCGGTCGAAGACGAGCGAGGCCTGCTCGTCGCCGCTGCCCTGCACCTCGACGGGCGGCATGTCCTCGGCCACCTCCACCCGGAACGCGCCGTCCATCGCGAGGGTCGCCTCCGTCTCGTCGTCGATCGAGACGCGCATCGTGCCGCCGACCACCAGGGCAGTCATGGCGGACGACGGCCCCGCCAGAGGCGTGATCGTGAACTCGTCGAGGTACCAGACGCCGTCGGCGTCCACATCGCCCGGCGCCGTCGAGGTCGCCGTGGGGAACGGCGTCTCGGGTGCACCCATCGTCGGGGTGGGGCTGGTCGGGCCGGCCACGGGCGCACCCCCGACCGACGAGCATCCGGCGAGGAGCACCGTGGCGGCCACGGCGGCGACGGCGACGAGCGCGCGGTGGACGGGGGCAGGGTGGCGGGACGACGAACGCATCGTCGCACCCTATCCCATTAGATGAGGATCTGTCGGTATCAGGCCAGGAGGTTGGTGCGGAGGGTGCGGCCCGTGGCCGCGAAGCCCTGGGAGGCGAACTCGCGGGCGACCGCGACGCGCTCGGCCGTGGGGCGGCCGTAGGTGGTGGTGCGCTGCACCGGCACGCGACCGATCTCGCCGATCATCCGCTCGAGCTCGTCGACCGTCTTCTCGGAGCCGTTGTCGGCACCCGCCATGCGGCTGATCGTCTCCTCCATCAGGGTGCCGCCGAGGTCGTCGGCGCCGCCCTGCAGCATCTGCTGCGTGCCCGCGTTGCCGAGCTTCACCCACGAGGTCTGCACGTGGTCGATGCGCCCGTGCAGCATCAGCCGCGACACCGCGTGGATGGCCCGGTTCTCCTGCCGCGTCGGCCCCGGCCGGGCGACGCCCGCGAGGTAGACGGGGGCGTTCATGTGGATGAACGGCAGCAGCACGAACTCGGTGAACCCGCCGGTCTCGTCCTGCACGCGCGCCAGCGTGCGGAGGTGCCCGACCCAGTGCGAGGGGTTGTCGACGTGGCCGTACATCATGGTCGACGAGGAGCGCAGGCCGATGTCGTGCGCCGTCGAGACGATCTCGATCCAGGCGGCGGCCGGCAGCTTGCCCTTGGTCAGCACCCAGCGCACGTCGTCGTCGAGGATCTCGGCGGCCGTGCCCGGGATCGAGTCGAGCCCCGCCGCCTTCGCCTCGAGCAGGAAGTCGCGGTACGACAGCCCCGTGCGCGAGGCCCCGTTCACGATCTCCATCGGGCTGAACGCGTGCAGGTGGATGTCGGGCTGCCGCGCCTTCACCGTGCGCGCGAGGTCGAAGTAGGCGGTGCCTGGCAGGTCGGGGTGGATGCCGCCCTGCATGCAGATCTCGGTGGCCCCGATCATCCACGCCTCGTCGACCCGGTCGCCGACCTGCTCCATCGAGAGCGTGTAGGCGTCGGCGTCGGTGCGGCGCTGGGCGAACGCGCAGAAGCGGCAGCCGGTGTAGCAGACGTTCGTGAAGTTGATGTTGCGGTTCACGACGTAGCCGACCTCGTCGCCCACGGTCGCGCGGCGCACGTCGTCGGCGAGGGCCGCGAGGGCCTCCAGGTCGGGCCCGTCGGCGCCGAGCAGGGTCAGGTAGTCGGCGTCGCTCAGCCCCGCCGGGTCCTCGGCGGCGCGGGCCAGGGCGCTGCGCACCGCAGGGTCTCCGGATGCGCGGGGCGCCGTGCCCTCGTTCGCCCCGACGTGCTCGCGCAGCTCCTCCCAGTCGCCGTAGACGTCCTCGAAGTCGCTGCGCCGGTCGCCCGTGCGCCCGATCGTGTCGATCTCGGTGTGCAGCTCGGTGCGGCCGGAGCCCGACGAGGTCCAGTCCCGCTCCTGCCAGGGCAGGCCGACCGGGACGCGGCCCTCGACGGCCAGCCCGTCGGGCCCTGCGAGGGCGCGGACGTGGGGGAGGACGCGGGGGTCGATCCACGGCTCCTCGGCGCGCACGAAGTGGGGGTGCGCGGTGAGTCGCTCGCGCAGCTCGAAGCCGGCCTCCGCGGTGAGGCGGGCCAGGTCGTCGATGTGCGGCCACGGGCGCTCGGGGTTCACGTGGTCGGGGGTGAGCGGCGACACCCCGCCCCAGTCGTCGATGCCGGCGCGGACGAGGAGGGAGAGCTCTCGCGCATCCGTCAGATTCGGCGGAGCCTGCACGCGCGCCTTGGAGCCGAGCACGAGCCGCGCCACGGCGACCGCGGCGACGTACTCCTGGGTCTCCAGGTCGTCGGCGGCCATCATGGCCGTGGCCGGCTTCGCGCGGAAGTTCTGGATGATCACCTCCTGCACGTGACCGTGCCGGCGCGCGGCCGAGCGGATGGAGAACATCCCGTCGACGCGCTCGGCGTAGTTCTCGCCGATGCCGAGCAGGAGGCCGGTGGTGAAGGGCACGTTGGAGCGCCCGGCGTCCTCCAGGACGCGCAGGCGCACCACCGGATCCTTGTCGGGGGAGCCGTAGTGCGGGCCGCCCTTCTCGCTCCAGAGCCGGTCGGCGGTGGTCTCGAGCATCATGCCCATCGAGGGGGCGACCGGCTTCAGGCGCTGGATCTCCTCCCAGGTCATCACACCGGGGTTCAGGTGCGGGAGGAGGCCGGTCTCCTCGAGCACGAGGATCGCGACGGCGCGGAGGTAGGCGATCGTGGAGTCGTAGCCGCGGGCCTCGAGCCACTCGCGGGCCACGGGCCAGCGCTCCTCGGGGCGGTCGCCGAGGGTGAACAGGGCCTCTTTGCAGCCCAGCGCGGCGCCCTCGCGGGCGATCGCGAGCACCTCGTCGGGGGAGAGGAAGGGCGCCTTGCCCTGCTTCTCGAGCCCGCCGGGCGTCTCGACGAAGGTGCAGTAGTGGCAGCGATCGCGGCAGAGGTGGGTGAGCGGGATGAACACCTTGCGCGAGTATGTGATGACGCCGGGGCGCCCTGCTATCTCGAGGCCGGCGTCGCGCACCCGGGACGCCGCGGTGAGCAGGCGCTCGAGGTCGTCGCCGCGCGCGTGCAGCAGCGTCTCGGCCTCGGTGGCGTCGAGGGCGACGCCGGTCTCGGCGCGCTTGAGGGCGCGGCGGATGGCCGAGGCGTTCGGCACGAACGTCTGCTCGACGGGAGCCGGTGCCGGGGCGGGGGCCGTGCTGCGGCCCGTGGCGCGCACGCCCGTGGACGTGGGAAACGGAAGATCTTCGGGCATGGGCGAACCTCTGGAGTCTCGGAAGAAGATGAGAAGAAGGGGCCCAAAGCCAGACCCATAACCTGATTGCAGCACAGCCTACCCCGTGCCCACCCCCGTGTCGGGCCTCCCCCTGATGGGGACGGGCAGCCCGCGCGCCGCGTGTGCCACGATGGCGTCACCACTACGAATCGGGGAACATCTTGGCCAAGACAGCTGTGCGCGGAACCTTCCTGGACTTCGTCGACGACCCGTACAAGCACGTCGGCAACGAGGAGGCCGCAGCCCGGTTCCAGGCCGACGGCCTGCTGGTGATCGAGGACGGCGTGATCGTCGACTTCGGCGCCTACGACGACATCGCCTCGAAGCACGAGGGCGTCGAGATCACCGAGATCCGCGACCGCATCATCCTCCCCGGCTTCATCGACGGACACATCCACCTGCCGCAGACCCGCGTGCTCGGCGCCTACGGCGAGCAGCTGCTGCCGTGGCTGCAGAAGTGGGTCTTCCCCGAGGAGCACCGCTACGCCGAGCGCTCCTACGCCGAGGAGGGCACGAAGCACTTCTTCGACAACCTGCTCGCCTCGGGCACCACGACCGCGCAGACCTTCACCACCGGCAGCCTGACCTGCAACGAGGTGTTCTTCGAGGAGGCCGCCCGCCGCAACATGCGCATGATCGGCGGCCTGACCGGCATCGACACCCACGTGCCCGACTACTTCGCCACCACCCCCGAGCAGTTCTACGCCGACAGCTCGGCGCTGATCGAGAAGTGGCACGGCACGGGCCGCGCGCTGTACGCCATCACCCCCCGCTTCGCCTTCGGCGCCTCGACCGAGCTGATGGAGGCCTGCCGCCGCCTCAAGGAGGAGCACCCCGACCTGTGGGTGAACACCCACATCTCCGAGAACCCCGCCGAGATCCGCGGTGTGCTGGCCCTGCACGACGACTGCACCGACTACCTCGGCGTGTACGAGAAGTACGGACTGGTCGGCCCGAAGTTCACCGGCGGCCACGGCGTCTGGCTCTCCAACGACGAGTTCCGCCGCTTCTCCGACTCGGGCGCCGCCGTGGCGTTCTGCCCGTCGTCGAACCTCTACCTCGGCTCCGGCCTCTTCCGCCTCGGCCGCGCCCTCGACCCCGAGCGCCGCGTGCGCATCGCCTACGGCACCGACATGGGCGGTGGAAACCGCTTCAGCATGCTGAACAGCCTCGAGGACGGCTACAAGGTCGGCATGCTCAACAACACCATCCTCGACGGCTCCATCGTGCCGAGCGAGCAGGACCTCGCCGAGTCCGAGCGCAACAAGCTCTCCCCGCTGCGCGCCTTCTACTCGCTCACCAAGGGTGGCGCCGAGGCGCTGTACATCGATGACTTCGTCGGCTCCTTCGACATCGGCAAGGAGGCCGACTTCGTCGCCCTCGACTGGACCGCCGGGCCGCCCGCCACGGCCTGGCACCAGAGCCTGTCGTACGACGGCGGGGCCATGACGCTCGAGACCGCATCCGACCTGCTCTTCGGCGTGATGATGGTCGGCGACGAGCGTGCCGTCGACCAGACCTGGGTCGCGGGCGAGCTCGCCTACCAGAAGGCCTGACCATGACCGAGACGGCGCTGCCCGGTGGTGCCACGACAGCAGCCGACGGAACCGTCACGCTCGTCGTGCACCGCCGGCTCGCCGAGAAGGACTGCGCCGACTACGAGGCATGGCAGAAGAAGGTCGCCGAGCGTGTGTCGCGCTGGCCGGGCTTCATCGAGCGCGAGCTGATCCGGCCGAACCCGCCGCTGCAGGTCGACTGGGTGACCGTGCAGCACTTCCGCGACGCCGGCTCGGCGCGCGGCTGGCTGCAGAGCGCCGAGCGCAAGAACCTAATCGACGAGATCGGCGACCGCTTCATCGGCAACGACGACGTGCACCTGTTCACCGAGGAGGCGAAGCACCCCTCCGAGGCCGCCTCGGTGCTCATCTCGAGCAAGGTGGCCCCGCAGGACGAGGCGCGCTTCCTCGAGTGGCAGCGCGAGATCTCGGCCGTGGAGTCGCGCTTCGAGGGCTTCCTCGGCCACAAGGTCGAGCGCCCGGTCGCCGGCGTGCAGGACGACTGGGTCGTGGTGCTCAGCTTCGACACCGAGCCGCACCTGAACGCCTGGCTCGACTCGCCCGAGCGCGCCGCACTGCTGGCCGAGGGCGCCGACTACAACGAGCAGCTGAAGCTCACGCGCTCGAGCTACGGCTTCGGCTTCTGGTCGGGGCGCACGGCTCAGGATGCCCGGCCCGACCCGGTCTTCAAGAGCAACCTGCTGGTGCTGCTCATGCTCTACCCCATCGTCTTCCTGTGGGGCTACTTCATCGCCGATCCGCTGTTCGACAGCCACGGCGTGCCGTTCTGGCTGTCGCTGTTCATCGGCAACCTGGTCTCGACGCAGCTGCTCGGCTGGTTCTTCGTGCCGTGGGCGTTCAAGCTTTTCGGCTGGTGGGTCAAGCGGGGCATCCCGGTGAAGACGCACGTGCTCGGCTACGGCATCGTCGTGCTGGTCTACGCCCTCTCGATGGCGCTGTACGCCTGGCTGATCGCCCTCCGTCCGCCCACCTAGCTGAGGGTGGCCCCGTGCCGCCGGCTAGCGGCGGACGGCGGCGGCCAGGGCGTCGGCGGCGAGCTGGGCGCTCGTGTCGGGGTCGCGCATCCACAGGGGCACGACCGAGGTGCGGATGCCCGCCGACTCGATGACCGGGGCGCTCGCCGCGTCGCTCTCGTCGATCAGCCAGGCGTCGAGCACGCCGCCCCGCGAGCGGGAGCCGTAGTGCTTCGCCACCGCGGCGGCGGTCGTCTCGACGCCGATCGCGGTGAGGCAGGCGTCGGCCATTCCCCGCACGGCGGCGCCCGAGATGATGGGGGAGACCCCGACGATCGGCGCACGCGCCTCGCGCAGGGCCGAGCGGAGGCCGGGGACTCCGAGGATGGTGCCGATCGACACGACGGGGTTCGACGGGGCCACCAGGATCACGTCGGCCTGCTCGATCGCCCGCCGCACGGACGGGGTCGGCTTCGCCGCATCCACCCCCACCTGAATGAAGCGCTGCGCCGGCACGCCCGCCCGGTGCTTCACCCACCACTCCTCGAAGTGCACGATGCGGCGCCTGCCGTCGAGGATGATCTCGACGTGGGTCTCGACCGGGTCGTCGCTCATCGGCAGGAGCGTCACGCCCGGGTTCCAGCGCTCGGCGAGCCGGGCGGTGGCCTCGGTGAGGGTCAGGCCGTCGCGGAGGTGGCTGGTGCGGGCGATGTGGGTGCCGAGGTCGAGGTCGCCGAGGGTGAACCAGGGCCAGCCGACGCCGTAGGCGGTGAGCTCGGCGCTCACGCGCTCGCTCTCGTCCTTCCGGCCCCAGCCGCGCTCGTCGTCGTTGCCGCCGCCGAGCGTGTACATGATCGAGTCGAGGTCGGGGCAGACGCGCAGACCCGTCAGCCACATGTCGTCGCCGGTGTTGACGACCGCGGTGATCTCGGCGCTGGAGCCGCCGTCGCCGTTCGGGTACGCCTTCCTCAGCTGGGTGCGCAGCCCCCTCAGGAACCGTGCACCTCCGACACCACCTGCGAGAACCGTCACCTTCACGCCCCCATTCAATCCCATGAGCGCGCTACCCGACGACCGCCCCCACGTTCCCCAGCACCTCGTCGACCAGCGCGGGCAGCACCTCGACGGGCCCGCTGACCTGCACCCAGGCGTCGTCGATCGCGAGGTCGACCGTCGACTGCGGCGAGCCCTCCTGCGTCGCGATGTAGGCCTCGCCCGGGTACTCGGGGGCGGGCTGCCAGTCGTAGCGCTCGCTCGCCGCCATCGCCGCGGGCAGGTACGAGGCGCCGCCGGGCAGAACGGAGGCCCCCGCCCCCGCATCGGTCTCGGACCCCCAGAGGCACCACTCCGACCCGACCTGCTTCGACACCCGGAACGGGAACCGCGCGTACTCGCCGTCGTCGGTCTTGAAGGCGGACGCCTTGGTGGTGCCGAGGATCTCGTTCAGCCGCGCGTCGGAGATCAGGTTCTCGCAGCCGACCGCGCCGGGGAGGTCGGCGCCGCTCGGGTGCCAGAGCGGCTCGGGGGCGCCCAGCGCGGTCACGGCGGCCGCGAGCTGCGGGACGGCGGCGGCGAAGCCGTCGACGACGTCGGCCGGGAGCGCGGTGCCCTGGTCGCCGCTGTAGGCGGTCGCGGTGATGCCGTAGCCGTTCTCGAGGTCGATGAACTGGCAGAGGTCGGCGCGGGAGGAGAGCGGGCACTCCTCGCGGGCGTCCGGTCCGATCGCGGGCGCGGCGGGCAGCGGGCCGAAGTCGACGCCGTCGGCGGTGGCGGAGTAGTCCTCGGCCGACACGTCGGGCGTCACCGAGAACGTCAGCGTGACGTTCGCCGCGTCCGAGTAGGCGCACTGCAGCACGCCGGCGCGGGCCGCGGCGTAGTCGGCGGGGCTGTCGCCGGTGGGCTGGGTCTCGACCGGAGTGAAGCCGGCCGGGACGGGCTGGAGCTCGTCGCAGGTGGCCGGCACCCGCACCGTCGGCGCGCTCGCCGCCGTCGGCGTCCCTGTCGGCGTCGGGCTCGCGCTCGCCGCCCCGGTGGAGCCCGTCCCCGGCGCGGGGGTGGTCGTGGTGGCGGCCGGCGTCGTACCCGCGCACCCGGCCAGCAGCAGCGCCAGCGCCGCGGTCGCCGCCGCGACCCCCGCGCCGCGCATCCGTCTCATGCTCTTCGTCGTCATACCCCCTAGTGTCCGCTCGCGCCCCACCGGTTCCAATTCGGTGCTCAGGGGTGCCAGGGATTCACGACGGGGAGGCCGGTGTGCTCGAAGTCGCGTTCGTTCCGGGTGGCGAGGAGGGCCCCGTGCACACGGGCGCTCGCCGCGATCTGGGCGTCGAACGGGGTGATGGGGCGGCCGAGGCGGCGGCGTGACGCGATCACGTCGGCGAACTCGACGGCGCACTCCGCGTCGAACGGGATGATGCGCCGGTCGAATTCGTGAGTCACGAGGTGCGCGACCCGGCGGCCGAGCTCGCTCCGTCGCGTGCTGGCTGGGAGGAGCGCGACCCCCTGCAGCAGCTCCGCGAGGGTCACGGCCGAGAGGCACAGCTCGTCGGCCGGTTGCCGGTCGATCCAGTCGACGACCTCGCTGGCGGCCTGCGCGCGAAGAAGTTCCGACACCACGTTCGTGTCGAGCAGGATCATCGGTCGAAGTCGACGCGGTCTGCCGGCGCAGACCGATCCGGCAGCAGATCGGCGAGGTCGTCTGCGTACCCCACATCGGCGAACAGCGACCGGATGCGGCTGCCCACCCCGGCCGTGTCGGCCGGCTCGTTCGCCACGGCGGCGGTGAGGATCTGGCGCGCCTCGGCCTCCATCGACCTCCCGTTACGGGCCGCCCGCACGCGCAGTCGCTCCCGAGTGCGGTCTTCGAGATCTCGCACCGTGATCGTCGCCATCATGCCGCCTTTCGCTGCTGTCAATGCTAGCAGTGCGATGAGGATGTGTCGAGTATGGCCCGCTACTCGGCGCGGGCGGCGGCGGCCAGGAGGGCGGCCACGGCGTCGAAGTCGTCGGCGACACGGCCCGCGGTGACGCGGAGGAACTGCGGCGGCCGCGCATCCGGAACCGGGGCCGCAGCGACGAACGACGAGCCCGCCGCCACGCGGATGCCGCTGGCCGCCAGCGTGAGGATCGCGGCCTTCTCGTCGGCCACCGGCAGCCAGGTGTTGATGCCGTCGGAGGGCGCGTGCGGCACCCCCTGCTCGACCAGCGCCTCGGAGAGCAGTCGCTGCCGGGCCTGGTAGATGCGCCGCGCGTCGTGCACGGTGTCGACCGAGGCCGGTGCGGTGAGCAGCTCGTAGAGGATCGTCTGCAGCATCCGCGAGGTCCACCCGGGCCCGAGCAGGCGCCGCGCCACGATCCGGTCGATCAGCGCCTCGGGCCCGCCGAGCGCCGCGATGCGGAGGTCGGGGCCGTGCGACTTGGCGAAGCTCCGCACGTGCAGGGTGCGGTGCGGCAGCCAGCTGCCGAGACTGTACGCCGGGCTCGACGAGATCTCGCCCGAGTGGTCGTCCTCGATCACCACGGGGTCGCAGACGTGATCGTGGGCGCGCAGCACCCGCGCGAGCTCCCTGGCGCGGCCCGCACTCATCGAGATGCCCGTCGGGTTGTGCGCCCGGGGCTGCAGGATGACCGCGACCGGCCCCAGGGCGAGGGCCTCCGCGAGCCGTGCCGGCAGCATCCCCTCGCCGTCGACGTCGACCGGCAGCCGCTCCGCACCGAGCGTCTCGAGCAGGTCGAGGAACGGCGGGAACGTCGGGTTCTCGACCACGACCCGGTCGCCGAACCGCACCAGCGTCTCGAGGGCCCGCGAGATGGCGTCGAGCGCGCCGTCGACGATCGTGAGCGACGCGACGGGGTAGGGCCAGGATGCGCGCAGGTGCTTCTCGAGCCCCGGGAGCACCGGGGAGCTCAGGTAGCTCGCCGTGTCGGCACGGGTGGGCACCTTGGTGAGCGCGAGCGAGAGGTCGGGCAGCAGCGACGGATCGGGGGTGCCGGTCGACAGGTCGAGCCGGGCCGTCACGTGCGAGCCGGCGAGCTCGCCGAAGTGCGGCGGCATCCACGGCGTGGCCGCCTGCAGCACGTAGCTCCCGGCCCGGCCGCGGGAGGTGATCAGGCCGACCCCGGAGAGCGCCTGCCAGGCGGTGCTGACCGTGGCGGGGCTCACGCCGAGGGTGGACGCGACGTCGCGCACGGTAGGCAGCCGGTCGCCGGCGCCGAGCGAGCCCGAGCGGATCAGCCGGGAGATGGCGGCGGCGATCCCGTCCGGTGTGCGGTGCTCCACCGCGTCGACGATCCGATCGAGCATGATGCCCCGGTTCTTGGTGCGTCGGCCCGGACGGGGGTGCCCGGGAGTCTTGACATATTTACTCTCGCGTCACACTCTGAAACACACGAGAAATGTTCACGCCGAATAATAACAAAACCGGCTGCACAGCACGCTTCGAAAGGAAACACCGATGACGACGATCCGCGCGGCGATATCCCAGACCACCTGGACGGGCGACAAGGAGTCGATGCTCGACAAGCACGAGCAGTTCATGCGCGACGCGGCCGCCCAGGGCGCGCAGGTGATCTGCTTCCAGGAGCTGTTCTACGGCCCGTACTTCGGCATCACCCAGGACAAGAAGTACTACCGCTACGCCGAGCCGGCCGACGGCCCCATCGTGCAGCGCTTCGCCGCGCTGGCGAAGGAGCTGAACATGGTCACCATCCTCCCGATCTACGAGGAGGAGCAGACCGGCGTCTACTACAACACCGCCGTGGTCGTCGACGCCGACGGAACCATCGTGGGCAAGTACCGCAAGCACCACATCCCGCACCTCGAGAGCTTCTACGAGAAGTTCTACTTCCGCCCCGGCAACCTCGGCTACCCGGTGTTCGACACCGCGGTCGGCAAGGTCGGCGTGCACATCTGCTACGACCGCCATTTCCCCGAGGGCTGGCGCGAGCTCGGCCTGAACGGCGCCCAGATCGTCTTCAACCCCAACGCCTCCAAGCCCGGCCTGTCGAACCGCCTCTGGGAGCTCGAGGGCCCCGCGGCCGCCGGCGCCAACCAGTACTTCGTGCTCGTGCCCAACCGGGTCGGCAAGGAGGACAACGAGTACGGCGACCTGGCCGTCGACTTCTACGGCACGAGCTACGTGGTCGACCCGCGCGGCAACTACGTCGGCGAGCTCGGCTCGAGCGAGCACGAGGAGCTGCTCATCCGCGACCTCGACCTCGACGCCATCCGCGACACCCGAGACGACTGGCAGTTCTACCGCGACCGCCGTCCCGACGCCTACAACGAGATCGTCGCACCGTAGGCACCGGGGAGGGGCAGCCATGAAGACTCTCATCAAGGGCGGCACCGTCGTCAACGCCACGGGCACCGCCACGGCCGACGTGCTGATCGACGGCGAGACCATCGCCGCCGTGCTGGCACCGGGCAGCACGCTGCTCGGCTTCGACCTCGAGGGTCACGTCGACCAGGTGGTGGACGCGACCGGCAAGTACGTCATCCCCGGCGGCATCGACGCGCACACGCACATGCAGATGCCGTTCGGCGGCACCGAGGCGAGCGACACGTTCGAGACCGGCACCCGCGCGGCCGCCCACGGTGGCACCACGTCGATCATCGACTTCGTCGTGCAGTACGCCGGCGAGAACATCCTCGACCAGTACAACCTGTGGCAGGAGAAGGCGGCCGGGCAGTGCGCGGTCGACTACGGCTTCCACCAGATCCTGTCCGACGTGCAGGACTCGAGCCTGACGGCGATGGACGAGCTGATCAACGAGGGCGTCACCTCGTTCAAGCTGTTCATGGCGTACAAGGGCGTGTTCCTGAGTGACGACGGCCAGATCGTCAAGGCGATGCAGCGGGCCTCCGACAACGGATCGCTGATCATGATGCACGCCGAGAACGGCTCGGTCATCGACCTGCTGGTGAAGCAGCACCTCGAGCGCGGCGAGACCACCCCCTACTACCACGGCGTCTCCCGCCCGTGGCAGGCCGAGGAGGAGGCGACGCACCGCGCGATCATGCTCGCGAACCTCACGGGGGCACCGCTCTACATCGTCCACGTCAGCGCCAAGCAGGCCGTCGAGCAGATCGCCGCCGCCCGCGACAAGGGCCAGAACGTGTTCGCGGAGACCTGCCCGCAGTACCTCTACCTCTCGCTCGAGGACCAGCTCGGAGCATCCAGCCCCGAATGGGGCGACTTCGAGGGCGCGAAGTGGGTCTGCTCGACACCGCTGCGCTCGAAGCACGAGGGCCACCAGCACCACATGTGGCAGGGCCTTCGCACCAACGACCTGCAGGTCATCTCGACCGACCACTGCCCTTTCTGCATGAAGGGCCAGAAGGACATGGGACTGGCCGACTTCTCGAAGATCCCGAACGGCATCGGCTCGGTCGAGCACCGGATGGACCTGATCTACCAGGGCGTCGTGATGGGCGAGATCACGCTGCCCCGCTGGGTGGAGCTGACCAGCACGACTCCGGCGCGGATGTTCGGGATCTACGGCAAGAAGGGCGTCATCCAGCCCGGGGCCGACGGCGACGTGGTGATCTACGACCCGAACGGGCACACCTCGATCGGCCTCGAGAAGACGCACCACATGAACATGGACTACTCGGCCTGGGAGGGCTACGAGATCGACGGCCACGTCGACACCGTGTTCTCCCGCGGCCGCAGGATCGTCGACGACAACGAGTACCTCGGTAAAAAGGGCGACGGCGCTTACTTCAAGCGCGGCCTCAGCCAGTACCTGATCTGAAGGACAGCACATGGATTTCGGCGCGGTCGTTCAGACCAACCCCCCGGCAGCCCGCACCGTCGGTCTCGCCAAGCTCAGCGAGCAGTACGGCTTCGACTACTTCTGGACCTTCGACTCGCACCTGCTCTGGCAGGAGCCGTACGTCATCTACAGCCAGATCCTGGCCGAGACGAACAAGATCAAGGTCGGGCCGATGGTCACCAACCCGGCCACCCGCGACTGGACGGTCACGGCCTCGATCTACGCGACCCTCAACGAGATGTACGGCAACCGCACCATCTGCGGCATCGGCCGCGGCGACTCGGCGGTGCGCGTCACCAACGGCGCGCCCACCACGCTGAAGACGCTGCGCGAGTCGATCCACGTCATCCGCGAGCTCGCGAACTCCCGCGCGGTCGAGTACAACGGCGCCACGCTGCAGTTCCCCTGGAGCAAGGGCTCGTCGCTCGACATGTGGGTGGCGGCCTACGGCCCGCTCGCCCTCAAGCTCACGGGCGAGGTCGGCGACGGCTTCATCCTGCAGTGCGGCGACATCGACATCGCCAAATGGATGATCGCCACCGTCCGCAAGGCCGCCGAGAACGTCGGGCGCGACCCCGACGAGATCGCGTTCTGCGTGGCCGCCCCGATGTACATCGGCGACGACTGGGAGCACATGCGCGACCAGTGCCGCTGGTTCGGCGGCATGGTGGGCAACCACGTGGCCGACATCGTCGCGAAGTACGGCGAGAGCGGTGCGGTTCCGGATGCGCTGACCGAGTACATCAAGGGCCGCGAGGGCTACGACTACAACGAGCACGGCCGCGCCGGCAACACGCACACGAGCTTCGTGCCCGACGACATCGTCGACCGCTTCTGCGTGCTCGGCACCGCCGAGCAGCACATCGAGAAGCTCAAGCAGTACGCCGAGATCGGCGTGACGCAGTTCGCGGGCTACCTGCAGCACGACAACAAGGAGGAGACCCTCCGCGTGTACGGCGAGACCGTGATGCCGGCCCTCCGCGACCACATCACGGCCAAGGCATGAGCGGACGCTCCCCGTCGAGCACCCGCGACCGCCGTCCGGCCGCGCGGCGCTCGGGCACGACCGCGACCCGCGTCGCGTTCGGCGCGGGCGGCGTGCTGCTCGTGGTGGTCGTCTGGGAGCTCTACAAGGCGATCGGCCCCGCCACCGGCGTCGTGATCGGCGACCTCACCGTGCTGCCGCGCACGACCGACCTGGCGATGCCGCACGTCTGGGACATGGTGGGACGCCTGTTCGAGCAGACCGGCAACGGGCGGAACGCCCAGCCCGTCTGGCTCGCCGTCACCCAGGCGGCGCTGTTCACCCTCGGGGTGGCGGCGGTCGGCTGGGTCGTCGGCGTCGTCGTGGGCCTGCTGCTGGCCGTGCTGATGCAGCGCTTCCGCACGGCCGAGTCGGCGGTGCTGCCGTGGATCGTGCTCAGCCAGACGGTGCCGCTGATCGCCATCGCGCCGCTCGTGCGCCGCTGGGGCGCCCAGCTCGAGTTCGGCGACTTCACCTGGGAGAGCTGGATGTCGGTGGCGATCATCGCCTCGTACCTCGCGTTCTTCCCGGTGTCGATCGGGGCGCTGCGGGGGCTCAACTCACCCGATGCGATCCATGTCGAGCTGTTCCGCAGCTACGGCGCCGGCTGGTGGCGCACGCTGCTGACGCTCCGTCTGCCGGCCAGCGTGCCGTATCTGCTGCCGGCGCTCCGACTCGCCGCCGCCAACGCCGTGATCGGCACCGTCGTCGCCGAGGTCTCCATCGGCCTCCGCGGCGGCATCGGCCGGATGATCATCGAGTTCGCCCAGCAGGCGTCCGGTGACCCGGCCAAGACCTGGGCGCCGATCTTCGGCGCCATCGCCGTCGGCCTCGTGGCCGCCGGTGTCATCGCCCTGCTCGGAGTCCTGCTCCGGCGCTTCCGCAGAGGGGAGGTGCCCGCGTGAGCGAGGCATCCGCAACCGCCGCCGTCCAGGTGACCGCCGCCGTCCAGGTGACCGGCGTCGACAAGGTGTTCACCGCCAAGCGCAAGCCGTCGGTGACCGCGCTCGACAGCATCGACCTCACGGTCGCACCGGGGGAGTTCGTCTCGCTGATCGGCCCCTCGGGCTGCGGCAAGTCGACCCTGCTGCGGCTGATCGCCGACCTGGACACGCCCTCGGCGGGCACGCTCACGGTGTTCGGCAAGACCGCCCGCCAGGCGCGCATCGACCAGGAGTACGGCATCGCGTTCCAGCAGTCGGGCCTCCTGCCCTGGCGCACGGTGGCGGCGAACATCGAGCTGCCGCTCGAGCTGCACGGGGTCAACGCGGCGGGGCGCAGGAAGCGCTCGGCCGAGCTGCTCGCGCTCGTCGGCCTCGGCGACTTCGCCGAGAGCTACCCCGACCAGCTCTCGGGCGGCATGCAGCAGCGCGTGGCCATCGCCCGGGCGCTCGCCGAGAGCCCCCGCCTGCTGCTGATGGACGAGCCGTTCGGCGCCCTCGACGAGATGACCCGCGAGCGCATGCAGACCGAGCTCGTGCGCATCACGGGTGAGACCGGGGCCGCCGTCGTCTTCGTCACCCACTCCATCCCCGAGGCCGTGTTCCTGTCGAACCGGGTCGTCGTGATGTCGCCGCGGCCCGGCCGCATCCGCGACATCCTCGGCATCACCCTGCCGGGCACCGCCGACCGCGACGAGCACCTGCGCGAGGACGAGGCGTTCTTCGAGAACGTCAGCCGCGTGCGCGAGCTGCTGCACGGCGAGGCACCCGTCGGCATCAAGGGCGTGGAGAACCGATGAGGACCTCCGCCGGCACCCTGCGCACCGTGCTCGCACCGGTGCTCCTCGGTGTCGTCGCGCTCGCGCTCTGGCAGCTGCTCGTCGTCGCCTTCGACATCAAGCCGTTCATCGTTCCCGGCCCGCTCGCCATCGGCACGGAGTTCGGCGACAACATCGCCTCGGTGGTGGCCGGGGCGCTGGTGACCGGAGGCAACGCCCTCGTCGGGCTCGTCATCGGCGGGGTCGTGGGCATCCTGTTCGCCGTGCTCGCCGCCCTGGCGCGGGTCGTCGACGAACTCACCGCCGGCATCGTCGCGGCGCTCGCGGTGGTGCCGATCGTGGCCCTCGCGCCCGTGCTCTACACGATGTTCGGGGCCGGTGCCGAGACGGCGCGGCAGCTCGTGGCGGCGCTCGCGGTCTTCATCCCGGTGTACATCAACACGCTGCGGGGCCTCCGGCAGGTGCGCCCGGTGCATCGCGACCTGATGCACGTGTACGCGGCATCCGCGTGGCAGACGACCCGCACGGTGACCGTGCCCGGGGCGCTGCCGTTCATCTTCACCGGGCTTCGGATCGCCTCGAGCCTCGCCGTGATCTCGGCCCTGATCGCCGAGTACTTCGGCGGCCCCGTCGGGGGGCTCGGCAAGTCGATCACCTCGGCCGCGTCGTCGTCGAACTACAACCTCGCCTGGGCCTACGTGCTCGGCGCCATCATCGTCGGTCTCGTCTTCTACTGCGTCACCCTCGCGATCGAGACCTTCGCGACGCGGCACTACAAGCCGCGCACCTGAGCCGCACCCGACCCACCCCGCACCGCCCCCCCCGAGCTGCACCACCGCACCACCCCTGCACCACCCCCGCACCACCCACCAGCACCACAAGAGGAGGAACGACATGAAACACAGCACACGTCTCACCCGCTCCCGTGTCATCGGCGGCATCGGCGCCCTGGCCGCCACCGCCATCGTGCTCACCGGATGCTCGAGCGGCGGTTCGTCGGACTCCACCGACTCGGCCGCCGACGGCGACCTCACCCCCGTCTCGCTGCAGCTGCAGTGGTTCTCGCAGGCCCAGTTCGCCGGCTACTACGCGGCCCTCGACCAGGGCTACTACGAGGACGAGGGGCTCGACGTCACCATCCTCGAGGGCGCCACCGACATCGTGCCGATCGACGTGCTCACGGGCGGCGACGCCGACTTCGCCATCTCCTGGGTGCCGAAGGTGCTCGGCTCGATCGAGCAGGGCGCGGCCGTCACCGACATCGCGCAGATCTTCGAGCGCTCGGGCACCACCCAGATCTCGATGAAGGACAAGAACATCACCTCGGCCGCCGACCTGTCGGGCAAGACCGTCGGCAGCTGGGGCTACGGCAACGAGTGGGAGCTGTTCGCCGGCATGAACAAGGCCGACGTGAAGCTCGACGACATCTCGCTCGTCGCGCAGGCGTTCGACATGAACGGCTTCCTCGCCGGAGACATCGACGCGGCCCAGGCCATGACGTACAACGAGTACGCCCAGGTGCTGGAGACGAAGAACCCGGCCACGGGGAAGCTCTTCACCCCCGACGAGCTCAACGTCATCGACTGGAACGACGAGGGCACCGCGATGCTCCAGGACGCCGTCTGGGCCGACTCCGACCGCCTGGCCGACGACGCCGACTACGCCGACACCGCGGTGAAGTTCATCAAGGCCTCCATCAAGGGCTGGGCCTACGCCCGCGACAACGCCGAGGACGCCGCGAAGATCGTGACCGCCTCGGGCTCGCAGCTCGGTGAGAGCCACCAGCTCTGGATGACCAACGAGGTCAACAAGCTGATCTGGCCGAGCACCTCGGGCGTCGGCACGATCAACCAGGACCAGTGGGACCAGACGGTGAAGATCGCCATGGACACCCCCAACGAGACCGGCGCGACCGTCATCTCGGAGGAGCCGCCCGCGACCGCGTTCTCGAACGAGTACGTCGAGAAGGCGCTCGCCGAGCTCAAGGACGAGGGCGTCGACGTGATGGGCGAGGGCTACACGCCCATCGACGTCACCCTCAAGGAGGGCGGCGAGTAGCCACTCGCCACCGGGGGAGGGTGGCGGCAGCGCCACCCTCCCTCACCACCCGCACCGCACTGACAGAAAGAATCGCACCATGGATCTCGACCCAGCCGACCAGCAGCTCGCCCTCGAGCTCGACCGCGCCCACGTGTTCCACTCCTGGTCGGCCCAGGCCTCGCTGAAGCCGATGGTCATCGCCGGCGGCCTCGGCTCCACGGTCTGGGACTTCGAGGGGAACGAGTACCTCGACTTCTCCTCCCAGCTGGTGAACACGAACATCGGCCACCAGCACCCCGCCGTCGTCGCCGCCATCAAGGAGCAGGCCGACGTGCTCACCACGGTCGCCCCGGCCGCCGCCAACCTCACGCGGGGCAAGGCCGCCCAGCGCATCCTCGAGAAGGCCGGCAGCCGCTACAGCAAGGTCTTCTTCACCAACGGGGGAGCGGATGCGAACGAGAACGCCATCCGCATGGCCCGCCTCTACACGGGCCGCGACAAGGTGCTCTCGACCTACCGCAGCTACCACGGCAACACCGGAGCCGCGGTGGTCGCCACCGGCGACTGGCGGCGCGTGCCCAACGAGTACTCGCGCGGCCACGCGCACTTCTTCGGCCCCTTCGCCTACCGCTCCGACTTCTGGTCGACGAGCCCCGAGGAGGAGTCGGCCCGTGCGCTGCAGCACCTCGAGCGCGTGATCGTGTCGGAGGGCGCGGCCTCGATCGCCGCCATCCTGCTCGAGACCGTGCCCGGCACCGCCGGCGTGCTCGTGCCGCCGCCCGGCTACCTCGAGGGCGTGCGGGCGCTGGCCGACCAGTACGGCATCGTGCTGATCTTCGACGAGGTGATGGCCGGCTTCGGCCGCACCGGGTCGTGGTTCGCGTTCCAGGCGCTGACCGCCCCGGACGGGTCGTTCGTCGAGCCCGACCTGATCACCTTCGCCAAGGGCGTCAACTCGGGCTACGTGCCCGCCGGCGGTGTGATCATCAGCCCGGCCATCGCCGAGATCTTCGACGAGGCCGTGTTCCCGGGCGGGCTGACGTACTCCGGGCATCCGCTTGCCATGGCCGCGATCGTGGGGGCCATCGACGCGATGGAGTCGGAGGGCATCGTCGACAACGCCGCGCACATCGGGCGCGACATCCTCGGGCCCGGGCTCGCGGCGCTGGCGGCGAAGCACGACGTGATCGGCGAGGTGCGCGGACTCGGCGTGTTCTGGGCGCTCGACCTCGTCAGCGACGCGGATGCCCGGACGCCGCTCTCTGCGGCCGGCATCGCGGCGCTGAAGGGCAAGCTGCTCTCGCTCGGGCTGCTGCCGTTCACCGCGGACAACCGCCTGCACGTCGTGCCTCCCTGCGTCGTCACCGACGCGGAGGCGGAGCGGGCGCTGGCGATCTACGAGCAGGCCTTCTCGGAGCTGCCCGACCTGGCGTGAGACGTCCCCGCTCCGGCGGGCCGTACTGCTGCAGCGGGGCATCCGAGGACCTTTTAGTGTCGCCTGGGTGCCCCGCTTCGGCGTTGTAGAGTCGCTTCATGGACGTCAGGCGGCTCGAACTGCTCCGCGAACTGTCGGAGCGCGGCAGCATCACCGAGGTCGCGCGTGCCACGCACCGCACGCCGTCGGCGGTCTCGCAGCAGCTGCGGGTGCTCGAGCGCGAAGCCGGGCTGCCGCTGACCGAGAAGGCCGGCCGCGGGATCGTGCTGACGGATGCGGGGCGTGCCCTCGCCCGCAGTGCCACCGACGTGGCCGTGGCCATCGAGCACGCGAACGCGCTCTGGGACGAGTTCCGCAACGACCCGACGGGTGAGGTGTCGCTCGCGACCTTCCCGACCGGTGGGCAGATGCTGCTTCCCGGCGTCGTGCGCCGGCTCGACGAGGTCGGCGGACTGACCCTGCACTGCAGCGACCGCGACCCCGAGAGCGACGACTTCCCGGCGCTCACGGCCGACTTCGACATCGTGCTCGCGCACACCGCCTCCTCGGCGGCGACGAACTGGCCCTCGACCGAGCTCGCGGCCGTGAAGCTGATGACCGAGCCGCTGGACATCGCGCTGCCGCCCGGGCATCCGCTCGCCGAGAAGGAGCTGCTCGACCCCGAGGACCTGATCGGCGAACGGTGGATCGGGGTGCCCTGGGGCTACCCGTTCGAGCGCACCATCCTGGACATCTCCTCGGCCGCCGGGACCCCGATGAACGTCGTGCAGCGCTTCGGCGACACGCGCGTCACCGAGGCGTTCGTGGCGGCGGGGCTCGGGGTGGCCATCCTGCCCTGCTACACGGCGGGCGGGGCGTACCGCAGCGAGATCGTGCTGAAGAACCTGCGCGGGGTCGTGGCCGAGCGGCACATTTTCGCGCTGATGCGCCCCGACCGGGCCGAGCGTCTGGCCGTGCGTACCGTCGTCGACGCGCTGCGGGCCGAGGCCGACGCGGTCGTGGCGGCGAACCTGCACCGCAACCCGCCCCGCGCCCTCTGACAGCCGGTAGAATCTCTCGGTGAGCACATTCAAGAAGACCCCTTACACGGTCAACGTGCGCGATCTCCTCCACAAGCCGGGCGAGATGCGCGAGCACCGCTTCGACATCGCCACCGGCGAGAAGCTCGGCGAGGGCCTGCTGGCCGTTCCGGCCGGCGAGGAGCTGCACGTCGACCTCCGTCTGGAGTCCGTGCACGAGGGCATCCTGGTGTCCGCCGACGTCTCCGCCGAGGCCGTCGGGGAGTGCAGTCGATGCCTCCGCGACATCGCCCAGACGGTCGAAGTCGAATTCCAGGAGCTTTTCGCGTATTCTTCTGACGAAGCTTTCGATTACGAGGTTCATGACGACCATGTCGATCTCGAACCTCTGATCAGGGATGCGGTGGTGCTGGCACTGCCGTTCCAACCGGTGTGCACGCCGGATTGCGCAGGACTCGACCCGGTGACGGGTGAGCGTCTGGCCGATCATCCGGCACAACCCGCACCCGACGTGATCGACCCGCGATGGTCGGCACTGGCCGGTCTGAGCAGCCCTCAGGGGTCGACAGCTTCCGAAGACACGGACACCGAAGCCAAGTAGGCACGGAGTCATAAACCGCCGGCCGCGCGCCCACCAGCACACGCCGACAGAGAAGAAGAGAGACAACCATGGCTGTTCCGAAGCGGAAGAAGTCACGTTCCAACACCCACGCGCGTCGTTCGCAGTGGAAGGCCGAGGTCCCCACGCTCGTCAAGACGATCGAGAACGGCAAGACCACGTACAGCCTCCCGCACCGCGCGAAGGTCGTCGAGGACTCCGCAGGCACCGCCCTGTTCATGGAGTACAAGGGCCGCAAGGTCGCCGACGTTTAGCAGTTCTCCGAAAGGTGCGACCGGTGTCTGAATCGGATGCCCGGTCGCGCCTTTTGGCGCGCCTGGAGATCGAGCTCGAGCCCGAGCTGTTCGACCTGGCACTGACCCATCGCTCGTACTCGTACGAGCACGGCGGGGTGCCCACGAACGAGCGGCTCGAGTTCCTCGGCGACTCCATCCTCGGCCAGGCCGTGACGGTGATGCTCTACACCACCTTCACCGACCTCACCGAGGGCGAGCTCGCCAAGCGGCGCGCCTCGCTCGTGAGCACGGTCGCGCTCGCCGAGATCGCCCGCTCTATCGGGCTCGGCGAGGTGATCAAGCTCGGCCGCGGCGAAGAGCTGACGGGCGGTCGCGACAAGGCGTCCATCCTCGCCGACACCGTCGAGGCGGTCATCGGAGCGACCTACCTCGACCAGGGGCCCGACGTGGCGACGGCACTCGTGCTGCGCCTCGTGATGCCCCTCGCCAACGACCCCGGGCGCTTCGGCATCTCGATGGATCCGAAGACGAGCCTCCAGGAGCGTGCAGCGCAGCACGGCTACGAGGCCCCCGTCTACGCGATCGAGGAGTCGGGGCCCGATCACCGCAAGCAGTTCACGGCCACGGTCACGCTGCCCGCTGCGGGGAAGAAGCGCGCGATCAGCGCCTCGGGTACCGGGTCGAGCAAGAAGCAGGCCGAATCGGTTGCGGCGGCCGCGGCGTTCGCCGAGCTCGGCCCGAAGGCCTGAGGCGCCGTGCCCGAGCTCCCCGAGGTCGAGGTCGTGCGCGCGGGCCTCGAGCCCGCCGTGTCCGGTGCGCTCATCACGGGTGTCGAGGTGTTCGACACGCGGTCGCTGAAGCGGCACAGCGCGCTCGAGGGGCGCTTCGAAGCGCTGCTCGAGGGGCGGCGGATGCTGGCGGCCGTCCGCCGCGGCAAGTTCCTCTGGTTCCCGCTGACGACGAGGCAGACGACGGGGCCGCAGGCGCTGGTCGCGCACCTCGGCATGAGCGGGCAGGTGCTGCTGCGCACGCCGGGCACCGCCGAGGAGGGGCTGCTGCGCATCCGGCTGCAGATCGAGCATCCGGAGCACGGCGAGTTCTGGGTGAACTTCGTCGACCAGCGCATCTTCGGCTCGATGGCCGTCGACCGGCTCGTTCCCACCGGCGACGGGGCGCCCGGCGGCTACTCGGGCTTCGACGGCGGGCGGATGCTCGGCGACACGCTTGCCCTCGTGCCCGGCCAGGTGGCGCACATCGCCCGCGACCCGCTCGACCCGGCGTTCGACGAGAAGGCCTTCCTCGCGGCGCTGGCGCGGAAGCGCACCGGGATCAAGCGTGCCCTGCTCGACCAGACCCTGATCTCGGGCATTGGCAACATCTACGCCGACGAGTCGCTGTGGGCCGCGCGGGTGCACTACGAGCATCCGGCCGACCGGCTGCCCCGGGCCCGCGCGCGCGAGCTGCTGGGCGAGGTGCGGGTGGTGCTCGAGAAGGCGCTGGCCGAGGGCGGCACGAGTTTCGACGCGCAGTACGTGAACGTCAACGGGGCGTCGGGGTACTTCTCGCACAGCCTGAACGCCTACGGGCAGCAGGGCAAGCCGTGCCCGCGGTGCGGCACGCCGATCGTGCGGGAGGCGTTCATGAACCGCTCCTCGCACCTGTGCCCGCGGTGCCAGCGGCCCGTCCGGGCGCGCGCGGCCCGCGGCGCCGCCACCGCGGCCTGACGGTCGGCGGGAGCGCCGGGCTAGCGGGCGGCCGGGGTTGCTTCGGGCGCCTCGGCCGTGGCCGCCGCGGCGCGCTCGGCGTGCTTCACGTGGGCCGTGATGTGGCCGATCAGGGCCACCACCACGGTGATCAGCGCGGCCGCGGCCAGTCCCCAGCCGATGTGCAGCATGAGCAGCAGCGCGCCCACGCCGGCGCCCGCGGCGATCAGCACGATGGCGGCCGCGCGGCGGAACCACGGCTGGCCCTTGCCGCCGGCGAGTCGCGAGTCGGCCGCGAATCCCGTGATGGTCGAGGTGACCACGACCGTCGTCACGTCCTTCACGCCGATGTGCCGGGCGGTCGCGGCCTGCAGGCCCATCGCCATGGCGAGGAACGTCGTGATCAGGTACTCCCACGGCTGCGGCGGCGCGCCGTCGGTGATGAACAGGGTGATCGCGAGGCCGCTGAGCATCAGCCCCACGACGGTGATCAGCCAGGTGGTGCGGGTCGTCCAGCCGGCCTTGATCGGGCGCAGCACCCGGCCACCCACGACTGCGCCGGCCATGAAGGCGAACAGCGCGATCAGCGGGCCGAGCCAGGGCAGCCCCGGTGCGCCCGCGAGCGCCATGCCGAGGATGACCACGTTGCCCGTCATGTTGCCCGCGAACACCTTGTCGAGCCCGAGGTAGCCGATCGCGTCGACGACGCCGGTCGAGAACGTCAGCGCGAGCATGAGCGCGAGGTGCAGGGTGCCGCTGTTGGCGCGGAGTCTCTTGAGCACGGATGGTCCCGTCGGTCGGAGGTCGGGGCCGGCGCTGTTTCACGCCGAGGGGGTGCATGTTTCGCGGGTGTAAAAGCCGGTTTCGGCCGTGCAAACACTGCTCCTGAACGGTAGCCGCTCCGGGAAGCGGGCCGCAAACGGCGATAGCCTCGGGGGGGTCGGCGGCCGCCCCGGAGCCCGCCGTCGGCTCCATCGTCCCGGGCACGAGAACGGATGCGCATGTCGATGACGGCGGCCCTGCAGCCCGGCGCGGGCGAGATCCGCGCCACCGATTACCTGGCCGCGAGCCTCTCGCACGTGCTCTGGGGGCGGCTGCCCTGCGCCACCGACCGGCCGGTGCTGACGATCGACCCGGGCACCGACGTGACGATCGACACGCTGAGCCACGAGGGCATCCTCGAGGACCAGGGTCGCGACCCGGCGGCCTTCTTCGCCGCGAACGGCGTCGACCGGTCTCTGGTGCTCGACGACGCGGTGGCGCTGGCCGCATCCGGCTACCCACGCTCGGGAACCGACGGGCCTCACGTCGTGACCGGCCCGATCGCCGTGCGCGGGGCGCAGCCGGGCGACCTGCTGAAGATGACCGTGCTCGAGACGACACCGCGGGTGCCGTACGGCGTGATCTCGAACCGGCACGGCAAGGGCGCGCTGGTGGGGGAGATGCCCGTCTCGCAGGGGTCGGTGAGCGTGTTCGCCGAGGTCGAGCACGGGCTCGACGGGTCGGAGTGGGGCACGCTGCCGCTCGTGCCGGGCGGGGAGCGGTCGGTGCGGTTCCCGCTGCGTCCGTTCCTCGGCATCATGGGGGTCGCGGTGGCCGGTGACCAACGGCCGCACTCGGTGCCGCCGGGGCCGCACGGCGGCAACATCGACATCAACCTGCTCACCGTGGGGTCGTCGCTGTACCTGCCCGTGCAGGTGCCGGGCGCGCTCGCGTACGTCGGCGACCCGCACTTCGCGCAGGGCGACGGGGAGGTGGCGCTGACCGCGATGGAGGCGTCGCTGCGCGTGACCGTGCGGTTCGAGGTGGTGCCGCAGGCCGAGGCCGTGGAGTCCTTCGGGACGATCGCCGGGCCGCTGGCCGAGACCTCCGAGTTTCTGGTGCCGACGGGCCTCGACGAGGATCTCGACGTCGCGGTGCAGAACTGCGTGCGCGCCGCGCTCGGCCTCCTCGAGGCGCGGTACGGCATGGACCGGGCGCTCGCCTACGCCTACCTCAGCGCCGCCACCGACTTCGACATCTCGCAGGTGGTCGACATCGTCAAGGGCGTGCACGCGCGCATCCGCGTCGCCGACTTCGCGGGGGTGCGGCGTGGCTGACGCGGTGCCTTCCGGTGTCACATCGTTGGTGGGGTCGCTGCCGGAGGGGGAGCTCGCGGCGCTGCTGGAGGCGTTCCGGGGGTACGAGGCGGCGCTGATGTCGAACGACGTCGCCGCGCTCGACGGGTCGTTCGCCCCGGGGGCCGACACGCTGCGGGGCGACGCGAACGGGCTGCTCGTGGGGCACGGGCGCATCGCGGCCTTCCGGGGGCTGCGGGGTGGGGTGGCGCCGCGGAGCATCGTCGAGCTGCACGTGCGGGTGGTGGCTCCGGATGCGGCACTGCTCGTGTCCGTCAGCGCCTTCGACGCCGGCGGAACGGGGCTGCAGACGCAGCTCTGGCAGCGCTCGCCCGCCGGCACCTGGACGATCGGAGCCGCCCACGTCACCGGCGCCCCGCCCGCGCTGAACCGCTCGGTCTGGCGGGTGGCGGGGGCGCCGCTCGTCCCTGCCTCCGGTCCAGGGCCGCTGGCGGGGATGACGGTGGCCGTGAAGGATCTGTTCGACGTGGCGGGGTACGCGGTGGGGGCGGGGAACCCGGTGTTCCTCGCGGAGGCGGGGCGGGCATCCGTCGACGCCGACGCCGTGGCGGCGCTTCGTGGCGCGGGGGCGGCCGTGCAGGGGATCGCGCAGACGGACGAGTTCGCGTACAGCATCGCGGGGCGGAACGTGCACTACGGGACGGCGCCGAACCCGGCCGTGCCGGGGGCGATCCCGGGCGGCTCGTCGAGCGGGCCCGCCACCGCGGTGTCGCTCGGGCAGGCGACGATCGGGCTGGCGACGGACACGGCCGGGTCGATCCGGGTGCCGGCGTCGTATCAGGGGCTGTGGGGGCTGCGGACGACGCACGGCGCCGTGAGCACGCGGGGGCTGTTGCCGCTCGCGCCCTCGTTCGACACCGTGGGGTGGTTGACGCGCGACGCGGCGACGCTGCGGGCGGCGGCCGCCGCGTCGCTCGCGCCGGCCTCCGGCACGGTCGTCGCACTGCGTCCGGCGTTCGTCGTGGCGGCCGAGCTGCTCGAGGGCTGCGATCCCGAGGTGGTCGCCGCGTTCGACGCCTTCGTCGCCGAGCTCGGGGGATCGGTGGAGAGCGTCGTGCTGGGCGGGCTGGACGCGGTGTTCGCGGCGTTCCGCACGGTGCAGGGCGCCGAGGCGTGGCGGGCCGACGGGGCGTGGGTGGCGGCGCATCCGGGAGCCGTGGGGGACGACGTCGCCGAGCGCTTCGAGGTCGCCGCCGCGATCACCCCCGGGCAGGAGATCGAGGCGCGGGAGGTGCTGCGCCAGGCGCGGGAACGGTTCGACGCGGCGCTCGGCGGGCGGGTGCTGCTGCTGCCGTCTGCGTCGTCGGCGGCGCCGCCGCTGGACGCGTCGGCCGAGACGATCGCGGCGGTGCGGGCCGCGACGCTGCGGATGACCGCCGTCGCCGGCACCGGCGGCTACCCCGCGGTCTCGGCGCCGCTGCTCCGCGTACCGGCACCCGGCGGCAGCGCGCCGCTCGGGCTCTGTCTCGTCGGCCCGCGCGGCTCCGACCTCGCACTGATTGACCTGGCCGCCGTGCTCGCTGAGGCCGGCGTGTACGCTCCGGAATGATATCCGGGCCACCGCGACCATAGTGGTCGCCGACCCCTCGAAAATCAGTCCGGAGCGTACACGCGCGGACGCGAAACACGGGTGAAACACGCGTTTCGTAGACTGGGCGGCGACGAAACAGACTTTTCGAGGAGACCGATGAGCACCCCGCCCGACCTTCTTCAGATCAACCCGCCGCCGCGCCTGTTGATGGGCCCCGGCCCGATCAACGCCGATCCGCGCGTGCTGCGTGCGATGTCGGCGCAGCTCGTCGGCCAGTACGACCCCGCGATGACGGCGTACATGACCGAGACCATGGGCCTGTACCGGCAGGTCTTCCGCACGGCGAACGAGCAGACGCTGCTGATCGACGGCACCTCGCGCGCGGGCATCGAGGCGGCAATCCTGTCGCTCGTCGCCCCCGGCGACCGCGTGCTCGTGCCCGTGTTCGGCCGATTCGGGCACCTGCTGCGCGAGATCGCCGAGCGCGCCGGCGCCGAGGTGCACGTGATCGAGCGCGAGTGGGGCACCGTCTTCACCGAGCGCGAGATCGAGGAGGCCATCGTGCGCGTGAAACCCGCCCTCCTCGCCGTCGTGCACGGCGACACCAGCACCACGCTCGCCCAGCCGCTCGAGGGCCTCGGCGAGCTCTGCGCGAAGCACGGCGTGCTGTTCTATACCGACGTCACCGCGTCGCTCGCCGGCAACGCGTTCGACGCGGATGCGCTCGGGCTCGACGCCGTGACGGCGGGGCTGCAGAAGTGCCTCGGGGGACCGTCCGGGTCGGCACCCGCGACGTTCTCGGCGAAGGCCGTCGAGCGCATCGAGTCGCGGAAGAGCATCGAGGCGGGGATCGCGGGGTCCTCCGACGAGATCCGTGAGTCGCGCATCCGCTCGAACTATTTCGACCTCGCCATGATCTTCGACTACTGGGGCGAGAAGCGCCTCAACCACCACACCGAGGCCACCACGATGCTCTACGGCGCCCGCGAGTGCGCGCGCATCATCGTCGAGGAGGGGCTCGACGCCACCATCGAGAGGCACCGGATGCACGGGGCCGCCATGCTCGCGGGCGTCGAGGGTCTCGGGCTGACCGTGTTCGGCGACCCCGCGGCGAAGATGAACAACGTGGTGGCGGTGCAGATCCCCGACGGGGTCACCGGTGACGCGGTGCGCGGGGAGATGCTCGAGGACTTCGGGATCGAGATCGGCACCTCGTTCGGGCCGCTGCACGGCAAGGTGTGGCGGATCGGGACGATGGGGTACAACGCGCGGAAGGACGCGGTGCTCACGACGCTGGCCGCGCTCGAGCAGGTGCTGCGGCGCAACGGGGCGGCGGGGGCGCCGGGGGCTGCGGTGGAAGCGGCCTATGGCGTGTACGAGGGGGCCGGGGCGTGACGGGCACCGACGCTGTTCGCGAGGTGCCGGCCGACACGACGGCCGCCGTCGTGCTGAAGCGGTGCGACCTGCTGGCGACGCACTCGTCGCTGCCGGGCGGGCTGATCCAGCGGGTGAACCTCTCACGCGAGCACGCCGCCGTCAACGCGATCGCCGCCGAGTGGATGCGCGAGGCCGGCATGACCACCTGGCAGGACGCCGCGGGCAACCAGTGCGGCCGCCTCGAAGGCGCAGAGCCCGGGCTTCCGGCGCTGCTGCTCGGGTCGCACCTCGACACGGTGCCGCGGGCGGGGAAGTACGACGGCATCCTCGGGGTCTTGACGGCCATCGCGGTGGTGCAGCGCATCCGCTCGTCTGGTCGCGCGCTGCCGTTCGCCCTCGAGGTCGTGGCCTTCGCCGACGAGGAGGGCACCCGCTTCGGCCGGGCGCTGATCGGCTCGCGGGCGTACGCGGGCACCTTCGACCCCGCCTGGTGGGAGCTGCTCGACGAGCACGGGGTGAGCCTGCACCAGGCTTTTCTCGACTTCGGGCTCGACCCGTCGAAGGTTCAGGATGCTGCGCGGCGGCCCGAGGAGTTCGTGGGGTACCTCGAAGCCCACATCGAGCAGGGCCCCTACCTCGAGGACGAGGGCAAGGCGCTCGGGATCGTGTCGTCGATCGCGGGGGCCCGGCGGTTCCTGATCACGATCACGGGGCGCGCGGGGCACTCGGGCACGCCCTACGAGCGGCGGCGGGACGCGCTCGCGGGGGCGGCGGACGCGATCCTCGCGATCGAGCGGATCGCCCGGTCGGCGCAGCTCATCGCCACCGTCGGGCATCTGCAGGTGTCGCCGGGAGCGGTCAACGTGATTCCGGGCGAGGTGGAGTTCAGCCTCGATCTGCGGGGCGAGTACGACAGCGAGCGGGACCGGATCTGGACGGTCGTCCAGGACATGCTGACCGACATCTGCCGGCAGCGGCGGCTGTCGTGGGAGAGCATCGAGACGCACTCGGCACCGGCGGCGGAGTGCAGTGCGCGGTTGCGGGCGGCGGTGGGGGAGGGCATCCGCTCGACCGGCGATCGGCGGCCCATGTCGCTGTTCTCGAAGGCGGGGCACGACGCGATGGCGATCGCGGCGATCACCGAGATCGGGATGCTGTTCGTCCGGTGCGAGGGCGGGGTGAGCCACAACCCGGCCGAGTACGTGACCGAGGCGGATGTCGCTGCGACGATCGATGCGTTCGAGCGGGCGGTGCTGGCGGTGGCCGATGCGACGCTGGCCTCGTCCGTGGCGGCGGCCTCGGCCTCGGCATCTGCATCGGCGCCGGCCGCCTCGGGCGAGAACGCCTGAGAGCGGGCGACGGATGAGCGTGCAGACGATGAACATCGGCCAGCGGATCGACCGCAGCTACGGCGAGCTGTCGCCGCAGGAGCAGCGGGCGGCCGACTTCATCCTCGACCACCTCAGCGACCTCGCGGTCTACTCGGGCACCGAGCTCGCGCAGCGCAGCGGCGTGTCGAAGGCGACCGTGTCGCGCCTGTTCCGGCGGCTCGGCTTCGAGAACGCGCAGGAGGTGCGGGAGCACGCGCGGTCGCTCCGCTCCTCGGGAGTGCCCGTCGGCGGCACCACCCCGGGCGCGACGGCCGACCTCTCGGCCCACCTCGTGCGTGAGGTCGAGAACCTGCGCCGCTGCCTCGACGCCCTCGGGCCCGAGCGGCTCGAGCAGGCGACCTCGCTGCTCGTGCGGGGGCGCACGGTGACGATCGTCGGCCTCCGCAACAGCTACCCGGTCGCCGTGCACCTGCGCGAGCAGCTGGCCCAGGCGCGCGACTCCGTGCTGCTCGCGCCCCTGCCCGGGCAGACCCTCGCCGAGGAGTTCGCCGAGCGGGATGCGCGGGACACCGCCGTCGTGCTCGGCTTCCGTCGGCGACCCGCGGGGTTCGGGCGGATGATCGCGGGCATCGCCGCGCGGGGTGTGCCGGTCATCCTGATCGGCGACCCCTCGGCCCGCCGCTACGCCGAGTTCGCGAGCGTCTGGATCGAGTGCCCGATCGACAGCGTCTCACCCCTCGACAGCTACGCCAGCGCGATGAGCCTGGCGAACGTGCTGGCGTCGAACACGCTCGCGGCGCACGCTCGTGACAGCCGCACGCGCATCGCCGCGATCAACACGCTCTACGACGCCTTCGGCGAGCTCGAGCAGCCGTAGCCCCGCTCATCTCCCGGCGAGTGGTCACTTTTCGCCCTAAAAGCTCGTGTTTCGGGCGAAAAGTGACCACTCGCGAAGGGGGCGGGGTTAGGGGCGGGTGCCGGCCTCGGCGAGCTTGGCGGGGATCTCCGCCGCCGTCATGCGCACGACGTAGGCCGGGCGGTCGCGCTCGAAGCGCCAGCTGTCGGCCAGGGGGCCCGCGTCGACGGCGTCGAAGCCGAACTCGTCGAGGAGGGTCGAGACGAGCGCCTTCGCGGCCGCGTCGTCGCCCGCGATCGGGAGGCCGCGACGGTCGGGGTCGCCGGCCGGGAGTCCATCGGTGGTGAGGTCGGCCGCCATGATGTTGTTGAACGCCTTGACGATCGTCGAGGTCGGCAGGTGCTCCTGCAGCATCTGGGAGACGGTGGTCTTCTCCTCGTCGAGCTCGGCGATGTGCCCGTCGCGCTCGAAGTAGTAGTTGTTCGTGTCGATCACGGTCTTGCCGGCCAGCGGCTCGACCGGCACCGCCTGGTAGGCCTTGAGCGGCACGGTCACGACGACGAGGTCGCCGGCCTCCGCGGCCTCGGCCGGGGTGGCGGCGCGCGCCTGCGGGCCGAGCTCGGCGACGAGCGAGTCGAGCGTCTCGGGCCCGCGCGAGTTGCTGATCACGACCGAGTAGCCGTGGGCGACGGCGAGCCGCGCGAGCTGTCCGCCGATGTTGCCGGCGCCGATGAAACCGATGGTGGTGAGCCCTGTTGCAGTCATACCGACAGTCAACTCTCCTCGCGCGGGTTCATTCCCGGTTCCCAGAAGGTGCTCCGGATGCTCGCACCGGCCGGTCGATGTCGTCACCCCCGCCGAGGTCGCTGCAGTCGACCTCCGTCGCCCCGTTCGCGGAAAGGAACGCCCGGGCACCGCGGTCGGCGCGCACGGAGCCGCTCCCGCCGCCCGCGGCCAGGGCGGCGAGGAGCGCCTCGGCGTGGTCGGCTCCGATGACCACCGGATGCCCGGGACGCCCGTCGTAGAACGCCTGCGCGAGGGTGCCGCGGTGGGCGCCGGCGCGGAGGCGCTCCACGGCCTCGGGGCGGAGGGCGGGCAGGTCGACGAGCGTCACCACGACGACGTCGGCGCCGGCCTCGACCGCCGCGCCCACGCCGTGCGCCAGGGAGGCGGAGAGACCCTCGGCCCAGTCCCGGGCATCCGTCGCCCTCACCCGCGGATCGGCGAGGGGGCCCGCCAGGAGGGAGCGGGCCTCGTCGGCGCGGGCGCCGAGCACGACGAGCACCTCGTCGCAGCCGCCGTCGAGCAGCATCCGGATGCCGCGGGCCGACCAGGGCTCGCCGTCGGCGCCCTCGACCAGGGCCTTCGGCCGGCCCATGCGGCGGCCGGCGCCGGCGGCGAGCAGCACGCCGATCGAGCGGGAGGGGGGCATGCCCTCATCGTAAGCTGGGGGCATGGAGAACGCGCCTGCGCCCGTCGACGGCCCGGAGTTCCGGGAGGCGCTGCGGTCGTGCCTCGGGGTGGAGCGGTTCGTGGCGGAGGTGGCGGCCGCGGCGCCGTTCTCGTCGCACGACCAGCTGCTCGCGGTGGCCGACCGGGTGGCGTCGTCGCTGACGCCGGACGAGGTGGATGCCGCGCTCGCGCATCACCCGCGGATCGGGGAGCGGGCCGCCGGCGATGGGCAGGCGCAGCGGTTCAGCCGCTCGGAGCAGTCGGCGGCCGACGCTTCGGACGCGGCGCTCGCCGAGGAGATCGCCGCGGGCAACCGGGAGTACGAGGCGCGGTTCGACCGGGTGTTCCTCATCCGGGCGGCGGGGCGGGGGCGGGCGGAGATCCTGCAGGAGCTGCGGCGGAGGCTGCTGCTCGACGAGGCGGCCGAGGCGGTCGTCGTCGCCGGGGAGCTGCACGACATCACGATGCTGCGGCTCGCGAGCCTGTACCCGCCCGACCCGGCCGCCGACTGAGCGCCGTCGACCTTCCCTATAAGAGGAGCAGCATGACCGAACGCAGCCACGTGACCACGCACGTGCTCGACTCCGTGATCGGACGCCCGGCGGCGGGGGTGCCCGTGATCCTCGAGCACGACGAGGTGGGCAACTGGGTGATGATCGGGTCGGCGACGACCGATGAGGACGGCCGCGTGAACAACCTCGGCCCCGTGGCGCTGAAGCCGGGTCGGTACCGCGTGAGCTTCGACACGGCGACGTACTTCGCCGAGCAGGAGGTGAAGGCCTTCTATCCCGAGGTGCAGATCACCTTCGACCTCGGCGACGCGGCGGCGCACTACCACGTGCCGCTGCTGCTCAGCCCCTTCGCCTACTCCACCTACCGCGGCAGTTAGGAGAAAAGCGGTTCAGGCGAAGCCGCCCGCGATCGTCCAGGCCGAGCCGGCCGCGGGGGCGTCGTCGCGCACGACGGAGGCCTGGATGAGGCCGTAGGGACGGTCATCCGCGTTGAAGACCTCGTTCTCGTTCGTCTGACCGAACGGCGACAGGTCGTAGAGAAAGTGGTGCTTGTTCGGCGCCGACATGCGGATCTCGGCGAGGAACGGGTACTGCTCGAGCACCGCCTTGCCCATCTCGTACAGCGTCTGCTGCAGGGCGAGCGAGTGCAGCGAGGCGAAGACCTCGATCATGGTGCGCTTGATGCCGAGGTACACGCCCTCCCAGTCGAAGGCGGCGGGGTCGCCCACCTCGTCCATCACGAAGCGCCACTTGGCCACGAGCGAGGTGGCCATGATGCGGTCGTTGGTCGGCGGGAGCAGCGTGTAGGAGTCCTCGAGGAAGCCGGTGAACTCCGAGCCGGTGGTCTTCAGCAGCACGAGGTCTTTGAACCCGCCGATGACGTGGCTGGTCTGCTCGGCTCCGACGCCCTCGACCGTGATGGCGGCGGTGCGCACCTCCTGACCTTTGCGCACGAAGGTGTGGTCGTGCTCCGCGCCGTCGACGACGGCGCGCTCCCACTCGTACTCCTCGATCTCGATGCGGGCGCCGGTGACGGGCTCGACGTCGTCGACGAAATGCGCCGCGAGGGTGAGGCCGTAGGGCTCGATCGAGGTGAGCCCCTTCTCCTTGGCGTAGGAGTAGGCGGTCTGCTTCTGGGTGTCGGTCGGGAGCACCGCGGCCTGGTCGCCCGTCAGGTGGGCCGGGTCGAAGGCTCCGCGCAGGGCGGTGGAGACGTTGACGTCGTGGATCTCGTGGCGCGGGCTGTCGCGGTAGACGCGCACGATGCGGTTCTCGGCTTTGCCGTACTGGTGCTCTCCGAGGACGATGGCCATGGTCTCCTGCTCACTGCGCGGAGGACGCTCGGTTCCGCGCAGCTCCAGTCTGTCGCCCGGGCGACGGCGTGATCGACGGATGCGGTGGCCGGGACGCGGAATTTACGTCCAATTTACAAGGCGGTTCAGCGGGTGGAACCCGGCCGCGAGAGCAGCTCGCCGAGGGGGGTGCGGGTGCCCTCGTCGAGGAGCTCGCCGGCCCCGCCGTGCACGATCCGGCCGCGGAGCCAGGTGGTGCCGACCACGCCCCGGAGGGTGCGGCCGTCGTAGGCCGAGACCGGGTTCTTGTGGGCGAGCGCGGCCGCGTCGACCGCGAACTCCTCCTCGGGCGCGAAGGCGACGAGGTCGGCGTCGCGGCCGGCCTCGATGGCGCCCTTCTGCGCCAGGCCCACGAAGGCGGCGGTGTTCGCGCTCATCCAGCCGAGCACGCGCTCGAGGGGGATGTCGCGCTCACGGGCGGCCGTCCAGACCGCGGGGAAGGACAGCTGCAGGCCCGAGATGCCGCCCCAGGCCTCCTGGAAGTCGCCGTCGCCCGCGAACTTCAGCTCGGCGGTCGAGGGGGAGTGGTCGCTCGCGATCAGGTCGATCGTGCCGTCGAGGAGGGCCTCCCAGAGCAGGTCGCGGTTGGCCTCGTCGCGGATGGGCGGGCAGCACTTGAACTGCGTGGCCCCGTCGGGGATCTGCTCGGCCGAGAAGGCGAGGTAGTGCGGGCAGGTCTCGACCGTGAGCGGCAGGCCCTCGGCCTTGGCGGCGCGGATGGCGTCGAGGGCGCGGGCGCTGGAGAGGTGCAGGATGTGGGCGCGGGCGCCCGTGACGCGCACGCCGTCGATGACGTGGGCGATCGCGTGCTGCTCGGCGGCGTCGGGGCGCGAGGCGACGAAGGCGTCGTAGTCGCGGCCGTCGGGGTCGGCCGCGGGCGTCGAGGACGGGTCGGTGGCCTCGGGCGTGGGTGTCGCCGCGGCGGCGTCGAGGGCATCCGGATCTTCGGCGTGCACGATGAGCAGCCCGCCGAAGCCGGCGATCTCCTCGAGGGCGCGGCGAAGCTCGGGGGTGCTGAGGTGCGGGAACTCGTCGACGCCCGAGGGGGCGAGGAAGGCCTTGAAGCCGAACACCCCGGCGTTCCACAGCGGCTCCAGCGCGCCGAGGCTCGACGGGATCGCCCCGCCCCAGAACCCCACGTCGACGCTCGCCTGCGGGGCGGCCGCCTCGCGCTTGACCGCGAGCCCCTCGACCGTGGTGGTCGGCGGGATGCTGTTCAGCGGCATGTCGACGATGGTCGTCACGCCCCCGGCGGCAGCGCCGCGGGTGGCGGTGGTGAAGCCCTCCCACTCGGTGCGGCCCGGCTCGTTGACGTGCACGTGGGTGTCGACGACACCCGGCACGAGCACCTGGCCCTCGGGGAGCGTGACCGTCTCGTGCGCCTGGAGCTCCTCGTCGTACTCGGCGATCGCGGCGATCACGCCGTCGCGCACGGCGACCGCGGCCTCCCGCCACTCCCCGTCGACCAGCACGGATCGGGAGCGGACGACGAGGTCGTAGGGCGCGGTCATGGGGCTCCTCGGGGCTCGGGCGGTGCGAAGTGGCACAAGCCTAGACGGCTAGCATTGGCGGCATGAGCGTCGTGACGCCGGAGCAGCGCGCGTCCTGCCCGAAGCACATGGAGTACGGGCCCTGCGGCGGCGTCGACTTCGACGGCACCTGCGAGGTGGGCGAGTTCCGCTGCGTGTTCCTCGACACGCCGACGGTGCGGTGGCACGGCACACCCCGCGTCGATCCCGTCGACCCGCAGCCCGGTGCCGCCGCGATGCGCGCGCTGCTCGCCACCCGCCCGATCGTCGTCGCCGACTTCCCCGGCCGCTCGGTCGACCGCGTCTCGCTCGCCGACTGCGCGGCCGCCCTCGCCGGCCGGGTCGACGCCACCCTCGCGGGCGACTCCGGTCGCAGCCGCGTGCAGTTCCCGCCGAGCTACCGCGCCCACCTCATCCAGCAGCAGGGCGTCGCCGTCTGGACCGGCCTGAACTGCCGCGACCGCAACCGCGTCGCCCTCGAGGGCGAGCTCGCGGGCCTCCGAGCGGTCGGTGTCGCCGGGGTGCACTGCGTCACGGGAGACCACACCGCGACCGGTGGGCGAGCGGATGCGCAGCCGGTCTTCGACCTCGACTCCACCCAGCTCGCCGCCCTCGCTGCCGCCCAGGGGCACCTCGTCTCGGTCGCCGAGGCCCCCACCTCGCCGCCCGTCGAGAAGCGCGCCGCCCGGCTGCGCGAGAAGGTGCTCGCGGGCGCCGACATCTGCTTCGTCAACCACGCCGGAGGGGTCGAGCCCGTGCGGCGCTTCATCGAGGCCACGCGCGAGGAGGGGGCCGAGCCCGCGTTCATCCCGTGCGTGCCGATGGTGATCGACAAGGGCAGCGCCGGGCTGCTCCGCTCGTTCACGACGCTCGTGCTGCCCGAGGGCTTCCTCGACCGCATCCTGCACGCCGCCGACCCCTATCGCGAGGGCCTCGACGCCGTCACCGAGCTCTGCGAGCGGATGCTCGAGCTCGACGGCGTGGCGGGCGTGAACCTGTCCGGCGGAGCCTCGGCCGGCGCAGAGGTCGAGTTCGCCGACGCGATGGGGATCGTGGCGGAGCGCCTCGGCCTGCGATCATGAACGCATGAGCGACACCACGCAGATTCCGCCCGCCGGCGACACCCCTGCCGGCAGCACCCCCGTCCGTCCCGCCGCCGGCACCGTCCCGGCGAGCACCGTTCCCGCCGGCACCGTCACGGTCGGCCAGTACCTCGCCGCCCGCCTCGTGCAGCTCGGCGCCGACCACGTCTTCGGCCTGCCGGGCGACTTCAACCTCAGCCTCCTCGACCAGATGGTCACGGTCGACGGCTTCCACTGGGTCGGTTCGACGAACGAGCTGAACGCGGCCTACGCCGCCGACGGCTACGCGCGCCTCCGCCGCGGCCTCGGCGCCCTCGTCACCACCTTCGGGGTCGGTGAGCTCTCGGCCATCAACGGCGTCGCCGGCAGCTTCTCCGAGGACGTGCCCGTCGTTCAGATCACCGGGATGCCCTCCACCAGCCAGAAGGCCGAGGGCGCCCACCTCCACCACACCCTGATCGACGGCGACTACGAGCACTTCTACCGCGCCTACCGCGAGGTCACCGCGTCGGCGACCATCGTGCGGGCCGCCACCGCGACGCGCGACATCGACGCCGCGCTGATGACGGCACTCCGGGAGTCCAAGCCGGTGTACCTCGGCATCCCGTCCGACGTCGCCGTGGCGCCCGTGCACGCCGCGAACCTCCGCCACCCGCTGGTCGCGGCGTCGAGCGACACCGGCGAGCTCGCCCGCTTCACCACGGCGCTCGCCGAGGCGGTCGCCACCGCGACCCAGGTGACGATGCTGGTCGGCCCCCAGGTGCACCGCCGCAGCCTCGAGCCGCTGGTGCGCGAGATCGCCGACCACGACGGCGTCTACGTGGCCTCGCAGAACATGTCCAAGGCGGTGCTCGACGAGTCGCACCCGGCCTCGCTCGGCACCTACATGGGCGCCTTCACCCGCGTCGACGAGGCCCGCGCCGCGGTCGACGAGGCGCCGCTGCTGGTGCTCGCCGGAACCGTGATGAGCGACTTCCTGACCGGCTTCTTCACCCAGCGCTTCGACGAGGACCAGGCGATCGAGCTCGGACTGACCGCCGCCCGCATCGCCGACACCACGTTCTACGGCGTGCGGCTCGAGGACTCCCTGCGCGCGCTGCACGCCGTGCTCGGGCAGACGTCGCGGCCCGCGGTGACGGCGGTCGGGCATCCGTCGATCGCCGACGCCGCCGCACCGGTCGTGGGGGCCGCCCTCGACCAGGAGTACTTCTGGGCCGCCGTGCAGGGCTGGCTGCGACCGCGCACCACGGTGATCGCCGATGCCGGCACCTCGTTCTACGGGGCGCTCGACCTCGTGCTGCCGGACGAGAGCGACCTGCTCGGGCAGCCGGTGTGGTCGTCGATCGGCTACACGATCCCGGCGACGCTCGGCGCGTCGGTGGCCGTGCCCGGGCGGCGCTCGGTGCTGTTCGTGGGCGACGGGGCGGCGCAGCTGACGATCCAGGAGCTGTCGACGGTGCTGCATCGCGGCTCCACGCCGGTGGTGTTCCTGCTGAACAACGACGGGTACACGGTCGAGCGCAAGATCCAGAGCCCGGCGGCGGTCTACCAGGACATCGCGCCCTGGGACTGGACGCTCATCCCCGCCGCCTTCGGGGCCGCCCACCTCGTGGTCACGGCGCGCGCGTCGACGCAGGACGAGCTCGCCGCCGCCCTCGAGCTCGCGCACGCCACCACCGACAAGGCGGTGCTGATCGAGGTCGTGCTGCCCGCGATGGACTCGCCGCGCCTGCTCACGGTGCTCACCGAGGCGATCGCGCACGCGGCCCAGCGCCGCTGACCGCCCTCCGCGCGGGCGGGCGGTGGCGGGCGGTGCCGAGCGGCGTCAGCCGGCCAGGAGGGACGCCGTCCAGGCGCCCGCGGCGTCGCGCCGGTACTCGGTGCGGCGGCTCGCCGTGTCGGGGTCGCCCTCCCAGAAGGTGAGCCGCACGGGGCGCACCACGAAGCCGGTCCAGGTGAGCGGTGGGGTGAGCGACGGATGCTCGTGCCCGAACTCCGCCCACTGCGAGAGCCGTTCGGCGCCGTCGAGGGCGGCGAACGACGCCGTGTTCAGCCACGACAGCTGCTGCAGGTAGCGCGAGCGGTGCTCGTAGGCCCACGCCTGCTCCGACGCCGAGGACGGCGACGCGTCGCCCTGCACCACGAGCTGCCGCCCCGGCCAGAGGAGCGTCAGCGCCACCCGCGGGTTCGCGGTGACGTCGGCGACCTTGCGCGAGCGGGAGTCGGTGTGGAAGTACAGCCCCGTGGCGTCGTACTCCGAGAGCAGCACGGTGCGGGCATCCGGGTACCCGCTCGCGGAGACGGTGGAGAGCGTCATCAGCGGCCGGACCGGGTCGTCGTTGGCGGGCAGCCAGGCGGCGAGCAGCTCGTCGGGGCCGGCGGTTCCCGGGGGAGCGACGACCGGGTCGAGCGCGGTCACGACCCCGAGGCGACAGAGCCCGACGACCCCGCCGCGTCGAACCGCGCGATCTCGGCGAAGGCCGCGACCGAGTCGCTCACCGCCGCCTCGAACAGCTCGGCGCCGTACTCGGCGGTCGCCCCGGTCGGGTCGCCGAGCGTGCCGTTCGTCGAGAAGTCGTTCGACAGCCAGCCGAAGGTGACCCGCTTCTTGAAGCCGATGTGCTCGTAGTCGGCGAGGTGCGCCGGTACGCTCCGCTCGGCGACCGAGAGGTCGACCAGTTCGGGACGCAGGTGCAGCACGAGCGAGGTCTCCGAGTGCCCGGCGTGGATGCCGAGCCCCAGCTCCTCGGGCCCGTCGTGCGCCCCGGCCGGCACGGTCGCGCCCATCAGGAAGGTCTGCAGCCCGAAGCGGCGGCGCAGCTCCCGGCAGGCCACCTGCAGCAGGGCGAGGTTGCCGCCGTGCCCGTTGAAGAACACGAGCTTCTTCGCGGGCGTCGCGGCGATCGAGTTGCCGAGTTCGACGACGGTCTGCATCAGCGTGTCCCAGCTGATCCACATCGTGCCGGGCGCCCAGTGGTGCTCGTCGCTCTTGGTGTACGCGAGAGTCGGCAGCACCCAGACGTCGAGCCCCTCGGCGGCGGCGCGGTCGACCGAGGCGTTCGCGACGGCGTCGGCGATCAGGTAATCCGTCATCAGCGGCAGGTGCGGGCCGTGGAACTCGATCGCGCCGGTGGGCAGCACGATCACCGAGTCCTCCGAGAGGGCGGCCTCGGCCGCGGTGCCCGAGAGCTCGACGAGGCGGCGGGTGGGGATGCTCACGAGTGCTTCTCCGGGCCGGTGACGACACCCTCCGGCGGCAGCTTGCCGGGGTTGAGCAGGCCCTGCGGGTCGGTCTGCGCGGCGAGGGCCCGCACCCGGTCGACCTTGTGGTCGACGTACCACTGGTGAGGGGAGTGGTAGCCGACGTCGATCGCCAGCAGGCGGTCGAAGCCCGCGTAGACGGCCTCGGGGCTGATGTAGGGGGCGGCGAGCATCCCGATCGGGTGGTCGCGCTGGGCCTCGATGTGCAGCATCGCGCCGGGGTAGACCTGGTGCACCTCGTCGAGCCGCTCGACGAGCGCGGCGCCCGAGACCTCGACGTGGAAGTAGGGCTCGTCGGTGGACTTCTGCAGCCACTCGATCGGGTGGTTGTACGAGAGCATCGAGATCTTCACGGTGGCCTGCGGGCCCTCGCGCACGTCCTCGACGGTGCCGCCGGCGCCCTCGACGAGCACCCGGGCGGCGTCGAGCGAGGCGACGTCGAGGATGGCGCGGAGCGAGGCGCGGTCGTGCGGGATGGCCGGGTCGGCCGGCAGCGCGTTGGCGATCTCGGGCAGGTCGGCCGAGACGAGGCGCGGGGTCGGCTCGAGCCAGCCGATCTGGCGGATGACCGAGGTCGCCTGCTCGAAGGTCGGGAAGCTCGCGTAGAAGCCGACCCACTCCTGCATGGGTTCGAGCGCGATGGTCGCGCGGGCGATGATGCCCGCGGTTCCGTAGGTGTGCACGTAGGGCTGAGCATCCGCCCCCTCGACGTGCACCAGTGCGGCCTCGGGGGACGCGTGCACCACGTCGAGCGCGAGCACGTAGTCGCCGCTCATGTTCGAGCCGTGCTTGATCGAGCCGGTGCCGCCCGAGCCGCCGGAGAGGAAGCCGCCGATCGAGGACTGCGCCGTGGAGGGGTACATCAGGATCTGCTGCCCGGTCTCGCGCGCGGCCTGCTCGATGGCGACCATCGTGGCGCCGGCCTCGGCCGTCAGGCGGCCCTCCTCGACCGACACCACGGCGCGGGCCTTCGAGACGTCGAGCACGAGCCCGCCCTCGAGCGGGATGGCCTGGCCGTAGTTGCCGGTGCCCTTGCCGCGCGGGGTGACGCCGACGCCGTGCCTCACGGCGGCCGCGACGACCTCGGCGATCTGCTCGGCGCTCGTCGGGAAGGCGACCAGGTCGGCGAGGCCGAGCGGCAGCTGGGCGGCGAGGATCGGCGACATCTTCGCGCCGTCGACCGACGCCTTCTCGCGCCCGCGGAGCTCGGTGGTGACTCCGCGTTCGCCGAGCAGGGCGGTCAGCTCGCTGGCGAGGCCGGCGATGTCGCCGGCGGTCGGTGCGGTGGTGGGGGAGATGGTCATGGTGGTCCTTCGATGCGGTGCGTGCGTGCGTGCGGTGAGGCGGGGACGACCGGGAGCCCGGTCAGTGCATGATCATGCCGCCGGTGACGTTCAGCGCCTGCCCGGTCATGTAGGCGGCGTCGTCGGAGGCGAGGAAGGTGGCGACCCCCGCCACGTCGGCGGGGTCGGCGAGCCGGCCGAGCGGGGAGTAGGTCGACCACAGCGCCACGTCGTCCGCGGTGCGGGTGGCCGCGCCCATCTCGGTGAGCACGTAGCCCGGGCAGAGGCAGTTGGCGGTGATCCCGGATGGCCCGAGCTCGAGGGCGGTCACCCGGGTGAGGGCGATCACGGCCGACTTCGAGGCCGCGTAGTGCCCCTGGCCCGCGCCGCCCGTCTTGCCCGCCATGCTGGCCAGGTTGATGATCGTGCCGCGGCGGGGGCCGACGGGGTCGGGGCCGGCGATCATGGCCCGGGCCGCGATCTGCGTCGTGACGAGCATGGCGGTGGTGTTGATGGCGAAGGTGGCCTCCCACTCCTCGACCGTGATGTCGAGCAGGGGGGAGAAGCGGAGGATGCCGGCGTTGTTGACCAGCACGTCGATGCCGCCGAGCTCGGCGATGGCCGCGCCCAGCACCTCGGCCGTGCCGGCGTGGTCGGTGAGGTCGACGGGGGCGAAGCGGCAGCCGGTCTCGTCGGCGAAGGCGGTGCCCTCGTCGACCAGCCGGTCGAGCACGACGACCTCGGCGCCCTCGGCGGCGGACCGCCGGGCGATGGAGGCGCCGATGCCGCGCGCGCCTCCCGTGACCACGATCCGCTTGCCGAGCAGCCGGTTCGGGATGGCGGTGCCGGTGGACGGGACCGTGGTCACGGGAGGATGCGTCATGGTGCTACTTCAGGCCGATCGAGGTGTCGATGTACTCGTTGGTGTAGAGGTCGTCGACGGTCAGTCCGTCGGCGGGCGTCGCACCGATCTTCTCGAGGATCGGCACGGCCTTGTCGAAGAACGAGGCCATGCGGGCCTCGTCCAGGTCGCCGATGGCGTCGTTCGAGCCGTTGGAGACGAGCCCGAGGTCGATCATCTGCTTGACCGAGAAGTCGGCCACGCCCTGAGAGTAGACCCAGCCGGTGTCGAACTGGTCGACCAGGTCGAGGATCATCGTGTTCACCGGAGCCGGGTCGGCGAAGTAGTCGACCTCGGCCTGCTGCAGCACGGGCACCAGGGCCTTCAGGCAGTCGGCGTTCGCCTCGAGGTCACCGGTGCGGGTGGCCATGACCGACTGGTAGTAGTCCCAGCCGGTGTCGTTGATCAGCTGGAAGTCGACCGGCTTCATCCAGTCGGCGACCTCGTTCTCGTAGATGTACGGCTCGGCCGAGGCGAAGCCCTGCTGGGCCGCCTTGCCCTGGTCGGCGACGAAGTTCGCCGGGGTGCCGTCGTAGCTGCCGTCGGCCTGGGCCTCGGGAACCTGGCCCGACTCCTTCAGGTACTCCATGTAGGTCGAGTCGGCGAAGTAGCGCACGACGGCGCCCTTGCTGGTGACGTCCTTGATGCTCTTCGCGTCGGGGTAGGTCGCCGGGTCCCACATGATCATCAGGGGGCTCTTCTCCAGCGGGGCGAAGACGCCCGTGGTGGGGAAGTCGGCCGAGTTCTGGATCTGCTCGTCGGTGGAGACGTAGCCGAGCATGATGTCGGGGTCCTGGTACATGATCGAGGTCACGCTCTGGAAGCCGATCGCCGGGCCGCCGGAGCGGATCTCGACGTTGACGCCGGTGTACTCGCCCGAGCTGTAGAGGGGGCCGCTGACGCTCTTGTTGCTCGCGTCGACCACGGGGTCGGGGCCGAGCAGCTGGTACAGGTGGCCGTGCTCGGCCTCGGGGTTCCAGTCGGTCTGCAGCACGACGTTCGCCGGGCAGCCGGCGGCGGCCAGGTCGACCGAGCCGATCTCGGCGTCGGAGGCGGGGGTGGACTCGCTGCTGGAGGCACCGCTCGAACAGGCGGTGAGGGCGACGGCCGTGGCGGCCACGAGGCCCGCCGTGAGCACGAGCCGGGATCGGGTTCTGCGCATTACATCTCCTTTGGGGGTGGTGCGGAATGTGACGGTGCTTTGGTGCAGGGTGGGTCGTTCGGGTCGAAGGGGCGGGACGGGCATCCGGAGCTAGGCCGAGAAGTCGTACCAGCGGCCGACCGCGCGCTTGCCGATCCAGCCGAAGAGGGCGAAGATCGCCACTCCCAGCAGGGCCGCGACGAAGATCGTCGCGAACAGCTCGGCCGAGCGCAGGCGGGCGGTGTAGGTGCTGAGCAGCGAGCCGAGACCGGGCTCGCCGCGACGGAAGAAGAAGTCGCCGACGATGGCGCCGACCACCGCGAGCCCGGCCGAGATGCGCATGCCGGCGAAGATCGCGGGCAGGGCGGCCGGGAACTCGAGCTTGGTCAGCACGGTCCAGCGGTTGGCGCGCTGCAGCTGGAACAGCTCGCGCTGGCCCGGGTCGACCGACTGCAGGCCGAACAGGGTGTTGGAGACCATCGGGAACAGGGCGATCATCACGCAGACGATGATGCGGGCCGGGTATTCGAAGCCGAACCAGAAGCCGATCAGCGGCACGAGGGCGAGGATCGGGATGCACTGCAGCACCACGGCGTAGGGGTAGAGCGAGCGCTCCACCCACTTCGCCTGGCTCATCGCGATCGCCCAGACGATGCCGATCACCATCGCGATCGCGAGGCCGATCAGCGCGACGGCGGTCGTGCGGCCGAGCGCCACCATGATCTCGCTGAAGGTCGCCGGGTCGAAGAACGCGGCGACGACCTCGTGCGGCGGAGGCATCAGGAAGCGGCGCTTCTCGTCGAGCACCAGGAAGGTGATCGCGTACCAGACGCCGATCAGGGCGAGGAAGACCACGATCGGCGGCAGCCAGGTCATCGTCTTCGAGCGGGACTTCTTCACCGTGGCGGGCCGCATCAGCGTGCGGTTCTTCGGCGGGGCGGGAGGCGTCGTGGTCATCAGTGGTGGCCTTCTCGGAGGGCGTGGGAGACCTTGCCGCAGAGTTCGGCGAACTCGGCGGTGAACCGGATCTCGGGGTCGCGGGGGAAGGGGAACTCGACGGGGAAGGTGTCGACGATCTTGCCGGGGCGGCCCGACATGACGACGACCTTGGTCGAGAGGTACACGGCCTCCGAGACCGAGTGCGTGATGAACAGGCCGGCGAACTGCTGCTCGGTGAAGAGCTTGATCAGCTCGTCGTTCAGGCGCTCCCGGGTGATCTCGTCGAGCGCGCCGAACGGCTCGTCGAACAGGAACAGCTCGGGGTCGAGCGTGAGGCTGCGGGCGAGGCTCGTGCGCATCTTCATGCCGCCCGAGAGGGTGCGCGGCAGGTGCTTCTCGAATCCGGAGAGGCCGACGAGCTCGATCGCCTCCTTCGCGGTGGCCCGTCGCTTCGCCTTGGGGACGCCGTTCAGCTCGGCGAGCAGCTCGACGTTCGACTGCACGTCGCGCCAGGGCAGCAGGGTCGCATCCTGGAACACGTAGCCGATGCGGCTCGTGTCGACCTGGGTGACGCCCTCGGTCGCGGGGGTCAGCCCCGAGGCGATGCGCAGCAGGGTCGACTTGCCGCAGCCGGAGGGGCCGACGACGGTGACGAACTCACCGCGGTTGACGGTCAGGTCGACGCCGGACAGGGCGGTCGTGCCGTTCGGGAACGTCATGGCGACGTCCTCGAAGTGCAGCAGCTGACCGGTCGTGGTCGCGGGGACGACCTCGGGGGGTGCGATGGTCATGGCGCTTCTCACCTCGTTTCGTACTGGGGCTCGGGGAATGGTTCGGGGGATCGTTCCGCCAGGGTGATCACCGGCGCGATGCTGCGGCTGACCGAGCTCGCGGCGACCAGGCGGCCGGTATGGATGACGTAGCGGTCGGCCGAGGCGTTGGCGATCGCATCCGAGAGGTTGACGGCGCGCACCGCCAGCAGCTCGGCCTTGGCGCCCACCTCGACGCCGGCGCGCGGCAGCCGCATGACGTCGCGCGCCCCGGTGCTCACGGCGGTGTAGGCCTCGTCGAGGGTGAGGTGGCCGGCGGTGACCAGCAGGGAGGCGGTCTCGAGTGCATCGCTGCGGCCGACGGGGTTGAAGGGGTCGCGCACGTTGTCGGCGCCGGCGCCGAGCCGCACGCCGGCGTCGAGCAGGGCGCGCACGGCGGTGAGTCCGCGCGGGGTCGAGACCGGATGCTGCCAGCCCTGCAGGTAGAGGTTCGTGATCGGCAGGGTCACGATGCCGAGGTCGGCGGCCAGGATGCCCTCGATCAGCACGTCGAGCTCGACCGGCTCGAGGGTGCCGAGGCGCACGCAGTGCCCGGCGGTCGCGGGGCGGCTCACGGGCCAGTCGCGCACGACCTCGGTGAGCGTGCCCATCGTGATCGGTCCGCCGAGGCTCTCGTCGGTGTGCATGTCGACGCCGACACCGCGATCGGTCGCGATGGCGAGCAGGCGGCGGAGGTCGGTGTCGGGCTCGTCGGCCAGGTGCGGGGCGCCGCCGACGAGGTCGACGCCGAGGTCGAGCGCCTCGTGCACCTGGGCGTCGGTGGCGTTGGGGCCCGCGAGGGCGACCAGCTCGAGGTCGACGAGGCCGGCGAGCTCGTCGCGCACCTGCACGAGGGCGCGGACGCCGCGCATCGAGTCGCTCTCGTAGCCCCCGTCGTGCAGCAGGTCGACGTGGCAGCGGATCGTGGTGGTGCCGTTCTGCAGCATCGCGAGCGCCTGGCGGCGGGCCCGGTCGGCGATGGACGCCGTGGTCATGGTGGCGGCAAAGCGCTTCCACGACTCGATCGCGAGACCGAGGTCGCCCATCGGCGGGTCGATCAGGTCCCAGGAGAGGGCCTTGTCGAGGTGCGCGTGCGGCTCGGCGGGAGCGGGCAGCAGCAGGAAGCCGTCGAGGTCGAGCGTGCCGTCGGACGGGGCGCCGAACGTCGCGCCGCTGCCGGCGGGACGGACGGCCGAGACCGTGTCGCCGTCGAGCTCGACGTCGACGAGGCGGCCGTCGGGCAGCGTCGCGGAACGCAGCATCCGGAGGGTTCTGGGGAGCACGGACATAAGGCTCTCCTCCCGGCTCGAATGTTGATGGCTTCAACAGGGGCCACGCTACGGATGGCGCGTTTCCGGCAGGTAACGCAAGCATTTCCGAATGTTAATTGGGTTGACGCACGATTTCGCTGTCGCGCCGGTTCGTGGTTACTGTCTCTGTGACCACCCGCCCACCCCGCCGCATCGCCCGCCACTCGTCGAGAGGACCTGCCATCTCCACCGGAAGCGTCGCCCTCGACGAGCAGACCGAGCGCCTGGGTGCGCGCATCCGCTCGTTCCGGCAGGCCCGCGGCCTGACGCTGGTGGAGCTCGCGCGCCTCGCGGAGCTCTCGCACCCCTTCCTCTCGCAGCTCGAGCGCGGCCAGGCGCGACCGTCGATGGTGTCGCTCGAGCGCATCGCCCGGGCTCTCGGCTCGAGCCAGATCGAGCTGATCGCCGCCGCGACCGACGACCTCGTGCCGGGCGGCGCCACCCAGCGGGTCTCGCTGGTGCGCTCGATGGAGGGCCCGCAGGGTCCGTTCGGCGGCGGCGAGGCCCGCATCCTGGTGCACGGCGACGTGCCGTTCACGCCGATGGAGTTCCGCGGCTCGAACGTCTCGGTGGGGGAGTTCTACACCCACGAGGAGGACGAGTTCCTGCACGTCGTGAGCGGCCGCGTGCTCGTCGACCTCGCCGAGGAGGGCAGCTTCGAGCTCGGCCCGGGCGACTCCATCCACTACGCCGGGGGCACCCTGCACCGCTGGTGCTCGGCGGTCGCGGGCGAGTACCACCTGTTCATCGTGAAAGAGCGGAGGGCCGGATGAGCGCCCTGACCCTGCCCGAGATCGACGCCGTGGTGGCCTCCGCCCGGCCCGTCGCGACCGACGTCGTGCTGCTGACCCTGCGTGCCGCCGACGGATCGGAGCTGCCCCCGTGGCAGCCCGGCGCCCACCTCGACGTCGAGGTGCAGCCCGGCGTCGAACGGCAGTACTCGCTCTGCGGCGACCCCGCCGACCGTCACTCGTACCAGGTCGCCGTGCTGCGCGAGCCCGACGGCCGCGGCGGCTCCGAGCACCTGCACGCCCACATTCGCGAGGGCGATCGACTCCGTGTCCGGGGCCCGCTGAACCACTTCGGGCTGCACGCGGTGCCGCCCGGCGGCTCGTACGCCTTCGTCGCGGGCGGGATCGGCATCACCCCGCTGCTGCCGATGCTGCGGGCGGCCGACGCCGCGGGCATCCCGTTCACGCTCGCCTACGCGGGCCGGTCGCTCGAGCGGATGCCCTTCGTCGACGAGCTCGTCGCCGCCTACGGCGACCGGGTCTCGGTGTACACCTCCGAGCTCGGCCACCGCTTCGCGCTGTCGACCCTCAGCGGCGGGACCCCGACGGCCCCGGTCGCCGTCTACTGCTGCGGTCCGGCCCGGATGCTCACCGAGCTCGAACAGGTCGCCCTCGACGCCGGCTGGCCGCCCGACGCGCTGCACCTCGAGCGCTTCGAGGCCCGCGAGGTCACGGAGCCCGTGCGCCAGGAGTCGTTCGAGGTCGAGCTGGAGCTCTCGGGGATGACCCTCGAAGTTCCGCCCGACCGCTCGATCCTCGACGTCGTGGAGGAGGCGGGCGTGCTCGTGCTCTCCTCGTGCCGCGAGGGCACCTGCGGCACCTGCGAGACCCCGGTCGTCTCGGGCGAGGTGGATCACCGCGACTCGGTGCTCACCCCGGCCGAGCAGGAGGACAACGAGGTCATGATGATCTGCGTCTCGCGCGCCGCCTGCCCCCGGCTGGTGCTCGAGCTGTGAGGTCGTTCGGTTCGCGTGTAGTGGGCGCGGTCACTAGTTAGAAATATGTGTAGACGACCTAGGGATGCCCGGTCAGAGCGGTTTTCATCACCGCAGTCGCGCCGCCAGCAGCTCGGCCACGTCGGCCGCCAGCTCGCTCTCGTCGTGGCCTACCAGCTCGTAGTCTCGCACGACGACGCGGCCCGCCACCACCACGTGCTTCGGGCGGCGGCCGGGATTCGTCCAGAGCAGGCCCGCGACCGGGTCGGCGACGCCCGCGTCGGCGACGCCCGAGACGTCCCAGACGCAGAGGTCCGCGGCGGCGCCGGGGCGGAGGTGCCCGAGCTCGGGGCGCCCGAGGCCGGTCGCCGAGCCCTCGGTCGCCATGCCGAGCACCGTGCGCGCGTCGAGCGGAGGGCCGATGAGGGCGGCGACCTGCAGCGCGAGCCGCGCATCCGCCAGCAGATGGCCCGCGTCGTTGCTGCCGCCGCCGCTCGTGCCGAGGCCCACGGTGATTCCGGCGTCGCGGAGGGCGGCGACCGGCGCGATGCCCCAGCCCATCGGCAGGTCGCAGCCGGGCGCGTGGGTCGCGGTGACGCCGCGTTCGGCGAGCAGCGCGATCTCGTCGTCGGTGACGGCGCAGAGGTGGGCGACGGTGACGTCGTCGGCGAGCCAGCCCCACTCCTCGAGCAGGGCGATCGGGCGGCGGCCGTACTTCTCGAGCGCGATGGCGACGTCGACCTGCTCGTTCGCCTGGGTGCGGCGGCGGAGGCCGTGGGCTGCCGCGACCTCGCCGAGCAGGCGGAAGGTGGCCTCGGAGTCGCTGTGCACGCCGGCCGGGCCGACGGCGAGCTGGAGGAGGCCGTCCGGGCTGAGGCCGCCGGCGTTCGCCGGCAGCAGGGACCTCGCGATGGCGTCGGCCGAGGCCGCGGCCTGCTCGGGGTCGTCGCGGGCCGATCCGCGCACGAAGGCGAGCCGGGCACCGAGGCCCCGGGCCGCGTCGGCGGTGCTGCGGGCGATCGCGACGGTGTCGTCGACGCTCGCGCCGGCCGGCCAGTTCAGGTGGTGGTCGGCGATGGTGGTGACGCCGCTGAGCAGGCCCTCGGCGACCCCGGCGCGCGCGGCGACGCCGGCACTCTCGGGGTCTATGCCGACCGCGGCATACGCGGCGGCCATGGTGGGCAGCCAGACGTGCATGGGCACCCCGCGGGTGCCGGGGAGGGTGCGGAACGCGGTCTGCAGGAGGTGGTGGTGGGCGTTCACGAGGCCGGGGGTGATGACGCAGCCGGTGGCGTCGAGGTGCTCGGCGCTCGACTCGGGGCGGTTCGCTTCGAACGCGCTCGTCTCGGCGTTCGGCTCGGCGCTCGTCTCGGCGCGGCTCGTCGGCACCGTCTCGCCCACCACGAAGCGGCGGGCCTCGTCGCCCTCGAACTCGGTCGCGGCGTCGACCAGGATGCGCGTGGCGTCGGTGATGATCAGCATGCGCATTGTCTAACAGAGTCATGTGTCAGGCTGATGACGGGGCGCGCACCCCGTGCCGCGGCTTCGGAGGAGGTGGCCTGATGCTGGAATTGGCCTCCGCCCTGCTCGACGCCCTGGCCGCGGGCCGACACCTCGCCGTCGCGACCGTGATCGAGGTCGACGGCAGCGCCCCGCGCGCGCTCGGCACCTCGATGGCGGTCGACGACCTCGGGCGCGTGATCGGCAGCATCTCGGGCGGCTGCGTCGAGGGCGCGGTCTACGACGCCTGCACCGCGGCGCTCGCGTCGGGCGCCACCGAGATCTGCACCTTCGGCTTCACCGACGACGACGCCTTCGCCGTCGGGCTCTCCTGCGGCGGGCGGCTCACGGTCGTCGTGCGTCCGCTCGGAGCGGGCGACGGTGACGCACCTCTCCTCGACGAGCTGCGGCTCGCGCGCGACGGCCGGGCTGCGGGCCTCGCGCTGGTGCTGTCGCCCGCGGGGCCCGTCGAGGTGCTGACCGCGTCGGGTGCGGCTCCGGATGCGCGGCGGCAGCGCATCCGCTCGGAGCTCGTCGCGGCGGTGCACCGCGGCCGCTCCGCTCGCCGCACCGTCGACTGCGACGGTGAGCTCGAGCAGACGGTGCTGCTCGTCAGCGCGCCCCCGGCCCGGATGATCGTCTTCGGCGCCGTCGACTTCTCGATCGCCCTCTCGAACGCCGCCGCCCTGCTCGGCTACCGCGTCACCGTCTGCGACGCCCGCCCGGTGTTCGCGACGGCCGAGCGCTTCCCGGCGGCCGAGGTCGTGAACCGCTGGCCCACCGACTACCTCGCGGAGACCGCGGTCGACGAGCGCACGGTGCTGTGCATCCTGACCCACGACGACAAGTTCGACGTGCCGCTGATCGAGGCCGCGCTCGGGCTCGACGTGGCCTACGTGGGCGCCATGGGCTCACGGGCGACGCACGAGCGACGGCTCGGGGCGCTGCGCTCGCACGGCGTGGGCGAGGAGTCGCTGGCGCGGCTGCACTCGCCGATCGGGCTCGACCTGGGGGCGTCGTCGCCCGAGGAGACCGCGGTGTCGATCCTCGCGGAGGTGATCGCGGCGCGCAGCCGTGCCTCCGGGGTGCCGCTGCGGGAGACGTCGGGGGCCATCCATTCCGCTTCCGCCGCGGTGTCTGCTGCCTCGTCCTCGTCCGACCAGATCCGGAGTCTTCTGTGACCGAACCCGCCCGCACCATCATCGAGAACGCCTACGTCGCCACCGTCGACGCCGCCGGCACCGAGCACGTCTCGGGTCACGTGGTGATCGAGGGCACCGACATCGTGGCGGTGGGGGCGGGGGCGGCGCCGGCCTCGTGGTCGGCGGGAGCATCCGTCACCCGCATCGACGCGAGGGGCCACCTGCTGACGCCCGGGCTCGTGAACACGCACCACCACCTGTACCAGTGGCTGACGCGGGGCATCGCGCAGGACGCCATCCTGTTCGACTGGCTGACCGCACTGTACCCGACCTGGGCGCGCATCACCGCCGACACCGTGGGGCCCGGTGCGCTCGGCGGGCTCGCCGTCGGGGCGCTCTCGGGCTGCACCACGATGGCCGACCACCACTACGTCTTCCCGCGGGGCGGCGGCGACATCCTCGGCTCGATCGTCGACGCGGCGAGCACGATCGGGGTGCGCCTGCACGGCACCCGCGGCTCGATGGACCTCGGGGCCTCGCAGGGCGGGCTGCCCCCCGACTTCGCCGTCGAGACCACCGCGGCCGCGCTGCAGGCGAGTGCGGATGCGGTGGCCGACTTCCACGACCCGTCGCGCTCGTCGATGGTGCGGATCGCGATCGCCCCCTGCTCGCCGTTCTCGGTGACGAGCGACCTGCTGCGCGAGGCCGCGGTGCTCGCGCGGAGCCTGCCCGGCTCGGTGCGGCTGCACACCCACGGCAGCGAGACCGTGGAGGAGGACGCGTTCTGCCTGGCGCGCTTCGGGCGGACGCCCACGCAGTACCTCGAGGATCTCGGCTGGCTGGGCGACGACGTCTGGATGGCGCATTGCGTGCACCTCGACGAACCGGCCATCGCGCGCTTCGCGGCCACTGGCACGGGAGTCGCGCACTGCCCTTCGTCGAACGCGCGGCTCGCGGCGGGGATCGCCCCGATCCCGCAGCTGCTCGCGGCCGGGGTGCCCGTGGGGCTGGGCGTCGACGGGTCGGCGTCGAACGAGTCGGGGGAGCTCGGCACCGAGATCCGGATGTCGGTGCTCGTGAACCGCCTGCGGGGCGGGGCGACCGCGATGACCGGGCGGGACGGGCTGCGGATCGCGACGATGGGCGGCGCGCGGGTGCTCGGGCGCGACGCCGAGATCGGGTCGATCGAGGTGGGGAAGCTCGCGGATCTGGCGCTGTGGAAGGTCGACGGGGTGGCTCACGCGGGGATCGTGGACCCGGTCGCGGGGCTGACGCTCGGGTCGCAGCCGCCGCTCGCGCTGCTCGTCGTGAACGGGCGGGAGGTCGTGCGGGACGGGGCGCTGGTGCGGGTGTCGTCGGCGTCGGTGGCGCGGGGGGTGTCGCGGGCGGTTTCGGCGCTGCTGGGGTAGGGCTGGGCCGTCAGAGGCCGAGGAGGAGCGACGCCGCGATCGCGAGCATCACGAGGGCGATGATGCCGTCGAGCACCCGCCAGGCGCCTGGCCGGGCGAAGATCGGCTGCAGCAGTCGCGCGCCGAAGCCGAGCGCCGTGAACCAGATGACGCTGCCCGCCATCGCGCCCAGCCCGAACAGCCAGCGGGCGTCGCCGTGCGAGTTCGCGACGGAGCCGAGCAGCACCACGGTGTCGAGGTACACGTGCGGGTTCAGCCAGGTCAGGGCCAGGGCGGTGGTGATCGTGGCGGCGAGCCCCGCGGACGACCGCGGGCCGTCCTCTCCGAGCGCGGCCGGCCGCAGCGCCCGGCGCGCCGCGAGGAACCCGTAGACGATCAGGAAGGCCGCCCCCGCGATCCGGGCGATGACCATGAGCACCGGGAGTCGCTCGAACACGAGGCCCAGGCCGCTGATGCCGAGCGCGATCAGCACGGCGTCGGACAGCGCGCACACCGCGACCACCGCGAGAATGTGCTTCCGCAGCAGCCCCTGGCGCAGCACGAAGGCGTTCTGGGCGCCGATGGCGACGATGAGCGAGAGGCCGAAGCCGAGGCCGGCGAGCACGGGGAGGAGGTCGGTCACGCTTCGACGATAGAGCGGGCCTCTCGTGATGGTCCAGCTAATGTTCCTGCGGCTGCATTAGCATCGCTTATGTGGACTTCGACACGGCTCAGCTGCAGGCCCTGCGGGCCGCCGTCGACGAGGGGTCGTTCGACGCCGCCGCCCGGGTGCTGTCGGTGACCCCGTCCGCCGTCAGCCAGCGGATCAAGGCGCTCGAGAGCCAGACCGGACGAGTGCTGCTGCGCCGCACCCGCCCGGTCACCCCCACCGAGTCGGGTCGGGCGGTGCTCCGGCTGGCCCGCCAGCTCGAAGCGCTCACGGCCGACGTCGCCGACGAACTGGACGGGGAGGACGTCTCCCGTTCCCCGGCGCCGGTGCGCCTCCCGCTCGCGGTGAACGCCGACTCCCTGTCGACCTGGCTGCTGCCCGCGCTCGCCCCGCTGGCCGACTCGATCGTCTTCGAGCTGGTGCGGGAGGACGAGTCGCACACGGCCGAGCTGCTCCGCGACGGAGCGGTGATGGCCGCGGTCAGCGCGACGGCGACACCGGTGCAGGGATGCTCGTCCGAGCTCCTCGGCGCCATGCGCTACCAGCCGCTCGCGACGCCCGCCTTCGTGTCCCGCTGGCTCGGCGACCCGCCCCGCGCATTCGCCGAGGCGCCGGTCGTGGTCTTCGACCGCCGGGACGAGCTGCAGCACCGTTTCCTGCGCACCCTGCCCGGCGGGGCGGCCTTCGACCCGCCGCGCCACTACGTGCCGGGCTCTGCGGACTTCGTCGAGGCGGTGCGGCTCGGCCTCGGCTGGGGAATGATCCCCGAGCTGCAGCGCCCGCCGGCGGGACTCGTCGAGCTCGCGCCCGGGGCGTACATCGACGTGCCGCTGTACTGGCAGCAGTGGCAGCTGCGCACCCGAGCGCTTGAGCAGGCGGCCGCCGCCGTCCGCGCCGCGGCCGCCCGCGCGCTCCGCCCGGCCGTCCCGCAGCCCGCGCGCCCCTGACGCCCGTTCCGGCGCCCGCGCCCGCGCCGGCGCCCCGGAGAGCGGTGGGGCGCGCGGGCTGCGGGACGGCTAGCCGACCAGCTCGCGGGCGGCCGCCGTGGCGAGGCGCCAGACGCGGTCACGCGAGAGCGGCAACTCGTGCGGGCGCACGCCGAGCGCGTCGCGCACGGCGTTGGCGAGCGCGGGGGCGACCGGGTTGTACGGCGCCTCGCTCATCGACTTGGCGCCGAACGGCCCGACCGAGTCGTCGGTCTCGGCGAAGTAGACCTCCGTCACCGGCACGTCCGCCAGCTGCGGCAGGTGGTATGCCCGGAAGACCTGCGTCGTCACGAACCCCTCCTTCATGATCATCTCCTCGTACAGGGCCGAGCCGATCGCCTGAGCGACGCCGCCCTCGATCTGCCCCCGCAGCTGAGCCGGGTTCAGCACGAACCCGGCATCGGCCGCGTGCACCGACTGCAGGATGCGCACCTCGCCCGTCAGCTCGTTCACCGCCACCCGGAACCCATGCACGTTGAACGCGATCGACCGCTTCGCCCCGTCCTCCTGCCCGGTGGCCGTGAGGCTGCCGCCGGCCCGCTCGGCGATCTCGGTCAGCGGCACGAACGTCTCGCCGATCCGCACCCCGTCGGCCTCCAGGTGGCCCTCGCTCCACGCTCCGGCGATCTCGGAGGCGGTGCGCAGCACGGCCGCCTTCAGCGAGGTGGCCGCCGAGTGCAGGGCCTTGCCTGCCACGACGGTTCCGGCCGAACCGAACGCGCCGGTGTCGAAGCCGACGCCGTCGGTGTCGGACTGGCGGATGCGGATGCGATCGACCGACGTGCCGAGCACGCTCGACGCGATCTGCGTGTGGACGGTGGTGGTGCCGTTGCCGAACTCCGCCGTGCCGACCGCGGCGAGGTACGTCCCGTCGGCCTCGAGCGTCATCGAGACGGTCGAGAAGTGCCCGCGGGGCGGCATGGTCGCGATCATCGCCGAGGCCATGCCCGTGCCGAGCCGCCACGCCGAGCCGGCCGGCACCTCAGTCGCGTTGCCGCGGCGGAGCGCCTGCTCGGTGAGGTCGAGGCACTGGTCGAGACCGTAGCTGCCGAACACGAGGTCGTCGCCCTCGACGTGCGAGGCCACGAGCTGCTGCCCGGGCCGCACGACGTTGCGCCGGCGCAGCTCGAACGGATCCAGGCCCAGCTCGTGGGCGAGCTCATCCATCGCCGACTCGATCGCGAACGACACCTGCCCGAGCCCGTAGCCGCGGAAGGCTCCGGAGGGGATGTTGTTCGTGTAGACGACCTCCGCATCCACCTTCTTGTTCGGCGCGTTGTAGAGGCTGACCGTCTCGCCGACGCTGTGGAACATGACCCCGGGGCCGTGGTTGCCGTAGGCGCCGGTGTCGCTCAGCACGTCGACCGCGATGGCGGTGAGCGCACCGTCGGCATCGGCTGCGAGCTCGACCGACACCCGCATCGGGTGTCGGCAGGGCGCGATCGTGAACTCGTCGTTGCGCGTGAACTCGAACTGCACCGGCAGTCCGGTCTTCAGCACGGCGGCCGACACGACGTCCTCGGTGAGGATCTCCTGCTTGCCGCCGAACCCGCCGCCGACGCGCGCGGTGAACACGCGCACCTGCTCCTGCTCCAGCCCGAAGATGTAGGCGAGCTCGTCGCGCACGAGGAAGGGCACCTGCGAGCTGGTGCGCACCACGAGCCGGCCGTCCTCGTCGATCCAGCCGACCGAGCCGTGGGTCTCGAGCGCCGCGTGCGAGACGCGATGGGTCTGCCAGGTGCCGGTGACATGGGCGGATGCTCCGGCCACCGCCTCGGCGACCGACCCGATCTCGGTGTGCACCGACGCGATGACGTTGCGCCCCGGCTCGGCCACGCGTGCCACCACGGGGTCGAGGTCGCCGTGCAGGAGCGGTGCCCCCGGCTGCCGGGCCTGCTCGGGGTCGAAGACGGCGGGGAGCACCTCGTACTCCACCTCGATCAGCCGGCACGCGGCCTCGGCGATCGCGATGCTGTCGGCGACGACCGCGGCGACGCGCTGCCCGCGGTAGCGCACGACCGTGTCGAAGAGCGTGGTGTCGTCGGGGTCGTCGGTGCGGTACTGGTGCCGGGCGGTCGAGTAGAGGCGCTCGTGGGAGTCGGCGGCGGTCAGCACCGCGTGCACCCCGGGGAGCGCCTCGGCGGCGCTGGTGTCCATCGACAGGATGCGCGCGTGGGCGTGCGGCGACTGCAGCAGCTTGAGGTGCGTGACGCCGGGCACGGCGACGTCGAGCGTGTAGGGCTCCCGCCCCGTCACGATCCGCCGCCCGGCGGGCGCGCCCACCGACGTCCCCACCGTGCGCGGCGTGGCCACGCTCGCCGGCGGCTCGATCGCCTCCGACACCGTCGCGGCAGAGAGCGCCCCCTCGGACACCGTCGTCGCCGACAGCGTCCCCTCGGACACCGCCGTCGCCGACAGCGTCCCTTCCGACACCTCCGTCGCCGACAGCGTCCCCTCAGCCTGCGCCGTACCCGGCCCCGTGGTCGTCGTCTCGCTCTCGGTGCCGGTGGCGCCCTCAGCGCCCGCACCGGCGGGAATCGCGCTCGCACCGATGGACTCGGCGGCGGCCGCGCGGGCGTGGCGGCCCGACTTCGTGGTGATCAGCCGCCCCTCCACGGGTGCGGGCGTCGCCCCGTCGGCGAGACCGGCGCCGGCGCAGACGCCCGCGCGGATCGACTCCTCCACCGCCCGGTACCCCGTGCAGCGGCAGAGGTTGCCCTTCATCAGGCGCGGCAGGTCGTCGAGCTGCTCCGGCTTCAGCGTGGTGGCCGTGACCACCATGCCCGCCGTGCAGTACCCGCACTGGAACCCGGCGTGGTCGACGAAGCTCTGCTGCATCGTGCTCAGGTCGTCGGGCTCGCCGAGGCCCGCCACGGTCGTGACGACGCGATCCTCGACCCGGTAGGCCGGGTAGACGCAGGAGTGCACCGGGGTGCCGTCGACGATCACCGAGCAGGCGCCGCAGTCGCCCGAGTCGCAGCCCTTCTTCACCTCGAAGTGCCCCTGGTCGCGGATGAAGGTGCGCAGGCACTGCCCCGCGATCGGCTCGGCCTCGTGCTGCTCGCCGTTCATGATGAATCTCATCGCGCGTCCCCGCTCGTCGTCTCGTCGCTCGTGCTCGTCTCGCCGTCGGCCGTCGCAGCGCCGCCGACCGCTCCAGCGGGCACCTCCGCCGTCGTCGCGCTCGCCGGCCGCACCGTCGTGTAGTCGCTCGGCGGGGCCTCGCCCGGAGGCAGGCTCAGCTCTTCGCGGATCTCCTCCGCCAGCAGCATCGACACCCCGCGCCGCCAGTCCGCCGCCCCGTGCGGGTCGGTGAACCACGACTCGATCGCGCCGACCGCCGCCGCGAGCTCCTCGCGCGCGGGCACCGACGGGAAGCGCACCTGCTCGGGATGCAGCGTCGCCCCCGACACCGTCAGCACGAACGAGCCATCGAGGTCGAGCCGCCCCACGATCACGGCCCCCGACCGCCCGATCGGCGACAGCGCGATCTTGCGATAGGCGGTGCGCCCCTCGAGAGCGTGCCGCGGCACGAGCAGGGAGCGCAGCACATCGCCGGGACGGAGGGCGTTCCGCCCGTTGCCCGTGACGAAGTCGGCCACGGGCATCCGCTCGTCTGAGCCGTCGGCACGCCAGATGAGTGCTTCGGCGTCGAGCGAGGAGAACAGCGAGGTCATCGGCCCCGCGGGCAGCGACGCGCAGATGTTGCCGCCCACGGTCGCGACGTTCCACACCTTGAACGAGCCGAGCAGCGCCGTGCAGCACTGGAAGAACACCGGATGCGCGCCCCACCCCCACGCGTCGGGCAGCTCGGCGAGCTCCACCAGCCGACACGTCGCGGCCACCTCGAGGCCGTCGTCGGTGACGGAGAGCGAGGGCCAGTCGAGGGTCATCAGGTCGACGAGGGCGGTCAGTTCGTCTTGCCGCTCGGAGAAGAGCCAGGAGCCGCCCGCGAGCGGCGCGACCTCGGTGCCGAGGAGGGCGAGATCGTCGCGCGAGCGTGCCGGGGTGATGGTGGCGACGGTGTTGAGGTCCACGTGGTGCTCCGTTCGAAGTTGCTGCAGGACCCAGTGAACCTCAGCAATGTGTCTGAGATGTAAAACGGCCCGTTTTGGGGGTGACTCGAACGAATGGCTCTGCCTGTGCAGGAGGGGAGCGGCGGTCAGCCGAGTGACGCCACCCACTCCGTCGTGCCGTCGTCGAAGGCCTGTTCCTTCCAGATGGGCACCGTCTTCTTCACGTCGTCGACCAGCTCCGCGCAGGCGGCGAAGGCGTCGCCCCGGTGCGCCGAGGCGACCGCGCAGGCGAGCGCGAGGTCGCCCACGACGAGGTCGCCGGTGCGGTGCACGATCGCCACCCGCGTCTCGGGGTGGGCCGCCGCGATGCGCCGCGCGGACGCCCGGATCGCCTCGGCCGCCGACGGATGGGCGGTGTAGCTCAGAGCGGTGACTCCGCGGCCCTCGTCGTGGTCGCGGACGACCCCGGCGAAGGTCACGACCGCTCCCGAGGTCGCGTCCTCGACGGCGGCGGAGCACTCGTCGACGGTGATCGTCTTCTCCGCGATCCTGGCGATGACGACGCGGTTGTCCACAGATCCGTCCGAGGAGGCGGCCGGGTCAGTCGACGCGGGCATGATCGCCTCCATGGATCTGATCGATGAGATGGACGAGCACACCGTCGAGCACGCCGAGGCCGTCGCGCACACCGCCGCTCGACCCGGGCAGGTTGACGATCACGGTGTGACCGGCGACTCCCGCCAGCCCGCGCGAGAGAACGGCTTTCGGCGTGTGCGGGGCGCCGACCCGCCTGATCTCCTCGGCGATGCCCGGCACCTCGAAGTCGATCACGGCGCGGGTCTGCTCGGGGGTGCGGTCGGTGGGGGAGGCGCCGGTGCCGCCCGTCGTGACGACGAGGTCGACGCCGGCGCCCACGGCCCGGCGAAGCGCCGCGCCGACGGGTTCGCCGTCGGGCACGACGTCGACGGAGGCGGTCCAGCCGCGGTCCTGCAGCCAGCGCTCGATCACGGGGCCGGTGGTGTCCTCGTAGACGCCGGCGGCCGCGCGGTTCGAGGCGACGACGACGCGGGCGCTGCGGTGCGCGGCGTCGCCCTCGTGCCCGTCGCCGTGCGCCGGGGCGGGCGCCTCGCCGTGCGCCGGGGCGGGCGCCTCGGCGGCTGCGTCGTCGTGGTCTCGTCCGCTTGCAGGCGCGGGTGCGTGCTCGTGCCCGCCTGCGGGGACGTGGTCGTGGTCGTGCCCGGCTGCGTGGTCGTGCTCGTGCCCACCTGCGTGGTCGTGGTCGTCGCCATCTGCGGGTGCGTGGTCGTGGTCGTGGTCGTGCGGATGCTCGTGGTGCGTCATTGCCGGCTCCAATCGCCGCTCGCGCCGCCGGATTTCGACAGCACCTCGATGTCCGTCACCCGCGCGGCGCGGTCGACAGCCTTGATCATGTCGTACACGGTCAGCGCCGCGACCGAGGCGGCGGTGAGCGCCTCCATCTCGACGCCGGTGACCCCGGTGGTCTTCACCGAGGTGGTGATCCGCACGCTCGACTCGGCGATCTCGAAGTCGACCGTCACGCCCGAGATCGGCAGCGGGTGGCACAGCGGGATGAGCGAGGAGGTCTGCTTCGCCGCCATGATCCCGGCGACCCGCGCGACCGCGAGCGGCTCGCCCTTGGGGAGGGAGCCGTCCGCGAGCATCCTGATCACGTCGGGCTGCGTGTGGAGCACGGCCTGCGCGCTCGCGATGCGTTTGGTGATCGCCTTGTCCGACACGTCGACCATGTGGGCCGAGCCGTCGGCGGTGACGTGGGTGAGCTCGGAGCCGTCAGCCATCGATCCTCCAGTAGTCGAGTTCGTCGCCGGAGGTCACCGACGACACCCCCACGGGCACGTGCACGAGCGCGGTCGACCCGGCGTAGGAGTGCAGCAGATGGCTCGACGGGCCGCCGACGAGTTCGAGCGTGCCGTCCTCGCGCACGAGTCCGCGTCGCAACTGGTGGTGATTGGGCGGCGAGTCGAACGTCTCGGTCACCGCACCGCGCCGCAGCTCGCGCGAGGTCGTGCGCGCGCCGGAGGCGGCCAGCAGGGCCGGCCGCAGGAACGCCTCGAACGACACCAGGGCGCTCACCGGGTTGCCCGGCAGGCTGATCACGGGTCGGTCGACGGATGCCCGCCCCTGCGTTCCCGGAAGGGACGCGATCCCGAACCCCTGCGGCCCGCCCGGCTGCATCGCGACCTTCATGAACTCGACGCCCAGCGGACCGAGGGCGTCCCGCACGACCTCGCGGGCGCCAGCGCTCACCCCGCCCACGGTCACGATCACATCGACGGCCGCCGCTTCGCGCTCCAGGAGCTCGAGGAGGTGGGCGGCGTCGTCGGAACGGCACGGTGCCGGCGTCACGGCGCAGCCGATCGCGAGGAGGGCGGCCGTGAGGGCGGACGAGTTGGCGTCGAAGATCTGGCCGGGCTCGAGCGCCGTGCCGGGCTCGCGGATCTCGTGCCCCGTCGACACGAGGAGCACCCGCACGCGCCGCCGCACGGGCACCGAGGTGGCGCCGGTGCCGGCGATGACGCCGAAGTGCGCCGGGCCGAGCACGGTTCCGGCGGTCAGCAGCACGTCGCCCTCGCCCACGTCGCTGCCCGCCGCGCGTACGAACAGACCGGCCGGCACCGCCGCGCTGAACGCGACCGCCCGGGTGACGCCGTCGTCGTCGAAGAACGCCGGCGGGTCGGCCCGCTCGATCTGCACGACCGCGTCGGCGCCCTCGGGCACGGGTGCCCCGGTCATGATCGGCGTGGCCGTTCCGCGAGCATGGGTGCCGAAGGTGTCGCCCGCGGCGATCCGTGGAGCGACGGTCAGGGCGACCGGGACGTCGGTGCTCGCCGCGGCGAGGTCGCTCGACAGCACGGCGTACCCGTCCATCTGCGAGTTGTCGAACGCGGGGAGGCTGGAGGCGGCGATGACGTCCTCGGCGAGGACCCGGTGCGCGTACCGCTCGGGGTGGGCGGCCATCTCGGGCGCGCTGACGCTCAGCTGCTCCGCCTCGCCGGTGGCGGCGACGCCGTCCAGCAGGGCGGTGATGTCCCGCCGATGCTCCTCGATGGTTCGCATACGCCCAGTGTGCCCCATGGTGCCGCCACCCCGTCGCGACCCGACCGCGCAGCCGGAAGCGCCCGGTGCCCCCGCGAGGATGCCCGTGGTCGATGTCACCCACCGCTGTGGCCGTTCGTGCCGAATACCGAGCATGCTCCGTCCGCCCCGCACGATCCCCGTTCCCGACTCATCCCCGGTCTCCGCCCGCACGGCGGCACGTCCGGGGTCGATCGGGGTGGGAACCCGGGCGGGAGGCGCGGGTCGGGTGGTACCGGGAGGGACCGCCGGGCGGGCATCCGGAGCGCTTAGGGTGGAGGCATGAGCGTCGGTCTGGGCATCCCGGTGGTGAAGCCGGCGTCCGGTGCGGGCGCGGCGCTCGCCGATTCGTCTGCGCGCGGGCTGGCCGAGGCGCCGCCCAAGCCGCGCGGCGCCGTGATGCTGCCGAGCGACCGGCCCGACGAGGCCGGGCTGATCGACCGCTTCGGCCGCAGCGGCACCGACCTGCGCATCTCGCTCACCGACCGCTGCAACCTGCGCTGCACCTACTGCATGCCCGCCGAGGGCCTGCCGTTCCTGGCGCCGCCGTCGCTGATGTCGATCGACGAGATCACCCGCTTCGCCCGCATCGCCGTGACCGAGTTCGGGGTGCGCCAGGTGCGCTTCACCGGGGGAGAGCCGCTGCTGCGGAAGGATCTCGTCGAGATCATCCGCGCCGTGGCCGCCCTCGAGCCGCGCCCCGAGATCTCGATGACGACCAATGCGATCGGGCTCTCGAGCCGGGCCGAGGCGCTCGCCGAAGCCGGACTCGACCGCATCAACGTGTCGCTCGACTCGATCGAGCCCGAGACCTTCGCGAAGATCACGCGCAGGCCCTTCCTCAGCCGGGTGCTCGCGGGCATCGACGCCGTGGGGGCCGCCGGGCTCGTCTCGACCAAGATCAACGCCGTGCTGATGCCGGGCATCAACGACGACCAGGCCGTCGAGCTGCTCGAATGGGCGCTCGCCGGCGGCCACCAGCTGCGCTTCATCGAGCAGATGCCGCTGGATGCCGACCACGTCTGGAACCGCGACTCGATGATCACGGCCGACGGCATCCGCGAGCGGTTGAGCGTGCGCTACCTGCTGAGCCCCGACGAGGCGCCGCGCGACGGCGCCCCGGCCGAGCTGTTCCAGGTGCGCGAGCGCAGCGCCGGCGCCGACGGCCCGATGCTCGGACTCGTCGGCATCATCGCCTCGGTCAGCGAGCCGTTCTGCTCCGACTGCCGGCGCACGCGGCTCACCGCCGAGGGCGCCGTGCGCAGCTGCCTGTTCTCGCACACCGAGACCGACCTGCTCGGCCCCCTCCGAGACGGGGCCGACGACCGCGAGCTCGCCGACCTGTGGCGTGGTGCCATGTGGGCGAAGCCGTCGGGGCACAACATGAACTCGGCCGGGTTCGAGCAGCCCGACCGCCCGATGAGCGCGATCGGAGGCTGACGTGAGCATCCAGGTGAGGTACTTCGCCGCGGCCAAGGCCGCCGTCGGCAAGGCGGAGGAGCGCATCGATCCCACGCCCGCGTCGATCGGCGAGCTTGTCGACGCCCTCGCGGCCACGGCTCCGGATGCCCGGGCCGCCGCGGCGGTCTTCGACCGCTGCTCCTACCTGCACAACGGGCGCGCCACGACCGACCGCCGCACGGCGCTCACCGACGGCGACACCCTCGACGTCCTCCCGCCCTTCGCCGGCGGCTGACCCCTCGGCGACGCACCCCCGCGCTTGCGCAGCGCGGCGCCCTCACCTCAGACGGGCTGACGCACACTCAGGCGACGCGGGTACGCCAAGGTGCGCAACGCGCTCAGGCGCCGCGAGACGCCCCCGCGCTCAGTACCGCGGTGCCGACGGGTCGACCTCGCGCGACCACGCGTCGATGCCGCCCTGCACGAACGTCACGTCCTCCCACCCGTTCGCCCGCAGCAGCGCCGCGGCCTGCTGCGACCGGGCGTCGTGGTGGCAGTGCAGGATGACCTTCTCCTGCGGCGGCAGGATCTCCCGCGCCTGATCGCTCAGGATCTGCCCGAGCGGCACCAGCTCCGAGCCCTCGATGGCGACGAGCTGGTTCTCGTACATCTCGCGCACGTCCACGAGCACGAAGTCGGCCTCGCCGCGCGTGCGCGCCTCGAGCAGCGACTTGAGCTCGGGAGCGGTGATCGACGGGGTGGGGGTGGACTCTGACGTCACGGTGGACTGCCTTTCGAAGAGGGCGGTGGCGGGGCCCGAGGATGCGGTGCCCTGCTTGGTGAAGCTGTACGGCTCGCCGATGTTGGCGGCTCCGCGGGTGCGCCGGGCGCCCGGGGTGTCGCGGTTCGCCGCCTTGCCGAAGGGCACCTCGCGCCAGGACGCGTCGAGGGCGTCGTGCACGAGCAGCCGGCCGAGCAGGGGCTCGCCGTAGCCGCCGAGGAGCTTCAGCGTCTCGGTCGCCATCACGGCGCCGATCGCCGCGCAGACCGGGCCGAGCACGCCGGCGACCGAGCAGGTCTCGCCGGCGTCGGCGTCGGGCTGCTCGGGGTAGAGGTCGTCGAGCGTGCGGTCCAGGCCCTCGCCGGCGGTCGCCCAGAACACGGTCACCTGCCCGTCGAAGCGCAGCACCGACCCCCAGACGAGCGGCTTGCCGACGAGCGCGCAGGCGGCGTCGACCACGTACTGCACCTCGAAGTTGTCGGTGCCGTCGACCACGATGTCGTACTCCGAGACCAGCTCGAGCACGGTCGCGGGCGTGACCTCGGCGTCGTGCTCGATCACCTCGATCAGCGGGTTCTGGGCGCGCACCGCGGCGGCGGCGGAGGCGACCTTGCGTTCGCCGACCCGCGCATCCGGGTGGATCGTCTGGCGCTGCAGGTTCGACACCTCCACCGTGTCGTGGTCGGCGATGCCGATCGTGCCGACGCCGGCCGCGGCGAGGTACTGCAGCACGGGCGACCCGAGGCCGCCGGCGCCGAGCACGAGCACCCGCGCATCCTTCAGCCGGCGCTGGCCGTCGACGCCGACGTGCGGCAGCGAGATCTGCCGCGAGTACCGCAGCAGCTCCGCGCGGGTGAGCTCGGGGCCGGGTGAGACGAGGGCGGGCAGCGGCATGCCCCCAGCCTACGGTCGATTCCGGATGCCCGGCCGGCGCCCGGCTTAGCCGACCCAGCCCTGCTGCTCGCCGTCGGTGGCCCGTGTGAGAATCGGTGCCGTGATCACGCTGCGCACCACGACCACCGACGACCCGGCCTTCCGGGAGCTCGAGCAGGAGCAGGTGGCCGACGTCATGCGCCGCTACTCCAGCGACGACCCCGGCCCCTCGGTGCACGGCGGTCTGCCCGCGCTGGTGGCCGAGCAGTCGCAGGGCGACGGAGGCGTCCGCATCCCGGTCGGCTGCATCGCCTTGAGTCCGCTGGGTGAAGAGCACAGCACAGAGGCCGAGATCAAACGGGTCTACGTGCGCGAGAGCGCCCGGGGCCAGAAGGTGGCGCGCCGGCTGCTGGCCGCGATGGAGGAGATCGCGCGGGCGGGCGGAACGCGCATCCTGAAGCTCGAGGTCGGCCAGATGCAGCCCGAGGCGGTGGCTCTTTACACGAGCGAAGGCTGGCAGCGCACCGACTGCTACGGCTACTGGAAGGACGAGCCTCTCGTGATCTGCATGACGAAGCGGCTCGACGCCTTCCCCGCCGCGCTCGCCGAGGCGTAATCTGACCGCCATGGCACTCCGCTTCGAACAGATCGTGGTCGACTCCGAGAACCCTAAGGCCCTCGCCGACTGGTGGCGCGAGGCGCTCGGCTGGCAGCTCACCTACCAGAGCGAGGAGGGCGAGGAGGCCGAGTACGAGATCGCCCCCGACGCCGACACACACCCGAGCCTGCTGTTCCTCGCCGTGCCCGAGAAGAAGACGGTGAAGAACCGCCTGCACCTCGACTTCGTGCCCGAGGGCCCCGAGGGTGGCCCGGACGCCCAGGCGACCGAGGTCGCCCGCCTCGAGGCCCTCGGCGCCACCCGCGTCGACGTCGGCCAGACCGACGTCAGCTGGGTCGTGCTGGCCGATCCCGAGGGCAACGAGTTCTGCGTGCTCCGCGCGAGGTGAGGCCGACGGGCGCGCCCCAGCCGCTACCGTAGGGTGCACCGAAGAACGGAAGGCCGCCCGTGCACCTGAAGAGCTTGACCCTCAAGGGCTTCAAGAGCTTCGCCAACCCCACCACCTTCGCCTTCGAGACCGGCGTCACCGCGGTGGTCGGGCCGAACGGCTCGGGCAAGAGCAACGTGGTCGACGCCCTCGCCTGGGTGATGGGGGAGCAGGGCGCCAAGACCCTCCGCGGCGGCAAGATGGAGGACGTCATCTTCGCCGGCACGAGCACCAAGGGCCCGCTCGGCCGGGCCGAGGTGACGCTCACCATCGACAACGCCGACGGGGCGCTGCCGATCGACTACTCCGAGGTGACGATCCGCCGCACGCTGTTCCGCAACGGCGGCAGCGAGTACGCCATCAACGGGGAGAACTGCCGGCTGCTCGACGTGCAGGAGCTGCTCAGCGACTCCGGGCTCGGCCGCGAGATGCACGTCATCGTCGGGCAGGGGCAGCTCGACGCGGTGCTGCACGCCACCCCCGAGGGGCGTCGCGGCTTCATCGAGGAGGCGGCGGGCATCCTGAAGCATCGCCGCCGCAAGGAGAAGACGCAGCGCAAGCTCGAGGCGATGCAGGCGAACCTGACGCGGCTGTCCGACCTGGCGGGCGAGATCCGGCGGCAGCTGAAGCCGCTCGGGCGCCAGGCCGAGATCGCCAAGGAGGCGCAGTCGATCGCCGCGATCGTGCGCGACGCCAAGGCGCGGTTGCTGGCCGACGAGGTCGTCACCCTGCGCACGGCCCTCGACGCGGCGGCCCGCAGCGAGAGCGAGCGGCACACCGAGCGCATCGTGCTGCAGGAGCGCCTCGAGCAGAACCAGCTGCGCGTCGCCCGCATCGAGCAGGCCCAGGTCGGCGACGCCGTGGATCTCGCCCGCCGCACCGCGTTCGGCCTCGAATCGGTGCAGGAGCGCTTGCGCAACCTGCACAACCTCGCCAGCCAGCGGCTCGCCCTGCTCGGTGGTGAAGACGCGGTTCCGGATACGGGCCCGAGCGTCACCCCGTCGATGGTCGCCGACTCCCGCGACGAGGTGGTGCGCCTCGAGGCCCAGGTCGCCGGCGCTCAAGACGGCTGGGACGCCGCCAAGCGCGCCACCCTCGCCGCCCGCGGTTCGCTCGACGCCCTCGACGAGCAGATCGCCTACCAGAGTTCGCTGGTCTCGAAGCACGATCTCGAGCTGTCCAAGCTCACCGGCCAGCTCGAGTCGGCCAACTCCCGGCTCGCCGCCGTGCGGGGCGAGGTGCTGCGCCAGCAGAACGCGCTCGACGCCGCCGTCGCCCGGCGCGACACCGCCCAGGCGGAGTTCGCGCGCGCCGAGGCGGAGGCGGTGGAGGTGCAGGTCGACGAGACCGACCTCGACGAGGGCTACGAGTTCGCGCAGTCGGCCGTGTTCGAGGCCGAGGCCGAGATCGAGCGCCTGCGCGACGAGCTGCACACGCACGAGCGCGAGCGCGACGCCCTGGCCGCCCGCACCAGCGCCCTGACGATGGCCCTCGACCAGAAGGACGGCTCGGCCGAGCTCGTCGGCGCCCGGCTCGACGGCATCCAGGGGCTCGTCGCCGAGCACGTCAAGGTCACCCCGGGCTTCGAGGCCGCCGTCGCCGCGGCCCTCGGCACGCTCGCCGACGCGGTGCTGGCCACCGATGTCGACTCCGCCGTGAACGCCGCGCAGGCCGCGGCGACCGGCGACATGGGGCGGGTCGAGCTGGTCATCGCCGATCCGCCGACGGGGGCTCCGGATGCGCTTCCCGCCCCCCTGGCCGACACCGACGGCATCACCCCGGCCGCCCGCGTCGTGACCGGCCCGGCCGGCGTGCTCGGCGTGCTCGCCGCCACCGTCATCGCCGACGACCTCGACGCGGCACGCCGGGCCTGGGCGGACGTCGAGGCGGCCGGCGCCGCATCCGCCGCCCTCACCATCGTCACGAAGCAGGGCGAGGTGCTCACGCGCTACGTGCTGCGCGGCGGTTCGGGCGCCACGCGGTCGCGCATCGAGCTGGTCGCCGAGCGCGACTCGGCCGCGGTGCTGCTCGAGGAGGAGCACTCGGTGATCGAGCGCGCCCGCTTCGCCCTCGCCGAGCAGCGCGGCATCGTGCAGGTCGCGAAGGAGCAGTCGCAGAAGGCGCTCGCGGCGCTCCGCGAGCACGACTCGAAGCTCGCGTCGCGCACCGAGCGGCTCGGCCGGCTGCGGGCGCAGCTCGAGGCGAGCGGTGCCGAGCTGGAGCGGCTGCAGAAGAGCCTCTCGATCGCCCAGGACTCCGTCGGCCAGGCCGAGCAGGGGGCCGAGCGCGCCCGGCGGGAGCTCGAGGTGGCGCGGGAGCGTCCGCGCCCGGTGCTCGACGTGAGTTCGCGCGACGGGCTGCTCGTCGAGCTCGAGGCCGCGCGCGACCGGGAGGTCGAGACGCGGCTCGGTGTCGAGACGGCGCGGGAGCGGGTGCGGGCCGAGCAGGCGCGCACGGTGGCGCTCGAGCGGCAGCTCGAGGCCGATCGCGCGGCGGCCGAGGCGGCGGCACGGCGGGCGGTCATCCGGCGGCGGCAGATCGCCTCGGCCACCGAGGTCGCCGAGGCGCTGCCCGCCGTGCTCGCGTCGGTCGACCGCTCGGTCGCCGAGGCCGCCGTGCTGCTCGCGCGCCGCGAGGCCGAGCGCGCCGAGCAGAACGAGGAGCTCACCGCCCTCCGGCGCGACGAGGCGGCGCTGCGCGAACGGCTGCAGTCGATCACCGAGAACATGCACGGCCTCGAGCTGCAGATCTACGAGAAGAAGCTGCACCTGTCGAGCCTGCTCGAGCGGGCGGGCTCCGAGCTCGGGCTCGTCGAGGACGTTCTCGTCGCCGAGTACGGGCCGTCGCAGCTCGTGCCCGACGACGACGCCGTGCGGCTGATCGACACGAGCGCGGGGGCGGTGGCCGAGGCGTCGGCCGCGGCGTCCGAGGCGGGCGGCGACGAGACCGGTTCCGACACCTCGGCGACGGATGCCCGTACCGGCCGGCCGGGCGACGACGGCGATGCCCTGGCGGCGCAGCGCGCATCCGCTGCTCTCACCGACGACGAGCCGCACGAGCCGCAGGGCCGCCCCTTCGTGCGCACCGAGCAGCAGCAGCGCCTCGCGAAGGCCGAGCGGAAGCTCGCCGAGCTCGGCCGCGTGAACCCGCTCGCGCTCGAGGAGTTCGCCGCGCTGGAGCAGCGTCACAAGTTCCTCAGCGACCAGCTGACCGACCTGACCAACACGCGGAAGGACCTGCTGACGATCATCGAGGAGATCGACGACCGCATGCAGATCATCTTCGAGAGCGCCTTCGAAGACACGCGGGAGGCCTTCACGAAGGTCTTCCCCGTGCTGTTCCCGGGCGGCACCGGGTCGATCTCGCTGACCGACCCCGAGAACCTCTTGACGACCGGCATCGAGGTCAGTGTGAAGCCGGCGGGCAAGAAGATCGAGCGGCTGTCGCTGCTCTCGGGCGGGGAGCGGTCGCTCGCGGCCGTGGCGCTGCTGATCGCCATCTTCAAGGCACGACCGAGCCCGTTCTACATCATGGACGAGGTGGAGGCGGCGCTCGACGACGCCAACCTCGGCCGCCTGCTGACGATCTTCGAGGATCTGCGGGAGACCAGCCAGCTCATCGTCATCACGCACCAGAAGCGCACGATGGAGATCGCCGACGCCCTCTACGGCGTCTCGATGCGCCAGGACGGCGTCTCGGCGGTGGTGGGCCAGCGCGTCGGCCAGCCCACCACCTGAACGGGACTAGTGGGTCGAGGGCTCCGTCTCGATCTCGGTGCGGTCGCCCGACCAGAGGGTGTGGAACACGCCCTCCTTGTCGACCCGCTTGTAGGTGTGCGCGCCGAAGAAGTCGCGCTGGCCCTGCACGAGGGCGGCGGGCAGGCGCTTCGCGGCGAGCGAGTCGAAGTACGACAGCGCCGAGCCGAAGCCGGGCACCGGCACGCCCGAGAGCGCTGCCGTCGACACCACGCGGCGCCAGGCGGCCTCGCCGTCGGCGACGGCCTTGGCGAAGTACGGGTCCTCCAGCAGCGACGCGATGTCGGGGTTGTTCTCGTAGGCCTCGACGATACGGTTGAGGAACTGCGCGCGGATGATGCAGCCCGCGCGCCAGATCTTCGCGACCGCGCCCTTGTCGATCTCCCAGCCGTACTGCTTCGCCCCGGCGATGATCTCGTCGAAGCCCTGCGCGTACGCGACGACCTTCGAGGCGTAGAGGGCGGCGCGGATGTCGTCGGCGAACGAGTCGACATCGACCGACACGACCGAGGGCCGCGAGGTGATCGTCGCCTGCACCGCGGCGCGCTGCTCGGGCTTCGACGACACCGAGCGGGCGAACACGGCCTCGGCGATGCCGCCGACGGGCACGCCGAGGTCGAGGGCGTTCTGCACGGTCCACGAGCCGGTGCCCTTGGCGCCGGCCTGGTCGAGCACGACGTCGACGAACGGCTTGCCGGTGTCGGCGTCGACCTGGCGGAGCACCTCGGCGGTGATCTCGATCAGATACGACTCGAGGTCGCCCGAGTTCCAGGTCTCGAAGACCTCCGCGATCTGGGCGGGCTCGCGACCGGTGACGGTGCGCAGCAGGTCGTAGGCCTCGGCGATCAGCTGCATGTCGGCGTACTCGATGCCGTTGTGCACCATCTTCACGAAGTGGCCGGCGCCGTCGGTGCCGATGTGGGTGACGCAGGGCTCGCCCTCGGCGACCGCGGCGATCGACGCGAGGATCGGGCCGAGCGTCTCGTAGGCCTCGGCGGTGCCGCCGGGCATGATCGAGGGGCCGTTCAGGGCGCCCTCCTCGCCGCCCGAGATGCCGGTGCCGACGAAGTGGATGCCCGAGGCCGAGATGTCCTTCTCGCGCCGGATCGTGTCGTGGAAGTTCGCGTTGCCGCCGTCGACGATGATGTCGCCCGGCTCGAAGCGCTGCGCGAGCTCGGAGATGACGGCGTCGGTGCCGGCCCCGGCCTGCACCATGATGATCGCGGTGCGCGGCTTCTGCAGGCTGGCGACGAAGTCGTCGATCGACTCCGAGGCGACGAAGCCGGCTTCAGGATGCTCGGACACGAGCTTGCGGGTGCGCTCGGGGGAGCGGTTGAAGACGGCCACCGTGTTGCCTTCGCGGCTGGCGAGGTTGCGGGCGAGATTCGAGCCCATCACCGCCATCCCGACGACTCCGATGTTGGCGGTTGCAGCTGATGACATGCCGGTTACTCCTCGTAGAAAGCGAACGTCTCCAGAGTAGTGGAGGCGATGCGCTAGACTCGGGCACTGAACTTCGGCGAGGGATGCGGGCTCAGGCCGCGCATCCGTTATCGACGCGGTGGATCAGGCCTCAGCAGTCTTTCCTCTCGCTTCATGCGGTCGAGTTGAAACCCCTCACACAAACTGCGAGCCCGATCGGGCCGCGAAGGAGCAGAACAATGTCAGAAGACACCCGCGTCACAGCCGAGACCCGCACCGAGTTCGGCAAGGGCTTCGCCCGCCGCACCCGCGCCGCCGGCAAGATCCCCGCCGTCATCTACGGCCACGGCACCCAGCCGCAGCACATCTCGCTGCCCGGTCACCAGACCGCGCTCATCCTGCGCAAGGCGAACCAGGTGCTCGAGCTGACCATCGACGGCGTCGAGTCGCTCGCCCTGGTCAAGGACGTGCAGAAGGACCCGGTGACCCAGATCATCGAGCACATCGACCTCATCGTCATCCGCAAGGGCGAGAAGGTCCAGGTCGAGGTCAACGTGCACCTCGAGGGCGAGTCGGCCCCCGGCACCATGGCCACGCAGGACTCGCAGACCGTGCTGCTCGAGGTGCTTGCCACGAGCATCCCCGAGAGCGTCACCGTCTCGATCGAGGGCCTCGAGGAAGGCTCGGTCGTGCGTGCCTCCGACATCGAGCTGCCCGCCGGCTCGACCCTGATCACCGACGAGGAGACGGTCATCGTCGGCGTCACCATCCCGACCGAGGAGCCCGACGACGAGCCCGCCGAGGGCGAGGGCGCCGCCGAGTCGACCAGCCCGGCCCCGGCCGACGCCGAGTAGCACCTCAGTTCCTGAGACGACGGCCGATCGAGTGAACGACGATCTGCACCTCGTGGTCGGGCTCGGCAACCCCGGGCCCGGCTACGCGGGGAACCGTCACAACGTGGGCCGGATGGTCACCGCCGAACTGGCGAACCGTCTGCGCGCGACGTTCAAGAGCCACAAGGCGAACGCGCGGGTGGCCGAGGGACGCATCGTCCCCGGCGGCCCGCGCTTCGTCGTGGCGAACCCGAACACCTACATGAACGTGTCGGGCGGGCCGGTGAACGGCCTGCTGAAGTTCTACGGGCTCACGCCCCAGCAGCTCATCGTCGTGCACGACGAGCTCGACATCCCCTTCGACACCCTGAAGCTCAAGCAGGGCGGCGGGCACGGCGGCCACAACGGCCTGCGCGACATCATCGCGGCCACGGGCAGCAACGACTTCCTGCGCGTGCGGGTCGGCGTCGGCCGCCCGCCGGGCCGCATGGACGCGGCCGACTTCGTGCTGAAGGACTTCACCTCCACCGAGAAGCAGACGCTGCCCAACCTCATCGACGAGGCGGCGGATGCGGTGGAGCTGATCGCCGGCTCCGGTCTCACCGCCGCCCAGCTCAAGTTCCACACGACTTCCTGACCGCGGGGTGACCCCGCGCCGGGGCGAGTGTCGGTGGGCGCGGGTAGAATCGTCCGAGTGATACTCCAGGGTCTTGTGCAAGCGCTGTCGCGCGCATCCACTGTCGAAAAGGCCCTGGGTAATGCGGGTCGCGACAGCGACTTCTCGCTGACCGAGGGCCTGCGTGCCCCGTTCCTCGCCGCCATGATGGCGCGCCGCATCGAGCGCGGCCTGCCCGCGGCGATGCTCGTCGTCACCGCCACCGGCCGCGAGTCCGAGAAGCTGCGCGAGAGTCTCGCGAGCTTCATGCCCGAGGCCGACATCATCGAGTTCCCAGCGTGGGAGACCCTGCCGCACGAGCGCCTCAGCCCGAGCGCCGAGATCGTCGGCAAGCGCATCGACGCGCTGCGCCGCTTGAGCACGTGGCAGCAGGCCGACCCGGCCACCCGGCGCCCGATCGTCGCGGTCGCATCCGTTCGCGCCGCCCTGCAGCCCATCGCCTCGAACCTGGCCGACCTCGAGCCGGTGCACCTGGCGAAGGGCGCCCGCGGCTTCGACCTCTCGGCGCTCTCGCTGCAGCTCGTCGAGCTCGCCTACTCGCGGGTCGACATGGTCACCCGCCGCGGCGAGTACGCGGTGCGCGGCGGCATCCTGGACGTCTTCCCGCCGATCGCCGAGCACCCCTACCGGGTCGACTTCTTCGGGGACGAGGTCGACGAGATCCGCGCCTTCTCGGTCGCCGACCAGCGCTCGCTGCCCGACGTCGTCGGCGCGGTCGACCTGCCGCCGAGCCGGGAGCTGCTGCTCAGCGACGGGGTGCGGCAGCGTGCCCGCGAGATGCAGCACGAGTTCCCGAGCCTCGCCGGCATGCTCGAGAAGATCGGCGCGGGCATCCCGGTCGAGGGCATGGAGTCGCTCGCCCCCGCGCTGCTCGACGAGCTCGTGACGGTCGCCCACTACCTGCCCGACGGCGCCGCCATCGCCGTGCTCTCGCCCGAGCGCGTCGCCACCCGGGCCGTGAACCTCAGCGAGACGAACCGCGAGTTCCTGGCCGCCGCCTGGACCGCGGCGACCGCCGGCGCCGAGGCTCCGATCGACCTCGCCTCGGGCGAGTTCATCACACTGAACGACCTCCGTCACGCCGCGGGCACGAACCGCCCGTGGTGGACCCTGAGCGAATTCCAGCAGGGCCCCGCCGACGACGAGGTGCTGCCCGAGCATCGCGAGCTCGAGGAGCACCTGACCCTGCGGCTGAAGGCCGACGGCGTGCCGAGCTTCCAGGGCAACGCCGACGGCGCCATCGCGCACGTCGCCGCCCGCCTCGCCGACGGCTGGACCGTCGCGGTCGCCGCCAAGGGCCAGGGCCTCGTCGAGCGCGCCGCCGACGTGCTGGCCGAGCGTGAGGTGCCCGCGCGCCTCGTCGAGGAGTTCCCGGCCGACGCCGAGCCGGGCGTCGCCTACCTCGTGCGCGCCGCCGTCGAGCACGGCTTCGAGCTGCCCGAGCTGAAGCTCAGCCTGATCGGCGAGACCGAGTTCTACGGCCGCACCGCCGGCTACGAGACCCGGCAGGTGAAGAAGCTCGCGAGCCGCCGCAAGAACGTGGTCGACCCGCTGCAGCTGAAGGCCGGCGATTTCGTCGTGCACCAGACGCACGGCATCGGCAAGTTCCTCGAGCTGACCCAGCGCGAGGTCTCCAGCGGCGGCCGCAACGCGGTGAAGACCACCCGCGAGTACCTCGTCATCGAGTACGCGCCCTCCAAGCGCGGCTACCCGGGCGACAAGCTCTACGTGCCCACCGACCAGCTCGACCTGCTCAGCCGCTACGTCGGCGGCGAGGCCCCGAACCTCAGCAAGATGGGCGGCAGCGACTGGGCGGCCGCGAAGGGCAAGGCCCGCAAGGCGGTGCGCGACATCGCGGTCGAGCTGGTGAAGCTCTACTCGGCGCGCATGGCCTCCAAGGGTCACGCCTTCGGCCCCGACACGCCCTGGCAGCACGAGCTCGAGGAGGCGTTCCCGTTCCAGGAGACGCCCGACCAGCTGACGGTGATCGACGAGGTGAAGGCCGACATGGAGCGGCCCATCCCGATGGACCGGCTGCTCAGCGGGGACGTCGGCTTCGGCAAGACCGAGATCGCCATCCGCGCCGCCTTCAAGGCGGTGCAGGACGGCAAGCAGGTCGCCATGCTCGTGCCCACCACCCTGCTCGTGCGTCAGCACATGGAGACGTTCCAGGAGCGCTTCGCCGGCTTCCCGGTGCACCTGAAGGCGCTCAGCCGCTTCCAGACCGAGAAGGAGATGAGGGAGACCATCGCGGGGCTCGCCGACGGCACCGTCGACGTCGTGATCGCGACCCACCGCATCCTGAGCGACAACATCGTCTTCAAAGACCTCGGCCTCCTGATCATCGACGAGGAGCAGCGCTTCGGTGTCGAGCACAAGGATCAGCTGAAGAAGCTGAAGACCAACGTCGACATCCTGGCGATGAGCGCGACGCCCATCCCGCGCACGCTCGAGATGGCGGTGACGGGCATCCGCGAGATGTCGACGCTCGCCACGCCGCCCGAAGACCGGCACCCCATCCTCACCTTCGTCGGGCCGTACTCCGACAAGCAGGTCGCGGCCGCCATCCGCCGCGAGCTGCTGCGCGAGGGCCAGGTGTTCTTCGTGCACAACCGCGTCTCGTCGATCAACCGGGTCGCCGCGCAGCTCGCCGAGCTGGTGCCCGAGGCGCGCGTCGCCGTGGCGCACGGGCAGATGAACGAGCACGTGCTCGAGCAGGTCATCGTCGACTTCTGGGAGCGCAAGTTCGACGTGCTCGTCTCGACGACCATCATCGAGACCGGCATCGACATCGCCAACGCCAACACGCTGATCGTCGACCGGGCCGACAAGTACGGACTCTCGCAGCTGCACCAGCTGCGGGGTCGCGTCGGCCGTGGCCGAGAGCGCGCCTACGCGTACCTGCTGTTCGACGAGAACAAGCCGCTCTCCGAGACCGCGAACGACCGCCTCAGCACCCTGGCCGCGAACAACGAGCTCGGCTCGGGCATCCAGGTGGCCCTGAAAGACCTCGAGATCCGCGGCGCCGGCAACCTGCTCGGCGGCGAGCAGGCCGGCCACATCGCGGGCGTCGGCTTCGACCTCTACCTGCGCATGATCGGCGAGGCGGTCTCGACCTTCCGTGGCGACGTCGCCGAGGGGCAGACCGAGCTGCGGCTCGAGCTGCCGGTCGACGCGCACATCCCCGAGGAGTACGTCGACAGCGAGCGACTGCGGCTCGAGGCCTACCAGAAGCTCTCCACCGCCTCATCGCCCACGGCCTCCGACGACGCCATCGACCGCGTCATCGAGGAGCTCACCGACCGCTACGGAGAGCCCCCGGCCGAGCTGCAGAACCTCATCGCGGTGTCGCGCCTGCGCCGCCTGGCCCAGAAGTCGAACCTCGGCGAGGTCGTCACGATGGGCTCGAACCTCCGCGTCGCGCCCGCCGACCTGGCCGACAGCATCCAGGTGCGGCTGCAGCGCATGTACCCGGGGTCGAAGTACTTCGCGCAGACCAACGCGGTCTCCATCCCGATGCCGGTCGTCGACGGGCATCCGCTCGCCGACGCTGAGCTCATCGCGTGGGTGGCGCAGCTGCTCGAGGCCATCTTCGCGCCCGCCAAGGCGGCGGTCTGACCCGGGCGACCTAGGCTGGCAGCATGCCTGAGATCCCGGATGCCCGTACCGAGCTCGACCGCCTCGTGGCGGTGACGGCGCTGCTGAGGGCTCCCGGCGGCTGCCCGTGGGACGCGGAGCAGACCCACGCCTCCCTCGTGCAGTACCTCACCGAGGAGACCCACGAGCTGATCGACGCCATCGAGGCCGGGTCGCGCGAGGAGCTGATCGAGGAGCTCGGCGACGTTCTCTATCAGGTCGTCTTCCACGCCGACATCGCCGCCCACACGCCGGGGGAGTCGTTCACGATCCAGGATGTCGCCGCGCACATGACCGCGAAGATGGTCGGCCGCCACCCGCACGTCTTCGGCGACCTCGACCTCTCGACCGCGGGCGACGTCGAGAACGCCTGGGACTCGTTCAAGGCCGTCGAGAAGCCCGGCCGCACCAGCGTGCTCGACGGGGTTCCGCTCGGCATGCCCGCCCTCGCCCTGGCCGACAAGCTGCTCGGCAAGGCGGCCAAGCTCGGGGTCGCCCCCGCCTCGGCCCCCGTGCCCGCCACCGAGGACGAGCTCGGCGCCGAGCTCCTCGCCCTCGTCGCCGGCGCCCGCGCGGGCGGCCTCGACGCCGAGCGCGCCCTCCGCACCGCGCTCCGCACCCTCCGCGCCGACATCACCGCCGCCGAGTCGACGGCCCGCACCGCCGCCGACACGACCACCAGCGCCGACTGACCGACCCCCACCGCTACGCTGTCCTCGGTGGGGTCGGACCGAGGGGGTTCTCATGGGCGCACGCATGCGCGTACTGGTGGTGAGCGGGCTCCTGGCCCTCATCGCAACGGGCGGGGTCGTCGCACCGGCGGCAGCGGTGGACGCCACGCCGGTGGTCTCCCCGGCGGCTCCGGCTTTCAATCGGCGGCTGACAGCCTTCTACCAGATGGACCCTTCCGATTCGACAGCGGAGATCCCGTCGGATTCGAGCTCTCTTCACGTCCTCCTGCCGGAGCAGGCATCCGGCTTCGCCTTCCCGAGGCTCTCCTGGGTGATCAGTGGCGCCGCGAAGTCGACCGTCGGCACGGTCGCGCTGCCTCTCGGTACCACTGAGCTCGACCTGGACGTCCCAGCCGGATTCTTCGCCGGCGGCGCGTCCCTCGACGCCGAAGGCCGGCCGTACTTCGACCTGGACCTCCTGGGCGTGGACGATGACCATTATCTGGCGTCCCTGCCCACCGGTTCTCATTCCCCGGGAGGCGAGGTGTTTCTCGAGCTGAGGGCCACGATCCGCCCTGTCGCTCCTTCGGCCGGTTCGCCCGCCGGCCCGGGTGTGCTGGATCTCGACGAGTCCCGGGCCGACACGTTCGAATACTCGCAATGGTTCTGGGCCGACCCGGTCACCCCGCTCTGGCTGACCGGCGGTGACTCGCTGACGGTCAGCGTCCCCGCCGCGCCGTTCGGGGCGGAGTACACGGCACAGATCGCCCCTCTTTCCCGTGATTGGTCCGATCCGGCCGGGCCGATCCCGGACACCCCGGTCGCCGTGTCAGCCGGCGACCCGGATCCCTCGGGCGCCGTGCCGGTCGCCGTCACGATCCCGTCCGACTTCGACACCGCGGCGTACCTGGCGAGGAACAGTACCGCGTTGCTCACGGTCTCGGCGGCCAGCGGAGACGTGACCTCGAACGTGAAGGTGCGGGTGCGGGTCGCAGACGTCGTCCGTGGCGTCTCGGTCACCCGGGTGTCGGGCTACGACCGGTTCCGAGGCGCCGCGGCCGCCTCCGAGGCTCTGGTCGAACACCATGTCGACACCGTCTACCTGGCCTCGGGCCAGAACTTCGCCGATGCATTGAGCATCGCTCCCGTGGCCGCCGCCGAGGGACGCCCGGTGCTCCTCGGCACCGCCGACGAGGCCACGCTGAACGACACCATCACGATCATGGAGAACGCCGCCCGTGCGGTCGGGGCCAGGACGGTGGTGCAGGTCGGAGGCGACGACGCCCTGCCCTGGATCTGGCGCTGGCACCTCGGCACGGCCGGTAACGGGCCGCAGTTCATCACCGATCAGATCAGCGGGCCCGACCGTTTCGCGGTGTCGCGGGAGATCGCGCTCCGCAGCTTCGAGAAATCCGGCGCGCCCGTGGTGTTCCTGGCCACCGGGCGCGCCTACGCCGACGCGCTGGCCGCGGCGCCCGCAGCGACGGCCAGCACGGCTCCGGTCGTGCTGATCGACGGTGCGGCCCAGTCGATCGATCAGGCGACCCTCGACCTCCTGACCTCGCTCCGCACCCGCGAGGTCGTCCTCGTCGGAGGTCCCGCCGCGATCACCCCCGGCATCGAGTCCTCGCTGCACAGCCGGTCGCCCGGAAGCGCCGTGACCCGCTACGGCGGTGCCGATCGGTTCGCCGTGGCCGAGGCCATCAATGCGGCGTATTTCCCCGATGCGACCTCCGCCTACCTCGCGAGCGGCGCCTCCTTCCCCGACGCGCTCACCGGAGGAGTGGTCGCGGCGGCCGCCGGCTCGCCGCTCTACCTCTCCCGCTCCGATTGCGTGCCCGGGCGGGTGCTCGACCAGCTCGCTGACTCGGGCACGACTCGGGTCACCCTTCTGGGAGGTCAGGCGGTGCTCTCGTCGTCGGTCGCCGAGCTCCGGCGCTGCGCATCCTGAGGTGGCGCTGAAGGCGGCCGGCCATCGGTAATCTGGGGAGATGGCTTCTCCGGTGACCCCGCCGCGCGGCATGCGCGACTTCCTGCCCGCCGACAAGGCAAAGCGCGAGCGCGTGCTCGGCGTCATCCGCCAGACCTACCGGGCGCACGGCTTCGACGAGATCGAGACGCCCGTGATGGAGGACTTCGGCCGCCTGCACGCCGGCCTCGGCGGCGACAACGAGAAGCTCGCCTTCAACGTCATGCGCCGCGGCCTCGACGCCGAGGCGCTCCGGGCGGCCGCCGAGAGCGACGACCCGGACGCGCTCGCCGACCTCGGCCTCCGCTTCGACCTCACCGTGCCGCTCGCCCGGTTCTACGCCAGCCACCGCGCGAGCCTGCCGCAGGTGTTCCGCTCCGTGCAGATCGCCCCCGTCTGGCGCGCCGAGCGCCCGCAGAAGGGCCGCTACCGCCAGTTCGTGCAGTGCGACATCGACATCATCGGCGAGGCGGGCATCCTCGCCGAGATCGAACTGCTCACGGCCACCCTCGCCACGCTCGACGCGCTCGGGCTCGAGGGCTGCCGCATCCGCATCAACGACCGCCGCATCCTGCTCGGGCTTCTCGAGCACTTCGGCTTCGAGGCGTCGCAGAACGACTCCGTGCTGATCACCATCGACAAGCTCGACAAGGTCGGCCCCGAGGGCGTCGTCGCCGAGCTGCGCGAGAAGGGCTCCCGCCCCGAGGCCGTCGAGGCGATCGAGCGCTTCCTCGCGGTGTCGCCGCCCGTGCTCCCCGAGGGGGTGGCTCCGGATGCTGTGGCCGACCTCGCCCGCATCGAGTCCGCCCTGGCCGCGGCCGGGGTCGACGGCGCCCTCGTCTTCGACCCGTTCCTCGTGCGGGGCATGGGCTACTACACCGGCACGATCTTCGAGATCGAGCACCCCGACTTCAGCTTCTCGCTCGGCGGCGGAGGCCGCTACGACGGCATGATCGGCCGCTTCCTCACCGAGTCGGTGCCGGCCTGCGGCTTCTCGATCGGCTTCGAGCGCATCATCGACCTCGTCGCCGACCCGGCGGCCGGTGCCGGCGACGCGGTGGCCCTGGTGCACGACAAGAACGCCGAGCCCGAGCGGCTGCTCGCCCTGAAGCGTCAGCTCGTCGCCCGGGGCAAGCGGGTGCGCCTCGAGCGCCGCACGAAGAACCTGGGCCCGCTGCTCGAGCGCCTCGCCGAGGCGGGCTTCGGCTCGTTCGCGCAGGTCGGGCGCGAGACGACCGACGCGGCCGAGTTGGAGTTCAAGCTGCTCGGTGGCTAGGGTCGCGCGATCGCCGGATCGATTTCCCGCGGAGTGACAAGTGCATAGCCAAGCTATGTACACTGGTTAACCGTGACTAACGAAACCCCCACCCCCGAACTCCAGACGCTGCTCTCCGACCTCGTCTCGGTCACGCACCGCCTCACCCGCATCGCCGCCCAGGCCACCGGCGAACAGACCTCACCCGCCACCTGGCGCACTCTCAGCGTGCTCAGCAGCTTCGGCCCCATGCGCCTCGGCGAGCTCGCCAAGCAGAGCCGCGTCAGCCAGCCGACGATGACGAAGATCGTCGCGAACCTCAACGAGGTGGAGTGGATCCGCCGCATCGCCGACGTCGACGACGCCCGCGCGTGGCAGATCGCCCTCGCCCCGAAGGGCATCCGCGCCCTCGCCGACTGGCGCGAGAAGCTCGGCGCCGCCCTCGCCCCGCTGTTCGACGACCTCGACCGCGAGGAGATCGAGGTCATCTCGCGCGCCGTCGACCTGCTGCACGAGTGCACCGACGTGCGCGCCGCCGACGTCGTGAAAGCCGCGTGATCGCGACGGCCACCGACACGGCGACGACCGCCACCACCACGAAGCACCCCGCCAAGACGGCCCCGAAGAACTCGATCCTGCACCAGCCCAAGGCCGTCTGGGCCGTGGCGTTCGCCTGCGTCATCGCCTTCATGGGCATCGGCCTGGTCGACCCGATCCTCCCGGCCATCGCCGAGAGCCTCGACGCCACCCAGACCCAGACCTCGCTGCTGTTCACCAGCTACCTGCTGATCACGGGCGTGGCCATGCTCTTCACGAGCTGGCTCTCGACCCGCATCGGCGCCCGCAAGACGCTGCTGATCGGCCTCGCGCTGATCGTCGCCTTCGCCCTCGCCGCCGGCCTGTCGCAGAACGTGGAGTCGGTCATCGGCTTCCGCGCCGGCTGGGGCCTCGGCAACGCTCTGTTCATCTCGACCGCCCTCGCCACCATCGTGGGCGCGGCGAGCGGGGGAGCGAGCTCGGCGATCATCCTCTACGAGGCCGCCCTCGGCCTCGGCATCGCGATCGGCCCGCTGCTCGGCGGGCTGCTCGGCTCGATCAGCTGGCGGGGGCCGTTCTTCGGCACCAGCGTGCTGATGGCCATCGGCTTCATCGCCATCGCGACGCTGATGAAGAAGGAGCCCACCAAGCCGACCCCCACGCCGCTCTCGGCGCCGTTCAAGGCGCTCGCGAAGCCGGCGCTGTCGATCCTCGCGATCGCCGCCCTGTTCTACAACATCGGCTTCTTCATCCTGCTGGCCTACACGCCGTTCCCGCTCGGGCTCGACGAGATGGGTCTCGGCCTCACCTTCTTCGGCTGGGGGATCGCGGTCGCGATCACCTCGGTCTGGGTGGCGCCGTGGCTGACCCGGCGCATCCCGCGCAGCCGCGTGCTCTGGACGGTGCTGCTCCTGCTCGGCGTCGACCTCGTGCTCGCGGGCGTCTTCGTCGACAGCGTGCCCGGCCTGATCACCTGCGTGGTCGCGGGCGGTGCCCTGCTCGGCGTGATGAACACCGTGCTCACCGAGTCGGTGATGGCGGCGACCGACCTGCCGCGCCCCGTGGCCTCCTCGGCCTACTCGGCCGTGCGCTTCATCGGCGGAGCGGTCGCCCCGCCCGCCGCCTCCCTGATCGCCGGTCTGTTCACCGCGGCGACCCCGTTCTACGTCGCCGCGGGCTCCGTGGTGATCGCCTCGATCATCGTCATCGCCGGTCACCGTGCCATCGCCCACATCGACCGCGAGGAGGAGGACGAGCTCGTCGAGGCGGAGGCCATCACGGCGGGGGAGTAGCCGAGCATCCTGAGCCGGATGGGTCGTACGGGCAGAAACCGTGCACAGCATAAAAGTTTGCACTTTCTGCAGGAATTAGTTGATCTGGGTCAACAACGGGTATATCGTTGATCCAGATCAACTTTTTTCGTACAGGAGAACCGTGTCCTCACAGACCATCGAAGCCCCGGCGCCCGCGGAGGGCGCCAAGACCCGCCGGCAGGTGCTCGTGCCCTTGTCGGGCCTCTTGCTCGGCATGTTCGTGGCGATGCTCGCCAGCACTGTCGTCTCGAGCTCGCTGCCGAAGATCATCTCCGACCTCGGCGGCACGCAGTCCGGCTACACCTGGGTCGTCACCGCGACCCTGCTCGCCACCACCGTCTCGACGCCCATCTGGGGCAAGCTCGCCGACCTGACGAACCGCAAGCGTCTGATCCAGCTGTCGCTGATCATCTTCGTCGTCGGCTCCGGTCTCGCCGGCCTCGCGCAGTCCACCGAGATGCTCATCTTCTTCCGCGTGCTGCAGGGCCTCGGCGCCGGCGGTCTGACCGCCCTCGTGCAGGTCGCGATGGCCGACATCATCCCGCCCCGTGAGCGCGGCCGCTACATGGGCCTCCTCGGTGCCGTGATGGCCGTCGCCACCGTCGGCGGCCCTCTGCTCGGCGGTGTCATCACCGACTCGGCCGGCTGGCGCTGGAACTTCTACATCGCCGTGCCCTTCGCCGTCGCCGCGCTGATCGTGCTGCAGCGCACGCTGCACATCCCCACGCAGAAGCGCAAGGTCACCATCGACTACCTCGGCGCGGCCCTGATCGCCGCCGGCGTCTCGCTGCTGCTGATCTGGGTCACCCTCGCGGGCAACGACTTCGAGTGGGGCTCCGTGCAGTCCATCGCCATGGTCGTCGGCGCCGTGCTGCTGCTGGCCGCCGCGGTCGTCACCGAGCTGAAGGTGAAGGAGCCCATCATCCCGATGACGCTCTTCAAGAACCGCACCTTCTGGCTCGCGGTCATCGCGAGCATCTCGGTGGGCGTCGCCATGTTCGGCACGAGCATCTTCCTCAGCCAGTACATGCAGCTGGCCCGCGGCAAGACGCCGACCGAGTCCGGCCTCCTCACCATCCCGATGATCGCGGGCGTCCTGGTGTCGAGCATCGTCATCGGCCAGGTGATCAGCCGCACCGGCGTCTGGAAGCGCTACATGGTGGTCGGCTCGGTGCTGCTCACCATCGGCCTCGCGCTGATGGGCACCATCCGCTACGACACGAGCTTCTGGCTGGTGTTCCTCTACATGTTCATCATGGGCTCGGGCGTCGGCATGGTCATGCAGAACCTCGTGCTGATCGTGCAGAACGCGGTCGACCCGCGGCAGATCGGTGTGGCCAGCGCCTCCGTCGCCTTCTTCCGCTCGCTCGGCGGCACGATCGGCGTGGCCGTGATGGGCGCCGTTCTCGGCAACCGCATCACCTCGCTGATCGCCGACGGGCTGCTGAAGCTCGGCGTCGACCCCTCGCAGACCGGCGGTCTCGAGAGCGGCGGCATCCCCGACCTGTCGACCCTGCCCGGCCCGATCCGCACCCTCGTGGAGTCGGCCTACGGTGAGGCGGTGGCCGACATCTTCCTGCTGGCCGTGCCGCTCGCGCTGCTGTCGATCGTCGCGATCGCCCTGCTGCCGAACCGTGCCCTCGGCACCAAGACCTCGCAGGAGCAGATCGCCGACCTGGAGCAGACGGTCGTCACCGTCTCGGCCGCCGAGATCGCGGGCGAGAGCACCGAGAAGATCCGTGACGACGAGGATGCGCGGCCGCACGCCCCGCGTCACGCCGAGGAGGCGCCCGAACGCCGGTGACCGCCCACGCTAGCCTGGGGGTCGTGACCGACGACCCCCAGGCCGACCCCCGCGGCGAGGCCGTCTCCGCCATCGAGAGCGAGATGGCCCGCCTCGTGCGCACCGTCCGCCGGGCGGTGCTGCACAACGCCGAACGGTTCTCCGAGGAGCTCCAGCCCTCGGGCTATTCGGTGCTGCAGTACATCGTGAAGCACCATCCCACGTCGCCCGGGGCGATCATCCAGGCCACCCGGATGGACAAGAGCGCCCTCAGCCGCCAGCTGCGCAGCCTCAAGGAGCTCGGCTTCGTCTCGAGCGTGCCCGACCCGGGCGACGGGCGCGCCCAGCTCTACGCCCCCACCGACCTCACCCTTGCCCGCCTCGAGGAGATGCGCGCGGAGACGAAGGAGCTCTACGCCGACGCCCTCGACGGCTGGCCCACCCCCGACGTGCAGGAGTTCGTGCGCCTGCTCGGCGAGTTCAACGACAGAACGGAGCGACGATGACGACGCTGAAGTCCGAGAACGAGCTGCCCCTCCGGGAGCGCAAGAAGGTGGAGACGCGCGCCGCGATCCACGACGCCGCCCTGCGCCTGGTGGCCGAGAACGGCGTCGGCCACGCCTCGGTCGACGCGATCTGCTCCGAGGCGGGCGTGTCCAGCCGCACCTTCTTCAACTACTTCCCCTCGAAGGTCTCGGCGATCGTCGGCCTGTCCGCGTTCACGGTGACGGATGCGCAGCGGCAGCGCTTCCTGGAGCGCGACGGTGAGCGCTGGCTCGTCCGCGACCTCTGCACCCTCGTCGGCTCGGTGATGGACGCCACCGCCCGCGACGGCGTCGACCGCGAGGCGATCCGCGACCTGCTCGGCCGGCGCCCGGAGCTCGCGCCCGACGTCATCCGCTTCGCCGCCGAGCTGCGGCACGAGATCGTCGCCCTGGCCGAGCAGCGCACGACGCCGGCCCGCGCCCGGCTCGCCGTCACCCTCGTGATGTCGGCCGTCGACTCGGCGCTGCACCGCCCGCTGGACGCCGCCTACGACGACGAGTTCTCGACCTGGCTGTTCGAGGCCGTGATGACCATGCAGGCCATCGCGCGCGAATCGTTAGACTAGCCATCGCCTGATACAGCAGGCCTTTGCCTGAAACAGAGGAGAAACCACCCGTGGCACTCATCGAAGCCGTTGGCGCTCGCGAAATCCTGGATTCCCGAGGGAACCCGACCGTCGAGGTCGAGGTGCTCCTCGACGACGGGATCGTCTCGCGCGCCGCCGTCCCCTCCGGAGCCTCCACCGGCGCCTTCGAGGCCTACGAGCTCCGCGACGGCGACAAGGGCCGCTACCTCGGCAAGGGCGTGCAGAAGGCCGTCGACGCCGTGATCGACGAGATCGGCCCGGCGATCGAGGGCTTCGACGCCACCGACCAGCGCCTCGTCGACGCCGCGATGATCTCGCTCGACGGCACCGACAACAAGAAGCGCCTCGGCGCCAACTCGATCCTCGGCGTCTCGCTCGCCGTGGCGCGCGCGGCGGCCGACTCCTCCGACCTGCCCCTGTTCCGCTACCTCGGCGGCCCGAACGCGCACACGCTGCCCGTTCCGCTGATGAACATCGTCAACGGCGGCGCGCACGCCGACACCGGCGTCGACATCCAGGAGTTCATGGCGGTGCCGCTCGGCGCCGAGAGCTTCTCCGAGGCCCTGCGCTGGGGCGTCGAGACCTACCACTCGCTGAAGTCGCTGCTGAAGTCGAAGGGCCTCTCGACCGGCCTCGGCGACGAGGGCGGCTTCGCCCCCGAGCTGCCGAACAACCGCGAGGCGCTCGACTTCATCCTCGAGGCGATCACCCAGGCCGGCTTCACCCCCGGAAAGGACATCGGGCTCGCGCTCGACGTCGCCGCGTCGGAGTTCTACGACAACGGCTCGTACACCTTCGAGGGCCAGCAGCGCTCGAACGTCGAGATGTCGGCCTACTTCGCCGACCTCGTCGCGAACTACCCGCTGGTCTCCATCGAAGACCCGCTGAACGAGGACGACTGGGAGGGCTGGGCCCACCTGACCTCCGAGATCGGCTCGAAGGTGCAGCTGGTCGGTGACGACCTGTTCGTCACGAACCCCACCCGCCTCGCCGAGGGCATCGCCAAGGGCACCGGCAACTCGATCCTGGTGAAGGTCAACCAGATCGGCACGCTCACCGAGACGCTCGACGCGGTCTCGCTCGCGCAGCGCTCCGGCATGACCGCGATCCTCTCGCACCGCTCCGGTGAGACCGAGGACACGACGATCGCCGACCTCGCCGTCGCCACCGACGCCGGCCAGATCAAGACCGGTGCGCCTGCCCGCAGCGAGCGCGTCGCGAAGTACAATCAGCTCCTGAGGATCGAAGAGGAGCTCGCCGAGGCGGCCGTCTACGCCGGCCGCGGCGCGTTCCCCCGCTTCTCCGCCTAAGGGCCGGAGCAGCCCGAGCACCACCCGAGCACCACCCGAGGGATTCATGCGGCAGCGCACATCAGCATCACGTCCGGCACGGATGCCGGTGGCGCTGCCGCAGCCCTCGGCGGCGGGTGCGGCCGGGGCCGGCTGGCTCCGGAGCATCCGCTTCTCCGGCTTCACGGTGCTGATGTTCGTCGTCATCGTGATGTTCGTCGTGATCATCGCGCCCGGCCTCCGCGTCTACATCGAGCAGCGCCAGCAGCTCGCGGCGCTGCACGCGGCGGTCGACGCCCGCGACGCCGAGAACGACGCACTGACCTCCGAGATCGCCCGCTGGACCGACCCGGCCTACATCAAGGCCGAGGCCCGCGACCGGCTCTACTACGTCATGCCGGGCGAGACGAGCTTCCTCGTCGTCGACGACGTCCCCGCCCCGGTCGAGCCGGGCGCCGACGTGAGCGACACCATCAGCACGACGCAGGTCGACTGGCTCTCGTCGCTGTTCGCCTCGGGCGTGACCGCCGGCCTGTCCACCTCCACGCCCCAAGAACTTCAGCAGAACGGAGTGGTGCCGTGAGCACGCCGCCCTTCGAGCCGGCCTCCGAGCATGACCTCGCGGTCGCGGGTGCCCAGCTCGGCCGACCGGTGCGCAACGTGCTCGGCATCGCCGCCCGCTGCGTCTGCGGCAACCCGACGGTGCTCGCCACGGCCCCCCGCCTGGCCGACGGCTCACCCTTCCCCACCCTCTACTACCTGTCGCACCCCGCCGCGACGGCCGCGATGAGCGACCTCGAGGCCGAGCACGTGATGGTCAAGTTCCAGGATGACCTCGCCGACCCCGAGCTGAACGCCGCCTACCTGGCCGCCCACGAGGCCTACCTCGCCGACCGCGCCGTGTTCGGCGAGGTGCCCGAGATCGCCGGCATCTCCGCCGGCGGCATGCCGGTGCGGGTCAAGTGCCTGCACGCCCTCGCCGCCCACGCCCTCGCGGCCGGCCCCGGGGTCAACCCGGTGGGCGACCTCGCACTCGAGCGCGGCGACTGGTCGCCGCTCGTCTGCGAGTGCGTCGACTACGACCTCGGCGAGTGATGACCGGCCGGCGGAGGGGCTGGGCGCTCGCCCTCGTCGGCGCGCTCGCGGTCGCCCCGGTCATCGCCGCCACTCCGGCGGCTCCGGCGCGGGCCGACTCCATCCGCGACGCCGAGTACTGGCTGAGCGACTACGGCTACCGCGCCGCGTGGGACGTCACGGAGGGTGAGGGCGCCACCGTCGCCGTCATCGACACGGGCGTCGACGGCAGCGTGCCCGAGCTCCGCGACGCGGTGGTCGACGGCACCGACGTCTCGGGCATCGGCTCGCCCGACGGGCAGAAGCCGGTGGGCGCGAGCCCCGAGCACGGCACCATGGTGGCCTCGCTGATCGCCGGTCGGGGCACCGGCTTCGGCGACGGCGTGCTGGGCGTGGCCCCGAAGGCCTCCCTGCTGTCGATCTCGGTGGCGCTCGGCGAGGGCTCGGTCGACTCCGACGAGCAGATCGCCGAGGCGGTGCGCTGGGCCGTCGACCACGGGGCCGACGTCATCAACATGTCGCTCACCCGCAACAGCCTCGACTGGCCCGAGAGCTGGGACGAGGCGTTCTCCTACGCCTTCGACAACGACGTGGTCGTGGTCGCGGCCGCCGGCAACCGGGGGAGCGGCACCACCGAGGTGGGCGCCCCCGCCACCATCCCGGGCGTCGTCGCGGTCGCGGGGGTGGACAAGCAGGGCGACGCGAGCTTCGACGCGTCCTCGCAGGGCATCACCATCGCGGTGGCGGCCCCGAGCGAGCAGCTGGTCGGCGTCATCCCCGGCGGCACCCACGTGATCTGGGACGGGACGAGCGCGGCGGCGCCGCTGGTCAGCGGTCTGGCCGCGCTGGTGAAGTCCGCGCATCCGGAGCTCTCGGCCGACGACGTGATCAACCGCATCGTCACCACGGCCGTACCGAAGGGGGAGCCGGTGCCCGGGCCGATCTACGGGTACGGGCTGGTCGACGCCGAGGCGGCGGTCAGTGCATCCGTCGCCCCCGTCGCCGCCAACCCGGTGGGCGACCTCGACGCCTGGATCGCCACCTACCGGCCGTCGTCGGCGACGACCTCGCTCGACACGCTCACCATCCCGCCGCCCGGCGGCCGCGACACCGAGGGCGGCAGCCCGGGAGCCGGCGCGATCGAGCCCGCGGGCGGGGTGTACACTCTCACCCACTGGGCGGTGCCGCTGGGGCTCCTGCTCGGGTTCCTCATGCTGATGGCGGCTTTCGCTCTGGGGGCCGTCTCGCATTTCAGAGGCGTGCTTCGCAAGTAGTACCCTGTTCGCAGGCCCCTGTACTGAGGAGATCGTTTCACTGTGCCCAAGATCCTGATTGTCGGCGGCGGCTACGCCGGTTTCTACACCGCTTGGAAGCTGGAGAAGTGGCTTCGTGCCGGTGAGGCAGACGTCACCGTCGTCGACCCGCTGCCGTACATGACGTACCAGCCCTTCCTCCCCGAGGTGGCCGCGGGCTCGATCGAGCCCCGTCACGCCGTCGTCGGCATCCGTCGTCACCTGAAGAAGACCCGCGTGATCGCGGGCAAGGTGACGGGCATCAGCCACGCCTCCAAGACCGCGACGATCGCCTCGAACGCGGGCGACACGTGGGAGGAGGAGTACGACCAGATCGTCGTCACCGCCGGTTCGGTGTCGCGCACCTTCCCCATCCCCGGTGTGGCCGACGAGGCGATCGGCCTCAAGACCATCGAGGAGGCGACCGCGATCCGCGACCGCATCCTCGTCAACTTCGACAAGGCCGCCCAGATGGCCCCCGGCCCCGAGCGCGACCGCCTGCTCACCGTCGTCGTCGTCGGCGGCGGCTTCGCGGGCATCGAGGTGTTCGCCGAGCTGCGCTCCTTCGTCAGCGCCCTCATCTCGAGCTACCCCGAGATCGACTTCGAAGACACCCACTTCCACCTGATCGAGGCCATGGGCCGGATCATGCCCGAGGTCAGCCTGAAGACGAGCCTCTGGGTGATCGACAACCTCGCCAAGCGCGGGGCCCAGATCCACCTCGACACGCAGCTCAAGTCCGCCGTGGGCGGCGTCGTCGAGCTGTCGACCGGCGAGAGCTTCGAGAGCGACCTGATCATCTGGACCGCGGGCGTCATGGCCTCGCCGATGCTGAAGGGCACCGACCTCCCGATCGAGGAGCGCGGCCGTCTGCGCGTGCGCGCCGACCTGCGGGTCGAGGGCGACGACGGCATCGTCGAGGGCGCCTGGGGCGCCGGCGACGTGTCGGCCGTGCCCGACCTCACCGGTGGCGGCGTCGGCGGCTTCTGTGTGCCGAACGCCCAGCACGCGGTGCGTCAGGGCAAGCTCCTCGCGAAGAACATCGTCGCGTCGCTGCGTGGCGAGGGCGTGAAGGACTACTTCCACAAGAACATGGGCGCGGTCGCCGGCCTCGGCCTCGGCGTCGGCGTGTTCCAGTCGGGCAAGCTCGCCATCAAGGGCCTCCCGGCCTGGTTCGCGCACCGCGGCTACCACGGCCTGGCCATGCCGTCGTGGGAGCGCAAGCTGCGCGTCATCTGGGGCTGGGTGAACAACTTCTTCCTCGGCCGCGACAACGTTTCGCTCGAGGCGCGCGTTCACCCGCGGGCCGTGTTCGAGGAGTTCGCGTCGCGTCCGCGTCCGGCGGCCCCCGCCGCCGCGCCGGTGCCGCCGACGGCTGCGCCTGCTGCGGCGTCCGCGCCCGACGCCGGCTCCGCTGCGCCGGCCTCCGGCGAGAAGCCGGCGAACGCCGAGCTGCCCGGCTCGTACTCGTCCGAGCCCGCCGCGACCGCCGAGGTCAACGGCGTGGCCGCCACCGACTCCTCGCCCGAGGCGCCCAAGGCGAAGGCCACCAAGCCGCGCACCAAGGCCGCCGCGAAGGCCCCGGCCGGCGAGTAGCCCCTCCGGGCCTCCCACGACGCGCGCCGCGCATCCCCTGCCCCTCACGGGCTCCGGATGCGCGGCGCTCTCGTTCCCGCCTCGCGTCGCCCGCCCGCGCCGCCGCCGCTCCACCGGCCGCGCCCGGTACGCTGAGGCTTCCGCCCCCATAGCCCAATCGGCAGAGGCAGACGACTTAAAATCGTTTCAGTGAGGGTTCGAGTCCCTCTGGGGGTACCACTCCCTAGACCCCTCCGTCCCGCATAATTGCGGGGCAGGAGGGGTCTTCGCCGTTAACCGGTGATCGCCTCTGCCCACGTCTTGCCCACACTTGCCTGGCGCGCGCTCTCCTGCAGGCGGTTGGCGACCGCATCGAGGTCGTCGTCGAATAGGTCGGCGTACGTGTCGAGGGTCATTGCGGCCGAGGCGTGGCCCAGCATCTTCTGCACGGCTTTCACGTTGGCGCCTGAGCTGATCGCTAGCGACGCTGCTGTGTGCCGGAGGTCGTGCGGAGTAAGCATGGGGAACTCCGGGTCACGGGACTGACAGCGGCGCACCGCTGCGACGAACCATCCGTTGGTGCTGTCGGGGCGGGTTGATGTGCGTGGAGCCGTCGCCGAAGACGAGAGCGCTGGGCCCCTTGCCTGTGCAGAGTTCGGCCAGGCGGAGGCCTACGAACGGTGGGTACGGGACCGACCGCTTCTCGTGCCCCTTGGGCGTTCCCACGTGAATGACCGGGCCCACCTTCACCGCGTTCTCTTCTACATGCAGCCGACGTCGGAGGGCGTTCACGTGTCGCACTCGGAGCGCTGTGAGCTCACCCCAGCGGAGGCCGGTGTAGGCCAGGCAGAGCACGATGCTCGGGTACGCGGATGTCGCTGCGAGGGTGTGAACCTGGTCGTGGGTGAGGTAGGCGCGCTGCGCCTTGCCGGTCTTGCGCGGAAGGCTCACGCCTCGTGCTGGGTTGCGGGGCAGTCGGCGGTCTGCGACAGCGGTGTCAAGGATGCCGGCGAGGATACCGTGAGCTCGAATGACCACCGTGGGCGACCGGCGCGACGAGAGTTCGCCTACCCACGCTTGAACCTCCGAGGGAACGATCGATGAGATCTCGCGATGTTCCCAGGTGGAAGCGACGTGCACCATCCACGCGGTCTCTAGTGGTCGAACCGACGACGGCTTCAGAAACTTCTTGGATGCGAGCCAGCGCGGGGCGAGGTCTCCAACTGTCACCCGCGAGAGTGCTGGGTCGATGTAGTCGCCGAGAGCCTTCGACACAGTGACGGAGGCCAGAAAGAGCTCGGCCTCACGCTTCGTGCGGAACCCGCGCTTGTCGGTTTGCGACTTGTCGGGCTTCCGGTACCGGACTCTGTAGCGCTTCCCTGCGGTGGTGTCGTACGGGGTGATGCTGCCGGCCACGGTGTCCTCCTAGGCGGGCTGGAGCGCGAGGTAGGTCTCGAGCATGTGGGGGGTGACATTGAGTTCGATGCACCACTGGGCGGGGTCGTGATGGACGCGAGCCACCTCGGCGAGGTGGTCGGGGGCAATGAGCTTGCGAGCGGCCCATCTGTCGGCGAGGAACTCGTTGCGGCTGTTCGACTCTTCGTGGCCGAGGCACACGTGACCGAGCTCGTGGGCAAGAACGCTGCGCTCGTGGAGCACGCGCATCCCGCGCTTCAGGATGATGGTGCGGTGGTCGGGCACCCAGAGACCGTGGGCGCTGCGGAGCCGTCCGAAGACCACTTCGATGCCTAGCCGTTCGGCGTGCTCGAAGGGGTCGTAGGCCCCGCTCTTGGTCATGTGGTCTCCGGGTCAATGTCCTCTGCGCTGTCGTCGCGGCCAGCCGCGTGGCGGAGGTTCTGCAGGTCGTCTTCGTCGATCTGGTCTAGATCATCACGTGTACCTCTGACACTCGGGAACGGAGTGACGTTGGCGCGCTCCTCTCGGATGGTCTTCTCGACCTCCTCTGCGGGCATGGGCTCGGTGATCGCTACCACGGCACGAGCGCCGACGTGCTCGACCACGGTGTCGGCCACCTCGAGGGCACCGCCGTCCCCGTCGGAGGCGTGACCACCCACTCGGTGCTCACCGCGCACCGCGGCCTCGCGACCTCCGAGCTCTTCACCCACCTCGACCGGGTCGAGCTCGACGACAGCTTCACCATCGAGGTGCTCGGCGAGGTGCTCACCTACCGCGTGGTCGACACACGGGTGGTCGAGCCGACCGAGACCCAGAGCCTCCTGCCCGTCGACGGGCGCGACCTCGTCACCCTCGTCACCTGCACGCCGCTGGGCGTGAACAGCCACCGCATCCTCGTGACCGGTGAGCGGGTCATCCCCACACCGCAGGTCGACGTCGACGGCGCGGGACAGCGACCCGAGATCCCCACCTTCCCGTGGTGGGTCGTGATCGCGGTCGCGGTGCTCACCGCCGCGTCGCTGTACGTGTGGTGGTCGGGACGCCCCGCCCGGGCTCGGCCCGCAACGCTCGCTCCGGCTGCCGCGCCCACCGAGGGCCCCTCGGCGCCGCTCAGCTGAGCACGAGATCCCCCGTCGAGGTCGCGTCGAAGCAGAACCCCGCGCCCTTCGTCGACCCGACGGCCGTGGCGACGAGACGGTCATCGGCGAGGGCCCAGGTGAACGACGGATGCTCGCTTGTCGACCCGTCGACACACCCCGCCGAGGCGACCAGAACGGCCGACCCGAGCGTCGGGCCCCCACCGGGCACCGGCGCCTTGGACACCAGCAGCAGGTAGGTCGCCGACGGGGAGCCGTCAGCGCCGTGCCGCCGTGCCGTCACCACGACGAGGGCCCCGTAGGCGGTCGTCGCCCTCCCGGCGCTCTGGCACGCGAACGTCGGGGCCGAGCCGCCCGCCGCGAAGTCGGCGACGACGTTCGCCGCGCTGGTCGCGGCGAGAGCGCCGAGGGCGGTGACGGACGTCAGGCCGGGGCCCGCGACTCCCGGCAGGCGGTCGCTCTCGCCGGCCCGGCCTGACGCGCCGGCCGCGATCGTCGGCAGCAGCTGCACCGAGTCGTCGACGAAGTAGCGGTGGTGGTCGTCGTCGGAACCGAGGTCGTCGCTGCCGAAGTAGGTGGGCGGATGCGCCTGGAAGTACACGGTGTCGAGCCCCAGGCTGCAGGCCTGGGCGGGGCCCGTGACCGAGACGGCGTGCCGGGTGTAGTAGGTGATCTGGTTCGACGCCACGACCAGCTTCAGGGTCTCGCTGCCCGGGTTGCCTCCGACCGCGATCCCGTCGGAGGGCGTCACCTGTCCGGGCCAGGCGATGTTGTTGCCGGTGATGTTGGCGGTGCGCGCCCCCTCCAGCCGGATGGCGTCGGTGCCGGCCTCGAAGCAGTTGTTGTCGTGCACGTGCACCCAGTTCGACTCGCCGATGAACACGTTGCTGCGCTTGTCCCGGATGCGCGACGGCGCTCCCGACGTGCCCTCCTGGTGCCCGGGGAAGAAGAAGGTGTTGCCCGTCACGCTCACCCCGTCGATCGAGTCGCAGTGCACGTGGGTGACGTAGGCGTGGTTGACGATGTTGCCCGAGAAGACGCTGTCGCTGTTCACGCCCCACTTCGAGCGGGCGTGCCGGCTCGCCCTCCAGGCGTAGTCCACCTCGCTGAAGTGGTTGCCGGCGATCACGATCATCGAGTTCGCATGGTTCGGCAGGCCGGCCGCCGCGGGCTGGGAGATCGCGACCTCGGCGCCGTGGAACGAGCATCCGCTGATCGTGAGGTCACGGCAGCCCTCGAGCTGCAGGAACACGGAGCCCTTCGGGATGGACAGGCCGTCGCTCGAGGCCAGGCTGCGGGTGATGCGGATGCCCTCGACCTTCGCCTGGAAGGTGGTGGAGTCGTGGCCCGTGCCGTAGATCCACTTCGCTCCCGGCGAGAAGGTGATCACCGCCCCGCCGCGGGCGCTGACGTTCGGAGGCATCCGCAGCGCGCCGTCGAACGCGAGGGGCAGGTCGGAGAAGTCCACCGTGCCGCCGCCGAGCTTCGCCACCGCCGCGACCGCGTCGGCGAAGGCGCTCGCGTTCTGGCTCCCGCTGTTGCCCGGCGCCGCGCCGTGCTCGAGCACGGAGGTGACGGGCCCGGTGGGGCCCGTCGAAGTGCCGGCGGCGGCTCGCGAGGGCGACCCGACGAGGCTCGCCGCGAGCACCGGGGTCGCGAGAAGACCGGCCCGCAGGAGGTCACGGCGGTCGAGGCCGGAGGGCGGTGGGGTGTGCGTGCGGATGGGGGCCTCCGAGGTGTCAGCCCGAGGCTAGATCCGCCTCGGCGGGCGTTCGCTGGACGTTCGGGGAAGCACCAGCGAACAGTCACCCGGGGTGCAGGATCGCGGCTCCGCCCGTTCGGGGCGGTGGGGGATGGGTGTACCGTCGGAGGGTCGGCTGCGCAGCCGGCGCGTGTGCGGTCGGGCGACGATGCCCGCGCAGACCGGGGGACGAGGTGGCGACGCAGATGGTGAAGGTGGGTCTGTTCGACGCCGACGCCGACGCCCTCGCCGCCAAGATCGAGCGGGTGGCGGAGGTCGAGGGCGTCGAGCTCACGGTCGCCGCGAGCTCGCTCGGGCAGCTGCTGACCTCGCCGAGCTTCCCGCCCGATGTCGTGGTGGTCGAGCAGCGGCCGCGCGAACGGGTGAGCGTCAACTACAAGATCCGGGTCTGCCGGCTGGCGGATGCCCGGGTGATCGTCGTCTCCGACCCCGACGGGGAGCGTGACGACGGCGGCCGGTTCGAACCCGATGTCGGGGCGATGATGACGCCGGTCGGCAGCTTCGAGGAGGCGCTGTCGCGCATCCGTCGCTGACCGCGTGCGCTTTAGACTGACGATCGGGCCCTCGATGCCGTCGGGGCCCCGCACTCGAGCGAGGAGCACCGCATGACCATCCCCTTCCGCTTCGGCTACAAGGCCTCGGCCGAGCAGTTCGGTCCCGCCGAGCTCCTGGAGTACGGGGTGCTCGCCGAGCAGGCCGGCTTCGACTCGATCTTCGTGTCCGACCACTTCCAGCCCTGGAACCACGAGGGCGGGCACGCGCCGGCCGCCATGCCGTGGCTCGGGGCGCTCGGGGCGCGCACCGAGAAGATCATCATGGGCACGAGCGTGCTGACGCCGTCCTTCCGCTACCACCCGGGGGTCGTCGCGCAGGCGTTCGGCACGCTCGGGGCGCTGTTCCCGGGGCGGGTCATCCTCGGGGTGGGCAGCGGCGAGGCGCTGAACGAGGTCGTGCTGGGGCTGCCCTGGCCCGAGATGAAGGAGCGCTTCGCCCGCCTGAAGGAGGCCATCACGATCATCGAGACCCTCTGGGCCGAAGACCGCGTGACCTACGAGGGCCAGTACTTCCGCACGCAGGACGCGACGATCTACGACAAGCCCGCGGCGCCCGTGCCGATCTACATCGGCGCCTCGGGCCCGGCCGCGACCCGCCTCGCCGGCCGCATGGCGAGCGGCTTCATCACCACCTCGGGCAAGAAGCGCGAGCTCTACACCGAGACGCTCCTGCCCGCGCTCGAGGAGGGCATCGAGAAGGGCGGGCGCACCGCCGACGACGTCGACACGCTGATGGAGATGAAGGTCTCGTTCGACCACGACCGCGAGCGGGCCCTGCAGGACACCCGGTACTGGGCGCCGCTCGCGCTCACGCCCGAGGAGAAGATGGGCGTCGAGGACCCGATCGAGATGCAGCGTCTCGCCGACGCCCTGCCGATCGAGCGCGCGGCCTCCCGCTGGATCGTCTCGACCGATCCCGACGAGCACGTCGCCCGCATCAACGAGTACATCGACCTCGGGTTCAAGCACCTCGTCTTCCACGGCCCGGGCGCCGACCAGCGCCGCTTCATCGAGCTCTACGGCGCCGAGATCCTCCCGCGCCTGCGGGAGCAGCACGGGGCCTGACGGGCGGCCCGGCCGGCCCCGGCGCGGTCGGGCTCGCTACGGCGCGATGACGTCGAACGGCCGGTCGGCCGAGGCGCAGCTGCCGGTGTCGTCGCAGGGCACGTAGACCCAGTTGGCGATGTCGACGTAGGCCTGGCCCTCGGGGAAGTCGGACGGCAGCTCGACGGTCAGCTCGAACGTCCCGTCGAAGGCCTGCGAGGTGGACTCGGTGACGATCGGGGCGCCTTCCGCGTGTCCGAGCACGACCGTCCAGCCCTCGTCGGGCACGGCGACGTCGCACTTCTCGGCGGTCACGGTGATCGTCTCTCCGGCGACGGCCGGGGATGGGGTGACGGCGAGCCCCGGAAGGCACGGGTTCGGGCCCGAGAGCAGCGCGCATCCGCTCAGGAGGCCCGCGGTCAGCGCCGCCAGGGCCGCCGCCGTCGCCGCCCTCCGCATCCGCATGGCCCCACGATAGTCGTGCCGCGCGCGCCCGGGAGTGGCATCATGGGCGCGTGCCCACCTCGGACGAGTCACCGCGGATCGCCTTCCACTCCGTCGACGCCGAGGCACTGGCGGGGGAGGGGCGGGCGCTGACGGAACTCGTCGTCGAGCTGGGGGCCGAGCAAGTCGTGGACGGTGCCGAGCACCTGCCCGCCGACGGCTGGCGGGTGCTCCACCGGTACTCGCCCGACTCGGTCGTCGTCGGAGCGCCGGAGGTGGCGAGCGGCGAGAGGCGGTGGTGGCTTGGCCAGTTGCAGCACGCTTACCTGGATCAGGAGCCCGACGGGCCGCCGGCTGCACCGCGCGCCGTCGTGATGATGGACCCGCTGCCCCACCCGGTACGGCCGTCCCGCGCCGAGCGCCGCCGGGCGCTGGAGCTGCGCTGGCCCGCCGACGGCTTCCCGTCGTCGATCGAGGTCGTCAACCGAGGGTCGGCGCCCGTCGAGCTCTTCTCGAGCGAGCTCGTGGTGCTCGGGGTGGTCACCGAGCCCGGCACCGCCGAGTTCTCGTTCGGGTACAGCGACTACGGGATGCTCGGCGAGACCGTCACCGTCCCGTCCGGCGGGAGCCGGGTGGTGCCGGTGCGGGTCATCACGGCTTCGGGGGCCGCTCTCGTGCCCGGCTCGTTCGAGCTGCACCCGGTGCTGGTCGATTCGGGGCTGCGGGGAGCGGCGGTGCCGTTCGAGGTGACGGCGGAGCTCGTCGCGCGGCTGCGGGGCTGACGCGGCCTGACCGGCCGGGTGGGTCAGACGATCTTGGAGTGGTCGCCGAGGCGGTGCCAGGTGCGGTTGTGGTAGACGAGCGGCTCGGCCGTGGCCGCGTCGGCCGCGGGGTCGTCGGCGGGCGGGGCCTTGGTCTCGAGGGCCTGCACGGCGACGACGGTCGAGCCGCCGGCCTCCATGGTGTTGACGACGCGGCCGCGGATCCACGCGTGCGCCGCCGGGAAGTAGGGCTCGCCCGTGGGCAGGCGCGTCCAGATCGAGGTGTCGGCGAAGCGGTCGATGCCGCTCGTGGCCCCGAGCTTGGCGATGTCGAGCTGGGCCGCGCCGAGCAGGTGCACGACGACGGTCTCGCTGCGCCGGATCGTGGGCGTCGAGGACGACAGCTCCGAGATCGAGAAGACGAGGAGCGGCGGCTCGACGCTGACCGAGAAGACGGAGGTGGCGGTCAGGGCGACGGGGCCGTCGCCGGCGTCGGCCGTGATGACCGCGACCCCGGCCGGGTGGTTGCGGAAGGCCGCCTTGAACTCCTCGGGCGTGACGGTGGGTGCGCTCGGGTGCGCGACGAGCCGGTGGTCGCGCGCGGTGTCGTCGTGGCCGGGCGCGGCGGCGGTGAGGCGGCCGGCGTAATCGTCGGAAGCGGGGGAGGGCTGCGTGTTCGTCACCCGTCAAGCCTAAGTCGGCCTCCGGGGAAGCGGCGCCGGGGGCGTAACATTCCGCGATGTCGCGAGAGCGAGCCGGCGCCGGGCAGGGCGGGCTAGGCGGCGTCCGGGTCGTCGTCGGTCGCGATGAAGCGCGTCCAGGCCCAGACCGCGACGCACACCGCCGCGAAGCCCGCGGCGAGCACCGGCAACAGCACCGCCGACCCCGGGTTCGCGGCCGTGCGCTCCAGGAACCACGGCGCGAACAGCATCGCGAGCACCGCGAACGACGGCACGGTCAGCAGCACCCACGTCGCCGGCGACCAGTCGAGCAGCCGGCGCCCGAGCGAACGTCCGACGGGCACGAGCAGCACGGCCGCTGAGCCGAACGACGCGAGCGCCACCACGTGCACGAACTCGGATGCCGCCGCGAGCACCGGATCGCCCGGGAGCGCGGCGGTCGACGTCGAGCCGAGCGAGGATCCGACGAAATCCGCGCCGGGCTGCAGCACGCCCGACACGAGCCAGGCCGCTCCGCCGAGCACGAGCAGCGCCACGAGCTGCACCGTGGCGAGCGCCCCGCGTTCGGCCCGGCGGGTGCCCTCGGCCACGGCGAGGCCCGCCACGAGCCCGAAGACGAGCGCGGGCTGCAGGTCGAGCATCCGCGTGACGAGGGCGAGCAGGGCCGACACGAGCAAGTACGACGGATGCACGTGCACCCGGCTCGCGACCCCGAACGCCGCCCGGGCCACGGCCGACGGCACCACCGTGGCGACCGCGCTGACGAGCGCGAGCGCGGCGGCCACCGCGAGGAACAGGCGCAGATAGGCGGGCTCGCCCGACACCGGGGCCGACAGCGTGACGGCCGCGGCCGAGGCGAGCAGCACGAGCACCCCCCGGGCGACGGGGCCGACGGTGAGCTGCGGGGCCACGTCGTACTCGACGGCCGAGCGGTTGCGGCCGAGCACGCGGTCGCTCGCCGCGACGAGGCGGGCGGCGAGCGCAGCGGTGCCGCCGGGCGCGGACGAAGACACGTGCCTCCCGGACCCGCCCCCGGACCTGCCCCCGGTCCCGCCAACGGACCCGACCCCGGTCCCGTCGCCGGCACCGACCGGCGCCAGGGCCCGCAGGGTCCCGAGCGCCCCCGCGAGCAGGCGCGTCGGCAGGGCGATCAGCAGCAGCGCCAGCACCCCGGCGAGCAGCGCCACCCACCACAGCGCCGTCGTGCTCGGCCCGAGGGCGGGCTGGAGGGCGGTGGTGAAGCGGGTGGCGTCCGACCAGGTGCCGGGCGCGGGGGCGGCGGGCGCCGGTGCGGTTCCGGGCGCCGCGGGGGTGCCGGGCGCGGACGGCGCGGCGTCGCCCGGCGTGGGCCCGGCGGGCGATCCGGGCGCGGCCGGGGTGCCGTCGGGCGTGGAGGGGGCCGCGCCCGGGGTGCCGGCCGCGGGGCCCGCGGGGGCGGTCGGCGTGCCCGGGGCGGTGCCCGGCGGGGTGGCGGGGGCGGCCGCATCCTGGAACAACAGGGTCGAGGGGCCGGACTGCACGCTGACGTTGCCCGCGCCGTCCTGCTGCAGCACGGCGACCCGGTGCGTGCCGGCCGGAGCCGCGGCGGCGGTGCACGACCACGCCCCGTCGGCGCCGACGGTGGTCTCGCAGAGCACCTGCGCGCCGGCGAACACCGAGACGGTCGCCTCCGGCTCGCCCCGGCCGCTGAACACCTGACCCGCGAGGGCGACGGTCGCCCCCGACGGCGGGGACGCGAGCGAGGGCGCCGCCGGAACGGTGACGTCGACACTGATGGCGACGGGTTCGCTCGACGGGGAGGAGGCGCTGCCGCTCCAGGCCGTGGACTGGATGGCGGTCACCGAGTAGTCGCCGTCGGCGATCCCGTCGGCGAGCGGGCAGACCCAGGCGCCCGAGGCGTCGGCGGTTCCGGTGCAGCTGAAGGCCCCGGCGGTCGCGGTGACGGTCGCGCCCGGGAAGGCGGTGCCCGCGACGACGCCGTTCGTGAGGCTGCCGCGCAGGCCCCCGGTGACGACGGGGGCGTTCAGCACGGCGAGGTCGACCGCGGTCGCCGCCGAGTCGGCGCCGGTGACGAGCGCGACGGCGCGCAGCGTGGTCGACGGTGAGCTCTCGAGTGCGACGGCACAGCTCCAGGAGCCGTCGCCGTCGGCGGTGGCGATGCAGAGCGGCTCCGACGATCCGGCGGTCAGCAGCTGAACCGAGGCGCCGGGCGTGGCGGTGCCCTCGACGACCACGCCGCTCGCCACGAGGGCGCCGGCGGCGGGGCTCAGGATGCTCGGCTGCACGTTCTCGACGGGTGGCGGCGTCGGCGTCACGGTCTCGCCCGGGGCGGGGGTGACTTCGGGCGGGGCGGGCGCGGGAGCCGGATCGGGCGCGGGCGACGGCGAGGGCGACGGAGCGCTGGGCGTGGGCGACTCGCTCGGCGCGACGGTCTCGCCCGGCGCGGCGGCCGGCAGCGGCGCGGCCGAGGCGGGGGCCGACGAGCCCGCGAGGCCCGGCACCGCTCCGAGGGCGGCGACCCCGGCAAGCGCGAGGGCCGAGGCCAGGACCAGCGCCGCGCGCACCCGTCCGCCGCCGTCGCGGCGGGGCGACGGCGTTCGTTCCCACCCGCTCCGCGATGCCGACACCGCGTCCCATTCAGCCAGACGGGCCCGCGCCGGCAAAACACCCCCGCCGCGTTTCGGATGGAATTCACAAGACAGCCGTAGACGTCACCACCGCCGCTGGGCCATACTGGCGCGACTGGGTCATCTGACCCACTCGCCGCATCCGGATCCGCCGACCGCGAGGAGCGCGCATGGCCCGCCTGCCCGTCGCCGAGCGCCGCCGCCGGCTGCTCGCCGCGGCCTTCACGGTGATCTCCCGCGTCGGGGTCGCCGGGGCCACGACCCGCGCGATCGTCGACGAGGCCGGCATGAAGCTGGCGAGCTTCCACTACGCCTTCGCCTCCCGCGAGGAGCTGCTCGCCGAACTCGTCGGCGACGTGATCGGCCGCACCGAGGTGGTGCTCGCCGTGCCGCCGCGCGACGGCGAGAGCCTCGGGCAGCTGCTCGAGCGCGGTCTGCTTCGCTACCTCGACACGGTGCGCGAGGCACCCGAGCGCGAGCGGGCGATGTTCGAGCTCACCCAGTACTCCATGCGCACGCCCGGGCTCGAGGGCCTCGCCGCCCGACAGTACGAGGGCTACCGGGCGCTCGCCGCGGCGTCGCTCACCAAGGCCGCCGAGAGAACCGGATGCGCGTGGCAGCGCCCCCTCGACGAGCTCGCCGCGCACCTGGTCGCCCTGACCGACGGTCTCGCCCTGGCGTGGCTCGCCGACGCCGACGACACCCGCGCCCACCGCACCGCGGCCTTCGCGGCCCGCGCCCTGGCGGCGGAGTCCCGCCCCCTCACCGTGCCGCCCCGCCCCCTCGGCGAGCCGCCCCGCCCCCTCGCCGACCCATCCCGCTCCCTCACCGAGCCATCCCGCCCCCTCGCCCCCACTCCGGCACCGCCCACCCGACCCGGGGAGCCCGCATGACCGCCGTCCCGCCCACCGCCTCCACCCCCGCCGCCGGCCCGCAGCCGGACGCGCTCGCCGAACCCACCCGCCGCGTCGGCGGCCGCTGGGTCGCCCTCTTCGGCGCCGCCTGGCTCGGCATCTGGATGGCCCAGCTCACCCCCGTGCAGCTCCTCCTCCCACTCCAGATCGACGAGCACCTGGCAGTGTCCGGCACCGGCGCCGGCGGCACCCCCGCGTGGACCGACAGCGTGATCGCCTTCGGCGTCATCTCGGCCGTCGCCGGCGTCTTCGCCCTGATCGCCTTCCCCGTCACGGGCGCCCTCTCCGACCGCACCACCTCCCGCTTCGGCCGCCGCCGCCCCTGGATCGCCGGCGGCACCCTCCTCTTCGCCGCCTCCCTCCTCCTCCTCGGCCTCCAGACCGGTCTCGTCGGCATCGCCGTCTTCTGGACGCTCGCCATCGTCGGCTTCTGCGTCCTCTCCGCCGCCCTCACCGCCGCCATCAGCGACCAGGTGCCGGTCGATCAGCGCGGTCTCGTCTCGGCGTTCATCTCCGCGCCCCAGGCGGTCGGCCTCATCCTCGGCGTGCTGCTCGCCACCCTGCTCTTCACCGGGCAGCTGCTCGGCTACACGGCGATGGCGGTGCTGCTGGTGCTGCTCGTGGCGCCGTTCTGCCTCCTGGTGCCGGATGCGCGGCTGCACCCCGCGCAACGGCCGCCCCTGACCCTCCGCGCCCTGGTGGAGGGCTTCTGGGTGAGTCCGCGCGAGCATCCGGACTTCGGCTTCACCCTGCTCAGCCGCATCCTCGTGAACATCGGCAACGCGCTCGGCACGACCCTGCTGCTGTACTTCCTGATGTTCGGCCTGAACGACCCGAACGCCGAGGACGACCTGCTCGTGCTGATCGTGATCTACACGATCTTCGTGGTGCTCGCCTCGGTGGTGGCGGGGGCGCTGAGCGACCGGCTGCGGCGACGGCGCGTGTTCGTGCTGGCGGCCGCGGTGCTGCAGGCGCTGGCCGCGCTGCTGCTCGCGTTCGTGCCCGAGCTGACGGCCACGATGATCGGGGCGGCCCTGCTCGGCCTCGGCTACGGCTGCTTCCTCTCGGTCGACCAGGCGCTCGCCACGCAGGTGCTGCCCGACCCGGCCTCCCGCGGCAAGGATCTCGGCATCATGAACATCGCCACCGCCGTGCCCCAGGCCGTCGCCCCGCTGGCGGGCGCGGCGATCGTCACCCTGCTCGGCGGTTTCCCGGCCCTCTTCCTCGTCTCGGCGCTCTTCGGCTTCGGCGGTGCCCTCGCCGTCAGCCGCGTGCGGAGCGTGCGATGAGTGCGACGCCCCCGGCCCTCGGCGCGAGCCGCGCATCCGCCCACCCCACCCATCCCGGCGCGAGGAGCGTGCGATGACCCTCGACCTCAGTCCGCACCCCGCCGACGGGCAGCCGTGGCGCGACCAGCAGCGCTACTGGCGCGGCCTCACCGCCGCGACCGCCGACCGCGAGCCGCCCGTCGCCGTGATCGGCCTCGCCGCTCTGCGCCACAACGCCCACTCCATGCTCCGGCGAGCCGGGGGCATGCCGATCCGGGTGGCGAGCAAGTCCGTGCGGGTGCGGGCGGTTCAGGATGCGGTGCTCGCGCTGCCCGGATACGCGGGCATTCTCGCCTACACGCTCCCCGAGGCGCTCTGGCTGGCGGGCCGCCGCCCCGACGAGATGCCCGACATCGTGGTGGGCTACCCGACCGCGGACCGGGAGGCGATCCGGGCCCTCGCGGCCGACGAGCGCGCGGCGGCGGGGGTGACCCTGATGGTCGACTCGGTCGCCCACCTCGACCTGATCGACTCGGCCGTCGCGCCGGAGGCTCGGCCGCGCATCCGCGTGGCCATCGAGCTCGACGCGTCGTTCTCCGCCCCGGGGCTCGGCCGCCTCGGCGTCTGGCGCTCGCCCGTCGCGACCGCCGACGAGGCACGGACGCTCGCCGTGGAGATCGCGCGCCGGCCCGGCTTCGCCCTCGTGGGAATGATGGCCTACGAGTCGCAGATCGCGGGCGTCGGCAACCGCCCCCGGGGCGGGCTCGCCGACCGCCTGGTGAAGGGCCGCGTGATCGACTGGATGCAGCGGCACTCGGCCGCCGAGCTCGCCGAGCGCCGCGGCGCCGCGGTGGCGGCGGTGCGCGCGGTCGCGCCGCTCGAGTTCGTCAACGGCGGGGGCACCGGATCGCTCGAGTCGACGAGCGCCGACCCCTCCGTGACCGAGGTCGCGGCCGGCTCGGGCCTGTTCGGCGGGCACCTCTTCGACACCTACTCCCGCTTCACGCCCGCGCCGGCTGCGGCCTTCGCGCTGCCGGTGGTGCGGAAGCCCCGCCCCGACATGGCCACGCTGCTCGGCGGGGGCTGGATCGCCTCCGGCCCGCCCGCCCCCGACCGGCTGCCCGAGGTCGTCTGGCCCCGCGGCACCCGGATGCAGGCCCGCGAGATGGCGGGGGAGGTGCAGACGCCCCTGTCCGGTCGCACGGCGGCGGCGCTCGCCGTGGGCGACCGGGTCTGGCTGCGGCACACCAAGTCGGGGGAGCTGGCCGAGCACGTGAACACCTTCTGCGTGGTCGACGACGGCGCCGTGGTCGACGAGCTGCCGAGCTACCGCGGCGAGGGGCAGGCGTTCCTGTGACGGCGGCGAACGGCACCTGGCGCAACTGGGCGCGCACCGAGCGGGTGAAGCCCCAGCGGGTCGAGCGGCCGACGAGCATCGGAGCCGTGCAGCGCGCCCTGCGGGCGGCGGCCCGCGGCGGGCAGCGCATCAAGGCGGTCGGCGCCGGCCACAGCTTCACGGGCATCGCGGTGGCGACCGGCGTGCTGCTCGAGCTCGACGCCCTGAGCGGCCTCGTCTCGGTCGACCGCGAGCGCTCCCGGGTCACCCTGCTCGCCGGAACCCGCCTGCACCAGCTGCCCGCCCTGCTCGGCCCCCACGAGCTCGCGCTGGCGAACATGGGCGACATCGACCGGCAGTCGATCAGCGGGGCGATCTCCACCGGCACCCACGGCACCGGCGCCCGCTTCGGCGGCCTCGCCACCCAGGTCGTCGGGCTCACCCTGGTGACCGCCGACGGCGAGCTGCTGCGCATCGACGAGCACGAGAACGCGGAGCTGCTGCCGGCGGCCGCGCTCTCGCTCGGCGCCCTCGGCATCATCGTCGAGGTGACGCTGCAGTGCGTTCCGGAGTTCGTGCTGCACGCCGTCGAGCGCCCGGCGCCGCTCGACGCGGTGCTCGACGCTCTGCACGGCCCCGAGGGCCTCGTCGACACGAGCGACCACTTCGAGTTCTACTGGTTCCCGCACACCCGTTCGGCCGTCACCAAGACGAACACCCGGCTCCCGGCCGGAGCGCCGACACGGCCCCTCTCGCGGATGAGCGCGTTCGTCGACGACACCCTGCTCGCGAACGGCGTCTACGGGGTCACCTGCGCCGCGGGCCGGATGGTGCCGGGGATCATCCCGACCGTGAACGGCCTGGCCGAGCGGCTCTGGTCGAACCGCGAGTTCTCCGACCGGTCGCACCGCGTCTTCGCGACCCGCCGCACCGTGCGCTTCCGCGAAATGGAGTACGCCGTGCCGGCCGCCGACGTGCCCGCGGTGCTGCGGTCGATCGACGCGCTGATCGAGGAGCGTGGCTGGCGCATCTCGTTCCCGATCGAGGTGCGGTTCGCCCCCGCCGACGACCTCTGGCTCTCCACGGCCTCGGGCCGCGACAGCGGCTACATCGCGGTTCACCGCTACTATCGCGAAGACCACCGCGAGTACTTCGAAGCGGTCGAGGAGATCATGACCGCCCACGCCGGCCGCCCCCACTGGGGCAAGCTGCACACCCGTTCCGCCGCCGATCTGTCGGCGCTCTATCCGCAGCACGGCGCCTTCGTGGCGCTGCGCGACCGGCTCGACCCCCGCGGCCTGTTCACGAACGCCTACCTCGACCGCGTGCTCGGGACGCCGGCCGGCGCATGAGCGGCGCCCTGCGGATGACGCCCGAGGAGCGCCGCGAGTTCGCCCGCGACCTCGGCGGCCGCCTGCCCGACGGCTTCGTGCTCGGCACGGCGACGAGCGCCTTCCAGATCGAGGGCGCCACCCACGAGGGCGGCCGCGGCCAGTCGGTCTGGGACGCGTTCACCAGTCAGCCGGGCCGCATCCTCGACGGCTCGACCGCCGACCGCGCATCCGATTTCTACCACCGGGTGGAGGAGGACGTCGAGCTGCTGCACGACCTCGGCGCCGACTCGTACCGCTTCTCGTTCGCCTGGCCGCGCCTGCAGCCCGAGGGCAAGGGGCCGTTGCGCCGCGAGGGCGTCGACTTCTACGAGCGGATGCTCGACCGCCTCGACGACGCCGGCATCGACACGATGGCGACGATCTTCCACTGGGACACGCCCAACGAGCTGGCCGGCGGCTGGATGGCCCGCGACACCGCGCTGCGCTTCGGCGACCTCGCCTTCGCGCTCGGGGAGCGCTTCGGCGAGCGGATCGGCCGCTGGGCCACGATCAACGAGCCCGCCACCGTGACGCTCTACGGCTACGGCCTCGGCGTGCACGCGCCCGGCGCCACCCGTCTGTTCAACGCGCTGCCGGCCGCCCACCACCAGCTGCTCGGGCACGGCCTCGCGGTGCAGGCGCTGCGGGCGGCCGACGTGCGCGGTGAGATCGGCATGGTCAACGTGCACACGCCGGTCGTCGCGGCCACCGACTCCGACGCCGACGTGGCCTTCGCCGAGCTGTTCGACGTGCTGCACAACCGCGTCTTCGCCGACCCGGTGCTGCTCGGCCGCTACCCCGAGTTCCCCGAGGGCTTCGAGCCGCTGTTCTCGGCCCTCGGCGAGGCCGATCCGGCCGACCTCGCGCTGATCGGGCAGAAGCTCGACTTCTACGGCCTGAACTACTACGCGCCCACGCGCATCGCCGCCGGCTCGGGCGGCCCGGCCACCCCCGACGGCACCTCCCGCGCGATGGGATCGCTGCCGTTCCATCTCGAGCCCTTCCCCGAGTACCGCAGCACGGGGTTCGGCTGGCCGATCGCGCCCGAGTACCTCGGCGTCGCCCTCGACGAGCTCGCCGAGCGCTACGGCGAGGCGCTGCCGCCGGTGTTCGTCACCGAGAACGGGGCGTCGTTCCCGGATGCGCGGGAGCTCGACGAGACCGACGGAACGCCCCACGTGCACGACGGCGCCCGCATCGACTACCTCGCCGGCCACCTCGACGCAGCGATCTCGGCCGTCTCCGGCGGCGGGCCGGCCTCGGCGATCGACCTGCGGGGCTATTACGTCTGGTCGCTGATCGACAACTTCGAGTGGGCCGCCGGGTACACGCAGCGCTTCGGGCTGGTGCACGTCGACTTCGAAGACTTCACCCGCACCCCGAAGGACTCGTACCACTGGTTCCGGCTGCTCGCCGAGTCGCGCTGACCGCGGCGGGCGCGACGACGACCGGATAGCTGGGAGAGCACCGCTTTCCCCCTGAGAGGGCGCTTTCCGGTCGATATACTGCTCGCATGGAATGGCTGATCCCGCTCATCGTCGTCGTCGCCCTGGTCGTCATCGCCGGCATCTACCTCTGGGCCACGTACAACTCGCTCGTCACCCTGAACGTGCGCGTCGACGAGGCGTGGAGCGACATCACCGTGCAGCTGAAGCGCCGTGCCGACCTGCTGCCCAACCTGATCGAATCGGTCAAGGGCTACGCCGCGCACGAGAAGGCGGTGTTCGAGAACGTCACCCGCGCCCGCGCCGAGACGCTCTCCGCCCAGGGCCCCGCCGAGGCGTCGCAGGCCGAGAACCACATGCAGAACGCGCTGAAGAGCATCTTCGCGGTGGCCGAGGCCTACCCGCAACTCCAGGCGAGCCAGAACTTCCTGCAGCTGCAGGCCGAGATCGTCGACACCGAAGACAAGGTGCAGGCGTCGCGCCGCTTCTACAACGGCGGTGTGCGCGAGCTGAACACCAAGATCAAGAAGTTCCCCAACACGATCTTCGCCCGCCGCCTCGGCTTCTCGGAGCGCGAGTTCTTCGAGGTCAGCGACGTCGCGGCGATCGCCGAGCCGCCGCGCGTGCAGTTCTAACGCTGCCCCGCCGGCCTGCCCCGCGATAGGAATCCATGTATTCCGCGATAGCGAAGAACAAGCGCAACACCGTCGTCATCATCCTGCTGTTCCTGCTGATCATCGGCGGGCTGGGGTGGCTGGCGTCGTACATCTACGGCAACCTGTCGATCGTGATCATCACGCTCGTGGTGGCCATCGGGTACGCGCTCATCCAGTACTTCGCGGCCTCCGGTCAGGCGCTCGCCATGAGCGGCGCGCACCAGATCGAGAAGCGCGACAACCCGCGCCTGTGGCGCATCGTCGAGAACCTCTCGATCACCACCGGCACGCCGATGCCCAAGGTCTACGTCATCGACGATCCGGCACCCAACGCCTTCGCGACGGGGCGCGACCCCGAGCACGCGATCGTCGCGGCGACCACCGGTCTCCTCGACATCATGGACGACGCGGAGCTCGAGGGCGTCATGGCCCACGAGCTCGGGCACGTGCGCAACTACGACATCCGCGTCTCGATGATCGTGTTCGGACTGGTCGTCGCCGTCGGGTTCATCGCCGACATGTTCCTGCGCATGGCCTTCTTCGGGCGCAACAACAACAACGGCAACCCGATCGTCATGGTCTTCGGGCTCGTCGCGATCCTGATCGCGCCGCTCGTCGCCACCGTCGTGCAGCTCGCGGTCTCCCGGCAGCGCGAGTACCTCGCCGACGCCACCGGCGCCCTCACCACCCGCCACCCGGATGCCCTGGCCAGCGCCCTGCAGAAGCTCGCCGCCTACGGCCGCCCCGTGCAGCGCCAGTCCTCCTCGATGTCGCACATGTGGATCGCCGACCCCAACAAGCCGGGCGTCATCGACAAGCTCTTCTCCACCCACCCGCCCATCCCCGACCGCGTCGAGCGCCTGCGCGCCATGGGCGGGGCGTTCTGAGCTAGCTGCGCTCGCGGCGCCGGCTGCGCGCGCTTCGCGCACTCCGCCGGTGCCGCTCGCTGTGCGCCGCCGCCTCTGCGGCGCACCTGGCCGGTGTCTTCCGCGAACCACCGTGTCGGCGGCTCCGACCGGCGGGCGCGCCGTACACGCCGCCGCGCCCGCCCCACTCCGTGGGCCGCGCGGTCTCGGCGCGGTGTACACCCACCCGCCCATTTCGCGAGTGGGCAGTTTTGGGGCCGGGGAATCAGGCCAGGGCGGCGGTGAGGGCGGGGGCCAGGGTGCCGCGGGGGGCGACGGCGAGGGCGGGGAGGTTCTGCCAGGCGGCCGCCGCGCGGAGGAGGGCCGCGATGCGCGGGACGTCGGAGGGGTCGAGGTTGGGCTCGGCCCAGGCCGCCTGCACGCGGAGCACGCCCGCCTGGCGGTCGCTCTTCAGGTCGAGGCGGGCCGGGATGCGGTCGTCGATCAGCACCGGCAGCACGTAGTAGCCGTAGGTGCGCTGCGGCTGCGGCGTGTAGATCTCGATGCGGTAGTGGAAGTCGAACATGCGCAGCGCCCGCTCCCGCCGCCACACCACGGGGTCGAAGGGGGAGAGGAGGGCGGCCGCCTCCAGCCGTCGCGGCAGCCGGGCGTCGCGGTGCAGCCACGCCTCCCGGTTCCAGCCCGCGACAGTGACCGGCCGCAGCTCGCCGGTGTCGACCAGCCGGGAGACGGCGGACCGCGCATCCGCCTGCTTCAGCCGGAAGTAGTCGGCGAGGTCGCCGAGCGTGCCCACGCCGAGGGCCCGGGCCGACTGCGAGACCAGCGCCGCGATGGCATCGGAGCGCGAGACCGAGGCGGCATCGTCGAGCACCGACGCCGGCAGCACCTGCGCCGGCAGCCCGTACACCCGCTCGAACCGCTGTCGCCCCGCCGACACCACGTCGCCCTGCCGGAACAGCGTCTCGAGCCCCCGCTTGACGTCGGACCACCCCCACCACGGCCCCTGCCGCCGGTTCGACTCGTGCTCGATCTCGCTCGCCCGCAGCGGCCCGCGCGCGGCGAGCTCGGCCCGCAGCCAGTCGAGCGTCGCCCCGTTCGACGCCGCCCACGAGTCGGGCCGGGCCGCGTAGTAGGCGCGGTACTCGTCTTTGCGCCACTGCAGCAGCGGCAGCGTCGCCACCGGCAGGAACGACGCCTCGTGCGCCCAGTACTCGGTGACCCCGCGCCCGTAGGTGACCCGGTCGAGCACCGCCTTGTCGTAGGCGCCGAGCCGCGCGAACACGGGCTGGTAGTGGCTGCGTTCGTAGACGTTCACCGAGTCGATCTGCAGCAGGGCGAGGCGCTGCAGCAGCAGGTTGAACTGCCTCGTGCCGGGCACGGCGACGGATGCTCCGCCGAAGCCCTGGGCAGCGAGGGCGACTCGACGGGCGAGTGCGGGGGACAGGTCATCGGCCACAGCAGAACCCTACCCACCACCGCCGACACCGAGCGTTCACGGACGGTTCACGGTCACGACGGCGCCGGGACGTCCGGCGCTCCTACTGTCCAGAGGTCACCCCGAACACAGCATGAAGGAGAACCCTTGCTCACCAAGCGCTTCGCGATCGCCGGCACCGCCGTCGCCGCAGCCCTCGCCCTCGGCCTCGCCGGCTGCTCCGCCGACGCCTCCGCCACCGGCGGCTCCAGCACCGACGGCGGATCGGTCGACGCCGCCACCGCCACGAACCTCGACGCCTTCGGCGGCCTGGAGGGCCTCGAGGAGGCCGCCAAGGCGGAGGGCGCGCTGAACGTCATCGCGCTGCCCCGCGACTGGGCGAACTACGGCGCCGTGCTCGACGCCTTCGCCGAGAAGTACCCCGAGATCACGATCAACGAGGCCACCCCCGACGCGTCCAGCGCCGAGGAGATCCAGGCCGCCGAGAACCTGGCCGGCCAGGACACCGCCCCCGACGTCTTCGACGTGGGCGCCGCGGTGGCCCTCGCCAGCACCGACCAGTTCGCCCCCTACCAGGTCGCCACCTGGGACGAGATCCCGGAGGCGCTCAAGGAGCAGTCCGGCCTCTGGACCGGCGACTACGGCGGATACATGGCCATCGGCTATGACCCCGACGCCGTTCCCGAGCCCAAGAGCCTCGACGACCTGCTCGGCGCCGACTACAAGGGCAAGGTCGCCATCAACGGCGACCCGACCCAGGCCGGTGCGGCCTTCGCCGCCGTCGGCCTCGCCGCGGTGCAGAACGGCGGCTCGGTCGACGACTTCCAGCCCGGCATCGACTTCTTCACCGAGCTGCAGAAGGCCGGCAACTTCGTCAAGATCGACCCGACTCCCGCCACCATCGCCTCCGGTGAGACCCCCGTCGTCTTCGACTGGGACTACCTCAACGTCGGCTACGGCAAGGACCTCGAGGGCCAGCGCAACTGGAAGGTCACCATCCTCCCGGACACCGGCTACGCGGGCTACTACAACCAGGCCGTGAACGTCGACGCCCCGCACCCCGCGGCCGCGCGCCTCTGGCAGGAGTTCCTCTACAGCGACGACGCCCAGAACCTCTGGCTCGCCGGCGGCGCCCGCCCCGTGCGCGCCGAGGCCATGGCCGAGGCCGGCACGATCGACGAGGACCTGTTCAAGGCCCTGCCGACCGTCCCGGGCGAGACCGTCGTGCCCGACGCCGACCAGGCCGAGGCCGCCTCGACCCTGCTCGGCGAGAAGTGGGCGTCGGCGGTCCAGTGACCTCGACCACCCTGCCCCGAGCACGCTCCCGTTCCCGGTTCGCCGGGAGCGGGAGCGTGCTCGGGCTCGTGCCGTTCACGGCCTACGTCCTGCTCTTCCTCGCCCTCCCGACCGTCATCGCGGTCGGCACCGGCTTCTTCGACGGCGACGGCGCGTTCACCCTCGACAACATCACCGCCCTCGGCGACCCGGTGCTCCTCGCCACCTTCGGCAACTCGCTCTGGCTCTCGGCCCTGACGGCCGTGATCGGCGCCCTCGTCGGCGCCCTGTTCTGCTACGCGCTGATCGGCGCGAAGCCCACGGGCATCCTGCGCTCGGTCGTCGACGCCGCGAGCGGTGTGCTCGCCCAGTTCGGCGGCGTGATGCTGGCCTTCGCCTTCGTCGCGACCATCGGCATTCAGGGCATGATCACCGTGCTCCTGCGCGACAACCTCGGCGTCGACATCTTCGCGAACGGCGTCTGGCTCTACGACGTGCCCGGCCTGATCCTCCCGTACATCTACTTCCAGGTGCCCCTGATGATCATCACCTTCTCGCCCGCGCTCGAGAGCCTCAAGCCCCAGTGGGCCGAGGCGACCGCGATGCTCGGCGGCGGCATCGGCAGCTACTGGCGTCACATCGGCCTGCCCGTGCTGCTGCCCTCCTTCCTCGGCAGCCTGCTGCTGCTGTTCGCGAACGCCTTCTCCTCCTTCGCCACGGCCGCCGCGCTGACCAGCCAGGGCTCGCAGATCGTGCCCCTGCAGATCCGCAGCGCCCTGACCAGCGAGACCGTGCTCGGTCACGAGAACCTCGCCGGCTCCCTGGCGCTCGGGATGATCGTGGTGATGGTCGTCGTGATGACCCTCTACTCGCTGCTGATGCGCCGCACCGCGCGGTGGGTGCGATGAGCGCGCGCGACACGGCCGGCACCGAGGCGGTGAGCCGCCGCGACGTCTCGGGCGTGCATCCGGGCCCCTCGACCGCCACGCGCTGGGTCATCGTCGCCGTGATCGGCCTGCTCTTCCTCGTGCCGATCGCCTCGATGCTCGAGTTCACCCTGCGCGGCGGCCTGGCCGGCGGCTACACCCTCGACCGCTGGGCCGCGGTGTTCGGCGGCGGCCTGACGGGGGAGTACAAGCCCATCGTCACCGGCCTGACGAACTCGCTGCTGCTCGCGGTCGTGACCGTGGCGGTGATGCTCGTGCTGCTGGTGCCGACGATGGTGCTGGTGCGCATCCGCTTCCCGAAGCTCCAGCGCGTGCTCGAGTTCGTCTGCCTGCTGCCCATCACCATCCCGGCGATCGTGCTGGTGGTGGGGCTCGCCCCGGTCTACTCGGTGGTCGCGCGGATGTTCGGCAGCGGTGTCTGGACCCTGGCCTTCGCCTACGGCGTCATCGTGCTGCCCTACGCCTACCGCTCCATCCAGGCGAACCTGCAGGCCGTCGACGTCGTGACCCTGAGCGAGGCGGCGCGATCGCTCGGAGCCGGCTGGGCGACGATCCTGTTCCGGATCGTGGTGCCGAACATCCGACGGGGCCTGCTCGCCGCCGCGTTCATCGCCGTCGCCGTCGTGCTCGGCGAGTACACGATCGCGGCCCTGCTCAACCGGGTGAACCTGCAGACGGCGCTCGTCGTCGTCTCGAAGGCCGACCCGTACATCGCCGTGATCATCGCCCTGCTCGCGCTCGTGTTCGCCTTCGTGCTGCTCGTCGCCATCGGCCGCATCGGCGGCGGGCCGGGCTCCCGGCGCCGCCGCACCGCGCCTCCCGCCGCCCCCGCGGCACCCACCACCCCGCTCGCCCCGGCCACCGGCGCCGCCGAGCCCACGACCCAGGAAGCAGCCCTCCGATGACCCTCTCGCCCCCGCGCCCCGCCACCCCGGCGCTCGACGAGCCCCGCAGCACCGGCTCCCGCGTCGAGCTCCGCGGCATCGTCAAGGAGTTCACCGGCGGCGCCCGCGCCCTCGACGGCATCGACCTCGTGATCGAGCCCGGCGAGCTGGTCGCCCTGCTCGGCCCCTCGGGCTGCGGCAAGACGACCGCTCTGCGCGTGCTCGCCGGGCTCGAGAGCGCCACCGACGGCACCGTGCTGATCGACGGCTCCGACGTGTCCGGCCTGCCCGCGCGCTCCCGCGACATCGGCATGGTGTTCCAGTCGTACTCCCTCTTCCCGCACATGACGGCGCTCGCCAACGTCGAGTTCGGGCTCCGGATGCGCCGGGTGCCCGCCGACGAGCGGCGCCTGCGAGCGGGCGACGCCCTCGAGATGGTCGGTCTCGGCGGCTTCGGCGGGCGCTACGCCCACGAGCTCTCGGGCGGCCAGCAGCAGCGCGTCGCCCTCGCTCGCGCGCTCGTCACCGAGCCGCGCGTGCTGCTGCTCGACGAGCCGCTCTCGGCGCTCGACGCCCGGGTGCGGGTGCAGCTGCGCGACGAGATCCGCCGCATCCAGCAGGAGTTCGGCATCACCACGGTCTTCGTCACCCACGACCAGGAGGAGGCCCTCGCGGCCGCCGACCGGGTCGCGGTGATGCGTTCGGGGCAGATCGAGCAGATCGGTGCCCCCGACGAGATCTACTCCCGCGCGGCGACGCCGTTCGTGGCCGAGTTCGTGGGGTCGAGCAACCGGATGCGAGGCTCGGTGTCCGGCGGGACGGTGCAGCTCGGCACCGTGCGGCTGCCGCTGATCGACGCCACGCAGCCCGACGGTGAGGTCGTGGCGTTCGTGCGGCCCGAGGACATCCGGCTGAGCCGGGCGTCGGACTGCGCATCCGGAACCGCCTCGGCCGGCGTCGTGCCCGCCGAGGTCGTCTCGACGAGCTTCCTGGGTTCGTACCGCCGCACCACGGTGGCGCTCGAAGACGGCACCGTGCTCACCGTGCAGCACCCCGCGAACCTCGTGCCGGTCGCCGACGAGCGGGTCGTGCTGGAGTTCGACGGAGCGCCCGTGGCGGTCTCCCGCTGGGAGTAGTGCCGCGCATGCGGGCGAACGCATACGACCGCTCCTAGACTGACCCCTATGGCCGAGAAGGAACCGGGCAGGACCCGTCGGGACGCACTGGACTCCGTGCCCGCCGGCATGCAGATCGCGGGCGCCTGGTCGTGGCGCATCCTCGTGGTGCTGGGCGTGCTCGCGGTGCTGATCTTCCTGATCATCCAGCTGCGGCTGCTGATCATCCCGGTGATGCTCGCGGTGGTGCTCTCGGCGCTGCTGGTGCCGTTCAAGAACTTCCTGGTGCGGCACCGCTGGCCCTCGTGGCTCGCGATCGTGACCGCCGAGGTGGGCACCCTCGTGGTGGTCGCCGCCCTGATATTCCTCGTCGCGACCCAGGTCTCCTCGGGCTTCGCCGACCTGCGCTCGCAGTCGATGACCTCGTACAACGACCTGAAGTCCTGGCTCGCCTCGTCGCCGCTGCAGGTCTCGGAGAGCGACTTCAACGGCTACGTCACCCAGGTCTGGGACGCGGTGCAGCAAGACAGCGGCATGCTCATCTCGGGCGCGGCCGCCGTCGGCTCGAGCATCGGGCACGTGCTCACGGGCGCGCTGCTGACGCTGTTCGCGACGCTGTTCATCCTGATCGACGGGGAGCGCATCTGGCGCTGGGTCGTGCGCCTGTTCCCGCGCAAGGCCCGCGCGGCCACCGACGGGGCGGGGCGCACCGGGTGGCAGACGCTGCAGAACTTCGTGAAGGTGCAGATCCTGGTGGCGTCGATCGACGCCCTCGGCATCGGCATCGGCGCCGCCATCCTGCAGGTGCCGCTCGCCATCCCGATCGCGGTGCTGGTGTTCCTCGGGTCGTTCATCCCGATCATCGGCGCGGTGCTCACCGGCGCCGTCGCCGTGTTCATCGCCCTGGTCTACAACGGCTGGGTGATCGCGCTGATCATGCTCGGCGTGGTGCTGCTCGTGCAGCAGCTCGAGGGGCACGTGCTGCAGCCGTTCATCATGGGCACGGCGGTGCGCATCCACCCGCTGGCCGTCGTGCTGGCGGTGGCGGGCGGGTCGATGGTCGCCGGGATCGCGGGGGCGTTCTTCGCGGTGCCCGTGGTCGCGACGCTGAACGTGATGGTGAACTACGTCGCCGGGGGGAGCTGGCGGGAGGACCGTGACACCTGGCTCACTCCCGCGGTCGCGCTGCCCGATGGCGGCCCGCCGGCGGCCGGCGCCGGCACGGCTGCTGCCGCGACACCTGCTCCCGCGCATCCTGAAGCCGCGCATCCTGACCCGAAGGACCCACCCGCCCATGACTGATTCCACCACGCGGCTCGCCTACCCGTCGCTGGCCGAGATCGAGGAGGCGCGCATCCGCGTCTCGCAGGTCGCCCAGGTGACGCCGATGGAGAGCTCGCGGTTCCTCGCGGAGATCATCGGCTCGCCGGTATACCTCAAGTGCGAGAACCTGCAGCGCACGGGCTCGTACAAGATCCGCGGGGCGTACAACCGCATCTCGGCGCTCAGCGACGTCGAGAAGTCGCGCGGCGTCGTGGCGGCCTCGGCCGGCAACCACGCCCAGGGCGTCGCCTTCGCGGCGCGCGAGCTCGGTATCGCCGCCACCATCTTCATGCCGATCGGCGTGCCGCTGCCGAAGCTCCAGGCCACCCGGGCCTACGGCGCCGAGGTGATCCTGCGCGGTCACTCGGTCGAGGAGGCGCTCGGTGCCGCCGCCGAGTACTCGCAGGCCACCGGTGCCGTGATCATCCCGCCGTTCGACCACTTCGACGTCGTGATGGGCCAGGCGACCCTGGGGCTCGAGATCCTCGACCAGGTGCCGGATGCCGACACGCTCGTCGTGCCCATCGGGGGCGGCGGGCTGATCGCGGGCATCGCGGCGGCCGCCAAGCAGCAGGCCGCGGCGCTCGGGCGGAGCATCCGCATCGTGGGCGTGCAGGCCGAGAACGCCGCCGCGTACCCGCCCTCGCTCGCCGCGGGAGAGGCCGTCTCGATCGTGACGACGCCGACGATCGCCGACGGCATCCAGGTCGCGCGCCCGGGCCTTCTGAACTTCGCGATCATCCGCGAGCTCGTCGACGAGGTCGTCACCGTCTCGGAGGCCGACACCGCTCGCGCGCTGCTGCTGCTGCTCGAGCGGGCCAAGCAGGTCGTCGAGCCGGCCGGTGCGGTCGGCGTCGCCGCTATCCTCGCGGGCAAGGTGAAGAACGCGGGCACCACCGTCACCGTGCTCTCGGGCGGCAACATCGACCCGCTGCTCATGCAGCGCGTGATCAGCCACGGCCTCGCGGCGAGCGACCGCTACCTCAAGCTGCGGATCATGCTGCCCGACCGCCCCGGCCAGCTCGCCCGCACGGCGGAGCTCGTCGCCGAGGCCAACGCGAACGTGGTGGAGGTGCAGCACACCCGGCACGGCAAGGGGCTGCAGATCAGCCAGGTCGAGCTCGAGCTGCACATCGAGACCCGCGGGCCCGAGCACCGCGACCAGGTCGTGGCGAAGCTGCGCGACGCGGGCTACGAGGTGCGCGTCGAGGAGTAGGAACTGCTCATAACGCTCTCCCGCGCGATGCCCTGACCATGAGTGGATGATCAAGAACTCGACCCGGCGACTCAGCGTCGTCTCCCTGTCCCTGCTCGCGACGATCGCCGCGGTGGCGGTTCCGGCTGCCGCCCATGCCGAGATGCACGAATTCCCGGCCTGCACCGAGATGCCCTCCGGCGGCTGTCAGGACGGCCCGCTCGGCAACGGCTCCGGCGGCGGTGGCTGGGGGCCCTGGGGTCCGGGCGGTCCGCTCGACTACTATTCTGTGTCTCAGCAGACCGCGGGTGGTTTCACCGCATGGTTCTTCGACCGACGCGACGGAACACCCATGACTGACTCTGACGCAGTGCTCCTGAAGTACACCTACAGCTTCAGCGATTGCCTGAGGCTGCCGCGCGACAGTGTCATCTGCTATTGAGTGAGCCTCCTCTCACGCCGAACCGAAAGTGGCAAGAGTGCTCGATAACAGTTTCACCAGCCGACTATGTTCGCTTGGAAGCGACTCGTCGGCCCTCGGTCATCTCCTCTTCCAGCCCGTCGTGATCATTGTGGTCGCGGTCTGAGGTGCTTCCCGAGGACGATGGCTACCGGGCGGAAACGGGGGGTACGCGGCTGTCATCAACCGGCGGGCATTGGGAGAAGTTCGCACGAGTAGGCGGACGACTATGAGGAGGCCGCCCCCGACAAGAGAAGCCCATGTGATCAGATGATGGTCGGGGTCATGCCTCCGCGGGCGCCGGGGTCAGCCGTTGAAGGTCTCGACGTCGGTGATCTCGACCGTGATGTCGCGGCCGTTGGGGGCCGTGTAGGTGGTCTTCTCGCCGATCTTCAGGCCGATGATGGCCGCGCCGAGCGGGCTCTGCTCGCTGTAGACGTCGAGGTCGGCGTTGCCCGCGATCTCGCGGCTGCCGAGCAGGAAGCGCTCCTCGCCGCCCGCGACCAGCGCGGTGACGACGACGCCCGGCTCGACCTCGCCGTGGCTCTCGCGCTTCTCGCCGACCTGGGCGGTGCGCAGCAGCTGCGTGAGCTGACGGATGCGCGCCTCCATCTTGCCCTGCTCGTCCTTCGCGGCGTGGTAGCCGCCGTTCTCCTTGAGGTCGCCCTCCTCGCGCGCCTGCTCGATGCGCTTGGCGATCTCGAGCCGGCCCGGTCCGCTGAGCTCCTCGAGCTCGTTCGTGAGACGGTCGAACGCCTCCTGCGTGAGCCAGGTGACCTGGGTGTCGTCAGCCATGGAGTACCTCCCTCGAACATGCGGACGCCCGAGCCACCCGGCCCGGACGATCAGGAAAGACTATGTGAGCCAGCAGCTGGAAATCAAACCCGTCGAGGCCAGCTCACTCGTGCGGACGACCTCGGTGAACGAGCGCGTGGGGTTCTCGGACGCGGGCAGCTCGATGACCTTCCAGCCCACCACCGCGAAGCGGTCGTTCAGGGCCTGCACCACGCAGCCCGCCGTCGTGCCGGTGGGCACCGTGACGTCGAACTCGACGCGCACGCTGCGGTCGTCGAGCACCTCGTGCGCCGTGTCCTGCGTGGCGACCGTGGCGTTGGTGCCGTCGAGACCGGCCCAGACCACCCAGACGACGAGCACCACGGCGACGGCGCCGCCGGCGATCCAGGCGAGCAGCCGATTGCCGGCCCGCCTGGCCTTCGTGCGGCCGTAGCGCTCCGCGAGGGCGGGGGAGTCGGTGGTCGCGGCTGCGGCGGCTGCGGTCGCCCGGGAATCGGCGACGGATGCTCCGTCCTCACGCTCCTCGTCGCTGGCCGCTCGCCTGCTCACGTGCCCTCCCTGGGGCCCACTGTCGGATGGACCGATTAGTCTTGTCTGGCCTGGTTTCCCAGGCTCCTGCCTCATTCCAGGCTAATCGCAATTGACGAGGAGTTGAGACCACTGACGCTTCGCCTCATGGCCGTGCACGCGCATCCCGATGACGAATCGAGCAAGGGCGCCGCCACCTACGCCTACTACCTCGACCGCGGTGTCGAGGTGATGGTGGTCAGCTGCACCGGCGGCGAACGGGGCTCGGTGCTGAACGAGGGCCTCGAGCCGCGCCTCTGGGCCGAGCGCGACATGGCCGGCCTCCGCCGCGTCGAGATGGCCGCCGCTCAGGATGCGGTGGGCTTCCAGCACCGCTGGCTGGGCTACGCCGACTCCGGCTACGTCGAGCCCGGCTCGGGCGACTCGCTGCCCGTCAACTCGTTCGGCGTGCTCCCGATCGACATCGAGACCGCGCCGCTCGTGAAGGCCGTGCGCGAGTTCCGCCCGCACGTGCTGATCACCTACGACGAGATCGGCGGCTACCCGCACGCCGACCACATCCGCTGCCACGAGATCTCGATGCGCGCCTGGGAGCTCGCCGGCGATCCGGCCGCCTACCCCGAGGCCGGCCCCGCGTGGCAGATCTCGAAGCTCTACTACGACCGCATCATGAACCCCGACAAGTTCGAGGCCGTGGCGAAGGCGCTCGAGGAGGAGGAGCCCGAGCATCCGTTCCTCGCCCAGGTCGCCGAGATGCGCGAGCGCATGAAAGACCGGCCGAGCTACACGGTCGTGCAGATCCCGTCGGGCGACTTCTTCGACGTGCGCGATCGTGCCCTGCGGGCGCACGCCAGCCAGGTCGCGCCCGACCACCCCTTCTTCTTCTGGCCGAACGACATCCAGCGCCGCGCCTGGCCGTACGAAGACTTCCAGCTGATCGAGTCAAGGGTCGCAGGCCCCGAGGTCGAGACCGACCTGTTCGACGGGATCGAGGACTCCGAATGACGCTCTCGCTCCTCACGACGGCGGGCGCGCTGGGCGCGGCGGGCGCGCTGGGCGCGGTGGTCGCCGACGAGCGCATCCCCGACCCCGACAGCGTCACCCCGGGCATCATCGGCTTCATCGTGACCTTCGGCATCGCCATCGTCACGCTGCTGCTCGTCATCGACATGGTGCGGCGCGTGCGACGGGTCAACCTCCGCGCCCAGGTGCGCGAGGAGCTCGAGGCCGAGATCGCGGCGCGCGACGCGGCGGCCGACGGGCCTGAGGGCACCGCCGGGCCAGCGGGCACCGCCGGGGGGCCCGGTCCGGAGGCTGCGCCGCCTAGCCGTTGAACGGCGGGTCGATCGCCAGCAGCAGGATGGCGGTCCAGTGGCAGAGGAACGCCACGACCGTCAGCGTGTGGAACACCTCGTGGAACCCGAAGCGCCCCGGGAAGAAGTTCGGCCGCTTCAGCGCGTAGGCGAGCGCACCGACCGTGTAGGCGAGCCCGCCGGCGGCCACCAGGATCATCGTGGCCGGGTTCACCGCGAAGATGTCGCCGAGGTACGCCACGGCGGCCCAGCCGAGCGCCAGGTAGAGGATGACGTAGAGCCAGCGCGGCGCCCCGATCCAGAACACCCGGAAGCCGATGCCGAGCAGGGCTCCCGACCACACGATCACGAGCAGCAGCGTGCCCTGCGCCGGTGGCAGCGCGAGCACGGCGATGGGCGTGTAGGTGCCGGCGATCAGAAGGAAGATGTTCGCGTGGTCGATGCGCTTGAACAGCAGCTTCGTCTTCGGCTTCCAGTCGATGCGGTGGTAGAGCGCCGAGTTGCCGAACAGCAGCATCGAGGTGAGCGTGAACACCACGCTCGCCCACTTCGCCGGCGCCCCCTGGGCGAGCGAGATCAGTACGATCCCGGCGACGATCGTGACGGGGAAGGTGCCCGCGTGGATCCAGCCGCGCCAGGTCGGCTTCTGCTCGACCGGGGGGTGCTCGAGCGCGTCGTCGAGCAGCGGGATGTTCGGCAGGTCGGGCCCGCCGTCGGCCGGGTCGGTGCGGCCGGGGCCGGTGGGCGGGACGGGGTGGTGCTCGGGCATGATGCTCACAGTACGCCAGCCCGCGGCCGCACCGGCTGGGAGCGCCGATCAGCGGCAGGCCGCGCGAGCGGGTAACGTATCGATGTGCCGAATGGACAGAAGCGGGTCGCGAAGGGCCTCCTCTACCGTCTCTACCAGCGGCGCATCCGCAAACGCCTCGACAGCGGCGCCGTGCTGCCGAAGCACGTCGCCATGATCCTCGACGGCAATCGCCGGTGGGCCAAGCAGCGGATGCTCGAGACCGCCGCCCACGGACACCGGGCCGGCGCGGCGAAGATCCGCGAGTTCCTCGTCTGGTGCGACGACCTGGGCATCGAGGTCGTCACGCTCTACCTGCTCTCCACGGACAATCTCACCAACCGCTCCGGCGCGGAGCTCACCGAGCTGATCGAGATCATCGCCGATCTCGCCGATGACATCTCGCGCTACCGCGACTGGCGGGTCAAGCACGTCGGCACGAACGAGGGTCTGCCCGAGCCGCTGATCGCCGCGCTCGACGGTGCCGAGGCGCGCACGGCGTCCCGCACCGGGCTGCACGTCAACCTCGCGGTCGGCTACGGCGGGCGCTCGGAGATCGCCGACGCGATCCGCAGCATCATCCAGAAGCACCGCGGCCTCGGTCACGGGCTGGACGAGCTCGAGGCGGCCATCGACCAAGACATCATCGCCGAGCACCTCTACACGGGCGGCCAGCCCGACCCCGACCTGGTCATCCGCACCTCGGGGGAGCAGCGCCTCAGCGACTTCATGCTCTGGCAGTCGGCGCACAGCGAGTTCTACTTCATGGAGGCGCTCGGGCCGGATGTGCGCGAGGTCGACTTCCTGCGGGCGCTGCGCGACTACTCGCGGCGGCAGCGGCGCTTCGGCAGCTGAGCCCCCTCCGGCCGAATTACACCCGTGTAACACACCGTTAATCTTTTGTGATGCGTGTCGTAACCCACGCCCCCGCCATCGGACGTAGGTTCGACTCATCAGGCATGGCGCCTGATCGAGACGGCCACATAAGTACGTTTCGACGATCTCCACCGTGGCCGAATCGCCTACTGATCCGAGCGCCGAGCGCTCGGGGTTGGAGTGGATGTGGCCGAGCCCATGACTCACAGGACCAGCGGGAACAGCACCGGAGAGGACGCAGCACCCAGCACCACCGTTTCGAGTTCGACCAAGACCGCCGAGGTGACCTACGTTCTGGACACCTCGGTTCTTCTGTCCGATCCGAAGGCGATCTTCCGGTTCGCCGAGCACGCCGTCGTCCTCCCGGTGATCGTGATCACCGAACTCGAGTCCAAGCGCAACGACCCCGAGATCGGGTACTTCGCGCGCCAGGCGCTGCGGAACCTCGACGAGCTGCGGGTCAAGCACGAGCGGCTCGACTTCCCGATCTCGGTGGGCACGGAGGGGGGAAGCCTCCGTGTCGAGCTGAACCACTCCAACACCTCGGTGCTGCCGTCGGGGCTGCAGCTGGGGGACAACGACACGCGCATCCTGGCCGTGGCGCAGAACCTGTCGAACGACGGCCTCAACGTCACGGTGGTCTCGAAAGACCTGCCGCTGCGCGTCAAGGCCGCCTCGATCGGCCTCGCCGCCGAGGAGTACCGGGCCGAGCTCGCCGTCGACTCCGGCTGGACCGGGCTCGACGACATCACGCTGCCGGCCGACGCGATGGCGAAGCTCTACGACGAGGAGCGACTGTCGACGCCGCTGGTGCGGGACATGCCGATCAATACCGGCCTCGTCATCCACTCCGATCGCGGCTCGGCGCTCGGCCGCGTGACCGGGCGGGACTCGTTCCAGCTCGTGCGCGGCGACCGCGACGTCTTCGGCCTGCACGGCCGCTCGGCCGAGCAGCGCGTGGCGATCGACCTGCTGCTCGACCCCGAGGTCGGCATCGTGTCGCTGGGAGGTCGAGCGGGGACGGGGAAGTCGGCGCTCGCCCTCTGCGCCGGGCTGGAGGCCGTGCTCGAGAAGCAGCAGCACAAGAAGATCATGGTGTTCCGGCCGCTCTACGCGGTCGGCGGCCAGGAGCTCGGCTTCCTGCCGGGCGACGCGGCCGAGAAGATGAACCCCTGGGCGCAGGCGGTCTTCGACACCCTCGGCTCGCTGGTGTCGCAGAACGTGCTCGACGAGGTGATCGACCGCGGGATGCTCGAGGTGCTGCCGCTGACCCACATCCGCGGACGCTCGCTGCACGACGCCTTCGTGATCGTCGACGAGGCGCAGTCGCTGGAGCGCAACGTGCTGCTGACCGTGCTCTCGCGCATCGGCCAGAACTCGCGGGTCGTGCTCACCCACGACGTCGCCCAGCGCGACAACCTGCGCGTGGGCCGGCACGACGGTGTCGCCAGCGTGATCGAGACGCTGAAGGGCCACTCGCTCTTCGGGCACATCACGCTGACCCGTTCGGAGCGCTCGGCCATCGCGGCGCTCGTCACCGAGATGCTGGAGTCGAACGAGCTGGCGTAGCCCGGCCTCTCCTGCACCATCCCGTCGGGGGCGGTGGCTCTGCACAGTCTGCGGAGCCGCCGCCCTCGTCGTCGTCTTGGCCCCTACCGTGGCCGCATGCAGTTCGTGGTCGTCTCGGTGCCGTTCCTCCACCTGGCTCTCGTCAGCGTGCCGCTGGCGGTGACGGATGCCCGGACCGGGCGTCTCCCGAACGCCCACCTGGTGCCGGGGCTGGTGCTGCTGGCCTGGGCGCTCGCGGCGGTGGGGCTGCACGACCCGCCTTCGGCGTTCGGAGCCGCCGCTGCCGCCCTGGCCGTCGGCGCCGTCGCGGTGGGGCTCTGGGCGGTCGGCGTGCTCGGGATGGGCGACGTGAAGCTCGTGCTGCTCCTGGCGGGGCTGCTGGCGCTCGTGCAGGATGTCGACGGCGGTGCGGCCGTGCGGGTGGCGTTCTGCGTCTGCGCCCTGGTGCTAGCGAGCCTGCTCAGCGCCACGATGGGCGGCGGTGGTGCCGGTGGCGGTGGTGCCGGCGGAGGTGGTGCCGGCGGTGGCGGTTGCGGTCGCGGCGGAGGCGACGGTCGCTTGGACGGCGAGAAGGGCCGGATCCCCGTGGGTCCGGCCCTTCTCGGAGGGTTCTGGCTCGGGCTGCTGCCTTCGCTCGCGCTCTTCGCCGCGTGAGGCTACTTGGCGGCGGGGGGCGCCGTCATCGAGAGCACGTCGAGCGCGGTGTCGAGCTGCTCGAGGGTGACCTCGCCGCGCTCGACGAAGCCGAGGTCGATGACGGCCTCGCGCACCGTGATGCCCTTGGCCACCGAGTGCTTGGCGATCTTCGCCGCGGCCTCGTAACCGATCACGCGGTTCAGCGGCGTCACGATCGACGGCGACGACTCGGCCAGGGCGCGGGCGCGCTCGAGGTTCGCCTCGAGGCCGGCCACGGTCTTGTCGGCCAGCAGCACCGCCGAGTTCGACAGTAGGCGGATCGACTCGAGCAGCGCCGTGCCCATCACCGGGATGGCCACGTTCAGCTCGAAGGCGCCCGAGGCACCCGACCAGGCGATCGAGGCGTCGTTGCCGATGACGCGCGAGCACACCATCAGCACGGCCTCGGGGATGACCGGGTTCACCTTGCCGGGCATGATCGACGACCCGGGCTGCAGGTCGGGGATGTGCAGCTCACCGATGCCGGTGTTCGGGCCGGAGCCCATCCAGCGCAGGTCATTGCAGATCTTGGTGAGCGACACGGCGAGCACGCGGAGCGCGCCCGAGGCCTCCACGAGGGAGTCGCGGGCGCCCTGCGCCTCGAAGTGGTCGCGGGCCTCGGTGATCGGCAGGCCGGTCTCCTCGGCGAGCAGCGAGATGACGAGCTGCGGGAAGCCGGCGGGGGTGTTGATGCCGGTGCCGACGGCGGTGCCACCGAGCGGAACCTCGGCGACGCGGGGGAGGGCGCTCTGCACCCGCTCGATGCCGAGGCGGATCTGCGAGGCGTAGCCGCCGAACTCCTGGCCGAGGGTGACGGGCGTCGCGTCCATCAGGTGGGTGCGGCCCGACTTCACCGCGGTCTTCCAGAGCACCGCCTTCTCCTCGAGCGCCTCGGCGAGGTGCTCGAGCGAGGGGATGAGGTCGTGGATGAGCGCGCCGGTCACGGCGACATGCACCGAGGTGGGGAAGACGTCGTTCGAGGACTGCGAGGCGTTGACGTGGTCGTTCGGGTGCACCTTCGAGCCGAGCGCCGTGCTGGCGAGCGAGGCGAGCACCTCGTTCATGTTCATGTTCGAGGAGGTGCCGGAACCCGTCTGGTAGACGTCGATCGGGAAGTCCCCGTCGAACTCGCCCGCGGCGACCCGGTCGGCCGCGCCGGCGATGGCGTCGGAGATCGACTGGTCGAGCACGCCGAGTCGCGCGTTCGCGATCGCGGCGGCCTTCTTGATGCGGGCGAGGGCCGCGATCTGGGCCGGCTCGAGCACGCTGCCCGAGACGGGGAAGTTCTCGACCGCGCGCTGCGTCTGCGCGCCGTACAGGGCGGACGCGGGAACCCGCACCTCGCCCATGGTGTCGTGCTCGATGCGGTAGTCCGTCGAGGCGCCGGAGGTCGAGGCGTCGGTTCCGGAGGCGTTGTCCACCACTGTGTGGTCGTCCTTTCTTCGTGACCACGACGCGCCGGGCGCCGGAGTCGGTGAGTGCTGGTGTGAAGCGGAGGGGCCGGATCCGCCCGGGAGCGGGACGGCCGGAGGGCTCAGATCTGGCCGATCACCACGTCGGGCACGGCCCGGCCCTCGGCCAGGCGGTAGTTCGCGCCGACGACGGCCAATCTACCGTCGGCCACCGCCTGGGTGATGATCTCGGAGGACTCCAGGAGCTGGCGCACGGTGTCGCGGAGGTGGGCCTTGCCCACCAGCCCCGCATCCGGAGCCGTCAGCAGCGTGCCGTCGTCGGCCCGCTCGGTGGGCACCTCGGCGATGGCCGGGACGATCTGCGAGACGAGCGACTGGATGTGCCGCGGCAGGGGAGCCGCGTCGGGCAGCTGCGAGTCGATGGCCGCGCGCACGGCGCCGCACTCGTCGTGGCCGAGCACGACGACGAGCGACACCCCGAGCACCTCGACGGCGTACTCGAGGCTGCCGAGCACCGACTCGGAGATGACCTGACCGGCGTTCCGCACGACGAAGAGGTCGCCGAGGCCGAGGTCGAAGATGATCTCGGCCGCGAGGCGCGAGTCGCTGCAGCCGAACAGCGCCGCGCGGGGCGTCTGCAGGTGGGCGAGCTCGGCGCGGGTCTCGACGTCTTGGCGCGGATGCTTCGGGGTGCCGGCGACGAACCGCTCGTTGCCGCGTGACATGGTCGCCCACACGCGCGCCGGCGTGGTGGCCTCGCCCGTCGAGTCGTCGGGCTCGGGAGTGGTGGTGTCGGTCATCGCGTCGCCTCCGCGGGCTGCTCCTGCACGTTGGCCGCGAGGGCCGCCGCGACCTGCTCGATCTCGTCGGGGTCGGCGGTGCCGAACACGACGTAGGTGGTGGCGCCCGACTCGGTGGTCAGGGCGTACTCGGTGTTGCCGACCTCGTCGGACGAGCCGGCGCGGTCGCGGTTGTCGTAGACGGTCCACTCGACGCCGTCGAGCGAGACCGTTCCGGAGGCGAGCCCGCGGGCGACCTGATCGGCGAGCCAGGTGGGGTTCGCGTCGACCGCCTGGGTCAGCCCCACGTACTGCTTCGTGGGGGTGATCAGCCCGACGTACCAGGACAGCACCCCATCGGCCGCGCCCGAGCGCACCTCGGCGGCATTCGACGACCAGCCCTCGGGGAGTTCGGGCGCGGCGAGCGGCACCGGCATCGACGCCTGGGCGCTCGCGGCGACGTCCTGGTAGTCGATGCTCTGCAGCAGCGACTCCTCAGGGCGCGGCACGAGGAAGATGATCGCGGCGACGAGCCCCACCGAGACGAGCAGGGCGTAGAGCAGATTGCGCAGCGTCTTGCGGTCGCGGTAGAGACGGGACTGCTCGGCCTTCCTGGCCGCGGTCTCCTCGGGGGTCTCGGGGCGGCCCAGCTCGGCGACGACGCGGGGTTCGGTGCTCTTGGCCACGGCTACTCGCCCGCCGCGCCGCTGCGGGCGGCGTCGAGCCGCTCGCGGGCTCCGATCAGCCACTGCTCGCAGCGTGCCGCGAGCGACTCGCCGCGCTCCCAGAGCGCGAGCGACTGCTCGAGGGTGGCGGAGCCCTGCTCGAGCTCGCCGACCACGCGGATCAGCTCGTCGCGCGCCTCTTCGTAGGAGAGGGCTTGCACGTCGGGGGAGGGCGAGGAGGCCATGGCTCAATCCTATCGATCGGAGGCGGAGTGCTCGGCGGTGCCGCCGGACTCGGCGTCAGGCTGCGCATCGGCCAGGCCTGTGGAGGAGGAGACCCCGGCTGCGGCGTCTGCACCTGTGGAGGAGGAGACCGCGGCTGCGCCGTCCGCAGCTGTGGAGGAGGGGACGCGGGCGGCGGCGGCCGCGCCCGAGGCGGACGGGCCGGACGAGACCGCGTCGAGCGCTCCGTCGGCGACCGTCACCGCGACGAGGGAGCCCTGCGGAGCATCCGTCGCCGCCCGCACGATGTGCCCGGCGTTCGGCCCGGAGACCGACTGCACGATGGCGTAGCCGCGGTCGAGGGTGCGCTGCGGCGAGAGCGCCCGCACGTGCGCCACGAGCTCGCGCACCCGGTTGCCCTCGCGCTCGAGCACCCGGCTGACCAGCTCCTCACCGCGGGCGACGAAGCGGGTGAGGTCTTCGGAGCGGGAGTCGATGATCCAGGCCGGGTTCGACAGCGCCGGCCGCGAACGGATCTGCGTCAGCCGGTCGACCTCGATCGAGACGGTCGCGGCGACGCGGGTGCGGATGCGCGTGCGCGCCTGATCGACCCGCATCAGCTCCTCGGTGACGTCGGGGACGACCCGCTTCGCGGCGTCGGTAGGGGTGGAGGCGCGGAGGTCGGCGACGAGGTCGAGCAGCGGAGCATCCGCCTCGTGGCCGATAGCGCTGACGATCGGCGTCGTCGCCGCGGCGGCCGCGCGCACCACGGCCTCGTCACTGAAGCCGAGCAGGTTCTGGAAGTCGCCGCCACCGCGGGCCACGATGATGACCTCGACTGCCGGATCGGCGTCGAGCAGCTCGATGGCCGCCACGACCTCGCGGGCCGTGCGGTCGCCCTGCACCGCCGCGTGCACCACGCGGAACCGAACAGAGGGCCAGCGCAGCTGCGCGTTGCGGAGCACGTCCTTCTCGGCGTCGCTGTCCTTCCCCGTGACGAGGCCGACGGTGCCCGGCAGGAAGGGCAGGGCGCGCTTTCGGCCGCGGTCGAACAGGCCCTCGGAGGCGAGCTGCGCGCGCAGCCGCTCGAGCCGTTCGAGCAGGTCGCCGAGGCCGACGTGCCGCATCTCGAACACCTGCATCGAGAGCGAGCCGCCCCGCACCCAGTAGCTCGGCTTGATCAGCGCGATCACGCGGTCGCCCTGCTTCAGGTCGGCCGGCAGCTTCGCCTTGACGGAGGACCAGATGGTGAAGCTCACGGTGGCGTCGCCCGACAGGTCTTTCAGCTTTCCGTAGACGTTGCCGCCCGACACGCCCCACTGCGTGATCTCGCCCTCGACCCACGCGGTGCCCAGGCGCTCGATGTAGCCGCGGATCTTCTGCGCCAGCTCGCCCACGGGCCAGGGGTTCTCGAGCGTCGGAGGCCCCGACGAGAACGAGGGGGCGGATGCGTCGGACACGTCTGGTTCTCTCCTTCAGGCCTTCACCCAGTTGTGCTCACGTAGAATCGAAGGGTGAGCAACGCGACGACCATCAGCCTGCCGATGCCGAGGATTCCCGGCACTCGCAACAGGCTAAAGGATAACCCGGTGACCGGTCACAAGCGTGTGCTGCTGGCAGCCCCTCGTGGCTACTGTGCAGGAGTGGACAGAGCGGTCGTGGCCGTCGAGAAGGCGCTCGAGAACTACGGCGCCCCGGTCTACGTGCGCAAGCAGATCGTGCACAACGTGCACGTCGTGTCGACGCTCGAGAAGCGCGGCGCCATCTTCGTCGAGGAGATCGACGAGGTGCCCGAGGGCGCGCACGTCGTGTTCTCGGCCCACGGCGTCTCGCCGGCGGTCGTGCAGGGTGCCGCCGACCGCGGCCTCCAGGCCATCGACGCCACCTGCCCGCTGGTCACCAAGGTGCACCGCGAGGCCGTGCGCTTCGCCCGCGACGACTTCGAGATCCTCCTCATCGGCCACAAGGGCCACGAGGAGGTCGAGGGCACGGCGGGCGAGGCCCCCGACCACATCACCCTGGTCGGCAGTCCGGATGCGGTGGCCGACATCGAGGTCAAAGACCCCGACAAGGTGGTCTGGCTCTCGCAGACGACGCTCTCCGTCGACGAGACCATGGAGACGGTGCGCCGGCTGCGGGAGAAGTTCCCCAACCTGCAGGACCCGCCCTCGGACGACATCTGCTACGCCACCCAGAACCGCCAGGTCGCCATCAAGAAGGTGGCGCAGGGCGCCGACCTCGTGATCGTGGTCGGCTCGGCCAACTCCTCGAACTCGGTGCGCCTCGTCGAGGTCGCCCTCGAGTACGGCGCGAAGGCGGCGTACCGCGTCGACTACGCGCACGAGGTCAAGCAGGAGTGGCTCGACGGCGTCGAGACGGTCGGCGTCACCTCCGGCGCGTCCGTGCCCGAGGTGCTCGTGCAGGAGCTGCTGGATGACCTCGCCGCCGCCGGCTACGGCGACATCGAGACCGTGCAGACGGCGGAGGAGGACCTCGTGTTCTCGCTGCCCAAGGAGCTGCGCCGCGACACCGCGGGCAACCGCGACGCCCGCGCGCTCGGCGGCCGCCACAGCGCCTAGGGCGCGGGCGGGCGCGCCCCGCCGGGCCGGGCGGGCGCGCCCCGCCGGGCCGGATCGGGCCGGCGGGACGCCGCTAGGGTGTCGGCGTGATCGTCGCGACCGCCGGCAGGGTCGTCAGCGAGTCGAGCAGCTCCGGCGCCTGCGAGAACGCGATCGCCACGCAGACGCAGGTGATCAGGAACGACACGATCGCGGCGGTCAGCGGCACCCAGAACGCGAGCTTCTGGCGCTTGATGCGCCGGATCGACAGCCACACGGTGCCCGCGATCAGCAGCACGTGCAGCACCGCCCCGGTCACGCCCGTGATGCGGGTGACCTCGTTGGCGGGGTAGCCGCCGAGCCCGAAGGTCGCGCCTGCCGTCGTCATGTAGCCGTTCAGGTCGAGCAGCGTGGCGACGCTCGATCCGACCGAGAGGGTGCCGAGCACCAGCAGCACGATCGTGATGTTCACGTCGACGGTGAGGCCGCGCTTCGGGGCCGGCACGTCAGACGGTTCGGCACCCGTGGCGGGGTCGCCCGACGGGGCGCCCGTCGAGGAGCGGGCGGCACGCGCATCCGGAGCCGGCCACCGCGGATCGACCGGGGGCCGGCCCGACGGACGAGCGACCGGAGCCGGTGCCGGAGGGGCCTCGTTCTCGGGGACGGGGTCGGGGGTCGCCTCTTTCGGCGGCTGCCAGACCCAGCCCTCGGGGGCCAGTTCTCCGTACTTGGGCTTCGGTCGCTCGTCGGTCACGCGTGGCCCTACTTGCCGGAGTGGCCGGCGGAGCCCAGCTGCTGGGTGGCCTCGACCACGCGGGCGGCCATGGCCGTCTCGGCGATCTTGCCCCAGGCGCGCGGGTCGTAGACCTTCTTGTTGCCGACCTCGCCGTCGACCTTCAGCACGCCGTCGTAGTTCTTGAACATGGTGTCGGCGATGGAGCGGGTGAAGGCGTACTGGGTGTCGGTGTCGATGTTCATCTTCACGACGCCGTTCTGCACCGCCTCGTGGATCTCGGCGTCGGTCGAGCCCGATCCGCCGTGGAAGACGAGGTCGAGGGGCTTCGGGCCGTGACCGTACTTGGCGGTCAGGCCGTCCTGGATCTCCTTCAGCAGCTCGGGCTTGAGCTTGACGTTGCCGGGCTTGTACACGCCGTGCACGTTGCCGAAGGTGAGGGCGGCCATGTAGCGGCCGTTCTCGCCCAGGCCGAGGGCCTCGACGGTCGCGATCGCGTCGTCGAGCGTGGTGTAGAGGTGCTCGTTCATGTCGTGGCTGACACCGTCCTCCTCGCCGCCGACGACGCCGATCTCGACCTCGAGGATGGCGTTGATGGCCTTGGTGCGCTTCAGCATGTCTTCCGCGATGCGGAGGTTCTCACCGAGCGGCACGGCCGAGCCGTCCCACATGTGGGACTGGAAGATGGGGTTGCGGCCGGCCTTGACCTCCTCCTCCGAGGCCGCGATGAGCGGCAGCACGAAGTCGGCGAGGGCGGGCTCGGGGCAGTGGTCGGTGTGCAGCGCGACCGTTACGGGATAGTTCTTGGCCACCTCGTGGGCGAACGCGGCGAAGGCGAGCGCGCCGGTGGCACGCGCCTTGACGGTCTGGCCGGCGAAGTAGTCGGCGCCGCCGGTGGTCACCTGGATGATGCCGTCCGACCCGGCCTCGCTCAGGCCCTGCAGCACCGCGTTCAGCGTCTGCGACGACGAGACGTTGACGGCGGGGTAGGCGAAGGCGCCGGCCTTGGCCTTGTCGAGCATCTCGGCGTACTGGTCGGGGGTTGCAATGGGCATGTCATCTCCTTTGGTGGGCGCAGCGGTCGGCGAGCGAAGTCGTGCGCTCCAGCCGGTGCCGTGTCAACGACGAGTCTAGCCAGCCACCACCCGGATAGGCTGGCGGGGAACCCTCGGAAGGAACGTCGATGAACGACAGCGCACCTCTCTATGAGAATCCCGACCGCAACCTGGCGATGGAGCTGGTGAGGGCCACCGAGGCCGCCGCCATCCGGGCCCAGCCCTTCATCGGCAAGGGTGACAAGAACGCCGCCGACGGTGCTGCCGTGGATGCGATGCGCAAGTTCCTCGGAACGGTCGACTTCGCCGGGGTGATCGTCATCGGCGAGGGCGAGAAGGACGAGGCGCCGATGCTCTTCAACGGCGAGCACGTCGGCACCGGCCGCGGCCCCGCCTGCGACATCGCCGTCGACCCGATCGACGGCACCTCGCTGACCGCCGCCGGGCGCCAGAACGCCATCTCGATGCTGGCGGCCTCCGACCGCGGTGCCATGCTCGACGCCTCGAGCGTGTTCTACATGAACAAGATCGTCACCGACGCGGACGGCATCGGCATCATCGACATCGACCGGCCGATCGGCGACAACATCCGCGCGTTAGCGGCGGCGAAGGGCAAGGACGTCGGGGACATCCGGGTGGCCGTGCTCGACCGGCCGCGGCACGCGCAGCTGATCGAGGACATCCGCGCCACCGGCGCCGGCACCCGCCTGATGCTCGACGGCGACGTCGCCGGCGGGATCAACGCGGCCCGGTACGGCACGCGCATCGACATGTGCGTCGGGATCGGCGGCAGCCCGGAGGGTGTCGCGACGGCGTGCGCGATCAAGGCGCTCGGCGGGTTCATCCAGACGCGGCTCGCTCCCAAGGACGACGAGGAGCGGCAGAAGGGGATCGACGCGGGGCTCGACATGGACATGATCTACGGGGCCGACGATCTCGTGCGGAGCGACAACACGTTCTTCGTGGCCACGGGGGTGACCGACGGGGGGCTCGTGGCCGGCGTGAAGCGGTTGGGGCCGATCATTCGGACTGAGTCGATCGTTCTTCGGTCGCACTCGGGGACTATTCGGCGGATCGAAGCTGATCACCTTATGGAGAAGTGGCTTTAGGGGTTCCACTGCCCGGCGGGCCGGGTGATATTTCGCCTCAGCCTAGGGGTTGAGCGGAGCTCAAAGGCGGCTGAGACGAAACATCACCCGGCCCGCCGGGCGCCGTTGTGGGGGTGGGGAGGTAGGGGCTGCGCCCGCTACCCGCGGGGTGGTGGGGTCAGGCGTTGGCGGCTTTGTCGTCGCCGAAGTCGAGGGTGACCACCGTGGAGGGGGCCTCGGGGTGGGTCGACTCGTGGTCTAGGTAGGCGGCGTCTCGGGTGGCGTCGGTGTCGGGGGTCGCCGCCTCGAGTTCGGCCAGGAGTTCGTGGCCCGAGAGTTCGCGGGGGGTCTCCTCGAGGGGGGCGAGCTCGGGGAAGAGGCTCTCCGAGGAGAGGGCGCCGAGCTTGCGGGCGGTGGGGAAGACCTGGCGCTCGAAGGAGCCGATGAAGGCGTTGTAGTCCTTCACCGTGCGGTCGATGGTGCGGCCGAGCTTGTCGATGTGCGAGGCGGTCTTGCCCAGGCGCGCGTAGAGCTGCTGGCTGAGGTCGAAGAGCTGGCGGGCCTCCTGGGTCAGCACGTCCTGCTGCCAGCTGAACGCGACCGTCTTCAGCACCGACCACAGCGTGACCGGTGACGCCAGCGCCACGCGCTTGCCGAAGGCGAACTCCATGATCGACGGGTCGGCCTCGAGCGCGCTGGAGACCAGCGACTCGCTCGGGATGAACGCGATCACGAGCTCGGGGGAGGCCTCGAGCCCGTTCCAGTAGCCCTTCGTGCCGAGTGCCGTGATGTGGCTGCGCAGCGCGGCGACGTGCTTCTTCATCAGCTGCGTGCGGCGGTCGCCCTCGGCGCCCGTGGCCGACGGCGGGATCGACGAGGCCTCGAGGTAGGCGTCGAACGGCACCTTCGCGTCGACGGCGATGTTCTTGCCTCCGGGCAGGTGCACCACCATGTCGGGCCGGCCCACACCCGAGTCGCTCTGGATGCTCGTCTGCACGTCGAAATCGACGCGCTCGATCAACCCGGCCGCCTCGACGACGCTGCGCAGCTGCGTCTCGCCCCAGACGCCGCGCGTGCTGTTCGACCGGAGCGCCGAGGCCAGCGACTCGGCCGTGGAGCGCAGGCGCTCCTCGGACTCGGTGGCCGACTTCAGCTGCTGCGAGAGCTCGCCGTACTGCTGCTGGCGCTGCGTCTCGAGCTCGACGACCTTGGCCTGCACGGCCTTCAGGCTCTCCTGAACCGGGCTCAGGGCCACGAGCACCTTGCTGTCTTCGTCGATGCGGGCGGCCTCGGCCTCCTTCAGCTCGGCGAGCCGGCGCTGGAAGTCGCTCAGGCGCTCCTCGAGGCTCGCGATCTGCGCCTTGTACTGCGCATCCTGCTGGGCCAGGCGCTCGCGCGCCTGCTCCTTCGCGAACGTGAGCTGCGCCTCGAACTGCGCCGCCGCCGCGGCAGTCTGCTCGCGGTGGGCGCGCGCCGCCGACTCGCTCTGCTCCCGGTGGGCGAGCGACCCGATGTCGACCTGCTCGCGGAGCGCGGTGGCCGTGGCGTCGACCGCCGCGAGCCGGCTCTGCAGCGCGGCCCGCTCGTCGACGAGCTGCTCGACGCGACCGCGCACCTCGGTGAGGTCGGCGGTGCGTTCGGCCAGCGCGGCCTCGACGGCCGGATCGGCCGCGGAACGGGCATCCGCCCGCCGACTGCGCGCGAGCAGCCACCCGCCGGCCACGCCGAGGGCGAGGCCCAGGAGGAGACCGATGACGAGGGGGAGGAGTGCGTCCATGCCTCCAGTGTGTCAGCGGCCACCGACAACGGCGGATCGCCACGTCGACACGCCCTCCCAACGACGCCCCGAAGCTCTAGGCTGGCGTGATTCAGCTCCACCGATGAACCACGCCCGTTCCCACCGAAGAAGTCAGGAATCATGTCAGACGATGTCTCCACCGGCCAGCTGCCCGTCGTGAACCACTGGGTCGGCGGGGCCGAGCTCGTGTCGACGAGCGGCCGCACCGCCCCCGTGTTCGATCCGGCCCTCGGTCGCCAGTCCAAGAGCGTCGCGCTCGCGAACGGCGCCGAGATCGACGCCGCCGTCGCCGCCGCGAAGGCCGCCTTCCCGGCCTGGCGCGACACGAGCATCACCAAGCGCCAGCAGGTCATGTTCGCGTTCCGCGAGCTGCTCAACTCCCGCAAGGGCGAGCTCGCCGAGATCCTGACCGCCGAGCACGGCAAGGTGCTCTCCGACGCCGCCGGCGAGATCACCCGCGGCCTCGAGGTCGTCGAGCTGGCGACGGGCTTCCCGCACCTGCTGAAGGGCGAGTACTCCGAGAACGTCTCGACCGGTGTCGACGTCTACTCCACCAAGCAGCCGCTCGGCGTGGTGGGAATCATCAGCCCCTTCAACTTCCCGGCCATGGTGCCGATGTGGTTCTTCCCGATCGCCATCGCGGCCGGCAACACGGTCGTGCTGAAGCCGTCCGAGAAAGACCCGTCGGCCGCCAACTGGCTCGCCGCCCTGTTCAGCGAGGCAGGCCTGCCCGACGGCGTCTTCAACGTGCTGCACGGTGACAAGGAGGCCGTCGACGGCCTGCTGAACCACCGCGACGTCAAGAGCATCTCGTTCGTCGGATCGACCCCCATCGCCCACTACATCTACGAGACCGCGGCCCGCAACGGCAAGCGCGTGCAGGCCCTCGGCGGGGCGAAGAATCACATGCTGGTGCTCCCCGACGCCGACCTCGACCTGGCCGCCGACGCCGCCATCAACGCGGGCTTCGGCTCGGCCGGCGAGCGCTGCATGGCCATCTCGGTGCTCGTCGCGGTCGACACGATCGCCGACGAGCTGGTCGCCAAGATCCAGCAGCGGATGGCCGGGCTGAAGATCGGCGACGGCCGCCGCAACTGCGACATGGGCCCGCTCGTCACCGAGGTGCACCGCGACAAGGTGGCCTCCTACATCGACATCGCGGCGACCGACGGCGCCACCGTGGTCGTCGACGGCCGCGGCATCGAGGTCGACGGCGAGGCCGACGGCTTCTGGCTCGGCCCGACGCTGATCGACAACGTGCCGACCACGAGCAAGGTCTACCTCGACGAGATCTTCGGCCCGGTGCTCTCGGTCGTGCGTGTGCACTCCTACGAGGAGGGCGTCGACCTGATCAACAACGGCGCCTACGGCAACGGCACGGCCATCTTCACCAACGACGGCGGGGCGGCCCGCCGCTTCCAGAACGAGGTCGAGGTCGGCATGATCGGCATCAACGTGCCCATCCCGGTGCCGGTCGCCTACCACTCCTTCGGCGGTGTCAAAGACTCGATCTTCGGCGACTCGAAGGCGTACGGCCTCGCGGGCTTCCGCTTCTTCACCCAGGAGAAGGCCATCACCTCGCGCTGGCTCGACCCCTCGCACGGCGGCATCAACCTGGGCTTCCCCCAGAACTAGCGAACTGCTCCGGATGCGCGGGGCACTGCTTCGGGCGGGCAGGCCCCGCGCACCCCGAAGCTCGGCCCGCGCATCCGGAAGCTAAGCTTGACGCTCGTGGCTCTTACTATCGCGATCGTCGGACTGCCCAATGTCGGCAAGTCCACCCTGTTCAACGCCCTCACCAAGAACCAGGTCCTGGCGGCGAACTACCCGTTCGCCACCATCGAGCCGAACGTCGGGGTCGTGAACCTGCCCGACCCGCGGCTCGACAAGCTTGCCGAGATCTTCAGCAGCGAGCGCATCCTGCCGGCGCCGGTGTCGTTCGTCGACATCGCGGGCATCGTGAAGGGTGCGAGCGAGGGCGAGGGGCTGGGGAACAAGTTCCTCGCGAACATCCGCGAGGCCGACGCCATCGCGCAGGTCATCCGCGGCTTCGTCGACGACGACGTCGTGCACGTCGACGGCAAGGTCGACGCCGCGAGCGACATGGAAACCATCAACACCGAGCTCGTGCTCGCCGACCTGCAGACCCTCGAGAAGGCGGAAGCGCGCTTCGAGAAGGAGGTCAAGGGCAAGAAGCTCGAGCCCGTCGTGCTCGCCACCGCGCAGGAGGCGCGTGCCTGGCTCGACACCGGCAAGCCGCTCTCGGCGTCGTCGATCGACCTCGCGCCGATCAAGGAGCTCGGGCTGCTGACGGCCAAGCCGTTCATCTACGTCTTCAACGTCGACGAGGGCATCCTGAACGACCCGGCCCGCAAGGGTGCGCTCGCCGATCTCGTGGCCCCGGCGAAGGCGATCTTCCTCGACGCCAAGCTCGAGTCGGAGCTGATCGACCTCGACCCCGCCGACGCCGCCGAGCTGCTCGAGTCGACCGGCCAGGAGGAGAGCGGCCTCGACCAGCTCGCCCGCATCGGCTTCGACACGCTGGGCCTGCAGACCTACCTCACCGCCGGCCCCAAGGAGTCGCGCGCGTGGACCATCGGCAAGGGCTGGACGGCTCCGCAGGCGGCCGGCGTCATCCACACCGACTTCCAGAAGGGCTTCATCAAGGCGGAGGTCATCTCGTTCGACGACCTCGTCGAGACCGGCTCCATCGCCGAGGCCCGCTCGCGCGGCAAGGCCCGCATCGAGGGCAAGGACTACGTCATGCAGGACGGCGACGTGGTCGAGTTCCGCTTCAACAACTGACCGCTCCTCCGTGTGCTCGCCCTGAGAGAAGGACCGTCGATGACGTCGTCGCCCACCGCCCCTGACCTCCGCTCCGTCGGCGGTCTCGCCATAGCGGCGGGATGCCTCTTCGTGACCGTCGGAGCAGGTGCCTGGGTCGCTGTCGCCACGCAGTTGCGCGCGGAGAAGATCGACGTGCCGGGTAACGCACCGATGCTCAAGGGCAAGCGGGTGCAGGGCCCGGTCACGGCCTACGTCGAGGCGCTCGTCATCAAGGGCAACGCCGAGCGCGGGGCCGGCGGGCGCACCTTCGCCGACATCAGCGCCGCTCTGCGCGGCGTGGACGGCGCGAGCGACGAGGCCGCCGAGCTGCGCAAGCAGAGCGCGGCCCTGTCGACGGCCGCGTCGCTCCGCACCTCCCTCATGACGGCGGTGCTCGCCTTCGGCGTGAGCGCCTTCGCGGGCGGCTCCGGCACCCTCCTCATCGCGACGGGAACGCTGCTCCGCCGCTCCGCGCGCTGACCCCTGCGCCCCGCCCGCCGCGCGCGTCAGTCCTCGGCGCCTGAGCCGTCGGGGGCGCCCGGGGCGCCGACGGGCGGGGTGATCGTGGGCTCGTCGGTGAGCTCGTCAGGCACGGCGGTGCCGGCGGCGAGTTCCGGATGCTCGTCGGGCTCGGTTCCGTCGGGCGCGCTGTCGGGGGCGGGGGTGCCGGCGTCGGTCATGGAGACTCCTTCGTGGCTCGGTCGAGGCGGCGGGCCCGAGGGCCGGGGTCGTGACCTCAATGTAGGACTGCGGTGGCGGGGCGGCAACGGCGGCCCGTTCTGGGGTGAGCGAGGCGGGGGAGCGGCGGCCCCGTTCTGGGGCGGGCGGGGCGAGGGAGCGGTGGATAGCGTGGGGCCGTGATCGCTGAGCAGGGACCCGAGACCATCCGTGCCGGGGACGAGGGGTTCGAGGGGGCCGTCGTCGACGGCGTGTTCAACGCGATGGCGGTCGACGGGCGGCCGGGGGAGGTGGTGCGGCCGCGCACCGAGGCCGAGGTCGTGCGGGCCGTGCGGGATGCCGTCGCGGCGGGGGAGCGGGTCGCCGTGCGCTCGGGCGGGCACAGCTGGGTGGCCTCGTCGGTGCGCGACGGTGGTGTGCTGATCGATCTGGGGGAGCTCGACGGGATCGCCGTCGACGCCGAGGCGATGGTCGCGACGATCGGGCCGGGGGTTCGGGGGAAGGTGCTGTCAGCGGCGCTCGACGCGCACGGGCTGGCGTTTCCGGTGGGGCACTGCGGTGATCCCGGGGTCGGTGGGTTCCTGCTCGGGGGAGGGCTCGGCGTGAACTGGGGGGCGTGGCTGCCGTCGTGCTTCTCGATCCGGAGCCTCCGGGGGGTGACGGCGGACGGAGAGCTGCGGACGGCGTCCCTCGACGAGAACGAGGAGCTGTTCTGGCTGGCGCGAGGTGCCGGGCCCGGTTTCCCGGGCGTCGTGACGTCGTTCGAGGTGGAGCTCCGGCCGGCGCCGGCCGCGGTGCGGGTGAGCACGTGGACGTATCCGCTCCAGGAGCTGGACGCCGTCACGAGGTGGGTGACCGAGGCCTCGGCGGGGCTGGCGCCGAACGTCGAGGTGGCGGTGGTGACGCAGGGAGTGGGGCGGCCGGGAGGGGCCGCCGAGCATCCGCTGGTCGTGGGAGTGGCTGCCACGGTCGTCATCGAGGCGGACGGCGCCGTCGACACCGACGCACTCGCACCGCTCGGCGACGGCGCGCCCGGGCTCGTGCCGCTGGAGCGCTTCGAGGGGCCGGCGCGGCTGAGCGAGCTGCACGTGCCCGTCGACGCCACCTACCCCGAGGGGGCGCGGTACCTCGCCGACACCTTCTGGACGCACCTGCCCCTCGAGCAGGCGATGGCACCGCTCGAGGAGCTGATTGCGCGCGCGCCGTCGGGCAAGAGCTACGTGCTGACCGGGATGCCGGCGAACGGCCGGGGTGCCGAGCTGCTGCCCGTGGGCGAGGCGGCCTACGGGATGCACGATACGACGCTCCTCATCGTCTACGTGATCTGGGACAACCCGGCCGACGACGCCGCCAACCGCGCCTGGCTCGACGAGGTCGCCGCCGCACTGCTGCCGACGTGCACGGGGCACGTTTTGAGCGAGGCGGACATCCGCGCGCACCCGGAGCGCATCGCGCGCTCGTTCAGGGAAGTGGACTGGCCGCGCATCAAGGAGCTCATCGCCCGCTTCGACCCCGACGGGCTCTTCCACGGCTTCCCCGTGACGACTCGGACGACGACACCCGGCGCCCCGCGTTCACCAGCCTTGTGAACCGGGCGTGCCCTTGAAGGGGCCGACGACGGCGCGGGTGATCCAGCCGCCGTAGAAGCCGCCCGGCTGCGGCGTCACGACCTCGCCGTCGACCGTGCACTCGTCCATCTGCTGGGCGTAGACGGCGACTCGGTCGCGGAGCAGCTCGAACCCGGGAGACGGCTGCGGGTAGTTCCAGGCGGCGGCCGGCCGCACTTCGGACCCGCCGCGCACGTCGAGATACCGGGCGGCGCCCTTGAACTCGCAGAACGACGAACCGTCGGCGGGGGTGAGTGCACCGGGTACGAAGTCGGCGATCGGGAGGTAGTAGACCGGCGGGTGGCTGGTCTCGAGCACCCGGACGGCGTCCCGGGTCTCGACGACGAGCTGCCCGCCCAGCCGGATCGTGACGGGCGCGGCGACGCGCTCGACGCGGGGCGGCCGCGGGTAGTCCCAGACGGACTCCTGCCCGGCTGCGGGGATCTCCGGACGCGGTCGGGGCACCTGTTCACTCTATGTCAGCTTCCCGCCCGGTCAGCAGTGCTTCACTGGAGCATGGCCGCCTCACCGATGTTCCCGCTCGGGTCCGTGCTGTTCCCCTTCGTGCCCATCCCTCTGCGGGTGTTCGAGCCCCGGTATCTCACGTTGGTCGGGCGGCTGCTCGACGAGGTCGAGCCGGGGTTCGAGTTCGGCGTCGTCCTCATCGAGCGCGGATCGGAGGCCGGAGGCGGCGACGAGCGCGCCTCGGTCGGCACGATGGCGCGGCTCGTGAGCGTCGCCGCGGGTGCCGACAGCCTGCTCATCGTCGGCCTGGGCACCCGTCGGTTCACGGTCGAGCGCTGGATCGACGAGGACCCGTACCCCCGGGCCGAACTCACGATGCTGCCGGAGCTGGAGTGGTCGGAGGAGCTCAGAGCTCTGCGGGACGAGGCGGAGACGGTCGTGCGGCGGGCGATCGCCCGCGTAACGGAGGCGGAGCCGGAGCCGCAACCGGAAATGGACGCGGAGCCCGAACCGGAGCCCGAACCGGACTCAGGGCCGCAGGCGGAGGACGACCTCGAGCTGTCGGAGGATCCCGGCACGGCCGTCTGGCAGCTGGCCGCGATCGCTCCGCTGGGGGAGTACGACCGCTACATCCTGCTGAAGTCCACCACGATGGAGCAGCTCCTGCGTCAGCTGATCGACCTGGTGCTCGACGCCGAGGTGCTCTGGTCGGACGAGTGAGGCGTCACCGGCGCCTCGGCATCACCGGCATCGCCGCCACCACCGAGCCCCGCACCCCACAGCGCCGCGACGTGCCGGCTGTCGGTGCCGCAGCACCCGCCGAGCACGGCCAGCCCGGGAAGCTCTGCCCGGACGGCGTCTGTGGCCCGCACGAGCAGCGGCAGGTCGCCCGCATCCAGTTCCTCCGCCTCGTCGAGCTCGGCGTGGGACAGCACCGACGCGTTGGGGCGGAAGAACGCCAGGTGCTCCTGCCAGGCTCCGCCGTCGAGCGCGGCCAGGAGGTGAAGCGGATGCGCGCAGTTCACGCCGTAGTAGTCCGCCGGGTCGGCGACCTCCAGGGCCGTGATCGCGTCCGCGAGGGTACCGCCGTCCGGAAGCCGGCCGTCGGTCTCCACCGTGAACGAGACGGCGACCGGCACCCCGGCGGAGCGCGCCGCTCGCACCACACCGATCGCCTCCGCCGGCGTCGTCATGGTCATCGCGTGCACCAGATCGACCCCGGCCGCGGCCAGGGACCGCACCTGGAGCGAGTGGTACCCGGCGGCCTCGTCGGCGTCGTACGCGGCCGAGCGATACCCGTCCCCGCGCGGACCGACACACCCCGAGACGCGCCGGTCGACGACGTCGGCGGCCGTGGTCGCCGCACGGACGAGATCGACCGAGCGGCGATTCGCCCGGTCGAGCGCGCGAGCGTCGTAGCCGAGGGCGCGGCCCCAGTCGGCATTGGCGCGCCAGGTCGGCGTCTCCAGCAGCAGGCCGGCGCCCACCTCGGCGGCGATCGCCGCGTACTGCGCGTAGTAGTCGGCCAGCACCGCGGCACCCGCGGGCTCGTCGACGAGCGGGAACGCCGCGAACTGCGGCAGCTCGACGCCGTGATTGAAGATCAGATCGGTCTCGAGACCACCGTCGGTGACCCAGGTCGTGTGCCGGAGCTGCATCGGGAATCCCTTCGCCGCTCCCCGTTCTAACAGATCCGCTCCCGACGCGGTGGCCGCCACCCGCTACTCTCGGAGGCGCGAGGGCCGCGGAGGGCGGCCCCGGCCCGGGGGAGCGCCATGCAGACGCACGTCAGCAGTCACAACCACATGATCACCGTCGTGAGGAACGGCAAGCTGAACCCCGACGTGCGGCTCTGGACGGGCATCGCCGCGATCAGCGTCGCCCTGCTGACGGCGAGCGAGTTCCTGGTGCAGGTGCTGCTGGTGGGCGCGCGACCCGCCCTCGACGACGACGCCGCGCTGGTCGAGTTCATGGCGCGCACCGCGAACCAGACGCTGTTCACCATCCTGATCGACACGTTCCTGATGGCGGCGCTGCTCGTGTTCCTCTCGGGGTTCCGGCAGCTGATCACGCACACCCGGCCCGACCTGCAGTGGGTCGCGAACATCGCCTACGGCGCCGGGGTGCTCTTCATCGCGGTGACGCTCGTCGGCGACGGACTCGAGGGCGCGACCGCGCTCGACACCACCGACCTTCGGCCCGACGCGTCCTCGCTCCGGGCGTTGACCGTCGGTCACACCCTGATGTTCGGGTCGATCGGATGCACGCTCAACGCCCTCGTCGCGGCCGCCGCCGGCTACGTGACCCTCGCCTCCGGTGCCCTGCCGAAGTGGACGGGCTACATCGCCTACGCCGTGGCCGTGCTGAACGTGCTCACCGTGCCGATGATGTTCGGAGGCACGAGCCCCGACAGCTTCTTCGCGGCCGGGGGAGCGGCGACCGCGATGCTGGCGACGTTCCCGTGGCTGGTCTGGGTGACCTGCGTGGGGATCGTCGCCATCCGCGACCGGCGGCGGCTCGAGCACCTCTCGCCCGAGCTGCGCGCCGCGCTCGACTGAGGCGAGGCGGCCGCGCCGCCGCGACGCCCAGCAGACAGCGCGGATCAGCGCAGCGGCGCCGAGGTGCCCGAGGCCGCCTTGAGCTCGTCGTCGGTCCAGCGCTCGCCCGTGCCGTCGGCGGCCGCGTCGTCGACCGACTCGAGCCCGGTCGACGGCTCGTCGTCGGAGCCTTTCTTCTTCTTGCTGACGACCGGACGCGGCCCGCGGCCGGCGCGGTACACCGAAGTCTCGATGCCCGGGTGACGGCGGCTCTGCACCGCGAACAGGATGAGGCCGAGCAGCACCGCCGCGAACGACGCCCAGACGTTGGCCGGCACGCCGAGGAACCCGTCGCTGGACGGGTCGATGCGGATCGACTCGAGCCAGGCGCGGCCGAGGCCGTACCAGACGAGGTAGAGCGCGAACAGCTTGCCCCAGCGCAGGCGGAAGCGGCGCTCGAGGGCGAGCAGCAGCACGACGCCGACGAGGTTCCAGATGATCTCGTACGCGAACAGCGGGTGGAACAGGGTGCCCTCGGGCAGCCCGACGGGGAACGCGCCGTTGGTCGACTCGATCTCGAGGCCCCAGGGCAGAGTGGTCGGCAGGCCGAACAGCTCGTGGTTGAACCAGTTGCCGAGGCGGCCGATGGCCTGCGCCATCAGCATCGCCGGCGCGAGGGTGTCGGCGAACGACCAGAGCCGGATGCCCGCGAAGCGGCATCCGATGGCCGCACCGATGGCGCCGCCGATCAGCGAGCCGTACAGGGCGTTGCCCCCGTCCCAGATCTGCACGACACGCCAGAGGTCGGCGCCCTCGTAGAAGTAGTCGCTGCCGTGCGTGAGCACGTGGTAGATGCGGGCTCCGACGATGCCGAGCGGCACGGCCCAGAGCACGATGTCGATCACGACGCCGGGCTCGCCGCCCCGCTTGGTGAGGCGGTGGTTGACCATGAGCATGGCGACCACGATGCCCGCGAGGATGAAGAGCGCGTAGATGTGGATCGTCAGGGGCCCGATCTGGAACTGCGAGAACTCCAGGGGAGGGCTGGGAATGCTGAGCGGGCTGAGAGAAGGCACGCTGAATTCTAAAGCTTCACGACACGAGAAAGAGAACCTAGTAGCCGTAGGGCCGGGTTAGCGGCTAAGCTGATCTCAGTTGTTGTGTTACCCATGAATCTTGAATAGGGTCATTCGCCGCTTTTCTCGCGGCGAGCGGCTTGCTTTTCTGAGGAGCGGAACAAAGTGCACCGCGACGGTAGGTTCCGACAAGCGGAACCGCTTACCTCGAAAAGAGAAAAATAATGGCTCAAGGCACCGTGAAGTGGTTCAACTCCGAAAAGGGCTTCGGCTTCATCTCCCCCGATGACGGTGGAGAAGACGTCTTCGCCCACCACTCGGGCATCAACGGCTCCGGCTACAAGAACCTCGAAGAGAACCAGCGCGTCGAGTTCGACGTGACGCAGGGCCGCAAGGGCCTGCAGGCCGAGAACATCACCCCCCTGGGCTGATCTCGCCTCACCCCCATCGCCGTAGGCGGTGAACGGAGAACCCGTGTCCTGAAAAAGGACGCGGGTTCTTTTTTTGTCCCCTGCCGGGGGTTACGCAGGTTCGGCCCCTAGGTTGAGATCATCTACAGGGCATCTGCTCGAACACCGCGGTTGTGAAGCCGAACCCGAATTCAGTGACGAGGCCTTGTGACCATCACGAGCAACCCGACCCCGCGCGCGACGACTCCCCGTAAAGCCGGTGCCGCGCATCCCACCGCCGCCTATTCCGAGCTGCTGTCGACCGTGCGCGACATGGGCCTGCTGCGCAAGCGCCAGGGCTTCTACATCGGAATGTTCGTGGCCCTCATGCTCGCCCTGGGCGGAGCCGTGACCGGCTTCGTGCTGCTCGGCGACACCTGGTACCAGCTGCTGATCGCCGGCGCGCTCGGCATCATCTTCACCCAATTCGCCTTCCTCGCGCACGAGGCCTCGCACCGCCAGGTCTTCGCGTCGAACAGGGCCAACGACCGCGCGGGCCGCACGCTCGCCACCGCCTTCGTGGGCATGAGCTACACGTGGTGGATGTCGAAGCACACCCGCCACCACGGCAACCCGAACACCGTCGGCAAAGACCCCGACATCGACCGCGACACCGTCTCCTTCCTCGAGAAGGACGCCGCGGCCACCAAGGGCATCGCCGCCCTGATCACGCGCAAGCAGGGCATCCTGCTCTACCCGCTGCTGCTGCTCGAGGGCTTCAACCTGCACTTCCACTCGTTCAAGACCCTCTTCAGCCGCAAGCCCGTCGAGGGCCGTGCGCTCGAGCTCACCTTCATCGGCATCCGCCTGATCGCGTACCTCGCCGTGGTGTTCTACTTCCTGCCGCTCGGCATGGCCTTCGCCTTCGTCGGCGTGCAGGTCGCCGTCTTCGGCTTCTACATGGGCGCCTCGTTCGCACCGAACCACATCGGCATGACGATCTTCCCGGCCGGCTCGCGCATCGACTTCCTGTCGAAGCAGGTGCTCTCCTCGCGCAACATCGGCGGCGGCTGGGCCATGACCATCGGCATGGGCGGGCTCGACCTGCAGACCGAGCACCACCTGTTCCCGAACATGGCCCGTCCGAACCTCGTGAAGGCGCGCCCGATCGTGCAGGAGTACTGCGCGACGCACAACATCCCCTACACCCAGGTGTCGCTGCTCGCGGCGCACAAGGCGGTCGTGGTCTACATGAACAAGGTGGGACTGTCGGCTCCCGACCCGTTCGACTGCCCGCTGGTCAACCAGTACCGGGTGCGCCGCAGCTAGACCGCCCGCTGTCAGGGGCCGCGGCTATCGTGAAGGCGTGAGCCGCACCCACCGCCCCCTGACCCTTCTCGCAGCGACCGCGTTCGCCGGCACGGCCCTCCTCTGGGCCGGGTTCGGCGGGGCGGTCGTTTCGGCGTCCGCCCACGATTCGCTCGCCAGCGCCACGCCGGGCGACGGCGACTCCATCACGGCCGACCCCGGCTCGGTGGTGCTCGGCTTCACCGACGAGCTGCTCGTGCAGCCGGGTGGCACCACCGACGGCTTCGCGGTGCAGATCGTCGACAGCGAGGGCCTGCACTACGAGTCGGGCTGCGTCACCCTCGACGGCAGCAGCGTCGCCGCTCCCATCGCCCTCGGCGACGCGGGCGGCTACCAGGTGCTCTGGCAGGTCGTGTCCTCCGACGGCCACCCGACGAGCGGCCAGTACGGCTTCGACTACGAGCCGGCCTCGCTCGAGGGCGCACACGACGGGCTGACGAACCCGCCCACCTGCGGCGCACCCTGGGCGGGCGAGCCCGACGGTGCCACCCCGGCGGCGGCTGCCCCGACCGAGGCGGCGGCGACGGATGCTCCTGCCGCCGACGAGGCCCCCGCCACCCTCCTGGCCACCGAGTCGGCCGGGCCGGTCTCGGGCGAGCTGCAGCAGGCGGGGGCGATGCTGCCCTGGCCGGTGATCGTGCTGATCGTGCTGGTAGGGGTCGGCGTGATCGCCGCCGTCGTGGTGCTCACCCTCCGCCGGAGCCGCGGTGGGGGCTTCGGCGGCAGCTGAGCCCGCGCTATGCTTGCGGCAGCACCCCTCAACTGAATACCGCCGGCCACTAGGCCGACGCGGGAGAGCCCGGCACGACCGGGCACCGAAGGAGCAATCCTCCCCGATAATCTCTCAGGTCCTCGTACCGCGTCGAACTGGCCACTCTGGAAAGCAGTCCGCGGCATCGACGGCGGCTCGCCCACGGTGAAAGCATCCGTTCGCGGGTGTGAAACTCTCAGGCACGATGACAGAGGGGGAGTTCTCGCAGGGCGCCACCGCGCCCTCCTCTCGCGAAGCCCCGCTTCGCCGAACGGAGAACTCCACTCGTGACCGACGCTCCCACCTCTCCCGCTGCACCGCCGTCCCGGTTCTCACCGCTCGACGCGGTGCACCGCGCCGCCGGCGCCACCTTCACCGACTTCGCCGGCTGGCAGATGCCCGTGCGCTATTCCAGCGACCTCGCCGAGCACCACGCCGTGCGCTCCGCCGCAGGCCTCTTCGACCTCTCGCACATGGCCGAGTTCCGGGTGAGCGGCCCCGAGGCCGCCGCGTTCCTCGACCACGCCCTGGCGGGGCTGCTGTCGGCCACCACGATCGGGCAGGCCAAGTACTCGCTGCTGCTCGCCGAGCAGGGCGGGGTGATCGACGACGTCGTCGTCTACCGCCTGGGCGACGAGGAGTTCCTCGTCGTGGCCAACGCCTCCAACCGCGAGCCGGTCGCCGCCGCGCTCGAGGAGCGCCGCGCCGGCTTCGACCTCGTGCTCACCGACGAGAGCGACGAGACCGCGCTCGTCGCCGTGCAGGGCCCGGCCTCCCGCGAGATCCTCCAGCGCACCGAGGGCTTCGAGGCCCCCGGGCTCGACGAGCTGCGTTACTACCGCTCGACCCCCGCCCGCTTCGGGGGCGTGCCCGTGCTGCTCGCCCGCACCGGCTACACGGGGGAGGACGGCTACGAGCTCTACCTCGCGCCCGAGCACGCCGAGGCCCTCTGGCGCGCGATCGAGACCGCCGGGCAGCCGCTCGGCCTCGTGCCGGCGGGGCTCGCCAGCCGCGACACGCTGCGCCTCGAGGCCGGCATGCCGCTCTACGGCCACGAGCTCTCGTTCGAGACGCTGCCCGTGCAGGCGGGTCTCGGCCGCGTTCCGGCTCTCGCCAAGGAGTCCTTCGTGGGCCGGGACGCCCTCGTGGCCGGCCCGCCCGAGGGTGCGCCCGTGCTCGTCGGCCTCGTCGCCGAGGGCCGCCGCGCCGCCCGCGCCGGCTACGAGGTGTTCCCGATCGACGGGGGTGCGGATGCGCCGCCCGCCGGTCTCGTCACGAGCGGTGCGCTCTCGCCCACGCTCGGGCATCCCATCGCCCTGGCCTACGTCGACCCCCGCCTCGCGGCCGAGGGCACCGAGGTCACCGTCGACATCCGGGGCACCCGCCTCGCGTTCCGCACCACGACCCTGCCGTTCTACCGCCGGAAGAAGGACTGACATGCCCGAGAACACCGAACTCCGTTACACCGCCGAGCACGAGTGGGTGCTCGTCGAGGGCTCGGTCGCGACGATCGGCATCACCGCGTACGCGGCGGCCCAGCTGGGTGACATCGTCTACCTCGACCTGCCCGACGCGGGCACCGAGGTCGCGGGCGGCAGCATCGTCGGCGAGATCGAGTCGACGAAGTCGGTCGGCGAGCTCTTCGCTCCCGTCGACGGCACCGTGGTCGAGAAGAACGAGGCGGTCGAGAGCTCGCCCGAGCTCGTCAACAGCGACCCGCTGGGCGAGGGCTGGCTGCTCAAGGTGGAGTTCACCGAGCTGCCCGAGCTGCTCTCGTTCGACGAGTACACCGCGCTGATCGGGGGCTGACGGATGACCGACCTCCTCGAGCCCGCCGTGGCCACCTCGCCCGGCGGCACCCTCACCGACCGTCCCGCCGCCTCCGGCCTGTTCTCGGCCCGCCACATCGGCACCGACGCCGCCGCCCAGGGCCGCATGCTGGAGGCCGTCGGGTACTCCAGCGTCGCCGAGCTGATGCGGGCGGCCGTGCCGACCGCCATCCAGTTCGACCGCTCGCTCGCCGATTCGCTCGTGCCGCCGGCGGCCACCGAACGCGAGGCGATCGACGAGCTGCGCGCCCTGGCCGGCCGCAATACGGTCTCCACCTCCTACCTCGGTCTCGGCTACTACGGCACCATCACGCCGGCGGTCATCCTGCGCAACGTGCTCGAGAACCCGAGCTGGTACACGGCCTACACGCCGTACCAGCCCGAGATCTCGCAGGGCCGGCTCGAGGCGCTGATCAACTTCCAGACGATGGTCGCCGACCTCACCGGGCTCGCCACGGCGAACGCCTCGATGCTCGACGAGTCGACCGCCGCGGTCGAGGGCATGCTGCTCGCGCGCCGCGCCTCGAAGTCGAAGTCGAACCGCTTCCTGGTCGACGCCGACGCGTTCCCGCAGACGAGGTCGCTGCTGAAGGCGCGCGCCGAGGCCGTCGGCATCGAGATCGTCGAGACGGTGCTCGACGCGGTCGACCACCCGGCGCATCCGCTCACCGGTGACGACGTCGACGCCTTCGGCGTGTTCGTGCAGTACCCGGGCGCCTCCGGCCGGCTGTGGAACCCGAGCGACGTCATCGCGCGGGTGCACGCCTCGGGCGGCATCGCGGTCGTCGCGGGCGACCTGCTGGCCCTCACGCTCGTCGCCTCGCCGGGTGAGCTCGGCGCCGACGTGGCCGTCGGCACCAGCCAGCGCTTCGGCGTGCCGATGGGCTTCGGCGGACCGCACGCCGGCTACATGGCCGTGCGCGACGGGCTCGAGCGCCAGCTCCCCGGCCGCCTCGTCGGCGTGAGCGTCGACGCCGCCGGCCACCCGGCCTACCGGCTCAGCCTCCAGGCGCGGGAGCAGCACATCCGCCGCGAGAAGGCGACCTCGAACATCTGCACCGCCCAGGTGCTGCTGGCCGTGATGGCGGGCATGTACGCGGTCTACCACGGCCCGGAGGGGCTGCGCGCGATCGCCGAGCAGGTGAACGCCACCGCACGCTCCCTCGCGGCCGCGCTCACGGCCGCGGGCCTCGAGATCGTGCACGCCGACTACTTCGACACCGTGCAGGTGCGGGTGCCGGGCCGGGCCCGGGGGCTCGCCGAGCACGCGCACTCTCGGGGCATCCTGCTGCACGTCGTCGACGACGACACGGTGAGCGTCGCGGTCGACGAGACGACCCGCGACCGAGAGCTGCTCGAGCTGCTGCGCGTGTTCGACGCGTCGCTCCAGGCCGACCGCTCGGCACTCGCGACGAGCATCCCGGATGCCCTGCACCGCACCTCGGGCTACCTGACGCACCCCGTGTTCAGCGCCCACCGCTCCGAGACGAGCATGATGCGCTACCTCAAGCGCCTCGCCGACGCCGACTACGCGCTCGACCGCGGCATGATCCCGCTGGGCTCCTGCACGATGAAGCTCAACGCGGCCAGCGAGATGGAGGCGGTGACCTGGCGGGAGTTCTCGGGCATCCACCCCTTCGCCCCCAAGGAGGACGTCGGCGGCTACCTCGAGCTGATCGCCCAGTTGGAGCGCTGGCTCGCCGACGTGACCGGCTACGACTCGGTCTCGCTGCAGCCGAACGCCGGCAGCCAGGGCGAGCTCGCCGGGCTCCTGGCCATCCGCGGGTACCACCGCTCGCGCGGCGACGTCGACCGCACCGTGTGCCTCATCCCGTCCAGCGCCCACGGCACCAACGCCGCCTCGGCGGTGCTCGCCGGCATGAAGGTCGTCGTGGTCGCCTGCGACGAGCTCGGCAACGTCGACCTCGACGACCTGCGGGCGAAGATCGAGGCGCACGCCGGCGACCTCGCCGCGCTGATGATCACCTACCCGTCGACCCACGGCGTCTACGAGCACGAGGTCGCCGAGATCTGCCGGCTCGTGCACGCCTCGGGCGGCCAGGTGTACGTCGACGGCGCCAACCTGAACGCCCTGCTCGGCTTCGCCCGCTTCGGGGACTTCGGCGGCGACGTCTCGCACCTGAACCTGCACAAGACGTTCTGCATCCCGCACGGCGGCGGCGGTCCGGGCGTCGGGCCGGTCGCGGCGAAGGCGCATCTGGCTCCATTCCTTCCGGGGCATGTGTTCGCGCAGGAGGCCGAGCACCTCCAGGCCGACGGCACCCCGGTGGTGCACGGCGGCGCGCCGGTCTCGGCCGCGCCCTACGGCAGCCCGAGCATCCTGCCCATCAGCTGGGCCTACGTGCGCATGATGGGGCTCGAGGGCCTCGCCGACGCCACCGCCTCGGCGGTGCTCGCAGCGAACTACGTCGCCGCCCGCCTGGCACCGCACTTCTCCGTGCTCTACACGGGCGACAACGGGCTGGTGGCGCACGAGTGCATCCTCGACCTGCGGGGCATCACCGCGGCCTCGGGCGTCTCGGTCGACGACGTCGCCAAGCGGCTCGTCGACTACGGCTTCCACGCCCCGACGATGAGCTTCCCGGTGGCCGGCACGCTGATGGTCGAGCCGACCGAGAGCGAGGACCTCGCCGAGATCGACCGGTTCATCGACGCGATGATCGGCATCAAGGCCGAGATCGACGCGGTCGCCGCGGGGGAGTGGCCGGTGGAGGACAACCCGCTGCGGAACGCGCCCCACACGGCGCAGTCCGTCATCGAGGGCGAGTGGTCGCACCCCTACGACCGGGAGCGCGCGGTGTACCCCGTGAAGAGCCTGATCCGGGGCAAGTACTGGCCTCCGGTGCGGCGCATCGACCAGGCCTACGGCGACCGCAACCTGGTCTGCGCGTGCCCGCCGCCGGAGGCGTTCGCCTGAGCGGGCCCTGCCGGGCGCACGACGGGGCGGTGAGGTAGGGTTCGGGTCATGCCCGCCCCGATCGACACCCGTCCTCGTCGAGCCCGGGGGAGCGCCGCCGCCGGTGTCGGCGTGCTCCTCGGCGCCGTGCTCGCTCTGGCCGCGGTCGCACCGGCCCACGCCGATCCACTGTTCGCCGAGGGCGACTGCGTGATCTCGCCGATCAGCGACGGCGGCCCCGGCGGCGCGCAGTGCCCGGGCGTCGACCTGAGCGGCACGCGCTTCGGCGAGGGCGACTTCCGCACCGCGAACCTCACGGGGGCGTCCTTCGCGGGCGGCGACGTGCAGGGCGCGGTGTTCGAGGGGGCGGTGCTCGAGGGCGCCGACTTCAGCGGCACCCGCATCGTGGGCGCCGACTTCACCGGGTCGAGCATCCTGCCCGGCCAGCTCGACCTCGAGGCCGACGCGAGCGGCGCCGCGCCGGTGCCCATCCAGGCGGCGCTGCCCGCCGGGCTGACGCTCGACGGGTGCGCCATCGCGGGCACGCCCGTGGAGTCGGGTCAGGCCTTCCCGATCGGCACCTCGACCATCCTCTGCACGATCTCGAGCTCGTTCCAGGGCACGGCCTCGGCGCGGCTGACGGTGAACGTCACCGCGTCCGCCACGGCCACGCCCACGACGGAGCCGTTGTTCACGCCCGAGCCCGCGGCCACCGGGGGCGGTGGTTCGGACGGGGGAGCGGACTGGATCGCGATCGGCGGCTGGGCATCCGTCGCCGTGCTCGTCGGGGGAGCGGCCCTCATGGTCGTCACCGCCGTTCGGGGCGGCGGTTCGCGCCGTCGGCCACGCCGTTCGGGACGGTCGGCCGGCACCGCCTAGCGGCGCTCTAGCCGAAGAGCGCGGGTGCGAGGCCGACCGCGAGCGGATAGCCGACGAACGAGACGATGTCGATGATCCAGTGCGCCACGACCAGCGGCATCACGCGCCCCCAGCGCCAGTAGCACCAGCCGAAGATCACACCCATCGCGACGTTGCCGACGAACGGCCCCGGCCCCTGGTAGAGGTGGTAGCTGCCGCGCAGCACGGCCGCGCCGAGGATGATCTGCCACTTCCGCCAGCCGAGCTGGCGGAGCCTCGTGAACAGGTACCCGACGACGATGACCTCCTCCTGGAGGGCGGCGCGGAGGGCCGCGAGCACCAGTACCGGCACCGTGTACCACTGGCCGTCCAGCGGGGCGGCGACGACCGCGGCGCTGAAGCCGAGCAGGCGCCAGACGACGTAGAGCACGATGCCGGGCACGCCGACGACGAGCACGAGCAGGGCGCCGCGGCCGAGGTCGCGGCCGGGCCGGGTGAGGTCGAAGCCGATGCGCCGGAACGGGTTGCCGCCCGAGATCGCGAGCAGGTAGAGCACGAGCGCCACCGGCACGAGGTCGAAGCCGATCGCGAGCAGCTGATAGGTCAGGTCCAGCCACGGCCGGTCGCTCAGGGAGCCGTTGATCGTGGCCGTCTGATCGGCCAGCGCGGTGCCCGAGGTGGCCTTCGCCAGGAGGCTCACGACGGAGTACACGGCGGATGCTCCGAGCGAGAGCCCGAGCACCAGGAGCACCTCGGTGCCGAGTCGGCGACGTCGGATCAGGAACCAGGAGTCGGCTCGCGCCATCATTTCGCTTTCTTGCGCCAGGCGCGGTTTTCGAGCGGGTACTGTCGAATGTGCACAAAGATCCTGCGGAGATAGTTTCGTGTATGTAACTTTTTCGGCCCGCATTTGATCTGGTGTTTACCCCCACTTAGGGTACTTCCTTAGGTCTCGGCCCTCACAAGGGAGTCGTCGCCTGCCCCTATTCTGCACAGGAGGAAAATTGAAGAAGAGACGGTATGGCATCGGCGCTATCGCGCTGATCGCCGCGAGCGCGCTCGCACTGTCCGGCTGCGCCGCCGGCGGTTCCGACGACAGCGCGTCGGGCGACACCTCGGCGGTCATCACGGCGAACGGCTCCGAGCCGCAGAACCCGTTGATCCCCACCAACACCAACGAGACCGGTGGTGGAAAGATCCTCGACTCGATCTTCGCCGGCCTGGAGTACTACGACGCCACCGGTGCGCCGCAGCTCGACATGGCCGAGTCGATCGACACCGACGACTCCAAGACCTTCACCATCAAGGTGAAGGCCGACCAGACCTTCAGCAACGGCGACCCCGTCGACGCCGACAGCTTCATCAACGCGTGGCAGTACGGCGCCCTCCTGTCGAACGAGCAGCTGAACAGCTACTTCTTCGAGGACATCGAAGGCTTCAGCTACGACGCGGACAGCCCCCTCACCGGTCTGAAGAAGGTCGACGACCTCACCTTCACCGTGACCCTGAACGAGGCTCGCTCCGACTTCCCGCTGCGCCTCGGCTACTCGGCGTTCTACCCGCTGCCCAAGTCGGCGTTCGACGACATCGAGGCCTACGGCCAGAACCCCATCGGCAACGGCCCGTACAAGCTGGCCAGCGACACCGCATGGGCTCACAACGAGAAGATCGACCTTGTTCCCAACGAGAGCTACCAGGGCGGCCGCCAGGCCAAGAACGGTGGCCTGACCATCGTCTTCTACGCCTCGGAGGACGCGGCCTACGCCGACCTGCTCGGTGGCAACCTCGACGTGCTCGACGCCGTTCCCTCGAGCGCCTTCGGCAACTACGAGTCCGACCTGGGCGACCGTGCGGTCAACCAGCCGGCCGCCATCTTCCAGTCGTTCACCATCCCGGAGCGCCTCGCGCACTTCGGCAACGACGAAGAGGGCAAGCTCCGCCGCCAGGCCATCTCGATGGCCATCAACCGCGACGAGATCACCGACGTGATCTTCTCGGGCACCCGCACCCCGGCCTCCGACTTCACCTCCCCGGTGATCGACGGCTGGAGCGACTCGCTCGAGGGCGCCGACGTGCTGGCGTACAACCCCGACGAGGCGAAGAAGCTGTGGGCCCAGGCCGACGCCATCTCGCCCTGGTCGGGCTCCTTCCAGATCGCCTACAACGCCGACGGCGGCCACGCCGACTGGGTCGACGCGGTCTCGAACAGCGTCAAGAACACGCTCGGCATCGACGCGTCGGGTGCTCCGTACCCGACCTTCGCCGAGGCGCGCACCGCGATCACCGACCGCAGCATCCAGACGGCGTTCCGTACCGGATGGCAGGCCGACTACCCCGGTCTGTTCAACTTCCTCGGCCCGCTATACGCGACCAACGCGTCCTCGAACGACGGCGACTACTCGAACCCCGAGTTCGACGCGCTGCTCCAGGAGGGCTCGTCGACCGCTGACGCGGACGAGGCGAACACCGACTTCCAGAAGGCTCAGGAGATCCTGCTGAAGGACCTCCCGGCCATCCCGCTGTGGTACTCGAACGTGGTCGGTGGCTACGGCGAGAACGTGCAGGACGTGGAGTTCGGCTGGAACTCGGTGCCGCTCTTCTACGAGATCACCAAGAGCTAGTTCCCGCATCTACGGGGGCGGCAGCCATGCGCTGCCGCCCCCGTATCATGTTGTCTGTGATTCGCGCGGCGGCTCTCGCCCCTTAGTTTCGATTGGTTCGGTCTGATTCGTGGCCGGTTACATCCTCAGGCGTCTTCTCCAGGCGATCCCCGTCCTGCTGGGTACGACGTTCCTCATCTACTTCATGGTCTTCGCGATGCCCGGAGACCCCCTTCTCGCCCTCTTCGGCGACAAGACGCCCAACCCGGCACTCCTCGAGCGGCTCCGTCAGGAGTACAACCTCGACCAGCCGTTCATCGTGCAGTACTTCCTGTACCTCGGCGGCATCTTCCGCGGCGACTTCGGTACCTCCTTCTCCGGTGAAGCAGTGTCCGACATCCTCGCCCGCACCTTCCCGGTGACCATCCGCCTCGCCATCCTCGCGCTCATCATCGAGTTCGTCGGCGGCGTGCTGATCGGTCTGTACTCCGGCCTCCGCAAGGGCAAGCTGTTCGACGGCACCGCCCTGATCGTGAGCCTCGTGTTCATCTCGCTGCCGATCTTCGTGATCGCCTTCGTCGGGCAGTACGTGTTCGGCATCCAACTCGGCTGGGCCAGGACGACGGTGTCCAGCGGTGCCCCGATCCAAGACCTGATCCTGCCGGCCTTCGTGCTGGCGAGCATCTCGCTGGCGCAGCTGATCCGCCTCACCCGGGCCTCGGTGATCGAGACGGCGGGCCTCGACTTCGTGCGCACCGCCTACGGCAAGGGCCTCAGCCGGCGGCGCATCATCCCGGTGCACATCCTCCGCAACTCGCTCATCCCGGTCGTCACCTACGCGGCGACCGACTTCGGCGTGCTGCTGGTCGGTGCGACCGTGACCGAGGGAATCTTCAACGTGCCCGGCGTCGGCCGCACGCTCTACCAGGCGATCATCCGAGGCGAGGGGCCCACCGTCGTCTCGTTCGTGACCGTCATGGTGCTCATCTACCTGGTGGTCAACCTCGTCGTCGACCTCCTGTACGGCCTTCTCGACCCGAGGATCCGCTATGTCAAATAAGCCACTCACCCCGACGCACTTCGTCGCACCGCTGGAGGAGACCCCTCTCGTCGCGATCGACGCCGTCAACGTCGGCGAACGCAAGAGCAACCTCTGGATCGACGCCTGGCGCGACATGCGCCGCCGGCCGATGTTCTGGGTCTCCGCCGTCATCATCCTGCTCGTGATCGTCGTCGCCCTGTTCCCCGGCCTGTTCACGCCGGTGGCGCCGAACTCCGACTGCCAGCTGTCCAACAGCAACGGCGGCCCGACCGGCGAGCACATCCTCGGCTTCACCAAGCAGGGCTGCGACGTGTTCTCGCGCATCGTGCACGGCACCTCGACGTCGCTGTCGGTCGGCATCATCGTGACGATCCTCACCACGGTGCTCGGCATCCTGTTCGGCGCCTTCGCCGGCTTCTACGGCGGCTGGCTCGACGCGGTGCTCTCCCGTGCGGGCGACATCTTCTTCTCGATCCCCTACATCCTGGCCGCCGTGGTCATCATGTCGGTGTTCTCGGCCTACCGGAACGTCTTCGTGATCTCGCTGGCGATCGGCATCTTCGCGTGGCCGTCCACGGCCCGCGTGCTGCGGGCCGAGATCCTGAGGGTCAAGCAGAGCGACTACGTGATGGCCGCGCAGGCCGTCGGCGTCTCGAACTTCAAGATCCTGATGCGCCACGTGCTGCCGAACTCGATCGCCCCGGTGATCGTCGTCACCACGATCTCGCTCGGTGCCGCCATCGTCGCGGAGGCGACCCTGTCGTTCCTCGGCGTCGGCCTGCCGAACTCCACCATGTCCTGGGGCAACGACATCAGCGCCGCGCAGGTCGACCTGCGCAACGCGCCGCAGACCCTGATCTACCCCTCACTCGCGCTCTCGATCACCGTGCTCGCCTTCATCATGATGGGCGAAGTGGTTCGCGACGCACTCGACCCGAAGGCGAGGGCCCAGCGATGAGCGACCCGACACCCCGTCCCGCCGGCACCACGCCGCTGCTGGAGATCAAGAACCTCGAGGTCGGCTTCCAGTCGACCAACGGCATCGTGCCGGCCGTGCGCGGCGTCGACCTGACGCTGATGCCCGGCCAGACCCTGGCGATCGTCGGCGAGTCCGGCTCGGGCAAGTCGACGACCGCCCACGCGATCATCAACCTGCTCCCGGGCGCCGGCCGCATCACCGGCGGCACCATCATGTTCGACGGCAAGGAGCTCAGCTCCTACTCCGAGAAGCAGATGGAGGACATCCGCGGCCGCGAGATCGGCTTCGTGCCGCAGGACCCGATGTCGAACCTCAACCCGGTGTGGAGCGTCGGCTTCCAGGTCGAGGAGACCATCCGGGCCAACGGCATCGCCTCGGGACGCAAGGAGGTGCGGGCCCACGCCATCCAGGTTCTGAAGGAGGCCGGGCTCTCCGACGCCGACAAGCGCCTGAAGCAGTTCCCGCACCAGTTCTCGGGCGGCATGCGCCAGCGCGTGCTGATCGGCATCGGCCTGTCGTCGCGCCCGAAGCTGCTGATCGCCGACGAGCCGACCTCGGCGCTGGACGTGACCGTGCAGCGGCGCATCCTGGACCACCTGGAGACGCTGACCCGCGACATCGGCACCGCCGTGCTGTTCATCACGCACGACCTCGGCCTCGCCGCCGAGCGCGCCGAGCAGCTCGTCGTGATGTACAAGGGCCGCATCGTCGAGGCCGGGCCCTCGAAGGAGATCCTGCAGAACCCGGTGCACCCGTACACGCAGCGCCTCGTCGCCGCGGCCCCGAGCCTCGCCTCGCGGCGCATCCAGTCGGCGACCGCCGAGTCGGCCACGCACGCGCTCGGCGACCTCGAGTACGCCCCCACCAAGGTGACCGAGGGTCTCGACCTGATCGCGGCCGCCGAGGAGCGCGTCGAGCACCGTCCCGCCGCCAAGCGCCCCGACGCCATCGTGGTGAAGGACCTGACCAAGGTCTACAAGATCCGCGGCCAGGGCAAGGGCTCCTCGGGCGAGCTGATCGCGGCCGACAAGGTCTCGTTCTCGGTCGAGAAGGGCACCACCACGGCGCTCGTCGGCGAGTCGGGCTCGGGCAAGTCGACCGTCGCGAAGATGATCCTGCGCCTGGAGAACCCGACGTCGGGCTCCATCCTGATCGACGGCACCGACGTGGCGCCGCTGAAGGGCAAGGAGCTGCTCGGCCTCCGCCGTCGCATGCAGCCGGTCTTCCAGGACCCGTACGGCTCGCTCGACCCGCTGCGCAACATCGGCAACACCATCGCCGAGCCGCTGCAGGTGCACAACGTGGGCGACCGCACCGCGCGCCGCGACCGCGTGCTCGAGCTGCTCGACCAGGTCTCGCTGCCGCAGTCGCTGATCACCCGCTACCCGAACGAGCTCTCGGGCGGTCAGCGCCAGCGCGTGGCCATCGCGCGGGCGCTCGCGCTGAAGCCCGACATCGTCGTGCTCGACGAGGCGGTCTCGGCGCTCGACGTGCTGGTGCAGGCCCAGATCCTGCAGCTCCTCGCCGAGTTGCAGAACGAGCTGGAGCTCACGTACCTGTTCATCACGCACGACCTGGCGGTGGTGCGGGTCATCGCCGACAACGTGTGTGTGATGCAGCAGGGACGCATCGTGGAGGCCGCTTCGACGGATGCCGTCTTCGACAACCCCAAGGAGCAGTACACTAGGGAGTTGCTGAACGCTATTCCGGGCGCTGGAATCACCCTGGGCGTTTAGCGGTCCGGGCCACGACGCCCACCCACACCCCGTTATTCGAGCCCGCGGGTGGCTTCTGCCATCAGTCCCGGGTTCAAGAGACCTGAGGACTCCCCATGGCACAAGCCACCCGCGACGACCTGCGCAATGTCGCGATCGTCGCCCACGTCGACCACGGCAAGACCACGCTGGTCGACGCCATGCTCACGCAGACCAACTCCTTCGACGCGCACTTCGACGCCGACGACCGGATGATGGACTCCAACGACCTGGAGCGTGAGAAGGGCATCACGATCCTCGCCAAGAACACGGCGATCTCCTACAACGGCAAGCACGCCGGCGACAAGCCGATCACCATCAACGTGATCGACACCCCCGGCCACGCCGACTTCGGCGGCGAGGTCGAGCGCGGCCTGTCCATGGTCGACGGCGTCGTGCTGCTCGTCGACGCGAGCGAGGGTCCGCTGCCGCAGACCCGGTTCGTGCTGCGCAAGGCGCTCGAGGCGAAGCTCCCCGTCATCCTGCTGGTCAACAAGACCGACCGCCCCGACGCGCGCATCGACGAGGTCGTGGGCGAGTCGCAGGACCTGCTGCTCGGCCTTGCCAGCGACATGTCCGACGACGTGCCCGACCTCGACCTCGACGCCATCCTCGACGTGCCCGTCGTCTACGCGTCCGGCCGCAACGGCGCCGCGAGCCTGAACAAGCCCGAGAACGGCACGCTGCCCGACAACGACGACCTCGAGCCCCTGTTCGGCGCGATCCTGGAGCACATCCCGGCGCCGACCTACGACGACGAGGCGCCCCTGCAGGCCCACGTCACGAACCTCGACTCCTCGCCGTTCCTCGGCCGCCTCGCCCTGCTCCGTGTCTTCAACGGCACGATCAAGAAGGGCCAGCAGGTCGCCTGGGTCAAGCACGACGGCACCGTCACCAACCAGCGCATCAGCGAGCTGCTGAAGACCGTGGCCCTCACCCGCTTCCCGACCGAGTCGGCCGGCCCCGGCGACATCGTCGCCATCGCGGGCATCGAGGACATCACGATCGGCGAGACCATCGCCGACCCCGACGACGTGCGCCCGCTGCCAGCCATCACGGTCGACGACCCGGCCATCTCGATGACCATCGGCACCAACACCTCGCCGCTCGTCGGCAAGGTCAAGGGCCACAAGCTCACCGCCCGCATGGTGAAGGACCGCCTCGACCGCGAGCTGATCGGCAACGTCTCGCTCCGCGTCGTCGACATCGGCAACCCCGCCGCCTGGGAGGTGCAGGGCCGTGGAGAGCTCGCGCTCGCCATCCTGGTCGAGAACATGCGCCGCGAGGGCTACGAGCTCACCGTCGGCAAGCCGCAGGTGGTCACCAAGCAGGTCGACGGCAAGACCCACGAGCCCTACGAGCACCTGACGATCGACGCCCCCGAGGAGTACCTCGGCGCGATCACGCAGCTGCTCGCCGCCCGCAAGGGCCGCATGGAGAACATGGCGAACCACGGCACCGGCTGGGTGCGCATGGAGTTCATCGTCCCCTCGCGCGGTCTGATCGGCTTCCGCACCGAGTTCCTCACCATCACCCGCGGCACCGGCATCGCCAACGCGATCTCGCACGGCTACGGCGAGTGGGCCGGCTCGATCGTCACCCGCAACAACGGCTCGATCGTGGCCGACCGCTCCGGCGTCGTCACCCCGTTCGCGATCATCGCCCTGCAGGAGCGCATGACGTTCTTCGTCAACCCGACCGAAGAGGTCTACGAGGGCATGGTCATCGGCGAGAACTCGCGCGCCGACGACATGGACGTGAACATCACCAAGGAGAAGAAGCTGACCAACATGCGTCAGTCGACCTCCGACACCTTCGAGTCGATGACGCCGTCGCGTCAGCTCTCGCTCGAGGAGTGCCTCGAGTTCGCCCGCGAGGACGAGTGCGTCGAGGTCACCCCCGAGATCGTGCGCATCCGCAAGGTCGAGCTCGACGCCAACGCGCGTGCCCGCCGCACCGCGAACCTCAAGCGCGCCAACCAGTAGTCGCCCCGCTCGGAACGGCCGGCATACCTCGCGGGGTGCCGGCCGTTTCTGCGTCTGGTGCCCGGCGCGCCCCGTCTGGGATGATCGGGGGCATGACGAAGAAGCCGGCCCTCATCCTCGCGCTCGCCCTGGCGGCCGTGCTCACGCCCTCGCTCACGTCCTGCGCCAACCCGGTCGAGCAGCTCGTGGAGGGCGCGGTCGAGCAGGCGGGCGGCGGCGACGTCGACCTCAACTCCGACGGCGGGCTGCCCGACGGCTTCCCCGCGAACGAGGTGCCGCTCTACGACGGCGAGGTGATCGGCGGCATGGGCGCCGGCACCGTCGACTCGGGCGGCGGCTGGACCGTGATCGTGAAGGTCGACGAGGAACGGGAGCCCGCCTTCCAGTCGATCGACGCCCAGCTGAAGGAGGCCGGCTTCGAGGCCAGCTACTCCGGCTTCGTCGAGGGTGTCGGCAGCGGGGCCTACAGCAACGCCGAGTACTCGGTGATCGTCAGCGTCGCCGACGACGGCTCGGGCCAGAGCACCGCGACCTACATCGTGGGCGGCACCACGTCGTAGCGGGTGGGGTTCCGGATGCGCGGCTAGCCCCGCGCGTCGGCGGCTGCCGACGGGGCAGCCGTCCGCGGCGCCGCACCCCGCACCAGCGCCACCGCCGCGACGGCCAGCAGCAGCCCCAGCGCGAACACCCCGGTGAAGCCGTCGATGCCCGCGCCCGGCAGGGCCTGGAAGGCGAGCCCGGCGACGGACAGGGCGACTGCGGGGCCGGCGGCATCCGCGATGTTGAGGGCGCTGCTGTTGAAGCCCTGGTCGTCGTGCGACGAGCCCGAGAGCAGCAGCACCGAGAGCCTCGGGTACGCCAGGCCCATGCCGGTGCCCGAGAGCGCCCAGCCCGCGATGGCGACCCAGCCGGGCAGCCCGAGCGCGGCGGTGGCGAGCGTGACGGCCACGGCGGCGGCGACGAGCGCCGAGCCCGCGGTGAGCACGGCCCGGTCGCGCAGGCGGGCGGCGTAGCGGCCCTGGAGGAGCGACGCAGCACCCCAGGCGACGCCGCTCACCGACAGCGCGAGGCCGGCCTGGCCGGGGGAGAAGCCGTAGTCGCGGGTGAGCAGGTAGGGCAGGTAGGTCTCGGTGGCGAAGAAGCCGCCGGCGAGCACGAGCCGGGTGAGCACGATGCGGGGCAGTCCGGTGCGGCCGGTGAGCGTGCCGCGGGGCACGAGCGGCCGGATCGCGACGACCGCCACCACGACCGCGGCGACCGCGACGACGAGCGCCGTCACGCCGCCGAACTCGGCCGAGACGCTGAGCGCCAGGATGCCCGCCGCGAGCAGCCCCGCCCAGAGCAGCCGGGGGATGCGGAAGCCCGACGCCGTGCCGGTCTGCGCCTGCCGGAGCGTGCGCATCACGGGCAGCAGCAGCCCCAGCGCGGGCACGCAGATCAGCGCGACCCCGAGGAACACCCACCGCCACCCCACGGTCTCGCCGAGCACTCCCGCGATGAACGGCCCGACCAGCGCCGGCACGACCCATGCCGCCGACATCAGCCCGAACACCCGCGGCTGCAGCGCCCCGGGGAACACCCGCGCCACGATCACGTAGAGCGTCACGGTCACCCCGCCCGAGCCGAGCCCCTGCACGAGCCGACCGACGACGACCTGCTCCATGCTGCCGGCGAGGCCCGCGACGACGAGCCCCGCGATGAACAGGGCGACGGATGCGCAGAGCGGCACCCGAGGGCCGCTGGTGTCGCACCACTGACCGGCCGCGACCATCCCGACCACCGACACGGCGAGCGGAGCCGCGAAGGCGACGGCGTACAGGGCGGAGCCGTCGAGCTCGGCGCTGATCACGGGCATCACCGTGGTGACCGCGAGGTTCTCGAAGGCGGCGACGAACACGAGCACGACCGTGCCGAGGGTGATCAGCCGGAAGCGTGCCGAGAACGGCCCCTCGGGGCTCACCCGAGCAGCGTCTCGCCGACCCAGCCGCCGGTCGAGGCGCCGGGTGGCACGGCCCAGAGCCCCGAGCCGACGTGGCGGAGGTACTCGTTCATCGCGTCGTTCTTGGCGAGGTTCATCTGGATCGGCACGAACTGCTTCGCGGCGTCGCGCTGGTAGGAGATGAAGAACAGCCCGGCGTTCAGCCGCCCGAGCTCGTCGTTGCCGTCGACGAAGTTGTAGCCGCGGCGCAGCAGCTGCGCGCCCGCGTTCTGGGTCGGATGCGCGAGGCGCACGTGCGAGTCGGCCGCGATCAGCGGCGCGCCCCCCTGCCCCGTCGCGTCGAAGTCGGGCTCGCTGAACTCGGTGCCGCCGGAGTACGGGGCTCCCTCGCCCTTGGTGCGGCCGACGATCGCCTCCTGATCCTTCAGGGAGGTGCGGTCCCAGGTCTCGATGGTCATGCGGATCTTGCGGGCGACGAGGTACGAGCCCCCGTGCATCCACGCGGCGCCGTCGTCGCGGGAGGCCCAGACCTGGTCGGCCACCACGTCGGACTGCTCGGCCTTGATGTTCGCCGTGCCGTCCTTGAAGCCGAACAGGTTGCGCGGGGTGACCTGCGACGTCGTGGTCGAGCTGGTGCGGCCGAAGCCGAGCTGCGACCAGCGCAGCGACGCCCGGCCGAACGCGATGCGGGAGAGGTTGCGGATGGCGTGCACCGCCACCTGCGGATCGTCGCTGCAGGCCTGGATGCAGAGGTCGCCGCCCGTGAGCGCCTCGGTGAGCATGTCGCCCGGGAAGTGCGGCAGCTCGACGAGCGCGGAGGGGCGCTGGGCGGCGAGGCCGAAGCGGTCGGTGCCGTCGGCGGCGGTGAAGAGGGTGGAGCCGAACCCGAAGGTGATCGTGAGACCCGCGGCCGGCAGGTCGAGCGCCTCGCCCGTGTCGTCGGGCGGGGCGGTGTACGGGCCGTTGACGGCGCCGTAGGCGCCGACCGGGGTGCCGGCGGTCATCAGCGCGGCGGCGGCGCTCCAGTCCTGCAGCAGGCCGACCAGCTCGGCGCGGGTGATGTCGGCGACGTCGAAGCTCGCGAAGTGCAGCCGGTCTTGCGCGGGCGTGACGATGCCGGCCTGGTGCTCGCCGAAGAACGGGTAGACCGTACCCGCGCCCGGCGCGGCGGAGGCCGACTGGGGGAGCGCGAAGCGGTCGACCGCGATGCCCCCCGCGAGACCGGCACCGGCGCCGAGCACGCCCGCGCCGGCGAGGCCGAGCAGCCCCCGTCGGGAGATGCCCGGCTTCGCCGGCGTCGGATCGTGATCGGTCATGGTCGAAAGCCTACGGCTCAGCCCACCAGCGTCGCCGTGAGGCGGCTGAGCGGCTCGCTGAGCGCGCTCACGCCGTCGGCGAGCTGCTTGACCTGGTCGGTGGTCAGCTCGTCGTAGTAGACGAAGCCGGTGTCGAGGCTGCCGTACTCGGCGAGGGTCTTCTCGAGCGAGTCGAAGCGCTCGTCGATCGTGGTGACGAGCTCGGGGTCCTTCGCCTCGACGATGTCGCGCACGCCCTCGTAGGCGACGCGGGCGCCCTCGAGGTTGGCCTGGAAGTCCCACAGGTCGGTGTGCGACCAGATCTCCTCCTCGCCGGTGATCTTGCCGCTCGCGACCTCCTCGAGCAGGCCGATGGCCCCGTTCGAGATGGCGTCGATCGAGACGGTGTAGTCGTCGGCGTTCACGGCCTCGTAGAGCGACTGCGTGTCGGCCTTCAGCTTGTCGGCGTAGTACGTGCGCTCGTCGGAGGTGAGGGGCGTGTAGGCGGTGCCGCCGTTCTCCTCGGCGGTCGGCGGGAAGAGGTCCTTCTCGATCCGGTGCCAGCCGGTCCACTCGTCGCCCTCGGCCACGTCGGCCTCGCGGAAGTCGATCATCGGGTCGAGGTCGCCGAACGACTCGGCGACGGGCTCGATGCGCTCGTAGTTCGCGCGGGTCGTCGCATAGAGGCCGCGCGCGGTCTCGTCGTCGCCGGCGAGGTAGGCCTCGAGGAAGGTGTCGGTGCCGGTGACGAGCTGGCCGACCTGGTCCTTGATGTACGCCACGTAGTTGGTGGCGGCCTGGTCGACCTGCTCCTGCTGGTCGCCCGCGAGCTGCACCTTGTCACCGGAGACGGTGAAGGCGGCGCGGCCGATGCCCTCGCCGACCATGCCCGGCTTGCAGACGGTGAAGTAGTCGCCGGGCTGGGCCTGAACCACGAGGTCGCGGGAGATGCCGGGGCCGACGTTCTCGACCTCGCCGACGATGCGCAGGCCGTCGTCGGCGAGCAGGTAGAACTCGGTCACCTGGTCGCCGGAGTTCGTGACCGAGAAGGTCAGCGTGCCGCTGGAGGCGGACGAGGCGCTCACCGAGCAGTCGTCGGAGCTGGAGTCGACGGTGATCGCGCCGGCCGCATCCGACGAGGACGCGGAGCTGTTCGGGACGCAGCCCGCGAGCGCGAGCAGGGTGACGGCGGCGCCGGCGGCGGCGTAGAGGGGCTTGGTCTTCACAGGGGCTCCTTGGAGGATGGCAGGGATCAGGCGACGGGCGCGACGGCCGGCGCGGCGGGGACGGCCGGAGCCGCCTTCTGCAGCCGGCCCCGGCGCACCGCGCGGAGGAAGAGGAACATCGTCGGCACGAAGTAGGCGAGCCAGGCGCCGAGCTCGAGCCAGGTGGTGGCGGGGGAGAAGTTCACGGTGCCCTTGAGGAAGGTGCCGACCCAGCTGTCGGGCGGGATGATGCCGCTCACGTCGAAGGCGAGGCTGTTCAGCCCGGGCAGGATGCCCGCCTCCTGCAGGTCGTGCACGCCGTAGCTCAGCACACCGGCCGCGACCACGATCAGCGCGGCGCCCGACCAGGCGAAGAACGCCGACAGGTTGATGCGCACGAGGCCCTTCGAGATGAGGTAGCCGAGCACGACGGCCGTCAGGATGCCCAGCAGCGCTCCGACCAGCGGCAGCGTCGTCTCCCCAGTGGCCTGCGCGGCGGCCCAGATGAACAGCGCCGTCTCGATGCCCTCGCGCCCGACGGCGAGGAACGCCACCAGCACGAGGCCCCAGCCGGCGCCGATCAGCGCCTTGTCGACGTCGGACTGCAGAGCTCCCTTGAGGTTCTGGGAGGTGCGGAGCATCCAGAACACCATCCAGGTGACGAAGCCGGTCGCGATGATCGAGAGCGAGCCGCCGATGGCCTCCTGGGCCTCGAAGCTCAGGCCGTAGGCGCCGAAGGTCAGCACCGCGCCGAGCGTGAGCGCGACGAGCACGGCGAGGCCGACGCCGATCCAGAGCCGGGCGAGCACGTCGCGGCGGCCGATCTTCGACACGTAGGCGATGAGGATGCTGACGACGAGCGCGGCCTCGAGGCCCTCGCGCAGGCCGATCAGATAGTTCGCGAGCACGGGCACCTGACTTCGGGGGAACGGGTGTGGGGACGCAGTGCGCCGGGAGGCGTCGACTGCAGTGGTTGGGGTGGCCTTAGTTGGGTAAGCCTTGCCTTACCGAGTGCGAGCTTAGCCCCGCGGGTGGCGCTTTGTCCACTCGTCCGGGCCGGTCGTCAGGTGCCGGTCGCCCAGGGGTGCCTATGCTGACGCCATGACGGATGACGAGGTTCGCACGGTGGCCGGCCCGCTCGACGAGGCCGCGGTGGAGGCGGTGCGGGCGGGGTACGACTTCGACGGGCCGGCGCTCGAGATCGGGGCGCTCGTCAACGGGGAGGCGGTGCCCGGGGTGCCGGTGCGCATCCCGCTCGCCATGACCAACCGGCACGGCCTCGTCGCGGGAGCGACCGGAACGGGAAAGACCCGCACCCTGCAGGTGCTCGCCGAGCAGCTCGCCGCCGCGGGGGTGCCCGTGTTCGCCGCCGACATGAAGGGCGACCTGACCGGGGTCGCCACCCCGGGTTCGAGCAGCGAGAAGCTGCTCGCCCGCACGCGCGGCATCGGGCAGGACTGGACACCGCGCGCCGCCACCGTCGAGTACTTCAGTCTCGGCGGCCTCGGATCGGGCGTGCCGGTGCGGGCCACGCTCACCGCCTTCGGGCCGTTGCTGCTGAGCAAGGTGCTGGGCCTGAACGACACCCAGGAATCCAGCCTCGGCCTCGTCTTCCACTACGCCGAGCAGGCCGGGCTGCCGCTCGTCGACCTGAGCGATCTGCGGGCGGTGCTGACCCACCTCACGAGCGACGAGGGGCGTCGGGAGTTGAAGGCGATGGGTGGGCTGTCGACGCAGACGGTGGGCGTCATCCTGCGGGAGCTGATCGCGTTCTCGGCGCAGGGGGCCGACGCGTTCTTCGGCGAGCCCGAGATCGACACCTCGCTGTTCCTCCGCACCGCCGCCGACGGCACCGGCGTGATCAGCCTGCTCGAGCTGCCGCGGGTGGCCGACAAGCCGGCGCTGTTCTCGACCTTCCTGATGTGGCTGCTCGCCGACCTCTACAACGACCTGCCCGAGGTGGGCGACCTCGACAAGCCCAAGCTCGTGTTCTTCTTCGACGAGGCCCACCTGCTGTTCGCCGACGCGTCGAAGGACTTCACCGCGGCGATCGTGCAGACGGTGCGGCTGATCCGCTCGAAGGGGGTCGGCATCTTCTTCGTCACCCAGACGCCGAAGGACGTGCCGGGCGACGTGCTCGCCCAGCTCGGCTCCCGGGTGCAGCACGCCCTGCGCGCCTACACGCCGAACGACGCCAAGGCGCTGCGGGCGACCGTGTCGACCTACCCGAAGTCGGGCTACGACCTCGAGGAGGTGCTGCCCGGGCTCGGCATCGGCGAGGCCGTCGTGACGGTGATGAACGAGAACGGCGCGCCGACGCCGGTCGCCTGGACGCGGGTGCGGGCACCGCAGGGGTCGATGGCGCCGACGCCGGCGGCCGAGGTCGAGGCGGCGGTCGCCGCGTCGCCGCTGCTGGCGCAGTACGGCACGCCGATCGACCGGGAGTCGGCGCGGGAGATCCTCACCGTTCGGCTGAACGCGGCGCTCGCCGCCGAGGAGGCGGCCGCGGCGGAGGCCGCCCGTGCGGCGTCGGAGCGGGAGGCCGCCGCGGAGTACGCCCGCCAGCAGAAGGAGATGGACGCGCAGCTGGAGCGCGACCGTCGCGCCGACGAGCGTTCGCGCACACGGCGGGAGCCGTCGCCGCGCCCGCGCACGCGCAGCACGCCCTCCGACACCGACATCCTCACCGACGTGCTCAGCTCGCGCACGACGCAGACCATCCTGCGGGGCGTTCTGGAGGGCGTCTTCGGAACCAGGCGCCGGCGCCGCTGAGAGATCTCCCGGCAGGCCCGGCGCGCACCCGTGGCGTTCAGGATCGCGCGCCTAGACTGATCCGGTGCTCCCCGACCAGCCCGCCTACGGCGCCACCGCCCCCGGTGGCCCCGCGTACGGCGCACCCGCCCCGGCACTGGGCGACGTCGTCGGCACGTCCCGCGGGGCGCGCGTCCTGGGCTACGTCGCCGCCCTGCTGCTCGGCGCCCTGTTCGGCGCCATCGGCACGGTCGTGCACCAGATCGACATCAGCGTGTTCGGCCTCTTCGACCTGCCGATCGGTCTCGTCATCGCGCTGGTCGCGATCGCCCTGCTGCTCACCGGCCTCCGCCTGATCGCGCCCAGCCGTCTCGCGTCGGCGCTCGCCGCGGCCGCCCTGATCGGCATGGTCGCGCTGCTCACGCTGGAGAGCCCCGGTGGCTCGATCCTCGTGCCGGCCGGGCCGACCGGGCTCGTCTGGCTGTTCGGCTCCACCCTGATCGCGGTGGTCGTGATCGCCTGGCCGACGCTCGGTGCGCGACACCGGCCCGCCGGAACCGGTGGCCCCGCGCATCCGGGAGCCCGCCCCGACGCCGTAGACTTGAGCCGGTAATCCCGAAGGAGCCTGAACGCCTGTGACCTATGTCATCGCCCTGCCGTGCGTCGATGTGAAAGACCGCGCGTGTATCGACGAATGCCCCGTCGACTGCATCTACGAGGGTGAACGCTCCCTCTACATCCACCCCGACGAGTGCGTCGACTGCGGCGCCTGCGAGCCCGTCTGCCCCGTCGAGGCCATCTACTACGAAGACGACCTGCCCGAAGAGTGGGCCGACTACTACAAGGCCAACGTCGAGTTCTTCGACGAGATCGGCTCGCCCGGCGGTGCCGCCAAGGTCGGCGTGATCAAGAAGGACCACCCCGTCATCGCGGTCCTTCCCCCGCAAGCACACTGATGGCGCTGGGCGCGCTGCCCGACTACCCGTGGGACGAGCTGGCTCCCTTTGCCGCTCGTGCACGGGCCCATCCCGACGGCATCGTCGACCTCTCGATCGGCTCGCCGGTCGACCCGACCCCCGCTCTGGTGGCCGACGCCCTGAAAGCGGCGACGGATGCGCATTCCTACCCGCAGACGGCCGGAACCCCTGCCCTGCGGAGCGCCATCGCGTCCTGGTTCGAACGGCGTCGTGGGGTGCCGGGCCTCGGCGACGACAGCGTGCTGCCCACGATCGGCTCGAAGGAGTTCGTGGCGTGGCTGCCGTTCATGCTGGGGCTCGGCGAGGGGGATGTGGTCGCGCATCCGCTCGCTGCGTACCCCACTTACGAGATGGGGGCCCGGCTCGCCGGCGCAACCCCGCTCGCGGCCGATGACCCTGCGCTCTGGCCCGCCTCGACGAAGCTCGTCTGGCTGAACAGCCCCGGCAACCCGGATGGCCGGGTGCTCGACGTGCCGGCCCTGCAGGCGGCCGTCGCGCGCGCCCGTGCCCTCGGCGCGGTCATCGTGGGCGACGAGTGCTACGCCGAGCTCGGCTGGGACGGGCGCTGGGCGAGCGAGCCGGTGCCGTCGATCCTCGACCCGCGGGTCACCGGGGGAGACCTCACGGGGGTGCTCGGGGCGTACTCGCTGAGCAAGCAGTCGAACCTCGCGGGCTACCGCGCCGCGTTCGTGGCGGGCGACCCGGCGCTGATCGCGCGGCTCGTCACGGTGCGGAAGCATGCCGGCATGATCCCGCCGGCGCCCGTGCAGGCCGCGATGGAGGTCGCCCTCGACGACGACGCGCACGTCGCCGCGCAGAAGGCGCTGTACGCCGCGCGCCGGGCCGTGCTGCGGCCGGCGATCGAGGCCGCGGGGCTGCGGATCGACGAGAGCGTGGCCGGGCTGTACCTCTGGGCGACCGAGGGGCGGGACGCGTGGGACACCATCTCCGACCTCGCGTCGCTCGGCATCCTCGCGGGGCCGGGGCACTTCTACGGGGCGCATTACCCCGAGCACGTGCGCTTCTCGCTGACGGCCACCGACGAGCGCATCGACGCCGCCGCGTCGCGTTTGCGTTCGCGCGGACATTAGGCTGTATACGGGTCAACGCGGTCACGGTCTACAGATGCAGCCTGCGTCCCGCCACAGAAACCACTCAGGCAGGATCACTCAAGGAGGCTCCGTGACGGACGTCGAACAGAAGGCCACTCTGACCTATCCCGGTGGAACGGCCGAGTTCCCGATCCTGAAGAGCGTCGACGGGGCATCCTCGCTCGACATCTCGACCTTCACGAAGCAGACCGGTCTGACAACCGTCGACTACGGCTTCGTGAACACCGCCGCCACCAAGTCGGCGATCACCTACATCGACGGCGACCAGGGCATCCTGCGCTACCGCGGCTACCCCATCGAGCAGGTCGCGACGTCGCTGACCTACCTCGAGACCGCCTGGCTGCTGATCTACGGCGAGCTGCCCACGGCGTCGGAGCTGTCGGAGTTCGACGAGCGCATCCGTCGTCACACCCTGCTGCACGAAGACCTCAAGCGCTTCTTCGACGCGCTGCCGCACAACGCGCACCCGATGTCGGTGCTGTCGTCGGGCGTCTCGGCGCTGTCGACGTATTACCAGGACTCGCTGAACCCCCACAAGCCGGAGGACGTCGAGATCTCGACCATCCGCCTGCTCGCGAAGCTGCCCGTGATGGCGGCGTACGCGCACAAGAAGAGCCTCGGGCAGGCGTTCCTCTACCCCGACAACTCGCTGTCGTTCGTCGACAACTTCCTGCGCCTGAACTTCGGCACCATGGCGGAGCCCTACGAGGTGAACCCGGTGCTGTCGAAGGCGCTGGAGCGGCTGCTCATCCTCCATGAAGACCACGAGCAGAACGCCTCGACCTCGACCGTGCGGCTCGTCGGCTCGACCGAGGCGAACATGTTCGCGTCGATCTCGGCCGGCATCAACGCGCTCTTCGGCCCGCTGCACGGCGGGGCGAACGAGGCCGTGCTCACGATGCTCGCGCAGATCCGCGACTCGGGCGAGGGCGTGGCGAAGTTCGTGGAGCGCGTGAAGAACAAGGAGTCGGGCGTGCGCCTGATGGGCTTCGGCCACCGCGTCTACAAGAACTACGACCCGCGCGCGAAGCTCGTCAAGGAGTCGGCCGACGAGGTGCTGCTCGCGCTCGGCGTGCAGGACCCGCTGCTCGACATCGCGAAGGAGCTCGAGCAGGTCGCCCTGTCCGACGAGTACTTCATCTCGCGGCGGCTGTACCCCAACGTCGACTTCTACACCGGGGTCATCTACAAGGCGATGGGCTTCCCGACGCGCATGTTCACGGTGCTCTTCGCGATCGGCCGGCTGCCGGGCTGGATCGCGCACTGGCGCGAGATGGCCACCGACCCGCAGACCAAGATCGGCCGCCCCCAGCAGCTCTACTTGGGCGCCCCGGCCCGCGACCTCCCCTCCCGCTGAAGTTGATCGGGTGAGGAATGCTCGCATAGTATCTCGCTATGCGAAAATTCCTCTCTTCTGGTCTGATGGCGATGTCGATCGCCGTTCTCGTGTCGGGCTGCGCGGTCGGCGCGCCTCAGCGCGAGCCTGATCCTCTGCCCACTATCGAGATCCCGGAGTTCGACGGCACCCAGCTGCCGTCGGGCGCGGCGATGAACACCGAGGCGCCGGATGCCGATCCGCAGCAGGCTGACGTGTTCTCGCTGAAGGTCGGTGACTGCCTCAATGACACGGCGGGCATCTTCATCGAGGACGTGCCGTTGGTCGACTGCGCCGCAGAACACGATCTCGAGGTCTTCGACGAGTTCTCCACCTCGACCGGTGCCTTCGATCCGATCGCCCTGGGTGACGAGGCCGACGCCGGGTGCACGGCACGGTTCGAATCCTTCATCGGCATCTCCTACGACGCGTCGACGCTCGACGTCGTGAGCTACAAGCCGACCGCCGAGTCGTGGATGACCGGTGACCGGCTCATCTCATGCATGGTCGAAGACCCGTCGGTCAAGACGGTCGGGAGCCTGCGGGGGGCTGCTCGCTAGTCCTCCCGGCGCCCGCGCGGCGGCGTCCTCTCGGCGCCGGTGCGGGCTCAGTGGGTCCAAGCCCAGATGAAGACTCCGGCGACGACGAGCGTGCAGGCGACCTCGACGAGCACGGTCGACCGATTCGACCGGGCGGTCGACCGCAGTCGAGGAGCGGGGGCAGAGGCCCCGGCAGGGACGCCCCCCGTGCCTGCGGTCGCCATCGCGGGAGTGCCCGGTGCCCGGCCGAGTCGGCGCACTCGCTCGACCGCTCGGGTGCCGACTCCGTCGACCAGGGCCGCGCGATCGGCCCAGGCGAGGGGGTCACCGGGGTCGAAAGCGTAGGGCGAGTAGAGGCGCACGGCGCCGTCGTCCACCTCCAAGCAGGCGGCGCGGCCTTCGTCGATGAGCGCCGCCATCAGGTCGGGGGTCAGGATGTAGAGCGCGTCGCGCTCGGTGCCCGGGCGGCAGTACACCAAATAATGCCGTGGGAAGTCGCCCTCGAGCGCCCGACGCTGATCGGCGTCCAAGGCTGCGGGCAGGGTACGACTGCCGGGGCCGACCGCCTGCACGAAGAGGTGGGGGAGCGGGCCGGACTCGAACGTCCACTCGATCAGTCCCCAGCGCTCGGCCACCTGCACCCCGGCCCGCTCGCACCCGAACCGCAGCGTTCCCATCGTGAGCGTGACACCGTTCTCCTGCCTGCGGAAGGAGTCGAGAAGTGTCGCGTTGGTGACGCCCTTCAGAACCGTCGCCGACGGGGCCCAGGGCTTCCGTGACGAGTAGTCCAGACCGTGCTCCGCGGCCAGGATGCCGAACCGCTTCGTCCGCTGTCGGGACATCAGCGCAAGGGCGCCCTGGATGACCGCCAGACCGCCGATTCCGAGAAGGGCGAGCGTGGTGACCCGGCTCTGCAGGGGTACCAGAGTGGAGATGGTCACGGCGCCCGCGATCACTCCCGCCCGCGCCGACCACGCGATGATGGCCGTGTGGTGCTCGAGGAGGCGAGCACGGATGGTTCGAGCCGGCGGCGCGGGTGGGTCGAAGAACATCTACTCAGTGAAGCAGATGAATCCTCAGCTTCGCTAGGCGGCGGGGAAAGGGGTCAGGCGTGGAGGGTGGGGTTGAGGGTGACGCCGGTGCCCGCGCGGGGGGTCGCCTCGACCGCGCCCGTGAGGGAGTTGCGGCGGAAGAGCAGGTTCGGCACGCCCGAGAGCGCGAGCGCCTTGACGATGCGGTTCTCGTCGTCGTCCTCGATCAGCACGACCTTGGTGCCGGCCGTGACGTAGAGGCCGGCCTCCACGACCGAGTCGTCGCCGATCGAGATGCCGATGCCGGCGTTCGCGCCGAGGAGCGCGCGCCGTCCGATCGAGACGCGCTGGGTGCCCCCGCCCGAGAGGGTGCCCATGATCGAGGCGCCGCCGCCGATGTCCGAGCCGTCGCCCACGACGACGCCCTGCGAGATGCGGCCTTCCACCATGGAGGTGCCGAGGGTTCCGGCGTTGAAGTTCACGAAGCCCTCGTGCATCACGGTGGTGCCGGGGGCGAGGTGGGCGCCGAGGCGCACGCGCGAGGAATCGGCGATGCGCACCTTGGGCGGGGTGACGTAGTCGAGCATCCGCGGGAACTTGTCGACGCCGTAGGCCTGGATGCCCGCGCGCTGCAGGGCGGGCCGCAGCCGGTCGAAGGCGTCGGGATGCACGGGGCCGGCGTTCGTCCACACCACGATCGGCAGGTGCGCGAAGATGCCGTCGAGGTTGATCGTGTTCGGCGCGACGAGCAGGTGCGAGAGCAGGTGCAGCCGGAGGTAGGCGTCGGGCGTCGAGCTGGGCGGGGCGTCGAGTTCGATGACCTCGGCGACGACCTCGACCGAGACGTCGCGACGCGCATCCGGAACCGCGTGCGCGAGCAGCTCGGCCGGCGCGTGCAGCGTGGCGGCCTCGGGCGGGGCGCCGAGCGTGGGCGACGGGTACCAGGTGTCGAGCACGGTGCCGTCGGCCGCGATGGTGGCGAGTCCGTGGCCCCAGGCGCGGGTGGGGTTCAGTACTTCTTCAGGCATGACTCAAGCGTATGGGGCCGAGAACCCTAAACTTGGACAATGCCTCGTTTCGACCCCGCGCATCCGGTCTTCGACCTCACCGAATCATCGACCGTGCTGACGCAGCAGATCTGCGACGTCGAGTCGGTGTCGGGCGACGAGACGCTGCTCGCCGACGCGATCGTCGCGTCGCTCGCGGGGGCCGACCACCTCGAGATCATCCGCGACGGCGACACGATCGTCGCGCGCACGAACCTCGGCCGGGCGCAGCGGGTCGTGATCGCGGGGCACATCGACACCGTGCCGCTGAACGAGAACCTGCCGACCCGCTACGAGACCCTCGACGGCGAGGAGTACCTCTGGGGGCGCGGCACGGTCGACATGAAGGCCGGCGTCGCGGTGCAGCTGAAGCTCGCGGCCGAGCTGACCGACCCCGTCGTGGACATCACCTGGATGTGGTACGACCACGAGGAGGTCTCGAACGAGCTGAACGGGCTGACCCGGCTCGCCGCGAACCGGCCCGACCTCTTCGCGGGCGACTTCGCCATCCTGGGCGAGCCGACGAACTCGCAGATCGAGGGCGGGTGCAACGGCAACCTGCGGGCGGAGATCCGCGCGTACGGGCTGCGGGCGCACTCGGCGCGCAGCTGGGTGGGCGACAACGCGATCCACAAGGCGGCGGCGATCCTCGCGATCCTCGACTCGTACGAGGCGCCGGAGGTGGAGGTCGACGGGCTGGTGTACCGCGAGGGGCTGAACGCGGTGGGCATCTCCGGCGGGGTGGCGGGCAACATCATCCCCGACGAGGTCATGGTGCACGTGAACTACCGGTTCGCGCCGAGCCGCAGCGGTGACGAGGCGGTGGCCCACATCCGGGAGCTCTTCGAGGGCTACGACGTGCAGATCGTCGACCTCGCGGTCGGGGCCCGTCCCGGGCTGGATGCTCCGCTCGCGCAGCGCTTCCTGGCCGCCGTGGGCGGCGAGGCCAAGCCCAAGTACGGCTGGACCGACGTGGCGCGGTTCTCGGCCATGGGCGTTCCGGCGGTGAACTACGGGCCCGGCGACCCGCTCAAGGCGCACGCCGACGACGAGCGCGTGCGCGTGTCGCAGATCGTCAGCTGCGAGGCGGGGCTGCGCTCGTGGCTGACCGGCCGCGGGTGAGCGAAGAGCCCGGTCGGCTCGTGGTGGCTGACGACGAGCAGACGACGGATGACCGCCCCGGCTCCCTCTGGGCCAGAACGCCCTGGTGGGCGAAGGTGCTCGGCGTGTTCGCGCTGTCGCGGGTCGTCACCACGATCATCGTGCTGCTGTTCGCGCGGGCCCAGGGCCCCAACCCGTGGACGGGCGCGAACCCGCCGTACCTCAGCTACGCCGCCATCTGGGACGGCAACTGGTACAAGATCATCTCGTTCTACGGCTACCCCTCGGTGCTGCCCGTCACCGCCGACGGCCACGTGGGCGAGAGCGCGTGGGCGTTCATGCCGGGCTACCCCTTCCTCGTCTCGGGCCTGCGCGCGCTGACCGGCACCACCTGGGAGCTCGTCGCCGTCACGGTCTCGGTGCTCTGCGCCGCGGCCACCGCCCTGGTCTTCTACCGGCTGATGAACCACGTGCTGAAGGATGCCCGCACCGCCCTCTTCGCGGTCGTGCTGTTCTGCGTGGCCCCGCTCTCGCCCCTGCTGCAGTTCGCCTACGCCGAGTCGATGGGCCTGCTGCTGCTCGTCACGGCGCTGTACCTCGTGGTGCTGCGGAGGTACGGCTGGGTCTTCCCGATCGTCGCGCTGATGGCGCTGACGCGGCCCTCCGGGCTCGCGTTCGCCCTCTTCCTCGTGCTGCACGTCGGGTACCGGTTCCTGACCCGCGGGCGCGACCCGTTCCCGCTCAGGGAGCGGGTGACGGCATCCGCTCTCGCCGTGTTCAGCGGGGTGATGGGGCTCGCCTGGCTCGCGATCGCGGCGGTCGCCACCGGCTCACCGACGGCCTACACCGACACCGAGCTGGCCTGGCGTGCCGCCTACATCGGCTACGGCGAGCTCGTGCCGTTCACCGCGTGGTTCGAGAGCGGCGTCTGGTGGCTCGGCGCGCCGTGGGGGCCGATCGTGGTCGTGCTGCTGATCGTGGGCTTCGCGGTCTTCCTGTTCCTGCCGCCGGTGAAGCGGCTCGGCAAGGATCTGCGGTTCTGGCTGGCGAGCTACGCGCTCTACCTGCTGGCGGTGTTCTTCCCGCAGTCGAGCACGTTCCGGCTGCTGATGCCGCTGTTCCCGGCGCTCGGAGCGCTCGCACTGCCTCGCTCGCCGGTCTACCGGGTGCTGATCGTGCTCGTCGCGATCGCGGGCCAGGTGGGCTGGATGGCGATCGGCTGGGGGGTCGACGGCCGGGACTGGACGCCGCCGTGATCCGTCGACGGGCCGCTCCGACGGGGCCGTGGCGGACCGCATTCGGGCCGCTGGTTCCGAGCACCCGTCACTATCGGAGATAATGGAGATCACACCAGGAAAGGGGAGCCGAATGGCCGCCATGAAACCGAGGACCGGAGACGGGCCTATGGAGGCAGTGAAAGAAGGACGCCTCATCATCGTGCGAGTGCCGCTGGAGGGCGGGGGTCGCCTGGTCGTCTCCGTCAACGACGCGGAGGCGAAGGAGCTCCACGACGCACTTGCAGGGGTGGTCAAGCCCGCCTAGCCGACAGGCTCGCGACGACCTCGGCGCACCGTTCCTCGGAACGGGCGCCGAGGTCGTCGGCAGTTGAGTGGCTGCTACTCGACGATCTTGGTGACCTGAAGCAGTCCGTCGCCGGCGGGGGAGAGCGCCACGAGCACCGCGTCCGAGGCCGAGAGCTCGGCGATCAGCGTGCGGAAGTCGCCCACCGTGTCGCCACGCTGGGCGGGGTCGGCGACCTTGTCCTTCCAGAGCGCGTGGGGCACCAGCACGGTGCCGCCCTGGCGCACCAGGCGCAGGCCGTGCTCGACGTACTCGATCACCGAGGCGGCGTCGGCGTCGACGAGCACCAGGTCGTAGGAGCTCTCGTTCAGGCGGGGCAGCACGTCGCCCGCCGTTCCGGTGATAAGACGGATGCGGTTGGCCGGCACCTTCGCGTCGAGCAGTGCCGCCCGGGCCACCTGCTGGTGCTCGAGCTCGGTGTCGATCGAGGTGATCGTGGCGTCGGGGGCTCCGCGGAGCATCCACAGGGCGGACACACCGAGCCCCGTGCCGATCTCGACGATCGACTTCGCGCGGGCCGCCGCGGCGATCACCGCGAGCTGGCTGCCGATCGCCGGGGAGACGGATTCGACCCCCACCTCGGCCGCGTGCGTGCGCGCGGCGACGATCTGCGTCGTCTCGACGACGATGTCGTCGGCGAACTTCCAGCTGGCTTCTTTAGTCACTGATGGCCTCCTCCACCAGCTTAGGCAGTGGGCGGGTGGGGGCCGGGGTGCCACGCGGCAGGCGGGCGGGCGGGGTTCTGGCGGCTGACCGGTGGGTGCCCGGCCGATGCCGGGCGGACGCAGGCGGTGGCCGGCGGGTTGCCGGCGGGTTTGACGTAATCCGGATGCTCGGGGCTGATTGACGGCCGGCGCCGCGCCGTCGCGTCACCTCGCGCGGCTATGATTCAAGAATGTTCGGGCTGACCTTCGAGAAGCTGCTCCTGATCGGGATCATCGCGGTGTTCCTGCTCGGCCCTGAGCGCCTGCCCGGGTACACGGCGAAGCTGGCGCAGTTCGTGCGGAGCCTGCGTGACATGGCCAACGGTGCGAAGAGCCGGATGCGCGACGAGATGGGCCCCGAGTTCGACGACGTCGACTGGAAGAAGCTCGACCCCCGGCAGTACGACCCGCGGCGCATCATCCGCGAGGCTCTGCTGGACGACGGGCCGGCCGACGGCGGAGCCGCCACGACCTCCTCGGTGACGCCGCCGAACCGGCCTCGGCCGGAGCCGGCGTATCTGCAGCACAAGGCGAAGTCGGCAGGGGGGCCGGTGCCGGTGGATCTGCCGGGGGATGCGGGTGCTGGTGGTGTCGGTGGTGCCGCTGCGGTGGGCGTGGTCGGGGCTGGCGCTGCTGCCGGTGGTGTCGGGGTCGGTGGGGCTTCCGCGGGAGGTGCCGGCGAGAGCGCCGGTGCGGGCGACAGCGCCGTCGAGGCGGCGCGGCCGGTGGCCACGGCGTACGACTCCGAGGCGACCTGAGCCGAGCATCCGGGGCTCAGCCGTCGGTGACCGCGAAGCCGCAGGTGTTCGCGAGGTAGGCGTAGATCGCGAGGCGGAGCGGGTCGGCTGACGGGATCGAGACGGTGCCGGCGGGCCCGCCGGACAGCTCGAGGGTGACGGGGACGAAGGTGCCGCGCTTGTCCTCGGCGATGGCGTGCGGGTCGCAGCGGGCGGGGACCGCGTCGAGCGTGATCGTGGTGGGGGCGTCGCCGGGGGAGACGGTGAGTTCGATCGGCCAGTCCGCGCCGTCGGCAGGTTCCAGGAGGATCGTCGACGCGGCGCTGTCGAGGTGGAGCGTGGCAGGGCCGTCGCCGGACGGGGCGGCGGGCGTTGTGTCGCTGGCGCCGCCGGTGTCGGTGGTGACGCCCTTCGGGCGAGGCTCGACGATGAGGGCGAGGTGGGCGACGGCGTCGGGGCCCTCGCCCGTGACCTCGAGGGTGTCGGCGAGGCGGAGGGTGGCGACGGCCGCGACCGCCTCGTCGAGGCAGTCCTCGCCGGCGATGCGGTCGAGCACGCCGAAGGGGTCGGCGGGGCGGGCGGTGACCTCGCGGGACGCACCGGTGGCGTCGGTGACCGTGACCGTCAGCTCGGGGATGGTCGAGGGGGCGGGGCAGACCGCGTCGGGGAGCGCGACCGGGAGGTAGCGGGTGAGTCCGGCGGGCACGTCGGTGGACTTCTCCGCGGCGACCGGCTGGGTGAACTGGGGCGAGCTGAAGCGGGCCGCTGTGACCATGACGGAGGCGTCCGTCTCGTTCGTGATCGAGAGCTGCAGGCGACGGGCGCCGTAGTCGGGACGGTTCTGCAGGATCGCCAGGCCGAGTCCGTCGACGACGACGGGGGCGGTGTCGGGCTCGGTGGCGGACGCGTCCGTGGCGGTGGCAGCGGGGGCGGCCGGGGCGGTGCTCGCGGCGGGGCCGGCCGTGGCCGAGCAACCGGAGACCGCGACCAGCACCAGCGCGGTCAGCGCGGCGAGGACGGCGGCCCGGGCGCTCATGCCGGTGCGAGCCCCAGCTTGCGGCCCGCGAGACCGCGGCCGCGGCGGGCGATGCGGTCGGCGACCGACGCGATCTCCACGGCGGCCGGGTCGTCGGGGTGCGCCAGCACGACCGGGGCGCCGGTGTCGCCGCCCGAGCGGAGGGCGACGCTGATCGGCACCGAGGCGAGCAGCGGCACGGCGCCGTCGTCGGGGGTGGGCGCCGATGGAGCGCCGGCGGGCGCGGTGCCGGCCGCCGGGGTGCCGGCCGCCGGGCTGCCGGCCGCCGCGGTGCGGGCCGCCGTCGCCGCCTGCTGGCGGTCGGAGAGCCGACGGGCCACCTCGGCGCCCCCGCCCGAGCCGAACAGCTCGACGACGGTGCCGTCGGGCGCCGCGTAGCCCGCCATGTTCTCGATCACGCCGTAGACGTGCTGCCCGGTCTGCATCGCGACGAGCCCCGAGCGCTCGGCCACGTCGGCGGCGGCCGGCTGCGGGGTCGTCAGCACGATGACCTCGGCGTTCGGCAGCAGCTGCCCGATCGAGATGGCGACGTCGCCGGTGCCGGGCGGCAGGTCGAGCAGCAGCACGTCGAGGTCGCCGAAGTACACGTCGGTGAGGAACTGCGTGATCGTGCGATGCAGCATCGGCCCCCGCCACGCGACGGCGCCGCCCGTGGCCGAGCTCTGCTCGGGGTCGATGAACATGCCGATCGAGATGACCTTCACCCCGTGCGCGACGGGCGGCAGGATCATGTCGTCGACCCGCGTCGGGCGCGCGGCCACCCCGTCCTCGTCGACGAGGCCCAAGATGCCCGGGATCGAGAACCCGTACACGTCGGCGTCGACCAGGCCGACCGCGAGCCCCCGCGCGGCGAGGGCGACCGCGAGGTTGGCGGTGAGCGTCGACTTCCCCACGCCGCCCTTGCCGCTCGTCACGGCGTAGACGCGGGTCAGGGAGCCGGGGCCGAAGGGCATGGCGCGCGGGCCGCCGGGGCCGCGGAGCTTCTCGGTGAGGGCCTGTCGCTCCTCCTTGGTCATCACCGAGACCGCGACGTCGACCGCCCGCACGCCGGGCACGCCGGCGGCGGCCTGGCGCACGTCGCGTTCGATGGTGGAGGCGGCCGGGCATCCGACGATCGTGAGCTTCAGGTCGACCGAGGCGAGGCCGGCCGCGTCCACCTCGACGTCGCCGACCATGTCGAGTTCGGTGATCGGCTTACGGATCTCGGGGTCGATGACCCGCGTGAGGGCGGTGCGGACGGCGGTCGCCACCTCGCTGTCACCGCGCGCGGCAGCGGGGCGGGCATCCTGACCCGACTCGGGAGTCGCGTCGCTCACGGCTTGACGACCGGCACCGAACCGGTCGGGGTGCCGCGGCCCGAGCGGCTGCGGGCGGAGCCGGTGGGCGGTGCGTCCGGGACGTCGTCGCGGCCGCGATCGAGCTCCTCGAGCAGCGAGCGCAGCTCGGCGCGGATGAACTCCTTGCTCGCCATGTCCTGCATCGCGAGGCGCAGCGCCACGACCTCGCGGGCCAGGTACTCGGTGTCGGCGAGGTTGCGCTCGGCGCGCTGGCGGTCCTGCTCGAACTGCACGCGGTCGCGGTCGTCCTGCCGGTTCTGCGCGAGCAGGATCAGCGGGGCGGCGTAGGAGGCCTGCAGCGACAGGATGAGCGTCAGCGCCGTGAAGCCGATGGCCGCCGAGTCGAAGCGCAGGTCTTCGGGGCCGATCGAGTTGAACACGATCCAGACGACGCAGAACAGCGTCAGGCCGATCAGGAAGAACGGGGTGCCCATCGCACGGGCGATCGCCTCGGTGGCACGGCCGAAGCGGTCGCGCGACGCCACGGGGCGGCGCGGGATGACGCTCGTGCGACGGCCCTTGGGTGCGTCGAGCGGGTTCTGGGGCTTGCTGTTACGACCGGCCATTCGAGGTCCTCCTTCCGCGGGTGGTCAAGCGCGGGGCTATGGCCTGCGCTCGCGAGAGTGTGCGATCCGGCACCCGGGGGGTGTCTGGGTCGCTGTCGTTACTTCGCCAGTCGTCGGGCAAAAGGTAGTCGAGGACGTCGTCAATGGTCACCACCCCGACCAGGCGGTGGTTGTCGTCGACAACCGGAACGGAGACCAGGTTGTAGCTGGCCAGGATGCGCGACACGACGGCCGCGCTGGTGTCGGCCGTGACGGGCTCGAGACCCTGGTCGAGGATCGTGCCGAGGCGCTCGTGCGGCGGGTAGCGCAGCATGCGCTGGAAGTGCACGACGCCGAGGAAGCGGCCGGTCGGCGGCTCGTACGGCGGCAGCGTGACGAAGATGGCCGCCCCGAGCGCGGGCGCGAGCTCGTGCCGGCGGATGAGCGCGAGGCCCTCGGCCACGGTGGCGTCGGCGCTGACGATGATGGGCTCGGTGGTCATCAGGCCGCCGGCGGTGTCGGGGGCGTAGGCGAGCAGCATGCGCACGTCGTCGGCCTCTTCGGGCTGCATCAGCTCGAGGAGGTGCTCGCCGCGCTCCTCCGAGAGCTGGGCGATGAGGTCGGCCGCGTCGTCGGGCTGCATCTGGTCGAGCACGTCGGCGGCGCGGTCGTCGTCGAGCTGGGCGAGGATCTCGACCTGCTCGCTCTCGGGCATCTCCTCGAGCACGTCGGCGAGACGGTCGTCGGGCAGTTCTTCGGCGACCTCGAGCATGCGGGCCTGCGGCAGGTCGAGCAGGGTGCTGGCGAGGTCGGCGGGCTTCAGCTCGCTGTAGGTCGCGATCAGCTGCTCGGCCGACTGCGCCTGGCCACGGGCGGTCTGCTCGCGCACGTCGTTCCAGCCGGCGTAGACGGTTGCGCCCTTCGCGAAGAGGCTCGCGCTCGTCTTGGGGCGGCGCACGAACAGCTGCACGATCGCCCACTCGCCGGGGCCGTGCTCCTCGATCGCGACGTCCTCGACGGTGGCCTGCCCCGATCCGTCGGCGAAGACGACCGTTCGGCCGAGCATCTCGGCGATGACGCGCACCTCGCCGCCGCGCTGCTCGAAGCGGCGCACGTTGATGAGGCCGGTGGTGATGATCTGGCCGCTCGAGATGCTCGTGACGCGGCCGATCGAGACGAAGACGTGGCGCCGGCCGGGGATCTCGACGATCAGCCCGACCACCCGCGGCGGATCGCTCTTGCGGTACACCACGAGCACGTCCCGCACCTTGCCGAGACGGTCGCCGGCGGGGTCGAAGACGGTGCACCCCGCCAACCGGGCGACGAAGACTCTGGTGGCACTCACGACTACTAACTTAGACCCCCCGCATGCACGTCAGCCGGGCGCGGCGCGGGGTGGTGGGGGCTCCGGATGCGCGTGCCGGCCGGTCGACCGCGGTGGGGCCTCGCGCGGCCGGCCGGCCGGGGTCACTCGGGTCGCGCTGAGGCGCCCGTGGGATGATCGGGGGGTGAGCGACCGATCCTCTTCCACCCGCCGCGGCCTGCCCCGCTTCCCGTCGATCCCGCGCGGGGAGGTGGTCGCCACCTTCGACAGCTACGACGACGCCCAGAAGGCGGTCGACACCCTCTCGAAGGCGGAGTTCCCGGTGAAGGAGGTGTCGATCATCGGCAACGACCTCGTCAGCGTCGAGCGCGTCACCGGCTCGCTCAGCTACGGCCGGGCCGCCGGCACCGGAGCCCTGTCGGGCCTCTGGATCGGGCTGTTCTTCGGCCTGCTGCTCACGCTGCTCTCGCCGAACGCGTCGACCCTGCTGTTCATCGGCGCCGCGGCGCTGATCGGAGCCGGATTCGGCATGTTCTTCAACATCGCCGTCTACAGCCTGAACCGCCGCCGCCGCGACTTCACCTCGGTGATGCAGGTGGTCGCCACCTCGTACTCGGTGCTCACGAGCGCGGAGCTGGCGAACCGCGCCCGCAACCTCCTCGGCCTGGACTAGCGCCGGGGGTCAGGCGGCCGGGTTCTGCCGCGCGTACCAGGCCTCGACCTCGTCGGCCGTGCGGGGGAGCCCGATCGAGAGGTTCTCGGCGCCGTCGGCGGTGACCAGGATGTCGTCCTCGATGCGCACCCCGATGCCGCGGAACTCCTCGGGCACCGTCAGGTCGTCGGGCTGGAAGTAGAGCCCCGGCTCGATGGTGAAGACCATGCCCGGCTCGAGCACGCCGTCGAGGTACATCTCTCGTCGGGCCTTCGCGCAGTCGTGCACGTCGATGCCCAGGTGGTGGCTCGTGCCGTGCACCATGTAGCGGCGGTGCTGCTGGTTGTCGGCCTCGAGCGCCTCCTCGGCGCTCACCGGCAGCAGCCCCCACTCGGCGGTGCGCTCGGCGATGACGGCCATCGCCGTCGCGTGGATCTCGCGGAACTTGATGCCCGGCCGCACGATCGCGAAGGCCGCGTCGGCCGCCTCGCGCACCGCGTCGTAGACCTTCCGCTGCACCTCGGTGAAGCGGCCGTCGACCGGGATCGTGCGCGTGATGTCGGCCGTGTAGTAGCTGTCGAGCTCCACGCCGGCGTCGAGCAGGATGAGGTCGCCCGGCCGCACGGGCCCGTCGTTCCTCGTCCAGTGCAGGATGCAGGCGTGCGGCCCCGAGGCCGCGATCGTGTCGTAGCCCACGGTGTTGCCGTCGAGCCGCGCGCGGGTGTTGAACACGCCCTCGACGAGACGCTCGCCGCGCTCGTGCTGCGAGCTGCGCGGGAAGTCGGCGATGACGTCGTCGAAGCCCCGGGCGGTGGCGGCGATGGCGAGCCGCATCTGCTCGATCTCGTACTCGTCCTTCACCAGGCGCATCTCGGAGAGGAAGCGGTGGAAGTCGGCGTCGGCCTCCTCGCCGGCGCCCGTCGGCAGCTCGGGTGCGGCCTCGCGCACCACGAGGGTGTCGGCGTCGAACAGCACGTCCTCGAAGCCGGCGATGCCCGCTGTGGCGAGGCCCAGGTCGCTCGCGACCTGGGCGAGGGAGGGGCGCGGCCCGATCCAGAACTCCCCGATCTCGGGGTTGGCGTAGAACTCGTCGGAGTCGCGGCCCGCGCGCTCACGGAAGTAGAGGGTGACGTCGTGACCCGCATCCGCCGGCTCGAAGACCAGGAACGAGCCCGGCTCGCTGTCGGAGCCCCAGCCCGTGAGGTAGGAGAACGCGGAGTGCGCCCGGTAGGGGTAGTCGGTGTCGTTCGAGCGCTGCTTGGCGGCGCCCGAGGCGACGACCAGGCGCTTGCCGGTGTAGGCCTCGGAGAGGCGGCGGCGGCGCTCGGCCGCGAACGGCGCCTGCTCGCGCGCGGGCGGCAGCACCTCCTCGCGGTCGGCCCACTGGCTGCCGATGTAGTCGCGGAACGTCTCGGACGCGGGGGTCGTCGACCGGTTGCTCGTGGCGCGCGGCTTCGGGGCCTCGGTGACGGAGTGGTCGGCCGTGGTGGATGCGGTGGTGTCTGCCATGCCTCCATTCTCCACCCGGCGGCCGGGCGCGCGCGGGGAGCGCGGCGGGCTGTGGACGGAGACGGCGGTCTGTGGAGAGATCGCGGAGTGGTTAGCATTGGGGAATGTCTCCCGATCGGCTGTTCCGCGCGCCGATCGACCTGCACACGCACAGCCGCGTCAGCGACGGCACCGAGTCGCCGGGCATCCTGGTGCGGGCCGCGGCCGAGGCGGGCCTCGGCACCGTCGCCCTGACCGACCACGACTCCACCGCCGGCTGGTCGGAGGCCAGTGGGGCGGCCGTCGAGAACGGCGTCACGCTCATCCCCGGCATGGAGCTCAGCACCCGGCTCGACTGGTCGAGCGTGCACATGCTGGCCTACCTGTTCGACCCCAACAACGCCAAGCTCGTGGCCGAGACGGCGCACATCCGTGAGGCCCGGCTGCACCGCGCCGAGGAGATGGTGGCCCGGATCGGCCGCGACTACGACGTGGGCTGGGACGACGTGCTCGCCCAGACGACCCCCGGCGCCACCGTCGGGCGCCCGCACATCGCCGACGCGCTCGTGGCGCGGGGCCTCGCGGAGACCCGCAGCGAAGCGTTCGCGGGCATCCTGCACTGGCGGGCCGGCTACTACCAGCCGCACTACGCCCCCGACCCGCTGCTCGCGGTGGAGCTCGTGGTCGCGGCCGGGGGAGTGCCCGTCATCGCGCATCCGGCCACCGTCAGCCGGGCCGATGTCGCGCTCGACGACCGCATGGGCGACCTCGTCGACGCCGGGCTCTTCGGCCTCGAGGTCGACCACCGCGAGAACACCCCCGAGGGGCGCGAGCGCCTGCTGCGCCTCGCCGACCGCTACGGCCTCGCGCTCACCGGCTCGAGCGACTACCACGGCGAGGGCAAGCCGAACCGCCTCGGTGAGAACACCACGCGGCCCGAGGTGCTCGACCGGTTGATCGCCCGCGCCACCGGGTGGAGCCCGGTCTACGCGTAGTCGCTGATCCGGCGCGGCCGCAGCACGACTGGCGCTCGGGCAGCGCGAGTGAGCGGATGCTCGGCCGACGTCGTGCGTCGGCCGCGGTCGTGGCGACCACGATGAGCGGATGCTCGGCCGAGGGTCGGGCACGCGCATCCGTTCACCCGGCCGAACCCCCGGAACGCCGAAGACGGCCGGCCCCGAGGGGCGCGACCGTCTTCGGCGTTCCGCTGTCGAGCGCTACTCGCCCGCGGGGCGGGGGCCGCGGCGGCGCGAGCGGCTGCGGCGGCGCGGGGCGCTGTTGCCGTCGTGGTGCTCGCTGCCGGCGCCGGCCGAGGTGGACTCGGTCGAGGCGGCGCCCGACTCCTTGATGGCGGCGGGCAGCGTGCCCGAGGCGAGGGAGCCCGGCGCGAGCTTGCGCGAGGTGTCGTTGTCGAGCACCGAGGTGGGGGCGGAGCCGCCCGAACGACGGTTGCGGTTGCGGTTGCGCGGGGCGCCCGCGTTCTCACCGCCGGCCGTGGCGCTCGCCGCGACGGCGGCCGTGGTCGGGGCGTCGGACTCGGTGCCGGCCGCGTCGGAGGCCGGAGCCGTGACCGTGCCCTGGGTGGCACGGGCGCCGGTGCGGCCCCCGCGGTCGCCGCGCTCGCCGCCACGACCCCCGCGGTCGCCGCGCTCACCGCTGCGGGCGCCGCCGCGCTCACCACCACGGTCGCCGCCGCGCTCGCCCCGGTCGGAGCGGGGAGCGATGCCGGCCTCGGCCGAGCGCGAGGTGGCCTTGAGGCGACCGCGCGTTCCCGCCGGGATGTTCAGGTCGGAGAACAGGTGCGGCGACGAGGAGTAGGTCTCGGTCGGCTCGGGCTGGCCGAACTCGAGGGCGCGGTTGATCAGCGCCCACTTGTGCAGGTCGTCCCAGTCGACGAAGGTGACGGCGATGCCGGTCTTGCCCGCGCGGCCGGTGCGGCCGGCGCGGTGCAGGTAGGTCTTGTCGTCGTCGGGGATGGTGTGGTTGATCACGTGGGTGACGTCGTCGACGTCGATGCCGCGGGCGGCCACGTCGGTGGCGATCAGGATGTCCTTCTTGCCGGCCTTGAACGCCGCCATCGCGCGCTCGCGCTGCTCCTGGTTGAGGTCGCCGTGCACGGCGGCGGCGTTGAAGCCGCGGTCGTTGAGCTCCTCGACCAGCTTCGCGGCGGCGCGCTTGGTGCGGGTGAAGACGACGGTCTTACCGCGGCCCTCGGCCTGCAGGATGCGGGCGATGACCTCGTCCTTGTCCATGTTGTGGGCGCGGTAGACGAGGTGCTTGATGTTCGCCTGGGTCAGGCCCTCGTCGGGGTCGGTGGCGCGGATGTGGATGGGCCGGTTCATGAAGCGGCGCGCGAGCGCGACGATCGGGCCGGGCATCGTGGCCGAGAAGAGCATCGTGTGGCGGTTCGCCGGGGTCTGCGCGAAGAGCTTCTCGATGTCGGCGAGGAAGCCCAGGTCGAGCATCTTGTCGGCCTCGTCGAGCACCATCTCCTGCACGGCGCCGAGGTTCAGCAGACGCTGACCGGCGAGGTCGAGGAGGCGGCCCGGGGTGCCGACGACGATCTGCGCGCCGGCCTTGATCTGCTCGATCTGACCCTCGTAGGCCTTGCCGCCGTAGATCGACACGATCTTGGTGGGGCGGTTGCCGGCGGCGATCTCGAGGTCTTCGGTGACCTGCACGCACAGCTCACGGGTCGGCACGACGACGAGCGCCTTGACGCCGGGCTCGGGGTCGAGACCGAGGCGCTGGATGATCGGGAGGCCGAAGCCGAAGGTCTTGCCGGTGCCGGTCTTGGCCTGGCCGATGATGTCCTGGCCGTCGAGGGCGAGGGGGATCGTCTGCTCCTGGATGGGGAACGGTTCGAGGATGCCCTTCGCGGCGAGGGCGTCGACCATGTCCTGGTCGACCTTGAGGTCTGAGAAATTCACGTGGATACCTGTCGTGGAAGCGGTGCCGCCGTAGTGAGGAACGGCGCTCGGATGACTCGAGCGATGACCGGCGATGGCGCCGGGCGGCGGCGGATTGCCCCGATTTACGTCAGGGCCCGGGTCGAGTTTAGTGGACGGGGCCTGCCGAGCGGCCGGAAGGGCCGCGGCGGCGGGTCGGGGACGGGGTCGCTCGGGGTCGGGCCGCCCTCGCACGCCCCGTTAGGATTGGCGTCGTGTTCGGTTTTCTCCGCCGCCCGAAGGTGCGCATCGACATCCCGCGGCTGAAACCCCGGGACGACTCGGCGAGCTATCCCAAGGTCAACCTGGCGGAGCTCACGCCCGAGGTGCTGCCCTATCTGGGCCAGGCGGCGTATGTGCAGCTGGCCGTGTTCGAAGAGGTGTCGGATGCGATCGCCGCCGCCCCGACGGTGGCCGCCAAGCAGGTGCTGGCTCCCGCGGCCAGCCAGGCGCTCGACAAGCACGAGCGGCTGGTCGCCGAGATCCGCCGCCGGGTCGACGTGCCGGCCGAGGTGATCGAGCCGTTCACGGCGGGGATCGACCGCTACCGCTCGCTCGTGCGCGGCGGCGACTGGTTCGAGCAGCTGGCGAGCGTGTACCTGACCGCCGGCATCCTCGACGACTTCTTCACGCTGCTGGCCGCCGGGCTGCCGGGCGACATCGCGCCGCGCTGCGTGGCCATCCTCGACGCCGAGACGGGCCGGCGGGCGATCGCCGACCTGCTGGCCGACGGGATCGCCGCCGACCCGGTGCTCGGGCCGCGGCTGGCGATGTGGGGGCGGCGCGTCGTGGGCGACACGCTGCTCGTGTGCCGCTCGGCCATCCACCTCTCGGGCAACCAGGAGTCGGACGAGCAGAGGATCGAGCCCGTGTTCACCGAGATGATCGCGTCGCACACGCGGCGGATGGACCGGCTCGGGCTGACGGCCTAGGCGCCGCCGCGCATCCGCTCTGCTGCTCGGCGTGGGCGCTTCGTGCGGCGCCGGCCGCGCATCCGCTCGACTGCCGAGCGCGGGCCGCTCAGGCGGTGACGCCGCCCTTGAGCAGCTGGCGGAGGCGCACCTCGTCGCTCTCCTTGCGGCGGCGGCCGATCAGCACGTCGGCGACCACGACCGCGACGGCCGTGACGACGAGGCTGATCACCCAGATCCACCCCCCGTCCCACGGGAGGCCGGCCCAGGTGAGGATGCCCCAGACGACCGCCGCGACGGCCGCGCCGATGGCGGGGACCACCACGACGCCGTGCCGGTCGCGGTTCGGCAGCGCATAGCGGGCGATCAGCCCGAGGATGACGCCGCCGAGGGTGATGAACAGCAGTTCCATGAGGGGCGGCTAGGCGACGAAGCCGACGCGGCGCGACTCTTCGCTGCCGATCTCGACGTAGCTGAGCGAGGCGACGGGAACGAGGTACTGCTTGCCCTTGTCGTCTTTCAGGGAGACGTGGGTGCCGCCGTTGGTGAGGGCGTCGGAGACGATCGCCTCGATCTCGGCGGGGGACTGGCTCGACTCGAAGTTGAGCTCACGGGGCGAGTTGGCGATGCCGATACGGATGTCCATCAGTGGGTGCCTTTCACGTCACGTGACCGATTCGACCGGCCACGAGTTCAGATTACGGCACACCCCCGACAGCGCCCGCCGAATGGGGCGCGCGGGCACCAGCCCAGAGCGAACAGGGGCGCGCGTCCCTCCGGTCTGAGGCGCGTCTGCGGCGTGTGCTGCCACGTGCCGATGAGGGCGAGCGGATGCGCGGCCCGGCGATGTCGGAGGGGGAAGGTACCGTGGTGGCCGTGATCGACGCACCCACCGACGCTCCCCGCGCCACGGCCCCCGAGACGGCCGCCGCGGCGCCCTCGCGCGCTCTCGCCGGGGTGCCGCCCGAGCTCCTGGCGCGTCCGGTCGAGGCGTCGTTCGCGGTGATCGGGGCGCCGGGCACGGGCAAGACGACGGCGCTCGTCGAGTTCGTCGCCGACCGCGTCGGGCGGCACGGGCTCGCGCCCGAGAGCGTGCTAGTGCTGGCGCCGACGCGGCAGAGCGCGACGCGGCTGCGCGACCGGGTGGCGCTGCGGCTGGGGGTGCCGAGCAGCGGTCCGCTCGCGCGCACGCCCAGTTCGGCGGCGTTCGGGATCGTGCGCACGGGAGGAGATCGCACGGCGGCCGGCGCTGGGGCGGCCCCGGTCGCGGGGGCGGCTCGGGCATCCGCTGCCCCGTCGCGTGCGGTGGCGCTGCTCACCGGGGCCGAGCAGGACAGGATCGTGGCGGAGCTGCTGCAGGGCGGCATCGAGGACGAACTGGCGGGGCGGGCGGCCGTCGCCTGGCCGGCGTCGCTGCCGGCGGAGGTGCGGAGGCTGAAGGAGTTCCGCACGGAGCTGCGCGAACTGATGATGCGCGCGACCGAGAACGGGGTGTCGCCCGCGGCGCTGGCGCGCCTCGGGGTCGCGCACGGGCTGGCGGAGTGGGAGGGGGCGGCCGCCTTCCTCGCGGAGTACCAGGCGACGCTCGAGGCCTATGAGGTGGCGCACCTCGACTCGGCCGAACTGCTCGCCGAAGCGCGGCGGATCGTGCGCGACGGCGGGCTGCCGGCGGGGCTGCGACTCGTGGTGGTCGACGACTTCCCCGACCTGGCGATCGGGGCGGTGAACCTGGTGCGGGAGTTCGCGCGGCAGGGGGCGGCGGTGGTGGCGTTCGGTGATCCCGACACGGCGACGACGGGGTTCCGGGGGTCGGACGTGCGGGCACTCGGGCAGCTGTCGCGCGCGCTCGGGGTGCCGACGCTGGCGCCGGTGGTGCTGCGGGAGTCGCACCGGCAGGGGGGAGTGCTGCGGGGGCTGACGCGGCGGGTGACCGAGCGGATCGGGGCGGCGGCCGCGGGGCGGCAGCGGGACACGGTGGAGGGTGCTGGTGCTGGTGCTGGTGCTGGGCGTGTTCTCCGTATCCAGGCCGACACCCGGGCGGGTGAGATCTCGACGGTGGCGCGGCTGCTGCGGGAGCAGTACCTGCTGCACGGCACCGAGTGGTCGCAGATGGCGGTGATCGTGCGCTCGGGCGCGCTCGTGCCGGCGATGGCGCGCGGGCTGGGGCTCGCCGAGGTGCCGACGCGCACGCTCTCGGCGGTGCAGGCGCTCCGCGACGACTACGCGGCGCGGCACCTCGCCGAAGGGGTGGCGCTCGCGATCGGGCGGCTGGAACTGACGCCGGCGGCGGTGTCCTCGCTCATCCTCGGGCCGCTCGGCGGCGTCGACGCGGTGGGGCTGCGGCGGCTGCGGCTCGCGCTGCGGCACGAGGAGCTCGCGAGCGGAGGCAGCCGGCACTCGGACGAGCTGCTCGAGGAGGCCGTGCGCATCCCGGGCGTGCTCGCCACGATCGACTCGGCGCCCGCGCGGCGGGTCGCGGCGCTCGGCACCACGCTCGCGGCGGTGCGGGCGAGCCACGAGGCCGGGTCGAGCGTCGAGGAGCTGCTCTGGGAGCTCTGGCAGCGCACCGGTCTCGCCAAGCGCTGGGGCGACCTCGCGGCGGGCACCGGCATCGTCGCCGACGAGGCGAACCGCAACCTCGACGGCGCGGTGGCGCTCTTCACGGCGGCCAGGCGCTCGGTCGAGCGCGATCCGGAGCGGCCGGCGGAGCTGTTCCTCGACGAGTTCCTCACGGCGGAGGTCCCGGAGGACACGCTGTCGCCGCGCTCCCGCAGCGACGCCGTGCTCGTCACCACGCCCACGGGCGCGGTCGGCGTCGAGGTCGACGTCGTCGTGGTGGCGGGGCTGCAGGAGTCGGTGTGGCCGAACCTCCGGCTGCGGGGGTCGCTGCTGCACGCGCAGCGGCTGACGGCGCTCGCCGAGGCGGGGGAGCTGTCGGGAGCGGTGCCGGTGCGGACGGTGCTGTCTGGTGCGGCGGCGGGGCGGGCATCCGGTGACCCGGTTCTCAGCTCGATCTCGACTGGGCGTCTCGACGATGGCGACGCGGCTTCTGCGGTTTCCCCGGCTTCGGCGGCTTCCGCGGCTTCGGCTGCTTCCGCGGTCGCCCCGGTTTCCGCCGACGCTGCGGGGGCGGCCGCGGCCGCTCAGCGGGCCGAGGTGCTCGGTGACGAGCTGCGGATGTTCGCCCTCGCCGTGTCCCGCTCGCGGAAGCTGACCGTGCTGAGCTGCGTCGCGAACGACGACGAGCAGCCCTCGCCGTTCTTCGGCTTCGCGCCGGACGCGGAGCCGATCGCCCAGGCGCGGCACCCCCTCACGCTCCGCGGACTGACCGGCTACCTGCGCCGCCGGGTCGCGGAGGACGGCGACCTGCGCGCCGCCGCCGCGCTCGCCCGCCTCTCCCAGGAGGGGGCGGCCGGCGCCGACCCGGCCGAGTGGTACGGGCTGCTGACGGCGTCCACCGACGAGCCCGTCATCGACCCCGCCGACGAGGAGGCCGTGGTGCGGGTGTCGCCGTCGCGTATCGAGGCGTTCGAGCAGTCGCCGCTGATCTGGTTCGTCGACCAGGTGGCCGGCGGATCGAAGAGCCTCGCGGCCGGCATCGGCACCATCGTTCACGCGGCGATGGAGTCGGTCTCGACCGATCCCGAGGCCGAGCCGACGGTCGAAGCGCTCGCCCGCGTGTCGGAGGAGCGCTGGAAGGAGCTGCGCTTCGAGGCCCCGTGGATCGAGCAGCGCGAGCGCCGCGCCCTCGAGACCAAGCTCGACGGCCTCGCCGACTACCTGCGCCGCTTCGAGCACCGCGAGGAGCACGAGCTGGTGGGCGCCGAAGCGGGCTTCTCGTTCCGGCAGGGTCGCGCCCAGGTGAACGGATCCATCGACCGCGTCGAGCGCGACGCCGACGGCGCCCTGCTCGTGATCGACCTCAAGACAGGCAAGTACCCGGTGCGCGCCGCGGACATGCCGAGCCACGCCCAGATGGCGGCCTACCAGCTGGCGCTCGCCCGCGGCACGGTCGACGGCCTGGGCGAGCCCGACGCGGTCCCCACCGCCGGATCGCATCGGGGCGCCGCGCTGCTCTACGTGGCGAAGGGCGACCGGGAGGCGCGGTTCACCCTCCGCGTGCAGGATCCGCTCGACGACGAGTCGCTCGCCGAGATCGCCTGGCGCATCGAGGCCGTCGCCGAGGGCATGGCCGCCGCCGAGTTCCCGGGTGTCGCCGCCCCCGAGGAGCGCGACAACCAGAACCGCTACGAGTACCGCATCCAGCTGATCAAGGCGGTGAGCGAATGAGCGACGCCCTGTTCGACCTCGCCGACCTCGATGATCCGCGCGCCTTCGTCGCGCCGCGGGGAGCGGGGGCCGCGCATCCGTCGACCGCACCGGCACCCGGGTCGGCTGGTGGGTCAACGAATGGGTCAGTGCCCGGGCCGGGGCAGGGTTCGGCGGATGCGCGCCCGCTGCCCAGCACGCCCGAGGGCCTGATCCCGGCCGTCGAGATCGCCGACCGCCTGGGGCTGCCGCGGCCCACCGAGCAGCAGCGCGCGGTGATCGAGGCGCCGCTGGATCCGCGGATCGTCGTGGCGGGCGCGGGCAGCGGCAAGACCGAGACGATGGCGAACCGCGTGGTGTGGCTGATCGCCAACGGGCTGGTGCAGGTGCCCGAGGTGCTCGGGCTGACGTTCACGCGCAAGGCGGCGGGGGAGCTGGCGGAGCGCATCCGGAAACGGCTCGCGCAGCTGGCCGAGGCGCGGGTGACCGAGCGGGAGCCCGACCCCTTCGACGCGCCCGAGATCGCGACGTACAACGCGTTCGCGAACAGCATCTTCCGTGAGAACGCCGTGCTGATCGGACGTGAGGGCGAGGCCGCGGTTCTGAGCGAGGCCTCGGCCTGGCAGCTGGCGCGCTCGGTCGTGGTGGCGAGCCGCGACGAGCGGCTGCTCGGCATCGACCGGTCGGTGGACGTGGTGACGAGCGCGGTGCTGAACCTCAGCCGCGCGCTGAGCGAGAACGTGACCGAGTCGGGGCCGGTGTCGCGCTACGCCGAGCGGTTCCAGGCGCTGGCGTCGCTGCCGAAGGGCAAGAGCTCGCGCGGCGGCGCGGTGTTCGGCTACCTCGAGTCGGCGATCGCGCCGGTGGCGTCGCTGCCGTTGCTGCTCGACCTCGCCGACGAGTACGCGGCGGAGAAGGTGCGGCGGGGGTACGTCGAGTTCTCCGACCAGATCGCCCTGGCCCTCGCGATCGTCGAGAGCACGCCGCGGGTGGTGGCCGACTACCGCGACCGGTTCCGCGTGGTGCTGCTGGACGAGTACCAGGACACGAGCGTCGTGCAGACCCGCCTGCTCTCGGCCCTGTTCTGCGAGCACGCCGTGATGGCGGTCGGCGACCCCCACCAGTCGATCTACGGCTGGCGCGGGGCGAGCGCGGCGAACCTGGCGCGCTTCCGCACCGACTTCGGCGACACCCGCCGCACGCCGGGCGCCACGCCCGCCCGAGCCGCGACCCTCGCGGCCCCGCCCACCGCCGCGGAGGCCCCCGCGGCTCCGCGGGCAGCGACTCCGCCGACGGTGGTGCCGGCGCCGCCGTTCGCGTTGTCGACGAGTTGGCGGAACCCCGAGGTGGTGCTTCAGGCCGCCAACACGTTGGTGCGGCCGCTGACGGCGACCTCGGGCATCCCGGTCGAGGAGCTGGGGCCTCGCCCGAATGTGGTGGCGGGCCGGCTCGACGTCGGCTTCAGCGAGACCGTGCGCGAGGAGGCCGAGCAGGTCGCCGCCTGGCTCGAGCAGCAGCTGCGTCCGCGCCCCGACGGCACGCGACCGTCCGCGGCCCTACTCTGCCGCTCGGTGAAGAAGATCGAGCCGTTCACGGCGGCGCTCGAGGCGCGGGGCGTGCGCTACCACGTGCTCGGCATCGGCGGCCTGCTCGGGCAGCCGGCCGTCGCCGACCTCGTCTCGACCCTCCGCGTGCTCTACTACCCGACGGCCGGGTCCGACCTCCTGCGCGTGCTCGCCGGAGCCCGCTGGCGCATCGGCACGAAGGACCTGGTGGCGCTCCGCGCCCTCGCCTCCTGGATCGCCGAGCGCGACCACCGCTTCCAGAAGCTCGAGCCCGAGGTCTCGGGGCGGCTCCGCGGCTCCGTCGTCGACGACGAGGACCGGTCGATCGTCGACGCCCTCGACTTCCTCGCCACGGCCCGTCCCGACCACCGCGCGCTCGAGCCGTTCAGCGAGGCGGGCCTCGATCGCCTCCGCCGCGCCTCCGCCCAGTTCGCCCACCTCCGCACGCGGGCGGGCCTCGGCCTCGTCGACTTCGTCGACCTGGTGCAGCAGGAGCTCCTGCTCGACATCGAGGTGCTCGCCAGCCCCCATCACACCCTCGGCCGCGCCAGCCTCGACGCCTTCACCGAGCAGCTGACGTCGTTCCTCGCGCTCGACCCGACGGCGGGTCTCGGCGACTTCCTGTCCTGGCTCGAGGAGGCCGAGAAGCGCGACCGCCTCGAGCCGCGCAGCGAGGAGGCCGAGCCGGGCACCGTGCAGATCCTCACGATCCACGGTGCGAAGGGCCTCGAGTGGGACGTCGTCGCCATCCCGCGCATGGTCGAGGGCGAGCTGCCGGGCGATCCGCGCTCGAGCCGCGGCTGGCTGAGCTTCGGCGAGCTGCCGTTCGACTTCCGCGGCGACAGCGCCGAGCTGCCGAAGCTCGCCTGGCAGGGCCTCGACACGCAGAGCGACTTCAAGCCGGCGCTCGACGCGTTCCTGGCCGACAACGCCTCGCAGTACGCCGCCGAGCAGCGCCGCCTGATCTACGTCGCGGTCACCCGTGCGCGCGAGATGCTCCTGCTCACCGGCTCCTTCTGGACCACCGGCGTCAAGCGCCCCCGCGGCCCCGGCCTCTACCTCCGCGAGCTCGAGTCGATCGGCCTGATCGCCGAGGGCGTGCTCCCGGATGCGCCCGAGCACGAGGACAACCCGCTGGCCGAAGCGGAGAACTGGGTCAGCTGGCCGCGCGATCCCCTCGGCGGCCGTCGGTCCCGGGTCGAGACGGCCGCCGCTGCGGTGCGGGCGGCCGATCCGGGCGCGTCCACCCCCTGGGACCACGACATCGAGCTGCTGCTGGCCGAGCGCGCGCGGCTCCGCGCCGACGTGGCGCTCGACGTGCCGGTGCGCATCCCGGCGTCGCGCTTCAAGGACTACGTGTCCGACCCGCAGGCGGTCGTGCGCGCGCTGCAGCGTCCGATGCCCGAGCGGCCCTACCGGCAGACGCGCCTCGGCACCCGATTCCACAGCTGGGTGGAGGAGATGTTCCGCCGCGACGGCGCCGACGCCCTGGTCGACCTCCCCGCCCTCGGCGCCGACCACGTCGACGGCCTCCCCGGCTACGACCTCTTCGACGACCTGACCGACCTCGACCAGGACAGCATGAATGACTTCGACGGGTCGGCCGCCCCTGCCCACCGAGAGTCGGATGATGACGTTGCAGCCGGTCGAACGGCCACAACGGCCGGCGGAAGTTCGACGGCGTCGGGGGCGGGGTCGGCCGAGGACGTGCGGTTCGCCGAGCTGGTGGAGACGTTCCAGCGGTCGCCGTTCGCGGCGCGGCGGCCCGAGGAGGTGGAGGTCGAGATCCACCTGGTGCTCGGCGGCCGCATCGTGGTGTGCAAGATCGACGCGATCTTCGCCGAGGGCGGGCGCTTCGAGGTCGTCGACTGGAAGACCGGGCGGGCGCCCGTCGACGCGGCCGACCTCGAGCTGAAGCAGCTGCAGCTCGCGCTGTACCGGCTCGCCTACGCGCGGTGGAAGGGCATCGACGTCGACCTCGTCGACGCGTCGTTCTACTTCGTGGCCGACGACACGGTCATCCGCCCCGAGCGGCTCTACTCCGAGGCCGAGCTCGAGGCCCTGCTCCGCGACGCCGCCCTCTGATCAGCCCGTGACGCCACGAGCGATGTACGCCCCGGAAGGAGAAACGGGCCCTCCGACGCCATAGTGGTCGGCGAGGGCCCGTTTCTCCTTCGGTCGCGTACGAGCGTGCGCCCTCGGGTCAGGCGTGGGGCGGGCGGGAGGTCAGTCCTCCGCGATGCGGTTCGCGTGGTCGGTCGAGAGGGGGCCGAGGCCCGAGCCCGGGCGCGCAGCACCCGCGGCGACCCCGCCCGAGACGGGGGTGCGGTCGAGCAGCGCCTCCACGTCTTCGAGCCCCATGATCTGACCCGTGTCGGTCGACAGCGGGTTCAGCAGGTCGCTCTGCACGGTCGCGTGCAGCCCCGCGAGCATGCTCTCGGCGTCGGCGATGATGGCCTCGTCGCGGCTGTCCACGCCGTGCAGCAGCCAGCGCGCGATCTCGAGCTCGGCGTAGAGCCGGGCGCGCTTGCGCAGCTGGTGGTCGGCGGGCTTCGTCACGGCGCGCGCGTAGGCGGCGTAGACGCGGTCGGCGCTCTCGATGTGGGTCGCCGAGTTGAGCCAGAACAGGTCCAGCGCCGGGTCGCCGACGCGCAGGTTGTGCCAGTTCAGGATGCCCGTGACCTGGTCGGCCGCGATCAGGAACGACTCCGGCGCGAGCGCCCCGTGCACCACCGTGGGCTGGAACTGCCAGAGCGCGCTGTCCTCGAGTGCCAGCGACCAGCGGGTCAGCAGCTCCTTCGGAACGCGGCCCGACGCCGCGGCGCGGTCGGTGAGCTTGCGGGAGGTGGCGGCGATCTGGCCGGCCGAGTTCGAAGGCAGCCCCGCATCCGACACCACCGAGGTGGGCAGCGAGTGGATGCCCGCGATCGCCCGCCCGATCGAGTCGGACGCGCTCTCCTCGCCGCCGACGTCGCCGAGCGACCCGGGGCGACCGGGGATGTAGTCGTAGACCACGGCCCGGGTGTCGCCGACGGGCGTCTGGCCGATGAAGGCCGGCACGTGGAAGAGCAGGCGCGAGCGGACGCCGGGGGTCAGGGCGTTCAGGGCGACGAGGTCGCGCGACTGCTCCGAGCCCGCGTCGTCGTCGCGCGGCACCCGCACCACCAGTTCGTCGCCCGAGCGCAGCGTGACGACCGCCGAGTCGAAGCGGCCCACGGTGTTCGTGGAGAGCGGGCGGGTCGCGACGATGTCCGCCCCGGCGACTGCCGAGGTCGCGAGCGCGGCTAGAGTGAAGTGGGATCTCGCCATGCTTTCCAGGGTACGGCGGGCAGGCTCCCGCACAGGCTTTCGCCACGCACGATTGGTCAACCATGTCCCGCGCTTTCCCGTCTTCGCTGCCCCTGTCCCGGCACCGCATCGACCGGGACCACGACACCCGCTCCGACTCCGCCGCCCTCGACCGGCTCTGGTCCTCCGACCGGGCCCGCGTGCTCGTGCTGAACCGCGGCCTCGCGCTCGCCTCGACGGGTTCCGACCCCGAGGGCTGGGACGGTTTCGGCGAGCCCCCGGCGAACCGCCGCACCGAATTGGCCCTTCTGCGGCCCGACGAACTGGCCGAGGAACCGGGCGACGAGCCGAGCGGCGAGCCGGTCAGCGGCACCGACGGCGTCACCGGCGCCGTGCGCCTCTACCTCGGCATCCTGCTCGACGCCGACGACCGGCCGACGGGTGCCCCGATCTTCGCGATCACGGTTCCGGATGCCCGTGCCGACGCCCTCGTCGCGGAACGCCCGGGCGCCGCCTGGGTCAACCTCCGTCTCGTGGCGACCGAGCTCGACGACAGCGCCGCCGGAGTCTTCACCGAGGCCCTCGCGATGATGAACTGGCACGCCGTCAGCAGCCACTGCCCGCGCTGCGGCGCGACGACCACGGTCGAGAGCGGCGGCTGGGTTCGGCGCTGCACCGTCGAGGGCGTCGAGCTCTTCCCGCGCACCGATGCCGCCGTGATCGTCGGCATCGTCGACGCGGAGGAGCGGCTGCTGCTCGGGTCGAACGCGCTGTGGGAGAAGAACCGCTACTCGCTGCTGGCGGGCTTCGTGGAACCGGGGGAGTCGCTCGAGGCGGCCGCCATCCGCGAGATCGCCGAGGAGTCGGGCGTGGTCATCGCCGACCCCGAGTACGTCGGCTCGCAGCCGTGGCCCTTCCCGGCGTCGCTGATGGTCGGGTTCATGGCGCGCGTCGCCGAGGACGGCGCCGCCGGCGAGCGGCCCGACGGCGACGAGATCATCGACCTCCGTTGGTTCAGCCGCGAGGAGATCGTCGACCCGGACAACGGCATCCTGCTGCCCGGGCCCTCGTCGATCGCCCGCGCGATCATCGAGCGCTGGTACGGCGGCCCCCTCCTGCCGCGGGACACCGCGTCGGCCGTGGCCCTGCCGGCCGACTCGGCGGCCGATGAGCGACCGGTGCCGAGCGGTTCGGACGAGGGATGATCGGCACCTCGTCGGAGGAGCTGCTGGAGGCCCTCGATCCGCAGCAGCGGATCGCGGCGCGGGCGCTGCTCGGGCCGGTCTGCATCCTCGCCGGTGCGGGCACGGGCAAGACCCGCGCCATCACGCATCGCATCGCGTACGGGGTCGCGACCGGGGTGTACTCGCCGAACCGCGTGATGGCGCTGACCTTCACCTCGCGCGCCGCCGCGGAGCTGCGCTCGCGCCTGCGGCCCCTCGGCGCCGGCGGCGTCGCCGCGCGCACCTTCCACGCCGCGGCGCTGTCGCAGCTGAACTACTTCTGGCCGCAGGTCATCGGGGGAGAGGCGCCCCGCATCGTCGAGAACAAGGCACGGGCGATCGCGCACGCGGCCGAGACGTTGCGCCTCCGGGTCGACACGGCGACCCTTCGCGACGTCGCCGCCGAGATCGAGTGGCGGAAGGTCTCTAACCTCTCCCTCGCCGACTACGAGCTGAAGGCCCGCACCGTGCGCACGATGCCTTCCAACCTCTCGATGGAGCAGATGATCGAGCTGCAGGAGCGGTACGAGGCGCTGAAGGACGAGCGCCGGCAGCTCGACTTCGAGGACGTGCTGCTCGCGACCGCGGGGATGATCGAGATCGAGCCGTCGGTCGCCATCCAGGTGCGGGAGCAGTACCGGTTCTTCGTGGTCGACGAGTACCAGGACGTCTCCCCGCTGCAGCACCACCTCCTCCAGCTCTGGCTCGGCGACCGCCGCGACCTCTGCGTGGTGGGCGACGCGAGCCAGACGATCTACTCCTTCGCCGGGGCGAGCGCGGACTTCCTGCTCGACTTCCCGCGCCGGCACGACAGCGCCACGGTGGTGACCCTCGAGCAGAACTACCGCTCGACCCCGCCGATCGTGGCCTCGGCCAACCGCCTCATGCGAGGCCGCCCCGGCGCCCTCACCCTGCACTCGGCGGTGCGGGATTCGGAGGCGGTGGCCGACAGCACTCCCGAGCCCACCGTCACCGCCTACCGGCACGACCTCGACGAGGCGGCCGGCGTCGCCGCCGAGATCGCCCGCCTCGTCGAGTCCGGCGCCCCGCCGCAGGACATCGCGGTGCTCTACCGCATCAACGCGCAGTCGGCCCCGCTCGAGCAGGCCCTCACCGCCGCCGGTGTGAGCTACCAGCTGCGCGGCGCCACCCGCTTCTTCGACCAGCCCGACGTGAAGCGCGCCGTGATGGAGCTGCGCGCCGCCTCGGTCTCGATCTCGGACGAGCCGCTCTTCAAGTCGGTCAGCGACGTGCTCCGCTCGCGCGGCTGGACCCAGGTTCCGCCCGAGGGTGTCGGCGCCGTGCGCGACCGTTGGGAGTCGCTCAACGCGCTGATCGGCCTCGCCGAGAGCATGCCGGCCGGCACCACCTTCCGCCAGTTCACCGACGAGCTGATGGAGCGCCAGTCCTCCCAGCACGAGCCGACGGTGCGTGCCGTGACGCTCGCCACCCTGCACTCGGCGAAGGGCCTGGAGTGGCCGGTGGTCTTCATCGTGGGTGTCTCGGAGGGCCTGCTGCCGATCAGCTACGCCTCCGGCCTCGAGGGTGTCGACGAGGAACGGCGGCTGCTCTACGTGGGCATCACCCGCGCGCGGGAACGGCTGCAGCTCTCCTGGGCGGCGGCCGGGATCCGGCGTGGGGCGGCGAGGACGGCGTCGCGCTTCCTGGCAGAGACCGGCATCCGCACCGTGGATGCGGACTGACCGACTCCACGCTCACCCCGCCCGGCTCGAGCAGCGCAGCGGGTCGGACCCGCAACGCCCGACCCGGCCAGGGGCTGGGTGAGCCCCGCGCCGTGGCCGAGCAGTGCTCGAGCAGGGCGTCGACGACGAGGCCGGCCGCGATCGCAGTGCCCACCGCATCCGCCGTCAGCGCCTGACGGCCGGCCAGCTGCGAGGCGAGTGCCGGCCAGCACGGATCGGCCTCTGCGCGGGCGAACTCGAGGCAGGCGGCGCATGCCGAGGTGCCGCCGACGACCATCGGCCCGATGCGCACCGAGCGGTCGCCGAACTCGACCAGCAGGTGCGGCACGTCGTCGCGCAGCCACACGGATGCCCGGCGCGGCGCCGTGGCATAGTGCGAGACCAGCACCCCGAACGCGGGCGCGACACCGGGTGCCGCGGTGACGGCCCCGCAGCGACGCAGCAGCGCGGCGATGGCCGGCACCGGTGTGCCGTGACCGCGCACCTCGGCCGCGACCCCGTCGAGCGCGGCGGATCGAGGCGGCGGCGACCGCTCCAGTGCCGGCGTGACCGAGGCGAGCAGCGCATCGACCGCCGGGGGAGCGATGCCCTGCGACGAGGCGAGCGCACCCAGCACCGGCCGGGACACGCCCTTCTGCAGCAGCCCGAGCAGGAAGTGCTGCTCGGCGTCGAGCCCGCGCAGCCTCAGCAGCGGATGCTCGACCCCGAACTGCACCTCGTCGGGCGTGCGCCAGACCAGCGGATGGGACGGGGAGAGTCGGAGTGCCATGCGGGCATCCTGTCGCCTCGATCAGCCCCGCGAGCGGTTATCAACAACCCGCTCGCCGAAGCGATCGACGCACCCGGCCGGTGCAGGAGTGGTCTCAGACGACAGGCGGCTGATCGTCGTCGCGCGGCGAGTCCCCCTGAGGCGAATCCCCCTGAGGCGAATCCCCCTGAGGCGAATCCCCCCGCGACTCCTCCTCGCGCAGCAGATCCTCCAGCGCCTGGTCCATCTCGTCGGGCTCGGGCTCGCCGGCCTGCAGTCGGGCGATCAACGCCGCCGGGTCGTCGATGTCGGCCATCGTGGGCACCAGGTCGGGGTGCGACCAGAGTGCGTCGCGCTGCTCCTGGCCCACCGCATCCGTCACCTGCTGCCACATCGCGGCCGCCTCACGGAGGCGACGGGGCCGCAGCTCGAGGCCGATCAGGGCGCCGAACGCCGACTCGGCGGGGCCGCCCGAGGCGCGGCGGCGGCGAACGGTCTCGGCCACCGAGTTCCAGCGCGGCAGCCGCACCGAGGCCTGCGCGGTGACGGTGTCGACCCAGCCCTCGATCAGGGCGAGCGTGGTCTCCAGGCGGGCGAGGGCGTGCTGCTGCTGCTCGGTCTTCGGCGGGATGAGCGCGCCGCTCGCCATGGCCTGCTTGAGCTCCTCCGGGTTCGAGGGGTCGAAGCTGCCGGCCAGCTCCTCGAGCCGCTCGGTGTCGATCGAGATGCCCTTGGCGAACTCGGTGATGGACGAGATGACGTGCAGCCGCAGCCAGCGCGCGTGCCGGAACAGTCGGGCGTGCGCGAGCTCACGGATGGCGAGGTAGAGCTGCACCTCGTCGTCGGGGATGTCGAGGCCCTCGCCGAACTCGGCCATGTTCTGCGGGACGAGCGCCGCCTGGCCCTCCTCGAGCAGGGGGATGCCGACGTCACCGCCGGAGACGACCTCCTTCGAGAGCTGGCCGACGATCTGGCCGAGCTGCATCGCGAACAGGGTGCCGCCGAGGTTGCGCATCAGCTGGCTGGCGCCCGCGATCATGCCCGCCATCTCCTCGGGCGCCTGGTTCTGCAGCACGTCGGTGAGGGAGTCGGCGATCGACTCGGCGACCGGCTCGGCCAGCTGGGTCCAGACCGGCACCGTGGTGGCGGCCCATTCCTGACGGGTCATCAGGCGGGGCGCCACGGCCGAGTCGGAGAGGCCGGTGACCTCGTCGAGCCAGAGGGTCGCGATGTGCAGGGCCTGGTCGAGCTGCGCCTTCGTCTGGTCGGTCACGGCGAGGCTGCCGGCGGCCGAGATCTCCTGCGCCTGCTTCGTGGCGACGCTCCAGTCGACCCCGTCACCCGAGGCCTGCATGGCGTTCTGCAGCTGCGCCATGAGCTGCGACACGGCGGCCGGATCGGACGGCAGACCGGCCGCCGAGGCCAGCTTCGAGGGGTCGATGTCGGAGTTGCCCGAGAGGAACTGCCGAAGCATGTCGCGGAACTCGTCCTCCGGCTGGTCGCGGTTCTCGTCGCTCACGGTGTCCTCCATGCGGGCTGTCAGATAGTGCTCCTACGCTAACCGGTGGCCCACCGCCCAGGCTGGGTTTTCCCATAAGCTTGAGCGCTGCTGCGTGCGCCCGTGGCGAACAGCCACCCGAGTGCCGACAGCGAGAGGATTCCGTGAGTCTGTTCGAACCCGACGACGCGCGGTCGCGCCCGTCCCGCCGCATTCGCACCGGGTGGACCGTGCTGCTGATCGCCCTCGTGCTCGGCCTCGTGATGAGCTTCCTGCCCGCCCCGTACGTCATCGAGCAGCCGGGCCCGGTCTTCGACACCCTCGGCAGCCAGCAGCAGGACGGCGAGGACGTGCCGCTGATCTCCATCGAGGGCGCCGACACCTATCCCACGGCGGGAACACTCGACATGCTCACCGTCTCGGTGCGGGGCACGCCCGAGCAGCGGCCGTCCTGGGCCGAGATCCTCTCCGCCTGGTTCGACAGCTCACGCGCCGTCATCCCGATCGACGCCGTCTACCCGCCGACCGTCACCACCGAGCAGCGCGACGAGCAGAACGCCGCCCTCATGGTCGACAGCCAGAAGGAGGCCGTCGCGGCCGCCCTGTCCAACCTCGGCATCGCCTACACCACCGAGGTCACCGTGGCCGGCCTCGACCCCGACGGCCCCGCCGCCGGCCAGCTCGACGCGGGCGACGCCATCCTCGCCGTGAACGGCCAGGCGGTCCCCGACGTCGACGCGCTGCGGGCGGCGCTCGCCGCGAACGGCACCTCCACTCCCGCGCAGCTGACGGTCAAGGCGAGCGACGGCGGCGCCGAGAAGACCGTCGCCATCACCCCGGTCATCTCCGAGCAGACGGATGCTCCGGCACTGGGCATCAGCGCCGGCTACGACTTCGAGTTCCCCTTCACGGTCGACATCCAGCTGAACGACGTCGGCGGCCCCAGTGCGGGCATGATGTTCGCCCTCGGGATCATCGACAAGCTCACGCCGGGCGAGCTGAACGGCGGCAAGGACATCGCCGGCACCGGCACGATCGACCAGGCGGGCGAGGTCGGCGCCATCGGCGGCATCCGCCAGAAGATGGTCGGCGCGAAGGACGCCGGGGCCGACTACTTCCTCGCTCCGGCCTCGAACTGCGACGAGGTCGTGGGGCACGTGCCCGACGGCCTGCAGGTCTTCGCGGTGTCGACGCTGGACGACTCGCTCGCGGTGCTCGACGCCGTCTCCACGGGAGGGGACACCGCGGCGCTGCCCACCTGCAGCTGAGCCCCCGGTCACGTCGGGCATACCCTCAGCCAGCCCTGCCTAGGATTCCATTGTCTAAGATTGATGGACACCGCACAGCGAGCCAGAGGCATACGTGACTTCCCAAACAGCAGAGAAGCCCGCACGACGTTCGAGAGTCACTCTCGCGATCGCCATAGCGATCGTGGTCGTGCTCGCCATACTCTTCTTCGTCTTCTCCACCCTCTACACCGAGATCCTCTGGTACGACCAGCTGGGCTTCCTCAGCGTCCTGACGACGCAGTGGCTCGCCGGTGGTGTGATGTTCCTGGTGGGCTTCGTGGCCATGGCCGTGCCCGTCTGGGCCTCGATCGAGATCGCCTTCCGCTGGCGGCCCGTCTACGCGAAGCTCAACTCGCAGCTCGACCGCTACCAGCAGGTCATCGAGCCCCTCCGCCGCCTCGCCACCTTCGGCGTGCCGGCCGTGCTCGGCCTGTTCGCCGGTGTCGCCACCGCCTCGCGCTGGCAGCTCACCCTGCAGTACCTGAACCGCACCGCGTTCGGCCAGACCGACCCGCAGTTCGGTCTCGACATCTCCTTCTACATCTACGACCTGCCGTTCTGGCGCGGAGCCGTCGGCTTCGCCTCGGCCGTCGTCATCGTGGCGGGCCTCGCGGCCATCGCCACGAGCTACCTCTACGGGGCCATCCGCTTCTCGCAGCGGGAGGTGCGCATCTCGAAGATCGCGCGCATCCAGATGGCCGTCACCGCCACCATCTACCTGCTGCTGCAGGCCGTGAGCATCTGGCTCGACCAGTTCGCCACGCTCGCCAACAGCTCGGGGCTGATCACGGGTGCGTCGTACGCCGACGTCAACGCCACCATCCCGGGCCTGCAGATCCTCGCCGGCATCGCGGTGCTCGTCGCCGTGCTCTTCATCGTGGCCGCCGTGATCGGCCGCTGGCGTCTGCCGATCATCGGCACCGCGCTGCTCATCGTGAGCGCGCTCATCCTGGGCTCGCTCGCTCCCTGGGTCGTGCAGCGCTTCCAGGTCGACCCGAGCGAGCGCACGCTCGAGCAGGAGTTCATCCAGCGCAACATCGACATGACGCGTGACGCCTACGGGGTCGCCGACGTCGAGGAGACGCCCTACGAGGCGACCACCACGGCCGAGCCCGGGGCGCTCCGGAACGACGCGGCGACGACCGCGAACATCCGCATCCTCGACCCCGCCCTCGTGACGAAGTCGTTCCAGCAGCTGCAGCAGTTCCGGCAGTACTACCAGTTCCCCGACCACCTCGACGTCGACCGCTACGACATCGACGGCCAGGTTCAGGATGCGGTGGTCACCGTGCGCGACATCGACATCGACGCGCTCGGCTCCTCCGCCACCTGGTACAACCAGACGGTCGTCTACACCCACGGCTACGGCGTCGTCGCGGCCTTCGGCAACCAGCGCTCCGGAGACGGCCAGCCCGTGTTCATCGAGTCGGGCATCCCCTCGGTGGGTCAGCTCGGCGACTTCGAGCCGCGCATCTACTTCGGCGAGAACTCGCCCGCCTACTCCATCGTCGGCGGCCCGGAGGGCTCCGACCAGATCGAGCTCGACTACCCGTCGGGCGAGGACGGTGCGTCGCAGACGTACACGACCTTCGAGGGCAACGGCGGGCCGAAGCTCGACAACATCTTCAAGCGGCTCGTCTACGCGCTGAAGTTCCAGTCGGAGCAGATCTTCCTCTCCGACGCCGTGAACGACGACTCGCAGATCCTCTACGACCGCGACCCGGCCGAGCGCGTCTCGAAGGTCGCTCCGTACCTCACGATCGACTCCGACCCCTACCCGTCGGTCGTCGACGGCAAGGTCGTCTGGGTGGTCGACGGCTACACGACCTCGGCGAACTACCCGTACTCGCGGGTGCAGTCGCTCAGCTCGTCGATCGCCGACACCTACACGCCGACGCCCGCCTACCCGGTCGACGACATCAATTACATCCGCAACTCGGTGAAGGCCACGGTCGACGCCTACGACGGCTCGGTCACGCTCTACGCGTGGGACGAGAACGACCCGCTGCTGCAGACCTGGCAGAAGATCTACCCGTCGACGGTGAAGCCGATCAGCGACATGAGCGGCGAGCTGATGAGCCACGTGCGCTACCCGGCCGACCTGTTCAAGGTGCAGCGGTCGATCCTCGGCCAGTACCACGTGACCGACGCGGGCTCCTTCTACTCGCAGGAGGACGCCTGGACGACGCCGAACGACCCGACGTCCTCCTCGACCAGCCCGACGCTGCAGCCGCCGTACTACCTGACGCTGCAGATGCCGACGCAGGACGATCCGTCCTACTCGCTGTACTCGACCTTCATCCCGGCGACCCAGCAGTCGGCGGAATCCTCCCGGAACGTGCTGACCGGCTATCTCGCGGTCGACGCGAACGCCGGCAGCACAGACGGGGAGAAGTCCGGCGACTACGGCAAGCTGAGGCTGCTCACGCTGCCGAAGGACGACACGATCCCGGGCCCCGGCCAGGTGCAGAACAGCTTCTCCTCCGACCCGGCGGTCAGCTCGGCGCTGAACCTGCTGCGTCAGGGCGAGAGCCAGGTGATCAGCGGAAACCTGCTCACCCTGCCGGTCGGCGGCGGTCTGCTCTACGTGCAGCCGGTGTACGTGCAGTCGCGCGGTGAGACGAGCTTCCCGCTGCTGCAGAAGGTGCTGGTGTCGTTCGGCAACAAGATCGCGTTCGAGAACACCCTCGACGGCGCGCTCGACTTGCTGTTCGGCGGCGACTCGGGAGCGAACGCGGGTGACGAGAACGTCATCCCGACCGACGACACGGGCGGCGGAGGCACCTCCGAGATCCCGACCGACGGCGGCACCGACGGCGGCAGCACCGACCCGGGCACCGGCACCACCGACCCCGGCACCTCGACGCCGGCGCCCACCCTGACCGGCGACGCCGCGCTCACCCAGGCGCTGGCCGACGCGCAGCAGGCGCTGTCCGACCGTGACGCGGCCCTCAAGGCCGCGGACTGGACCGCCTACGGCGAGGCCGACGCCCGCCTGAAGGAGGCCGTGGACCGGGCCATCGCCGCGTCGCAGTAGCGGCCGGTGGTGACGACCACTCCGATCGTGTGCTAGAGTTTCTTCTTGTGCCGCGGGGTGGAGCAGTTCGGTAGCTCGCTGGGCTCATAACCCAGAGGTCGCAGGTTCAAATCCTGTCCCCGCAACAAGACGAAGAGGCCCGGTCATCTGACCGGGCCTCTTCTGCGTAGTGGCTGAGCGTGCGGCGACGGTGGAATGAAGCGTCCGTCGCGGCGCTTGCACCCAGTGACGACAGACGGAACCCGAGCACCCCGAGGCACCTGTGACGATCGACGACATCACGACCACCCCCGGCCTGAGCGACGCGGAGGTGGAGCTGCTGCGCGCCGACTTCCCCATCCTGGGCCGCCGCGTGAACGGGCATCCGCTCGTCTACCTCGACTCGGGGGCCACCTCGCAGAAGCCGCGATCGGTGATCGACGCCGAGCGCCGCTACTACGAGGAGTCGAACGCCGCCGTGCACCGCGGGGCCCACACCCTGGCCGGCGAGGCGACCGAGCTGTTCGAGGAGGGGCGGGCGACCGTGGCCCGCTTCGTGAACGTCGCCGACGACGAGATCGTCTGGACCTCGAACGCCACCGAGGGCATCAACCTCATCGCCTACGGCATCTCCAACGCGTCGCTCGGGCGCGGGGGAGCCGAGGCGGCCCGGTTCCGCATCGGCCCGGGCGACGAGATCGTCACCACCGAGCTCGAGCACCACGCGAACCTCGTGCCCTGGCAGGAGCTGGCGTTCCGCACCGGCGCGACGCTGAAGGTCATCGGGGTCGATGACGACGGCGCCCTGCGGCTCGACGAGGCGGCGGCCTTGATCGGCCCGCAGACGAAGCTCGTGGCCTTCAGCCACGTCTCGAACGTGCTGGGCGGGGTCAACAAGGTGACCGAGCTCGTGGCCCTCGCGAAGTCCGTGGGCGCGCTGACCGTGCTCGACGCCTGCCAGTCGGCGCCGCACCTGCCGCTCGACCTGACGGCGCTCGACGTCGACTTCGCGGTCTTCTCGGGGCACAAGATGCTCGCGCCCACGGGGATCGGCGTGCTCTACGGCCGATCCGAGCTGCTGAACGCGCTGCCGCCGTTCCTCACCGGCGGGTCGATGATCACCACCGTCGGGCTCACCGAGTCGTCGTACCTGCCCGCGCCGATGCGCTTCGAGGCGGGCACCCAGCGCGTCTCGCAGGTGATCGCGCTGGCCCGGGCCGTCGAGTACCTGCGGGGCGTGGGGATGCACCGCATCGCCGCCCACGAGGCCGAGCTCGGCCGCCGGCTCGCCGAGGGCCTCCGCGCCGTTCCGGGCGTGCGGGTGCTGGGGCCGGACGCCGGCGCCGAGCGCGTCGGGCTCGCGAGCTTCGTGGTCGAGGGCATCCACTCGCACGACGTCGGGCAGTTCCTCGACGACCGGGGCATTGCCGTGCGGGTGGGCCACCACTGCGCGCAGCCGATCCACCGGCGCTTCGGCATCACCGCCACGACGCGGGCGAGCGGCTACCTCTACACGACCGCCGACGAGATCGACGCCGCCGTCCAGGCCGTCGCCGACTCGCGCGACTTCTTCCGGGTGGCGTGATGGCCTCGCGCGAGCTCGAGAACCTCTACCAGCAGGTCATCCTCGACCACTCCAAGGAGAAGCACGGCTACGGCCTCCGCGAGGGCGCCGCGGGCTCCTCGCACCAGGTCAACCCGACCTGCGGCGACGAGGTGACGCTGAACGTGCACCGGGGTGCCGACGGTGTCATCGACTCGGTGAGCTGGGAGGGCCAGGGCTGCTCCATCTCGACCGCCTCGGCCTCGCTGCTCAGCGACCTCGTGCACGAGTTGCCGGCCGACGAGCTCACCCGCCGCATCGACGCCTTCCGGGAGCTGATGCAGTCCAAGGGCGCCGTCGAGGGCGACGAGGAGCTGCTCGGCGACGCGGTCGCCCTCGGCGGGGTCTCCCGCTACGTCACCCGCATCAAGTGCGCGATGCTGCCGTGGGTGGCGCTCGAGCACGCGCTCGTGCGGGCCTGAGTCCAGGCCCCTTGGCTCAGGGCCGAGCCACGGGCCAGCTCCTCGCCGGCAGCGTCAGCAGCAGGATGCCCGCGGCGAGCACCGCCAGCCCCGCCGCCGCCACGGGCCCGAGCGTCTCGCCGAGCAGCAGGGTGCCGAGCAGCGCCGCGGTGAGCGGCTCGGCGAGGGTCAGGGTCGCGACCGTCGCGGCGGGCATCCGGGCGAGGCCCCAGCCGAAGAGCGCGTAGGCGAGGGCGGTCGTCACGACGCCCAGCCAGAGGGCCGCGGTGAGGCCGCCCGGGGTGAGCAGCCAGCTGCCGTCGGTGGCGAGCAGCAGGGGCAGGCTGATGGCCGCGGCCACCCCGAAGACCGCGCCCATCGTGCCGCTCGTCGTGACGCCGCGCTCGAGCAGCGCCTTGCTCGCCAGCGTGTAGACCGCGTACGAGAGTCCGGCGCCGAGCGAGGCCAGCAGGCCGGGCAGGGCGACTCCGGATGCGCTGCCGGCACCCGGCGGCGTGAGAACGCCGCTGATCAGCACGACCCCCGCGAGTGCGATGGCAGTGGCGACGAGCCAGCGGGCCCCCGGTGCCCGGCGGGTGAGCGGCCAGACGAGGAGTCCGGTGACCACCGGGGCCGAGCCGAGCGCCACCACGGTGCCGATCGCGACGCCGTTGGCGCTCGTCCCGGCGAAGAAGGCCGGCTGGTAGGCCACGACACCGAGGGCGCCGATCGCGACGAGGGCCCAGGAGGGGAGCCGGCCGGCGGCCGGGAGGCGCCCGGGGGTCGGGCGGGGCCCCGGGGTGCGGCCGCGCATCCGGGAGCCGAGGGCGATCAGGGCCAGCAGCGTGCCCCCGACGAGGATGCGCGCCGCGCCGAGCGAGAGCGGGTCGGCGCCCTCGGGGGCGAGCGCCTGCGCCGTGCCCGTGGTGCCGAAGCAGACGGCGGCCAGGAGGACGGCCAGGGCGGGGAGCATGCCTGATTGTTACACAAAGTCTGCTCGGCGGCCATCGGGCGGTCGCCCGACCCTCAGTCGACGGCGGTGATGCCGATCAGCACGACGAAGACGAGCGCGAGCACGGCGATGACGCCGAAGAAGGTGGCCAGCACGATCAGGCGCCGGTGCAGGTTGCGCATCAGCAGGCGCGCCTCGACCATCACGAGGTACGAGAGCACGATCAGCACGACGCCCAGCAGGGCCACGCCGCTCGAGTCGACCTGCTGCAGAGCCAGCAGGAGCACCACCGAGATGGCCGCCATGATGCCACCCACCACGAGCCAGATGGTGCCGGTGGAGGTGGTCAGGGAGGGCTGGTTGCCCATCTTCGTCGGGTCGTCGCTCATGGCCGGCTTCCTCGTGATGTTTCCATCAGGTTACCCCTTGCTCGATGACCCCTCCATGGGGGTAGCCTTCCGGAAACACTTCACGCCACTCAGGGGAGAACCACGTGATCAGACGTCATCGGAGACTCACAGCGATCGGGATCGGAACGGGGGTGATGGTCGCAGGGGTCGCCGGTTTCGGAGCCTCGGCCGCGTACGCCGTCGATCCGTCCGATCTCGAGGATCGGGTCACGGTCGACGCCGTGATGGGCCACCTCCAGGCCCTGCAGCAGATCGCGGACGTCAACGGAGACACCCGCGCCATCGGCACCGACGGCTACGAGCAGAGCGGGCAGTACATCGAGGGCGTGCTGCGCGAGGCCGGCTACGAGCCGGTGCGGCAGGACTTCCAGGCGACGACGCAGTCGGTGCAGGCCTTCTCGATCGACCTGCTCGGAACAGCCAGCGCGTACGACCCCGCGACGGGGGAGCTCACGCCCGCGACCCCGGAGCGGGTGCTGATGGAGTTCACGCCGAGCACGCCCGACGGGGGCATCGTCGACGCCGAGCTGGTGGCCCCGGCCACGCCGCTCGGCTGCGACGCGGCCGCCTGGGACGGCGTCGACGCCACGGGCAAGGTGGCCGTGGTCAGCCGCGGCACCTGCGCGTTCTCGGAGAAGGCGCTGGCCGCCGGAGCCGCGGGCGCGGTCGCGATCCTCGTCTACAACAGCGAGGCCGGGGCGCTGAACGGCACCTTCGGCGACCCGGTCGACGGACTGATCCCCGGTGTCGGACTGACTCCGGAGGAGGGTGCGGCGGCGCTCGAGGCGATCGCCGCGGGCCCGGCCCTCGTCGACCTGGCCATCGAGCAGACGACCACCACCGTCGACACCTTCAACATCATCGCCGAGACGCCGAACGCCGACGACCACGAGAACGTCGTCATGCTCGGCGCGCACCTCGACTCGGTGCCCGAGGGCCCCGGCATCAACGACAACGGCAGCGGATCGGCGGCGATCCTGGAGACCGCCGTGCAGCTCGCCGAGTCGGGCCAGCTCGACCACGCCGTGCGCTTCGGCTGGTGGGGTGCGGAGGAGGTCGGCCTAGTCGGCTCGACCGAGTACGTCTACAGCCTGCCGGAGGAGGAGCTCGGCAAGATCGCGACCTACCTCAACTTCGACATGGTCGGCTCGCCGAACTACATCATCGGCGTCTACGACGCCGACGGCTCCGACACGGAGGTCGACCCGGCGGTCAACATCCCCGAAGGCTCGATCGCGACCGAGAAGGCGCTGACGGACTACTTCGACGGCATCGGACAGGCGCACCAGGGCACGAACTTCGACGGCCGCAGCGACTACCAGGCGTTCATCGACAACGATGTGCCGGCCTCCGGCCTGTTCACCGGTGCCGAGGACATCAAGACCGCGGCCGAGGCCGAGCTCTTCGGCGGCACGGCCGGTGAGGCGTACGACCCGAACTACCACGGTGCGGGCGACGACATCGACAACATCAGCACGGAGGCGCTCGGCATCAACCTCGGTGCCATCGCCTCGGTGACGGCGTCGCTGTCGAACGATCTCTCGGCGATCCGCCCGGGTGTCGACCCGTCGCCGACGCCGACGCCGACAGCGAGCCCGGTGCCGCCGACCACTGCTCCGACCGCCGCTCCGGCGCCGGGTGCGGGTGGCGGCAAGGGGTCGCTCGCGGCGACCGGTGCCGACGTGTCGGGGGCGCTCGCCGCGATCCCGCTCGCGGTGCTGGCGCTCGGCGCGGGGATCGTGCTGGTGGCGGTGCGGATGCGCCGGCCGTCGGCTGCGTCGTCGGCTCCGTCTGCGTCGTCGGCTCCGTCTGCGTCGTCGTCTTCCGGCGACCAGGAGTAGGTGGAAAGTACTCAGGTAGGGCGGTGGCTCCGCGTCCCTAGCGTGGGGGGATGGCAACTCGCATCCTCTCCCGCGTGGGGTTCTCACTCGCGGCCACCGCCCTTCTGACCGCCGGCCTCACGTCGACGGCCCCCGCCCCACCGGCCTCGGCCGCTCCCGGGGCCGCCTCGACGGTGAACGTCATGGCACCCCTGTTCGTCGAGGACTGGGCGAGTGACGGCCCCGACTGGCGGGCCTTCACCGCCTCGCTCGCCGTCGCCGACTCCCAGGGGGTCGACGCGCTGGCGGTCGACGTCTGGTGGGGCAAGGCCGAGCCCACGCGCGGCGGGTTCGACTGGGGCTACTACGACAAGCTGTTCAAGGCGGCGACCTCGGCGGGCCTCGACCTCGTGCCGATGATGTCGTTCCACCAGTGCGGCGGCAACGTCGACGACGCCTGCAAGACCATCCCCGTCCCGTCCTGGGTGTGGGATCCGTACCAGATCTGCGGCATCTACGGCCCGTGCGCGAGCGCCCCGGTCGACGACTTCTACCGCAGCGAGTACGGCAACACGAACCGCGAGACGGTGGCGCCGTGGGGCATCGGCGTCGACCGGGCACTGGTCGACATGCGCGACTTCATGAACGCGTTCGAAGACCACTACAGCAGCGGCACCACCGACTACCGCGGGCGCATCCAGGAGATCACGATCGGCACCGGGCCGGCCGGCGAGCTGCGCTACCCGTCCTACGCCCACCACGACGACACGGTGCCCGGCCGACCGGCGGCCTACCCGAACCGCGGCACCTTCCAGAGCTACACCGACACGGCCGTGCGCGACTTCGCCGACTGGGCCGTCGCGAAGTACGGCTCGGTGGCGGGGGTGGGGTCGGCGTGGGCCATCCCGGGCCTGACGTACTCGGCCATCACCCCGCCCACCGACCACGACCGCTTCATCACCTCGGGGTCGTACGCGTCGCTGCAGTATGGGCGCGACTTCACCCGCTGGTACAGCGAGAGCCTGCTGTCGCACGGGCACGACATCATGGTCGAGGCCATCCGCGCCTTCGACGGGCCGTTCGCGGCCGTGCCGCTCGGTTTCAAGGTGCCCGGGGTGCACTGGCAGACCATGGCGACGAGCCCGATGCGGCGGGTGCCCGAGATCGCGGCGGGGCTCGTGCACACCGATCAGGCCTACAACGACGCCTCGACGGGTCACGGCTACGACGGCGTGATGGGGCTCGTGCGCGAGCTCGAGACGACGGGTGACGGGGTGTCGGTGCCGACGCATCCGATCACGCTGCACTTCACGGCGCTCGAGATGCCCGACGGGCGGGAGTGGGACGGATCGGACCACGCCTACTCCGACGCGGCCTCCCTCGTGACGTGGGTCGGGTCGGCGGCCACCCGGGCGCACATCACGCTGAAGGGCGAGAACGCCCTGGCGTCGAGCCTCGGGGGAGCGGGGTCGCCGTCGAGCGTGGGATGGTCGCACATCCGCGACGCGTTCGCCGGGTCGCCGTCGGTGTATCGCGGGCTGACGGTGCTGCGCATCGACGACGTGTCGCGGCCGGGTGCGGCGGGCCGGAGCGAGTTCGAGCGGTTCCTGCGCGACTTCCACTGACGGGTGCGGCGGGGGCGGGGGCGGCGGGGGCGGGTGTGCGGCCGAGCCCGCCCGCCCGCGTCGGCGCAGGCGTCGCAGGCGGCGCTGTCAGCGACGGGCGGCGGGGTCGGCGTCCAGGTCGTCGAGGTCCTCGGTGGCGGCGAGGGCGTCGATGGCTTCGAGGTCGAGGTCGTCCCCGTCCACGTCGGCGTCGGCGGGGGTGGCGGTGGCCGCCGTGGGGGTGCGGCCCGTGTCGTCGAGGAGGATGAGGCCGTCGCGGATGGCCTGGTTGCGGAGCGCCACCTTCGAGCCGACGTCGATGCCCGCCAAGCGGTACTTCGCCCGCAGGCGCTTCAGGTGCGACTTCGCGGTCTGCTCGGTGATCTGCAGCACGGTCGCGATGCGCTTCGCCGACTCGCCCGAGCCGTACAGCGCCATCACCCGCCGCTCCTGCGCGCTCAGCTTCGCCAGTGCGGGAGCCGCATCCAGCTGCAGCCCCACGAGCGGCGACACGAAGCGGCTGCCGGCCAGCGCCAGCCGGATCGCGACGACGATCGTCTCGGCGCCCTCGCTCTTCACGATGTACCCGTGGGCGCCGGCCGCGAGAGCCTCCCGCACCACGGCCGGCTCCGAGTACGTGCTCATCATCACGGTCTTCACCCCGGCCGTGTCGAGGGCCCGGAGCTTGATCGAGACGGGCAGGTTGTCCTTCAGGTCGAGGTCGAGCAGCACGACGTCCACCGGGAACTGCGGATGCGCGAGCAGCTCCGGCCACGTCGTCACCGCCGCGACGCACGCGATGTCGTCGGCCGCGGACTTGATCCACTCGGTCAGGGCGGTCAGGAGCATCCGGTGGTCGTCGACGATCGCGATGCGCACAACGTCCCGGGCCATGGAGGCAAGCCTCCCACGCCGCCCATCGCCCCACGGTCCCCCCTTCCGGGGCAATCGCCGGAGGACCGCGTCCACCGCGCTATCTTCGACAGATGGTGATCCCCGTCCCGGCCCCGGAGGCGCCCTCCGTGCCGGAGGCGCCGGGCTCCGGCGAGCACCTGCGGCTCGGCATCGTCTGCGCCCGCCGCTTCGGCATCATCGCGACCGTCTGCGCCGCCGTCAACCTCGCGGCGCCCGAGCACGAGCGCATCGGGGCCTTCCTCCCGTCGCTCGTCGGCATGCTCCTGATGACGGTGGGCTTCTTCGTGCTGACGCCGCGGAACGGCCGGCTCGTGGTGGCGCTGACCTACTGCGCCGCCCTCGGCACGCTCGGCACCTTCCTCCTGCCGGGGGCGCAGGTCGACGACAACCCCACGCTGGCCACCGTCACCGCGCTGGCGTCGATGGCGGTGCCGTCGCTCTTCGTCGCGGTGGCCGAGCTGCGTGCCCTCGGGCTGATCGTGGCGGTGACGGTGCTGCCCGTCAGCGTGCTCGCCTGGGTGGTCACGGCCCCGACCGGGCGCGCGGCGTTCGTCGTGCTCGCGATCGTCGGCGGCTGGACGGCGATGCTCGGCGCCGGTCTCTGGCTCGCCCGCAGCGCCCGGCAGGCCGAGATCGGCCAGGCGCGGCTGAAGGAGAGCTATGCCGCCGAGCGCCGCTCCACCGAGACGGAGGCCGAGCTGCGCTACGGCGCCCGCATGATGCACGACACCGTGCTCGCGACCCTCACCCTGATCGCGCACTCCGGGCAGGGGGTGCCGCCCGAGACGCTCCGGGCCCAGGCCGCGAACGACAGCGCCCTCCTCGCGCAGCTGCGCACCGAGGGCACCCTGGGGGGTCAGCGCGATGAGACTCCGGATGCTCGGCCCGCCGTCGGTCTCACGGCCGCCGCCACGGCGACCGCCCTGGTCGACCCCTGGGTGACGGTGCGCGCCTGGTGCCGGGTGCACGGCCTGGAGGCGACCTGGCACGGCGAGGACACCGGGCCGGCGGCCCCCGAGCGCCGCGCCGCCCTCGTGGCCGCCGTCGCCGACTCGCTCGAGACGGTGCGACGCCACTCGGGAGTGCGGGCGGCCGACGTGACGCTGAGCGGCGACGACACCGTGCTGCGCGCGGTCGTGACCGACGGCGGCCAGGGCTTCGCGGCGGCGGTGCCTCCGGCCCCCGTCTCGCCCGCTGAGGCGGCCATCGCGACCATCGGCTCGCGGCTCGCCGCGGCCGGTGGCTCGCTGCGCGTCTTCGCGTCGCCGGGGCGCGGCACCACGGTGCTCCTCGAGGTCCCGCGATGACCCCCCGCCGCCCCGCGACCCCCGCCGACCCGCCGGCTCCGGGAGCCCACGGGCCCGCCGACGCGTCGGTTCGCACCGCCGCCGGACCCGCCGACCCGTCGGTTCGCGCCGCCGCCGCGCCCGCCGACGCGTCGGGTCGCCCCGCCGCCGGGCCCGCTGACGCGTCGGTTCGAACCGTCGCCGGGCCCGCTGACGCGTCGGTTCGAACCGTCGCCGGGCCCGCTGACGCGTCGGGTCGCCCCGCCGCCGGGCCCGCTGACGCGTCGGGTCGCCCCGCCGCCGCGCCCGCCGACCCGTCGGTTCGCACCGTCGCCGGGTCCGCTGACGCGTCGGGTCGCACCGCCGCCGGGTCCGCTGACGCGTCGGGTCTCGACGCCACCGTGCCCACCGCGACCCGTGGCGACGCCGCGTCCACCGCGGCAGGCGCTGCCGGGGCCGGGGCTGCCGGGGGCGGCGGTGCCGGGGAGGAGGCGGGCGCCGGGCGGGCCGGGTCGTTGGCGCAGCTGGTGGCCGGGATGCGCGGGGGGCCGGAGGCCCGGGGGCGGCTGCGGGCGCGCATCCGTCGTGACCGCAATCTCAGTGCCGGGTATCTGGGGCTGGGGTTCAACCTGTTCGCGGTGCTGCTGCTGATCCGCGGGCTGGCGTCGCTCGGCTGGTCGTTGACCGACGGGTCGTGGCGCTGGCTGTCGCTCGTGGCGTGGGGGCTCCTGATCGTGACCTTCGCCGCGTCGTTCGTGGCGGCCCGGCTGCTCGGGGGCATCCTCCCGGCGCGCCTGTCGTTGCTGGTCACGGCCTCGGGCTTCGCCGCGATGGTGCTCGACCTCGGCGCCTTCCTGCTCGACGGTGACGGACGCATGTACCCGACCGCCACGATCGGCTTCGGCGCCTGCCTGATCGCCTGCCTGCCGCGGCAGCCGCTGCGCTGGAGCGTGGTGGGCACGGTGGTGCTCGCCGCGGTCGGCGGTGGCTCGGTGCTGGCCGGGCTGGCGAGCGGGCCGGACACCCTGGCCACGAGCGTGACCGGGCTGCTGCTCGGACTGGCACCGGTGCTCGCCGGGGTGTCGATGATCCAGGCGGCCGACCGCTACCTCGGCCGCACGATCGACCAGGCGGTCACCGGCAGCCTCGTCACCGCGCCGGCGCTCGGGCACGGGGTGCTCGCGGCCTCGGAACTGCGGCGCCTCGACGGCGACGCCGAGCGACTGCTGGCCGGGGTCGCGGCCCTGCCGGCCGGGCGGGCGATCGACGCGGAGACGGCCGCATCCGCCGCTCAGCTCGGCGACGGGCTGCGGCTCGCCCTGCTGGCCGACCACGAGCAGACCTGGCTGCAGCTCGCCGTCTCGGAGTCGGAGCATCTCGGCGACGTGGTGCGCATCGTCGACCCCTCGCTGCTCGCCGCGCGGCTCGGCACCGAGCAGCGGCAGCTGGTGCTGGCGCTGGTGTGGCTGCTGGTGGCGACCGCGCCGCCGTCGGCCCCGGCGCTCGACCTCACGCTGGTGCCGTCGCGGCCGGGGGCGGGGGCGCCTCCGGCGATCGCGTTCGCGCTCGCGGGCACGCACCGTCGGGCGATCGACCCGGCCGTGTGGCCGCTGTTCACGCGGCTCGGGCGGCACACGATCGACCTCGGCACGGGCCGGGCACTCGTGGTGGTGGAGCTGGCCTGAGGCACCGGCGGTGCGGCCCGCCCCGCGCCGTTCAGGCCGCGCGGGTGAGCAGCGCGAGCGTGAGCGTCAGCGCGAACAGCAGCGCGGCGGCGATCGCCGAGGATCCGGCCGAGATCGCCATCTTCGTCGACCGCGCGTTGAGGTCGAACTCCCCGTCGGCCCGCACGGCGCGCACGGCGACGACGAGGCCCACGACACCCAGTGCCATCGAGGCGACGAGTGCGGCGAGCAGCACGATCACGAGGGGCGATCCGAGCAGCTGCGGCGCGGCCACGACGACGGCCACCAGGGCGATCAGCGGCGCCACCCAGAGCAGCGCCGCGGGCAGGGCGAGCCGGCGGGCGCGGGCGGTCAGGGCGGTGGGGTCGGGGTTCCGGATGCTCATGCGGCGGCCTCGGGATGGTGCACGGTCACGGTTCCTCCGTCTCGTCGCGGTGCCGACGGCCCCGCTGCGGGAAGCCTAGGCGCGTGGCTCGGCCCGGCGAGCCGGCGCGGTGCAGGTTGCCCCGCTTTGGGGTGGACCGTGACGGGTGGTCACACGGCGGTGTGCGAACCCCGCGGTGGTGGCTCGGCCGGCCGGCCGCGGCCGGATCAGAAGCGCGTGAGGCCGCTGCCGATGATGACCGTGCCGAGCACCAGGAGGACGACCGTGGTGACGGTGGAGCTGTTGCGCGCGATCCAGTCGCGGAGCTCGCGCAGGGGGCCGAGCGTGCGGGCGGGATCGACCAGCGCGACGAGGATCGGCACCGCCAGCGTCGAGATGCCCAGCACGACGAAGACCGCGACCGCGACGACCTGGTCTCCGAACGGGGCGCCGCCCGCGGTGATCGCGACACCGGCCGCGAGCGTCAGCAGCAGGTTCTTCGGCCGCAGCATCAGCACGAAGCCGACCCCGAGCGACGGCACGGGCCCGAGCGAGGTGAGCCGCGTCATCCAGGCGGGCGGCGCGGGCGCATCGGCGGGCCCCCCGACCGCGTCGGCGCTATCGGCGGCGGCATCCGCGTGCCCCTCGGTGGGACCGGCGGCGAGGCCCGCGGCAGCGAGGCGGCGGGCGCGGGCGCGGCGGCGCGCGCGGGCGAAGCGCACCACCGCGAGCGCGAGCAGCGCCGCCCCGATCACGAGCTCGATGGTCGCGATCAGCGGGTTCGGCTCGGCCGGCGGCACCGGCGGCAGCAGCGACGCGATGGCCGTGAACAGCGCCGTCAGCCCGGTGAGCCCTACGGCCGCGCCGATCAGGTAGGCGAGCGCCGACCAGCGACTCCGCGGCGACAGCAGGATCAGCACCATCACCACGATCGGCACCGAGCTCAGCGCCACCCCGAGCGCGAGCGGGAGGAGATGCCCGATGATCGCCGCCATGCGGTCAGTCTAGGAGCAGCGCCGTCCCGGGAGCAGCGCCGTCCCGGGAGCAGCGCCGTCGGCCACCGCGCCCGGCACGGCATCGCGACCGCGGCGGCCCCCTGCGTAGTCTGTCGGGATGGGCGGGAGCACGGGCGGCAGCACAGGCGGGAGCGCAGGCGGGAGCGCAGGCCGCAGCACAGGCGGGAGCGCAGCCGGGAGCACGGGCCGCAGCACAGGCGGGAGCATCCGCGGTCGTGCACGCGGCACCGCGAATCAGTCGCTGCTGCGCGCGCTGCTCGTCGCCCGCTTCGTCCGGGCCCGCTGGGGCTACCGCTTCCCGAGCCGGCACCGCTTCGAGGTCTGGCAGCGGCGACGGATGCGCGCCTTCGTGCGTCGTGCCCGTCGCGCCCCGTACTGGGCCGGCCGCCGCGCCCGCGACTTCCCGGTCACCGACAAGACCGCCCTGCTCGAGCACTTCGACGCGATGAACACCCGCGGGGTGCGGCTGACCGAGGCACTCGCCGCGGCCCAGGCGGCCGAGCGCTCGCGCGACTTCACGCCGACGGTCGCCGGCGACCTCACCGTCGGGCTGTCCAGCGGCACCTCGGGGCGGCGCGGGGCCTTCCTCGTCAGTCCTCGAGAACGGATGCTCTGGGCCGGCACCGTGCTCGCCCGCGTCCTCGACCGGGCCGCCGTGGCCCAGCTCCTGCAGCCGTGGCGCCCGCCGGTGACGATCGCGTTCTTCCTGCGGGCGGGCGGCGGACTCTACGAATCCGTGGCGAGCTCGCGGGTGCGGTTCGCCTACTACGACCTGACCGAGCCGTTCGAGGCGCTCGTGCAGCGCTTGGCCGGGGCGGGCCGCGTGACGGTGCTGGTGGGTCCGGCATCCGTTCTCGATGCGCTCGCGCAGGCGTCGGCCACGGCCGGGATCGCGGCGCCCCGGCTCGTGGTGTCGGTGGCCGAGGTGCTCGAGCCCGAGACCGCCGAGCGCATCGAGGCGGCGTGGGGCGTGCGGCCGCGGCAGGTCTACCAGGCGACCGAGGGGCTGCTCGCGCTGCCGTGCGACGCGGGCGCACTGCATCTCGCCGAGGAGACGGTGCGGTTCGACCGGGAGTGGCTCGACGCCGGGCGCACGCGCTTCGTGCCGGTGGTCACCGACCTCGAGCGGCGCACGCAGATCATCGCGCGGTACCGCCTCGACGACGTGCTGCGGGTCGATCCGGCGGCCCCGGAGCGCTGCGCCTGCGGACGCGTCACGACGGTGCTTGCGGGAGTCGACGGCCGGGCCGACGCGGTGCTCCGGCTGCCGGCGGTCGACGGGTCGCGGCTGGTCGAGGTGTTCCCCGACGTGCTGCGGCGCGCGTTCGCCCTCGAGTCGGCCGCCTTCGCGGACTGGCGCGTGACCCAGCGGGGCACGACGGTGCACGTCGCGCTCGACGTCCCCGCGGCAGGCTCCACCGCCGACGGGCCGGGCCGGGCCCCGGGCGACAGCGCGCGCGAGGCGGTCGACCGGGCTCTGGGCGAGGTCTTCGACACGGCCGGATGCTCGGCCACGATCGAGCACGACCCGTGGACGCCGCGCGACCCGGCCGTCAAGCTCCGCCGCATCGTGCGGGAGTCACCGTGACCGCCGCCGGAACCGGATCGGGCGCAGGAAACGGCAACGAAGCCGCCGAGGGCACCGAGGGCACCGCCCGCACGAGCGGCACCGGCAGGCCGCCCCTCCGCGTGCTCGTGACCGGCGCGTCGGGCTTCGTCGGCGGCGCCCTGCTGGCCCGCCTCCACCGCGACCCCGCCTTCGACGCGATCGGCGTCGGCCGCCGCCCGGCCTCCGCCACCGGCTACCGCGTGCTCGACCTCGCGTCCCCCGGGGCCGCCGCCGCGCTCGACGCCCTGCCCGCCCCCGACGTGATCGTGCACGCCGCCGCCCGCAGCTCCCCGTGGGGCACCCGCGCCGAGTTCGAGCGCGAGAACGTCGGCCTCACCGCCACCGTGCTCGCCTACGCGGCCCGGCTCCCGGCGCCGCCGCGGGTGGTCTTCGTCTCGAGCGCCTCGGTGCTGACGCGGGCCGCCGACCAGCTCGGCATCCCCTCGGACGCCGCCGCGCATCCGCCGTTCATCAGCCGCTACGCCGCCACGAAGGCCGCCGCCGAGGACCTCGTGCGCCGCCACCGGGGCGAGTGGGTCGTGCTGCGCCCGCGCGCGGTCTTCGGCCCGGGCGACACCACACTGCTGCCGCGCGTGCTCGCAGCGGCGGCCGCCGGGCGCCTGCCCGAGTTCGGCACGCCCTCGCCCGTGCTCTCGGATCTCGTGCACATCGACACCCTCGTCGAGCAGCTCGTGCGCGCCGCCACCCGCCCCGGCGCCGCCGGCCGCACCCTCGTGGTCACCGGGGGAGAGGCCGTCGAGCTGCAGAGCGTGGTGCGACGGATGGTCGAGGCCGCCGGCATGCCCGCGCCCCGCCGCCGGGTGCCGCGCCGGGTCGCCCTCGCCGCCGCGCGCGGGGTCGAGTTCGCCTGGCGCCTTGCCCGCCGCCCCGGCGAGCCCCCGATCACGAGATACTCGGTCATCGTGTACGCCTTCTCGACGACCTTCGACGACACCGCGACCCGCGCCGTGCTCGGCGCCCCGCTGGTGCCGACCCGCGAGGGCCTGGAGCGCGTGATCGCCGGCCTCGCCGCCGCCCGCACCTCTGCCCGCGCCGCCGCCCGCTCCGGCGAGGTCGTCCCCTCCGAGGTGCGCCCGTGATCCCGGGTGCCCGTTCGGAACCCGGGCCGACGCCCCTGCGGCACGTGCCGGGAGTCACACCGGGCGCCGAGCGACGCTGGGAGGAACGGGTGCAGCGCACCGCGCATCCGCTCGCCTACCCCCTGCTGGCGCGGATCACGCGCCCCACGCTGAGGGTGCCGCGCATCGGCGTGATCGTCTCCGACGCCGCCCTGCTGCGGGCCGTGCTGCTCGACACCGAGAGCTTCACGAAGACCGGCCCCGGCTCCTCGGCCGAGCTGTGGACGCCGGTGCTCGGCCCCTCGGTGCTGCTCAACATGGAGGGCGCCGACCACGCCGCCCTGCGCCGGCGGCTGGCCCCGCTGTTCGCCCCGGCCTTCGTGGGCGCGCTCACCGAGGAGACCATCGGGGAGGGCGCCGACCGTCTGACCGGGCGACTGGTGGCGGGCGAGCCGGTCGACCTGGTCGCCGAGGTGCGCGAGTACGCCGGGCAGGTGATCAGCCGCCTGGTGGGCCTCGACCGCGGTGTGATGGGCGAGGAGCTGTTCGCCCGGGTCTCCGCGATCACCGGCTTCGTCTCGCTCGCCCGGCCCCGCTTCACGCCGGCGCAGATCGCCGAGGCCCGCGAGGTGCTCGACGAGCTGACCCGGCACGCCCGACGGGCCTATCGCGAAGCCGAGGCACCGGCCGAGGGCGACCTCGCCGCCGCCCACGAGACCCTCCCCGGGCGGATGCGCGGCCTCGGGCTCTCGGAGGAGGAGGCGATGGGCGCGGTCGGCGCCTTCGTGCTCACCGGCACGGAGACGCTCGTCTCGTACCTGCCGCGGCTGGTCGCGATCCTCGCCGACACCGGCTGGCTCGACGTGCTCGCCCACGACCGAACGCTGCTCGACGCCGCGATCGGCGAGGGACTGCGGGTCACGACGCCGTCGCCGGTGATGCTGCGGAGCGTCGAACGGGCGGCGCACGTGGGGGAGGAGGCCGTGCATCCGGGCGACCGCCTCGTGCTGGCCACGTTCCTCGCGAACCGCGGCGCCGGGCGCTTCGACCCGATCGGCAACCCGGCGGCGTCGCTGAAGCAGCTCTGGTTCGGCGCCGGGGCGCACTTCTGCCTCGGGGCGCCGCTCGCGATGGCGCAGATCCAGCGCACGATCGGCGCGGTGCTCGACGCGCACGCCGTCGCCCCGCTGACGATCACGGGGCGTCGGGCGCAGCGGGGGGCACTCATCCCGGCCTACCGCTCGCTCACCCTCGCCACCCCGACGGTCGCCCGCACCCGGCGGTAGGGTCGAGGCATGCGTGCAGTGCTGAACACCGGTCTCGAAGCCCGACCCGTCGAGGCGGCCCGGGCATGACGGCCCCCGGCTTCGGCGTGGCCGTCGCGCAGTTCGCCCCGGGTGACGACACCGACGCGAACCTCGCCGCCATCGAGCGCCTCGCCCGTCGAGCGGCCCAGCGCGGCGCTTCGCTCGTGGTCTTCCCCGAGTACTCCTCCTTCTTCGTCGACCCCCTCGGCGAGCGGATGCTCGAGCACGCCCAGCCCGTCGACGGCCCCTTCGTGGCGGCCCTCGCCGCCCTCGCCCGCGAGCTCGACGTGCACCTGGTCGCCGGTCTCGTGGCCACCTCCGCGCAGGAGGACCGCTTCGCCAACCGCCTCGTCGCGATCGACCCTGTGGACGGACTCGTGGCGACCTACAGCAAGCTGCACCTCTACGACGCCTTCGGGGCGCAGGAGAGCGACTGGGTGGAGCTCGGGCGGATCGCCGAACCCGAGACGTTCTCGATCCAGGGCGTGACGATCGGGCTGCAGACCTGCTACGACATCCGCTTCCCGGAGGTGACGCGCCGGCTGGTCGACGCCGGGGCCGACCTCGTGGCGGTGCCGGCCGAGTGGGTGCGCGGGCCGCTGAAGGAGCACCACTGGCGCAGCCTCGTCACCGCGCGCGCCCTCGAGAACACGATCTACGTCGCGGCGGCCGACCAGACGCCGCCGATCGGCGTGGGGGCGAGCCTCGTGGTCGACCCGATGGGCGTCACGATCGCCTCGCTGGGGGAGCGGGAGGACGTGGCCGTGGCCTGGGTCGACCCGGCCCGCATCGACGAGGTGCGGCGGGTCAATCCCGCGCTGGCGCTCCGCCGCTTCGACGTGGTGCCGAGGGTCTAGCCCCACCAGCGGCACCGCCGCCAGGCTGCCTAGCGGCCGAGCCGGGCGAGCTGCGCCGCGGCGCGCTCGAGCACCTCGGTCTTCTTGCAGAACGCGAAGCGCACGAGCGAGGCGTACTCGCCCGCCAGGTCGTCGTGGCAGAACGCGCTGATCGGCACGCCGACCACACCGGCGAGCGACGGCAGCTCACGGCAGAGCACCCGCGCGTCGGCGTAGCCGAGCGGCGCGGCGTCGGCGACGACGAAGTAGGTGCCGCGGGGCGACGAGACGTCGAAGCCCGCCTTCACGAGCCCCTGCGAGAGCAGGTCGCGCTTGGCCCTCAGGGTCGAGGCGATGCCGGTGAAGAAGGAGTCGGGCAGGCCGAGGCCCACGGCGACCGCCGGCTGGAACGGCGCGCCGTTCACGAAGGTCAGGAACTGCTTCACCGCGAGGATCGCCGTGACGATCTCGCGCGGGGCGACGATCCAGCCGATCTTCCAGCCGGTGACGCTGAAGGTCTTGCCGGCCGAGGAGATGGTGACGGTGCGCTCGCGGGCGCCCGGCAGCGACGCCACGGGGATGTGCGGAGCGTCGAAGACGAGGTGCTCGTAGACCTCGTCGGTGACGATGATCGCGTCGTGCTCGTGGGCCAGCTCGACGATCAGCTCGAGCGTCTCGCGGGGCAGCACGGTGCCGGTGGGGTTGTGCGGGTTGTTGACGAGGATGACCTTCGTGCGGTCGGTGACCGCCGCCCGCAGCTCGTCGTGGTCGGGCAGGAAGTCGTGGCCGCGCAGCGGCACCGTGACGTGCCGGCCGCGGGCCAGGGCGATCAGGCCGCCGTAGGCGTCGTAGAAGGGCTCGAGCGTGACGACCTCGTCGCCGTCGTCGACGAGCGCAAGGATGGTCGCGGCCAGCGCCTCGGTCGCCCCCGCGGTGACGAGCACCTCGGCCGGGTCGACGGTCATCGCGTAGAAGCGCTCCTGGTGGGCGGCGACGGCCTCGCGCAGCACCGGCAGTCCGGGGCCCGGCGGGTACTGGTTCACGCCGTCGGCGATGGCGCGGCGGGCGGCCTCGAGCACCTCGGCCGGTCCGTCCTGGTCGGGGAAGCCCTGGCCGAGGTTGATCGCGCCGGTCGAGGCGGCGAGGGCGCTCATCTCGGCGAAGATGGTCGAGGCGATCCGGCCGTCGGGGGCCAGGAGTCCGGCGCCTCGGGCGGTGCGCTGCCAGGATCCGGTGAGGGTCATCCTTAGAACCTACCGCCACGGGGGTGCCGTTCCGGGCTGCGAGGGGGATGCTCGATCATCGGCCGGACGGCCTTCCTAGGGTCGTCATAAGCACACGGCAGTCTGCGCACAGCCTGGTCATAGAGAACGCCCAGTTTGGGTGAGGATGCTAGCGAGTGCTTGGAAGGAGCACCACATGTCAGAGAGCACCGAGAACCCCGAGGGCATTCCGGCCGACGACCAGCAGCCGAAGCACGACGCTCCGGCCTCGGAGACGGCGCCCACCCACCACGACGACACGACCGCCGTCGTCCCTCCCATCGTCCCGGCCCAGCCCGCCGCCCCGGCCCAGCCCACGACTCAGGCACAGTCGCCGACCCCCACGCAGGCCACCACCCCGCTGCCGCCGTACCAGGCCCCGCAGCAGCCCGCCGCGTTCACGCCGCCCGCCGCCCCGGCCTACCCCGCCCCGCAGGGCCAGCCCGTGCAGCCCGCCCACTACGGCAACGGCTCCTTCGGCACCCCGCCGAACGGCACGCAGCCCTACGCGACGGCGCCGCACGACCCGAACTTCAACTCCGCGATGTACGCGGCCTCCGGCGCCTACGCCGACCAGAACAAGGCTCCCAAGGCGCCGAAGAAGCGCCGCGGCGGCCCCGTGCTGATCGCGGCCCTCGCCATCGGCGCCCTGATCGGCGGCGCCTCGGGTGCCGGCGTCACCGCCCTCGTGGTGAGCCAGAACGGCGGCAACTCGTCGAACTCGGCCTCGAGCCCCACCAGCATCACGGTCAACAACCCCGATGACGCCAACCTCGTCACCGCGGTCGCCGCGAAGGCCTCGCCCTCGGTCGTCACCATCTCGGCCTCGGGCGACTCGGCCGCCGGCACCGGCTCGGGCGTCGTGCTCACCGCCGACGGCTACGTCGTGACCAACACCCACGTCGTCACCCTCGACGGTGCCACCGGCAGCGCCGAGATCAAGGCGCAGGCCAACGACGGCACGATCTACAACGCCACCGTCGTCGGCACCGACCCGGTCGCCGACCTCGCCGTGATCAAGCTGACCGACGCGAAGAATCTCACCCCGATCGAGTTCGCCGACTCCTCCAAGCTCGAGGTCGGCGACCAGACCGTGGCCATCGGCTCCCCGCTCGGCCTGAACGGCACCGTCACCAACGGCATCGTCAGCGCGCTGAACCGCAGCATCACGGTCGCCTCCTCCGCCGCTCCCGAGGACACCGAGACGAAGCCGAGCCCCGACCAGGGCGAGCAGGGCCCGTACGACTTCTGGAACTTCGACCTCCCGGGCCAGGACCCGCAGCAGGAGCAGCAGGCGCCCACCCAGCAGCAGTCCATCTCGCTCTCGGTCATCCAGACCGACGCGGCCATCAACCCGGGCAACTCCGGCGGTGCGCTGTTGAACGACAAGGGCGAGCTGATCGGCATCAACGTCGCGATCGCGAGCGCCGGCTCCGGCAGCGAGAGCGGCGGCCAGTCGGGAAACATCGGTGTGGGCTTCTCCATCCCGGCGAACCTCGTCAAGCGCGTCACCGGCGAGATCATCGACAACGGCAAGGCCACCCACGGCCTGCTCGGCGCCTCGGTGGCCGACGCGGCGTCGCAGCCGAACAGCACCCAGGGCGGCGCCTACATCGACTCCGTCACCTCCGGTGGCGCGGCCGAGGCGGCGGGCCTGAAGGCGGGCGACATCGTCACCGCCCTGAACGGCCAGCCCGTCACCGACTCCATCGACCTCACGGCGCTGGTGCGCACGCAGCCCGCGGGCGGCAGTGCCGAGCTGACCTTCGTGCGCGACGGCAAGTCGCAGACGGTCGACGTCACCCTCGGCGAGCTCGCCGGCTAGGGCATCCGCCCCTCCTCCCAGCTGCCGAACACCCGGCTGATAGGCTCGTCGTCGCTGTGAAGCGGCGGCGGGCCTTCCGTCGTCGTGGGCGGCGCGACCTGCACCACGATCGACGAGCGGATGCGATGACCGACCCCTCAGGCCCCGCGGCGCCCGAGCATGCCGACCCCGGCCTGCCGGGCGTCTCCTACGTGATGCCCGTGCTGAACGAGGTCACCCACGTCGAGGCCGCGATCGCGAGCCTGCTCGACCAGGACTACGCCGGCCCCTTCGACGTCATCGTCGCCCTCGGCCCCTCGATCGACGGCACCACCGAGCTGGTGGAGCGGCTGTCGGCGGTCGACCCGCGCATCCGGGTGATCGAGAACCCCACGGGGTCGACCCCCAGCGGGCTGAACGTCGCCATCGGCGCCTCGCGCTACCCCGTGGTCGTGCGGGTCGACGCCCACTCGCTGCTGCCGCGCGACTACACCCGGGTCGCGGTCGAGGCGCTGCTGCGCACCGACGCGGCGAACGTCGGCGGCATCATGAAGGCCGAGGGCACGACAGCGTTCGAACGGGCCGTCGCCCACGCCTACGGCTCCAAGGCCGGGCTCGGCGGCGGGGCGCACCACGTCGGCGGCGTCGAAGGGCCGGCCGAGACGGTCTACCTCGGGGTGTTCCAGCGCGAGTGGCTGGCGAAGGTCGGCCTGTTCAACGAGGACATCCGACGCGGCCAGGACTGGGAGCTCAACCGGCGCCTCCGCGAGGGGGGCGGCACGGTCTGGTTCACGCCCCGGCTCGTGGTGATCTACCGGCCCCGGCCCTCGCTCGAGCGTCTCGCGCGGCAGTTCTTCTCGACCGGGCTCTGGCGGGGCGAGCTCGCCCGCCGCTTCTTCACGGCCAACGCGCTGAAGTACTTCGTGCCTCCGGTGATGGTCACCGCCGCGCTGCTCGGCCTGCTGCTCGGCATCGCGGGGCTCGTCACGCTCGCGGTCGCGGGAGGCGAGCCGGCGAGCGATGCCGGCACCGACACGGCCCGCACCGTCGGCGCCGTGCTGACGGCAGGCTTCGTCGTGCCGCTGGTCTACCTCGTCTTCGTCGCGGTCGCGGCCCTCGGCGCCGCGCGCAGCCAGGGCGCACGCGCGGGAGCCTGGTTTCTCGTAGTCTTGCCCTGCATCCATTTCAGCTGGGGCCTCGGTTTCATCCTCGGATTCCTGAAGCTCACGAAGAACATCACCGCGCACACGGGAAGGTGACCGTGCCCCACGCCCCCTCCGCCCGGCCGACCTCGATCGCCGAGCTCAAGGCCGTCGCGCAGCCCCCCGAGGTGCGCGGCCGCCGCAACGCCGAGCACTGGACGGCGTCGCTGTACCTGCGCCGCCTCTCGCCCTACGTCACGTGGATGCTGCTGAAGACCTCCATCTCGGCCAACGGCGTCACCGGCCTGATGATCCTCACCGGCTGGGCCACGGCGGCCGCGCTGCTCGTGCCGGGCATCGGCGGAGCAGCCCTCGCCCTGGTGCTGGGGCAGCTGCAGATGCTCGTCGACTGCTGCGACGGCGAGGTCGCGCGCTGGCGCCGCACGTCCTCGCCCGCGGGCGTTTTCCTCGACAAGGTCGGGCACTACACGACCGAGTCGCTCATCCCGATCGCTCTCGGCATCCGGGCCGCCGGCTACCCGTTCGAGGCTCCCGAGGACTTCCTCTGGACGACCCTCGGCCTCCTGCTGGCCCTCGTCATCGTGCTGAACAAGGCGCTGAACGACATGGTGCACGTCGCCCGCGCGAACGCCGGGCTCGACAAGCTGGCCGACAAGAAGGGCGAGTCCGAGCCCTCCCAGGCCCTCGTCGCCCGCCTGCGCCGCGCCGCCCGCTTCGTGCCGTTCCACCGCCTCTACCACTCGGTCGAGCTGACGATGCTGATCTTCGCGTTCGCCGTCGTGGGGCTGTTCATCGGCGGGGTGCTCGCCGATCGCATCCTGCTCGTCGCCCTGGTGCCGCTGTCGCTGCTCGCGCTGGTGGGGCACTTCGTGGCGATCATGGCCTCCAAGCGGGTGCGCTCCTGAGCACCGGGCTCCCCACCGTGGGCGTCGTGCTGCTCACCCAGGGCACGCGTCCGGCCGACCTCCTCCGCGGCGCCGAGTCGCTGCTCGCCCAGCAGGGCGTCGACCTCGACATCGTCTGCGTCGGCAACGGCTGGGTGCCCACGGGGCTTCCGGATGCGCTGCGAACCCTCGCCCTGCCCGAGAACGTCGGCATCCCGGCCGGCCGCAACGCCGGGGCGGCCGTCGTCACGGGCGAGTACATCTTCTTCCTCGACGACGACGCCTCGCTGCCCTCGGCCACGTTCCTCGCGGACGCGATCGCGCTCCTGCGCGCCGACCCGTCGATCGGGCTGCTGCAGCCCCGGGTGGTCGACCCCGAGGGGCGCGAGAACCCGCGGCGGTGGGTGCCGCGCATCCGCAAGGGATCGCCCGAGGAGTCGGGCCCCGTGTTCTCGGTCTGGGAGGGTGCGACACTGCTGCCGCGGGCCGTCTTCGACCGCACGGGCGGCTGGGCGGCGCCGTTCATCTACGCCCACGAGGGCATCGAGCTCGCCTGGCGGGTCTGGGACCAGGGGCTCCGCACCTGGTACGAGGGCGGGCTGGTCGCGAACCACCCGGCCATCGAGCCGACGCGGCATTCGTACTACTACCGGCTGAACGCGCGGAACCGGGTGTGGCTCGCGAAGCGCAACCTGCCGGCCGTGCTGGTGCCGCTGTACGTGGGCAGCTGGACGGGCATCCAGGTGCTGCGCTGGGCGCGGCGTCCGGCGGCGCTGAAGGCCTGGTTCGGCGGCTGGTCGGAGGGCTGGCGGAGCGACGCGGGGGAGCGGCGGCCGATGTCGTGGCGCACCGTGCTGCGGATGGCGCGGGCCGGTCGGCCGCCGATCGTCTGAGTGCCTCTCGGGCGGTGCGTGCATCCGCTCGCTCGACACGTGATGAAGGTCACGATTGCCTAAAGAACACCCCGGAAGGCCCCGATTCGGGGGGTGGCCCCGGAGGCCGTCGTTAGCCTTGACGGGTGGGACTGCTGAACGATGCGAAGCTCGGATGGAACGTCGTCCGCGACCTCGTGAAAGCACGCTCGGTGCGCCGCCGGCTCGCCGGACAGCTCGCGTCGCGGGCCCCGCTGCCCACCCGGCGGTTCGAGATCGGCGTCTACTTCGCCGACGGCCCGGTGAACCTCTACCAGCTGCGGCAGTGGTACGAGCCGCTGGCCGAGCTCGCCAAGACCCACCCCGTCGTGATCCTCAGCCGCAACCCGGCGGGCACGAGTGCGCTGCTCGAGGAGTCGCCGGTGCCGGTCGCCTACGTGCGCACGGTGCGCGACCTCGAGGACTTCCTCGGCGAGCACGAGCTCAAGATCGTGCTGTACGTCAACCAGAACGCTCGCAACTTCCAGATGATGCGCTACGGCCGCCGCTGGCACGTGTTCATCAATCACGGTGAGAGCGACAAGATGTACATGACCACCAACCAGTTCAAGGCCTACGACTACAGCCTCGTGGCCGGCGACGCTGCCATCGCGCGACTGCAGCGGGTGCTCTGGGACTTCGACTTCGACAAGCGGGCCCTCCCGATCGGGCGGCCCCAGGCCGACCACTACTCGGGTCGCACGCCGTTCACACCCGACGAGCGCACTGTCGTGCTCTACGCGCCGACCTGGGAGGGCGACCGCGCGGCGGCGGCCTACGGCTCGATCGCCTCGCACGGCGTGGCCCTCGTGCGCGACGTGCTCGCCTCGCCCGCGCACCGGCTGATCTACCGGCCGCACCCTCGGAGCGGCGTGCTCGACCCGCCCTACGCGGCCGCGAACCGTGAGATCGTGCAGCTGATCGCCGCGGCGAACCGGGCCGACCCGTCGGCGCAGCACGTGCACGACACGGGTGCCGAGCTCGGTTGGCAGCTGGCGGCGGCCGACATCGCGATCGTCGACGTCTCGGCGATGGTCTACGACCGGCTCGCCACCGGCAAGCCGCTGCTGATCACACGGCCGGTCTCGCCCGAGGCCCAGATCGACATGGGCGGCTACCTCTCGGACTGCGAGTGGCTGACGGTCGAGCAGGCGCCGCAGGTGCGGGCGCGGCTCGACGAGCTCTCGCACGACTCGGCCGCCGGCGTGCGGCTCGGGCGGTGGGTGCGGCACTACTTCGGCGACACGACGCCGGGTGCGGCGACGGCGCGGTTCCACGGGGCGATCGAGCAGCTGCTCGCGGAGTGGGAGCGCAATGCGGCGCTGCACGCGCGCGACGAGCCGGTCGCGCTGGGTGACACCGAGGCCGAGGCCGAGGAGCGGGACTGAGCGGGTTGGCGCTAGCGCGCGCCGGTGCGGGCGACGAAGTACTTCGCCACGATGACCGCGACCCCCGCGATCAAGAGGAAGACGGCCGCGGTGACGAGCATCGGCGTGAAGTCGTAGCCGGTCTCGGCGAGCACGGGCCGGGCCTCGTGGTCATCGCCGGCGAACGCGGCGGCCGAACCGAAGCCGAGGAGGGCCAGCGTGGCGAGCACGGCGGCCGCGACACGGTACTTCATGACGACCCCCTAGCTGACGAACCACTCGACTGACGAACCACTGACTGCGCTTATATACCCTCGATTGCAGTCAAGGCTACCACTGCCAGGTGGGGCACAGGAGTCTAGATGCGGATGTCGGGCACGCCGGTTTCGTTCTCCGGCCCGGCTCCCCGCGGCCCGGGGGCCTCGATGGCGGCCTGCCGGCGGCGGGGGAGGATGCGCTTCACGCCCTTCCTCGGCGCGGTCTCCTCGACCGGCTTCGCGGCTTTCGGCGCCTTGATCGTGATGGCGAGGGCCTCGGGGAAGGTGATCGGCGGAGCCCCGAACGCCGATCGCGCCGACTGGATGACCGTGCGGCCGAGCATCAGGTTGCCGACCCCGCCGATCGCGGCGCCGACCCCGAACGGGATGGCGCGGCCGACGGCGTTCGTGCCCTGCCCGATGGCGAAGCGCCGCAGGAACACCTTCTTCACCTGATCGGCCACCGGCCCCACCACGAACTGCGGCAGGCTCGAGGTGACGACCTGACCCCAGTAGGCGTTGCGGCCGAGCCCACCCGTCGCCTGCCCCGCGATCTGCTTGAGCAGGTCGCTCCCGGCCTTGCCCATGATCAGGGTCATCACGAGCGCCCGCGCACGATCGGGGTCGTCGACGGCGATGCCGTGCACCTCGGTGACCGACTGGGCGAACAGGGCCGTGGTCTCGAGGAAGCCCGCGGTCTCGACCGCCGACAGGCCGAGCGAGACCCCGGTGCCCACGAAGGGGAACATCGCGCTCGCCCCGACGGCCGCCCCGCCGCTCGTCACCGCGGCCACGTAGCGGCGCTCGAGGATCGCGAGCAGCTGCTCGGGCGTGGCGTTCGGGTGCAGGCGGCGGATGCTGCGCAGGTGCGCGAGCACGGCCGGACGGTGAACGCTCAGCAGGAGGTCGATGTTGCGCTCGAGACGTGTGGGCATGCTCCTACTCTGGTGCGTTCTGCTGAGATGTGCGCGAGAATGCCCCTCATGCGCCGATTCCGGGCCGAGAAGGCCGTGCAGCAGTACTCCGTCGTCGACGCGCTCGTCGCCGGCCTGTTCGACGGGGAGTTCACCGTCGCCGAGGTGGCCAGGGGAGGCGACTTCGGTCTCGGCTGCGGCGACCACATGGACGGCGAGCTGGTGGTGCTCGACGGCGTCTTCCGTCTCTTCCACGGCGACGGCACGGTCACGGTGCTGCCGCCCACCGAGACGCTCGCGTTCGCCGAGGTGGTGCCGTTCCAGGCCGACTCGTCGGAGCCGTTGGAGGAGGTCGCCGACCTGTCTGCGCTGATCGAGGAGGTGCGCGCCCGCACCGTCAGCGAGAACGTCTTCCACGCCGTGCGCTTCGAGGGCCGCTTCGGTTCTCTCGCGCTCCGTGAGGCCCGGCGGCAGACGAAGCCGTACCTCCCGCTGGCCGAGGCCGTGCACGACCAGCGTGAGGTCACGGTGACGGATGCGGTGGGCACGCTCGTGGGGTTCGTCGCCCCGTCCTTCTTCCAGGGCGTGAGCGTCGCGGGCACGCACCTGCACTTCGTCGACGCCTCGGGCGGCGTCGGCGGCCACGTGCTGGGGCTGGAGGGCGCCACGGGCGAGCTCGGGATCGAGACGTACTTCGGCGTGAGCATCCGTCTGCCGCACTCGGCGGCGTACCTCGGTGCCGACCTCGAGCTCGGTGCCGAGGTGGATGCGGCGATCCGCCACGCCGAGAGCGACCACCAGCGGTGACCGCGGCCGAGCCCTTCACCGCGTACGACGTCGAGATCGTGCACCTGCTGGCGTCGCCCCTGCACCGGTACGAGGGACGGCCCGCCGACGGGCCGCTGCCGCCGCCGGGCGGGGTCGACGAGAGCCGGGAGGCGATCGAGGTGCGGGCCGGGCTCGGCATCGTGGGGGACCGGTTCTTCGACCGGAGCCCCGCGCATCGCACGGCGGCCGTGACCGTGATGGCGGTCGAGTCGCTCGAGTGGGTGCAGCAGGCGCTCGGGGTCGCGTCGGCGTTCCCGCTGGCGGCACCTCGGCGCAACATCCTCCTGCGCGGGGTCGACGTCGACGCGCTCCGCGGCCAGGAGTTCGGGCTCGACTCGGGGGAGGGGGAGGTGCTCTTCCAGGGGCACCGTCCGGCGAGCCCGTGCGGGTGGATGAACGTGGTGCTGGCCGAGGGGGCGCACAAGGCGCTGCGCGGCCGGGGTGGGGTGCGGGTCGAGCCGCTGTCGAGCGGGACGCTGAGGGTGGGGCCGGCGGTGCTGCGCACCCGCGCATCCGTCGCCTGGCAGCCGACGCTCGTCTAGCGCGGATCGTCTGCGGCGCGTTCTGCCTGACCCGTGCGCGTTCTGCCGGGTGGTGCCAGCGTGGAGGGCACCAACGTGCAGGACGTCATGCAGAACAGGAGAACCCCATGGTGCGCTTCGGCTACACCCTGATGACCGAGCAGAGCGGTCCGAAAGATCTCGTGCGCTACGCCGTCGCGGCCGAGGAGGTCGGCTTCGACTTCGAGGTGTCGAGCGACCACTACTCGCCGTGGCTGACCGAGCAGGGGCACGCGCCCTACGCCTGGACCGTGCTGGGCGCCGTCGCCCAGGCGACCTCGCGCGTCGAGCTCGCCACCTACGTCACCTGCCCCACCGTGCGCTACCACCCGGCGGTCGTGGCGCAGAAGGCGGCGACGCTGCAGCTGCTGTCGGACGGGCGTTTCATCCTCGGGCTGGGCTCGGGGGAGAACCTGAACGAGCACGTCGTCGGTGAGGGTTGGCCGGCGGTGTCGGCGCGGCAGGACATGCTCGAGGAGGCCATCCACATCATCCGCGAGCTGCACACCGGTGAGCTGACGACGTGGGAGGGCGAGTACTTCCGGGTCGACTCGGCGCGCATCTGGGACCTGCCGGACGAGGGCGTGCCGCTCGCGCTCGCCGTCTCGGGTGAGAAGTCGGTGGCGCGGTTCGCTCCGCTGGGCGACCACCTCGTGGCGGTCGAGCCCGACGCCGAGCTCGTGAAGGGCTGGACCGAGACCGCCGGCAAGCCGTCCCGGTCGATCGGGCAGATCCCGATCTGCTGGGGCACCGACAAGGAGGCGGCGATCGAGAAGGCGCACGCTCAGTTCCGCTGGTTCGGTGGGGGCTGGGCCGTGAACGCCGACCTGCCGACGCCCGCGGGCTTCGCGGCGGCGAGCCAGTTCGTGCGACCGGACGACGTGGCCGGTTCGATCGCGTGCGGGCCCGACCTCGATGAGATCGCGGAGAGCTTCCGCCCGTACATCGAAGCCGGGTTCACCGACGTCGCGCTGGTGCAGGTGGGTGACGAGGGGCAGGACGAGTTCCTGGCGACGGCCGCCGGTCCTCTCCTGGAGAAGCTGCGCGCTCTGTGAGTTCCTCCTGACCCAGCCATGTCCATCTCGGGCAAGCGCGAAGCGCGCGGCAGCCGGGTGTGCTGCCGCGCGCTTCGCGCTTGCCTCCGGATGCGGTGGCTGGATTAGGCGGCGGGTCGGTGGATGGTGCGTCGGCGGGTGGTCGGGATCGGCTTCTGTTCCGTGTCTACCCAACGCGGTGGGATGAGATGGGGCACCCCGCCTTGCATGGTCAGCTTCCATGGTGATTTGTGCAGGTGGGAATGGTGGAAGTGGCAGAGAAGAACGCCATTGTCGATATCAGTGCGTCCGGGCGGATGATCGTCCGAAACCCACTCGTTCGCGTGATGTGTCTCGCAGAACGACGGTGGTCGGTCGCAACTCGGCCACACGCACCCGCCATCGCGGGCGGCTAGTGCCCGGTTCTGCGCCGCGGTGAAGAGCCGCTTGGCCTTGCCGTGGTACAGCACCTCGCCCTTGTCGCCGAACAGCGTGGCGGCGACGGGGGATGAGCACCGTAGCTGCTCGACGGTTGAGGCGGGGATGGGCTGGTCGAGGCCGTCGATCCATCCGACGCCGCGACCCTTCTCGAGATCGTCGAGGGTCATGTGGACGTTCACAGTGGCGATCGCCCCGTTGATGCGGGGCATTTCTTCGGCGCCGGCGGCGCGGGCGATCAGCTCGGTGACGGTGTCGGCGTTCTTCTGCGCTGCGGTACGGCCATCAGCGGTCGTGTACTCGTCTCCCTCAACGAACCGCGGCCCGGCCACGCGCGGGCTCTGCATCGCCCGGATGCTCGACAGCCACACCCCGCCCTGCTCGGGCGGGAGCGCGAACTTCCCCCGATACATCCCATCCGGTGCCAGCGCGATGGTCAGCGACCGCTGCATCTGCAGCACCTCATCACGGGGTTCGGCGCCGTCGGGGTCGAGCACTTCGCGCAGGTGAATGGCTGCCCGGAAGGTCTCATCCGCGGTGAGTCGGCACAAGATAGTTTGGTCGACGAGGGTCTCCTCAGCGAGGGCCACGACGTCGGGTGAGCATCCGCGGTCGGCGAGCGCGATGCACTGCTTCACGATGCCCGATGCGGCCTCGGTGCCGAGCGTGCCCTCCTCGAGCCGTTGTGCGATGAGCGGGAACGGCGCGGGCCCCTCCCCGCCACCCAGCAGCACCGCGCCCCGCAGTCTGCGGCCGAGTTCGAGCCGCGCCTTGCACGCCCGCGCCGACGCGCCCGTCACTCTCGCGACGAGCGCGACCGGGCTGGTGAAGTTCTGCGACCGGCTCAACCCTCCGTCGCCGAGCTCGGGGCGCGACCGTACCCCTACCTCACCGGCGGTGTGCACCTGCCCGGCCGAGGCCAGCCGCCCGATCGCCTCGAAGTCGGCCAGCAACTCCAGAACCGCCTCGTCGGAAAGCCCCGCCGTCGTGGCACGAGCGGCCCCCAGCGCGACCCGGAGATCGCTGGCGATCTTCTTGAGGCCGACGTCTGCTTGCATACTGAAATTCTATCAGAAAACCCTGATGAAAGCTCGTTAAAGGAGAAGGAGACACCCTCCCTGCGGCGGCCGAAGGGCGCATATCGACGCGTCGCAGGGAGGGTGGGGCCGGCTACTTCGCGGCGAGCGCCACGAGGTAGGTCTCGAGGGGCTGGGTGGCGTGGCCGATGAGGCGCGCGAGGTCGCCCGAGGTCTCGCCGAGCAGGCCGTCGCGGATGTTGCCGTCGAGTGCCACGAGGAAGCCGGCGGTGCCCTCGTCGAGGCCCGCATCCTTCAATACCGAGAGGTGCTCTTCGGAGGAGACGGAACGGTAGACGACCGAGCGTCCGCTCGCGACCGAGGCCGCCGCTGCGAACTCGTCGCCCGACCAGGCCGTGTCGCCCGAGAGCTCGTAGACGGCGCCGAGGTGGCCCTCGCCCGTCAGCACGGCGGCGATCGCCTCGGCGTAGTCGGTGCGCGGCGCGCTGGAGACCCGACCCTCGCCGGTGCTCGCGAGGTAGACGCCCGACTGCGCGGCCTGGGCGTAGGAGCCGTCGTAGTTCTCGTGGTACCAGCCGTTGCGCAGCACCGTCGCGGGCACGCCGGAGGCGGCGATGGCCTCTTCGGTCGCCTTGTGCTCGGGAGCCAGGATGAGCGCGCTGTCGGTCGCCTTCGGCGCACTCGTGTAGACCAGCTGCGCCACTCCGGCGCGGGCCGCGGCGTCGATCGCGTTCTGGTGCTGGGCGGCGCGCTGTCCGACCTCGCTGCCCGACACGAGCACGAACTTCTCGGCGCCGGCGAGGGCCGCGTCGAGGGTGGCGGGGTCGGTGAAGTCGATCACCGCGGTGCGCACACCGGTGGCCTCCGCGAGGGCGGCGAGCTTCTCGGGGGTGCGGCCGGCGGCCACGATGTCGGAGGCGGCGACGCCGCGGGCGAGCAGGTGCTCGACGGCGAGACGGCCGAGGTGGCCGGTGGCTCCGGAGACGACGATGGTCATGATGATCCTTTCGGGGCCCCGCTCGGGGCCGGTGTCACAGGGGAGAACTGCTGCACCCCGACCATACTTCCCTAACGGCAGTACCCACTTTCCGGTAAGTACCTTAGGGTGGGGGCATGGCCGAGCGCATCTGGGACGAGATCCACTCCGACACCCCGTCGATCGAGGGCAATCCCTTCGCCGCGGGCTGTCTCAGCCGGGTCGTGCTCGACCACGTCACGAGCAAGTGGGGTGTGCTCGTGCTCGCCGCCCTCGCGGCCGAGCCGATGCGCTGGGGGCAGCTGCACCGCTACGTCGAGGGCATCAGCGAGAAGATGCTCGCCCAGACCCTGCGCCAGCTCGAGGGCGACGGCTTCGTGCTGCGGCAGTCGGCCGGCACCGTGCCGCCGCGGGTCGACTACAGCCTCACCCCGCTCGGCGCCGAGCTCGCCGCGCTCCTCATCCCGCTCGTGCGCTGGGTGGGCGACAACGTGCAGCGCACCGGGCTGGCCCAGCCCTCAGCTCTCGCCGAGACGGCGTAGCGCCGGCCCAGCCGACGCAGACCCGGCCCGAACCCGCCCCTCAGTGCTCCCCGAGGTACTCGTTCAACCGCGCCGTCAGCTCCCGATCCACCGTCTTGGCGACCCCGTCCAGCTCCACCACCGGCACGGCCCGACGGATGCTCGACACCAGCCACAGCGCATCCGCCCGCCCCAGCTCGCTGCTGCGCAGTCGCACCGCCCCGGTCTCGTAGCCGAGCTCCTCGAGCAGCGCGAAGGCCCGGCGCTGCGTGGTGCCGGGCAGGATGCCGAGCTCAGCCGACGGCGTCGTGAACCGGTCGCCCTCCCGCAGCAGCACGCTCGCGGTCGGCGCCTCGAGCACGAAGCCGTCCGAGCTGGTGAAGATCACGTCGTCGGCGCCCCGCCGCTTCGCCTCGCGGATGGCCGCCGTGTTCACCGCGTACGACAGCGTCTTCGCGCCCTGCAGCAGCCACGGCGACGTCGATGCCACGTCGTGCCGGTAGCCGCGGTCCAGCGTCACCACGCGCACGCCCTCGACGCGCTCGCGGCTGAAGTCGCGGCCGGGCTGCGCGAGGATCCAGCCCGTCGGTGCGTCCTGGCCCTCCACCCCGCGGGTGAGCACGAGCTTCACCGCGAGCAGCTCGACGGGCGGATGCGCGGCCACCGCCGCATCGAAGGCCGCCCGCCACACCTCCCGGCTCGGTTCGGGCAGATCGAGCAGCTCCGCCGAGGCCACGAAGCGATCGAGGTGGGCGTCGATCGCGGGGGCGTCGCCCCGGGAGACCATCACCGTCTCGAACACGCCGTCGCCGCGGGTCGCCCCGAGGTCGAGCACGCTGAGGTGCGGCTGGGTCGGGTCGGCCTGGGAGAAGGGGGCGGTCCGCGCATCCGTCGACCCCTCGGACTCGTCGTCGACGGGCCGGGTGACCAGAATGAGTACAGGGACGGACACGCCTTCAGTGTGCTCCGCATTCCCGGCCGCGAAAGCGGAACTCGCCGTGAAGGGGTAGACCGGAGCAATGGCTCACACCAGTCAGACAGAGATCGAACGCAAGTACGCCGTCGAGGGCGAGCACGCACTGCCTCCGCTGGAGGGGGTCGGTGCGACCGCCGGTGTCGTGCAGGTGACCTCGCTCGAACCGTTCACGCTCGAGGCGGTCTACTTCGACACGGCCGAGCTGGCACTGGCCCGGGCGCGGATCGCGCTGCGGCACCGGCAGGGCGGGCACGACGAGGGCTGGCACGTCAAGCTGCCGGCCGCCGAGGGGCGCACCGAGCTGCAGTTCCCGCTGGGTGAGGGTGACCCGCAGGAGGTTCCGGCCGAGGTCGCCGAGGTCGTGCGGGTGCACGTGCGCGATCACGCGCTCACGCCGCTCGCCCGCGTCGTGACGACCCGTCGCGTCACCGAGCTGCGCGATGCCGAGGGCGGGCTGGTCGCCGAGATCGCCGACGACGCGGTGCAGGCGACGGATGCCCGGCAGGGCACGGCCCGCGTCTGGCACGAGTGGGAGGCCGAACTCGGCCCCGCCGCGCCCGCCACCCGCAAGGGCCGCACCGCCCTGCTCGACGAGCTCGAGCAGCACCTGCTCGCCGCCGGAGCCACGGTCTCGCCGAGCGTCTCGAAGCTGGCGCAGGCGCTCGGGCGCACGGGTCTCGGATCGGACGAGTCGGCGCCGTCGTCGTCCTCGAAGCCGACGGCGACCGACGTCGTGCGCGCCGGGGTGGCCGAGCTCGTGCAGCGGCTCGTCGAGCTCGACCCGGCGGTGCGGCGCGACGACGAGGACGCCGTGCACCGCTTCCGCACGACGGTGCGGCGCCTCCGGAACGTGCTCGCGATCCACCGCGGACTGTTCGACGACACGGTCGTGGCCGGCCTGCGCGACCGGCTCTCCCGGCTCGGGGCGGTTCTCGGTGAGGTGCGCGATCTCGAGGTGCGGGCCGACTGGGCCGCCCACGAGCTGGACGCCTTCGCCCGGGAGCGCGGCATCGACGACCCGGATGCGCTGCGACGGCTGGTCGAGGACACCCGCGCCGAGCACGCGGAGGCGCACCAGCGGCTCGTGCGGGTGCTGGGGCAGGGGCCCTACTTCCGGCTGCTGGAGGACCTGGAGGAGTTCGCGGGCGTGGGGGCGACCACGGACTCGAGCGACGCCGACACGAGCGGTGCGGATGCCGCGGGCGGCGGGAAGGCCGCGACCTCCTCGCCGAAGAAGGAGGCCAGGAAGGCGGTGAAGCGCACCGGTCGCCGGGCGCTCACCCGAGCCACGCGCATCCGGGAGTCGCTGCCCGTGCTGAGCGACGCCCAGCCCGACGCCGACGGCAGCGAGCTGGTCGCCGAGGCGGAGGCGCTGGGTGCACTGCACGACTCGCGCAAGGCCGCCCGCCGCCTGCGCCACGCGGCCGAGTTCTCGACCGACGGCCCGGCTGGCGTGCTCGGCTCGTCGGTCGCGACCGTCGGCGAGTCTGCCGAGGACCTGCAGGACGCCCTCGGCCGCCACCGCGACGCCTCCCTGTTCGCCGAGTTCGTGCTGCTCACCTCGCGGCGGGCCGAGGCGGCGGGGGAGAGCTCGTTCACCTACGGCGTGCTCTACCAGCGCTCGCTCGACCAGGCGCGGCAGGCCCTCGACGCGGCCGACGGCGCCCGCAAGGCGCTGCGCCGCCTGCTCTGAGGCAGATGCCCCGCCGGCGCGGCCCGGCCGGCGGGGCGCTCGACCGACGGCGGAAGGAGAGCGCTCTCCTGCCCGCTAGGATTCTCACGCCATGAACTCGCGCCGCCACGACATCCAGGGCCTCCGCGCCCTCGCGGTGATCGCGGTCATCCTCGATCACGTGATCGGCTGGCCGCTCGGCGGCTTCGCGGGCGTCGACGTGTTCTTCGTCATCTCCGGCTTCCTGATCACGGGGCTCCTGATTCGCGACGCCGCGGCCGGCACGCTGTCGCTCCGCCGCTTCTACGCCAAGCGCATGCGCCGCATCGCCCCCGCCGCGATCACCGTTCTCGTCGTCACCACCGCCCTGGCCTGGCTGCTGTTCAACCAGCCGCGCTTCTGGTCGACCGCGTGGGACGCCGTCTCGGCCCTGTTCTTCGTCTCGAACTGGCGCTTCGCCGCGGAGGGCACCGACTACTTCCGGCAGGGCGACGCGGTGTCGCCGCTGCAGCACTTCTGGTCGCTCTCGGTCGAGGAGCAGTTCTACCTCGTCTGGCCCGTGCTCGTGGTGCTGCTCATCGCGCTCGTGGGCCGCCGCGCCTCCGGCACCCCGGTGCGACGGCAGCGGTGGATGCTCGGGGCGGCGCTGGCCGTGCTGGCGGCTGCGTCGTTCGGCGTGGCGCTCTGGCAGAGCACCGAGAACCCCACGGTCGCCTACTTCTCGACGCTGACGCGGGTGTGGGAGCTCGCGTTCGGCGGGTTGCTCGCGGTCACCGCGCCCCTCTTCGCCCGGCTGCCCACGGCGGTGCGGGCCGTGCTCGGGTGGCTCGGGCTCGGCGGCATCGTCGCATCGCTGCTGCTCGTCGACTCGACGATGGCGTTCCCCGGTCCCTGGGCGGCGCCCGCGGTGATCGCCACCGCCGCCGTCATCGTGGCGGGCATCGGCGGCCGGCAGCCGTGGCTCTTCCCGCTCGAGAACCCCGTCAGCCGGTTCCTCGGCGACATCTCCTACTCGCTCTACCTCTGGCACTTCCCGGTGCTCGTGTTCGTGCTGCTGCTCGTGCCCGAGCAGTCGCTCACCGTGACGATCGCGGTGCTCGCGCTGACGCTCGCGGTGTCTCTCGTGGCCTACTTCCTGATCGAGCAGCCGCTGCACCGCTCGCCCTGGCTGCGGGGGCGTGAGCTGCTCGAGACGCCGGCGCCGGCCGAGCCCGAGCCCGACCGGGTTCAGGATGCGCGAGCCGCCGCCCCCGCCGAGCCGGCCCCGCTCGACCCGGCGCCCGCTCCCGCTCCCGCTCCCGCACCGTCTCGCGAAGCGCCCCGGGCCGCTCCGGTGGCGCGGGCGGGCTCACCCGTGTCCGACCGCGTGCGCGCACGGGCACTGGCCGCCGAGGCCGAGCGCGCGCGGCTGCGGGCCGAACTGGCCGCCTCGTCCTCCGCCCCCACCGCCGCTCCGGGGCGGGCCGCGGCGGCGGCGGCGCCCGCGTCCGGCACCGCCCAGGAGGCAGGTGCGTCCGAGAGCGGCAGCGCGGGCGGGACCGAGCGCCGGCGACTCCGCGACGCCCGCCGCTCCGCGTGGCAGGGCTGGCGCGAGCGGTTCGGCGCGCAGTTCCTCGGCGCCGGCCTCGGGTTGGTCGTCATCGTCGTCGTGGTCGCCGTGACGGTGCAGCTGTCCGTCAAGGGCGAGGGGCCGCTGCCCCTCGCGGTGCCGAGCGGGGTTCCCGCGGCGGGATTCGGCGGGGACGAGCATCCGGAACCCGCTGCCAACGGCGACGGCCAGACGGGCGACGCCGCCCCGGTGAACCCCGAGGACGAACTGCAGGCCGAGCTCTGGAACGCCGCCTCGGCCACCGAGTGGCCCTCGAACCTCTCGCCCTCGATGGACGCCGCGATCTCGGAGACCTCCAGCCGCAACCCCGCGAAGGGCTGCTTCGACCTCGGCGGCACCCCCGACTTCGGGCGCTGCACCTGGGGCAGCGGCGACGCACCGAACCACATGTACCTCGTGGGCGACTCGACGGCGCTGGCCTACGCGCCGGCCTTCCGCGAGATCGCCGACCGCAGCGGCGGGCAGTGGAAGGTCACCACCGTGGGCCTCTACGGCTGCCGCTTCACGGACGTGCTGGTGCAGAACGACGGCGACGGCGTGATGGACTCCTGCCCGCAGCGGAAGGCCGACGTGGCCGCCCAGATCGCGGCCGACGCCCCCCAGCTCGTCGTGGTCTCGAACGCCTACGCCCTCGGCAACGCGGCCGACCGGCAGCCGCTCACCGTCGCCCAGCTCGTCGGGTCGACGCTCTCGCTGGCGTCGCGCTTCGACACCCCGGGGCACGTGGTCTACCTCGCGCCGCCGCCGCTCGGTGCCAACCTCGGCGCCTGCTACTCGCCGGTGAAGAGCCCCCAGGACTGCACGGCCGGGGTCGACGGTGCCTGGAACGACTTCCAGAAGTCGTTCGAGGCGGCCGTCGCGGCGCAGGGCACGGGCGACCACGTGGTCAGCTCCCTCGGCTTCACCTGCGTGCAGGGCTTCTGCCCGGCCTTCGCGGGCACGATCCCGACGCGCTACGACCAGGTGCACATGACGCCCGAGTACTCGGTGCGGGTGGCCGAGTCGATCCGCTGGGAGCTGGCTGCCCAGGGCGTCATGTAGCTCTCCGGATGCGCGGCCGTCGGTACGGGAGGAGAATCCTGCCCATACCGCGCATACCGGCCTATGGGGCCGATTCTCCTCCCGTACCGACGTGCCGCGACCGGGTCAGGCGGCCGCGATGCGGCGCTCGGCCTCGAGGCGCAGGCGTCGGAGCCGCCGGTACGTGCCCGCGAGGGTCGAGACGAGGATCGCCGCGATCACGATCGAGATGCTCGACCCGAGCAGCACGGCGAGCGTGCCTTCGTCGGCGACCTCGGGCTGCGCGGCGAACGCGAGCTCGTTCATCAGCAGCGACACGGTGAAGCCGACGCCCCCGAGGGCGCCCGCGGCGAGCAGCCCGTGCAGCGTCAGGTGCGGCCGCTTCTCGCGCGGCCCCACGTAGCTCGACAGCCAGCCGCCGAGGCTGATGCCGATCAGCTTGCCCACGGGCAGCGCGATCAGGATGCCCCAGAACGGCGCGGCCAGCTCGCTCGGTGCGACCTGCGGGATGGCCACCAGCGCCGCCGAGAAGGCGAACAGCGGCAGGATCGCGCCGTTCGTGATCGGCTCCAGGTGGTGGCGGAGCTTCATCGCGGGCTTCCGCACCATGGCGAGTCCGAGGGCGACGCCCGCGATGGTGGCGTGCACGCCCGAGAGGTAGACGAGCGACCACGTCAGCACGGCGGTGGCGACCATGGCGACGGCCACGAGCATCCGGAACCGGGTGCCGAGCAGGCGGCTCAGCAGGCCGAACACCACGACGCCGACCGCGCCCAGGGCGATCAGCAGCAGATTCGGGTCGGCGGTGAAGAAGACGGCGATGATCAGGATCGCGACGATGTCGTCGAGGATCGCGAGCGCCAGGATGAAGATGCGGAGCCTCGACGGGATGCCCTTGCCGAACACGGCGAGCACCCCGAGCGCGAAGGCGATGTCGGTGGCGGTCGGGATGGGCCAGCCGCCCTCGTAGCCCGAGCCTGCGGTGATGACGAGGAAGATCAGGGCCGGCACGATGACTCCGCCGAGCGCCGCGATCGCCGGTCGCACCGCCTTCGAGACGGAGTTCAGCTGCCCGACCGCGAACTCGTTCTTCAGCTCGACGGCCACGACGAAGAAGAAGATCGCGAGCAGGCCGTCGCTGATCCAGTGGCCGACCGAGAGGTCGAGAGGGGTGCCGGGGATGGCGAGATGCGCGTCCTGCAGGCCCATCAGGGCCGGGCCGATCGGCGTGTTCGCGGCGATCAGGCCGAGGGCGGCGGCGATGAGGAGGAGGAACGCGGCGACGCGCTCGGAACGGATGACGGCCATGCGGTGTCCTTGCTGCCACGGGTGGTGGCTCGACGGAAGGGGGGAGCGATCCCGTGATCACCCGCCGACCAGACTTCCCGGCACACCGTCGGCCAGTCTACCGGGAGCGGGCGCTCGGGCGCCGGGCGGGCATCCGCCGTTCACCGGCCCCGTCTACGATGTCGGTCACCGACCCCGAGGAGATCCGCCGTGACCGCTGCCCCGAAGCCCGCCGTGCTGTTCGTCTGCGTGCACAACGCGGGCCGTTCGCAGATGGCCGCCGGGTACCTGCGCGCGCTCGCCGGCGACCGGATCGACGTCTTCTCGGCCGGCAGCGAGCCGGGCGGCGCCGTCAACCCGGCGGCCGTCGCCGTGATGGCCGAGGAGGGGATCGACCTCGCGGGGGCGGTGCCGCAGATCCTGACGACGGATGCGGTGCGGCAGGCCGACGTCGTGATCACGATGGGCTGCGGTGACGCCTGCCCGATCTTCCCCGGCAAGCGGTACGAGGACTGGGAGCTGACCGACCCGGCCGGGCAGCCGGTCGAGGTGGTGCGCGGGGTGCGGGACGACATCCGCGGGCGGGTCGAAAGGCTCATCGCGAGCCTCGTGTGAGGAGCGGTTGCGCCCGGGTCGCGGGCCGCTGTCGGTTGTGCCTGCGAGACTCGGGGCATGACCCGCGCCGATGACGTCCTCGCCCGTTTCGTCGCCGGTGTCGACGCCGAGCAGCTCGCCGCCCACGGCGTGCACGTGCTCGTCGGCGACGAGGAGGCCCGGCACCGGTGGCGCAGCGACGACCGCGAGAACCTGTACTCGGTCTCGAAGGGCGTCTGCGCCATCGCCGCGGGGATCGCGGCCGACGCGGGACTGATCGCGCTCGACAGCACGGTCGGCGAGGTGCTCGGCGAGCCGGTGCAGGTGCAGGTGCAGGTGCCCGTGCCGGTGCCGGTTCCCGTGCTCGGCGCCGGCGTCGAGGCGGTCACCCTCGAGCACCTGCTCACCATGACGAGCGGCATCGACTTCCGCTGGTTCGCGCACCAGCCGGTGCCCTGGCCCGACCTCGCGCAGGAGATGCTCACCCGCCCCACCGCCGGCCCCGGCACGGTCTTCCAGTACAGCGACGCCAGCACCTACGTGGCGATGCGGATGCTTGCCCGCGCGATCGGCGGCGACGTGCGTGACTGGCTCCTGCCGCGCCTGTTCGACCCGCTCGAGCTGCACAATCCGCAGTGGCACCGCTGCCCGCTCGGCCACGTCATGGGCGGCAGCGGCCTGGAGCTCCGCACCGACGAGCTGGCACGAATCGGCCAGCTGCTGCGCGACCGGGGTCTCTGGCGGGGCGAGCGGCTCGTCTCGGCCGAGTGGGTCGACCGGATGCTCGACACCCGTGTCGACACCGGCGGCAGCGACCCCTACCGCCGCTACGGCCTCGCGGTCTGGGCCGGCCCCGGTGAGAGCCGCCGCCTCGACGGCCGCTACGGGCAGTACGTCGTGATCGACGACGCCCACGACGCCGTCGTCACCATCACCGCGCACGAGGAGCACCGCGACGTGCGGCTCCAGGAGCTCGCGGGGGAGGCGCTCGCGGGGGAGGCGCTGGCGGGGGAGGCGCTCGCGGGCTAGGCCGACACGCCGTTCCCAGGGACGTCAGGCCGCCCTGCCCTACGCTGGCTCCTTGTGACGAGCGACGTGCTGCCGCCCCGCACGCGGGCCCCCCGATCCCGAACCGCGCTCCGCGGTCTCGTCGTCGGTGCCGTGCTCGCGGTCGCGCTGCTCGTGCTCCGGGCCGTCTCGGCGACGTGGGGGGCGGATGCCCTCCCCGACCGCATCCGCGACTTCGTCACCCTCTCGGTGAGCGTCGTGATCGAGTCGCTGCCGTTCGTGTTCCTCGGCATCCTGATCTCGGTCGTGGTGCGGTTCTGGGTGCCCGACCACGTCATCCACCGCATCATGCCCACCAACCCGGCGCTCCGGCGCGTGGTGATCTCCCTCGTCGGTGTGCTGCTGCCGGTCTGCGAGTGCGGCAACGTGCCGCTCGCCCGCGGCTTCATGATGAAGGGCTTCAGCGTGCCGGAGGCGATGACCTTCCTGCTCGCGGCGCCCATCCTGAACCCGGTGACCATCGTCACGACGTATCAGGCCTTCGGCTGGAACGACGGCATCCTGATCGGTCGCATCGCCGGCGGCTTCGTGATCGCGAACCTCGTCGGCTGGCTGTTCAGCCGGCACCCGCGGCCGGAGCTGCTGCTGACGCCCGCCTTCGAGGAGGCCTGCCGGATCGGCGACGGCGACCACGGCCACGAGCACGGACGGGCCGGCCAGCTGGCGAAGCTGCGGCGCGGGGTCGTCGCGTTCGCCGACGAGACCTCCACCATGCTGCCGGCGCTGATCGTGGGCTCGGCGATCGCCGGGGCCATCCAGGTCGGGCTCTCGCGCGACGTGCTCACCGCGCTCGGCAGCAACCCGATCTGGTCGGTGCTCGCCCTGATGCTGCTGGCCTTCGTGATCGCGATCTGCTCCAACGTCGACGCGTTCTTCATCCTCGCCTTCGGTTCGACCTTCCTGCCCGGCGGGGTGGTCGCATTCCTTGTGTTCGGGGCGATGGTCGACGTGAAGATGATCACGCTGCTGCGCACCACCTTCACTACGGGGGCCCTCGTGCGGCTCGTCGCCGTGGTCGCCCTCGCCTCCCTCGCCCTCGGATTCGGAGTGAACCTTCTTGCGTGACCGACTTCTCACCCGCTGGCGCGGCATCCTCCTCTCGCTCGTCGGGATCGTCGCCATCATCTGGCTCGCCGTGACCGGCCAGCTGGGGCTGTACATCCACCCGCGCTACTACGAGTTCACCGTGATCATGGCGGTGCTCGCGGGGGTGGTGGTGCTCGCGGCGTTCGCGATCGTGCCGACGGCGACCGAGGCCGACCACGACCACGGCGACGCCGACCACGACGGGCACGAGCACCACGACCACGCGCCCGACGACCACGCGCCCGCGCCCGGCGACCACGAGCACGCCGCCGACGTGGCCGCCGGCGACCTCGGCGCCGCCGTGCCGCCCCCGCCCCCCGGCCGCCGCCGCGACCTCGTCTGGGCCGGACTCGCCGGCGTCGTGATCCTCGGCACCGTCGGCGCCCTGCTGATCGTGCCGCCCTCCACGCTCACCACCGCCACCGTCGACCAGCGCGACCTCAACGCCTCCGCCGCCGTCACCGACACCGGCGCGACCGAGACGCTCGTCGGCAGCGACACCTCCGCGTTCACCATCAAGGACTGGGCGTCCCTCCTCCGCCAGGGGGCCGGCGAGGACTACTTCGCGGGCAAGACCGCGACCCTCACCGGCTTCGTCACCCCCGACCCGACCGACCCCGACGACGTGTTCTACGTCGCCCGCTTCGTCGTCACCTGCTGTGCCGTCGACGCGCAGCCGGTGGGCGTGCCCGTCTATCTGCCGGGCTGGCAGGACAGCTACGCGGTCGACTCGTGGGTCGAGGCATCCGGGAGCTTCGGCACCAACCCGAGCACCGCCAGCAGCCAGCCGATCGTCTTCGAGCCGGCCGACATCACCCCCGTCGACCAGCCCGCCGAGCCCTACGTCTACTGATGACCGACCCCCTGCACGCCCGCGCCCAGCGCTCCCAGCTGCGTCGCTTCCGCCGCACCAGTGCGGCGACGCTCGTCGTGCTGGCCCTGGCGGCCGCCGGTCTCGGCACGGCCGCAGTGCTGCGCGGCCCGACCCTGCAGGCGGGCTCGGTCAACCCCGCCGCCACGATCGCCCGCCCCGACCAGCGCCTCGTGCTGCACGCCGACCAGCCGCTCCAGCCGGTCGACGCGGCGCAGGTGAGCGTGACCCCGGCGGCCCCGTTCACCGTCGACTCCTCGGGGTCGGACGTGACCCTGACCTTCGGCAGCATCCTCGACTACGCCACCGACTACGAGGTGCGGGTCGACGGTGTGACGGGCGACGGCACGGGCCTCACCGGCTCGATCGACTACTCCTTCCGCACGCCCGACATCGACGTCTACAGCCTGCTCCGGCGCGGCGGGGCGGCAGCCGGGGCGGACAAGCCGGACGACCAGATCCTGAAGTCGAGCCTGGCGTCGGGCGCCGAGTCGTCGACCGACGTGGTGCTCGAGGCCCCGCGCATCCAGCAGTACGCCGTCGCGGGCGACGCGCTGGCCGTGATCCTGCTCGACGCCGAGGGCGGCAGCACGCTCGCGGTGTCGCAGGCCGGGGCGACGCCGGCCACCGTGTTCACGCCGACGGGGTCGCGCATCCAGAACCTGCACTCCTCGACGACGGCCGGCCTGTTCGGCTACACCGTCAACGGCGGTCAGGATGCGCAGGGCCGCGACTACCAGAACGCCCTGTTCACCTTCGACCCGCTCGACGCCTCCGGGCGGCCGAAGGAGGTGACGGGCTTCGACGGCGCGCCGCTCCGGGTCGTCGACTGGCAGTTCGTGCCGGGCAGCTCGGCGCTCGTCGCCCAGAGCACCGACCAGCAGCTGTACCTGATCGACCCGCTGGGCAGCGGTGGCCCGACCCCGCTCGGGCGGCACGTCGAGATGCGCGACTTCCTCGCGGGTGGGCTGAAGCTCGTGGTCGCCGACCCCGCCGGCACCTCGACGATCGATCTCTCCGACGGGGTGGTCGAGCCGCTCGACCAGGCGGTTCCGGATGCGGATCCCTCCCTCTACCCGGCCGCCATCGCCACCCTGCCGAACGGTGCCACCGTGCGCCAGTACGACCAGGTCGACTACTCGTCGGGGTCGGCGGCGCAGTCGTCGGTGATCCTCTACGCCGACGCGGACGGCACGCGCGAGCTCTACCGGCCGGCGGCGGCGGGGTCGCGCATCCGCGGTTTCTGCCTGTCGCCGAACGGGCAGTACCTGGCCGTCGAGACGATCGCGGCGGGGGCGGTGGGGGACGGGTACGCCCTGCCCGGGTACTCGGAGATGACGACGTACTTCGTGGAGGTCGCGAGCGGCGCGGTCGAGCGCGGGGTGCCGGGGTTCCAGCCGGACTGGTGCGGGTAGGCCTCCGCGAGCGCTGACCCGCCTCGTTCACCTCGTGGTCACCCGGCGCGGGCACGATGGGGGAGTGCGGAATCTTCTCGCGGGAGTGGTGGCCTGGCCGGTCGTGGGCGTCGCCGTGCTGCTGCTGAGTGTGCGCGAGTGGGACATGGCGGTGGCCTCGGTCGTGGGCGTGATCGGTGGGACGGCGGCGGCTTACGCCGGATGCGGCCTGGTGGTGTGGGTGCCGGTCGGGGCCTGGATCTCGCGGCGGATCGCGGGGGTGGCGCGTCCTGCGGCGTTCGCCGCCCTGGGGGTGCTGATCGGCACGGTGCTGACCCTGGTGCTCGTGCTGCTGTCGGGGAACGCGAGCTGGCCGGGGTCGCTCGGGGTGGTGGGGCTGAACGCCGCGGGGGCGGGACTGGCCTCGGTGCTGGGGTGGGCGATCGTCGTGGCGCGCGGGCGGCGGTCGCGCATCCGTCGATGACCCGTGCTGCGACACCGGCTGTTCACCTGGGCCTGGCAGGATGCGGCCGTGGCCAGAGAAGCAACGGACGAAGAGACCATCGAGCAGATCGTCGACCGCCTGCAGGAGCGGTTCCCCGATCGCGACCGGGCGGAGATCGAGGCGGTGGCGCGGGACGAGTACCGCACGCTGGAGGGGCGGCCGGTGCGGGACTATCTCGCGATCCTGGTCGAGCGGTCGACGCGGAAGCGGCTGAAGAAGGAGTAGCGGCGTTCGCCGTTTCGCTGCTTCTGGCTTCTGGCTTCCGGCTTCCGGCTTCCGGCTTCCGGCTTCCGGCGGGCCTGTCGGTCACCAGCCGTCGCGGAGGCGACGTGCCTTCAGGGCCCGGCGCCGCTCACGCCACGGCAGCGCGGCGATCGCGGCGTCCTCCCGCTCGCGCTCCTCGCGGGCGAGGCGGCCCCGTTCCTCGCGGCGGTGCCGCCACGCGGCCACCTCGGTGTCGACGTCTCTCGTCGCCGTGACGACGGGCGGTCCGCCCTGCAGCTGGCGCCGGGCCTCGACGATCCGCCGGTTGAAGTCGGTCACCAGCTCGCGCACCGCGTGCTCGCTGTGGACGCCGTCGAGCCGTCCCTCCAGCTCCGCGTCCTCGGTGCGCAGCGTGAGGGCGGGCGGGCCGAGCCCGGTCAGCCGCTCGCGCTCGATCTTCTGGCGGATCCACCAGTCCGGGTCGTAGGTGCCCCCCAGACCCGTCAACGGCTTGCCGGCTCCCGGGAGGTCGTCGAAGTCGCCGCGGCGCATGGCCTGCGCGATCTGGATCTCGACGTACTGGGCGCGCTGCTCCATCGTCGGCCGCCCGGCCTCGTCGGCCTCGGGGTCGTCGTCGGTGCCGGTGCGGTAGCGGGCGGCCCTCAGCCGCGGATCGGCCATCCGCCCGTCGTCCCGCTTCTTGTCCTGCACCACTCCATCCAGCGTAAGACGTTTCCCCAGTTCGCGGCCCGGCCGCCGTTCGCTCGTCGCGATGCGCGAGCATCTTCCTGAGCGCCGGTGTCCGCCCGTGCTCGGTCACACGACGACTCATGACGACGAGGTGACGTCACATCGGATGCTCGTCCCACCTGGTCGCCTACGGTGACCAGCACGTCCCACGCATCCCCCGACCGCACCGCACCGCACCTACCGCACCGCACCCACCTACCGCACCCCACCGACCGCGCATCACCAGGAGATCACCATGACCACCAGCCTCTGGACGGCAGAGCTCATCGACCACCGCCGCCGCCTGCACTCACGCATCGACACGATCGCGGGCCCGTCCCCGGCGGCGGCCGCCCGGTTGCGGCTCGAGCTCTACACGCTCACCCACCAGGCCGACACGGGTGCGCTCGACGCCGACCTCCTGGCGCTGGGCCTGGCCGAGCTCGACGACGCCCTCACCCGCGCCGCCCCATCCCGCGCCGCCTGACCCGCGCGGGTGCCTTTACCGATCGGGAGCGTCGGAGCGGCTCGGCCGAGGATCTTCGGTGGGAGGTGGCGTCGTCGCGGAATCCTTCACCACGTCCGGTCGGTCGGGAGCCGTGGCCTCGGGAGCGGGCGGGGCGTCCGGCGTGTCGTCCACCACCTCCGGTCGGGCGGGAGCCGTGGCCTTGGGAGCGGGCGAGCCGTCCGGGGAGTCGTCGAGCAGGTAGACGCGGTCGGCGGTGCCGGGGCGGCGGCTGCTGCCGCGGGCCGAGGGGGATCGCGTCGATCGGGGGCCGGCCGTGCGGCCGCGTGCGGGGCCCGTCGTGAAGTCGCCGCGTCGGGCGGCTGCGGCCATCCGGACGAGTCGCCAGCCGATCACCGCGAACGCCACCAGCACCACCCCGAGCACGACGACCCAGAACGTCAGCCCGATGCGGTCCGCCCACTCCATGCCCCCAGGCTAACGCCGGCTCGCCTCGATGCGGCCGGGCCCGAGCCGGGCGGCGGGCAGAGGGCGCGGGTCAGCGCAGGTACGCGTTGACGAAGAGATCGCCGCGGATGGCGCGGAGCCCGTCCACCAGGGCGTCGACCACGCGATTCGTGACCCCCGACGCGACGATGTCGTGGGGGCCGATCGGCTGCAGCTTGCCGCAGCGCACCCGGATCACCTCCCAGTCGACGGCCCGGAGCATCCGGTCCTTCCGGCGGTCGGTGTCCTCACGGGGGCCGACGTGCTCGAGGCCGAAGCGGCCGACCGTGTCGTACTCGATGGCGACCCGCAGCTCGGGGATGACGATGTCGGGCCAGACCTCCGTCCGCCCGAAGAACGGCCGGGTGACCGCGATCGCGTTCGCCCGCTCGGGGGAGAGGTCGAGGTCGAAGCGCTCGGCGAGGCGCGCGCGCAGCTCGGCCTCCGCGGCGGATGCCGTGCGCGGCGCCCGGCTGCTGTGGAACGGGTCGCCGGCCCGGTGCCGCGGGTCGGTGCGCACGTCCTCGCTGCTCAACGCCCCGGCCTCCGCGTCGAACGGATGCCCGGGCAGCTCCATCGACGGCGGCGGCGGATGCGCGTCCCCGCCGTGCACCACCGGCCCCTCCTCGGGCAGCGGCGGCACGACGAACGGCGCCGTGGCCAGCCGCACGATCCCCGCCCGAGCCCGCCGCCCCGCGGCCGACACCCCGGGCGGCGCCGGCGGCGCGGCCTCGGCCGACCGCGCCACCGGCCGGTACGCCGTCGCCCCCGTCGATCCCGTCGCCCCCGTCGACCCTGTCGACCCTGTCGACCCTGTCGATCCCGTCGATCCCGTGGACCCTGTCGACCCTGTCGATCCCGTCGACCCTGTCGATCCCGTCGATCCCGTGGACCCTGTCGACCGTGTCGATCCCGTCGATCCCGTGGACCCTGTCGACCGTGTCGATCCCGTCGATCCCGTGGACCCTGCCGACCCCATCGATCCCGTCGGCCGCCCCGATCGTCCTGACCTCCCCGACCGCCGCGACCCCTGGGATGCCCGCGCCGGCGCGCCCCGCCGAACGGCTGCCTCGCCGGTCGTGGCTGCCGCATCCGCGCGCTCGTGGGAGGCAGCGGCCCGGTCGGCCGGTGCGCCGGGTGGGCGGTCGTGCCCGGCGGTGGAAGCGCGAGGCCGAGCCGCGGCGGGGCCGTCGAGCGGCACGGACGGACCCGGGAAGGGGCGGGGCGGGCGGCGCGGGGCCGCGAGGTCGGAGCAGGTGGGGCACCAGACCGAGCGCCGTCGCTGGCCGCCGCCCGGGCGCGCGCGCTGCTCGGCGGGGGTCGCGATGAAGACGTGGCCGGCCTCGCACTGCCAGGTGAGGTACACGTCGGCGGCGGGCGGCACCTGGGTGAGGGTGATCATGCGGTTGAGGTCGGGGTGGTACTGCCGCACGAGCACGGGGTAGCGCGCCCAGTCGTCGCGGTAGGTGCCGACGGCATAGGGCACATCGCTGCCCTTCGAGCGCTGGCGTCGCGACCACCAGGCGTCGATGCTCTCGGGCACGCCCGCGCTCCTTCCCGGCCGCACCGCCACGGCCGCTCCGACCCTACGATCGACCACCGACATCGCCCCACCCCGACCCTCCGACCGCCTGACGCCAGTCATGGGCACCAGGCCCCCCGCCGTGAGAGAAACGCTGCCGCCAGGCCCCCCGCCGTGAGAGAAACGCTGCCGCCAGGCCGCCACCCTGAGTCAGAAGCGTGCCGCCAGCCCGCCGCTGTGAGCCCGACGCTGCCGCCGGGAGGCCGCCGGGGCGGGCGGGGTGCGTCAGGGCGCCGGCGGGGCGGCGCCGTCGAGCGGCTCGGGGACGAGGTGCAGGCCCGAGGCAGAGCTCGCCGTCTGCATCAGCGCGTCCACCCAGCGCCGGTCGATCGCCGGAACGCGGCCGCCGAAGAACCTGAAGACCAGGGGCACCGACGCGTGGATCCACACCGCGGTCCGCCCGTCGCCGATCTGCGGGTCGTCCTTCCAGCTGAAGGTGAACGACTCGCCGCGGCGCAGCTTCGCGGCGATGACGACCTGCAGATGGGCGAGCGCGCGATCCTCGAAGTCGACGGTCAGCGAGGAGTCGTAGGTGAACTTGCCCATCTCTGCCTTCCCGGCGCGCGACTGCCGCCCCGCCCAGGCTGTCACGTCGCCGACCGAGGGATCCAACGCGCGGCGGCGGCCGGCGGGCGCCGGTTCGCATTCCGACGTGGGTGACCCCCACCGAACCCCTCGGCGCGCCACCCGGCCGTGGGATGATCTCCCCATGCCCAGGCACCCCATCGACGCCCGCGACGCGCCCCGCGCGGTCGGCCCCTACTCGCACGCGGCCACCGGGCAGGGGCGCGAGCTGCTCTACCTCTCCGGCCAGACGCCCATCGACCCCGCGACCGGTCGGCTCGTCGACGGCGACATCACCGCGCAGACCGAGCGCGTCTTCGAGAACCTGGGCCTCGTGCTCGCCGCAGCCGGCCGCACCCTGGCCGACGCCGTGAAGGTCAACGTCTACCTCACCTCGATGGAGGACTTCGCGGCGATGAACGCGGTCTACGAGCGGATGTTCGCCACGCCCTATCCCGCCCGCACCACCGTCGCCGTGGCCGGCCTCCCGCTCGGCGCCCGCGTCGAGATCGAGCTCGTCGCGGCCTGAGCCGGGCAGAGCGACCTGAGCCGCACAGAGCGGCCCGAGCCGGGCAGAGCGACCTGAGGCGCACAGCGCGGCCTGAGCCGGGCAGCGACCCGCACGCCGGTGTCGGCGGCCCGTTGTACCGTGCCGTCATGGAACATCCGAACGCGGGCTGCGGCGCGACCGATCCGCTCGGCGCATCCGGCCGCTGCGGCCGGCCCGTGGTCGTCGAGGCCGGGCTCGGGCTCTGCGAGGAGCACCTGCTGCGCGCCTCCGAGTGGGTCGCGGGCGAGGCCGGGGTGACGGATGTGCTGCCCTCACCCTGCCCGGCGTGTGGATCGCGGCTCGGGGTGAGGTGGCCGTCGGGCTGGCTGTGCGCGGTGTGCGAGTGGCGGCTGCACGAGCATCCCGACCCGGATGCGCGGCCGGTGCGGGTCGACGTCGTGTACTACATCCGCTCGCGGGGGCGGATCAAGATCGGCACCTCGGCCAACCCGCGCTCCCGACTCGGGCAGCTGCACTACGAGGAGCTGCTGGCGTTCGAGCGCGGCGACCGGCGCCTGGAGCAGAGGCGGCACCAGCAGTTCGCCGCGCACCGGGCGGGCCGGGAGTGGTTCGACGAGCACGACGCGCTCCTGGCGCACATCGACGTGCTCCGCGCCGGCGCGACCGACCCCTGGGACCAGCACCGCCGCTGGCTCAGCGAAGCGGCCGCCCTGGCCGGCCACTAGCCCGCCGCACCCCCTACCGCCCCGCCCGCCGCCGCATCATCACGATCGCCGCCGTCGTCGCCACCAGCACCAGCACCACGAACACCACCAGCGCCACGAGAGCCGGCACGAACGCCAGCGCCGCACCCACCCCGAGCGCCGGCACCGCGAGCCCGGCGTACGCGATCAGGAACACCAGCGCCAGCGTCTCGCCCCGCCGCGTCGGCTCGGCGAGCCCGATGGCCGTGCCGAGCGCCCCCTTGAACAGCAGTCCCACTCCGAGCCCGGCGACCACGCCGCCCAGGAGGAACAGCGCCAGCACGGGCAGCAGCGCCCCCGCCGCGACGAGCACGAGGCCCGCCGTGCAGCCGAGGAGGGCGATGGTGAGCTGGGTGCGCATCCTGAGCTTCACCAGCGCCAGCTGACCGAGGGCGGCCGCGGCGAAGACCGAGAACGAGACGGCGCCGGCCAGCAGGTGGTCGGGGGAGTCGAAGGTCACGACGAGGAAGGTCGGCGCGAGCGAGGAGAACAGGCCGAACACGGCGAAGGCCGAGAAGGCCCCGAACGCCGCCACGGCGAACGCCCGGCCCGAGCCGGCGGGCACCGAGAGTCGCTGCGGGCGATACCGGGGGCGGTCGTCGCCGGTCGGCACGTCGACCGTCTCGGGCACCAGCAGGAGCACGAGCGCCGCCACGATCAGCACGACGAGGAAGACGAGGTGCGGCAGCATCAGCGGGTCGGGCAGGAACTCGGCGAAGAACCCGCCGATCAGGGGGCCGAGCGCGAGGCCGCCGAGGTTGGCGGCACCGGAGACCGAGGCGGCCACGATCGAGTTCTCGTCGGGCTTCGCCCGCGCCCTCAGCTCGCCGAGGTGCGCGGTGGCGGTGGCGGTCAGGATGCCGATGCTCGCCCCGTTGACGAAGCGCGCGACGAGCAGCCCCGGCACCTCGGTGAAGAACAGGAACAGCACGGCCGACAGGGCCGAGACGAGCACGGCCACGAGCAGCACCCGCCGGCGGCCGAGCCAGTCGCTGACGTGGCCCGCGAGGTAGAGGCTGACCATCACCCCCACGGCGTAGGCGGCGAAGATCATGGTGACGACGAACGGCGGGAAGCCGTCGCGCTGCTCGTACAGCGGGTAGAGCGGTGTCGGCACGGTCGAGTAGGCCATCACGAGCAGGAAGGTGACGGCCACGATCCAGAAGGCGGGCCCGTGCGCGACGGCGAGGCGGCGGGGCGAGCGGGTGAGGGTCATCCGAACGTCTCCCCGAGGTAGCGGTGGGCGAAGGTGACGGCCATGGCGCCCTCGCCGACGGCCGAGGCGACGCGCTTGACCGAGTTCTGGCGTACGTCCCCGGCGGCGAACGACCCGGGCACGCTCGTCTCGAGGAAGAACGGATGCCGCTCGAGCGGCCAGGCGGCGAGGTCGCCCGCCGTGAGGTCCGGCCCGGTGACGAGGTAGCCGAGCCGATCGCGCACGATCGGCGTCGCCTCGGCCCAGTCGGTGTCGGGCGACCCGCCGATGCAGACGAACACGCGCGACGCGGCGACGTCCTGGCGCTCGCCCGTGAGGCTGTCCTCGAGCGTCAGCCCGGTCAGCCCGTCGTCGCCGTGCAGCGCGGTGATGCGCGTGTTCAGGCGGATGTCGACGTTCGGCTGCGCCATCACCCGCATCGCGAGGTAACTGGAGAGCGTGTCGCTGAGATCCGCACCGCGCACGAGCATCGTGACCCGCGCGGCGTGGGCGGCGAGGTTCATCACGGCCTGGCCGGCGGAGTTGCCGCCCCCGACGACGAAGACCTGCTCCCCGGCGCACTCGGGCGCCTCGCTGGTGCCGGCGCCGTAGTAGAGGCCGAGGCCGAGCAGCTCGTCCTCGCGGTCGAGGCCGAGGCGCCGCCACTCCACGCCGGTGGCGCAGATGTTGGAGCGGGCGACCAGGGTGCTGCCGTCGGCGAGGCGGGCGTGGATGCGGCCGTCGTGGAACTCGCCCTGCACCCCGGCCCGCATCATCAGCAGCTCGGCGCCGAACTCCACGGCCTGCTGCCGGGCGCGTTCGGCCAGGTCGGCGCCCGCGATGCCGTGCGGGAAGCCGAGGTAGTTCTCGATCAGGCTGCTGCAGCCGGCCTGGCCGCCGACGGCCTCGCGTTCGACGACCACGACCCGCAGGCCCTCCGACGCGGCGTAGACCGCCGCCGACAGCCCGGCCGGGCCGGCGCCGTAGATCGACAGGTCGTACTCGGCGAGCTTCGGGGCCTCGACCCAGCCCAGGCGCGTCGCGATCTCGGCGAGGCTGGGGTCGTTCAACCGGGTGCCGTCGGGCAGGTCGACGACCGGCAGCCGCGCCGCCGACAGCGGCACGCCGAGGAGGCTGCGGCACTGCTCGTCGGTGGCGAGCGTCGTCCAGGTGAAGTCGACGACGCTGCGGGTCAGGAAGTCCCGGATGGCGTAGGCGTCGCGGCTGCGGCGCTCGCCGTAGAGGTGGACGGTGCGGGGGGCGGTCGCGGTCTGCTCGGTCACTCGTCGTCCTCGTCCGCCGGGCCTACGCCCGGCCCGTCGCTTCCCAGAACCGGATCAGCTTCAGGCACAGGTGCAGCGTGCTCCGCTGCATCCCGTCGTCGAGCGCCGCCTTGACCACCTCCGGCATGTTCTCGAGCCGATAGTAGAGCGTCGTGCGGTGGATGTGCAGCAGCTCGCAGGCGTCGCGCACCTGCCCGCAGACATCGAGGTAGGTCTCGACCGTGGTGCGCTGCAGCGGGTCGCCCTCGACGCAGAGCCGGTGGGCGGCGGGCGAGAAGGTCGCCAGCTGCCGGCGGTCGCCCACGATCGCGGAGAGCATCGCCCACGCGCCCAGCTCCCCGATGTCGGCGCCGGGGCCGAGCTGGGGCAGGGCCGAGATGATGGCGGCGGCGGTGCAGGCCTGGTCGACGGCGTTCTGCAGGTCGTCGTCGGCGCGGTCGTGGTGGGCCGAGCCGATCGCGGCGACGGGCATCCCGTACCGCTCGGCCTCACGGCGGATCGTGTCGTCGAGCACCTCCCGGTCACCGGCCCGGCCGACGACGATCAGGGCGTCGCCGCACTCGCCGAGGAACGCGAAGCCGGGGGAGCGGAGCGCACCGAGGTGCCGCCCGAACGCGACGCGCTCGACGTGGGAGCGGTCGAGCCCCACCATCACCGCCCGCACGACCGTGCCGGGCCCGCGTTCGAGGAACCGCTTCGTGACGGCGTCGGAGAAGGCGCGCCGCCGGGTCGCGGGGTCGGCCGACAGCAGGCGCCGCAGCACCGCCGGGCGACTGGTGCCCTCGCCCGCCCCCTCGCCGTCGGCCGAGAGCAGCGCCCGCAGCAGCGATCCGGCCGCCTCGATCGCGGCGTAGTCGGCCGCGGTGAGCGGCGGCAGGTCGCCGGTGATCAGCCAGAGGATTGCCACGGTGCCCGACTCGTCCCGGATCGGCACGGCGAGCCGCTCCCGGCCGCCGAACTCCTCGAGCCCGATCAGCATGGGCTGCCGGGCCGTGTTGACCTGCAGCTCGTCGAGGTAGGCCTGGTAGGGCTGGGGGGTGGAGCGCTGCAGCAGGCTCACCGTGCGGATGCGGTCGATCTCGTCGCCCTGCGCGCTCGCGGCGAGCGGGCGGTAGGCGAGATCGTTGACCACCACGGAGCGACCGAGCGATTCGGCGAGTTCGTCGACGACGTCTTGGAGGTTCATGCCCTCAGGGTAGGAAGGCCCCCGGGCGGGGCGCGTGGCCCTTCCGCTACCACTTAGGCCGGGTGATCAGCCGAGCAGCGACTCCCAGTCGGCGGGCACGCGCTCGGCCGGCCCCGGCACCGTCTGCGACGCGGGGTGGCTCTGCGGGTCGGCCAGCCGCGGCCCGTCGGTGTAGTCCTCGGTGGCGTAGTCCCAGAACCAGTCCTCGCCCGGCTCGAAGCTCTGCATCACCGGATGCCCGGTCTGCCGGTAATGGGCGGTGGCGTGCTTGTTCAGCGAGTCGTCGCAGCAGCCCACGTGCCCGCAGGCCGCGCAGCGGCGCAGGTGCAGCCACCAGCTGCCCGTCGCCTCGCACTCCACGCAGCCGGTTCCGCTCGGCGGCACCGAGGGATCGATCGCCTGCACCGCTTCGGCCATGACGGCTCCCTTCGTCGCCCCGACGCTACGCCACCCCACGGTCCGATCGGAAGCCCTGCCGTCGAGGGCGGTTCCGACGATCGTCGGATGCTCTGCCGAACCCTCCCATGACCACCCACGGTCTGATTCAATTGGAGCGACCGGTCCAGAATCGACGCGAGGAGCCCGGATGTCACACGGTGCCCGACGGACAAGGCGGATCGGCGTGCTCGTGTTCGACCAGGTCAAGACGCTCGACTTCGTGGGGCCGGCCGAGGTCTTCCTCGAGGCGAACCAGCGCATCGACAGCTACGAGATCGTGCTCATCTCGCCCGACGGAGCCGACATCGTCACGTCGCTCGGGATGCGCGTCGGTGTCGCCTGCTCGGCGGAGGACGCCGGCGAGCTCGACACGCTGATCGTGCCGGGCAGCGAGATCGCGCCCGAGGTGTTCTCCGACCCGCGACTGCTCGACGCCGTGGAGCTGCTGGCGTCCCGCTCCGGCCGGGTCGCCTCGATCTGCAGCGGAGCCTTCGCGCTGGCGGCGCTGGGGCTGCTCGACGGCCGCCGGGCGGCGACCCACTGGAAGTTCACCGAGCTGCTGGCGGCCCGCTACCCGGCGGTCGAGGTCGAGACCGACTCCATCTTCGTCAAGGACGGCCCCGTCTACACCTCGGCCGGCGTCGCGGCCGGGATCGACCTGGCCCTCGCCCTGGTCGAGGACGACCTCGGCCCCGACGACGCCCGCGCGGTGGCGCAGCTGCTCCTGGTGTACCTGCGCCGCTCGGGCGGGCAGTCCCAGTTCTCGGTCTCGCTCCGCGGGTCGGCCGCGCGCACGCCGGTCGCGCAGTCGATCGCCGAGTACGTGGCCGCCGATCCGACGCGGCCCTGCACGGTCGGCGACCTCGCCGCGCACGCGAACGTCAGCCCGCGCCACGTCACCCGGGTGATGCGCGAGGAGTTCGGCACGACGCCGATCGGCTTCGTGAACTCCCTGCGGCTCGACCTCGCCACCCGGAGCCTGGAGTCGGGGGCGGCCGTCGCGCGCGCGGCCGACGACGCCGGCTACCGCTCCGTCGAGGCCCTCCGCCGAGCCTTCACCGGGCGCTTCGGGGTCACGCCGTCGGAGTACCAGCGACGGTTCCGGTCGGCGCACCGCCGAACTCACGACCCCCGGACGGCGTGAGCCGCGCGGCGACGCGCCCGCGAAGCAGCTCGTTCGCCAGGGCCGCGGGGCTGCCCGGGTCGGCGTAGAAGACCGTCAGGTAGTACCCGGCGTCGCCCGGGATCTCGAGCGTCTGCCAGCGGAACTCGACCCAGCCGACGGGCTCGATGAACGTGGGCGAGACCCCCGAGACCTGCGGATGCGCGTCGTGCCGGCTCCAGAGCCGGCGGAACTCCCGGTCGCCCACCGAGAGCGTCCCCACGATCTCCTGCAGTCGCGGGCTCGAGGCCTCGGCCTGGAAGCGCAGGGCCGAGATCAACGTGGTGGCCGCCCCCTCCCAGACCTCGACGGGCTCCCGCGGTGCCGACTCGAACAGGGCGAGCAGCAGGTTGACGCCGGGCTCGAAGTAGCCGGGGGCCATCTCGCGGGCGAGGTCGTTGGCGGCGTGCACGTCGTGGTGCCGGTCGCTGACGTAGGCCGCCGTGTGCGGCCACTGCTCGAGCAGCAGCTCCACGAAGGGCCCGGGGGCGTGATCGGCGGCCGGCGGGGCGGGGCGGGCGAGGCGCACGAGGTAGCGCAGGCCGTCGTCGTCCAGGCGCAGGGCCCGGGCGAGCGCCTGCAGCACCTGCAGCGAGGGCTGGTGGTCGCGACCCTGCTCGAGCCGCAGGTAGTACTCCTGGCTGATGCCGGCGATCCGGGCGACCTCCTCGCGGCGGAGCCCGCGCACGCGGCGGCCCTCCTCGCGCACGAGTCCCACGTCCTCCGGTTGCACCAGGTCGCGACGGGCGCGGAGGTAGGCCGCGAGGAGCGGGCGATCGCTCATCCGCACACCTCCTCGCAGCTCGTCGTGCTGGCCCGGGAGTCCGGCTCCGGCACGGCGGCCGGGCAGCCGCGTCGCGCCAGGCATCGATGGTCCCGCATCCGGGCCCCGGGCGCGAGCGGCACCCGAAGCGTTTCGCGCCCACTTTGCCGCGTTTCGGGACATCGGGCCTCGATAGGCTTGACGAGATGTCTCCCCGCCTGCTGTACCGCACCGTGTCCATCGCCGAGGCCGTCACCTGGACCGCCCTGATCGCCGCCATGGTGGCCCGCTACGCGGCCGGTGCCGAGGTGCCGTTCTTCTTCGCGATCGGCCTCGCCCACGGCACCGTCTTCATCGCCTTCGTGGTGACGACCGTGGTGGTCGGGCTGAACCAGCGCTGGCCGTGGTGGCTGATCGTGGTGGCCGGGCTCACGGCGGTGCCGCCCTACGGCACGCTCGTGATGGACGCGGTGCTCGAGCGCCGGCGTCGGCTCGAGGGCGGCTGGCGCACCGAGGCGGGCGACGACCCCCGCGACCGCGGCCCGATCGACCGCCTGCTGCGCTGGTTCCTGCGGCATCCGTGGATGTTCGCGGTGGTGCTCGCGGTCGTCGTCGCGGTGCTCACGACGGTGGCCCTGGTGGCCGGCCCGCCCGTCGGCTGAGCGGCCGCGCATCCACCGGCCGCCTCACCCGCGATCGGCCGGAATTCCACCCTTTTAGGTCAATCGCTGTTGACCTGATCGTGGTAGGCAGGAACGAGCGGATTCCCCGCGGGAAGGATCGGTGATGGGCGAGCTCCTGACCGACGACGTCCCTCGCACCGGCGAGATCCTCGATGGCCGCTACCGTCTCGAGGCTGCGGCCGGCGAGGGCGGTATGGCTACCGTGTACCGCGCGAACGACGAGCTGCTCGGGCGCACCGTCGCCATCAAGGTCTTCCGCCCGGGCACGACCGAGCCGTCCGAGTCGGGGCGCACCGTGTCCGAGACGCGGGTGCTCGCCTCGCTGAACCACCACGCCCTCGTCACCCTGTTCGACGCGCGGGTGGAGGAGGGCGGGCTCAGCTACCTCGCCATGGAGTTCGTCGAGGGTCCGACCCTGCGGGCGCGGATCGCCGAGGGGCCGCTGGATCCGATCGACGTCGCGGCGATGGCCTTCGACCTCGCCGAGGCGCTGCACGTGGTGCACGAACGAGGCGTGGTGCACCGCGACATCAAGCCGTCGAACGTGCTGCTGCGGCCGAGCACCACCCCGGGGCCGGCGTTCCGGGCGAAGCTCGCCGACTTCGGCATCGCCTACCTCGTCGACAGCACCCGGGTCACGCTGCCCGGCACGATCATGGGCACGGCCGCCTACCTCAGCCCCGAGCAGGTGCGGGGAGCGGCGCCCGCCCCCTCGGCCGACATCTATTCGCTCGGGCTGCTGCTGATCGAGGCTCTGACCGGCCGCCGGGCCTTTCCGCAGAGCGGCACGCACGCGTCGCTGATGGCCCGGGTCACCCAGAGCCCCGAGATCCCGGGCGGTCTCGGCTACGGGTGGAAGTCGCTGCTCACCGCGATGACGGCTCCGCGACCGGATGACCGTCCCAGCGCCCTCGAGGTCGCCGTCGCCGCGCGCGGTCTGCAGCTCGCGCTGCTCGTGCCGGGCGCCGCCGACGACGGGGCGCTCGAGGCGACCGGCGTGATCGACCTCCCGGCGGCGGCGACCCTGCCGCTCACCGCCTTCGCCGAGCCCGAGGTGGAAGCCGAGCTCGAGCCCGAACCCACCGTCGCCCTGGAGCTGCCCACGAGGCGCACCCAGCGGCGTGCGGAGCGCCGCCGCCCGAAGGTGGTCGCCCTGGCGATCGCCGTTCCGGGTGCTCTCGCGATCGGCGTGCTCGCCGTGCTGATCGGGGTCGGCACCGCCGGCGGCTCGGTGACGCCGACGGCTCCTCCGGTGGTGGAGTCGACGACGCCCGCCACGGTCGAGGAGACGCCCGTCGAGGAGGCGCCCGTCGTGGAGGCCCCCGTCGTGGAGGCCCCGGCGGAGCCGGTCACCGAGACCGAGCCCGCCCCGGTGGTCGAGGAGCCCGGCAACGGCAACAACGGAAACGGCAACGGCAACGGCAACAGCGGCCCCGGGAACAACAACGGCAACGGCAACAACGGAAACGGCAATGGCAGATAGCAGCACCCCCCGCACCACCCGGCCCCTTCGCCGGGTCACCCGCTCGGTCGTCGTGAAGGCACCACTCTCCGCGGCGTACAAGCAGTGGGTCGACCTCGAGACCTTCCCCGACTTCCTGGAGCCGGTGGCCTCGGTCTCGGTCACCTCCGAGACCTACAGCCACTGGCTCCTCTCGGTCGGTCGCATCACGCGGGAGTTCGACGCGGAGATCCTCGAGCAGATCCCCGACGACCACCTCTCCTGGCGCACGATCGGTGGCGACCTGGCGTTCACGGGCCGGGCCGACTTCGCCGCGGTCGACGACTCGTCCACGCGCGTGACGCTGTCGGTGTCGTGGGAGCCGCACACGGCCGCCGAGCGGGCCGCCGCGACCGTCGGCATCGACGCGCGCGTCGTCGCCTCGGCGCTGCGCTCCTACGCGAAGCACCTCGAGCTCACGGGTGGGCCGAAGGGCCGCTCCCACGTGACCATCAAGTCCGTCGACAGCGACGACCCGCCGCCCGCCAACGCCGACCGCGCCTAGCGCCTAGCGCCTAGCGCCAGACGGACGGAAGCGCCCGGTGTCTCGAGCCCAGCGCTCAGTCGTGCGCGTGCTCGCCCGGGGCCCCCGGCTCGTCGGGCTCCCCGACCAGCTGCAGCCCCTGCGGCGAGTTGGCCGTCAGCATCAGCGCCTCGACCCAGGAACGGTTCACGCGGGAGCGGCCCGGAGAGCCGGTCCATCGTCGACGCGCTCGAGGCCCGCCGGGCGATGGTGCACCAGGTGCCCGGGCTGCCCGAGGCGCCGCAGCCCGCACCGGAGTGGATCGACGAGATGAACGAACGCGAACGCTGGGTACGGCTCGTCGGGGCCTACGGGGTGCCGGCCGACCCGGGCGACACGGTGCTCGAGATCGCGGCCCCGGCTCCGGATGCGCGGCGGCTCGGCGCCGATCCGCTCACCCGGGCGCCGACGGTCGTGCACGTGGGCGCCTTCTACGGGTCACGGCTGTGGCCCGCCGATCGTTTCGCCGCCGTGGCGCGGCAGCTGGAGCGGAGCGGTCACCACGTCGTGTTCACGGGTGGCGCCGCCGAGCGCGAGCGGGCGCTCGCCGTCGCCGAGGCGGCCGGGCTCGGCCCGGGCCGCGTGCTCGCCGGCGAGCTGGGACTGGCCGAGTTCGCCGGGGTGATCGCGCACGCGCAGCTCGTGGTCTCGGCCGACACCGGCGCGGCCCATCTGGCCTCGGCCTACCGTCGCCCGTCGGTGGTGCTGTTCGGGCCGGCGGCGCCCGAGATCTGGGGCCCGCCGCCCGGCCCGCACATCGTGCTGACCGACGCGACACGGCGCCGCGGCGACGCCTTCGCCGCCACGCCCGACCCGGCGATCCTGGCGGTCGGGGTCGACGACGTGCTGGCGGCCGTCGACGCGCTGGCCGGGCAGGGCGTAGCCTGGTCGTGACGCCCCAGACCCCGGCGACCGAAGATCGACAGTGCGCGAAGGGGTCGGTATGTCTGGCGGAACGATGGTCGTGCGGCCACGAAGCGAATCCTGATCGGCTCGGCCGAACTCCTCACCGGCGACGTGTTCGCCGCCCGACGGGCGGGCGCGGCCGGCCCGGCTCGTCCTCGGCCCCGGCACACCGCTCGTCGTGCTCGCGGTCGACTCCGCGCATCCGGAGCCCGACGCCCCCGACGCTCTCAGCGAGCTGCGCGCCCTCGCCCGCCCGGGCCCCACCGGTGGCGAGTGGATCGCCGTCGACGACGACTTCGACGTCTTCGGGCTCCCCGGCGAGCCGGACGCTACCACGACTCCCGCGGGCGGACGACCCGCCTGATCGACGGCGGGTGTCAACCCCGTGCCGCGGCTTTTCGCCGCGCGTACGGTTCCGGATGCGCTGACCGCGCGCGTGCCGGAAGGAAGCCCGTTGACCACCACCCCCGACCTCACCCTGCTCGCCGGCCGTCTCGGCTACGACACCCTGAGGGAGGGTCAGGAGGCTGCCGTCCAGACGGTGCTCGGGGGCCGCGACCTCCTGGCCGTCATGCCGACCGGGCACGGCAAGTCCGCCATCCACCAGCTCGCGGCCCTCGCGCTCGGCGGTCTCACGGTCGTGGTCACCCCGCTGATCGCGCTGCAGTGGGACCAGGTGCGGCACGTCGGCGAGGACGGCGGGCCGCTCCGGGCGGCGGCCGTGAACTCGGCCCAGTCCGCGGCCGAGAACGACGCCGCGTGGGAGCTGGCCGAGCACGGCACGGGGGCCCGCACCCTCCACCTCGCCCCGGAGCAGCTCGCGAACGACGAGACCGTCGACCGGCTGCGGGCCGTCGGCGTGGTGCAGTTCGTCGTCGACGAGGCGCACTGCGTGTCGGCGTGGGGGCACGACTTCCGGCCGGACTACCTCCGGCTCGGTGAGATCGCCGACCGGCTCGGGCATCCGCCCGTCGTCGCGCTCACCGCCACCGGGTCGGCGCCGGTGCGGGACGACATCGTCGGGAAGCTCCACCTCGACGACCCGCGGGTGCTCGTCAGCGGGTTCGACCGACCCAACCTCCACCTCCGGGTGGTGCGGCACGAGAGCGCCGACGAGAAGCGCCGGGCGGTGCTCGAGCAGGTCGCGGCCCTCGAGGTGCCCGGCCTCGTCTATGTCGCCACCCGGCGGGCCACCGAGGAGTACGCCGAGGCCCTCCGGGAGCGGGGCCGCCGGGCCGCGGCCTTCCACGGCGGCCTGCGCGCCCGGCTGAAGGAGGAGGTCTACGCCGCCTTCCACGCGGGCGAGCACGAGATCGTCGTGGCGACCTCGGCGTTCGGCATGGGCATCGACAAGGCGGACATCCGCTTCGTCGTGCACGCCGACGTGCCCGACTCGGTCGACAGCTACTACCAGGAGATCGGGCGCGCCGGCCGTGACGGCGAGCCGGCCGAGACGACCCTGCACTACCGGCCGGAGGACCTGGGTCTCCGCAGCTTCTTCGCCTCCTCCTCGCCCGACGAGAAGCGCCTGCGCGCGATCGTCGGGGCCCTCGCCAGGGCGGAGCGGCCGCTGACCCGCGCCGCGCTGGCCGAGGCCTCCGGGGTGCCGGCCCGCTCGGTGACCCAGCAGGTCAACCTGCTCGCCGAGGCGGGCGCGGTGATCGACCGCCGGGCGGGGCTCCGGCTCGCCCGCGGCGTCGACGCGAAGGAGGCCGTGAGCGGTGCGGTCGAGGTGCACGAGCGCCGCACCCGCATCGAGCACTCCCGCATCGACATGATGCGCGGCTACGCCGAGACGCTCGGCTGCCGTCGGCGGTTCCTGCTGGACTACTTCGGCGACACCGCCCTGACCGATTGCGGGCACTGCGACCTCTGCGAGGCGCGGGCGGCGGCTCCGGATGCGCGTCCCGACGCCGCGCCCGCCGCCTCCGCCGACGCGGCGGAAGGCCCGGGCGGCTTCGCGGTGGAGCAGCGCATCCGGCATCGGAGCCTCGGCGAGGGCACCGTCGTGAGCGTCGACCCGGATCGCATCACGGTGTTCTTCGACGGGGAGGGCTACACCGTGCTCTCCCGTTCGGTGATCGCCGAGCAGCACCTGATCGCCTGATGCGAGCGGGCCGCATCGCCCCGGGGTACGTTGACGAACACAGGCCAACGGGCCGGCCACGGGGCCGGAATAGAGGAGCAGCATGAGCAAGGGAGTCGCCGTCGTGACCGGAGGGACCGCCGGACTGGGGCGGGCCACGGTGCGCGCACTGGCAGGCCGGGGCTGGGACGTGGCCGTGCTCGCACGCGGCACCGACGGTCTCGAGGGGGTCGTCGAGGAGATCGAGGCGTACCGCCGGCGCGGTCTCGGCATCGCGACCGACGTCGCCGACCGCGAGGCCGTCGAACGGGCCGCCGACCAGGTCGAACGGGAGCTCGGGCCCATCGACCTCTGGGTCAACGACGCGATGGTGGGCTCGTTCGCGGAGTTCATCGAGACCGATCCCGAGGATTTCGAGCGGGCGACAGCCGTGAACTACCTCGGCTTCGTCAACGGCACCCGGGCGGCGCTGAAGCGCATGATCCCGCGGGAGCGCGGCCACGTCATCCAGGTCGGCTCGGCGCTCGCCCACCGCGGCATCCCCCTGCAGGCGGCTTACTGCGGCGCGAAGCACGCCGTCCAGGGCTTCACCGAGTCGGTCACCACCGAGCTGATCCACCGGCAGAGCCCGGTGCGCATCTCGACCGTGGACATGCCGGCGATGAACACGATCCAGTTCAACTGGGTCAAGTCGGCGCTGCCCCACCACCCGCAGCCGATGGACGTGATCTTCGAGCCCGAGGTCGGTGCGAGCGTCATCGCCCACGTCGCCGAGCATCCGCGCCGGCGCACCTGGGTGGGCGGCCCGACCGCCAAGACCGTCATCGGCAACCGTTTCGTGGCGGGCTTCCTCGACTGGTACCTCGCCAAGACGGGCTACGACGGCCAGCAGGCGCCCGAGAAGACCGAGCCGATGCTGCCGACGAACCTGTACGAGCCGACCCCCGGCGACCAGGGCGCCCGCGGCATCTTCAGCGACCAGGCGAAGACCCGGTCGCTCGAGGTGTGGTACATCCTGCACCGGCCGCTCGCGCTCTCGATCGCGGGCGCCGGAGCTGCCGCCGGGATCGGCGCCCTCGGCATCGCCGCCCGCTCCGCCCTGCGCGGCCGCCGATGAGCTCGACGCCCGACGCGATCGTCGTGGGGGCGGGGCCCAACGGCCTCGCCGCCGCCGTGACGCTCGCCCGGGCCGGGCTGTCGGTGCAGGTGCACGAGCGCAACGGCACCATCGGCGGCGGGGCGCGATCGGCGGAGGTCACCCTGCCGGGGTTCCTGCACGACCTGTGCTCCGCCGTGCATCCGATGGCCCTCGCGTCGGGATTCTTCCGCAGCTTCGGGCTGCAGCGCCGGATCGACCTCGTGGTGCCCGAGATCTCCTACGGGCATCCGCTCGACGGGGGAGAGGCCGGCATCGCCTACCGCGACATCCGCCGCACCGCCGCGCAGCTCGGGGCCGACGGCCCGGCGTGGATGCGGCTGATGGGCCCGCTGGCCGACGAGGCCGACCGGGTCGCCCAGTTCGCGGGCTCCCCGCTCCTGCGCATCCCCGCGCATCCGCTCGTCGCCGCCCGCTTCGGTCTCCGGGCGCTCGAGCAGGGCTCGCCGCTCTGGAACGCGCGCTTCCGCGGCGAGGTCGCCCCGGCGATGATCAGCGGGGTCGCCGCCCACTCGATCCTGCCGATGCCGGGGCTCGCGACGGCCGGAGCCGCGCTGTCGCTCGGGGCCTACGCCCACGGGCGCGGCTGGCCGATCCCCGTGGGCGGCAGCCAGGCCATCGTCGACGCGATGGCCGCCGACCTGCTCGCGCACGGGGGCGAGATCCTCACCGACTCCGAGGTCACGAGCCTGGACGCCCTGCCGCCCGCCCGCGCGGTGCTGCTCGACGTCACGCCGCGGGCGCTCGCGCGGATCGCGGGGAACCGTCTGCCCGACCGCTTCCGGGCGCGGCTCGAGCGGTTCCGCTACGGCAACGCGGCGGCGAAGGTCGACTTCGCGCTCGACGGACCCGTGCCGTGGACGAACGAGCTGCTCCGGGGCGCGGGCACCGTGCACGTGGGCGGTACCCGCGCCGAGATCGCCGCCGCCGAGCGGGACGTCGCCGCGGGCCGGCACTCCGACTCGCCCTACGTGCTCGCCGCCCAGCCCTCGATCGCCGACCCGACGCGCGCCCCGGCGGGCAAGCACGTGCTGTGGACGTACACGCACGTGCCCCGGGGCTCGACCGTCGACCCGACCGAGGCGATCACCCGGCAGATCGAGCGCTTCGCGCCGGGCTTCCGCGACCTGGTGCTCGCCTCCTCCAGCCGCACGTCCGAGCAGCTCGAGGCGTACGACCCGAACTACATCGGCGGCGACATCGCGGCCGGTGCGGCCGACTTCGTGCAGCTCGCCGCCCGGCCGCGGCTGTCGCTGAACCCGTGGGCGACGCCGGCGAAGGGCGTCTACCTCTGCTCCTCGTCCACCCCGCCCGGGCCGGGCGTGCACGGACTGGCCGGGTGGTACGCCGCTCGCCGGTCGCTGGCCGCCGACTTCGGGATCGACTCCCCGCCCTCGCTCGGCTGACCCCTCGCCGAGCCCGTCCGCCCCTCGACCGGCCCGTCCGCCCCTCGACCGGCAGATCAAACCTCGACCGGAAAGGTGACCACCATGTCGACCAACGTCCGCTTCATCAGAGCCACCCCGGAGCAGGTCTTCGACGTGCTCGCCGACGGCTGGCTGTTCCCCGTCTGGGTCGTCGGGGCCTCGCGGATGCGCGAGGTCGACGACGACTGGCCGAGGGTGGGCAGCCGGCTGCACCACTCCTTCGGGGTCTGGCCCGCCGTCATCGACGACGAGACGACCGTGCTGGAGTGGGACCCGCCGCGTCGGATGGTGATCCAGCCGGCGGGCTGGCCGATCGGGGAGGCCCGCGTGAGCGTCGACGTGAAGCCCCGGGGGGACGGGTCGCTCGTGCGCATCCGGGAACGGGCGGTCAAGGGCCCGGGAGCGTTCGTGCCGTCGCTCGTGCTCGACGTGCCGCTCTACCTCCGCAACGTCGAGACGCTGCGCCGGCTCGCCTGGATCGCCGAGCACCGGCCCCACAACGACTCCACCGAGAGTCGCACGAGCACGCCCGCGGACTGATCGGCGGGACTCCGACGGGACGGGCGCTAGAAGATCAGCGTGCGCCCGACCAGCTGCTGGGCGACGTCGTGCAGGCCCAACCGGTTCGAGCGGGCGTAGCCGCGCAGCAGGTCGAAGGCCTCCTCGGTCGACACCCCGTGGGTGTGCGCGAGCACGCCCTTGGCCTGCTCGATCACGACCCGGGTGTTGAGAGCCCGCTGCAGCTGGGTGCGCACCGCATCCGTCTCGCGGAACACGCGTTCGTGCAGGATGCCGATGGTCGCGACGTCGGCCAGGGCCTGGGCGGCGCGGAGGTCGGCGTCGGACAGGGCGGTCGTGTCGGTGCGGTAGAGGCTGAGCACGCCGATGCGGGTCTCCCGCAGCCGCATCGGCACCGCGGCGACCGTGCCGAAGCCGAGCTCCTCCGCCGCGTCGCGGAAGCCGCTCCACTCGGCCGGTGCTCCGTCGAGCCCGACCAGGCTCACCTGCTCGCCCGTCTCGAAGCAGCGGTGGCACGGCCTCGCCTCGGCGCCGAGCTGCATGGCGCGCACGAGCCGGGGATCCTCGCTGGTGGACGCCACGACGTCGAGCTCGCCCGTCTCGTCGGCGAGCAGCAACCCGACGGCGTCGACGGCCAGCACGTCCTGGCAGATCTCCACGAGGGTCTGCAGCAGGTCGACGACGTCGTAGCCCTCGACGAGCGTGTCGGCGAGCGTGGCGAACCCCTCGATCAGGCGCGCCTCCCGCAGCTCGCCCTTCACGCGAGATCCTCGATCCCGTCGGTTTCGACGGTGAAGCGCAGGTGGCCGTTCAGGATGTCGCCGGCCACGTCGGCCATGCTCCGGCCCTCGGCGTAGGCGTGGCCGCGCAGCAGCATCTCCGCGTCGTCGACCGACACCCCGAGCTGCGCGATCACCATCCCGGTGGCCTGGTGGATGGCACGGCGGGAGTAGCGGTCGACGGGGGCGGCGACCGGCTCGTCGTCGGACGCGGCCTCGAGCGCGCGGCGGAGGATGAGGCGGCTCACCACGGCGGCCAGGGCCGAGGCCTGCCGGGCCTGGAGCGGCGACAGGGTCGTGGGGTCGACGGAGTAGAGGTCGACCGCGCCGAGACGCAGATGACCGACGGCGAGCGGGAAGGCGAACACCGCCCCGATCTCCTCCTGCGCGATCGCCGGGAGGAAGACGGGCCAGGATCCCCGCGGTCGGTGGCGGATGTCGGGCTCGAGGACGGGGGAGATGGTGCGCAGCGCGTCCCAGCAGGGGCCCTCGCCGAGATCGAGCTGCAGTTCGTCGAGTCGAGCGGCCAGGGGATCGCTCGCCGAGACGGTCTCGGAGCTGAGCACCTCGCCGAGGGTGGAGATGGAGGCGCCGGAGACCGGGAAGCTGCGGGCGATCGGCTCCGCCAGGCGGGAGGGGTCGTCTCCCCGGAACTCCCGGAGCTCCTGCAGGGCGTCGGTGAATGCGTCGGCCATGCACAAAACCGTACCAATTGCTGCCGGTTTCGGCCGTGCCATTGCCAAACGACGGCCGGAGGCTCATTCTGGAGCATTTTACCTCGGGAGCATTCGACGAAAGCGTGCCATGAACAGAATCGCCATCGACTACGCCGGCAACCACTACTCGGTGGGCGGACGCGACGTCGACGAGCTCCAGCAGGAGATCGAGTCGATCGTCCTCAGCGGCGAGCCCGGCTGGGTGACCGTCAACCACGGTGAAGGGGTGCCGCAGCAGGCGCGGCTGCTCATCACGGCGGGCACCCCCATCGCGCTCCTGCCCATCGAGGACCCCACCGCGCAATAGCGGCAACTACGGCTCGGGCTCCGGCCGCAGCTGCAGGCCCGACGGCGAGTTCGCCAGCCGCATCAGCTCGTCGATCCAGCGTCGGTTGAGGGGCTCGGCGGCGGCCCGATGGAACGAGAGCACCAGGGGCATCTCGGGCCGCACCCAGATCGACGTGCGTCCGTTGCCGCCCGACTGGCCATCGCTCCAACTGAAGTGGAAGCCCTCGCCGCGGCGCAGCTTCGCCCCGATCACGGCGTGCAGATGCGCCAGGGTGCGGTCGTCGAAGTCGACCGTCGTGCCCGCGTAGCTCAGACGGCCCATCGAGTGCCGTCGTGCCGGGGAACATCGGGGAGGTGCATCCCTCCATCTGATCGTGGGAGCCGGGAGGCGGCTAGAGCCTTGCGCGCGACCCGCTCGTCGCGGTAGTGGGCGCTCCGCGCATCCGCTCGACCGCACCGGATTGTACGCATCGCTCGCCGCCTTCGGAAGCCCCGTTCGCGCCCCCGCCCGTGAGGTGTTGGTAGGGCTCATGGACAGCCGAACGGAAGGAACTCTGATGTCGGAGAACGGTGCAGCCGGACAGGCCGCGCAAGTGAAGGACATGGCGACCGCGCAGGCCGGTCAGGTGAAGGACACCGCGACCCAGGAGGCCGGTCACGTCGCGGGCGTGGCCAAGGACGAGGCCACCCGGGTCGCCCACGAGGCGGGAACGCAGGTGCGGGATCTCTATGAGCGCTCCCGCAGCGAGCTGAAGGATCAGGCGGGGGAGCAGCAGCAGCGGGCCGCCGCCGGGCTGCGCTCGCTCGGCGACGAGCTCGGCCGGATGGCCTCCGGCCAGGACAGCCCCGGTGTGGCCTCCGACCTCGTCGGTCAGGCCGCCTCGCGGGTCGGCGCCATCGGGGAGTGGCTGGAGAACCGCGACCCCGGTTCGCTGCTGGACGAGGTCAAGGGGTTCGCCCGCCGGAAGCCGGGCACGTTCATCGCGGTCGCCGCCGTCGCCGGCGTGCTCGCCGGCCGCCTGACGCGATCGCTCGCGAGCGGGGGCGGCAGCAGCGCCACCGGCAGCACCGACAGCGGCAGCGACACCCCCGCCGCGACCACCCCCGTCGCCACGACGCCGGCCGTGCCCCCGTTCGTCGCGCCCGACGACACCCCGGTCTACACCGAGCGCGTGCAGGCGCAGGGAGACGAGGGGCTGCGGCCATGACCGACGTCCCCACCCCCTCCGAGCAGAAGGCGGCGAACACCTCGCTCGGCGACCTGCTCGGCGAGGTCACCCGTGATCTCTCGACACTCATGCGCCAGGAGATCGAGCTCGCCAAGGCCGAGCTGACCGATTCGGCCAAGAAGGCCGGCAAGGGCTCCGGCCTGTACGCGGGAGCCGGCTACGGCGCCCTGATGGCCGTGCTGTTCCTCTCGATCGCCCTCTGGTGGGGTCTCGGCTACCTGATCGGCAACGCCTGGTCGGCCGTCGTGGTCGCCGTGATCTGGGCGATCGTCGCCCTGGTGCTCTACCTGCAGGGCAAGAAGCAGATGAAGGCCGTCAAGGGCGCCCCCCAGACCGTGGACAGCGTGAAGAGGATCCCCGACGCCGTGAAGAGAAATGAGGAGAACCGATGACTGATTCACCCGAAGAGATCCGTGCCCGCATCGAGTCGACCCGCGCCGAGCTCGGCAGCGACGTCGACGCGCTGGCCGACAAGGTCACGCCCTCGAAGATCGTGCACCGGCAGACCGACAAGGTGCGCGGTGCCGTCGACTCGGTGCGCGACCGCGTGATGGGGGCGGCCGGCGACGCCCGTGACGCCGTGTCGTCGGCGGCCGGCTCGGCCGGTGACGGCATCGGCGGGGTCGGCGGGGCGGCCAAGGCGAAGGCCGAGGGCAACCCGCTCGCCGTCGGCCTGATCGCCTTCGGCGTCGGCCTCCTCGCCGCCTCCCTGGTGCCCGCCAGCAGCACGGAGAAGGCGCTCGCCGAGAACCTCAAGGAGCAGGCGCAGCCCCTCGTGCACGAGGTGACCGACGCCGCCAAGGGCGTCGCGGAGAACCTGAAGGAGCCGGCGAAGGAGGCCGTGTCCTCGGTGCAGTCGACCGCGTCCGAGGCGGTCGACACGGTCAAGGGCGAGGCCCTCGCTGCTCGGCGTCATCGGCCAGCAGGGTCAGGCCGTCGACGCCCTGCTCGGCGTCGTCGACGACGTGGCGCCGGGCGGCACGGCCGAGGTCCTCCGCGGCCCCCTCGAGCAGTTCGCCGGTTCGGGTGCGGCCGGGTTCGCGCTGATCAGCGGCATCGTCGTGGCGATCTGGTCGGCGTCGGGCTACGTCGGCGCCTTCAGCCGCGCGATGAACCGCATCTACGAGATCGACGAGGGCCGGCCGTTCTGGAAGCTCAAGCCCAATCAGCTGCTGGTCACCGTGGTGGCCATCCTGCTCATCCTGATCGCCGCCGTCATCCTGGTGGTGTCGGGTCCGGTGACGGATGCGCTGGGCTCCGCCCTGGGGCTCGGTGAGGTCGTGACGACCGTCTGGTCGATCGCGAAGTGGCCGGTGCTCGCGGTCGTGATCGTGCTGATCGTCGCGATCCTCTACTACGCGGCGCCGAACGCCCGGCAGCCGAAGTTCCGCTGGCTGAGCCTCGGAGCCCTGCTCGCCATCGTGGTCCTGGTGGTCGCGACGGCGCTGTTCGGCCTGTACGTCGCCAACTTCTCGAACTACGACCGCACCTACGGCTCGCTCGCCGGGGTCGTGATCTTCCTGCTCTGGCTCTGGATCGCGAACAACGCGCTGCTGTTCGGCGCCGAGTTCGACGCCGAGATCGAACGCGCCCGCCAGCTGCAGGCCGGCATCGAGGCGGAGGAGGACATCCAGCTGCCCCCGCGCGACACCCGGAAGAGCCGCAAGGCTGCCGAGCGCGAGGAGCGCGAGGAGCAGGAGGGCCGCCGGATCAGGCAGAGCTGACGATCAGGCAGAACTGACGATGGCGCCCCCACGCACCCGCACGTCGGTGAGCGTGAAGTCGTCGACGGTCAGTGCGGGCATCCGCCGCAGCCCGATCCGCAGGTCCTGCGGAGGCACGCGGTACTCCAGCCCCGCGCTGAGCAGCCGGGTCGCCTCGACCACCAGGGCCACCGTGGCGGTCTCGCCGGGGCAGCGATGGCCGTGCGCGACGTCGTCGGCGCCCTGCGGCACGAGCGTGTCGGGATCGCCGTCCCAGCCGGCGAACCGGTCGGGGTCGAAGCGTTGGGGGTGCGCCCAGCTGCGCTCGTCGCGGTTGGTGCCGAAGAGGTCGAGCAGCACCCACTGGCCCGGCCGCAGTCGTTCGCCGCGGAACTCCAGCTCGCGGGTCGCGACCCCGCCGATGACGGGGAAGAACGGGTAGAAGCGCCGCACCTCCTGCGCGAAGTGCAGCCGGTCGTCCGCGTCGACGGCCACCCACCCCGCCCAGCCCGGGTGATGGTGCAGGGCCAGGGCGGCGAACACGATGAAGCGGGCCACCGCGACGGTGGGCCTCAGGATGTTCAGCAGCTCCACCGCGGCGACCTCCGCCGGCACCAGCCGCCCCTCGAGGTCGAGATGCTCGGCGACGGTGCGCGCGAGCGAGCCCTCGGGCGGGGTGCGGGCACCCGACCGGATCTCCTGCACGACCTCCCGGGCCCAGCGCTCGGCGCGGCGGCGTTTCGCCCGAGCGGCCCAGTTCGGCGGGCCCACGGTGGCGGCGCGGTCGACCATCGTGCTCAGCGTGTCGGCCAGCCACTCGGGCGCGGGCTCGAGTCCCGCCCACCGCGTGGCGCTGCGGGCGAGCACCCCGACCGACTCGCGGTAGAGGTCCACCTCGGGCAGTCGCTGCCAGCGCTCCGCGGCCTCGGCCCACTCCTCGCGGAACACCCCGATCAGGAGCGCGAGCTGCTCCTCACGCTGCGTGGCCAGGAACATCAGCTTGCGGTGGTCGTGCGCCGCGCCCTCGAGCGTCTGCACGCTGCCGGCGCACGAAGGTGTAGCCCTGGGCGAGGAAGCGGAGCGTGGAGTCGGGCGTGCGGAGTCGGGCGATCATGCCGTTCCTGTCAGGGGGCGGGCGGCAGCGCGGAGCGCAGCGGCGTCGGGCGGGGCAGCAGCGGCCGGGGCAGCTCGCGACCGCCGTGCACGGTCAGGCTGTGCACGCCGCGCCGCACCCGCAGCAGGAAGGCCCGGGGGTCGGCGAAAGGCCGCATCGAGATGCCCATCGCGATCCGGCGGTCGAGGCGGATGCCCGGCCGGCGCCATCGGCCCCGCGCACCCTGCGCGGCCGCCGGCAGGGCGCCGAGGTGCACCGACAGGTCGAGGTCGTCGTGCACGAGCAGGTCGTGCCGGTGCACCTCGTCGCGCACGGCCAGCCAGGCCTCGCGGCGCACGGCGCAGTTCGAGCCGAAGAGCGGCGGATGGCCGAGAGCCGGCGCCGAGAACAGGGTGTAGGCGCCCAGGTACACGACGGCGAGGGGCCGGCGCAGCAGCCGCGGCCCGTCCGCGAAGCGCGCGCCGCCCGTGACGGCGACGAGCCGGGGCCGTTCGCGGAACGCCCGCGCGATGCCGGCCAGCCAGTCGGCCGGCGGCACGCAGTCGGCGTCGAGCCGCGCGACGATGTCGCCCCGGGCCTCGTCGAACCCGCGGGCGGACGCGGCGGGGATGCCCTCCTCGTCCTCGGGCACGACCCGGGCGCCGCCGGCCAGCGCCACGGCGGCGCTGTCGTCGCTCGACCCGTTGTCGACCACCACGATCTCCAGCGGCGTCAGGGTCTGCGCCGCGAGGGCGCGGAGGCACCGCCGGAGCCCGTCGGCGTCGTCCCGCACCGGGATCACGACCGAGATCGTGGGCGGGGCGTCGGCGGGCCGGTCGGGTGCTCCGGCGGGTCGTCCGGCGGGTCGTCCGCCGGTGTCTCGTCGATGGTTCGTCACTTGGTGCTGAGCTTGTCCTTCACGACCCCGGCGGCCTTCTCGACGATGTTCGGCTTCGGCGTGGTGCCGTAGTAGCGCTCGTCGGGCTGGGTCGCCGGCGGCATCGGCGCCGAGGTGCCCGGCGCGTCGAGGTAGGTGAACTCGCCCTTGCCGTCCGGCGTCGGTCCGCTCGCCCAGCTGCCCTCGGCCGCGGCGGCGCCGTCGGAGAAGTTGATGTACTGGTACGAGACGTCACGGTACTCCTGCGAGAGCGGGAAGTTGCTCGGCACCGGCAGATCCTCACGGCCCTCGGCGCGCAGCTCGGCGGCCGCGGCGGTCCACTGGTTCTGGTGCATGGTGTCGCGGGCGAGCAGGAACGACAGCAGCTCGCGCACGCCGTGGTCGTCGGTCATGTTGTACAGCCGGGCGACCTGCAGCCGGCCCTGCATCTCGGCGTTCGCGTTCGCGGTGAAGTCGGCCAGCAGGTTGCCGCTGGCGGTGATGTACGAGCCCTGCCAGGGGTTGCCGTTGGAGTCGACGGCGCGGGCGCCGGCTCCGGCGACGATGGCGTGCTGCACGTCCATCCCGCCCATCACGGCTCCGAGCACGGGGTCGGAGGCCGCGGCGGCCTCGGACTGCTCGATCGGCGCCTTCTCCAGCAGCTGGGCGATCGTGATCGCCAGCATCTCGACGTGCCCGAACTCCTCGGCGCCGATGCCGAACAGCAGGTCGCGGTACTTGCCGGGCTCGTGGGAGTTCCAGGCCTGGAAGCCGTACTGCATCGCCACCGTGATCTCGCCGTACTGGCCGCCCAGCACCTCCTGCAACCGTCGCGCGAACAGTGCGTCGGGCTTCGCCGGCGTGGCCTTGAACTGCAGTTCCTGCTTGTGGAAGAACATCTGATCTCCGATCTGGTCCGGGTGCGCCGAGCGGGTCGGCGCCGTTGCGGGCCACGGTACGGCTGCCCGGGAAAGCCACGAGGGGGTTGACACCCGGGAGCGCGCACCGCAGACCCGCGCCCGCTCCGACCGTCGTCAGCCCGCCTTGCGCACCTTCGCGACGACGTAGACCGCGGCGCCGGCGACGGCGAGCCAGCCCAGCAGACCCCGCACAGTGCGGCGTCGGGTGCCATGCCAGCCTCCCGAGACGGAGGCCTTCGAGGCGTGCACCGGCCGGTACAGGATGCCCGTGCTGTCGGGCGCGTGCTCGGTCGGCGACAGCTGTCCGGCCTCGGTGAGCGCCGCCATCTGCGCCTCGACGGCCTGCGGGGTGGCTCGGTGCTGGCGCACCAGGGTGCGGCCGAGCCGGCCGACCACGAACTCGTCCTTCGGTCTGGCCGCGAGCGAGACGATCGCCTTCGCCACGTCGTCCGCCGGGTACACCGGCGGCATGGCGATCACGCGTCGCCCGGTGTGATTGGCGGCGTGCTGGAAGAACGGGGTGTCGATGGTCGGCGGCAGCACCGTGGCGACGCGGATGCGCTTCTCGCCCGCGAGCGCGAGCTCGGAGCGCAGGCTCACCGAGAGCGCGCGCACCGCCGCCTTCGACATCGCGTAGGGGGCGGTGTAGGGCTGCGGCACCTCCCCGACGATGGAGGCCACGTTCACGATCACCCCGCGGCCGGCGGGCCTCATCTGCCCGAGGGCGGCGCGCACGCCGTGCACGTAGCCGAGCTGGTCGACCTCGATCACCCGGCGCACGTCCTCGAGCGGCAGCTCGTCGATGCGCCCGAACGACGACACCGAGGCGTTGTTGACCCAGACGTCGAGGCGGCCGAACTCGGCCACCGCGCGCCGGGCTGCCCGCTCCAGATCGATGGGCGAGGTCACGTCGCTCGTCACGGCGACGGCCTCGCCGCCCGCCTCCCGGCAGAGCTCCGCCAGCCGCTCCAACGCGGCGGTGCTGCGGCTGGCGAGCACGAGTCGCGCCCCGCGACCGGCGAACCGCAGGGCGGTGGCGCGACCGATCCCGCTGGATGCCCCCGTGATGACGACGACCGGACGGTGCTTGGACATGACTGCTCTCCTCTCGCGGGCGCCGGAGGGCGGCGCCGGTGCCCGTGGCGGTGGTGCCCGGGTGTGCGGTGCACCGTACTCCGGGCGGGCGCATCGTCAAGCCCGGTTGCGCGGATGCCCGCCCGGGGGAGTCTGGCCGCATGACCACGACCGGCCACCCGACCTCCCCGTCCCCCCGCTCCCGTCCCGCGCCCCGATCGCGGCCCCGGCTCACGCGGAACGTCGCCCCCGGCGTGCACCGCCTGGAGCACGCCCACGTGAACCTCTACCTGATCGACGACCGGCGGCTGGCCGCGCATCCGTACCGCTACCGGCACGAGCGGTCACGGCTGCTCTACCCCGTCGCCCACCCGCGGTGCGTGCCGGTGATCGGCGCGATGACCCGGGCGGGAGCGCTCCGGGTGAAGGGGGTGCCCTTCACCGAGACCGTGCCCGAGAGCGGCACCCTGGACGTGCCCGGCCGCCCGCAGGTGGTGCGCACGCCCGGGCACACCGACGGCCACATCGGGCTGCACCTGCCCGAGCGCGACGCCCTGCTGACCGGCGACGCCCTCGTGACCCTCGACCCGTACACCGGGCTCGTCGGACCGCAGATCGTGGCGGGGGCGGCGACCTCCGACTCCTCGACGGCCCTCCGCTCGCTCGACGCGCTCGCCGCGACCGGTGCCCGGATCGTGCTGCCGGGGCACGGCGAGCCGCTCCGCACCGGGATCCGGGCCGCCGTGGAGGCGGCGCGGGCGGCCGGTGCCCACTGAGCGCCGCCGCCCCGTCCGGCACCCCCTGCGGAAGGCGCCGCCCGCGAGTATGGTCTCGGCCATGACCGGTGCCTCGACCTCGCCCAGCGGTTCTCGGAGGCCGTGGCCGCAGGACGCGGTGCGGAGGCCTGCGCGCTGCTCGTGCCGGCCGCCGAGGAGGAGGCCGCCGAGAACGGCGGTCGCTGCGAGACCGGGGTGCTCGCGCTCGGGCTGCCCGAGTCGGGCGCCGTGCTCGACCGGCAGGCCTCCGGCCGGGCCGCGTTCGTCGAGCTCGAGCACGACACGGTCTTCCTGGCCGTGTCGGGATCGGAGTGGCGGGTGCGTGCCGCCGGCTGCGTGGAGCAGGGCGACGCCCCGTTCGACTGCGTGCTGGAGGGAAGCTGATGCGCGCGGTGTTCGTCGGCTACCTCGTCGTCATCGCGCTCGGGCTCGTCGCGATGTTCGCGATCGGGCTGCTGCAGCGATGAAGCGCTTCCTGAAGGAGAACGGGCTGGCCCTCGGGTTCGGTCTCATCTTCGTGCTCGCCCTCGTCGGCCAGTCCTTCGCCGGTCACGCCGTGTTCGACGACGAGCAGGTGAGCGCGCGGCTCGAGCCGATCGGCTACCTCGCCTACGTCACCTCGTCGAGCTTCGCCGCCGACGTCGCCGAGAACTGGCAGTCGGAGTACCTGCAGTTCTTCCTCTACATCGGCGCCACGATCTGGCTCGTGCAGCGCGGGTCGCCCGAGTCGAAGCGACCGGGCGACGAGGGCCCGGGGTCCGACGCCGATCAGCGGGTGGGCCGCTACGCGGGGTCGGACTCGCCCCGCTCGGCCGCGGCCGAGGGTCTTCGCCAGGTGCTCTACGTGGCCGCCTTCGACGAGCAGCAGATCATCGACCTCCAGCGCCCGGTGACCTGGGCCGAGTACCTCCTCGAACCCGACTTCTGGAACCGCACGCTGCAGAACTGGCAGTCCGAGTTCCTGGCGGTGGGGAGCATGGTCGCCCTGTCGATCTACCTCCGCCAGAGCGGCTCGCCCGAGTCCAAGCCCGTGGGGGCGAGCCACGCCCATACCGGCACCTGACCCCATCCACCCGAACACGAGAAGGAGACGACCATGAGAACAGGCGGAATCGCCCGCGTGCTGATCCTCGGCGGCGGCTACGGCGGCCTGATGGCGGCCCGGCTGCTCGAGCGGCACGTCGACCGTGACCTGGAGGTCACCGTCGTCGACCCGAACACCTACATGACCTACCAGCCGCTCCTGCCCGAGGTGGCCGGCGGGCACGTCGCCCCCCGCGACGTCACCGTGCCGCTCGGCCGCACACTGCGCCGCTCCCGGGTGCTGCAGGCCTCGGTCACCGGCGTGGACTCGGCGGCGAAGAGCGTCGCCCTGCGCACCGCCGACGGAACCGACACGACCCTCGGCTACGACGAGCTGATCGTCGCGCTCGGAGCGATCTCCCGGGTCTTCCCCACCCCCGGTCTCGAGGAGCACGGCATCGGCTTCAAGACGGTGGAGGAGGCCGCCTTCCTGCACGACCACGTGATCGAGCAGGTCGAGCGCGCCGCCGGCACCGACGATCCCGCCGAGCGGGCGAAGGCCCTCACCTTCCTCGTCGTCGGTGGCGGCTACACCGGGGTCGAGGGGTTGTCGGAGCTGGCCGACCTGAGCGTCCGCGCGGTCGCGCAGCACGCGAACCTCTCCCGGGGCGACCTCCGCTGGGTGCTCGTGGAGGCCCTCGACCGCGTGGCTCCCGAGGTCGGCCCCGAGCTGTCCAAGTGGACCCTCGGGCATCTCCGGGACAAGGGGATCGACGTGCGGCTGGAGACCACGGTGAAGAGCGTCGAGGACGCCGTGGTCGAGCTGAGCACGGGGGAGCGCTTCCCCGCCGGCACGGTCGTCTGGACCGCCGGCGTGCAGCCCAACCCGGTGCTCGACGCCACCGACCTCCCCCGGGGGCCGAAGGGCCACCTGATGGCCGACGCCACCCTCCGCGTGGTGCGTGAGGACGGCACCCCCGTGGAGGGCGTGTGGGCCGTCGGCGACGTCGCCCAGATCCCCGACCTCACCGCCGCCTCGCAGCCCGCGTACTACCCGCCCAACGCCCAGAACGCCATGCGGCAGGGGCCCGTGGCCGCCCGCAACGTGCTCGCCGACCTCGCCGGCCGGGAGCCCGAGGAGTACCGGCATGTCTCCCTCGGCACCGTGGCGAGCTACGGCATCGGCGACGGGGCGGCGAACATCAAGGGCGTGCGGCTGAAGGGCGTGCCCGCCTGGCTCGCCCACCGCAGCTACCACCTGCTCGCCCTGCCCACCACGGGGCGGAAGGCCCGGGTGCTGCTCGGCTGGATCGCCGAGGCGATCGCCGGCCGCGAGCTCGTCGCCCTGCCCTCGGCCCGCCACCCCAAGCGGGCCTTCCACGGCTCGTTCGCGGCGCTCGCCGCGGCCACGAAGCGGAAGTCCTCGTGAACCCGGTGCGGGAGCTGTTGTCAAGGCCCCCGGTCCTTGCCGGGCGGCGTCGTAGGGTCGCTCGCATGAGCCGTCTCGCCCCCGCCACCGTCGACGTGCACCTGGTGCAGACCTCCGGCCTCGAGTGGGAGGTCCGGGTCGACCCGACCTGGGACTGCATCGGCTACATCACCCGGTGCGCCGAGGGCTACGAGGCGATCGACGTGCTGCCGCCGTACGAGGTGGTGCTCACGCCGGAGCTCGACGACGCCTTCGGCCGCATCCGCGACACCCTCGCTGCCGGGGACGCGGTGGTGGCGGCGTACACGAGTGCCGCCGCCTGACGTGCCGGTGCCGGCCGCCGTCATCCTGCACGGCATCGGCGTCTCGCACCGCTACAACGACCGGCTGCAGGAGGAGCTCTCCGACACCCGCCTCACCCTGTCGTTCGACCTGCCCGGATTCGCCGGCACCCCGCGCCCGCCCCGGCCGTTCACCGTCGCCGACCACGCCGAGGTCGTGGCGGCCGCCCTCGACGCCCGCGGCCTGGCGGCCCGCACGGTGATCGGCCACTCGATGGGGGCGCAGTTCGCGCTCGAGCTCGCGCGGTTCCGCCCCGACCTCGTCGGCGCCCTGGTGCTGATCGGGCCGGTGACCGACCCGACCCGGGCCACCGCCAGGCAGCAGGCACTCGACCTGGCCGCGGACACCTTCTGCGAGCCGCTGGGCACGAATCTCGTCGTCGCGTCGGACTACCTGCGCACGGGCGTCTGCTGGTTCTTCACCGAGCTCGGCCCGATGCTCCGCTATCCGACCGCCGAGGCGGTCGCCGCGGTGCAGGCGCCGGTGCTCGTGGTGCGCGGCAGCCGCGACCCTATCGCCCGGGAGCCGTGGTGCCGGGAGCTCGCGTCCCGGGCCGCCGACGGGCGACTGCTCGAGGTGCGGGGTCACGGCCACGTCGTGCAGCGCTCAGCCGCACGCACGGTGGCCGCTTCGATCGAGCAGTTCGTGGCCGAGCTGGCCGAGCAGGCTGACCTGGCCGAGCAGGCCGAGCCGGCCGAGGCGGCGCGATGACGGGCCTCGTCGCCCGCGCCCGCTGGTTCGTCGAGGACTACGCCACCGCCGCCGGCCTCCAGCTCGCCGGTATGGCCTCCCGCTCCGACCCCGCCGACTACCAGACCGGGTCCGGGCGCCCCTGCATCGTGATCCCCGGCGTGTACGAGACCTGGCACTTCATGGCGCCGGTGATCGAGGCGCTGCACGGGCGCGGGCATCCGGTGTTCGTGATCGAGGCGCTGCGGCACAACCGCCGTCCCGTCATCGACAGCGCCGCCGTGGTCGCCGACTTCGTGCGGCAGCACGGCCTCGGCGACGTCTTCATCGCGGCGCACAGCAAGGGCGGGCTGATCGGCAAGTACGCCATGCTCGAGCTCGACCCCGACAGCCGCTTCGTGCGCATGGTCGCGATCGCCACGCCCTTCTCGGGCTCCCGCTACGCGGACTTCGCGCCGAACCGCACCCTGCGGGCGTTCCGTGCGAACGACCCGCTCACGGTGCTGCTGAACAAGGAGGACCGGGTGAACGACCGCATCACCTCGGTCTTCGGCGAGTACGACCCGATCATCCCCGAGTCCAGCGTGCTGCCCGGGGCCGAGAACGTGAAGGTGCGGGTCGGCGGGCACTTCCGCGTGCTCCGGCACCCCACGACGCTGGCGGTCACCGTGGAGGCGGCGGCGCGTCCATGAGCCGCTACCTCGCCGCCTTCACCGTCGACGCGTTCGGCACGACCGCGCTGGCGCTCCTCGCGCTGCCGACCGGGTCGCCCGAGCTGCTGCTGCTCGCCGCGGTGGCCGCGATCGGGGTGCTCCTCGCGGCGATCGCGTTCGGTGCGCACGAGGAGGCCGGGCGACGCGGGGTCGCCGTCGGGCTGCTGGTCGCGGGGCTCGCGATCACGACGGCCGGATGCGCGGCGGTGCTGATCGGGCCGGTGGGGCACGCGCATCCGCTCACCCTGCCCGCCGCGCTGGTGCTGCTCGTCGTCGGCGATCTGCTGAGCGTGGTGTACCTGCGCCAGATCGTGCGCGCTGCCCCGTAGGCCCCCTGAGCGGCTTTGTCCAGCCTCCTGGCGGGCGGTGGCGCACCGGGGTTTGCTGGAAGGAGCCGATCGCCCTGGAAGGACGAACCCATGACCACCCTCCGCCGCCGCCTCCTCACCTTCTCCGCCGCCGCCCTGCTCGCGGGCGGAGCCGTCACCGGTCTCGCCGGCTGCGACGCCGACGCGCAGACGCCCTATCCCGAGCGCACCTCGTCGGGAACGCCCGTCGCGCCCGACGACGACATCACGCCCTCGCCGTTCCAGTCGGCGACCCCGACGCCCGCCGAGTCCGACTTCCCGACGCCCGCGCCCAGCTCGAGCGACGAGTCGGGCACGCTCGACGGCTAGGGCCGCTCCGCGATCAGGTCCTTCCGGGACCGCTCCGGTAGCATCGGGCCGGCCATGACGGAAGGGGACCGATGCCCGAGGACCGCACCCCCCGCGACCCGGCGCTGCCGGGTCGTGAACCCACCGCCGCGACGGCGCTCGACGGCTTCCGCCTGCTGCCGCGCCGGAAGCTCCCCGTCATCCCGCCCAAGGGCGAGAAGTGGGCGGGGCTCCTCCGGCCGGCGACGCTCGTCTGGCTCGGCATCGGGATCGTGCTCGTGGTGGCCGTCGTGGTCGGGCTGTCGGTGTCGAGATCGTCTGCTCCCACGACGCTCGAGGGGGCGAGGGCCGAGGCGACCGCGCAGGCCGACGAGCTGACCGCGACCCTGCCCGAGCCGCCCGTCTCGGTCGTCGACGACTCGGCCGTCGCACCCTGCGTCGACGAGAGCGACCGGCAGCAGTACGAGCTCGAGCGCGTGCTGACCCTGGCGCCGGGGTTCGATCCGGCGGCGTGGGCGGCGGCCGTCGAGGCCTCGTACGAGGCGAAGGGCTGGAACGTCGTCACCGGGAGACCGGGCGACGACGGGGGCTTCAGCGTCACCCTGATCGGGCTGAACCTGGTGCCCGTGACCGCCGACATCGCGCCGGGCGACGCCGGCACCACCCTGACGCTGCGGAGCATCTCCCGCTGCGGCACGGTCTGAGTCGCGGCGTCAGGCCCCGGCGAAGAACGCGCCGATAGCGGCCGACAGGGCCACCAGGTCGTCGACGTGCGCGAGCTCGCGCGCCGAGTGCATCGACAGCAGCGGCACGCCCACGTCGACGGTGCGGATGCCGAGGCGGGTCGCCGTCAGCGGCCCGATCGTCGACCCGCAGGGCACCGTGTTGTTCGACACGAACTCCTGATAGTCGACCCCCGCCTGCTCGCAGGCCCGGCGCCAGAGCGCGGCGCCGTGCGCGTCGGTGGCGTAGCGCTGGTTGGCGTTGATCTTCAGCAGCGGCCCGCCGCCCGCGACCGGCCGGTTCACCGGGTCGTGCTTCTCGGGGTAGTTCGGATGCACGGAGTGGCCGGCATCGGACGACAGGCACCACGAGGCGGCGAACGCCCGCGCCCGCTGCTCCTCGCTCGCGCCGAGACCGTTCTGCACCCGCCCCAGCACGTCGGCCAGCAGCGGCCCGCTCGCGCCGGAGCGCGACTCGGAGCCGAGCTCCTCGTGGTCGAAGGCCGCGAGCACCGACACGGTGTCGCCGTCGAGCCCCACGGTCTGAAGCGCCGTGAGCCCCGCGTGCACCGAGCTGAGGTTGTCCATCCGGCCCGCGGCGAACAGCGCCCGGTCGAGCCCGAAGCGGGCGGGGGCGGCCGTGTCGGCCGTGAGTACGTCGTAGCCCGCCACCTCGTCGACGTCGACGCCGGCCGCCTCGGCGAGCACCGCGAGCAGATCGGCCTGGCCGAGCTCGCCCACGCCGAACACCGGCGCGGTGTGCCGCTGCCGGTCGAGCGTGAGGCCGGTGTTGGCGTCGCGGTCGAGGTGGATGGCGAGCTGGGGGATGCGCAGGAACGGCCCCGTGCGCGTGAGGTGCTCGGTGCCGTCGCGGGTGACCAGCCGGCCGGCCAGCTCGAGCTCGCGGTCGAGCCAGGAGTTCAGCAGCGGCCCCCCGTAGATCTCGACCCCGGCCTGCAGCCAGCCGTTCGAGCCGGTGGTCGGCTTCGGCTTGAGCTTGAAGCCGGGGGAGTCGGTGTGCGCGCCGAGCACCCGGAACGAACTGAGCGCCGTGGCCCCCTCGGGAACGACCCAGGCGATCACCGCTCCGTCGCGCACCACGACGTAGCGGCCGGGCTCGCGCGGCCACTCGTCCGCCTCGTCGAGCGCGTTGAACCCCGCCTCCTGCAGCCGCCGGCTCGTCTCGGCGGCCGCGTGGTACGACGAGGGCGACTCGCGGATGAAGGCGGCGAAGTCGTCGATGTGCGCGGCGGTGTCGATCATCCCTCCATCCAACCACCCGGCGCGGGCCGGGCCGTCCGCCGTCAGCGCGCCAGCCGCTCCAGCACGCGGCGCTCCTTCTCGGGCGCGAGTCCGAGCACCGGCCGGTCGGACCGCTGCGGCGGCACCCCGCCCCGCTCGCCGAGCCACGCCCAGGTGTCGGCCACCGTCTCGGCGAGCGGCCGGAACGCCAGCCCCGTCGCGAGCGCCTTGGACACGTCCGAGCCGTGCAGCGAGTCGTGATCGGGGCCGGCGGGCAGCCACACGGGCAGCTCGATCCACGGCGCGACACCCTCCGCGAGCAGCACTTCCTCGGGCGCCCACACCAGCCGCACGTCCACCCCCGCCACGGCGGCGCACGCGTCGAGCAGCTCGCCCATCGTGTGCCGGCCGACCGGCGTCACCGCGTCGAAGGCCGGGCTCCGTCCCGGGCCGGCCGCCGCCCTCACCGGCCCCGCCGGATCCGGCACCGGCCCCGCCGCCCCCACCACCGGCACCGCGGCCGGCAGCCCCAGCACCCACCACGCCAGATCGCGCGCATCGATGTACTGGATGCCCGCCCCCGCCTCGCCCGGCGCGAGCACCTCCCCGCCCCGCGCCATCCGCCCGAGCCACCAGGGCAGCCGCCCCACGTTCTCCCACGGCCCGAGGATCAACCCGGGCCGCACCAGGAGCCCCCGACCGCCGAACACCTCCTCGACGGCCCGTTCGGCCGCGGCCTTCCGCCACGCGTAGTCACCGCCGTCCCCGTCGCCGTTCCCGCCCCCGTCGCCGTCTCCGGTCCCGACCTCCACCAGCGCCGCCGTCTCGTCCGCTCCGGCCCCCGGATCGGCGTACACCGAGCGCGACGAGACGTAGCAGTACCGCTCGGCCAGCGGTTCGAGCAGCCGGGCGCTCTCCCGCACCGCCGCCGGCTCCCACGACCAGGTGTCGACGACGAGGTCGAAGCGGCAGCCCTCGTCGGCGGGCGCGGCGAGCCCGTCGCGGAGGGCGTGGGCGAGGGCATCCGGAACCCGCCGGTCGGCGACGAGCGACCGCACCCCGGCGGGAGCCTCGTTCCACCCCCGGTTCAGCACCGTCACCTCGGCGCCGCGGGCGAGCGCGGCCTCCACGACCGCGCGCCCCACGAACTCCGTCCCGCCCAGCACCAGCACCCGTTCGACCATGCTCCGAGTCAATCGTGCGGGGCGGTGCCGATCCACCCGTTCTGCCGACGGCAGAGCGCCGCGTCGTCTCCCGGCCCGCCCGAAGCTGACGGTCGGGTTCGTGGGCTACGGTCATGGGTCGGAGCGACCCGCCGAGTGGCGGGCCGGAGAGGGAGCGGATGCACGGGCGGCTGCACGGGCGAGGGGCGGGCGCATCGATCGCCCTGGGGTTGTCGGTCGTCGCGCTGGTGCCGCTGCTTCTGAGCGGATGCGCGGCGAGCCCCACCGCGGCCCTGTCGCGCATGGCGCACCTCGACCAGGGCACCCCCGTCGCCGACCACATCGTGCCGCCCGTGGTGCCGAACGTCGACGCCGACCTCGTCGACTCCAGCGTTCGCCTGCTCGCCGAGCACGACGGCACCGCCTTCTGGGTCGGAGCCACCTCCGCCGACGACATCTGCTTCATCGCGGCCCCGGCGCCGGCCGACCTGCTGGCGACCCCGTCGCCCACTCCCACGACCACGACCTCGTCCTCGCCCGGTGCCGTCGCGCCGGGCGCCACGCCGACGCCGACGCCGTCAGCCCCTGCAGTCGTCTCGGAGGGCTTCGGCCCGCCGACGACCGCGGCCCCGACGCTGCCGGTGCCCTCGCTCACCCTCGCGGAGCCCGAGGCCGTCTGCCTCTCGCCCGACTCCTTCGGCTCGCACGGCGCCACGCTGCGGCTCGGCGCTGAGAGCACGCGCGTCTGGCTGCACACCGAGTACATGACGGTCGGTGCGGGCTGGGTGCCGATCGCGCAGAACATCGCGGTGAAGGCCTGATCCGAGGCCACGGCGTCGTCGGTGGCCGCTTGAGCCGCCTGCGGCCGGAGAGCACACTCGGGGGATGACCTCCCGCCTCCCCGCCGACGACACCGCTGACGACACCGCCGACGACGCCGCCGGCGCCACCTCCGACCCAGCCGGCCGGCCCACCGTCGCCCGCGTCGACGACCAGGCCGACGCCTCTGTCCACGTCCACGTCCACGTCGTGACCGTGTTCACCGACGCGCGCGGCGACCACGGCAATCCCCTCGGCATCGTCCGTTCGACCGAGCGCACCCACGGCGCCGAGCAGCGCATCGCGACGGCGCTGGGATTCAGCGAGACCGTCTTCCTCGACGAGCTGGTCGAGGGCGGCGGGGGAGCGGGCACCGCTGCGGGCGGGCGCCGGGCGCGCATCCGCATCTTCACCCCGGCGACCGAGCTGCCGTTCGCCGGCCACCCCTGCGTCGGCACGGCCTGGTGGCTGGCGCGGCAGGGCACGCCCGTTCTCGCCCTGGACACCCCGGCCGGCCCGGTGGCGGTGCGGGACACCGGCGATCTCGTCTGGATCACCGGACGGGCCGCCTGGGCGCCCGACTTCGCGTTCCACCGGCTGGGCTCGCCCGGCGAGGTCGACGCGCTCGACCCGTCCGGCTTCGCGGCGGGTCGCCACTACGCCTGGGCCTGGGTCGACGAGACGGCCGGTCACCTGCGATCGCGGATGTTCGCCCCCGCGCTCGGCGTGCCCGAGGATCAGGCGACCGGCTCGGCGGCCGTCGCGCTGACCGCCCGCCTCGGCCGCGATCTCGCCATCGACCAGGGCCGCGGCTCGCGCCTGCTCACCCGGGTGCTGCCGCACGGAGCCGTCGAGGTGGGCGGACGCAGCGCGGCCGCGGAGTCCCGCACCATCGACGCCTAGCGTCGCGGCGCGCACCCCGCGGCCGAGCCGCCCGGCCCGCCCGGCCCGCTCGGGCCGCCCGGGCCGCTCGGGCCGCCCGTCAGTGCCCGAGCACCGGCTCCGGCTCGGGCGTCGCCTCGCCGCTCCGCTCCTCCGGCACCGCGACGCCCACCGTGAGCCCCTGGCCCTTGCGCCGGAACAGCAGCGCCGCGATCACGGCCCCCACCGCGAAGAACCCCGCGCCCCACCAGTAGGCCGTGGCGTAGCTGTGCACCGCGGCCTGCGCCGCCACCTCGGCCGTCGCCGGCAGGTTGTCGGCCACGTAGTTCGCCGCCGCGGTCGCCGCGAGGGTGTTCAGCAGCGCCGTGCCGATCGATCCGCCGACCTGCTGCGAGGTGTTCACCATCGCCGAGGCGACCCCGGCGAACCGCCGGTCGACCCCCAGCGTCGCCGTCTGGATCGACGCCGGCATGATCGTGCCCATCGCGAGCCCGAGCAGCATCAGCGGCGGCATCACGTCGACCGCGTACACGGCGGTCACGTCGAGGTGCGTCAGCCACACCATCCCGAGCGCGGCCAGCGTCATGCCGATCGGCACCATCACCTTCGGCCCGAACCGCGGCACGAAGATGTTCGTCGACAGCTGCGCCGCCGTGATCAGCAGCAGGATCATCGGCAGGAACGACAGCCCCGTCTGGATCGGCGTGTACCCCAGCGTCGTCTGCAGGTAGTAGGTGACGAACAGGAAGATGCCGAACATGCCCGCGCCGGCGATCAGCACCGAGCTGTAGGCGGCTCCCCGGTTGCGGTCGAGCACGATCGAGAGAGGCAGCAGCGGATGCGCGGCCCGCCGCTGCCACAGCACGAACGCCACCAGCAGCACGACGCTCGCGCCGAGCATGCCCCAGGTCAGCGGCGAGTCCCAGTCGTTCGTCTCGGCGCTGGAGAAGCCGTAGACCAGGGCGAACAGCGCGGCCGAGACGAGCACGGTGCCCGGCAGGTCGAGCTTCGGGCGGGCGCCTTCGCGCCGGGGGGTGCTCACGAAGATCATCGCGCCGATGACCGCGATGACCGCGATGACGACGTTGATGTAGAGGTTCCAGCGCCAGCTGAAGTTCTCGGTGAGCAGGCCGCCGAGCAGCAGTCCGACCGCGCCGCCCGCACCGGCGATCGCGCCGAAGATGCCGAACGCGCGCGCCCGCTCCTTCGGGATGGTGAAGGTCGTGGTGAGCACCGCCAGCGCGGTCGGGGCGAGCAGCGCGCCGAACACGCCCTGCATCGCGCGAGCCGCGACGAGCAGGCCGAAGCTGTCGGCGGCGCCACCCAGGGCGCTGGCGGCGGCGAAGCCGATCAGGCCGATGATGAAGGCGCGCTTCCGGCCCATCAGGTCGGACAGGCGGCCGCCGAGCAGCAGCAGGCTGCCGAAGGCGAGGGAGTAGGCGGTGACGATCCACTGGCGGTCGCCGTCGGAGAAGCCGAGGTCGGCCTGCGCCGACGGCAGGGCGATGTTGACGACGGTCGCGTCGAGCACGACCATCAGCTGGGCGAGGGCGACCGTGGTGAGGGTGAGCCAGCGACGCGAAGAATTTTCAGGCATGGAGGGACTATATACGGAACTCGTCAGTTTCGGATACCATCGGTTCTGTAAACATCTCGTGACAGAATCGAGGTGTCCCGCCCACGTCCCGAAGGAGGAGCCGCGACGATGCCGCTCGACCTGATCGACTCCACGCCCGCCCCGGCATCGCCCGGACCCGGCCAACCCGGCCGCCCCGGCCGCCGTCGCGACCACTCGCGCGACCCCGAGATCCTCGACGCGGCCATCGAGGTGCTCGCCGAGGAGGGCTATGACGGCATGACGATGGAGATGGTCGCCGCCCGCGCGAAGGCCGGCAAGGCGACGCTCTACCGCCGCTGGCCGTCCAAGGGCGAGCTGGTGGTCGACGCGGTGGCGTGCATGAAGTCGCGCGACCTCGACGTCGACAACCTCCCCGACACGGGCACTCTCCGAGGCGACCTCGTGGCGATGATCAAGCCGCGCACGCTCGAGGAGGCCGACCGCAAGATGCAGGTCATGGCCGGCCTCATGTCGGTGCTCTCACGATCGCCCGAGCTGGTCGACGCCATCAACTCGGCGATCGTCGCCCCCCGCGCCGAGGTCAACCGGCGACTCCTCGAACGCGCCATCGCCCGCGGCGAGATCTCGGCCGAGGTCGACATCGCCACGATCGCCCTCGTGGCGCCGTCGATGACGGCCTACCGCCTCCTCGTCACGCAGCGTCCGGTCGACCGGGAGTACCTGCTGTCGATCATCGACGGCGTGGTGCTGCCGGCCGTCGGCCTCTCGGCCCCGCGCGCCTGAGCGGCACGTGCATCCGCTCGCTCTGCTACTCGGCGAGAAGCGCTTCGGTGTGCTCCCACAGCGCGAGCGCCAGAGCCGGGTCGTCGGCCCCGCGCCGGATCGCCGCCGGGGCGCGCTTGACGTAGTACCCGCCGCTCTCCCAGTCGATGCCGGGGGTGCCGGCGGCCAGCCAGACGAGCGTCTCGGCGCCCTGCTCGGGGGTGCGCAGCAGCCGCTTCAGCACGGAGGTGTAGACCAGCCGCAGCGCGCTGTTGGTCTGCCCGGCGAAGCTCGTCGACACGACGCCCGGGTGGAACGCCGCCGCAGACAGGCCCTGGTCGTGGAAGCGCCGGTGCAGCTCCCGCACGAACAGGAGGTTCGCGAGCTTGGCGGTGCCGTAGGCGCGCTCGGGCCGGTAGCCCTGGCGCGCCTCGAGGTCGTCGAAGTCGAAGGATCCGTAGCGGTGCGCGATGCTCGAGGTGGCGATCACGGTGGCCCGGCTGTCGAGCAGCCGCGGCAGCAGCAGCTGCGTCAGGAGGAACGGCGCGAGGTGGTTCACCTGCAGCGTCAGCTCGTGCCCGTCGACGGTCTCGGTGCGCGGGCCCATGATGCCGCCGGCGTTGTTCGCGAGCACGTCGATGCGCTCGTAGCGCTCGAGCAGGGTCGCGCCGAGCTCTCGCACCTCGTCGAGCCGCGAGAAGTCGCTCAGCAGCCACTCGGCGCCCACGGATTCGGCCACCGCCCGCGTCTTCTCGGCCGACCGCCCCACGACGACCACCGTGTGCCGCTCGCTCAGGGCCCGCGTCGCCGCCGCCCCGATGCCGTCGCTCGCACCCGTGATCACGATGACCTTGCCCGCCATGCGTCCGCTCCTCGTCCTGTCGCCCGCGCGGACGACCCTCCGCACCCTATCCCGGCCCGCTGTCGGAGGCTCGCACTACCCTGAACCCGACCCCAGGGAGGCCCCATGATCGTCGCCGGCGACCGCGTGCTCTACAGCGCCACCGACCTCACGGCCGCGGCGGTCTGCGAGTTCGCCCTGGTGCGCCGCCTCGACGCGAAGCTCGGCCGCATCGAGCCCGTGCCCGAGGTCGTCGACGAGATGCTCGAGCGCACCGCCCGGCTCGGCGACGCCCATGAGCTGCGCACCCTCGAGGCCTTCCGCGAGCTCTACGGGCCCTTCGACGGCGTCCATCCGCGCGGCGTCGCCGAGATCCCGCGGCCCGACCGCCCCACCCCCGAGGCGCTGCTCGAGCACCAGCGCCTCACGCTCGAGGCGCTCCACGCCGGCGCCGACGTCGTCTTCCAGGCCACCTTCTTCGACGGCCGCTTCCTCGGTTTCGCCGACTTCCTCGTGAAGGCGCCTCCCGCGACCGGCGCGGCCACCGCATCCGCCCCCCATCGCTACGAGGTCTACGACACCAAGCTCGCCCGGCACGCCAAGATCACCGCGCTGCTGCAGCTCGCCGCCTACGCCGACCAGCTCGACCGGCTCGACGTGCCGCTCGGCGACGAGGTGCACCTGCTGCTCGGCGACGGCAGCCGCTCCACCCACGAGCTGCGCGACATCCTCCCGGTCTACCTCGATCGGCGCCACCGCCTCGAGGCCCTCCTCGACGAGCGGATGCACGAGCCCGCCGTGCGCTGGGGAGACCCCCGCTACGCCATCTGCGGTCGCTGCGAGGTCTGCGCGCCCGAGGTCGAGGCGCACGACGACCTGCTGCTGGTGGCGGGCATCCGCGTGGCCCAGCGCGCCAAGCTGCTCGCGGCGGGCATCTCGACGCTCGACGAGCTGGCGCTGTCCGAGGGCCCGGTCGACGCGCTGCCGGCCACGACCCTCGAGAACCTGCGCGACCAGGCCCGCATGCAGCGCGACGGCCGCCACGGTCTGGCCGCCCGCGTCTACGACACCACCGCGCTCGACGGCCTGCCCGAGCCCGACCCGGGCGACATCTTCTTCGACTTCGAGGGCGATCCGCTCTACTCCGAAGGCGACGGGGCCGACTGGGGCCTCGACTACCTCTTCGGCCTCATCGAGCACGACCCCGACCGCCCGGGCGAGACGGTGTTCCTGCCCTACTGGGCGCACTCCTACGCCGAGGAGAAGGAGGCGCTGCGGGCCTTCCTCGACCACGTCACCGCGCGGCTGCGCACCCATCCCGGGCTGCACGTCTATCACTACGCCAACTACGAGCGCGCCCACCTGCAGCTGCTCTGTGCCCGACACGGCGTGGGGGAGGAGCAGCTCGACGAGCTCCTGCGCGCCAACGTGCTCGTCGACCTCTACCCGGTCGTCAAGAAGAGCGTGCGGGTGAGCTCGCGCTCGTACAGCCTGAAGAAGCTCGAGCCGCTCTACATGGGTGACCAGCTGCGGCAGAGCGACGTCACCAACGGTGCCGACTCCATCACGGCCTACGTGCACTACACGTCGCTCCGCGACGCGGGCCGCACCGACCCCGCCGCCGCTCTCGCCGCCGACCGCCAGCTCGCCGACATCGCCGACTACAACGAGTACGACTGCCTCTCGACGCTGCGGCTGCGCGACTGGCTGCTCGCCCGGGCGGCCGAGCTCGACGCCGGGCCGCTAGGCCCATCCCGACTCGCGGCAGCCTCCGCCACTCGTGCGGCCATCTCCGACGACCCCTCCGCCCTCCTCGACCTTGCGTCCCTCGCCGACCCCGCGGCGTCCACCGGCCGCGACCCCGACCACGACGACCCCGCCTCCTTCGAGTTCGAGGAGAGCCCCCTCCACCGCGACCTTCTGGCCCACGCAGCCGCCCTCGCCGCCGCCGCCCCGCCACCCGGGAGCCGCGACCCCGCGCATCCGGCCGCCGCGGGCCGCAGCGCCGACGAGCTGGCGGTCGCCGTGGCCGCCGCCGCCATCGACTACCACCGCCGCGAGGACAAGTCCTTCTGGTGGGAGCACTTCAACCGCCTCGAGCAGCCCCTCGCCGAGTGGTCCGACACCCGCGACGTCCTCACGGTCGAGACCGCCGTCGTCGACCGCCCCTGGTACCGCAACGCCGGCCAGCGCGCCGACCGCCGCGAGCTCCGCCTGCGCGGCACGCTCGCCCCCGGCAGTCGGCTCGAGCCCGGCGCGAACGGGCGCTTCTTCGTCTACGACCCCCCGCATCCGTGGCCCGCCCCGCGCACCCGCCCCGCCGACCGCGTCGCCCACGCCCGCACCGTGCTCCGTGAGGTGCGCGAGCTCCCGAACGGCGTCACCCAGTACGTCTTCGAGGAGGCCCTCACCGTCGGCGCCGACCCCTACGACGCCCTCCCGGTCGCCGTCGCCCCGGCCGCGCCACCGAAGACCGCCTCCCTGCAGGACGCCATCGCCGAGTGGGGCCGCGCCCTCGCCGACTCCCTGCCGACCTTCCCGAACGACGCGGCCGTCGACATCCTCCGCCGCCGGGCCCCCCGCCGCCGCGACGGCCGCCCGCTCGAGCCGGTGGCCGAGCATCCGCGGGGCGCCATCGACGCCATCCGCGACTCCCTCCTCGCCCTCGACGACTCCTACCTCGCCGTGCAGGGCCCACCGGGCACCGGCAAGACCTACACCGGCGCCCGCGTCGTCGCCGATCTCGTGCGCGACCACGGCTGGCGCGTCGGCGTGGTCGCCCAGTCCCACGCGGTCGTCGAGAACATGCTCTCGGCCATCGTCGGCGCCGGCGTCGACCCCGCCCTGGTCGGCAAGGTCAGCGAGAATCCGGATGCACGGTTCACCCCCCTCGCCAAGAACGCCCACCGCCGCTTCCTCGACGCCGCGTCCGCGAACGGCACCGGAGCCGTCATCGGCGGCACCGCCTGGGACTTCACGAACCCCACCCGCATCGACCGCCGCGAACTCGACCTCCTCGTCGTGGACGAGGCCGGCCAGTACTCCCTCGCCAACACCATCGCGGTCAGTGTTTCGGCCCGCAACCTCCTGCTCCTCGGCGACCCCCAGCAGCTGCCCCAGGTCACGCAGGGCACCCACCCCGAGCCGGTCGACTCCTCGGCGCTCGGCTGGCTGACCGAGGGTCACGACGTGCTGCCTCCGTCGCTCGGCTACTTCCTGGCGGTGAGCTGGCGTATGCACCCCGCGGTCTGCGCCCCGGTCAGCGCCCTCTCCTACGAGGGCGAGCTGCACTCGGAGCCCACCGCCACCACGTCCCGCTCCCTCGAGGGTGTCGCCCCCGGCCTCCACCTCCACCCGGTGCTCCACCACGGCAACTCCACCGATTCCCCCGAGGAGGCCGACCGCGTCGTCGCCCTCGTCCGCGCGGCCGTCGGCCGCCCCTGGCACGACCCCGCCGACCCGCCGCGCGCCTCCGCCGAGGCCGCGCCCGGACCCGCGGTGGGCCCGACGGCCCCGCACCCGGCGGCAGCCCTACCGCCCGCCCCCGCCGAGCCGCAGGCGTCGCCCGCGGCCCCGGCCGCCGGTCGCCCGCTGCTGCCGGAGGACATCATCGTCGTCGCGCCCTACAACGCCCAGGTCGAGCGCCTCCGCGCCCACCTCACGGCGGCCGGCTTCCCGGGGGTGCGGGTCGGCACGGTCGACAAGTTCCAGGGCCAGGAGGCCCCGGTGGCGATCGTCTCGCTCGCGGCGTCCTCAGCGGCCGACGTCCCCCGCGGAATCGCCTTCCTCCTGATGAAGAACCGCCTCAACGTGGCGATCTCCCGCGCCAAGTGGGCGGCGCACCTCGTCTACTCCCCGGCGCTCACCGACCACCTGCCCCTGAACCCCGCCGAGCTCGCGACCCTCTCGGCCTTCCTCCGCCTCACCCACCCGCCGACCCCCTAGGCGCCGAGTGCGCTCGCCCCTTCGTCCCCGTGGATGAGCGGCACCCACGACAGCCGCGCGGCCTCGTCACCGAAGGGCGTGACCGCTGAGGGGGCAGAGCATCCGGCCCTCACCAACGGACGTGACCACGCATGGTGGCCGAGCATCCGGCCGTCACCGACGGACGTGACCACGTACGGTGGCCGAGCATCCGGCCGTCACCGACGAACGTGACCACGTGCGGTGGCCGAGCATCCGGACCTCACCGACGAACGTGACCACGTGCGCCGAGCGAGCGGGGATGCGACTACTGCAGCAGCTCCCAGGAGCCGCCGACGCGGCGCGTCAGCTGCCACGCGATCGGCTCGACCGAGACCCGTGAGCCGTCGACGCCCTGCTCCGCGATGAGGTACGCGGCCTCGTCGGTGTCGGCCGTGAACCGCACGACGACGCGCGGCGAGCCCTTCACGACGGTCACGTCCGACGCCTCGACGGTGGTGAAGTCGGCGATGGCCTGCGTCAGCGTCGGCAGCACCTCCTCGGGGCGCACGCCGAGCTCGAGCGATCCGACGATCATGGTCACACGGTACGAAGGCATGCCCACAGCGTAAGGGACCCCGGCGCCCGCCGACCCACGACCTCCGCGGCGCATCCGTCGACCCGCGCTACGGTGAGCACATGCAGCAGCTCGTGGTGTTCGAGACCGTCGGCGACACGGCGGTGCCCGCGGCGGTCGCCTTCGAGCGGGTCGTGCCGCGCGACGACAGCACGCTCTTCCACCGCTTCCTCGTGCTGCCGGGCGTGACGGGGGTCACCGACGCGACCGGCCCCTGGGACACCCCGGGCCGCACCCGCACCGTCCACCTCTCCGACGGCAGTCGCTTCCGCGAGCACCTCGACGTCTACGAGCCGCCCACGGTTCCGGATGTGCTGGGCCGCTTCGACTACACCGTCACCGACTACACGAAGACCCTCGCGCACCTCGTCTCCGACGCCGAGGCGCAGTGGCGCTTCGAGCCCGCCGAGCCCGGTGACGCCTCGGGGGTGCGCTCGCGCATCCGTTGGACCTACGGATTCCGCCCCCTGCCCGGCCGCCGCTTCGCGGTCGAGCACCTGATCGGGCCCGTCTGGCGCGCCTACATGCGCCGGAGCATGGCGGTCTGCGTGGCGGCGGCCCACGGCACCGACGGCTACGAGCCGCCCGCCGCGGCGCCAGCCCCGTCCGCGCCAGGCGGACCGCTTCCTTCGGGCGGCGCGCGCCCCTTCGCATGACGACGGTCGTGCTGACCGGGTCGCGGGCGCCGGCCACGCTCGACCTCGCCCGCCGTTTCGCGGATGACGGCGTCCGCGTCGTCGTCGCCGACAGCCAGCCGGCGATCACCTCGTCGTCGAACGCGGTCGACGCGGCCTACCGTGTCCCCTCGCCGCGGTTCCGCCCGAGGGAGTTCGCGGCGGCCGTCGCGGGCATCGCCGCCCGCCACGTCGCCGACCTCGTCGTCCCCACCTGCGAGGAGACCTTCTGGCTCGCCGCCGCTGCCGCCGCCCCTGCCGCCGCAACCTCTGCGGTGGCTGGTGCCGCAAGCTCTGCCGCGGCGGCCGTTGCAGCTTCACTCGCCGCCCCGGATCCGTCGAGCGTCTCTGCGCCGCCCGAAGGCCGCGAAGCCGCGGTCGCGCTCGGGCAGCTGCTCTTCGCGCCTCCGATCGAGGTGCTGCGCCGCCTGCACGACAAGGCCGAGTTCGCGGCGCTGCTCAGCGAGCTGGACCTGCCGCACCCCGCGACGGAGGTGGTCGACTCCGCGATCGACTGGCGCCACCGCGCGCAGGCGCGCGAGCGCGCGCTGGACCGTGGCGGCACACACGCCCCCGCCCGCCTCGTGCTCAAGCCGACCTTCTCGCGCTTCGGCACCCGCACCCGCGTCATCGAGCCGCACCAGCCCCTCCCGGATCTCCCACGTGTCACCCGCCACGAGCGCTGGGTTCTGCAGGAGCACGTCGAGGGCACCGAGTTCTGCACCTACGCCGTGGCGATCGAGGGGCGGCTCACGGCCTTCGTGGCGTACCGTCCGGTCTGGCGCGCGGGCCGACGCGGCGACACGGGCGCCGGCGTCGCCTTCGAGCGGCTCGACCCGGCGACCGCCCCCGTGCGTGAGGCCCGCCGCATCGCCGCCCGCTTGGCAGCGGCCCTCACCCTCACCGGACAGTTCGGCCTCGACCTGATGCACCGACCGCCCCGCCCCGGCGACGCCGGTGCCGGCGCGGGTGCCCGCGTGGGCGCCGACGCTGAGGCTCGCGTCGTGGTGCTCGAGTGCAACCCGCGTGCGACGAGTGGCATCCACCTCTTCGCCTCATCCGATCACCTGGCCCGCGCGTTCCTGCCGCATCTCGCGCGCCGCCCCGCGAGTCCCGCGAGTCCCGCGGTCCCGTCCCACGAGCCCGAGCCCGAGCACGGGCCCGAGTCTGAGCCCGAGGCCACGGCCGCGCCGAGCGCGCCGCCGATCCAGGCGTCCCGTGCGACCGCCCGGCTCGGCCTGCCGCACGCGATGTACCCGCCGCTCGGCCCCCCTGTGGCGCGCGCGCTCACCTTCACGAGACAACTGCGGTACCCGGATGCGCTGCGACCGCCCGAGGATCGCCTCCCTCTCGCGGCTCTCGTCCGATCGCTGGCGGTGCAGCTGCGCGAGAGTCGCCGCGCCCGCGTCGGACTCCTGGCCGCCTCGACCCACGACCTCGAGTGGAACGGCGAGTCGCTGCGACCGGAACCGTCGCCCGCCGACCCAGGAGCCGAACCGGTGCGGCCGACGGGCGCGAACCGGTCGACACCGGACGACGGATGGGCCGGCGCCCTCGCGGCTGCAGTCGCCGAGGCCGGGGGAGTGGCCGCCGCGGTGACGAACGCGACCGCCGAGCTCCGCACAGTGCGAGTGGGTGACCATGAGCTGCCACTGACCGTCTCGACCCACCGCCAAAGATCGACCCACCGTCGGAGCTCGACTGGGCACCGGGGATCGACCGGCCGCCAGGGATCGACCCACCGCCAGCCGGATGACCGGCCGGCCCAGGGAACCGAGCAGGCCGACGCGCCACCCCCGAGCTACGTCGTCTCGCCCTTCACGCACTACGTCGACTACGCCCGCGAGGAGCTCGGCGAACTGACGTCCGCGTCGGCACGCCGGGCCGCGGGTCTGCTGCTGTGGGGTCTCGGCGCGATCCTGGATGCGGGCCGGGTCGACGACATCGTGCTCATGGGCAACGGCCTCGTTTCGACCAATCTGCTGCCCGACGCGGGTGAGCGCGGGGTGGCGGAGGTGACGGCGCGGCTGCGGCGCGAGCATCCACAGCGGGCCATCGGCTGGCGCAGCGTGCACGGCCGCGGGATGCTGCTGCCCGAGACACTTCGGAGAAGCGGCTACCGCCTGCTCCCGTCGCGCAGCGTGTTCTTCGCGCCGACCCGCGGTGACGAGTGGCTGGGTCTCCGGGACGTGCGTCGCGACCGCCAGCTGTTCGAGGCGTCGGGCTACGAAGCGGTGCCGGCGCCGATCGACCCGCGCACGGGCGCGTCCGACCTGGCCACGCGCGAGCGCATCGTCGAGCTCTACCGCCTGCTCTACCTCGACAAGTACTCGCGCCTCAACCCCGCCTATACGCCGGCCTTCGTCGCGGCGGCCCAGCGCAGCGGCTTCCTCGACTTCACCCTGCTGGTGCGGCGCGATGCCCCCGTGACCACGCCCGGCCCCGACACCACCGCCGGCACCGGCGCCGGGCGCATCGACGGCGTCATGGGCACGCGCACCGCCCACGGCTTCCTCGCCGCACCCGTCTTCGGCTACGACACTTCCCTCCCGCCCGAGACGGGGCTGTATCGGATGCTCAGCTGGCTCGTCGCCCGCCGGGCCCACGACGAGGGCGCCGAGCTGCACGCCTCGAGCGGGGTCGCCGACTTCAAGCGCCACCGCGGAGGCGAGGCCGAGCTCGAGTACACCGCGGTGTACGTGCGGCATCTGCCGTGGCGGCGCCGGCTGGCGTGGGGCGTGCTCGAGACGGTGCTCACGCGAGTGGCGGTGCCGGTGCTCGTACGGCAGGGCCTGTAGGCCGGCCCGCGGCTCCGCTGACAGCCGCAAAGCGTGAGGTGGCAACGCATGTGCTCCAGCCGCTCTGGTTCCCTGAGCGTGGGGCAGGTAGGCATGGGGTGTGACTTCGAACTCGGATGCGGCGCGGCTGCTGGGCACCCGCATCCGTGAGGAGCGTCAGCGCTTCGCCATCAACCAGATGGAGCTGGCCGAACTGGCCGGCCTGCACTTCACGAACCTCGGCAAGATCGAGCGGGGCCAGGCGAACCCGTCGCTGCACACCATTCTGCGGATCGCCGGGGCGCTGAACCTCAACCCCGCCGTGCTGATCGACGGGATGACGCCCGACATGCTGCCCGAGCGGCCGCACAAGGTGACGGTCGCCGACCTCATCCGCGCCCGCGAGTCGGGCGCCACGCCCTAGCCGGCAGTGGGGCAGCCGCCCGCGGCGCCCGCTCAGAAGCTCACCCGCCACAGGTACTCGTCGCCGTTCGGCCGGAACCACCGCACCACGAGCACCGCCGTGAGCGGCAGCGTGGCCCCGCGGATGCCCAGCCGCACCTCCTGGCCCGGCGCGAGCAGCAGCGGGGGACTGGCCTTCATCAGCCCGGCGCCGAGCAGGCTGAACGACAGCCCGCGGAGCGGCTCGTCGCCGACGTTCTTCAGGAGGTAGCGGTGCGGGGCGCCGCGACGGTCGAGCCGCAGCGGGACCTGGTAGGCGATCGGACTGGTTCTGGGACTCGTGATGGGGGTGGTGGCCATGGGGCAATACCACCGGGTGCCACTGACGGTAGGGGCTGTCGGGGGCCGCCGGCTCGCGCTTGTGGAGAGAATCGAGAAGTGCACAGGCGAGTGCGGGAGTGGACGACCCCGCTCGACGGGACGGGAACGGCCCGCCCGCCCCACGACTCAGGCCGTGTCGGCCGCGTACCGCGCGAGCGCCTCGTCGATCGCCCCGTCGAACACGAGCCGCCCCTTGTCGAGGTACAGCCCCCGCGTGCAGAAGCGGCGCAGGTCCCGCTCGTTGTGCGAGACGAAGAACAGCGTGCGCCCTCCGGCGAGCAGCTCCTCGATGCGCCGGTAGCACTTCTCCCGGAAGCCCTTGTCGCCCACCGCCAGCACCTCGTCGACCAGGATGATCGGCTCCTCGAGCTGGGCGATGACCGAGAAGGCGATCCGCACGCGCATCCCGCTCGACAGGTGCTTGTAGGGCGTGTCGAGGAAGTCGCCGATCTCGGCGAACTCGATGATCGAGTCGAAGCGCGCGTCGACCTCCTTGCGCGTCATGCCGTGCAGGCCTGCGGTCAGGTAGACGTTGTCGCGCACCGAGAGGTCGTCGACGAAGCCGCCGGTGATCTCGATCAGCGGTGCCACGCCCTCGAACACGCCCACATGGCCCTCGTCGGGCAGCACCACCTCGGCGACGAGTTTCAGCAGCGTCGACTTGCCCTGACCGTTCCGGCCGATCACGCCGATCGCTTCGCCCTGCTTCACGGTGAAGCTCACGTCGCGCAGCGCCCAGAACTCGTCGGGGCGCGAACGGCGGGTGCGGCCTGCGAACAGGTCTTTGAAGCTGCGGCGGGCGCGGCGGTTCCGTTTGAAGCGGATGCCCACCTTCTCGACCGCGATCACGTCGTGACCCGTGCCGACCGTTGGATCAGTGCCCGCGACCATCAGATCTCCTTCAGCACCGAGCGCTCCGAGCGCTGGAAGACGAGGACGCCGATCGCCAGCAGCACCAGCGACATCAGCGCGCCGATGCCGACCTGGTACCAGTCGAGCTGGTCGGGGAAGAAGCCGGCCCGATAGAGCGAGAAGATGCCGCTCAGCGGGTTGAAGGCCGCCCAGCTCTGCAGCTCGGAGGGCAGGTCGTGGGTGCCGTAGATGATGGGCGAGGCGTAGAAAAGGAAGCGCAGCGCGAGCTTCACGGCCCGCTCGAGGTCGCGGAAGAACACCACGAGCGGCGCGACGATGAGCGTCACGCCGACGGTCAGCACGGCCTGCAGCAGGATGCCGAGCGGGAACCAGACGAGGTCGACGTTGACGGCCGCGCCCGAGAAGATCGCGAAGAAGGCCAGCACCGGGATGCTCGCCACGAACTCGATCCCTTTGGAGAGCACGAGGCGGTTCACCCAGATCGTGCGCGGGATCTTCGTCGAGCGGATGAGCTTCGCCTCCCGGAGGAAGGCGCGGGTCGAGTCGGAGACGGAGCCGTTGAACCACATCCACGGCAGTAGCGCCGAGAGCAGGAAGACGATGTACGGCTCGGCGCCGACCGGCCGCTGGAACACCTGGGTGAAGACGAACCAGTAGATGCCCGCCATGACGAGCGGGTCGAGGATCGACCAGACGTAGCCGAGGGCCGACGTGGAGTAGCGCACCCGCAGGTCGCGACGGGTGAGCAGCCAGAGCGAATGGCGGTACCGCGACCATCCGCCGCCCTTGCGCGCCGGCGGCAGCTGTGTCGCTGCGCTCACGGATGGTGCCCTTTCGTCGCCTGAGCGCTCAGCCTAACGCCCCGAGCCCAGCGGGCGGCACCCAGCACGCCGCCGACGCTCGCCGAAGCGATTTCGGCGGCGAGGACGCCGAAATCAGAGATCAGACAAACAGGTTGGCCCGCTCCAGGTCTTCGGCGAAGTCGACCTCGACCGCGTACAGGTCGCTGATGTCGATCGGCTCGACGAGCACGCCGTCCTTCTCGATGGCGAGCTCGAGGCCGCGCTCGAAGTAGTCCTGGTCGTTGACCCGCTGGAGGTGGCGGATGAACGCCGCCTTGTCGCGCGAGGAGATGTAGTTGATGCCCACGGCCTCGCCGAGCCCGCCCACGACGGTCTTCGACAGCTCGTCGATGTAGCCCTCGGCGGTGGTCGTGTACTTGACCTCCTCGTCGGACACCTTGGCGGTGTTGACGGTGACGAACGACTGGTCGCGCGCGATCAGCGGAACGGTGCGGTCGAGCACGCTGGGGGAGAAGACGACGTCACCGTTCATCCACAGCACACCACCCGAGGTCGACGCCTGGAGGGCGCGCAGCAGGCTCTTCGAGGTGTTCGTCTGGTCGTACTCCTCGTTGTAGACGAAGGACGCGTCGGGGAACGCCTCGATGATGTGCTCGAGCTTGTAGCCGACGACCACGGTGACCTTGGCGGCGTTGCCGAAGGTGTGCCGGATGTTGTCGAACTGCTGCCCCATGATGGTGCGCCCGTCGCTCAGCTCGGTGAGCGGCTTCGGAAGTGAGCGGCCCAAGCGGCTGCCCATGCCGGCGGCGAGAATGACGACCTGCGTTGTCATGTTTTCTCCTCTGGTCGATGGGTTCGGCCAGTTCTCGGGCCTGGTTAACCACATGGTCATGTTCCAGACACGTCTTCATGCCTCCTGACAGCGTACTATGACCCCTTTTCGGGGCAAGGGGAAAGCCGTGTATCGTTTCTGTTTCGTGATGCGTCGGCGGGGGGCCGAGGGTGTCAGACTGGGGGCTTCGTGAACGTGCGCCTGGGGCCGGTGCGGCGTCTCGACGGGATTGATAGGTTGGTGCGGTGAGCTCAGAGTCAGACACTCCAAACGCTGGGGGAGCGCGCTCGGGCGATCAGCGCGCACCTCGCACGACGCCGGCCACCTCGGCGGCGGCCACGAGCTCCGCAGCGCCCCGCAAGCCGGTGAAGCGCGCACCCGCCGCAAAGACGGCCGCGGCCCGCACGACCGCCGCGAAGACCGCCGCCGCTCGAACGGCGGCCGCGAAGACCGCCGCAGCCAAGGCGACGGCGGCCGAGTCGACGGCAGCCGAGGCGGCTCCCGACGAGACCACCGGGTCGGCGACGGTTCAGGATGCGCAGCCCGCCCCCGAGGCGCCGGCGACCCCTGAGGCGGCAGCCCCTGCCACGCCCACCGTGAAGCCCCCGGCCAAGAAGCCCGCCAGCCCCCGCAAGCCGGTGCAGCGCAAGCCCGCAGCCGCCTCCGCCACGACCGGCGCGTCCACCCCGGCAGCCCCCAAGGCCGCCCCCCGCACCCCTTCCAAGCCCCGCACCCCGGCGCGCCGCCCGGCCCAGCGCCCGGCCCCGGCCTCCGTCGTGCGCGACCTCGACCCCAACCGCATCAGCCTCTCGATCTCGGGCCTGACGAAGAAGTTCGGCAGCACCACCGCCGTCGCGGGCATCGACATCGACGTTCCCCAGGGCTCCTTCTACGGCATCGTCGGCCCGAACGGCGCCGGCAAGACGACCACGCTCTCCATGGCCACCGGCCTGCTCCGCCCCGGCGGCGGGTCCATCACGGTCTTCGGCCACGACGTCTGGCGCGACCCGGCGGCGGCGAAGCGCCTGATCGGCGTGCTGCCCGATCGCCTGCGCCTGTTCGACCGCCTCACCGGCCGTCAGCTGCTGCACTACTCCGGCACGCTCCGCGGCCTCGACTCCGCGACGGTGCGCCAGCGCGCCGACGACCTCACCGTGGCCTTCGGTCTCGAGGACGCGATCAACCGCCTCGTCTCCGACTACTCGGTCGGCATGACCAAGAAGATCGCCCTGGCGAGCTCGATGATCCACTCGCCGCGCATCCTGGTGCTCGACGAGCCGTTCGAGTCGGTCGACCCGGTGTCGGCGGCGAACGTCGTCGAGATCCTCGAGCGCTACGTGGCGGGCGGCGGCACGGTCGTGCTCTCCAGCCACAGCATGGACATGATCCAACGCGTCTGCGACCGCGTCGCCATCATCGTCGAGGGCCGGGTGCTCAGCAAGGGCACGGTCGACGAGGTGCGCGAGGGCGGCACGCTCGAAGAGCGCTTCATCGAGCTGGCCGGCGGCCGCAAGAGCGCGGAAGGCATGGAATGGTTGCTGAGTTCCTCCGACTGAGACTGCGTCTGCTCGGCAACGCCGGGCGTCGTCCGGCGTCGCAGCTCGTGGGGGTGCTGATCGGCCTCGCCTACGCGGCGGTCATGACGATCGCGCTCGTGGCGGGCCTCGTCACCCTGCGCGACGCCGACCCCGACCTGGCGCGCACGATCGTCGTCATCTCCGGCAGCGTCGTGGTGGCCGCCTTCTGGCTGGTGCCCGTGGTGTTCGGGCTGACCGACCGCCTCGACCCGCGCTCCTTCGCCCTGTTCGGCGTCACCGACGGCCGCCTCGCGATCGGCCTGCTGGTCGCCGCGTTCCTCGGCGTGCCCGCCCTCGTCGTCACGATCGTGGGCCTCGCGACCGCCATCACGTGGTCGCAGTCGCCCGGTTCGACGCTGCTCGCCCTCGTCACCGGGCTCGTCGGCGCGGTCACCTGCGTGCTCGGCGCCCGCATCTCGGTCTCGCTCGCCTCGTTCGCCTTCACCAGCCGCCGCGCCCGCGAGGTCGGCGCCGTGGTGGGGGTTCTCGCCGTCGTCGTGCTCGTGCCCGGCCTGCTGCTGCTCATGATCACCAGCTGGGGCGGCAACGCCTCGGCCGGCGACGGGGTGCTCCCGGCCCTCGCCGGCGCCCTGGGCTGGACGCCGCTCGGCGCCGCCTGGGCCGTGCCCGCCGACGCCGTGAACGGCCAGTGGGTCTACGCCGTGCTGAAGCTCCTGATCGCCCTCGCCACGGTCGGCCTGCTCTGGCTCGCCTGGCGGGGCCTCGTCGCCCTGATGCTGGTCTCGCCCGGCACCCGCGACGACGAGCTCCGCGACGAGGCCGGCCTCGGCTGGTTCGGCCGCACCCCGTCGACCCCCACCGGCGCCATCGCCGCCCGCGTGCTCACCTACTGGGCCCGCGACCCCCGCTACTTCGCGCAGCTGGTCATCGTGCCGGCCCCCGCGGTGCTCGCCGTGCTGGTGTTCGCGTTCGTCGGGGTGCCGATCGAGTACACGGCCCTCCTGCCGCTGCCGATGATGTGCGTGTTCCTCGGCTGGGTCGTGCACAACGACACCGCCTTCGACAACACCGCCGTCTGGCTGCACCTCGTCGCCGGCCGCGTGGGCCTCGCCGATCGCATCGGGCGCATGATCCCGGTCGTGCTGATCGCCGTGCCGCTGATCGGCATCGGCTCGTTCCTCAGCGTGCTCTTCGCCGACGACCTGGATGCGCTGCCCGCCGTGCTGGGCGTCTGCACCTGCCTCGTGCTCACCGGCCTCGGACTCGGCAGCATCTTCTCGGCGCGCTTCCCCTACGCGGCGACGCGCCCGGGCGACAGCGCCTTCACGCAGCCCCAGTCGACCGGCCCGACCTCGGTGCTGGCGCAGCTGTTCTCGCTGTTCGGCACGATCGCGCTGTCCACCCCCGCACTCGTCTACGGCGTACTGGGCGTCTTCGTCGACCCGATGTACCTCTGGGTCTCGCTCTGGACCGGCCTCGGCGTCGGTGTCGTGGTGCTCGTGGTCGGCGTCATCGCCGGCGCCCGCATCTTCGACCGCCGCGGCCCCGAGATCCTCGCGGCCGCCCAGCGCAACTAGCCCAGCGCAACTAGCCCCGGACGATCACTCGTCGAGCAGGCGCTCGTAGATCTCCTTGCACGTGGGGCAGATCGGGAACTTCTCCGGGTCGCGGCCCGGGGTCCACTTCTTGCCGCAGAGCGCCTTGACGGGTTTGCCGGTCATGGCGGACTCGAGGATCTTGTCCTTCTCGACGTAGTGCGAGAAGCGCTCGTGATCTCCCGGATCGATGTTCTCGGTGTTCAGCAGCTCCTCGAGCTCGCGGTCGAGGGTCGTGGTTCCGCCACCACCGTCGGGGAGGTCGCCGGGTTCGGAGGTGCGCGCGAGAGGATCGGACATGGAGACGATTCTAGAACGCGTCGCGGGGTGCTCGGCCCGTACCGCAGCAGCTGCTCAGACGGCCTCGTAGACGGTCGGGATGACCGGCTCACCGGCCGCGAGCCGGAGCGCCTCACCCGGCAGCTCGGCCACGGCCGAGGCGTGGTGGGAGCGGGCGGCCCGCACCCCCTCCGATCCCGTGAACCCGTCCTGCAGCACCCCGTCCACGACGAGCGGCACGTGCAGCGCCCGCCCCGCGGAGAGCGCCGAGGCCGGTGCCGCGTCGCCGACGTAGATCGTCTCCGACACCGCGGTCCCGGATGCTCCGAGCAGCCTCACCGGATGCTTCCGCCCCCCGTGCGTGGCCTTCTCGGCCGACTTCTTGGCCACCGACACCCAGGCCCCGTCGGCGCCCTGGCGCGCCACCAGCTTGTAGACCATCCCTGCCGCCGGATGCCCGGAGCCCGTCACCAGCGAGGTGCCGACCCCGTAGGAGTCGACGGGCGTGGCGGCCAGCGCCGCGATCGCGTACTCGTCGAGGTCGTTCGTGACGGTGATCTTCGTGTCGGTCGCCCCGAGCGAGTCGAGCTGCTCGCGCACGTCGTGCACCAGCGTCAGCAGGTCACCGGAGTCCAGCCGCACGGCGCCGAGCGAGGTGCCGGCGACCCGCACGGCGGTGGCGACCCCCGTGGGCACGTCGTAGGTGTCGACGAGCAGCGTCGTCGAGGGTCCGAGCGCGTCGACCTGGGCGCGGAACGCCTCCTCCTCGGAGTCGTGCAGCATCGTGAAGGCGTGGGCGGCGGTGCCCATGGTCGGGACGCCCCAGCTGCGGCCGGCCTCGAGGTTCGAGCTGGCGCCGAACCCGGCGATGTACGCGGCCCGCGCGGCGGCGACCGCCGAGCGCTCCCCGGTGCGGCGCGATCCCATCTCGGCGAGTGGACGCCCCCGTGCGGCCGACACCATCCGCGCGGCGGCGCCCGCGACCGAGGAGTCGTAGTTCAGCACGCTCAGGATCAGCGTCTCGAGCACCACGCCCTCGGCGAAGCTCGACTCCACCACGAGCAGGGGGGAGCCGGGGAAGTAGACCTCGCCCTCGCGATAGCCCGTGATGGTCCCGGTGAACCGGTAGTCGGCGAGCCAGTCGAGGGTCGGGGCGCTCACCACCTCGTGAGCCCGCAGCCACTCGAGTTCGTCGTCGCCGAACCGGAAGCGGGCGATCAGCTCCAGCAGCCGCCCGGTGCCCGCGACCACCCCGTAGCGCCGTCCCCGCGGCAGCGAGCGGCCGAAGGCCTCGAAGACGCTCGGCCGGTCGTGCGTGCCGGCCCGCAGCGCGGCATCGACCATGGTCAGCTCGTAGCGGTCGGTCAGGAGGGCTGTGGATGCGGCGGAGGAGGTCACGGCTCGAGCTTAGAACGGGCGGGGCTAGGCTGGTCTACCGTGAGTGACGCGCCGATCGGGATCTTCGACTCCGGAGTCGGCGGGCTGACGGTCGCCCGCTCGGTGCGCGACCAGCTCCCGCGCGAGTCCATCCTCTACGTCGGCGACACCGCCCACTCGCCCTACGGCCCGAAGCCGCTCGCCGACGTGCGCCGCTACGCGCTCGACGTGCTCGACGATCTCGTCGCCCAGGACGTGAAGATGCTCGTCATCGCCTGCAACACCGCCTCCGCGGCCATGCTCCGCGACGCCCGGGAGCGCTACGACGTGCCGGTCATCGAGGTCATCCAGCCGGCCGTCCGCACCGCCGTCACCGTCACCCGCAACAACCGGGTGGGGGTCATCGGCACCGAGGCGACCATCACCTCCCGCGCCTACAACGACGCCTTCGCGGCCGCGCCCCACCTCGAGCTCTTCACGCAGGCCTGCCCCGAGTTCGTGCACCACGTCGAGGCCGGCGACACCACGAGCCGCGAGCTCGTCGCCCTCGCCGAGCGCTACCTGGCGCCGCTGGTCGCCCAGGACATCGACACCCTCGTGCTCGGCTGCACCCACTACCCGTTCCTGAAGGGCGCCATCTCCTACGTCGTGGGGGAGGGCGTGCGGCTCGTCTCCAGCGACACCGAGACGGCCAACGACGTCTACCGCACCCTCGTGCGCACCGGCATGGAGCGGACGAGCACCGCGCCGCCCGAGTACCGTTACGAGGCCACCGGCGGCAGCGCCCAGGAGTTCCTGCGCCTGGCCGAGATGTTCCTCGGCCCCGAGGTATCCCGGGTCGAGCTCGTCGAGACCGGCGTCATCCCCATCCCCCATCCCGCAAGGAGAGCACCGTGACCGATTCCCCGACCACCGGCCCCCGCAAGGACGGCCGCACCGCCGACCAGCTGCGTCGCGTCACGATCGAGCGCGGCTGGAGCGAGCACGCGGAGGGCTCGGCCCTGGTGTCGTTCGGTCGCACGAAGGTGCTCTGCACCGCATCCTTCACCAACGGCGTGCCGCGCTGGAAGTCGGGCTCGGGCAAGGGTTGGGTGACGGCGGAGTACTCGATGCTGCCCCGCGCCACGAACTCCCGCACCGACCGCGAGTCGGTCAAGGGCCGCATCGGCGGGCGCACCCACGAGATCTCCCGCCTGATCGGCCGCTCGCTCCGCGCGGTGGTCGACATGAAGGCGCTGGGGGAGAACACCATCGTGATCGACTGCGACGTGCTGCAGGCCGACGGCGGCACCCGCACCGCGGCGATCACGGGCGCCTACGTCGCGATGGCCGACGCCATCGAGTGGGCCCGCCAGAAGAAGTTCATCGGGCAGAAGTCGCAGCCGCTGATCGACTCGGTCTCCGCCGTCTCGGTCGGCATCATCGACGGCGCCCCGATGCTCGACCTCGCCTACGTCGAGGACGTGCGCGCCGAGACCGACATGAACGTCGTGGTCACCGGCCGCGGCCTCTTCGTCGAGGTGCAGGGCACCGCCGAGGGCGCGCCGTTCGATCGCACCGAGCTGAACGCCCTGCTCGACCTCGCCCTGAACGGCACCGCCGAGCTCGCGACGCTGCAGACAGCGGTGCTGGTGGATGACGCAGCGGGGGAGTCCGCCTGATGCGCGTCGTGCTCGCGACCCACAACGCCCACAAGGTCGAGGAGTTCCAGAACATCCTCGGCCAGGCCCTGCCCGAGCTCGAGATCGTCGCCTACGACGGCCCCGAACCGGTGGAGGACGGCGTGAGCTTCGCCGAGAACGCCCTGATCAAGGCGCGCACCGCGGCCGAGCACACGGGGCTGCCGGCCCTCGCCGACGACTCCGGCATCTGCGTCGACGTGCTGGGAGGCGCCCCCGGCATCTTCTCGGCGCGCTGGGCCGGCCACGGCAAGGGCGATCGCGCGAACGTCGAGCTGCTGCTCGACCAGCTCTCCGACGTGCGCGACGAGCACCGCGCGGCGAGCTTCGCCTGCCACATCGCGATCGTCGTGCCGGCGACGGGCTTCGAGCAGGTCGTCTCGGGCCGCTGGCCCGGCCGCCTGGCGCGCGAGGCCGCGGGAGCCGGCGGCTTCGGCTACGACCCCGTCTTCGTGCCCGAGGGCCTCGAGGTCTCGGCTGCCGAGCTGACGGCCGCCGAGAAGAACACGATCAGCCACCGCGCGCGGGCCTTCGAGGCCGCCATCCCGGTGTTGAGAATGAACGTCATTCCCGACTAGCCCGAACCCGCCCTCGGGGCACCCGCGGGCGGTTACGGTGGTCGGTATGACGGATGCGCAGCGCACTGCCGAGGGTCACTCCCACGGTCAATCGCACGGCGCGGGCGCGAACCGCCGCCGGCTGACCGTCGCCATCGCGATCGTGTCGCTGGTGCTCGTGCTCGAGGCGGCCGGCGCCGTGCTCTCCGGCTCCCTGTCGCTGTTCGCCGACGCCGGGCACATGCTCTCCGACCTGATCGGCCTGATCGTCGCGCTGATCGCCACGGTGGTCGCCGCCCGCCCGGCGAACGAGCGGCACAGCTACGGCTACCAGCGCGCCGAGGTCTTCGGCGCCCTGATCAACAGCCTGATCCTGATCGTCGTCGCGGTCTTCGTCACCGTCGAGGCCGTGGGTCGGCTGCTCTCGAGCGAGCCCGGCGAGGTGCAGGGGCTGCTCATGCTCGTCGTGGCCGCGGTGGGCCTCGTGGCCAACTTCGTCTCGCTGCTGGTGCTGCGCGGGGGAGCGAAGACCTCGATCAACATGCGGGGCGCCTACCTCGAGGTGCTGGGCGACCTCCTGGGGTCGATCGCCGTGATCGTGGCGGCCGTCGTCATCCTGACCACGGGCTTCGAGAAGGCCGACGCGATCGCCTCGCTCGCGATCGCGGCGATGATCGTGCCGCGCGCGGTTTCGCTCCTCCGCGACGTCGTGCAGGTGCTGAGTCAGGCGACCCCGCCGAGCATGGACGTGGCGGGCATCCGCTCGCACATCATGGACGAGCCCGGCGTGGTCGAGGTTCACGACGTGCACGTCTGGGCCATCACCTCGGGCCGCTACGTGTTCTCGGCCCACGTGGTGGTCGAGCCGGTCGTGTTCGAGCGCGGGGAGACGGGGCTGCTGCTCGACTCGCTGGGGGAGTGCCTCGAGGGGCACTTCGACGTCGAGCACTCGACGTTCCAGCTGGAGCCGGTCGAGCACGCGCGGCACGAGGAGAACCCGCACCGCTAGGAGCGGGCAGCCCGCCGGGTCGCGAGCCGCGGGTCGTCAGCCCTTGGGCTTGGTGTCGACGTCGCCGCCGAACACCTCGGGCTCGAGCGTGAGCTTCTCGGCGGCGCCGGTGATCTCGACCTCTTCGGCCTCGGCCTCGAGCACGTCGCGCTTGGCCTTGCGCGACTCGCGGATGTAGTGGAAGACGGTCGGGATGACCGTGAGCACGACGACGGCGATCAGCACGACGTCGAGGTACTTCTCGGTGAACTCGCGCACCGGCTCGATCTGGCCGAGGGCGAAGCCGAGAAGCACGATGCCCGAGCCCCAGATCAGGGCGCCGATGGCGTTGTAGAGCGAGTAGCGCTTGTAGTTCATGTGCCCGACGCCCGCCGCGATGGGGGCGAAGGTGCGGACGATCGGCACGAAGCGCGCCATGATCACGGCGAGGGCGCCGAAGCGCTCGAAGAAGGCGTTGGTGCGCTCGACGTTGCGCACGCTGAACAGGCCGGACTCCTTGCGCTCGAACACCTTCGGGCCGAGCTTGTGGCCGATCAGGTAGCCGACCTCGCCGCCGAGGAAGGCGGCGAGCGAGATGGCGAGGCAGACCCACCAGATGTCGATGCCGAACTTGCCGCCCACGGCGAGCACGCCGGTGAAGAACAGCAGGGTGTCGCCCGGCAGCAGGAAGCCGACGAGCAGGCCGGTCTCGGCGAACACGATCGCGCAGACGACGAGCAGGGCCACCGGCCCGAAAACGCCGCTCAGCAGTGTGTTGGGGTCGAGCCAGGGGATGAGGGCGGCAGGTGCGGCGGCGATCACGGTCGGTTCTCCAGTCGTCGGGGCGGCGGTCCGCCCGGCGGCAAATCGATGAGAGTGCGGGAGAAGGGACTTGAACCCTCACGCTCGAAAGCACAGGAACCTAAATCCTGCGTGTCTGCCAATTTCACCACTCCCGCAGACGCAAATCCAGTGTAGGGGGTGGGTCGTCGGCGGCTTGTCAGCGTGCGGGCGGAGCGGTCTCGAGCGCCGCCGCGCGGCCCGGACGCGGCAGATACCGGGGGATCGCCCTGATCAGGATGCCCGCTCCGACGATGCCCACGACGCCGACGAGTCCCGTGGCAAGCGGCAGCGTCGCCACCGCCACGACGGCCGAGACGCCGAGCGGGGCGAGGGCCGCGCCCGCGTCGGCGGTGAAGCGGAAGGCGCCGAGGAACGGCGCCGGGTTCTCGCGCGGCGCGAGGTCGGCGCTCAGCGTCATGATGATGCCGCTGCCCACGCCGTTCGCCACGCCCATCACGATCGCGATCACGACGAACCACTGCGCCGCGCTCGCCAGGTCGTGGGTGAAGGAGAGGGTGATCAGCGCGGCGCCCATGCCGACCATCGAGGGCACGACGCTCCAGAGCCGGCCGAAGCGGTCCATGATCCAGCCGCTGGTGTAGAACAGCGCGAAGTCGGCGGCACCGCCGAGACCGATCACGAGCGCGGTCGTCGAGGGGGAGAGGCCGATGCTCACGGCCCAGAGCGGCAGGATGGCCATCCGGCTCGCGCGGAGGGCGCCCACGACGCCGGCGCCCGATCCGACGCGCAGCAGCACGCCGCGGTTGTCGGCGATGGTGCGGAACAGTCCCTTCGCCTCGGCCTCGACGAGCGTGCGTCCGGCATCGGGCTGCGTGAGGCGGGCGGTCGGGTCGGGCATCCGGAGCAGGATGATCACGACGGCCACCAGGCAGACGATGTGCACCCCGAAGGCGGTCCAGACGCTGCCGGTGAGCGCGATCACCGCGCTGCCGAGGAACGGCCCCACGAACCAGCCGGCCCGGAAGGCGCCGCCGAGCGTCGACAGGGCACGGGCCCGGATGCGCACCGGCACGAAGCTCGTCATGAACGCCTGGCGGGCGAGCGCGAACACCGCGGCCGAGAGCCCGAGCAGGAAGATGCCGACGCCGAACAGCACGGCGTTCGGCGCCAGCATCGCCAGCACGACGGAGAAGAGGGAGAGGATGCCCGCGGCGATCATCGAGCGTCGCTCGCCGATGCGCGACACCAGCCAGCCGCTCGGGATGTCGCCGACGAGCTGCCCCACCACGATCATGGCGGCGATCAGGCCGGCGCCCGCGAGCCCGGCGCCGAGGGAGTGGGCGATGCCCGGGATGATCGGGATGACCGCGCCCTCGCCGATCGCGAAGAGGAGGGAGGGGAGCAGGGCCGGGAGCGCTATGGAGCGGAACCGGAAGGTGTCGGTCTGTGCGTCGCTCATCACCGATTAGTTTACCCCTGCTAACGATTCGCCCGCCCGGTAGACTTCTCGCATAATGCTCGACTTAGACCTCAGTGAACAGATCGCCCAGCTGCGAAGCACCTTCCACGACATCCGGACGGTGGTCGACGTCGACGCCCTGCGGGCCGAGATCGCGCGCCTCAGCGAGGAGGCCGGCGTGCCCGACCTCTGGGACGACACGGAGAAGGCGCAGAAGGTCACGAGCGCCCTCAGCCACCGGCAGGGCGAGCTGGCGAAGATCGAGTCGATCGAGTCGCGGCTCGACGACCTCGAGGTGCTGATCGAGCTCGCCAACGAGGCGGGCGACGAGGAATCGGCAGACGAGGCCCGCGCCGAGCTCGTCTCGCTGCAGAAGGTGCTCGGCGACCTCGAGGTGCAGACGCTGCTGAACGGTGAGTTCGACGCGCGTCCCGCGGTCATCACCATCCGCGCCGGGGCCGGGGGCGTCGACGCCTCCGACTTCTCCGAGATGCTGATGCGCATGTACCTCCGCTGGGCCGAGAAGCACGGCTACTCCAGCACGGTGATGGAGACGAGCTACGCCGAGGAGGCGGGCATCAAGTCGGCCACCTTCGAGATCGACGCGCCCTACGCCTTCGGCACCCTCTCGGTCGAGGCGGGCACCCACCGCCTGGTGCGGATGAGCCCGTTCGGAGCCGCCGGCAAGCGCCAGACCAGCTTCGCCGCGGTCGAGGTCATCCCGCTGATGGAGGAGGCCGCGGTGATCGAGATCCCCGAGAACGACATCCGCGTCGACGTGTTCCGCTCCTCGGGTCCCGGCGGGCAGTCGGTCAACACCACCGACTCCGCGGTGCGGATCACCCACCTCCCGACGGGCACGGTGGTCTCGATGCAGAACGAGAAGAGCCAGATCCAGAACCGTGCCGCCGCGATGCGCGTGCTGCAGTCGCGCCTGATGCTGATCCAGCGCGAGCAGGAGGCGGCCCAGAAGAAGGAGCTCGCCGGCACCATCACCGCGAGCTGGGGCGACCAGATGCGCAGCTACGTGCTCGCGCCGTACCAGATGGTGAAAGACCTGCGCACCGACCACGAGGTCAACAATCCCTCGGCGGTGTTCGACGGCGACCTCGACGGGTTCATCAACGCGGGCATCCGCTGGCGCAAGCGCAAGCAGGACTAGCCACCGGTCGGGCGCGCTTCGTAAGGATCCGCTTCGTGTGGATTCTATGAATCGGCGCGTCCAGCGCGTCGCGCGCTGGGATCGCCGGGGGCTCTGCTTAGAGTCATCACGTCATGATTCGGTTTGATCACGTATCCAAAACCTACCGGGGCACCAAGCGTCCGGCACTCGACTCGATCGACCTCGAAATCCTCCGGGGCGAGTTCGTGTTCCTGGTCGGCGCCTCGGGCTCCGGCAAGTCCAGCTTCCTCCGCCTCGTGCTCAAGGAGGACCGCCCCACGGGCGGCAACATCCACGTGCTCGGGCAGGACCTGAACGCCATCTCCAACCGCAAGGTGCCCTACTTCCGGCGCAACCTCGGTGTGGTCTTCCAGGACTTCCGGCTGCTGCCCGGCAAGAACGTCTTCGACAACGTCGCGTTCACGCTGCAGGTCATCGGCAAGTCCCGTGGCTTCATCCAGGAGGCCGTTCCCGACGTGCTGCAGATGGTCGGTCTCGCCGAGAAGGCGAACCGCCTGCCGCACGAGCTCTCGGGCGGTGAGCAGCAGCGCGTGGCGATCGCCCGCGCGGTGGTCAACAAGCCCGCCATCCTGCTGGCCGACGAGCCGACCGGTAACCTCGACCCCTCCACGAGCGCCGGCATCATGACCGTGCTCGAGCGCATCAACGCCGGTGGCACCACCGTCGTGATGGCCACCCACGACAACGCGATCGTCGACCACATGAAGCGTCGCGTCGTCGAGCTCGTGACCGGTCAGATCGTGCGCGACGAAGACCAGGGCGGCTACGGCATGACGGCCGAGATCGCCCTCCAAGACTCCGGCCTCACCGCCGAGATCGCCCTCTCCGAGGGACTCGTGCGGCCGACCGGTCCCGCCCAGCCGCACACGGCGCCGGTGCGTCAGGTGCCGCCCATGCCCCCCGCGACAGCGGCCACGCCCGTCGTGCGCCCGGCCGAGCCTGAGCGCGAGCGCGTCACCGTTCCGGCCGCGACCGAGCAGACGGCGGATGCGCAGGAGCAGGCCGCCCGTCAGCAGCGCGCCACCGCCCAGCAGCAGGCGGCCGCCCAGCAGGCCGCGGCCCTCCAGCAGGTGCAGCAGAACCGTGCGGCCGCCGCGGCCGCCGCGGCTCCGCCCCTCCCGCCGCAGGGCGCACCGCACGATCCCCGCGACCCGGCCACCGAGTCGCTCACCCTGGCCGAGAAGCTCGGCCTCCGGGCTCCCGGCGCTCCGGCCGACCCGGCGAACGACCAGAACGTGGGGCCGACGACGTGAGATTCGCACTCATCCTGGGCGAGGTCGGCACCGGCCTCCGCCGCAACGTCTCGATGGTCATCTCCGTCGTGCTCGTTACCTTCATCTCGCTCACCTTCGTCGGAACGGCCATCCTGCTGCAGATGCAGATCGGCCAGATGAAGAACTTCTGGTACGACAAGGCGCAGGTCGCCGTCTACATGTGCACCGCGACCTCGGGCGGCGACAACTGCGCCGGCGGCGAGGCGACGCCCGACCAGATCGCGGCCGTGCAGGGGCAGCTCGAGTCGCCGACGCTCGCGCCGTTCATCGACCGGTTCTACTTCGAGGACCACGAGCAGGCCTACGAGAACTTCCAGAAGCAGTTCGCCGGCAACCCGGTCACCGAGTACGTCACTCCCGACCTGCTGAACCAGACCTACTGGGTGAACCTCGTCGACCCGACCCAGTCCGACGTGCTGGTCGAGAGCCTCTCGGGCCTCGCCGGCGTCGACAGCGTCACCGACCAGCGCAGCTACCTCGAGCAGATCTTCTCGATCCTGAACGCCGCCAGCTACACGGCGATCGGCATCGCCGCGCTGATGCTCGTGGCGGCGGTGCTGCTGATCGCCACCACCATCCGGCTCTCCGCCTTCTCGAGACGCCGGGAGATCGGCATCATGCGGCTCGTCGGCGCCTCGAACCGGTTCATCCAGACGCCGTTCATCCTCGAGGGGGTGATCGCCGCGCTGATCGGATCGATCCTCGCGGGGGGAGCGATCGTGGCGATCGTGCAGTTCTTCGTGCGCGACTTCCTCGTGCCGGCGCTGCCGTTCACCTCGTTCGTGAGCATCGGCGACGCCCTGCTGGTGGCACCGATCCTCCTGGTGGTGGGCGCCGTGCTGGCCGCCTTCTCGGCGAAGTTCGCGATCACGCGCTACCTGAAGGTCTGACCACCCCCGGTCGTCCGACCGGCTAGACTGATGGGCTGCCGCATCCGGCTGCCCATCGATTCGAACCCCAGGAGAAGCCCGTGCCCCGCGAACGCGGAGAGAAGGTCGTCGCGACCAACCGCAAGGCGCGCCACGACTACACCATCGAAGACACCTACGAGGCCGGCCTCGTGCTCACCGGCACCGAGGTCAAGTCGCTGCGCGCCGGCCGCGCCTCGCTCGTCGACGGCTACGCCTTCATCGACGGCGGGGAGGCCTGGCTCGACGCCGTGCACATCCCCGAGTACAACGAGGGCACGTGGAACAACCACCCGCCCCGCCGCAAGCGCAAGATGCTCCTGCACAAGGAGCAGATCATCAAGATCTCGCACAAGACCAAAGAGGGCGGCTACACGCTCGTCCCCCTGCGGCTCTACTTCCTCGACGGCCGGGCGAAGGTCGAGATCGCGGTCGCCAAGGGCAAGCGCGAGTACGACAAGCGCCAGACCCTGCGCGAGCGCCAGGACAAGCGCGAGGCCGACCGCGCCATGGCCGGCCGCCGCAACCTCGGCGACTGAGCCTCGCCTCCGCCTGGGCGGCCCGCTGCGGGGCGTCGGGCGCCGTTGGTCAGACCGGGTAACGGATGCTCGTGAGCTCCTCGGCGGCGGCCCACAACCGCTCGGCGACGGCGCAGTCCCGCGCGTACGGTTTCGCGGCCACGATCGCGGGGCGGCCCTTCAGCTGGCGCCAGCCGCTCGGACCCCAGTACTGTCCGCCCGCGGAGCGCGGATCGACGGCGGCGGCCACGAGGGGCAGCGCCCCGGCGTCCTTGCCCTGCGCGCCGACACGGTAGCCGGCCCGCACGAGGGCGCCCGCCGTCTTGGGCGTCGGCAGGATGTCGCGCGACGGCGTGAGCTCGTCGACCGCGAACCCCGGATGCGCGACCAGGCTCGCCACGTCGGCCCCCGCCGCGCGCAGCCGCCGGTCGAGCTCGAAGGCGAACGTCATCACGGCGAGCTTCGACCGCCCGTAGGTGCGGAACTCGCGGAACCGTCCGCGTTCGCTCTGCAGCTCGTCGAGGTCCAGCCGGAAGAACTCGTGACTGATCGAGCCGAGGCTCACGATGCGGGGAGCGGGGTGGCCGGGCGTGCTGTCCTGCTCGAGCATCCGCGGCAGCAGGCGGCCGATCAGGGCGGTGTGGCCGAGCAGGTTGGTGCCGATCATCGACTCGAAGCCGTCGGCGGTGAGCTGCCGGCCGTGGCTCGAGAGCACGCCGGCGTTGGCGATCAGGGCGTCGATCGGCGGGAGCGCGGCCAGTTCCGCGGCGGCCGCCTCGACCGAGGCGAGGTCGGCGAGGTCGAGGCGCACGAAGCGCGCGTCGGCGCCGGGGACGTGCCGCTCGAGGGAGGCCAGCGCGGCCGCACCCTTCTCGGGGGAGCGGGCGGCGATCACGACCGAGGCGCCGCGGGCGGCCAGCTGCTCGCTCGCCCAGTAGCCGAGCCCGCCCGTGCCGCCGGTGACGACGACGTGGCGCCCACGCAGCTCGTCGTTCATCGGGCGACCGGGGGAGCGGCGCTGAAGCGCGCGTGCACCGAGGCCTCGATCACGATGGCGTTCGGTCGCAGCTCGATCCCGCCGCCGCCGGAGGACTTAGCCATCGCCAGCATGCGCGGCTGGCCGCCGCCGGAGGAGCCCGCCGAGGGGTCGTCGAGCAACCCGGGGTCGCTCAGCGAGAGCGCGGTGACCGTGCCGAGCCCGAGGGCGTCGGCGTACTCGCGGGCCTTGGTCAGCGCATCCTGGATCGCCGCCTGGCGCACCTCGCGCTGCAGCTCGGCCTCGGTGTCGGGGGCAAGACGCCACTCGATGCCGTCGACCGCGATGCCGTCACCGGCGGAGACGACGTCGATCCACTCGGAGAGCGCCTCGAAGTCCCCGAACTCGGCGTCGACGAAGACGGCGCTGTGGAACTCGACCGGCAGCCGGGAGCCGTCGGGGCTGTAGGGGCGCTGGCCCCAGACCCGGATGTCCTCCGAGGTCCAGTCGATGACGGGGCCGCCGTCGGGGTGCAGGAGCGTGACGAGGGAGCCCGTGACCGACTCGTGGGCGGCGCGGGTGGCGGCGAGCACGCTGTCGCGCTTGGAGCCCTCGAAGCCGATGCCGATGCGCACCTTCGCGCGTTCGGGGGTGCGGCGCAGCCGGCCGGTGCCGGCGACGGTGATGATGGTCTCTGGCATGCCCTCACGCTAGCCCATGACCCTGGTGGCGCACCGTGCCGCCGCTGACGTATACTAGAGGGCTGCAGCGGATGAGCATCCGGTGCATTTGGAAACTCAACAGCGTACGACAACGGCCCATCGCGGGGATGATCGGTTTCGACACTGCCTGCGAAACTGCGAGAAGCGGGCCGAGGATGCGGGGTTATCTCGTTAACGCCCTCCGCAAAACATAAGTGCCAATTCAAACAGCACTGTTGCGGCCAAGAAGGCCACCTTCGCCCTCGCGGCCTAGGTCTTCCTTCCTAGCTAAATAGCAACTGTCGGTCCGGGAATGCTCTCTACCCGGGTTCCGGCATTATCTAGAGAGATTGCTGCGTGACTGTGTCTCAGGGTCACGTGGGACTTGCACTGTGACTGGGCCCGTCGACCTAGGTGCCTGTGGCAAAGGTCGGGGCCGAGCAGAACGCCTGCACAGGCTACGCCCGTAGAAGGCGCGGAATCACAGTAGTGGACGGGGGTTCAATTCCCCCCATCTCCACCAGCGCCGTTGTCGTACGCTGTTGCCCCCTCGTCAGGGCGGATGGCGCCCAGCTCCACGTCGCGGGGCGGGCGCGGGCGCTAGAGCGCGGACTCGCCCGTGGGGTCGGGGGCCGTGGGGTCGTCGAGCGCGGCGCCGCCGAGCGGTTCGCCCGCCCATTCGAGGCAGACCCAGCCGCCCTCGGGGGAGCCCTCGAGCACGACCACCGCGGTGTTCGCCAGCTCGAGCGCGAGGGTCGTCGACTCGTCGATGTTCTCCGAGAACCAGGCCGCCCAGGTGCGGATCGCGGCGCCGTGGCTGAACACCGCCACCGTGCCCTCCGGATGCGCGGCCCACAGCGAGGCGACGGCCGCCGAGTAGCGCTCGACGAACTCTGCCCCGTTCTCGCCGCCCGGGATGCGCGCGTCGATGTCGGTCCACCACGACAGCAGCGTGCGCATGTAGGTCGTCACCGACTCGCGGTCGCTCCGGCCCTCGAGGTCGCCGGCGGAGATCTCCTGCAGGCCCTCGAGCACGACGGGGTCGAGGCCGAGCGCGGCGGCGAGCGGTGCGGCGGTCTCCTGGGTGCGCCGCATGGTGGAGACGGCGATCGCGTCGATCGACTCGGCGACGAGCGCGGCCGGTACGGCGGCGGCCTGCTCCTTCCCGAGCTCGGTCAGCCCGGGCCCCGGCACCACGGTGCCGATCTCGCCCTTGACGTTGTCGATGGTCTGGCCGTGTCTGATCAGGAGGAGTCGCATCCCCACCAGCCTACGGCCGAGCGCCGGGCAGCGCCCGCACCCGCTCGCGCAGACGTTCGGCGTCGTACGGCGCGTGGCCGGCGGCGTCGTTGTCGAAGTACACCACCACGTCGCGCGGATCGCCGTCGGGGGTGCCGGTGCCGTCGAGCCACCGCCCGATGCGGGCGGCCCAGCCGTCGAGCTCCTCGTCGGTGTAGCCGCTCGTGTACAGCTCGCGGGAGCCGTGCAGCCGCACGTAGACGAGGCTCGAGGTGATCGCCTGCGGCTCCACCCAGCGCCCGGCCGTGTCGGCGATCACGAGGCCGATGCCGTGCGCCCGCAGCAGGGCGGCCGGTACGTCGCCGAGGAACGAGCCGTGCCGCACCTCGAGGCTGTGCCGGATCGGGGCGTCGCCCTCGATCTCGAGGTGCGCCCGGCCCTCGAGTCGCTCGTCGTGCCGGCGGGCGAGCGTCAGCGCCTGGCCGGCGCTGCGGGGGAGCAGGTCGAAGAATCGCTCGAGCAGCGGCCCGTCGAACTCCTGGCGCTCGGGGAGCTGCCACAGCACCGGACCGAGCTGCGGTCCTAGTGCCAGCACCCCCGAGGCGAAGAAGTTCGCGAGAGCCGTTTCCACCCCGGCGAGCCGCTTCATGTGGGTGATGAAGCGGCCGCCCTTGACCGCGAAGACGAAGCCGGGCGGCACCTCCGAGCGCCAGCGGCGGTAGCTCTCGGGCCGCTGCAGGGAGTAGAACGAGCCGTTCAGCTCGACGCTGTCCAGCCGCTCGGCGACGTGGGAGAGCTCCCGCCGCTGCGCGAGCCCCGCCGGGTACCAGTCGCCGCGCCAGCGCGGGTAGCGCCAACCGGAGATCCCGACGAGGGCCCGTGCAGCCATGCCCCGTTGATCCTCCCGTGCAGGACGGAGGCTACTTGGCCGCGCCCTTGAGCGTGCCGGTGACCTTGCCGTTCGGGTCGCCGATGAGGCAGGACACGAGGCGGTCGTCGCCGTCGGTCCAGGAGCCCTCGGTGGGCGTGAAGTAGGTGTAGCCGAGGGTCGAGTCGTCGTAGGAGATGCCCACGAAGCTCTCGAACTCGGTCAGGCACTTCGCGTCGGCCTCGGTGTTGATCGCGTCGGTGCCGGGGAACTCGTCGCCAGTCAGCTCGAAGTCGGAGTAGACCTCGAAGTCGTGCTCGTCGGCGCAGTCGACCAGGGGCACCTCGCTGACCTCTGTGCCGTCGGTGTCGTTCAGGCACTCGCCGACGCTGAGGGCGAAGACGTCGGTGTCGGTCTGCTCGATCTCCTCGCCGGTGGAGGAGTCGGTGGCCGGCGGCGCGGAGCTCGGGAACAGCGCGGTGCAGCCCGAGAGCGAGAGCCCGGCGATGAGCACCGCAGCAGCGGCGAGCGAGAGTTTGGACGGGGAAATCGCCATGAGGCCTCCGATGTAGGGATGGAACGCCGAGGGCGCCGCCCCCGGCAACAGCACCTGGGAAACGGCTGTGCAGGCCCCCGCGTGACCATTATGGCCCGGGTGTGCCCATTTCGGGGGCACGGCCTCGATCGTTCTCGCTGCCGGTTCGTCAGCGGGCGGTGGGGCGGCCGATCAGGCGCAGCGCCTCGTCGTGCAGCAGCCCGTTGCTCGCCAGGGCACTGCCGCCCCACGGCCCGTCGGCCCCGTCGGCCGAGGTGAACCGCCCGCCGGCCTCCTCGACGATCGGGGCGAGCGCCGCCATGTCGTACGGCTTGAGGTCGAACTCGGCCGCGAGCTCGAGCTGGCCCTCGGCGACCATCATGTACGACCACATCTCGCCGTACGCCCGGGTGCGCCAGACCGACCGCGAGAGGGCGACGAGCTCGTCGAGCCGGCCCTCCTCGTCCCAGCCCTTGAGGCTGTTGTAGCTGAGCGACGCGTCCTCGAGCGAGGAGATGCCCGAGGCGCGGATGGGCCGGGCGCCGTCACCCCGAGCATCCAGCCGGTCGCTGGTGAAGGCGCCGAGCCCGGTGGCCGCCCACCAGCGCCGGCCCAGGGCGGGTGCCGACACGACCCCGACGACGGGCACGCCGTCGATGGCGAGCGCGATCAGGGTCGCCCAGACGGGCACCCCGCGCAGGAAGTTCGCGGTGCCGTCGATGGGGTCGACGATCCACTGGCGGTGGGGGTGGGCTCCGGATGCGCGGCCGCTCCGTCCGGCATCGGCGGCGCCCGGCGCCCCGCCCTCGTCGGCCGTCTCGTCGGGATCGGGCTCGCCCTCGGTCTCCCCGTACTCCTCACCGAGGACGGCGTCGCCCGGGCGCGCGTTCGCGAGCCCGTCGCGGATCGACCGTTCCACGGCCTGATCGGCATCCGTCACCGGCGTGCGGTCGGGCTTCGTGGTGACGTGCAGGTCGTGCGCGCGGAAGCGCTGCTGCGAGAGCACGTCGGCGGCGTCGGCCAGCGCCAGGGCGAGGGCCAGGTCGTCGGAGAGGTCGGTCAGGGACTCGGGGCGGGGCGTCGCGGAGCTCACGCGACCAGGCTAGCGGGCGAGCCGCTCAGGCGGTGGTCTGCAGCAGCTTCTGCAGCGACTCCAGGCGCGCCCGCCCGCTCTCGCCGAGCTCGCCGGCCTCGACCCGGTCGACGATCTCCCAGTCGTGCGCCTCGGTGAGCGGGATGCCGCCCGGCGGCTCGCCCTCGGGCACCCGCGCGGTCTGCGCGAACGACCGCAGGATGTTCGCCGGGTCGACGTGCCCCAGGCCGAAGGAGCGGACGCCCGGCGTGTCGATGATCCACCCCGTGCGCCCGTCGGCGGCGCGGAGCCTGAGGCACAGTGTCGAGGACGAGGTGTGCCGCCCGCGGCCGGTGACGGTGTTCACGACGCCGGTCGCGCGGTCGGCGCCCGGCACCAACTCGTTCACGAGCGTCGACTTGCCGACGCCGGAGTGTCCGACGGTCACGGTGGTGTGGCCCACCAGCAGGTCGGTCAGCTCCTCGAGCGGCACCTCGTCGCGCGACAGCGTGATCACCCGGATGTCGAGGCACGCGAACTCGGACAGCAGCTCGTCCGGGTCGGCGAGGTCGGTCTTCGTGATGCAGAGGATGGGGGTGATGCCGGCGTCGAACGCCGCCACCAGGTAGCGGTCGATCAGGCGAGCCCGCGGCTCGGGGTTCGCGGCGGCGACCACGATCAGCATCTGGTCGGCGTTCGCGACGATCACCCGCTCCACGGCGTCGGAGTCGTCGGCGCTCCGGCGCAGCAGCGTCGACCGCTCCTGCACGCGCACGACCCGCGCGAGGCTGCCCGGCTCGCCGCTGACGTCGCCGACCAGGTCGACCCGGTCGCCCGTGACGATGGGCGTGCGGCCGAGCTCCCGGGCGCGCGAGGCGGTGATCTCGTGCTCGTCGGGGGTGTCCTCGCCGATCAGCACGGCGAAGCGCCCGCGGTCGACGGTCATGATGCGGCCGGTGACCGCGTCCTTGTGGTCGGGGCGCTGCTTCGTGCGCGGCCGGTTGCCCTTCGGGTTCGGGCGGATGCGCACGGCCGACTCGTCGAAGTCGTCCTCGTCGTCATCGTCGTCGGCCGAGTCCCACCAGCTCATCCGCGCCCCACAACCGACTGCTCGGGAGAGGTTCCCGCGAGCATCGACGCCCAGAGCTCGGGGAACTGCGGCAGCGTCTTGGCGGTGGTCGCGATGTCGTCGACGAGCACCCCGTCGACGGCGAGCCCGATCAGGGCGCCGGCCGTCGCCATGCGGTGGTCCTCGTAGCTCGACCAGAGCCCGCCGTGCAGGGGCCGCGGCGTGATCTCGAGACCGTCCTCCAGCTCCTTCACCTCGCCGCCGAGGTTGTTGATCTCGGTGGCGAGGGCGGCGAGCCGGTCGGTCTCGTGGTGCCGGATGTGGCCGATCCCCGTGATGCGGCTGGGCTCGTCGGCCAGTGCGGCGAGGGCCACCAGCGGCGGGGCCAGCTCACCCCCGGTCGACAGGTCGATCGAGACGCCCCGGATGCTCGCGCCCCCGGTCACCGTCAGCCGGTCTCCCTCGCGCTCGACGGTGGCGCCGAACAGCGGCAGCAGCTGCTCGAGGTCGGCCCCGACCTGCGTGGTCGACTCCGGCCAGCCGGTGATCGTGACGCTGCCGCCCGTGACCAGAGCGGCGGCGAGGAACGGCGCGGCGTTGGACAGGTCGGGCTCGATGTCGATCTCGATGCCCGCGATCGGCCCGGGGGCGACGCGCCAGCGGCCGCCCTCCTCCGACTCGGCGTCGACGCCGCGGCGCACGAGCGCGGCGACGGTCATGTCGATGTGCGGCTGGCTCGGCAGGCGGGAACCCTCGTGCTGCAGCTCGAGGCCGTTCTCGAAGCGGGCGGCGGCGAGCAGCAGGCCGCTGACGAACTGGCTCGAGGCGGAGGCGTCGATGGTGAGGGGGCCGCCCTCGACGCGGCCGGAGCCGTGCAGGGTGAAGGGGAGCGCGGCGCGGCCGTCGTCGGCGATGTCGGCGCCGAGCTCCCGCAGAGAGCAGATCGTCGTGGACATCGGCCGGCGCCGGGCGCCCTCGTCGCCGTCGAAGGTGACCGGGCCGAGCGCGAGGGCGGCGACCGGCGGGAGGAAGCGCATGACGGTGCCGGCGAGGCCGCAGTCGATCGTGGTGCTGCCGACGAGTTCCGCGGCGGGGGTGACGAGCAGGTCGGGGCCGAAGGCGCCCTCGCCCGGCACCTCGACGATGGTGGTGCCGAGGGCTCGCAGAGCATCCGTCATCAGGGAGCTGTCACGGGAGTGCAGGGGAGCGCGCAGCCGCGACGGGCCGTCGGCCAGTGCCGAGAGCACGAGCTCGCGATTGGTCAGCGACTTCGAGCCGGGCAGCGACAGCACGGCCGAGACGGGGCCGCTCGCGCGCGGCGCGGGCCAGTGCTCGTCGACCGCCTGCGGGGAGTCGTCGCCGTAGGGGTTGAACTGCGGAGCGGAATATCTCTGGACAGGCATCGGTTATCAGAATAGTCGCCTGCAGCATCCGCTGCCGGTGCAGCAGAGCCCTCTGGAGGAGCGATTTGACCGCGACCGCCGTGTTGGACCGCCCGGTCGTAGACTGGCCGGTGATGAGTGATACCACCCCTGATCCGCGCGCCCTTTTCGAAGAGCAGGCCATCCCGTTCCTCGATCAGCTCTACGGTGCTGCGCTGCGCATGACGCGCAACCCCAGCGACGCCCAAGACCTGGTGCAGGAGACCTTCGTCAAGGCCTACGCCGCGTTCGGCCAGTTCGAGCAGGGCACGAACCTCAAGGCGTGGCTCTACCGCATCCTGACGAACACGTTCATCAACACGTACCGCAAGAAGCAGCGCGACCCCTACCAGGGCTCCACCAGCGAGATGGAGGACTGGCAGCTGGGCACCGCCGAGTCGGTGACCGCCAGCATGTCGAGCCGCTCGGCCGAGGCCGAGGCCATCGACCACCTGCCCGACAGCGACGTCAAGGAGGCGCTGCAGTCGATCCCGGAGGACTTCCGGCTGGCCGTCTACCTGGCCGACGTGGAGGGCTTCTCCTACCAGGAGATCGCCGACATCATGAAGACCCCCGTAGGAACCGTGATGAGCCGCCTGCACCGAGGCCGGCGGCTGCTTCGTGGACTACTGACCGATTACGCGCGGTCCCGCGGCCTCGAGGTCGCCACCGCCACCGCCAAAGGGAGCAAGAAATGAGTGACTGCGGCTGCGACAAGGCGCGTGCCGAGCTCGAGGAGTATCTGCGCAACGAGATCTGCACGACCGATGCGGCGGACATCCGAGACCACCTGGAGACCTGCGAGGGCTGTCAGTCGGAGCTGCACATCGGAGTGGTGCTGACTCAGACGGTGCAGCGAGCCTGCAAGGAGACCGCTCCCGAGGAGCTGCGGGACCAGCTGCTGGCCCGCCTCCGCGAGGTGCAGACGCACTAGTCGTCGCATCCGCTCACGATGCATCCTGGTCACCGAGAAGGGCCCCGCCCGGCAGCTGCCGGCGGGGCCCTTCTTCGTTGCTCGACCTAGCTGAGCGCGCGGGCGATCAGCGCCGTCTGCTCGGTGGCGTGCCGCTTGGCGCTGCCGGCGGCGGGGGAGGCCGCGGCCGGACGGGACACCACGGAGATGGTGCGACCCTCGAGGTGACGCGCCAGCTCGGTCAGGATGAACGGCCAGGCGCCCTGGTTCTGGGGCTCGTCCTGCACCCAGACCAGCTCGGCATTCGGGTAGCCGGCCAGCGCGGCCGTGATCTCCTCGATCGGCAGCGGGTAGAACTGCTCGAGCCGCACGAGCGCGATGGCGTCGTTCGGGTTCTTTTGCAGCTCGCTGGCGAGGTCGTAGTGGATCTTGCCCGAGTGCAGCAGCACCTTCGTGACCGCGCCCTTGTCGGTGATGCGGCTGTCGTCGATCACCGGCTCGAAGCGACCCGTGGTGAGGTCCTCCACCGAGCTCGTCGCTCCGCGCAGGCGCAGCATCGCCTTCGGGGTGAAGACGATCAGCGGCTTCCGCGGCCGGGCGTAGGCCTGGCGGCGGAGCAGGTGGAAGTACGACGCCGGGGTCGAGGGGCGGGCGACCGTCATGTTGTCCTCGGCGCACATCTGCAGGTAGCGCTCGATGCGGGCGGAGGAGTGGTCGGGGCCCTGGCCCTCGTAGCCGTGCGGCAGGAGCAGCACGAGTGACGAGCGCTGGCCCCACTTCTGCTCGGCCGAGGAGATGAACTCGTCGATGATGATCTGGGCGCCGTTGGCGAAGTCGCCGAACTGCGCCTCCCAGAGCACGAGCGCGTCGGGGCGCTCGACCGAGTAGCCGTACTCGAAGCCCATGGCCGCGTACTCGCTGAGCAGCGAGTCATAGATCCAGAACCGCGCCTGCTTGTCGCTGAGGTTCGCGAGCGGCAGCCACTCCTGGCCGTTCTCGCGGTCGTGCAGCACGGCGTGGCGCTGCACGAAGGTTCCGCGACGCGCATCCTGACCGGCGAGACGCACCGGGGTGCCCTCGTTCAGCAGGGAGCCGAGGGCGAGCAGCTCGCCGAAGGCCCAGTCGATGCCGCCGTTGCGGCTCATGTCGACGCGCTTGGTGAGCAGCTGCTGCAGCTTCGGGTGCACGGTGAAGCCGGCGGGCTTGTTGTCGAAGGCGTCGCCGATGGAGTGCAGGGCGTCGAGCGACACGGCGGTCTCGAAGGGAGCCGTCGTGCTGTCGTCGCGCTGCGCCTCGGGGCGCTCGAGGTCGGACACCGCCTGGGTGTCGGCCGTGATCACCGGGATCGACGCGGTCTGCGCCGCGTGCGTCTCGGCGAAGGCGCGCTCGAGGCGGTCCTGGAAGTCGCGGTGCGCTGCCTCGTACTCCTCTTCGGTGATGTCGCCGCGGCCGACGAGGGCCTCGGTGTAGAGCTTGCGCACCGAGCGCTTCGCCTCGATCAGGTTGTACATCAGCGGCTGGGTCATCGAGGGGTCGTCGCCCTCGTTGTGCCCGCGGCGGCGGTAGCAGATCAGGTCGATGAAGACGTCGCGGTGGAACTTCTGGCGGTACTCGAAGGCGAGCTGCGCCACCCGCACGACCGACTCGGGGTCGTCGCCGTTCACGTGGAAGATCGGCGCCTGGATCGTCTTCGCCACGTCGGTGGAGTACACCGAGCTGCGCGACTCGCTCGGGGGAGTGGTGAAGCCGACCTGGTTGTTGATGTTCACGTGGATGGTGCCACCGGTGCGGTAGCCCCGCAGCTGCGACATCTGCAGCGTCTCGACCACGACGCCCTGGCCCGCGAGGGCCGCGTCGCCGTGGATCAGGATCGGCAGCGTCGAGAAGGTGCCGATCGGCTTCCTGTCTTGCTTGGCGCGCACGATGCCCTCGAGCACGCCGTCGGCGGCCTCGAGGTGCGAGGGGTTCGCGGCCAGGTAGACCGGGATCTCCTTGCCGTCGGAGGCGGTGAAGGTGCCCTCGGTGCCGAGGTGGTACTTCACGTCGCCCGAGCCCTGCACGGTGCGAGGGTCTTGCGTGCCCTCGAACTCCCGGAAGATCTGGCCGTAGGTCTTGCCGGCGATGTTCGTCAGCACGTTCAGGCGGCCGCGGTGCGCCATGCCGATGGCGACCTCGTCGAGGCCCTCCTCGGCGGCGCCCTGGATGATGGCGTCGAGCAGCGCGATCGTCGACTCGCCGCCCTCGAGCGAGAACCGCTTCTGGCCCACGTACTTGGTCTGCAGGAACGTCTCGAAGGCCTCGGCCTCGTTCAGCTTCTCCAGGATGCGCATCTGCTCGTCGTGGCCCGGCTTGGCGTAGGGGCGCTCGATCTTCTCCTGGATCCAGCGACGCTGCGCCGGGTCCTGGATGTGCATGTACTCGATGCCGATCTTGCGGCAGTAGGAGTCGCGGAGGACGCCCAGGATGTCGCGCAGGTAGGCCTGGCGGGTCATGCCGAACTCACCGGTGACGAACTCGCGGTCGAGGTCCCAGAAGGTCAGGCCGTGGGTCGCGATGTCGAGGTCGGGGTGGGTGCGCTGGCGGTACTCCAGCGGGTCGATGTCGGCCATCAGGTGGCCGCGCACGCGGTAGGCGTTGATCAGCTCCTGCACGCGGGCCGTCTTGTCGATGGCGCTCGCCTCGTCGACCGAGATGTCGGCGGCCCAGTGGATGGGCTCGTAGGGGATGCGCAGCTCGGCGAAGATGTTCTCGTAGAAGCCGCGCTCGCCGAGCAGCAGCTCGTGCACCTTCTTCAGGAACTCGCCGGAGCCGGCGCCCTGGATGACGCGGTGGTCGTAGGTGCTCGTCAGCGTGATGACCTTGCCGATGCCGAGGTCGGAGAGCACGCGGGGCGAGGCGCCCTGGAACTCGGCCGGGTACTCGAGGGCACCGGCGCCGATGATGGCGCCCTGCCCCTTCATCAGACGCGGCACGGAGTGCACGGTGCCGATGCCGCCCGGGTTGGTGAGCGAGATCGTCGTGCCCTGGAAGTCGGTGGCGGTCAGCTTGTTGCCGCGGGCCCGGCGCACGAGGTCTTCGTAGGCGGCGAGGAACTCGTTGAACGACATGGTGTCGGCGCGCTTGATGCCGGGCACCAGCAGTGCCCGCGAGCCGTCGGGCTTCGGGATGTCGATCGCGATGCCGAGGCCCACGTGGGCGGGGGCGATCACCGAGGGCTTGCCGTCGACCTCGTCGTAGTAGACGTTCTGGCTCGGGAACTCCTTCAGCGCCTGCACGAGCGCCCAGCCGATGAGGTGGGTGAAGGAGACCTTGCCACCGCGGGCTCGGCGCAGGTGGTTGTTGATCACGATGCGGTTGTCGATCAGCAGCTTCGCCGGGATCGAGCGGACGCTCGTGGCCGTGGGCACCGTGAGGCTGGCGTCCATGTTCGTGGCGAGCGACTTCGCCATGCCGCGGAGCGGGCTGACGACGTCCTTCTCGGCGTCGGCGGCCGCGTCCTTGGCGGCCTCCTCGGCGGTGCTGGTGCGGGTCGAGGGCGCCTCAGCGGGGATGGGCTGGGGCTTCGCCTCGATGCTCGTGGTCTTCGCGACCGGCTGCGTCGCCGGACGGGCGCCGGAGGCCTCGGCGACCTGCGCCGACTCCGTCTGCGGAACGGCGGCGCTGGTCTCGGCCGGGGCGGCGCCCTGGTCGGCGGGGGCCGACGCTGCCGGGGCCGCTGCAGCCGGAGCCGGAGCCTGAGCCTGAGCCGGCGCCGCTGCGCCCGACTTCGCCTGCTGGTGCGAGCGGTAGCTCTCGAGCACCGGCCACCACGACTTGTCGACCGAGTCCTTGTCGGCGAGGTACTGCTCGTACAGCTCGTCGACGAGCCATTCGTTCGCGCCGAACTCGCCCGACGCGCCCTCGTCTGTATTCGTACCCGTCAATTGGCTAGCCAAAGCCGATCGCCCACTTCCCGTTGCCTCGTGATGGCACGTGCCGGTGTCTGCTTCGCTGCGTGTTCACGCGCGGACACGTGCAGCTTCAACCCTAAACCTTTCCCGGCTCCGTTCGGGCGGCTGTAGAGTCAGGGAGACAATGGCTCTCGAATGGATTCTGCTCGGTGTCGGGCTGCTGCTCACGGTCGGCACGGGGTTCTTCGTGGCCAGCGAGTTCTCGCTCGTCAACCTCGACCGGTCCGATCTCGAGGCGCGCTCCGCCCGCGGCGAGAAGGGGCTCCAGCCGGCGATCACCGCGCTGCGGCACACCTCCACGCACCTCTCCAGCGCCCAGCTCGGCATCACGCTGACGACGCTCCTCACGGGCTACACGATGGAGCCCGCCGTCTCGAGCCTGCTCGAGGCCCCGCTCACCGGTGTCGGCATCCCCGAGGGCGTCGTCCCGGCCATCAGCGCCACCGTGGGCATCCTGTTCGCCACCCTGCTCTCGATGATCGTCGGTGAGCTCGTGCCCAAGAACTTCGCACTGGCGCTGCCGCTGAAGACCGCGCGCATCGTGGTGCCGTTCCAGCTCGCCTTCACGATGGTCTTCCGGCCGGCGGTGGCGCTGCTGAACAACAGCGCGAACGCGCTGCTGCGGCTGATCGGAATCGAGCCCAAGGAGGAGCTGTCGGGCGCCCGCACGGCCGAGGAGCTGTCGTCGCTGGTGCGCCGCTCGGCGGTGCAGGGCAGCCTCGACGTCGACACTGCGACGCTGCTGAACCGCACGCTCCTGTTCTCCTCGCACGACGCCTCCGACGTGATGACCCCGCGGCCGCGCATCGTCAGCGTCAAGCGCGACGAGTCGGCGTCGGCCGTGCTCGAGCTCGCCCGCAGCACCGGGCACTCCCGCTTCCCGGTCGTCGACGACGACATCGACGACATCGTGGGGCTGGTGCACGTGAAGCAGGCGGTGTCGATCCCGCGCGACCGGCGCGGCGACGTGCCCGCCGTGGCGATCATGACCGAGACGGTGCGCGTGCCCGAGACGATGACCCTCGACCTGCTGCTCGGCGAGCTCCGCGGCCAGGGCTACCAGATGGCCGTGGTGATCGACGAGTACGGCGGCACCGCCGGGGTCGTGACCCTCGAAGACCTGGTGGAGGAGCTGGTGGGCGAGCTCGTCGACGAGCACGACCGCTCCCGCGCCGGCGTCGTGCGCACCCGCGCCGGCACCACCTTCCCCGGCATGCTGCGCCCCGACGAGCTGGCCGACCAGGCCGGCATCGCGGTTCCCGAGGACGGCCCCTACGAGACGGTCGCCGGCTTCGTGATGAGCGCGCTCGGCCGGATGCCCGTGGTGGGCGACACGGTCGCCCTGCCCGACGGCGCGCTGCGGGTCGAACGGCTCGACGGCCGCCGCATCGACCGGCTGCGCTACGTGCCGTCGCCCGCTGTCGACGCGTCGCCCGCGGTCAACCCTGAGGAGGTGCCCCGTGGCTGATTGGCTCGGGATCGTCTGGCTCATCGTGCTGCTGGCCGGCAACGCCTTCTTCGTCGCGGCCGAGTTCGCCGTCATCTCCGCCCGCCGCTCCCAGATCGAGCCGCTGGCCGAGCAGGGGAAGGCGAGCGCGAAGACGGCGCTCTGGGCGATGGAGCACGCGACGCTCATGCTCGCGACGACGCAGCTCGGCATCACGGTGTGCTCGCTGCTGATCCTGAACGTCTCCGAGCCCGCCATCCACCACCTGCTCGAGGGGCCGCTGCACCTGGTGGGCCTGCCCGAGGAGGCGAGCGGCGCCGTCGCCTTCGTGATCACCCTCGTGCTCGTGTCGTTCCTGCACGTGGTGCTCGGCGAGATGGTGCCGAAGAACATCTCGTTCTCGGTGCCCGACCGCGCGGTGCTGCTGCTCGCGACGCCGCTCGTCGCGATCGCCCGCGTGCTGAAGTTCGCCATCGTCGCCCTGAACGCCACCGCGAACGGCGTGCTGAGGCTGTTCCGGGTGGAGCCGAAGAGCGAGGCGGCCAGCGCCTTCACGCTCGACGAGGTGTCGACGATCGTCGCCCAGTCGCAGAAGGAGGGCGTGCTCTCCGACACGGCCGGCACGCTCACCGCGGCGTTCGAGTTCACGGCCAAGACGGTGGCCGACGTGGCGGTGCCGCTCGATTCCCTCGTCAGCCTGCCGCCCGACGCGACCCCCGCCGACGTCGAGCGGGCCGTGGCGAAGTACGGCTTCTCACGCTACGTGCTGCTGGACGACGAGGGGATGCCCGCGGGCTACGTGCATCTCAAGGACGTCATCGACCTCGACGACGACGAGTTCGACGACCCGATCCCCGCGAAGCGCGTGCGCCAGCTGCCCTCGCTGTTCGAGAAGACCGAGCTCGAGGACGCCCTGGCCAGCATGCGCAAGTCGGGTGCCCACCTCGCCCGCTCGTTCACCGAGTCGGGGCTGACGACGGGCGTGCTCTTCCTCGAGGACATCATCGAGGAGCTCGTCGGCGAGGTGCACGACGCCACCCGGCGCGTGCGCTAGCGGGTCGGGCGCGCCCGCACGTACTGCGGCGCCCAGTAGTCGATCTCCGCGCCGAGCTCCTCCGCCGCGCGCAGCGCGAAGTGCGGGTCGCGGAGCAGTTCGCGGGCCAGCATGACCGCGTCGGCGCGCCCCGAGGCCACCACGTCCTCGGCCTGCTGCGGTGTGGTGATCAGCCCGACGGCCGACACCGGCAGGCCCGAGCCGTCCTTGACGGCCTCGGCGAGCGGCACCTGGTAGAGCGGGCCGACCGGGATGCTCTGATGACGCACGTTCCCGCCGCTGGACACGTCGACCAGGTCGCCGCCGGCGTCGCGCACCCACCCCGAGACGATGGCGGTCTCCGCCTCGTCCCAGCCGCCCTCGGCCCAGTCGGTCGCGGAGAAACGCACGAACACCACCAGCTCCTCGCCGACCGCGGCCCGCACGGCGCGGACGACCTCGAGCACGAGCCGTGCCCGGTTCTCCAGCGAGCCGCCGTAGGCGTCGGTGCGCGTGTTCGACAGGGGGGAGAGGAACTGGTGCAGCAGGTAGCCGTGCGCCGCGTGCACCTCGAACACCTCGAAGCCGGCCTCGAGGGCGCGACGGGCCGCGTCGCCGAAGGCCGCGACGAGCGCGGGCAGCTCGGCGGCGTCGAGGGCACGGGGCTCGGCGTAGTCGCCGAAGGCGATCGCCGACGGCCCGACGGTCGGCCAGCCGCCGTCCTCGGCGGGCACCGTGCCGCGCCGGGCGTCCCACGGGCGGAAGGTCGAGGCCTTGCGTCCGGCGTGGGCGAGCTGAATCGCGGGCACGGCGCCCTGCGCGCGGATGAAGGCGGCGATCCGGGCGAGGGAGTCGCGCTGCACGTCGTTCCAGAGACCGAGGTCCTGGGGGCTGATCCGGCCCTCGGGCACGACCGCGGTGGCCTCCGTCATCACGAGGCCCGCCCCGCCGGCCGCGAACTGGCCGAGGTGCATCAAGTGCCAGTCGGTGGGGACGCCGTCGCGGGCCTCCACGGAGTACTGGCACATCGGCGCCACCCAGACCCGGTTTCGGGTGGTGACGGAGCGCAGGGTGAACGGACGGAACAGAGCGGTCTGGGGCACGTATCGTGGAACCATGTCCGACCCCGCCGCTATTCCCGACGCCCGCGACGATGCCCGTGACGACACCCCCGTGCAGTGGCGCGACTGGACCGAGCTCTCCGCCTCGGAGAACATCGCGGTGCCCGGGCCCGACGACGACAAGTACAGCCGGGGAGTGCTCGGCGTGGTCACGGGCGGCGACGAGTTCCCGGGCGCTGCCGTGCTCGGCGTCGACGCCGCGGTGCGCACGGGCGTCGGCATGGTGCGCTACCTCGGGGCGGCCCGCGCGGCCGACCTCGTGCTGCGCCGACGGCCCGAGGTCGTGACGGCGCCCGGTCGGGTGCAGGCGTGGCTGATCGGCTCGGGCCAGACCGCCGCGAACCGCGACGAGGCGACCGCCGCCGCCCTCGAGCACGCGATCGCCGACGGGGTTCCCCTCGTGGTCGACGCCGGAGCGCTCGATCTCGTCGGCCGCCTCGGCGCCCCGGCCGTGCTCACGCCGCACGCGGGCGAGCTCGTCACCCTGCTGAAGGCGGCGGGCACCGAGGTCGACCGCGCCACCGTGAGCGCCGACCCCGAGCGCTGGGCCGCCCGCGCCGCCGACGCCACCGGGCACGTCGTGCTGCTCAAGGGGCGAACGACCCACGTCTGCGCCCCGCTCCGCGGCGAAGGCCCGAGGGTCGGCGCGCGCGTGCAGGCGCCGTCGAGCTGGGCGGCGACCGCGGGCAGCGGGGACGTGCTGGGGGGCGTCGTCGGATCCCTCGTCGCGACCCACTCGGACGAGGTGCTCGCCGACCCGGAGCTGCTGGTCGCCCTCGCGGCCACGGGGGCGTTCGTGCACGCCTGGGCGGCGGAGCGCGCATCCGATCGCGGCCCCGTCGCGGCCCTCGACATCGCCGAGGCCGTGCCCCGCGTGATCGCCCGCCTGGTCAGCGGCGTCGCGGACTGACGCGCGCAGCGTGCACGCGAGCACGCGAGCACGAGCAGTCAGCTGCCGACGAAAAGCACCGGCACCAGCACCCGCACCATCACCGCCCCTCAGTTCGCGGGCGCCGCCACCAGGTCGATGTCGATGTGCGCCGTGTCGGACGCCCCCACCACGGCCAGCGCGGTGCTCGAGAATCCGTAGTCGGAGAGCGCGATCGGGATGCTGCCGGTGAGCGTGCCCGACTCGCCGTCGAAGCCGATCTCGGCCTGCGCCTGCACCTCGTGGCTGATGCCGCGCACCGTGAGCGTGCCCGTGATGGTCGTCTCGACGGGATCGCCGCCCGCCTCGGGCAGGTCCACCGGGTCGGAGAGCACGAAGGAGGCCGTCGAGTTGCCGCCGGTCGCCGCGAGCAGGGCGCTCAGCACCGCGTTGCGCGGCCCGCCGTCGCCCGCGAGCGTGGCGAGGTCGACCATGAACTCGGCGGTGGTGATGGTGTCGCCGGTGCGGGCGATGACGCCCGAGATCTCGTCGGTCTCGGCCGAGACGAGGTCGTCGCCCGAGGCGCTCTGCATGCGGTAGCCGATGGAGGAGGAGCGGTCGATCGAGAAGCTCGTCGTCTCGACCGAGCTGTCGAGCTCGTCGTCGGGGGTGCCGAAGACGGTCGGCATGACGGCCTGCACCGTGGCGCTCTGATCGAGCGTCATGCTGCGCGCGAGGATCGGCACGGCGACCAGGGCGACGGCGCCGATGGCGGCGACCGAGGCCATCAGGGCGACGGCGGTCTTGGCGGATCTGTTCACGAAGGACTTCCGGTTCGGTGGGAGTGATCCCAGTGAACCAAGGAAAGGTGGTTGCGGGCTGAGAACGACCGGTGCGGGGGCTGGGCCGCGGTCCCGGCCCAGTCGCACGGCCCAGCCGCACGGCCCGCGCACACGGCCCACTCACGGGGCACACCCTAGGATGACCCTCGTGCTGACACGCCTCCCTCGCCTCGCGGCCAACCCCCTCGTGCTCTGGGCGGCCTTCCTCGCCCTCCACGTCTGGCTCGGCTACGACGGTCTGACGCACCCGAACCAGCCGTTCGGCGACGTCACGAGCGTGTACAAGGGCTGGGTGGAGCAGTCCCTCGACGGCTACCGGCTCGGCATCGACGGCCCGTGGGTCTACCCGATCCTCGCCTTCGTGCCGATGCTCGCCGCGATGGCTCTCGGCCCCGGCCTCTACGGCATCGGCTGGATGATCGTGGTGACCATCGCGGACGCGGCCATCTTCGCCTACCTCACCACCCGCCGCCGCGTCGGTCGCGCCGAGGGCACGCGCCCGCTCGAGACGGGGGAGCGCCTCCGCCTCGCGGCCGCCTGGTGGTGGCTGCTGTTCCTGCTGCTGCTCGGCCCGGTCGCGCTCGGGCGCATCGACATCATCACCGTCGACATCGTGATCGCCGGGCTGCTCGTCGCCCGCAACCGGCCGGTGCTCGCGGGCGTGCTGCTCGCGATCGCCACCTGGGTGAAGGTCTGGCCCGCCGCGATGATCGCCGCGGTGGTCATCACGCTGCGTCGACGGATGCGCACGGCCGTCGCCGCGGCCGTCACCCTCGTCGCGGTGCTGGCCGGGGCGCTGGCGCTCGGGGCGGGACTGAACGCCTTCAGCTTCGTCTCCGAGCAGACCGGACGGGGCATGCAGGTCGAGGCGCCGACCTCGGTGTTCTGGCTCTGGTCGGCCTACGCGGGTGGTGGCTCCGAGGTCTACTACGACATGCAGATCCTCACCTTCCAGGTCACCGGCCCGGGCAGCGACGTCGCGGCGATGCTGATGACCCCGCTGCTCGTGGTCGCGGTCGCCGCGGTGCTGCTGTTCGCCGTCTACGTGGTGCGGAAGGGTGCTCCGGCGACCCACGTGCTGCCGCCGCTCGCGCTCGCGCTGGTGATGGCCCTGATCGTGTTCAACAAGGTCGGATCGCCCCAGTTCATGGTGTGGCTGTCGGCCCCGATCATCCTGGGCCTCGTCACGCAGGGGCGCCGGTTCTTCTGGCCGGCCGTGCTCGCCTTCGTGATGGCCGGGCTGACCCAGGTCATCTACCCGATCGCGTACGACGCCATCCTCGGGCTCGACCCGGTGATGCTCACGGTGCTCACCCTGCGCAACCTGCTGAGCATCACGATGCTCGTGATCGCGGTGGTCATGCTGTGGCAGAGTAGACGCGGATCGGGAAAGGCGGATCAGCATGCTCGTGGCGTTTTCGGTGGCACCGTCGGGCGGGGCCTCCCCCGCGGGTGAGGGCGACGGGGCGAGCGTGCACGACGCCGTCGCCGCCGCGGTCGAGGTGGTGCGGGCATCCGGGCTGCCGAACTCGACCGACTCGATGTTCACGACCATCGAGGGCGAGTGGGACGAGGTGTTCGACGTCGTCAAGCGGGCGACCGAGGCCGTCGGCGCCTACGGCTCGCGGGTCTCGCTGGTGCTGAAGGCCGACATCCGGCCCGGGCACTCGGGTGAGCTGACCGGCAAGGTCGAGCGCCTGGAAGCGGCGCTCGAGCGCCGCACCTAGCTCGGCAGCACGTCGTCCTCGAAGTCCTCGGCGCTCTGGTTGCCGAGGTACTCGTCGCGGGGCAGCAGCCCGTCCTGGATGGCGCGCTTCCGCAGCGCCACCTTCGTGCCGACGTCGATGCCGACCAGGCGGTACTTCTCGCGGATGCGCTTGAGGTAGGACTTCGCGGTCTCCTCCGAGATGTCGAGCGCCTTCGCGACCTGCTTCACGGGCTCGCCGCCGCCGTAGAGCGCCATCACCCGCCGCTCCTGGGCAGAGAGCCGCGGGGAGGAGTCGAGGTCGTCGGCCGCGAGGGCCAGGTCGAGCTCGGTGGAGATGAAGCTGTCGCCGGCCGAGGCGGCGCGGATTGCCTCGACGATCATGTCGGCCTCCTCGCTCTTGACGAGGTAGCCGAGGGCGCCGGCCGCGATGGCCTCGCGCACGACCACCGGCTCGGAGTAGGTGCTCATCAGCACGGTCTTCACGCCCGCCGACTTCAGGGCCCGCAGCTTCACCGAGACCGGGAGGTTGTCCTTCAGGTCGAGGTCGAGCAGCACGACGTCGACGGGGAACTCCGGGTGGGTGAGCAGGTCGGGCCAGGTCGTCACGGCCGCGACCATCGAGATGTCGTCGGCGGCGCCGCGGATCCATTCGGTCAGGGCGCCGAGGAGCATCCGGTGGTCGTCGACGATGGCCAGTCGGATGGGTTCGCGTGTGATCGTCACCACAGGTCTCCTTCTGTCCGGCTCACCGCGAGGCGTCCGGCACGACAACATGGGCGTCGACACTGACCCGCAGGCGGCCGGTGCGGCCGTCGACGGAGTACTGGCCGACTCGGGAAAGGGCCGACCAGACAGCCGGGTCGATGCGGCGCCGGGGGATCTCGCCGACCGACATGGCTATCGGGAGCACCATCCTATCCAGAGCGTCGGGCCCGCTGAGGGAGCCGGGCCGCCCGATCTCGACCTCGATCGTGGGGGCCCAGCGGCCCGAGCCGTCGACGATCAGCCAGATGGCCGAGAGCAGGCCGTCGCGCTGCGGCGCCTCGAGGTAGCCGGCGAGACCGTCGGGGTCGACGAGCCGCACCGCCGAGGCGAGGTACTCGGAGTCGGCGACGGCGTGGTGCAGCCAGGTCTCGCGGCGCCCCGCGACGAGCAGGCGGCGCAGGTCGGTGGCGAGACCGGATGCGGTGGCCGCCTCCGAGCGGTCCAGCGGCAGGGTCGTGCGGCCGCTCGCGACGTCCTGCAGCAGCTCCTCGGCGGCGAGGTCGAGGCGGGCGAGCTCGGCCGAGGCGAGCAGGCCGAGGCCGTACCGGGGAGCGGTGATCGTGCTCTCGGCGACGGTGCGGTCGAGCTCGCGCTGCACCAGGCGACCGAAGGAGCGCACGACGATGACGCCGGCGAACAGCGGGGCGACTGCGAGCGAGACCTGCTGCCCGGTGTAGACGAGCCCGGGCGGGTCGATCAGGGCGCCGATCACGATCGCCGAGAGCTCCAGTGCGGTGAGCCCGATCGCGGCCATCAGCATCTGGTTCACCGGCCGGAAGGTGGAGCAGGCGAGGAGGGTGGCCCCCACGGCGATGGGCACGGAGACGTAGTTGGTGTCGGGGGAGTTCCAGACCGCCACGTGGTCGAGCACCACGCTCAGGGCGCCGGCCACGAGCATCCCGGTCCAGGCCCAGTCGGGCAGGCTGCCGCGGGTGCGCCGGGCGATGACCACGGCGGCCACGAACACGGCGATCACGAGCACCCAGCCCGTCAGGGTGAGGCCGGGCAGGGCGTTCCGGGCGATCGTCCAGCTGAGCGAGACGAGACCGCGCACCACGAGCAGCGCGCCGATGATGACGGCGCCGATGCCGAGGTAGCCGATGCCGAGCCGGGAGTCGCGGGCGATGCCCCGGCGCACGGCGTCGACGGCGTCGGGGCCGAGACGCCGAGCCCGCACCAGCTGGGTCAGGGCGCCGTCGGGGTCGGCGCTGCGCATCCGGCTGCGGGTGCCCGCTCCCGGGGTGAACGAGACGGGGGTCGGATGCTCGGGCCGCTCGGTCTCGCCGGGCCGCTCGGTCTCTGCCGGCCGCTCGGTCACTTCGGCACCTCCAGCACCACCGTCGTGCCCGCACCGGGGGAGGAGAACAGCCGCACCTTGCCGCCGACGTCGCGCACCCGCGCCATCACGGACTCGGCGAGGCCGAGACGCTCGATGTCGACGGTGTCGAGGTCGAAGCCGACCCCCGCATCCGTCACCATCGCGCGCACCGAGGTGTCGTCCTCGGAGATCGTGACGTCGGCGGAGCCCACCTGGGCGTGCCGCCGCACGTTCTCGAGGCACTCGGACAGCGAGAGCAGGAAGGCGTCGAGCACGTGCGAGGGCAGCAGGATCTGGCCGCTGCCGTGCCAGGCGACCTGCAGCCCCATCCGCCCGAAGCGCTGCTTCACCGACTCGAGGGTGTGGCCGAGGTCGCCCGTCTCGACGTGCTCGAGCGTGTAGCCGCCCGAGGAGCGGGGCATCGGGGTGCCGCCGAGGCGCAGCTGGCGCAGCAGCCGCGCATCCTCGCCGGCCTGCTTGCGCAGGGCCTCGGGCTGCACGCCGATGCCCGAGTGCGCCAGCAGGGTCAGGGTGGCGAGCACGGTGTCGTGCAGCAGCCGGGCGCTGCGGCGGCGCTGCGCCTCGAACTCGCTGGCCTGCCGCTCCACGGCGTGGGCGCGGCCGAGCCGGGCCATGCCGCCGAACGCGCGGCGGAGGCTGGCCGACAGCCAGGTCGCCGTGATGAACAGCGCCACCCAGCCGGCGACGACCGAGGCGATCACGAAGACGGTGCGCCCGGTCGGCCAGGTGACGACGGTGGTCATCGCGAGCACGGGCAGGTAGGCGGGCACCACGATCCAGAGCAGGCGCCGGGTGGTGGCGACGGTGAGGATGAGCGTGGGGATGGCCGTGGACGCGAAGAACGTCACCGCTCCCGTGGTCGCCACGTCGGAGATCAGGGTGCCGTGCAGGGCGAAGCTCGCGAGGGTCAGGAGGCTCAGCCCGTAGACGATGCCCGGCCAGAGCAGGGATCGGGCGCTGCCGACGAGGTAGAACCCGAGCCCGGTGAGCACGAACAGCACCACCGGCACGGCGACCTGCTCGAGCCGGTCCATGTTGGCCAGGACGACCGAACCGAGCGATGCTCCGGTGAACAGGATGCCGAGGTCGCGCGCCGACCGGGTGAGGAGCTTTCGCCGTTCACGGTCGGTCCTGGGCACAGTCTGAATAGTACAGGCGGCCCTCCCCACAACTGGGGTCGCCACGAAGTCGACACTTGTCGCTAACATGGAAGCAGTTCCGGGGGGAAATGCACCGGGGGTCGCTGAGGCGGCCCCCGGTTTTCTCATTCCCGAAGCAGTCTGGCGATCTCGCGCCCGACCACGTCGAACTCGATCAGGAACCCGTCGTGGCCGAACTTCGACTCGATCACCACGGGCCGGTCGCCGTCGAGCGTGTTCGGCAGGTGCCGGGCGATCAGCTCCTGATCGGCGACGGGGAACAGCCGGTCGCTGTCGATGCCGACCACGAGCGCCGTCGCCCGCACCGACTCGAGGGCGGCCTGCACCCCGGTGCGGCCGCGGGCGAGGTCGTGCGAGTTCATCGCCTCCACCAACGTGATGTAGCTGTTGGCGTCGAAGCGGCGGGTGAACTTGTTGCCGTGGAAGTCGAGGTAGGACTCCACGGCGAACCGGCCGCCGCCCCCGAGCGGGTCGAGCCCGCTCTGCCAGCTGCGCCGGAAGCGGTCGTTCAGTTCGTCGGGGCTGCGGTAGTTCAGCAGCGCCATCCGCCGGGCGAGCGCGAGCCCGTGGTGCGGCCCCTCCCCGTCGGGGGCATCGTAGTAGTCGCCGCCGTTGAAGGCCGGGTCGGCGCGGATGGCCTGCACCTGCACCGAGTTCAGCCCGATCTGGTCGGCCGAGCTGAACGCCGGCGCCGCGATCACGGCGATCCGCGCCATCGCCTCGGGGTAGCGCACCGCCCACTCGAGCACCTGCATCCCGCCCATCGAGCCGCCGACGACGGCCGCCCAGCGCTCGATGCCGAGCACCTCCGACAGCGCGTGCTGCGCCCGCACCTGGTCGACGATCGTGGTGAACGGGAACCGGGCGCCCCACTCGGCCCCGTCGGGCGCCACCGACGACGGCCCGGTCGAGCCCTGGCAGCCGCCGAGCATGTTCGGGGCGATCACGAACCACCGGTCGGTGTCGATCGGCAGGCCCGGCCCCACGAGCCCCGGCCACCAGCCGTCGGTCGGATGCCCGGGCTCGGCCGGATGGTTCAGGTTGCTGTCACCCGTCAGGGCGTGCAGCACGAGCACCGCGTTGTCGCGGGCGGGCGACAGCGTGCCGTAGCTCTGATACGCGATCTGCACGTTCGGCACGGTCTCGCCGGTCTCGAAGACGACGTCGCCGATCGCGGCGAAGGAGCGCCGGCCGACCGGGTCGCCGACCCGCCACGCTCCCGACGCCGGTGGCTTGCCGAGCACCGAGCGGATCTGGGCGTCGGTGACGAAGCCGCTCGGAACCGTGTCCTCGTTCGTCTGCCAGTCCATGTCGCTGTCGATTCTGCACGAGACGGGGGCCCGGTGCGCGATTGTTACACGCACCGGGCCCCCGTCGGGACGTCACGGTCAGACGGCGTTGGCCGCGACCACCTGTCGGGCGGCCTCGAGGCCCGACTCGAGGTCGGCCTTCAGGTCGTCGATGTTCTCCAGGCCCACCGAGAGCCGCACGAGGCCGGGGGTGACACCGGCGGTCAGCTGCTGCTCGGGCGTGAGCTGCGAGTGCGTCGTCGAGGCCGGGTGGATGACGAGCGAGCGCACGTCGCCGATGTTCGCCAGGTGGCTGAACAGCGACAGGCTCTCCACGAAGCGGGCGCCGGCGTCGACGCCGCCCTTCAGCTCGAAGCTGAGCACCGCGCCGACGCCCTTCGGGGCGTACCGGTTGGCGGCGGCGTACCAGGGGCTCGAGGGCAGGCCGGCGTAGTAGACCGTGGCGACGTCGGGGTGGGCGTCGAGCCACTCCGCGATCTCCTGGGCGTTCTGCACATGCCGCTCGATACGCAGCGACAGCGTCTCGATGCCCTGGATCAGCTGCCAGGCGCTGGCCGGCGCGATCGAGGCGCCGAGGTCGCGGAGCAGCTGCACGCGCGCCTTGATGATGTACGCGATCGGGTCGCCGAGCGCTCCCGTGTAGCTGACGCCGTGGTAGGAGGGGTCGGGCTCGGTCAGCCCCGGGAACTTCTCGGTGTTCTTCGACCATTCGAAGCGGCCGCCGTCGACGATGATGCCGCCGATCACCGTGCCGTGGCCGCCGAGGAACTTCGTGGCCGAGTGCACGACGATGTCGGCACCGTGCTCGAACGGGCGGATGAGGTACGGGGTGGCGATCGTGTTGTCGACGATCAGCGGCACGCCGCTCTCGTGGGCGACGGTCGAGACGAGCTCGATGTCGAGGATGTTGATCTTCGGGTTGCCGATGGTCTCCGCGAAGAACAGCTTCGTGTTCGGGCGCACGGCGCGGCGCCACTCCTCGGCGTCGTCCTGGTCCTCGACGAAGGTGGTCTCGATGCCGAGCTTCGCGAGCGTGTACTTGAAGAGGTTGTAGGTGCCGCCGTAGATCGACGACGACGAGACGATGTGGTCGCCCGCCTGCGCGATGTTCAGCACGGCGAAGGTCTCGGCCGCCTGGCCCGAGGCCACGAGCAGCGCCGCGGTGCCGCCCTCGAGGGCGGCGACCCGCTGCTCCACCACGTCCTGCGTGGGGTTGTGGATGCGCGTGTAGATGTTGCCGAACTCGGCGAGCGCGAACAGGTTCTTCGCGTGGTCGGCGTCGTTGAAGACGTACGAGGTGGTCTGGTAGATCGGCGTCGCCCGGGCATTCGTCGTCGGGTCGGGCTGCGCGCCGGTGTGGATCTGCTTGGTCTCGAACTTCCAGTTCGCTGCGGAATCGCTCATGTCTTGGAGAGTAGGGCCGCCGCGACCCGCGATCAATCGCGCGCGACGCGGGGCGTAACGAACAGCCACCTGGCCCGCGGCTCGACGAGCGGCCGGGTGACGCGGCGCACGGGTCTCGAGGCCAGCAGGAGGGTGAGGAGCACGCTGAACACGATCATCCCGACCAGCAGCAGGTCGTTCTGCGGCCCGCTCAGCACCCCCGACTCACGGATCGGGTACAGCACGAAGGAGTGCAGCAGGTAGACGTACATGGTGGCCTGGCCGAGCGGTGAGAACCAGGTCGCGCTCCGGGGCATCAGCACGAGGAAGGCGAGCACGAGGATGCCCGCCAGCACGATCACGCCGAGCCGCACCGCCCCGGCCCACCACTCGTCGTAGCCGAAGGTCGGGTAGGCCTCCTCGAACAGCAGGAACCGCCGCAGCTTGATCTCGCGCAGGAGCGGCACGTTCAGCGCGATCACGACGGCGACGACGGCGAAGACGGCGATCGCGCCGGCCCGCACGAGGAGCACGGTGCGCGCCGACGCCCGCAGCCAGATCGCCGTCAGCGGCAGCTGCCGCAGTCGCCAGCCGAGCACGAAGAAGGGCAGCAGGGTCAGCGTGCGGTCGAGGGCGAACACGCCGCCGATCCCCGGCAGGTAGCCGGCGGCCACCGAGATGACGACGGCGATCAGCAGGGGGTGCTTCAGCAGGGCGAGGTAGGGCAGCGACACCCGCCAGATGATCAGGGCGAGCAGGAACCAGAGCGTCCACGACGGGATGGCGTAGTCGAACAGCAGGGATCCGGCGACGATCGAGCGCACGACCGACCAGATCGTCTCGAAGATCAGGTACGGCAGCACGAGGTCGGTGACGATGCGGCGCAGCTGCTTCGGGCCCGGAGCATCCGCCTTGGCGAAGTAGCCTGCGACGGCCACGAACACGGGCACGTGGAAGGCGTAGATGAAGAGGTAGACGCCGTAGGCCGTGTCGGACTCGGCGATCAGCTTGAGGATGGCGTGACCGACCACCACGAGCAGGATGGCGATGAAGCGGGCGTTGTCCCAGAGCGGCACCCGCTTGGGCCGGGACGGCGCCGTCTCGGCGGGGGTGGCGGGAGCAGTCACCCTCTTGACACTACCTTTGTAGGCACGGAAGGGACCGGGGCGGTCCCGGTCGGAGAGGTTCGCTGATGAAGCGCGCGGTTGTGACAGGGGCGAGTTCGGGGATCGGTGCGGCGACGGTGCGCCGGCTGCGGCAGGACGGCTGGGACGTCGTCGGGGTGGCCCGTCGGGCCGACCGGCTCGAGGAGCTGGCCGCCGAGACCGGCTGCGAGGTGTTCGTGGCCGACCTCACCGTGGCCGCCGACGTCGAGGCGCTCCGCGACTTCCTGGCGGAAAGCGGCGGCGTGAGCGCGCTCGTGAACAACGCCGGCGGGGCCATGGGCCTCGACAGCGTCGAGAAGAGCGAGGTCGACGACTGGCGGTGGATGTTCGAGATCAACGTGCTCGCGGTCAAGCGCGTCACGGCGGCCCTGCTGCCGCTGCTGCGTGAATCGGTCGAGCCCGGCGGCTCGGCCGACATCCTGATGGTCTCCTCGATCGCGGGGCACGTCTCGTACGAGGGCGGAGGCGGCTACAACGCGGCCAAGTTCGCCGTGCACTCGATGGTCGACGTGCTGCGGCTGGAGGTCAGCGGGGAGCCGATCCGCGTGCTCGAGATCGCGCCCGGCATGGTCAAGACGGAGGAGTTCTCGCTGAACCGCTTCCGCGGCGACCAGGAGCGGGCCGACTCGGTCTACGACGACGTGCCCGACCCGCTGAGCGCCGACGACGTGGCGGCGACCATCGCGATGATGCTCGGGATGCCTCCGCACGTGAGCCTCGACCTCGTGGTCGTGAAGCCGGTCGCCCAGTCGGCGGTGCACAAGATCGCGCGCGGCGAGCTCAGGGTCAAGGAGAGCTGACGGTCACCGGATCGGCGAACGCCAGCTTCGGCACGAAGAACAGCAGCACGGCCGCCGCCAGCGCTCCGCCCGCGCAGATCGCCCAGACCACGAGGTAGCCCGAGAGGCTCGACGCGGTCGACCCCACCACCGTCGACGCCCCGTGGAAGAGCACCACGGCGAACACGGCCGAGGCGAACGATCCGCCGATCGTCTTGGTCGTGTTCGTCAGCCCGGCGGCGATCCCCGTCTGCCCCAGGGGTGCGGCCGCGGCGGCGGCGGCCGGCAGCGCCCCGACCAGGGCTCCCGAGCCGAGGCCGGCGATCACCATGTTCGTCACCACCTGCCAGGTCTCCTGATGGAACGGCAGGAACAGGGCGTAGCCGATCGCCACCAGGAAGGTCGCGGCGATCAACGCCACCCGGGGGCTCGACCGCCGTGACACCAGCGGGAACAGCAGCGCGCCGACGATCATCGACAGCAGGTACGCACCGATCAGGATCGACCGGCTGGTGGCGGCGAGCCCCAAGCCGTAGCCGTTCGCCGGATCGGTGCCCGCGAAGGTGCTGAGGGGCGCCTGCGCGCCGAGGAGGCTGATGCCCACGAGGCCGGCCGTCAGCTGCACGGGCCACATCGACGGCTGCCGGAGCACCCGCAGGTCGATCGCCGGATCTTTCTGCCGCAGCTCCCAGCGCCCGAACGGGATGAACGCCAGCGCTCCCGCGAGCATCAGCAGCCAGACCCACCAGGTGCCGGGCCCGTTCACCCGGAGGAAGGTGAGGCCGCTCGTGATCAGCAGCAGCCCGACCGTGAGCAAGGTGAAGCCCACCACGTCGAGGGTGCGCTTCCCGGGCTCCGGCGTCGACTCGGGCACGCCGAACAGGATGACGAAGAACACCAGGGTCACGGCGATCGCCGGGATCATCAGCGTGAGGCCGACGTCGCCGCCGAGGGCGGTGAACACGGCGCCGCCCGACAGCGCCCCCACGATCGCGCCGGTCTCGAGGGCGACCACGAGCAGGCCGGCGGCCCGGCGGGTCTGCGAGGCGGCCCGGCCCGAGCGCCGTCCGCGGTCGAAGATCAGCGCCACCTCGAGCGGCAGCCAGACGACGTAGAAGCCCTGCAGCGCCCAGGCCACGAGGAAGCTCGTGAAGTCGCCCGCGACGACCAGCCACCAGCTGGCGCCCGCGGTGACCACGGTCGCGACCAGCAGCATCCGCTTGTGCCCGGTCATGTCGCCGAGCTTCGCCAGCACCGGCACCACGAGGGCCGAGAGCAGCAGCTGCGCCGCCTCGAACCAGTTGAAGTCGGCGTCGCGGATTCCGAGGTGCAGCACGAGGTCGGAGATGAGGGGCACGTAGTAGCCCTGCAGGATGCCGCTGGTCAGCTCGACGGCGAACAGGAAGCCGATCAGCGACGCCGAGACGCCGAGCGCGCCGCGGGCGGAGGAGGCGGCGGGGGTGACGGCGCGGGTCATGAACGGATGCTAGCGGCCGGGTCGTGGCGGTGGGGGGATTACCGATAGCGTTGCCTCCATGAATTCGGCCTCAGACGACGTGACCCTCGACGATTCGGTGGCCGTCACGGCCGCCCCGGCCGCCGAGGAGGCCCCGGCCGCTTCCGAGCGCGAGGTGCTCGGCTGGCTCGAGTTCGGCGACGCCTCCCGCTCGCTCGCCCGCGACATCGTCGAGAGCGGCTTCGAGCCCGACTTCGTGATCGCCATCGCCCGCGGCGGCCTGATCCCCGGCGGCGCGCTCGCCTACGCGCTCGGCGTGAAGAGCTGCGGCAGCCTGAACGTCGAGTTCTACTCCGACGTCGAGGAGACGCTGCCCGAGCCCATCATCCTGCCGCCGCTGCTCGACAACGAGCCGCTGATCGGCAAGAACGTGCTGCTCGTCGACGACGTCGCCGACTCCGGCCGCACCCTCGCCCTCGTCGTGGAGCTGCTCGAGAAGGTCGACATCACCGTGAAGTCGGCGACCCTCTACATCAAGCCGCGCTCGGTGATCGCGCCCGACTTCCACTGGAAGACGACCGACCGGTGGATCGTGTTCCCCTGGTCGGCGCACCCTCCCGTGGGCGACGAGCGGTCGCTCGAGGCGTGAGCATCCACCTGATCGGCGGCGGCTGGCCGGTCGAGGACGAGGGCGCCGTCTACCGCCCGTTCTTCGACGAGATCGCGGCCCACGCCGAGGCGGCGGGCAAGCTCGAGGGCGCCCGGCTCGCGATCGTGCTGGTGCGCGACGGTGACGCCCCCGAGAAGTACGCCGAGCTGGTGGCGGCCTTCGAGCTGCTCGGCAAGATCGAGCCGGTGGCCGTGCTGGCCCCCGAGAACGCCCCCATCGCGCCGGCCGCCTTCGCCGACGTCGACGGCATCGTCGTCTGGGGCGGCCTGACGCCCGCCTACCGGCAGTCGCTCGAGCCCTCCTTCCTCGAGCTGCGGCGTCTCGTCGCGTCGGGCGTTCCCTACCTCGGCTTCTCGGCCGGTGCCGCGATCGTCGCCGAGCGCGCCATCGTCGGCGGCTGGAAGATCGACGCCGTCGAGATCGGCGCCGAGGAGGCCTCCGAAGACCTCGAGCAGCTCACCGTCGCCGAGGGCCTCGGCCTGATCGACCTCGCGGTCGACGTGCACGCCGCGCAGTGGGGCTCGGTCTCGCGCCTGATCGCCGCCACCGAGGCGGGCCTCGTCGACGGCGGCGTGGCGATCGACGAGCACACCGGGCTCGTGATCGGGGAGGGCCCCCTGCGGGTCCTCGGTCGCGGCAGCGTCTGGAAGGTCACGCCCGACTCGGGCAGCGTGCGCGTCTCGACGGCCGGCGCCGACCGGGCGTGAACGCCTCGGGGCAGTCGCTCGCCGAGCTGGCCGAGCACGGGCTGATCGACGCGGGCTGGGCGGAGGCGCTCGCGCCCGTCGCTCCGCGGATCGCCGCGATGGGCGACTTCCTCCGCGCCGAGGTCGCGGCGGGCCGTCCGTACCTGCCGGCCGGTGACGACGTGCTGCGGGCCTTCCGCGCGCCGCTCGCCGGGGTGCGGGTGCTCATCGTGGGGCAGGACCCGTACCCGACGCCCGGGCATCCGATCGGATTGTCGTTCGCGGTCGAGCGCCACGTGCGGCCCGTGCCGCGGAGTCTCGCGAACATCTACCGGGAGCTCGACGACGACCTCGGGCTGCCGCCCGCCGAGCACGGCGACCTGTCGTCGTGGGGCGAGGCCGGCGTGATGCTGCTGAACCGGGTGCTCACGGTGCGGCCGGGAGAGCCCGCCTCGCACCGCGGGAAGGGGTGGGAAGAGGTGACGGAGCACGCCATCCGGGTGCTGGCCGGGCGGGGCACGCCGCTCGTCGCCGTGCTCTGGGGGCGGGACGCGGCCCGGTTGGAGCCGATGCTCGCGGGGGTGCCCGTGGTCTCGTCCGCGCATCCGAGCCCCCTGTCGGCGTCGCGCGGCTTCTTCGGCTCGAAGCCGTTCAGCCGGGTCAACGCGCTGCTCGAGGAGCAGGGCGCCGCGCCGGTGGACTGGACCGTGCGCTGAGCCGCGCGGCCGCCCGCGCTCGCTAGGCTGAACCGCATGTTGGAAGAGGAGTACCAGCCGCGTCGCAGGCTGCCCCGCGAGCTGCGCCCCACCAGCACCGAGAAGCCGCCGCTCGAGGTGCCGTTCGAGTACGAGCTGCGGGATGCGGTGGCCACCGACCTGCCGTACATCCGCGAGATCTACAACCACTACGTGGCCAACACGGTCGTGACATTCGACGAGGACGCCATGACCCTGAAGGAGTGGCGGCACAAGTTCGCCTGGACGCAGAAGGCGAACTACCCCTTCATCGTCGCGGTCTCACCCAGCGGCACGCTGCTCGGCTTCGCCTACGTCTCGGCCTGGAAGCAGAAGGCGGCCTACCGTCGCACCGTCGAGGACTCGATCTACCTCGGCCCGGCGGCCACGGGCAAGGGCCTCGGGAAGGTGCTGCTCGGGGAACTGATCGACCGCTCGAAGAAGGCCGGCATCAAGGAGATGCTCGCGGTCATCGCCGACCAGGGCGCCGAGGCGTCGATCGCGCTGCACGAGCGCTTCGGATTCAAGGAGGTCGGGCGGCTCGGCCGGGTCGGCTTCAAGTTCGAGCACTGGCTCGGCACGGTGCTGCTGCAGAAGTCGCTGAAGTAGGGGAACTCGTGCCCACGCAGATCCATGAATTCGGTGCCTTGCAGCAGTACCGGCTGCTGCAGCGCCGCGAACTCGGGGTGCTCGAGGCCGTCGACCACTACCTCGAGCGCGTCGAGCGACTGAACCCGTCCCTCGGAGCCTTCCACACGGTGACGGCCGACGCGGCGCGCGAGCGGGCCCGGATGCTCGACTCCTCCGACGATCGCACCGCGCTGCTCTGGGGGCTGGCGGTCGCAGATAAGGACCTGGTGCGCCGGGCCGGCGTGCGCACCACCTTCGGCTCGCGCCTGTTCGAGCAGTTCGTGCCGTCGGAGTCGGACGAGCTCGCACTGCAGCTCGACGCCGCCGGCACGGTGAGCCTCGGCAAGACGGCGACGCCCGAGTTCGGGCTGACCGGCTACACCGAGAGCAGCGTGGCGCCGCCCGCCCGCGACCCCTACGACACCGCACTCGGTGCCGGCGGCTCGAGCGGGGGAGCGGCGGTCGCCGTCGCGGCCGGGCTGCTGCCGTTCGCGCCGGGCTCCGACGGGGGCGGCTCCATCCGCATCCCGGCGGCGGCCTGCGGGCTGGTCGGGTTGAAGCCCTCGCGCGGGCTGGTGCCCGCCGGGTCGGGGCAGGACTCGCTCGCCGGCCTGCCGGTCGCCGGGCCGATCGCCCGCACGGTCGTCGACGCCGCCCTGCTACTGGACGGGATGATCGCCCGCACCGGCGACCGCATCCGCCACACCCACACGCTCAGGCCGCCCGCCTACGACGACGGCCTGTTCCTCGGCGCCGCCGTGCGCGGCGAGGGCCGCTTCAGCATCGGCGTCACGACGAGCACCCCCTGGGAGCTCGTGCAGGAGATCCGGCTCGATCCGGCGGCGACGGATGCCCTCGCCGTCGCCCGCGACACGCTGGCCTCGCTCGGCCACGGCGTGGAGGAGTTCGCGCTCGAACCGGCCCCGGAGTACGGGCCCGCCTTCCGCACGATCTGGCAGGCGGGCGCCTCGACCCTGCCGGCCGACGAGAGCACCGAGCACCTGCTCGAGCCGCTGACGCGCTGGCTGATGCACCGCGGTCGCGCTCTGCCGGCCTCGGAGCTCGTCGCCGCCCTGGCGACGCTCTCGCGCTTCGAGCGCTCGATCGTGCGCCAGTTCGACCGCTTCGACGCCGTGCTGACGCCGACGCTCGCGCTCACGCCCCGCCCGGTCGGCTGGTACGACCAGGAGGACGGGGAGCGCAACTTCGCGCAGCAGGTCGAATACGCGCCCTTCACCTCCTACGTCAACGTGGCGGGGCTCCCGGCGATCACGCTCCCGGTGCACCGCACGGCCGACGGCATCCCGATGGGGGCGCAGCTGATCGGGCGGCCCGGGGGAGAGGCGACGCTGCTCGCGCTCGGCGCGCAGCTGGAGCGGCGCCTGCGGTGGGGGCGCATCCACCCGCCGCAGTGGTAGCTCGGGTGCGGTAGCCCGGGTGCTCGCGGAGCACTCGCATCCTGAACGATCGCCGTAGGTGTGGCAATCCTAAGTAAGGCATGCCTATACTCATCAGGACATGTACTCGATCGCCTCTGACGCCACCCTCGTCTCCCGTGCCTCCGGCCGCGTGCTCCTCGCCGGAACCGAGGCCGACCTCGACGCCCTCCGGGCCCTCGTCGCCAGCCTCGGCCACCGCGCCCGCGGGCAGGTCTTCGTCGAGGTGCCGACCGCGGCCGAGATCGAGCCGATCGCGACCCCCGAGCGCGTCACCGTCACTTGGCTGCCGCGCGACGTGCGCAGCGGTGCCATGGGCACGGGCCTCGCCTGCGCCCCCGGCCAGGCCCTCGGCCGCGCGGTCACCGCGTGGATCGGCGAGATGTCGACGGGCGAGCTCGAGCTCGACGGCGACGAGATCTGCATCTGGCTCGGCCAGGCCGTGCCCTCAGAGCACCTCGCCGTTTAGTTCTTCGGCTCAGTCCTTCTTCCGGCGCGGCAGGTAGTTGCCGTCCTCGAGCCCGGCCTCGATCTCGAAGTGGTTGTGCAGCGGGTCGCTGCCGGCCAGGGCGTAGAGCACGGGGAACATCAGGCCGTACGTCTTCCACTGCTGCCGGTGCACCGCCTCGTGCCGCAGCACGTGCGGCGCGTCGTTGCGATCGGTGAGGTAGACCCCGCCCACGCAGGTGCCGCCGCGCTTGAAGGCCCACTTCGGCAGACCGGCGCAGACGATCAGGCCGTCCTCCACCCGGCGCACCCGGCCCGTTCCGAGCAGGGTGCCCACGGTCGCGGCCACCGCGGTGGCGTAGAGGTACCCCGCACGGGCGACCGGCGGGTAGTACAGGATGCTCCGCACCCGCTCCATCACCGGGCCGCCCGGTGCGGTATCGACGCCGGTGCCCTCGTCGGCCGTCATGCGCTCTTCCGTCCGTAGCCCTCGAGGAGGCGCAGCCACACCTCGCTGATCGTCGGATACGAGGGCACCGCGTGCCAGAGCCGCTTCATCGGCACCTCGCCCACGACGGCGATGGACGCGGAGTGCAGCAGCTCCTGCACGTCGGGGCCCACGAAGGTGGCGCCGACGATCACCTGGCGGTCGTCGTCGACGACGATCCGGGCGGTTCCCGTGTAGCCGTCGGTGTGCACGGCGGCCCCGGCGACGCTGCCGATCTCGTAGTCGACGACGGTCGTCGTGAGTCCCGCCTCCTCGGCGGCCTTCGCGGTCAGCCCGATCGAGGCGACCGCCGGGTCGGTGAAGGTCACCTGGGGCACCGCGCGGTGGTCGGCGGTGGCGACGTGCCGGCCCCAGGGGGCGTCGTCGACCGTCTCGCCCTTCGCGCGGGCGACGATGACGTCGCCGGCGGCGCGGGCCTGGTACTTGCCCTGGTGGGTCAGCAGCGCCCGGTGGTTCACGTCGCCGGTGGCGTAGAGCCACTCGCCCTCGAGGGGTGCGCCGTCGGCGCCGAGCACGAGCATGGTGTCGTCGACGTGGAGCCACTCGTCGGGGGTGAGGCCGATCGTCTCGAGGCCGAGGTCGCCGGTGCGGGGGAGTCGCCCGGTCGCGATCAGGATCTCCTCCGACTCGATCGTGCCGCCGTCGGAGAGTGTGGTGCGCACCACGCCGTCGTCGCCGCGCTCGACACGTTCGGGGGAGTCGCCGAGGCGGAGGTCGACGCCGAGCTCCTTCAGGGCATCCGCCACCAGCTCGCCCGCGAAGGGCTCCTGGTTCGCCAGCAGGCCGCTGCGGGCGACGAGGGTGACGGTCGAACCGAGGCTCGCGTAGGCCGTGGCCATCTCGACGGCCACCACGCCGCCGCCGACGATCAGCAGGCGGGGCGGGATGCTCCGGGCGCTGGTGGCCTCCCGGCTCGTCCACGGTGCGGCCTCGGCGAGGCCCGGGATGTCGGGCAGCAGGGCGACCGAGCCGGTCGACACCGCGACCGCGTGCCGGGCGCGGAGCTCGGTGGTGCTGCCGTCGCCGGCCGTCACGGTGAGCGCCTTGACGCCGGTGAAGACGGCGTGGCCGCGCACGAGGTCGATGCCGGCGCCCTTCACCCAGTCGACCTGGCCGCTGTCGTTCCAGTCGCTCGTGAACGAGGTGCGGCGGGCCAGCACGGCGGCGGCGTCGATCTCGCCGGTCACGGCCTCCTTCGCTCCGCCGACGGCGCGGGCGGCGCGCACGACCTCGCCGGAGCGCAGCAGCGCCTTCGAGGGCATGCAGGCCCAGTAGGAGCACTCGCCGCCCACGAGCTCGGCCTCCACGAGCGCGACCGTGAGGCCGCCCTGCACGGCGCGATCGGCGACGTTCTCGCCGACGGCGCCGGCTCCGATGACGATGAGGTCGTATTCCTTTGTCACAGCTGCTCCTGGTGCTACTCGGGTCGTGCGTCGGGTCGTGCGTGATGGATCGCTCAGCGCACGAGCGCCGAGACGATGCGGAGGATGGCCGGCAGGTCATCGACCGCCGCCTCGGGGGTCGAGGGCGCGAACTCGGTGATGCCCGCCCCGGTCAGCGGGAACGCCTCGCGCACCGCGCGGATGGCGGCGACGAGCTGGGCGACCGGAAGCCCGAACGGCTCCGGGAACTGCACGCCCTCGATCTCACCGGGGTCGATCACGTCGAGGTCGACGTGCAGGTAGACCTCGGTGGTGCCGGCGGCCACGAGCGTCTCGACGAGGGCGGCGGGGTCGGCGAGCTCGGTGGGTCCAAGCATCCGGATCCCCGCCTCGGCCACGTACTCCGCCTCGGCGTCGTCGAGGGCGCGGGCCCCCGCGAGCACCACCTGCGCGGGCTCGAGCACCGGTGTGGCCGCACCCGTGCCGGACGGGTCGGAGAGCTCCACCGGCCCGCCGCCGAGGAGCGACCGCAGCACCATGCCGTGGAACGCCCCCGACGGCGAGCTCTGCGGGGTGTTGAGGTCGGCGTGGGCGTCGAACCAGACGACGGCGAGCCGCGCGTCGGGCGACCGCCGGGCGGCGGTCGCGGCGGCGTGCCGGATGCCCGCGAACTCCACCCCGCAGTCGCCGCCGATGAGGATCGGCGTGCCGGGCGCCTCGGCGAGCACGGCCTCGGTGGCCTGGGTGATCGCGGCGATCGACGAGAAGCGGTGCACGCCGGTGTCGAGCGACTCGCCGGCGCCCTGCGGCACCTCGACGACGCGCGTGGCGGCGGCGGGCAGGTCGCCGCGCACCGCCTCGGCGCCGTCGATCAGGCGCATGGCCCGGCTCGATCCCGAGCCCTGCCAGCTCGGCACCACCACGAACGTGGCGCTCACCGCGCCCACCGCCCGGCCCCCGGGCGCGGCGCCACCGAGGTGACCCGTCTCGCCCACCGGCCTGCCCGCGCGCCCACCGCGATCGCCGTGCCTACTCGCCGCTCGTCACGGCGCGCGAGCCGCCGCCCGAGCCCGCCTTCAGCGCGGCGAGCCGCGCCTCGACCTCGGTCAGCTCGCCGAGGTCGTCGAGGCTCTCGAACTGCGCGTCGACGCTGGAGGAGTTCAGCTCCTCCTGGCCGCGCACGCGGGCTTCCTCGCGGCGGATCTTCTCCTCGAAGCGGCCGAGGTCGCTGGTGGGGTCGAGCACGTCGATGTTCTTCAGCGCCGCCTGCACCTGGCTCTGGGCCTCGGCGGTCTTGGCGCGGGCGACGAGGTTGTCGCGCTTGGCCTTCAGCTGGTTGAGCTTCTCCTTCATGGCGGCGAGGCCCGACTTCAGCTTCTCGACCGACTCGGTCTGGCTGGCGATCGAGGGCTCGGCGTCCTTCGCCTCGTTCTCGGACTGCAGCTGGCGGGTCAGGGCGACCTTGGCGAGCGCGTCGAACTTGTCGGCGTCGACCGCGTTGCCGGTCGAGCGGAACTCGTCGGCCTTCTGGCTCGCGGCGAGAGCCTTGCGGCCCCAGTCGGAGGCGGCCGCCACGTCTTCGCGGTGGTCGTCCTCGAGCAGGCGCAGGTTGCCGATCGTCTGCGCGATGGCGCTCTCGGCGTCGGCGATGTTCGTGGTGTAGTCGCGCACGAGCTGGTCGAGCATGAGCTGGGGGTCTTCGGCCTGATCGATCAGCGCGTTGATGTTCGCCTTGGCGAGCTGCGCGATGCGACCGAAAATCGACTGCTTGGACATCCTGTCTCCTTCTGGTGGTGCCGATGGATTCTGTTGGTTCACGAACTAGAAGCGACCGCCGCCGCCGCGCCGGCCTCCGCCGCCGAAGCTGCCGCCGCTCGAGCGCCGGCTGCCGCCGCCGAAGCCACCGCCCCCGAAACCGCCGCCCCGGGACGAGCCTCCGCCGAAGCCGCCGCGGTACGACGAGCGCCCGCCGCCGCCCCCGCCGAGCATGCTGCCGATGATGCCGCCGAGCAGCGCGCCGGCGAAGTCGTCGCCGCCGCCGCTCTGCCGGCTGCCGCTGTTCGACCAGGTTCCGCCGCCGCCCCAGCTGCTCTGGCCCGACTGGGCCCACGAGACGTCCTGCTGGGCCGACGCCGCGGCGCGGGTCGCGAGCTCGGCGGCGGTGGTGGCCTCGCGCAACGACCCCTCGGGGTCGGTGGCGGCGAGGGCGTGGGCCTGGTCGAGGTGCCGCTGGGCCTCCGAGAGGCGGGTGCGGGCATCCGTCCCGACGGCGCCGCGGCGGGTCTCGAGGAACTGCTGCGTCGAGGCGACCTGGCTCTCGGCCGAGCTGATGGCCCGGTCGCGCTGGCTCAGGATGCGCGCCTGACGCTCGCGCTCGGTGCGGTCGGCGGCCAGCGCCTGATCCAGCGGCGCGTCGGCGCGCTCGAGGGCCTGCCGGGCGTTCAGCGGATCGCGGGCGCCCGTGGTGCGGGCCCGCTCGAGCTCGACGCGCACGGCGGCGGACAGCCCGGCGACGCCGGTGCCCGGGCGGCTCGCCTCGAGCTGCGCGGCGGCGGCCACGTCGGCTTCGGCGTCGGCGACGGCGGCGGCGAGCCCGGCGGAGGCGTCGCGGAGGTTCCGCTCGAGCGTGAGCACGGCCAGGGCGATCGTGCGCACCTGGGCCGAGGCCTGCCGGGCGGCCCGGATCTGCACCGCCGCCTCGCCCGTGCGCCCGGCCGCGACGGCCTGCTCGGCCTCGGTGAGCTGGGCGGTGGCGAAGGCGCGGAGCTTGTCGATCTGCTCGGCGCTGCCCTCGACGGTGCCGAGCGCGGTGGCGTCGTAGCTCCGGCCCAGGGCGGTCAGGCGCTCGCGCACCTCGTCGGCGGCCGTGGCGGAGTCGGCGAGCTCGGAGCGCGCCTCGGCGAGGGCCGGGGCGGGGTCGCGCTCGACGTCGCGCAGGGCGTCGAAGGCACCGGCCTCGGAGTCGAGCCGCGCATCCGCCTTCTCGCAGATGTCGATGATCTCGAGCGACCAGGCCCGGCGCTCCTCGTCGGTGTCGGGCACGGCGTCGTCGAGCTTCTGCTTGATGGTGAAGGCGCGGGACAGCTCGGCCTTCACCTCGGTCAGCGCCGTCTGGAAGGGTGCGGTGGCCTCGGCGCCGAACTGGGCCACGGCGAAGCCGAGCTCCTCGGTGCTGGAGGTGACGGCGTCGTCGAGCTCGACGAGCAGGGCGCCGACCTTCTGGTCGAGCTCCTTCTGGCTGGGGCCGGCGGCCTCGACCTGGGCGGTGACGGCCTTGTCGAGGGTGCGGCGGCGGCGCAGCACGAGGGCGATCACCACGGCCCCCACGATCAGCACCACGAGGATGGCGACCACCCAGATGAAGCCGCCGAGCAGGCCCGCTCCGTCGCTGTCGGCGGTGCCGTCGACGGACCCGCTGCCGCCGAGCGCGCCGTCGATGCCCTGGGCGGCCGCCACGGCGGCTCCGGCCCAGTCCTCGTCGCGCAGCTGCGGCACGATGTCGTCGGTCTCGATGCTCTGCAGCTGCTGGTCGTCGAGCGGGAAGCCGGAGTCGACCGACAGCTGGTAGAGCCGGTCGTCGACGGCGACGGCGAGCAGCACGTCGTTGGTGCCGAGCTGGTTCAGCTGCGCCGTCTCGGCGGCCCACTGCTGGCGGTCGGCGGGGTTCTCGAAGCTGTCGGTGTAGACGACGAAGAGGTTGACGCCCTGCTCGGTGGCGAGGGTGTCGATGGCGTCCTGCACCTCGGTGGTGGAGCCGCCGAGCACACCCGCCTCGTCGACCACGTAGCGGCCGTCGAGCGACACCGGGTCGCCGGCCAGGGCGGCCTGGGCGGGTGCCAGCACGAGGGCGAGCGCGGTGAGGGCGATCGCGCCGGCGGAGGCGCCGATCCGGGCGAGGAGGCGGTGCGGCGCTCGCGAAGAGGCGGGGGCCGGGAGGGGCTGTCTCATTGCGTGAAGTCTAGGAGGGAGGGGGCCGGGGCCGCTACGAATCCGTGCGGCGACCGAGTGATTCCCGGGAGCCTCCCGGGTGGATGCGAGCGCGGCGGCAGGCGACATCCGACGACGGCCCGTCGCATCCGGCACCCGCACCGAAGTCCTTGTGTTGCGCCGCATGACACGAGCGGATGCACGCCCCGCCGCCGCTCGACAGGATGGACGTCATGACCACCGACCGCCGCCTCAGCATCGTCACCGTGACGGCCCACCGGCCGCACGCGCCGGAGTACCACGCGTACTCGACGATGCTGATGCGCCGCGCGGTCGCGGTGTCGCAGGCCGCGGGCTGGACCGTCGAGGTCGTCGCCGCCGAGGACGCGACCGTCGCCGACACCCTGGCCCGCACCGACGGCGCCGACGCCGTGGTGGTGCTCGGCGGCGAGGACATCGCCCCGGAGCACTACGGCGCCGCCCGCGGCTACCGCGCCGAGGGCCGGCACGCCGAGCGGGCCGACGAGGCGCAGATCCTGCTGGCGCGCCGGTCGGTCGAGCGCGGCACCCCGCTGCTCGGCATCTGCCGCGGTCACCAGATCATCAACGTGGCCCTCGGCGGCACGCTCGTGCAGGACCTGGGGGAGGGCTCGTCCCACCGCCGCGACGGCGAGCCGATCGAGCGCGTCATGTCGACCCACGACGTGGAGCTGACGGCCGGCACCCTGCTCGCCGGGGCGCTGATCGACCGGCTCGGCCGGGTCGTGTCGACCCAGAGTGCCCACCACCAGGCGGTGGCACGGCTCGGCAGCGGGCTCGCGGTCGCCGCCGTCGCCCACGACGGTCTCGTCGAGGCGATCGCGCACCGCGAGGCGCCGGTGCTCGGCGTGCAGTGGCACCCGGAGGACCCGGGAGCGGTGCGCGGCCAGTTCGGCGCCCTGCTCGCGGCGGTCACCGAGCCCGCCCTCGCCGTCGCGGCCTGAGCCCGCCCTCGCCGTCGCGTTCGGAGCCCGCCCGAGCGCCGAACCCTATGTCCGTCCCGCCGTCCGGACTGTCATTGTCGTCGGCGTGTTGCTACTGTGATCGAAGTTGTTGATGTTGCGTGTGTGACTGGAGTTACTCGAGTCGACGCGTCACCCGATCATCAGAGGTCTCTCCATGCCGCTCGACACCACGTCCGCCCGCCGTCGCCGGGTGCCCGCCGTCGCGGCCCTCGCGACCGCCGCCGCCCTCGCGGCGAGCCTGTTCATCGCCTCGCCGGCCGCCGCCACCGACTACCCGTCCTGGAACGACGTCGTCGCCGCGCGCGCCAGCCAGAGCGCCACGCAGAGCAAGGTCGCCGAGCTCGAGGGCCTGATCACCGGGCTGCAGACGCAGGTCGATCAGGCCAAGGCCGCGGCCGCCGAGGCGTGGGTCGCCGACAAGGCCGCTCAGGATGCGCTGTCCGCCCAGACCCGGGCCGCCGAGTCCCTGAAGGCGCAGGCCGACCAGGCGGCGGCCGACGCCGAGGCGTCGAAGAAGCGCGCCGCCGGTCTTGCCGCCCAGTTCGCCCGGAGCGCCGGCAACGACCTCACCTCGCAGCTGATGGTCTCCGGCTCGGGCAGCGACGACCTGCTCTACCAGCTCGGCACCATGTCGAAGCTCTCGGAGACCTCGCAGGAGGTCTTCACGGCCGCCAAGCAGGACCAGAACACCGCCACGGCGCTCACCGAGCAGGCCGAGGTCGCGGAGGCCGAGCTGCAGAAGCTCGCCGACGCGGCGAAGGTCTCGCTGCAGTCGGCCGTCGACGCGCAGAAGGCCGTGCAGTCGGCGCTGCTCGAGCAGGAGGCCCACCAGGCCGAGCTCACGGTGCAGGTGAAGGTGCTGAAGGCCGCGGCCGACACCACCGAGTCGCAGTACAACGACGGCGTGGAGGCCGAGCGTCAGCGGCGCATCGCCGAGGAGCAGGCGGCGGCCGCCGCGGCGGCGGCCGAGGCCGCGGCGCAGCAGGCGGCCGAGGAGGCCGCCCAGAACGCCGGTGGCGGCGGCGGCTCCGACGAGGGCGGCTCGTCCAGCGGTGGCAGCGGCGGTGGCGGCTCGTCCAGCGGCGGCAGCGGTGGCGGCTCCGGCGGAGGCGGCGGAGGTGGTGGCGGCATCGTCGTCAGCCCGCCCGCGCAGTCCTACAGCGGCGCCGCCGTGGTGGCGTACGCCGAGCAGTTCGTCGGCGTGGTGCCCTACGGCTGGGGCGCGAACCCCAATGACTCCTTCGGCTGCGACGGCCTGACCCAGTACGTCTACGGACAGTTCGGCATCTCGCTGCCCCGCATGGTGAGCAACCAGGCCGCCATGGGCGTGCGGGTCTCGGCGCAGGACGCGCAGGCCGGCGACCTCGTGGTCTGGCCCGGAGCGCACATCGGCATCTACGACGGCAATGGCGGAGTCATCCACTCGCCCGACTGGGGCCGCTACGTGACCCACGCCACGAACCTCTGGGGCAGCTACTACTTCGTGCGCCTCGTCTAGAGCGAGCGTGGGCCCGGAAAGCGAGAAGTCCGCCGCAGCCAGGCTGCAGGCGGACTTCTTGTCGCGAGAAGATACTCACGAGGACATCTGTGCCCCCAGTAGGATTTGAACCTACGGCCTTCTGCTCCGGAGGCAGACGCTCTATCCCCTGAGCTATGGGGGCCCGGGGTGCCTGAACAGATTAGCAGGCAACAGCCGTCACGTCCGCCACACGCCACACCGGTACCGCCACCGCCACACCTCCCCGACCCGAGAGGAACGACGCATGCAGCGCTCCGTCACCGCCGCGATCGACGCCACGATCGACCGCGCCACCACCGTCGTGTTCTCGATCGCCGCCGCCGAGGGGGCGGAGCTCTCCCGCGAGGTGATCGAGTACCGCCTCGACGGCGAGCCCGTCGACTTCGAGACGGTGCTCGACCAGCACGGCACCCGACTGCACGTGTTCGACGTGCAGCCCGGCAGCTTCTCGGCCCGCTACGAGGCCACCGCCGAGGGCCGCACGGTGCCGGCGCCGACCGAGACGGTCGACCTCATCCGCTACCTCCGCCCCAGCCGGTACTGCGAGAGCGACACCCTGCTGCCGACCGCGCAGGCCGAGTTCCGCGGGCTCGCCGGCCGCGACCTGCTCACCGCGGTCAGCTCGTGGGTGGGGGAGGAGCTCAGCTACGTGCCCGGCTCGAGCGCTCCCACCGACGGCGCGGTGCAGACCCTGCTCCTGCGCCAGGGCGTCTGCCGCGACTACGCCCACCTCGTGATCGCGCTGCTGCGCGCGCTCGACGTGCCGGCCCGCCTCGCCTCCGTCTACGCCCCGGGCCTGTATCCCATGGACTTCCACGCGGTCGCCGAGGCGCACATCGACGGCGAGTGGCAGGTGGTCGACGCGACCACGCTGGCGCCCCGCGACTCGCTGCTGCGCATCGCCACGGGCCGCGACGCGAGCGACACCGCGTTCCTGACGAACCACGGCGGCTACCTGCGCCTGGATCGCCTCGAGGTCTCGGCCGTCGTCGACGTGCTGCCGAACGACGACATCGACCGCTTGGTGCAGTTGGGCTGACGCCGTCCAGAACCGCCCCGGGCGGTAGGATCGTACGCCGTGACTCCTGAAGCCCTCTCCGCCGCTCTGTTCGCCATCGTGAGCGACCGCCTGGCCGGTGTGCCCGACGTGTCGATCACCGAGTCCGACACCACGGTGGAGCGCCCCCGCAACCGCGACCACGGCGACTGGGCCTCGAACATCGCGATGAAGCTGGCCAAGCGGCTCGGCACGAACCCGCGCGACTTCGCCCTCGAGCTGGCGCCGTTGATCCAGCGCCTCGACGGCGTCTCGGCCGTCGACGTCGCCGGCCCCGGCTTCATCAACATCACCCTCGACGCGGCCGCCGCCGGCGAGATCGCCCGCACCGTCGTCGAGGCGGGCGAGTCGTTCGGCCACAACGCCGTGCTCGCCGGCCACACCATCAACATGGAGTTCGTCTCGGCGAACCCGACCGGCCCGCTGCACATCGGCCACACCCGCTGGGCCGCTCTCGGCGACTCGATCGCGCGCGTGCTCCGCGCATCCGGTGCCGTGGTCACGACCGAGTACTACATCAACGACGCCGGCAGCCAGATGGACACCTTCGGCCTCTCGGTGCTCGCCGCCGCCAAGGGCCTGCCGACGCCCGAGAAGGGCTACCCCGGCCCCTACATCCAGACCCTCGCCCAGCGTGTGCTGGCCGCCGTGCCCGACCTGCTCGACAAGCCCGACGACGAGGCGCTGGCCATCGCCCGCGACCTCGCCTACGACTACCAGCTGGCCGAGATCCAGCAGTCGCTGGAGAACTTCCACGTGCACTTCGACGTGTTCTTCTCCGAGCGCACGCTGCATGCTCCGGATGCGCAGACCGGCCTCACCGCGATCGACGATGCCGAGGCGCGCCTCCGGGCCCAGGGCCACGTCTTCGAGGCCGACGACGCCGTCTGGGTGCGCACCACCGACTTCGGCGACGACAAGGATCGGGTGCTCACCCGCGGCAACGGCGTGGTCACCTACTTCGCGGCCGACGCGGCCTACTACCTCAGCAAGAAGGACCGGGGCTTCGGCGAGAAGATCTACCTCCTCGGCGCCGACCACCACGGCTACGTCGGGCGCCTCAAGGCCCTCGCGGCCGCCGCCGGCGACGACCCCGACACCCTCACGGCGCTGATCGGCCAGCTGGTGAACCTGAACGGCGCGAAACTGTCCAAGCGCGCGGGCAACATCATCGAGCTCGACGACCTGCTCGACTGGCTCGGCGCCGACGCGCTGCGCTACTGGCTCGGCCGCTACCCGGCCGACTCGCCGCTCTCGCTCGACGGCGAGAAGCTGCGCTCGCGCACCAACGACAACCCCGTCTTCTACGTGCAGTACGCGCACGCCCGCACCCGCTCGGTCGCCCGCAACGCGGCCGACGCCGGGGTCACCCGCGCCGACTTCGAGCCGGCGCTGCTCGTGCACCCCACCGAGACGGCGCTGCTGGGTGCGCTGCAGGAGTTCCCGCGCGTGGTCGCGCACGCCGCCGAGCTGCGGGAGCCGCACCGCGTCGCGCGCTACCTCGAGGAGCTGGCCGGCTACTACCACCGCTGGTACGACGCCTGCCGCGTGCTGCCGTTCGGCGACGAGGAGCTCGCCCCGATCCACGGCACGCGCCTGTGGCTGAACGACGCGACGGGCCAGGTCATCCGCAACGGCCTGGAGCTGCTCGGCGTCTCGGCGCCCGACCGTATGTAGGGGAGCGGCCGCGCCGACCGGGCCGTACCGAGCCGTACCGGGCAGGATGGGCTCATGACGACCGAGACGCCGCCCGCCGAGTCCGCGCCCGCCCGCCGCCGCCACCGCCGCTGGCCCTGGGTGCTCCTCGCAGTGCTCGTGCTGCTCGCGGTCGCGCTCGTCGTGGCCGACATCGCCTTCCGCGCCTACGCCCAGAACGAGGCGGCGAGCCAGATCGAGCGGCAGCTGCCCGAGAACGTCGAGGGCGACGTCGACGTGTCCATCGCCGGCTTCTCGTTCCTCGCCCAGGTGGCGGCGGGCCGGCTCGGCGAGGTCACGCTGGACGCCCCGGCCCTCACGGTCAGCGGCATCCCGATCGCGGCCCACGTCGTGGCGACCGGCGTGCCCACCGACCTGACGCAGCCCGTCGAGGACATCAGTGCCACGGTCTCGCTCGAGCAGTCCGCCGTCGACGCGGTCGTCACCCTGCCCGGAGACGCGCAGCTCGCCCTCGGCGACGGCGACGTCTCCTACGAGGGCAGTGTCGACGTGCTGGGGCTGAGCGTCGGCTACCGCGTGACCGGGCAGGTCAGCGCATCCGGAACCGACGTCGTGATCACCCCGCAGAACGCCGAGCTCACCCAGGGCGGCAACTCGCTCGACCTCGGCGGCCTGCTGCAGGGCGTGGCGGGCGACCCGATCACGGTGTGCGTCGCGTCGTACCTGCCGCAGGGCGTCGCGGTCGACTCCCTCGACGTCGCCGGCGGGGGAGCCACCGCGACCCTCTCGGCCCGGGACTTCGTGGTCGACGACGAGAGCCTGCGCACACTCGGCACCTGTTCGTAACAGACGCCGGCGCACCCGCCGCACCCGCTAGAATCGGGGGCACGCGCGGGTGTTCACGCCTCGCGCGACGGCATCAGGGACCAAGCCAGGTCCGCTCGCCCCCAGCGCCGCCCCGCGGCCGCCGCCCGGATCGCCGCCGTCCCTCTGGCCCTCAGCCCGCCCGAGGCCGGCGCCGCTCCCTCCAGCACGCCGCTTCCTCCAGCACTAGGGATCAGCCCCATGACCGTCAGCCCCATCGCCCCCGCCTGGCTGCAGCACCCCGACGACGCGAACGCGCTCGACGCCGCGGTCTGGCCGCGGAACGCCGCCCGCGACGCCTCCGGTGAGATCACCGTCGCCGGGGTCTCCGCCTCCGTCCTGGCCGAGCGCTTCGGCACCCCGCTCTACGTCATCGACGAAGCGGATGCGCGGGGCCGCGCCCGGGGCATCCGCGACGCCTTCGCCGCCGAGGCCGCCGCGATCGGCACCACCGCCACCGTCTACTACGCCGCCAAGGCGCTGCTCACGATCGACGTCGCCCGCTGGATGGCCGAGGACGGCCTCTGGATCGACGTCTGCTCGGGCGGCGAGCTCGCCGTCGCCCTCGCGGCCGGAGCCGACCCCGCGCGCCTCGGCCTCCACGGCAACAACAAGTCCGTCGCCGAGATCGACCGCGCGGTCGGCGCCGGCATCGGCGTGGTCGTCATCGACAGCGCCATCGAGATCGAGCGGGTCGCCGAGGCGGCCGCACGCCACGGCCGCGTGCAGGCCGTGCGCCTGCGGGTGAACAGCGGTGTGCACGCGCACACCCACGACTTCCTGGCGACCGCCCACGAAGACCAGAAGTTCGGTGTGCGGCTCGACCAGGCCGCCGAGTACGCCGCGACCATCCGCTCGCACGACTCCCTGCGCTTCCTCGGCCTGCACTGCCACATCGGCTCGCAGATCTTCGGCTCCGACGGCTTCGCCGAGTCGGCGGCCCGCCTGCTCGAGGTGCACGCCGAACTGCTCGCGGGCGGCGAGGTGCCGGGCCTCAACCTCGGCGGCGGCTTCGGCATCGCCTACACCTCGGCCGATGACCCGAACCCGGTCGCCGAGCTCGCCCACGCCATCGTCGGCTCGGTCGCGCGCGAGTGCGAGCGCCTCGGCATCCCGGTGCCCGCGCTCGCGTTCGAGCCCGGCCGCTCGATCGTCGGCCCGGCCGGCGTCACCCTCTACGAGGTCGGCACGATCAAGGACGTGCTCGTCACCGTGCCGGGGGACGACGCCGCCCCCTCGACCGAGGCCGTGCGCCGCTACGTCAGCGTCGACGGCGGCATGAGCGACAACGCGCGCACCGCGCTCTACGGGGCCGACTACTCGGTGCGCCTGGCGAGCCGGGTGACGGATGCGCAGCCCGCCCTCGTGCGCATCGCCGGCAAGCACTGCGAGAGCGGCGACATCGTCGTGAACGCCGACTACCTCCCCGGGGACGTGCGGCCGGGCGACCTGGTGGCGGTGCCCGCCACCGGCGCCTACTGCTTCTCGCTCTCGAGCAACTACAACTACCTCACCCGGCCGGCCGTCGTGGCGGTCGCCGACGGTGAGGCCCGGGTGCTCGTGCGCCGCGAGACCGAGCACGACCTGCTGGCTCGCGACGCCGGGTACACCGCTGTCGACTACACCGCTGCCAGCAACACCGCCCCCTCCTCTTCCACCGCGAGCAACGGAGCCGCCCGATGATCGACTACCGCAACCTCCGCATCGCGTTGCTCGGCGCCGGCTCCGTCGGCTCGCAGGTCGCACGCCTGCTGCTCGAGCACGGCGACGAGCTGGCCGCCCGGGTGGGCGCCGGCCTGGAGCTCGTGGGCGTGGCCGTGCGCGACGTCGACGCGAAGCGCGACGTCGACATCCCGCGCGAGCTGCTCACCACCGACGCCCTGACGCTGATCCAGTCCGCCGACATCGTGATCGAGCTGATGGGCGGCATCGAGCCGGCCAAGGAGTACATCCTCGCCGCCATCAACTCCGGGGCCGACGTCGTCACGGGCAACAAGGCGCTGCTCGCGACCCACGGCCCCGAGCTCTTCGCCGCCGCCGACCAGGTGGGCGCTCAGCTGTACTACGAGGCGGCCGCGGGCGGCGCCATCCCGATCATCCGCCCCCTGCGCGACTCGCTCGCCGGCGACCGGGTGAAGCGCGTGATGGGCATCGTGAACGGCACGACGAACTTCATCCTCGACCGGATGGACGTGCAGGGCGACAGCTTCGAGAACGCCCTGGCGGTGGCCACCGAGCTCGGCTACGCCGAGGCCGACCCGACCGCCGACGTCGAGGGCTACGACGCCGCGCAGAAGGCCGCGATCCTCGCGAGCCTCGCCTTCCACACGGCGGTGCCGGTCGAGGCCGTGCATCGCGAGGGCATGACCACGGTCACGGCCGCGCAGGTCGAGGCGGCCGAGAAGGCCGGCTTCGTGGTCAAGCTGCTCGCGATCTGCGAGCGGCTGACCGACCCGGCGACCGGTGTCGAGGGCGTCGTCGCGCGCGTGCATCCGGCCCTGATCAGCCGGCGTCATCCGCTCGCCGCGGTGCACGACGCCAAGAACGCCGTCTTCGTGCAGGCCGAGGCCGCGGGCGACCTGATGTTCTACGGCGCGGGCGCCGGCGGCACCGAGACCGCGTCGGCCGTGCTCGGCGACCTCGTCTCGGCCGCGCGCCGCCATGTCGCCGGAGGCCCGGGCGTGGGGGAGTCGGTGCACGCGAACCTGCCGGTGTTCGACATCGGCTCGGTCACCACCCGCTACCAGCTGACCCTCGTGGTCACCGACAAGCCCGGTGTGCTCGCCCAGATCGCCGGCCTGTTCAGCGAGCACGGCGTCTCGGTCGAGGCGCTGCAGCAGACCGTCGCGAGTGCCGCGGCGGGCCGGTCGGGCGATCAGCCGCTCACCGCTACCCTTGTGATCATCACGCACGAAGCCACGGAGGCCGCACTCGCGGCCACGGTGGCCGCTGTCTCGGCCCACGACGCCGTCGTTCGGGTCGAGTCAGTGCTACGAGTTGAAGGAGACACGCCCTAGTGGCCGACACCACCGCCCGCATCCCCTCCCGCGGCATCGAGTCACGCGGCATCGCATCACGCCAGTGGCGCGGGGTCCTGCGCGAATACGCCGACCGCCTCGACATCACCGACGCGACGCCCGTCGTCACGCTCGGCGAGGGTGGCACTCCTCTCATCCCGGCCCCCGCACTGTCGGCCCGCACCGGTGCGAAGGTCTACATCAAGTACGAGGGCATGAACCCGACCGGCTCCTTCAAGGACCGCGGCATGACGATGGCCATCTCCAAGGCCGTCGAGCACGGTGCGAAGGCCGTCATCTGCGCCTCCACGGGCAACACCTCCGCCTCGGCGGCGGCCTACGCCACCCACGCCGGCATCACCGCCGCCGTGCTGGTGCCCGAGGGCAAGATCGCGCTCGGCAAGCTCAGCCAGGCCATCGCGCACAACGCGCAGCTCATCCAGGTGCAGGGCAACTTCGACGACTGCCTCGACCTCGCCCGCGACCTGGCGGCGAACTACCCGGTGCACCTCGTCAACTCGGTGAACCCCGACCGCATCGCCGGTCAGAAGACCGCCGCCTACGAGGTGGTCGAGGTGCTGCAGGATGCGCCCGACTTCCACCTGCTGCCGGTCGGCAACGCGGGCAACTACACCGCCTACTCCCGCGGCTACACCGAGGAGCTCGAGCGCGGCGTCACCACGAAGCTGCCCCGCATGTTCGGCTTCCAGGCCTCGGGCAGCGCGCCCATCGTGCTCGGTGAGATCGTGCGCAACCCCGACACCATCGCCAGCGCCATCCGCATCGGCAACCCGGCGTCGTGGGAGCTCGCGATCGCGGCCCGTGAGGCCACCGACGGCTACTTCGGTGCCATCAGCGACGAGCACATCCTCGCGGCGCACCGCCTGCTCTCGGCCGAGGTCGGCGTGTTCGTCGAGCCCGCGTCGGCGATCGGTGTGGCCGGTCTGCTCGAGCGCTCCGAGGCCGGGGTCATCCCGGCCGGTGCGACCGTCGTCATCACGGTCACGGGCCACGGACTGAAGGACCCGCAGTGGGCCCTCCGCACCGAGGACGGCGGAGAGGTCACCCCGACGATCGTCCCCGTCGACGCCGCGGAGGTCGCGGGCGTGCTCGGGCTGCAGAAGGCGGCCCTGTGAGCGCGGCTGCGGACGGCGGCCCGGTGAGCGCGGCCGCGTCGGCCGGCCCCCGGGTCGGCACCTCGGTCACGGTGCGGGTTCCGGCGACCACCGCGAACCTCGGCCCCGGCTTCGACACGCTGGGCCTCGCGCTCGCGCTCTACGACGAGCTGACGGTCACGGTCCGCTCCGAGCCGGGCGTCTTCGTCGACGTGCACGGTGTCGGTGCGGGGGAGGTGCCCACCGACGAGTCGAACCTCGTGGTGCGCGCGATCGCCCACACCTTCGCGGCGCTCGGCCAGGAGATGCCGGACCTCCACCTCGAGGCGCACAACGTCATCCCGCACGGCCGCGGCCTCGGCTCCTCCGGTGCCGCCATCGTGTCCGGCATCATGGCGGCCAAGGGCCTGCTCGAGGGCATCGTCGAGATCGACTCGCTCGGGCTGCTGGCGCTGGCGACCGAGCTCGAGGGCCACCCCGACAACGTCGCTCCGGCCCTCTTCGGCGGCCTCACCATCGCGTGGGTCACGCCCGAAGGCCCGCAGTCGAAGAAGCTGATCGTGCACCGCGGCGTCTCGCCGCTCGTGCTCGTGCCGCACGAGACCATGTCGACGGCGCTGGCACGGAGTCTGCAGCCCGAATCCGTGCCGCACGCCGACGCGATCTTCAACGTCTCGCGCTCCACGCTCCTGATCGCGGCGCTCATCCAGAGCCCCGAGCTGCTGCTCGCGGCCACCGAGGACAAGCTGCACCAGAGCTACCGGGCGAGCGCCATGCCCGAGACCGACCGGCTCATCCGGGCGCTGCGGGCGGAGGGCTTCCCGGCCGTCGTCTCGGGTGCCGGGCCGAGCATCCTGGTGCTCTGCAGCGACCCCGGACAGCGTCAGGCCGCGGCCGAGCTGGTGGCCGCGAAGGCCGCGACACCCTGGGAATCGCTCGTTCTGGCCGTGGACTTCAAAGGTGCTACAGTGGTCGTGCACCCGGAGAATCAGAACTAGCCTCAGTTTTCGCAGATCTGACATTCTGCGCATCTGATGTCTTGTGCATCTGATCACCATCCCTGGTCGCATTTCCTCAACTCATTTCCTGCCGCGTGCAGAGACGTATCCGGCTCGTGTTGCATCCCGCTGCTTCTGCAGTGTGATTCCTCGCAGCTGTCTGCGTCCCCCTTCCGCAGCAGTTCTCTGCCTCGCCTCTGATGCCGGCAGGGGAAGGACACCATCTCCGTGACTGACGTCAACACCACCCCCGAGCTCTCGACGCTCAAGGTCTCCGAGCTGCAGGCCATCGCCGCGCAGCTCGGCATGGCCGGCGCCTCGAAGCTCCGCAAGGGCGAGCTCGTCGAGGCCATCCGCCGTGTGCAGCAGGGCGACGACCTGCCCGCTGCCACCGCGGCCACGCTCGACCTGCCCGTCGATGCGCTCTCCTCCGAGGCTCCGGCCGCCGATGCCGCGGCGCCTGCTGCTGAGGCGCCTGCCGCCGAGGCCCCTACTGCCGAGGCCCCTGCCGCTGAGGCGCCCGCCACCGAGGCCCCCGCTGCGGAGGCGCCGGCTGCCGACCTGGCCGGCCCCATCATCCCCGACGAGCTGCTCCGCGCGGCTCCCGCCACCGGATCGGCCCCCAAGGAGCCGATCGTGATCGAGCTCCCCGAGGGCCCGGTCTCACCCAAGCGCCGCTCGCGCCGGGTCACGACCGAGCGGGTCAGCACCGAGCGTGTCAGCGCCGGTGGTCACGCCAACCACGAGAGCGCCGAAGCGCCCATCCTCCCGGCCGACGCCGCGAGCACCGCCGGTACGAGCACCGCCGGCACGAGCACCGACGCCCCGGCCGAGGGCGGCAGCGCCGCGTCCTCCACGGAGCAGGGCGAGCAGTCCGAGCAGACCGAGCAGGCGCCCCGCGAGGGTCGCGGCCGTGGTCGCAACCGCCGTGGACGCGGGGGCAACGCCGCCGAGAACACCGACGGCTCCGCGCAGAACGGTCAGCAGCAGAACGGCCAGAACGGGCAAAACGGTCAGAACGCCCAGAACGGCCAGCAGCAGAACGGCCAGAACGCGCAGAACGACCGCCAGAACGGTCAGCAGAATGACCGCGGCGACCGCCAGAACGGTCAGCAGAACGACCGTGGCAACGACCGCCAGAACGGTCAGCAGCAGAACGGTCAGCAGCAGAACGATCGCGGCAACGACCGCACCGACCGCACCGACCGCGGCGACCGCCAGAACGACCGCGCCAACGACCGCGGCGCCGAGCGCAACGACCGCAGCGACCGTTCCGACCGCTCCGAGCGCAGCCAGGGCGAGCCGAGCGAGGCCCGCCAGCAGGAGCAGTTCGACGAGCGCCGCAACGGCGAGCAGGGCGACCGCAGCGAGCGGGGCGCCCGCAACCGCTACCGCGACCGCAAGCGTCGCGGCCAGACCGGTGGCGACGACGTCGAGCCCGAGATCTCCGAGGACGACGTGCTCATCCCCGTGGCGGGCATCCTCGACATCCTCGACAACTACGCCTTCGTGCGCACGAGCGGCTACCTGCCGGGCAACAGCGACGTCTACGTCTCGCTCGGCCAGGTCAAGAAGTACAACCTCCGCAAGGGCGACGCCGTCGTGGGCTCGATCCGCCAGCCGCGCGAGGGCGACTCCAACGGCCGCCAGAAGTACAACGCGATCGTGCGCATCGAGTCGATCAACGGCCTGCCCGTCGACGAGGCGCAGAACCGCGTCGAGTTCGGCAAGCTGACCCCGCTCTACCCCCAGGAGCGCCTGCGCCTGGAGACCGAGCCCGGCAAGCTCACCCAGCGCATCATCGACCTGGTCGCCCCCATCGGCAAGGGCCAGCGCGGCCTCATCGTCGCGCCGCCCAAGGCCGGCAAGACCATCGTGCTGCAGCAGATCGCCAATGCGATCTCGACCAACAACCCCGAGGTGCACCTCATGGTCGTGCTGGTCGACGAGCGGCCCGAAGAGGTCACCGACATGCAGCGCACCGTCAAGGGCGAGGTCATCGCCTCGACCTTCGACCGTCCGGCCGAAGACCACACCACGGTCGCCGAGCTCGCCATCGAGCGCGCCAAGCGACTAGTGGAGCTCGGTCACGACGTCGTCGTGCTGCTCGACTCGATCACCCGACTCGGCCGCGCCTACAACCTGGCGTCGCCGGCCTCGGGCCGCATCCTCTCGGGCGGTGTCGACGCTTCGGCGCTGTACCCGCCGAAGCGCTTCTTCGGAGCCGCGCGCAACATCGAGAACGGCGGCTCGCTGACCATCCTCGCCACCGCGCTGGTCGAGACCGGCTCGAAGATGGACGAGGTGATCTTCGAGGAGTTCAAGGGCACCGGCAACTCCGAGCTGCGCCTCTCGCGTCAGCTCGCCGACAAGCGCATCTTCCCGGCGGTCGACGTGAACGCGTCGAGCACCCGCCGCGAGGAGCTCCTGATGGGCGCCGACGAGACCAAGATCACCTGGAAGCTGCGTCGCGCCCTCGCCGGTGTCGACCCGCAGCAGGCGCTCGAAATCGTGCTCGGCCGCCTCAAGGAGACCTCCTCGAACGTGGAGTTCCTGATGCAGGTGCAGAAGTCGATGCCCGCCCCTGCGCAGGGCCACGGCAACCACAGCGCGTCGAACCACAGCAACGGCTTCGGCGCCCACAAGGGCGAGTGATGTTCGAGTCGGTGGCCACGCTGCAGGCCGAGCACGACGACCTGCAGCGCCAGCTGAGCGATCCCGAGCTGCACGGCGATCCGGCGCGCTCCAAGCGCGTCAACCGCCGCTACGCCGAGCTCAGCCGCATCGTGGCCGCGCACACGGCCTGGCAGCAGAGCGTCGACGACCTGGAGGCGGCCCGCGAGCTGGCCTCGGAGGACCAGGCGTTCGCCGACGAGGTGCCCGCGCTGGAGGCGACGGTCGCCGAGAACGAGGAGCGCCTGCGGCGGCTGCTCATCCCGCGCGACCCCGACGACGCCCGTGACGTGATCATGGAGATCAAGGCCGGCGAGGGCGGCGCGGAGAGCATGCTCTTCGCCGCCGACCTGCTGCGCATGTACCTCCACTACGCCGAGTCGAAGGGCTGGAAGACCGAGCTCCTCGAGCGCACCGAGAGCGATCTCGGCGGCTACAAGGACGTGCAGATCGCCGTCAAGGGCCGCTCCACCGACCCGGCCGAGGGCGTCTGGGCGCACCTGAAGTACGAGGGCGGCGTGCACCGTGTGCAGCGTGTGCCGGCCACCGAGTCGCAGGGGCGCATCCACACCTCCGCGGCCGGCGTGCTCGTCTTCCCCGAGGTCGACGAGCCCGAGGAGGTCGAGATCAGCCCGAACGATCTCAAGATCGACGTCTTCCGCTCGTCGGGCCCGGGCGGCCAGTCGGTGAACACCACCGACTCCGCCGTGCGCATCACCCACCTGCCCACGGGCATCGTGGTGTCGATGCAGAACGAGAAGAGCCAGCTGCAGAACCGCGAGGCCGGCATGCGCGTGCTGCGCGCCCGCATCCTCGCCAAGCAGCAGGAGGAGCTCGACGCCGAGGCGAGCGCCGCGCGCCGGAGCCAGATCCGCACGGTCGACCGCTCGGAGCGCATCCGCACCTACAACTTCCCCGAGAACCGCATCGCCGACCACCGCACCGGCTACAAGGCGTACAACCTCGACCAGGTGATGGACGGCGCGCTCGAGCCGATCATCCAGTCCGCCATCACCGCCGACGAGGAGAGCCGCCTGGCCGCCCTCGGCGGCGACGCGTGACGCCGGAACGACGGACGATCCCCGGATGACCCTCATCGACACCGCGACCGGCGCCCCCGCCACCGTGCGCTCGATCTTCGAGCGCTCGAGCGCGATCCTCCGTGCGAGCGGGGTGACCGACCCCGAGGTCGACGCCGAGCTGCTGATCGGGCACGTGCTCGGCGCCTCGCGCGGCCGGGTGCAGTCGCTCGTGGTGACGGACGTGGCCCTCGGCGCCGAGGACACCGTCGCGATCGCCGAGGCGGTCGAGCGCCGCGCGGCCCGCGAGCCGCTGCAGCACATCACCGGTGTCGCGTGGTTCCGCTCGCTCGAGCTCGCGGTCGGCCCCGGGGTCTTCGTGCCCCGGCCCGAGACCGAGTTCGTGGCGCAGCTGGCGATCGACGCCCTGCGCGCGGTGGTGCCCGCGGAGGGCGCGCATCCGCTCGCCGTCGACCTCGGCACGGGCAGCGGGGCCATCGCGCTGGCGCTGGCCACCGAGGTGCCCCACGCCGAGGTCGTGGCGGTCGAGAACTCGACCGAGGCCTTCATCTGGGCGAAGCAGAACCTGCGCTCGGTGGGCGCCGAGAACGCCCGCATCGTCTTCATCGATCTGGCGGATGCGCTGCCCGAGCTCGACGGCACCGTCGACGTCGTGGCGTCGAACCCGCCCTACATCCCGGTCGGTGCGATCCCGCGCGACCCCGAGGTGCGCCTGCACGACCCCGAGCACGCGCTCTACGGCGGAACGGACGGCCTCGACGTCGTCCGCGACGTGTCCGCGACGGCGAAGCGGCTGCTCCGCCCGGGCGGCAGCCTCGTGATCGAGCACGGCGACCTCCAGGGCGCCGAGATGCGCGAGCTCCTCGGCGCCGACGGATGGCGGGCCGTGGCCACCCACCGCGACCTCACGGGGCGCGACCGGGCGACCACGGGCATCCGCTGATCACGGGACGCCCAGCGCTCTGCCTCTAGGATTCTCGGTATGGAACCCATCAGCTTCACATTCGGCATCGTCGGCCTGATCATCTTCATCGTGACGGTCGTGTCGATCGTCAAGAACCCCAACCACGGCGGGCTCGGCAAGTTCATCTGGATCCTGGTGGCTTTCTTCCTGTCAATCCTCGGCTCGATCCTCTGGCTGATCTTCGGCCGCGGGCGCGTCCCCAAGCGCTGAGCTCCTCCCGGGGCCCCCGGGCCTGCCGGGCCTCCCGGGGCTTCCGGGGGTGCCCCGCTATCATGAAGGTGCAATGGCTTCCCTTTACGACTGCTCCGTGTCCACCGAGCTCCTGAGCGGCATGCGCCTCGCCCGTGCCGCCATCGCCCGTGGCGAGCTCGCCGTCATCCCCACCGACACGGTGTACGGGCTCGCGGCCGACGCGTTCCAGCCGCGTGCGGTGCAGCGCCTGCTCGACGCCAAGGGCCGCACCCGCCAGTCGCCGCCGCCCGTGCTGATCCCCGGATCGCCGACCCTCGACGCCCTCGCCGTCGGCATCCCGGCCTCGGCCCGCGACCTGGTCGACGCCTTCTGGCCGGGCGGGCTGACGCTCATCCTCCGGGCGACCCCGTCGCTCGCCTGGGACCTCGGCGACACCGGGGGCACCGTCGCCCTGCGCATGCCGAGCGACCCGATCGCGCTCGAGCTGCTCGCCGACACCGGCCCGCTCGCGGTGTCCAGCGCCAACCTCACCGGGCAGCCGGCCGCCACCACGGCGCAGCAGGCGCTCGACATGCTCGGCGACAGCGTGACCGTCTACCTCGACGGGGGAGAGCGCCCGCAGGCTGTGGCCTCCACCATCGTCGACGCCACACGCCCCGACGGCACCCTGCGCGTCGTGCGGCACGGTGCCGTCTCCGACGAGCGGCTGCGCGAGGTCGTCGGCGAGCTGCTCCTGCCGGAAGCGGATGGTACGGCCCCCGACTCCTCTCGGCCCGACTCCTCTGGGCCCGGCGCCTGACGTGCGCTTCTACCTCCTCGTCGCCCTCGTCTCGGCCGTCGTCACCTTCGGTCTGACCTGGGTCATCTACAAGCTCAGCCACCGCTACCGGCTGTACCCGAAGATCCGCGAGCGCGACGTGCACACGCGGCCCACACCGCGGCTCGGTGGGATCGCGATGTTCCTCGGTGTCGTCGTCGCCATCGGGGTCGCGTCGCAGATCAGCTGGTTCCGGCTGGTGTTCGCCGAGCCCGGCAAGGTCTGGGCCATCCTCGGCGCCGCGCTGATCATCGTGGTCATCGGCGTGGCCGACGACATCTGGGACCTGGACTGGCTCACCAAGCTCGCCGGTCAGATCCTCGCGGCCGGGCTCCTGGCCTGGCAGGGCGTGCAGATCCTCTCGCTGCCGATCGGCGACACCCGCGGCATCGGCTCGCCGGCCATGTCGCTGATCATCACGATCCTCGCGGTCGTGCTGGTGATGAACGCCATCAACTTCATCGACGGGCTCGACGGGCTCGTCGCCGGGGTCGCCCTGATCGCGAACGGCGTGTTCTTCCTCTACAGCTACCTGCTGGCCCAGGAGACCTCGCCGACCGACTACTTCAACCTCGCCTCGCTGATCACCGCGGTGCTGATCGGCGCCTGCGCCGGCTTCCTGCCGCTGAACTTCCACCCGGCGAAGCTGTTCATGGGCGACGCGGGCGCGCTGCTCGTCGGCCTCCTGATGGCCACCAGCGCCATCGCGGTCACCGGCCAGGTCGACCCGGCCCAGCTCGGCCGCTCGGAGCTCCTGCCGGCGTTCATCCCGATCCTCTTGCCCTTCGCGATCCTGATCATCCCGCTGCTCGACTTCAGCCTCGCCGTCATCCGGCGGCTGCGGGCGGGCAAGAGCCCGTTCAGCGCCGACCGGAAGCACCTGCACCACCGGCTGCTCGACATGGGCCACAGCCACCTGCAGGCCGTGCTGATCTTCTACTCCTGGACGGCCGTCATCTCGATCGGCTGCCTGCTGTTCTTCGTGCTCGACCCGTACTGGCCCGCGTTCATCGTGCTCGGCCTCGGCATCGCGGTCTGCACGGTCGTCACCCTGTCGCCGCTCAGCCGCGCCAAGCGCCGCGAGTTCGCCGCCCAGTCCGCCGACGCGGGCACCCTCGAAGCCCGTGCCAAAGCCGGCGACGACCCGCTCGACGCGGCCGCCGACGACATCAAGGAGTCCACCCCGTGACCGTGAACGAACCCGCACCGCGGGGCAACTACCCGACGCCGTCCTCGACGGGGGTGTTCTCGACGATCCTGAAGTGGGATGCGGTGCTCGCCCTGGTCATCGCCGTCGTCGGGGGAGTGGTCGGCTACCTGGTCGACGGCTGGACGGGGGCGATCAGCGCCCTCATCGGCACGGTCATGGTGCTGGTGTTCGCGGGGATCACCGCGGCGAGCATCCTCGTGGCCAACCGCTTCGCCGCGTCACCGCTGTTCACGACGCTGTTCTTCGTGATCGTGCTCGGCTCGTGGATCGTCAAGTTCGCGCTGTTCATCGTGCTGGTGGTGCTGCTGCGCGGAGCCGACTTCACCAACGACGTCGTGCTGTTCCTCAGCATCGTGGTCGCCGTCATCGGCACCCTCGTGGTCGACGTCGTGGTGGTGGCGCGCAGCCGCATGCCCTACGCCTCGGACGTGCGCCTTCCCGGCCCGCAATGAGGGTCGCCAGGATTCGTCAGGATGCCCTAAGTATTGATAGGGTTGTCAAGATCGTTCCGCCGCGGGACAATGCCTTCGCATTCTCCCTGCAGCACCCCTCCCACCCGCTCGTCGTCGCGAGAACTATGAACAGTTCCACGCCCCGAACAGGAGATAGCGCTGATAGCTAACGCTGTGCACCTGCTAGCCCCCATGGCAACCTCCGATGACGGTGGTTTCCACGGTCCGTCCATCGAAGAGTTCTTCCCCGAAGTCATCTTCTTCGCGGGCACGCCGTTCGAGATGAACCGCATCATCCTCATCCGCTTCCTCGCGGTGCTGGCGATCGTGCTGATCTTCTGGATCGGCACGCGCCGCATGAAGGTGGTGCCCGGCCGCTTCCAGTCCATCGTCGAGATGGGGCTCGACTTCGCTCGGGTCAACATCGCCGAAGACCTCCTCGGCAAGAAGGACGGCCGTCGCTTCCTTCCGCTGATCACCACCATCTTCTTCATGGTGCTGTTCATGAACATCACGGGCATCATCCCGTTCCTGAACATCGCCGGCACGTCGGTGATCGGTGTCCCGCTGGTGCTCGCCGTCGTGGCCTGGTTCGCGTTCATCTACGCGGGCATCAAGAAGCACCCGGGTGCCTTCTTCAAGAACGCGCTCTTCCCGCCCGGTGTGCCGAAGGCGCTCTACATCATCGTGACGCCGATCGAGCTGGTCTCGACCTTCGTGCTGCGCCCGGTGACGCTGACGCTGCGACTGCTCATGAACATGGTCGTCGGCCACCTGCTGCTCGTGCTGTTCTTCTCGGCCACGCAGTTCTTCTTCTTCACGGCGACGCAGACGAACTTCTTCTACTCGCTGTTCGGCGTCGGCACCCTGGCCTTCGGTTTCGTGTTCACCCTCTTCGAGGTGCTGGTCGCGGTTCTGCAGGCCTACGTCTTCGCTCTTCTCACCACTGTCTACATCCAGCTCGCGCTGGCTGAGGAACACTAAGCGGTTCAGGCGTCCGCCCGAACCACCATCACGAAAGGGAACACAACGTGGCAGATGTATCGATCCTCGCTGAGGTCACCGGCAACGTCGCGACCATGGGCTACGGCCTCGCCGCCATCGGCCCCGCCATCGGCGTGGGCATCGTGGTCGGCAAGACCATCGAAGGCGTCGCCCGCCAGCCCGAGCTCGCCGGCCGTCTCCAGGTGCTGATGTACATCGGTATCGCGTTCACCGAGGCGCTCGCGTTCATCGGTATCGCGACGTACTTCATCTTCACCAACTAGTCGTCCATCTTCGATCGATAAGGAGGCTGGAATGCTGAACGCAATTCTGGCTGCTGGCGAAGAAGGCACGAATCCGCTCATCCCGGCGCCATATGACATCATCTGGTCGGCCGTGTGCTTCGTCGTCATCCTCTTCTTCTTCTGGAGGCTCGTCCTTCCGCGCATGAAGAAGCTCCTCGATGAGCGGTCCGCCGCGATCGAGGGAAACATGGAGAAGGCCGACGAGGCCCAGCGCGAGGCGGAGGCTGCCCTCCAGCAGTACACCGCCCAGCTGGCCGAGGCTCGTGCCGAGGCCGCCAAGATCCGTGAGCAGGCCCGTGTCGACGCCCAGCGCATCGGCTCCGAGGTCACCGCTCAGGCTCAGAACGAGGCCGAGCGCACCAAGGCGAACGCCCAGGTCGCGATCGAGGCCGAGCGTCAGGCGGCCCTCGTGTCGCTGCGCTCGGAGGTCGGCTCGCTGGCCATCGACCTCGCCTCGGGTGTCGTGGGCGAGTCCCTCTCCGACGACGCGAAGGCGACGGCCCTGGTCGACCGCTTCCTCGCCGACCTCGAGGCCGACACCTCGGGAAAGAAGTAGCACCATGGGTAGCGCGACCAGAGAAGCCCTCGCCGGTGCCACGGCTCGTCTGTCGAGCGTGGCCGGCGCGGTCGATCTGGCCACGGGAGAAGAGCTCTTCGCCGCTGGTCGGATCATCGGAGATTCGTCGCACCTGCTGGCAGCCCTCTCCGACCCCGGAGCAGAGCGCGCGGCGAAGTCGGCGCTCGTGCGCCGGCTGTTCGCCACCGGCTACAGCGCCACGACGGTCGACCTGCTCGACACGGTGGTGACCAGTCGCTGGTCGTCGAAGAACGACCTGCTCGCGGGCATCGAGGAGCTGGGCATCCGTGCCGTCGCCTTCTCGGCGCCCTCGTCGCTGGCGATCGACCGCGAGCTGTTCGAGTTCGCCCGGGCCGTGTCGAGCGACTCGTCGCTCGAGCTGGCCCTCGGTTCCAAGCTCGGCTCCACCGAGCAGAAGCGCTCGCTCGTCGAGCGCCTGCTCGGCGGTCGTGCCGCGAACGAGACCGTCGCGATCGTGCGTCAGCTGGTCACCCAGCCCCGCGGTCGCCGTATCGGCGAACTCATCCGCTACGCCTCCACGATCGTGGCCGACGAGGCCGGGTCGCGGGTGGCGACGGTCACCGTCGCCGCTCCGCTGAGCTCCGACCGCATCGCCCGGCTGGAGAAGGCCCTCACCGGCAGCTATCGCATGCCGGTGCGCATCAACCAGGTGATCGACCCCTCGGTGGTGGGCGGCGTCCGCATCCAGATCGGTGACGACGTCATCGACGGCAGCGTCGCGACGCGCATCAACGATTTGAGACTTCAGCTCGCTGGCTAATCAGAGGGCACAGGAACACACTGGGGGCATACCCCATCAGAAAAGGGAAAACGATGGCTGAACTTACGATCCGCCCCGATGAGATCCGCGACGCTCTCAAAGACTTCGTCGCCGCCTACGAGCCCGGCAAGGCCTCCACGACCGAGGTCGGCTACGTCATCGACGCCGCCGACGGCATCGCGCACGTCGAGGGTCTCCCCGGCGTCATGGCCAACGAGCTGATCCGCTTCGCCGACGGCACGCTGGGCCTCGCCCAGAACCTCGACGAGGACGAGATCGGTGTCATCGTGCTCGGTGAGTTCACCGGCATCGAGGAGGGCCAGGAGGTCACCCGCACCGGAGAGGTCCTCTCCGTGCCCGTGGGCGACGCCTACCTCGGCCGCGTCGTCGACCCGCTCGGCAACCCGATCGACGGTCTCGGCGAGATCGTCGCCGAGGGCCGCCGCGAGCTCGAGCTCCAGGCGCCCGGCGTCATGGCCCGTAAGAGCGTGCACGAGCCGATGCAGACCGGCATCAAGGCGATCGACGCCATGATCCCGATCGGCCGCGGCCAGCGCCAGCTCATCATCGGCGACCGCCAGACCGGTAAGACGGCCATCGCGATCGACACGATCATCAACCAGAAGGCCAACTGGGACTCGGGCGACGTCAACAAGCAGGTTCGCTGCATCTACGTCGCGATCGGCCAGAAGGGCTCGACCATCGCCTCCGTGCGCGGTGCGCTCGAAGACGCCGGAGCGATGGAGTACACCACCATCGTGGCGTCCCCGGCCTCCGACCCCGCCGGCTTCAAGTACCTCGCCCCCTACACCGGCTCGGCCATCGGCCAGCACTGGATGTACGGCGGCAAGCACGTCCTGATCATCTTCGACGACCTGTCCAAGCAGGCCGAGGCCTACCGCGCCGTGTCGCTGCTGCTGCGTCGTCCGCCGGGACGCGAGGCGTACCCCGGTGACGTGTTCTACCTGCACTCGCGTCTGCTCGAGCGCTGCGCGAAGCTGTCCGACGAGCTGGGCGCCGGCTCGATGACCGGTCTGCCGATCATCGAGACCAAGGCGAACGACGTCTCGGCGTACATCCCGACCAACGTGATCTCGATCACCGACGGCCAGATCTTCCTCCAGTCCGACCTGTTCAACGCCAACCAGCGCCCCGCTGTCGACGTCGGCATCTCGGTCTCGCGAGTGGGTGGCGACGCCCAGGTGAAGTCGATCAAGTCGGTCTCCGGAACGCTGAAGCTCGAGCTCGCCCAGTACCGTTCGCTCGAGGCCTTCGCGATGTTCGCGTCCGACCTCGACGCCGCGTCGCGTCGTCAGCTCGCCCGGGGCGCCCGCCTCACCGAGCTGCTGAAGCAGCCGCAGTACTCGCCGTTCCCCGTCGAGCAGCAGGTCGTCTCGATCTGGGCCGGCACCAAGGGCAAGCTCGACGAGGTGCCGGTGGAGGACATCCTGCGCTTCGAGGCCGAGCTGCTCGAGTACGTCGGTCGCACGACCGACATCCTCACGACGCTGCGCGAGACCAACAAGCTCGACGACGACACCGCCGCGGCCCTCGACAAGGCGGTCGACCAGTTCAAGCTCGAGTTCCAGACGGGTGAGGGCAAGCCGCTCGCCTCGGTGGGCAAGGAGCAGTTCCAGGCGACCGACAAGGCCGACGTCGGCCAGGAGAAGATCGTGAAGGGTCGCCGCTAAGCATGGGCGCTCAGCTCAGGGTCTATCGGTCGAGGATCAAATCGGCCCAGACGACCAAGAAGATCACGAGGGCGATGGAGCTGATCTCCGCCTCGCGCATCCAGAAGGCGCAGCAGCGCGTGGCCGCCTCGGCCCCGTACTCGCGTGCCATCACGCGCGCGGTGTCGGCGGTGGCCACGTACTCCAACGTCGACCACCCGCTGACCAGCGAGCGCGAGAAGCTCGACACCGCCGCCGTGGTGATCTTCACCTCCGACCGCGGTCTCGCAGGTGCCTTCTCCTCCTCGATCCTGAAGGAGGCGGAGCAGCTCGCCGAGCTCCTGCGCAGCGAGGGCAAGAACGTCGTGTTCTACCTCGTCGGCCGCAAGGCGGTGGGCTACTTCAGCTTCCGCAAGCGCGCGAGCGTGAAGGCCTGGACGGGTGGCACCGACCAGCCCCAGTTCGACACCGCGAAAGAGATCGCCGACGCCGTGGTCGAGGCCTACAACCTCGACGACCAGGAGGGCGGGGTCGACGAGATCCACCTCGTCTACAACCGCTTCGTGAGCATGGTCAGCCAGGTTCCCGAGGTCGTGCGTCTGCTCCCGCTCGAGATCGTCGAGGGCGAAGCCCCCGTCGAGCCCTCGAACGAGGTCTACCCGCTCTACGAGTTCGAGCCCGACGCCGCGACGGTGCTGGATGCCCTGCTCCCGATCTACGTCGAGAGCCGCATCTTCAACGCGATGCTCCAGTCGGCGGCAGCCGAGCACGCCGCACGTCAGAAGGCCATGAAGTCGGCCTCCGACAACGCCGACAACCTGATCCGCGATTTCACCCGTCTGGCCAACAACGCCCGTCAGTCCGAGATCACGCAGCAGATTTCCGAAATCGTCGGCGGGGCCGACGCCTTGGCCTCCGCCAAGTAGCCGATCCGGCCTCCGCCAAGTAGTCACAGAGAAGAGAGAGCACAATGACTGACACTGTCATCGCGCCGGCACAGGCGAAGGAGACGCCCCAGGGCGTCGGCCGCGTCGCGCGCGTCACGGGTCCGGTGGTCGACATCGAGTTCCCGCACGACTCCATCCCCGAGGTCTACAACGCCCTCAAGACGACGATCGCCATCGGCGAGAACCGCACCGAGATCACCCTCGAGGTCGCACAGCACCTCGGTGACGACCTCGTCCGCGCCATCGCCCTGAACCCGACCGACGGCCTCGTCCGCGGCCAGGAGGTGCGCGACACCGGTGCCGCCATCTCGGTTCCCGTCGGTGACGTCACCAAGGGCAAGGTCTTCAACGTGATCGGCGACGTGCTGAACGCCGCCCCCGGCGAGAAGATCGAGATCACCGAGCGCTGGCCCATCCACCGCAAGCCCCCGGCGTTCGACCAGCTGGAGTCGAAGACCAACCTCTTCGAGACCGGCATCAAGTCGATCGACCTCCTGACCCCCTACGTGCAGGGTGGAAAGATCGGACTCTTCGGTGGTGCGGGCGTCGGCAAGACGGTCCTCATCCAGGAGATGATCCAGCGTGTGGCCCAGGACCACGGTGGTGTGTCGGTGTTCGCCGGTGTCGGTGAGCGCACCCGTGAGGGCAACGACCTCATCGCCGAGATGGAGGAGGCGGGCGTCTTCGACAAGACCGCCCTCGTCTTCGGCCAGATGGACGAGCCGCCGGGAACGCGCCTCCGCGTCGCCCTGTCGGCCCTGACGATGGCGGAGTACTTCCGCGACGTGCAGAACCAGGACGTGCTGCTGTTCATCGACAACATCTTCCGCTTCACGCAGGCGGGCTCCGAGGTGTCGACGCTGCTCGGCCGCATGCCGTCCGCGGTGGGCTACCAGCCGAACCTCGCCGACGAGATGGGCGTTCTCCAGGAGCGCATCACCTCGACGCGTGGTCACTCGATCACCTCGCTGCAGGCGATCTACGTGCCGGCCGACGACTACACCGACCCGGCTCCGGCGACCACGTTCGCCCACCTCGACGCCACCACCGAGCTGTCGCGTGAGATCGCGTCGAAGGGCCTGTACCCGGCCATCGACCCGCTCACCTCGACCTCGCGCATCATGGACCCGCGGTACTTGGGCGCCGACCACTACCGTGTCGCGACCAACGTGAAGCAGATCCTGCAGAAGAACAAGGAGCTGCAGGAGATCATCGCGATCCTCGGTGTCGACGAGCTCTCCGAGGAAGACAAGATCACCGTGTCGCGGGCTCGCCGCATCCAGCAGTTCCTGTCGCAGAACACCTACATGGCGAAGAAGTTCACCGGTGTCGAGGGTTCCACGGTTCCGCTGAAGGACACGATCGAGTCGTTCGACGCGATCACCAAGGGCGAGTTCGACCACGTGGCGGAGCAGGCGTTCTTCAACGTCGGCCCGATCACGGACGTCGAGGAGAAGTGGGCTCAGATCCAGAAGGAGAACGGCTGATCATGGCTCGTCCTCTGAACGTCAGCGTCGTCTCGGCCGACCAGCAGATCTGGGCCGGCGAGGCCTCGATGGTGGTCGCCAAGACCGTCGAGGGCGAGATCGGCATTCTCGCCGGTCACGAGCCGATGCTCGCGATCCTCGCCGCCGGCGAGGTGCGCGTGAACGCGACGAGCGGTGAGCGCCTCGTGGCGCGCGCCGACGACGGGTTCCTCTCGGTCGAGAACGACACCGTCACGATCGTCGCGCGCGACGCCGAGCTGATCAAGTAGTCACCCTTCGAAGACCGTCGTCCCCGCTCCTCGTGAGCCGGGGCCGGCGGTCTTCGCCGTTCCCGCCGCGCACCGTGTGCAGAAAGGTTCCGGATGCTCGTCCTGCTCCCGCCCTCGGAGACCAAGCACGACGGGGGAGACGGCCCCCCGCTCGACTTCGCCGCCCTGTCGCACGCGGGCCTCACCCCGGTGCGCCGCGCCACCGTGCGGCGCCTGAAGCAACTCAGCCGTGACCGCGAGGACGCGCTGAAGCGCCTGAAGCTCGGCCCCAAGCTCGCCTCGGAGGTGGAGCGCAACCGGGCGCTCACGGTCTCGCCCACCCTTCCGGCCATGGACCGCTACACCGGCGTGCTCTACGAGGCCCTCGACGCGCGCTCGCTCGACGCCGGCGCCCGCTCGTTCGCCGCCCAGCACGTGCGCATCCACTCGGCGCTGTTCGGCCTCGTGGGCGCCGGGGACCCGGTGCCCGCCTACCGTCTCTCGCACGACTCGCGGCTCGAGGGCGACAGCCTGAAGGCCACCTGGAGCGCACCCGTCTCGAAGGCCCTGCTAGCGCATCGGGACGAGCTCGTGCTCGACCTGCGCTCGGAGGCCTACGTGCACCTCGGACCGGTTCCCGCCGCGGTCACCCGCTCGCACTTCCTGCGGGTGGTCAGTGAGGGCCCCGACGGCGTCACGCGCGCTCTCAACCACTTCAACAAGAAGGGCAAGGGGGAGCTCGTGCGCGCACTCGTGCAGCACGGCACCGACTTCGCGGAGGTGGACGAGCTGATCGCGTGGGGGAGCGCGACCGGCCATCGCCTCTCGCTCGCGCCGTCGGGCGAGCTCGTCCTGGAGGTCTGAGGAACTCCATCGTCATCAGCCGGCCGCGAACGCGATGGACTCGTGGGCGAGCAGCCAGGCCTTCGTCGGCACGCCCTCGCCGTGGCTCCAGCCGGTGATGCGCCCGGCGACCGAGAGCACACGGTGGCAGCCGACGAGCAGCGGCGTGGGGTTCAGCGCCACCGCGCCGCCGACCGCGCGCCCGGCGCCCACCTTCCCGACGGCGCGGGCGATGGCGCCGTAGTCGGTGGGCTCGCCCCAGCCGAGCGCCGCCAGCTCCTGCCAGACGGCCACCTGGAACGGTGTGCCGCGGTGCGCCAGGGGAACGGTGAACCTCTGCCGGCTGCCCTCGAAGTAGTCGAGCAGTTGCGCGATCGCCTCGTCGGCGACGCGGTCGGAGTCGAACACGAGCCCGTCGTGCGGCAGCGCCCCCGCAGCCTCGAGCGTCACCCGGGTGACCGCCTCGCCGTCGCTGACGACCTCCACCCGGCCGATCGGGGTGGTGCAGCGCTGCAGGAACGGCGCGGCAGCCCGCAGCTGAATGAGAGTGTCCATGCGGTGAGGGTAGGACGCCCTCGTCGGGCGCCTCGGCGTCAGAGGACGATCTGTGGACAGGGACGAGCATCCGCTCGGCTGTGCAGAAGGGATAACGGGAAGTTGTGCACAGGGGCGCCGCCGATGTGAGCGTTCGGGCCCTGCTGGCTAGACTCGGTGCGTGCCTACACGCCTGTCCAACTACTTCCTCCGCACGCTGCGGGAATCGCCCTCCGACGCCGAGGTGGCGAGCCATGTGCTGCTCGTGCGCGCCGGCTACATCCGCCGCCAGGCCCCGGGCATCTTCGCCTGGCTGCCGCTCGGGCTGCGGGTGAAGGCGAAGATCGAGGCGATCATCCGCGAGGAGATGGAGGCCGCCGGGGCCTTCGAGGTGCACTTCCCCGCGCTGCTGCCGAAGGAGCCCTACGAGGTCACCGGGCGGTACACGGAGTACGGACCCGGCATGTTCCGGCTGTCCGACCGCAAGGACGCGGGCTACGTGCTGGCGCCCACGCACGAGGAGGTCTTCACGCTGCTCGTGAAGGACCTCTACAACAGCTACAAAGACCTGCCGCTGTCGATCTACCAGATCCAGGACAAGTACCGCGACGAGGCCCGCCCCCGCGCCGGCCTCCTGCGCGGCCGCGAGTTCACCATGAAGGATGCGTACTCCTTCGACTACACCGATGCCGGGCTCGATGCGAGCTACCAGGCGCAGCGCGACGCCTACGAGCGCATCTTCACGCGCCTCGGTCTCGAGTACGTGATCGTCAAGGCCGACGCGGGTGCCATGGGCGGCTCGAAGAGCGAGGAGTTCCTGCACCCCACGCCCGTCGGCGAAGACACCTTCGTGCGATCCGCGGGCGGCTACGCCGCGAACGTCGAGGCGTTCACCACCCTGGCGCCCGAGCCCCGTTCGTACGAGGGCCTGACGCCGGCCGAGGTGCACGACACCCCCGAGACGCCCACCATCCAGACGCTCGTCGACGCGGCGAACGCCTCCCACCCCCGGCCCGACGGCCGGTCGTGGACGTCGGCCGACACGCTGAAGAACGTCGTGCTCGCCCTCGTGAACCTCGACGGCACCCGCGAGGTCGTCGTGGTCGGTCTGCCCGGCGACCGCGAGGTCGACCTCAAGCGCGCCGAGGTCGCCTTCGCGCCGGCCGAGGTCGAGGCCGCCACCGAGGCCGACTTCGCCAAGAACCCGGGCCTCGTCAAGGGCTACATCGGGCCCTGGACGCCTGAGGGCGCGGTGCTCGGCGAGGAGTCGAGCACGGGCATCCGCTACCTGGTCGACCCCCGGGTGGTCGACGGCAGCGGCTGGATCACCGGGGCGAACGTGCACGGCAAGCACGTCTTCGGCCTCGTGGCCGGGCGCGACTTCACGGCCGACGGCACGGTCGAGGTGGCCGAGGTGCGGCCGGGCGACCCCGCTCCCGACGGGTCCGGGCCGGTCGAGCTCGCCCGCGGCATGGAGATCGGTCACGTGTTCCAGCTCGGCCGCAAGTACGCCGAGGCCCTGGGCCTGAAGGTGCTCGACGAGAACGGCAAGCTCGTCACGGTGACGATGGGCTCCTACGGGATCGGCGTCACGCGCATCCTGGCCATCATCGCGGAGCTGAACAACGACGCGAAGGGCCTCATCTGGCCGCCCTCGGTCGCGCCCTTCGACGTGCACGTCATCGCGACGGGCAAGGACCCCGAGGTCTACCAGGCCGCGGAGTCGGTGGTGGCCGACCTCGAGGCCACGGGTCTCGACGTTCTCTTCGACGACCGGCCCAAGGTCAGCCCCGGGGTGAAGTTCGGCGACGCCGAGCTGATCGGCGTGCCGCGCATCGTGATCGTGGGCCGCGGTGTGGCCGACGGCCAGGTCGAGCTGTGGGATCGGGCGACGGGGGAGCGCACCCAGGTCGCGCTGGGTGACGTCGCCGAAAGCTTCGGGTAGTCTTTTCGTTTGACCGCCGGAGACATCGGCGGCGACAGATCTGAACAGAGGAGGCCGGAAGTGGACATCGACCTCAGCGTCTTACGCCTCTTGGAGCGTGAACGAGAGATTCCCTTCGAGGAACTCGTGGGAATCATCGAGCAGGCGATCCTGACCGCATTCCTCAAGCACACCGACCGTCCGGCCACGACCGAGGACGGCACCGACTCGGCTCGCGTGCACCTCGACCGCAAGACCGGCCACATCGGCATCTTCGTGCCCGAGCTCGACGAGGACGGCGTGCTCATCGGCGAGGCCGAGGAGAACCCGAGCGACTTCGGGCGCATCGCCGCCTTCGCCGCCAAGCAGGTCATCAACCAGCGGCTGCGCGACATCGGCGACGACAAGGTGCTCGGCGAGTTCAAGGGCCGGGAGGGCGACATCGTCGCCGGTGTCATCCAGCAAGGCCCCAACCCGCGGATGATCCACGTCGACCTCGGCACCATCGAGGCCATCATGCCGCCCGAGGAGCAGGTGCCGGGCGAGGACTACGCGCACGGCTCGCGCATCCGCGTGTACGTCACCAGCGTCGCCAAGGGGCCGAAGGGCCCCGCGATCACGGTGTCGCGCACGCACCCGTCGCTCGTGCGCAAGCTCTTCGCGCTCGAGGTGCCCGAGATCGCCTCGGGTGTCGTCGAGATCGTCTCGCTCGCCCGCGAGGCCGGCCACCGCACGAAGATCGCGGTGCGGGCCACGGAGCCCGGCGTCAACGCCAAGGGCGCCTGCATCGGCGAGCTCGGCCAGCGTGTGCGCGCGGTCACGTCGGAGCTCGGCGCCGAGAAGATCGACATCGTCGACTACTCGGAGGACCTGCCGACCTTCGTCGCCAACGCGCTCTCACCCGCCAAGGTCTCGAGCGCCTTCGTGATCGATCAGGCCACCAAGGCCGTCCGTGCGCTCGTGCCCGACTACCAGCTCTCGCTGGCCATCGGCAAGGAGGGCCAGAACGCCCGACTCGCCGCGAAGCTCACGGGCGCGAAGATCGACATCCAGCCCGACAGCATCCTCGACGGCGACTGATCGGCGCACGTCCGGAGCGGCCTCCGACGGCCGCTCCGGGAATATGGAGTACCATGGAACCCGTTAGAACGTGCGTCGGATGTCGTGCGCGCGCCTCGCGGTCCTCTTTGCTGAGGGTCGTCGCCAGGGAGTCAATCCCTGAGGGACAGGCACTGGTCGTCGATGAGACGGCCTCGCTTCCCGGGCGAGGCGCATGGGTGCATCCGACACTCGCGTGCTTCCACCTCGCGGTCACGCGTCGCGCTTTCGGGCGTGCGCTCCGGGTGGACGGAACACTCGAGACGACAACATTAGAGAACAGGCTGAACGGCACCGTGAACCATGAGTGACAACTGATGAGCGGCTCGAAATGAGACCCGTCCGCTACTAACGGCCTGCCCTGTCTGGGTGGGCCATCCAGACAGGAGAATTGTGGCTGCAAAACCACGTGTACATGAAGTCGCCGCCGAGCTCGGTGTCGACAGCAAGGTCGCCCTTGCGACGCTCAAGGAGATGGGCCAGTTCGTCAAGGGCCCCTCGTCGAGCATCGAGCCTCCCGTGGCTCGTCGCCTCAAAGAGGCACTGATCAAGGCCGGCGCCGGCGCTGCCTCCGGCGGCTCGTCCGCTCCGGCTGCCGGTTCGTCCTCGGCTGCCCCGAAGTCGTCGTCGTCCGGGCCTCGCCCCGGTGGCGCTCGTCCCGGCGCTCCGGCTCCCGGCCCCTCGGCCGGCCGCACCTCGACGCCGGCTCCCGCCGCGCCTGCTGCTCCGGCCGCCGCACCTGCGTCGGCACCGGCTCCGGCTTCGGCCGAGCGCGCCGCTGCGTCCGCTCCCGCGACTCCGGCTGCCGCCGCTCCGGCCGCGCCCGCCGCTGCCGCTCCGCAGAAGCCTGCCGACGCCTCCGCGGCGTCCGGCTCGGCGACTCCTGCGGCTCCCGCCGCTCCGGCCGCCTCCGGTGACTCCGCCGCGCCCCGCCCCGGCGGACCGCGCCCCGGCATCCCGCGTCCGGGCAACAACCCGTTCGCTAGCCAGCAGGGCATGCAGCGCCCCGGCGCCCCGCGTCCGGGCAACAACCCCTTCGCCAGCCAGCAGGGCATGGGCCGCAGTGGTTCGGGTGGTGGCGCCGGTGGTGCCATCCCGCGTCCCGGTGCTCCCCGTCCGAGCGCTCCGCGTCCCGGTTCGCCCCGTCCGGGTGCTCCTCGCCCCACGGGCTTCCAGCGCCCCGGCACCGGTGCGGGCTTCCGCCCCGGCGCTCCTCAGGGTGGCGGCGCGCGTCCGGCTCCCGGTTCGCCCGGGTTCCGTCCCGGTGGCGCTCCCGGCGGCTTCGCGCCGCGTCCGGGTGCCGGCGGTCGTGGCCGTGGCCCCGGCGGTGGAACCGCTGGTGCGTTCGGTCGCGGTGGCGGCAAGAGCAAGGCTCGCAAGTCCAAGCGGACGAAGAGGGCCGAGTTCGAGCTGCGCGAAGCCCCGTCGCTGGGTGGCGTCAGCGTCCCCCGCGGCGACGGCAACACCGTCGTCCGCCTGCGTCGTGGTGCCTCGATCACCGACTTCGCCGACAAGATCGACGCGAGCCCGGGCAACCTGGTGACCGTGCTGTTCCACCTCGGTGAGATGGCGACGGCGACCGAGTCGCTCGACGAGGCGACCTTCCAGGTGCTCGGCGAAGAGCTCGGCTACAAGATCATGATCGTGTCGCCGGAGGAAGAGGACCGCGAGCTCCTCGAGGGCTTCGACATCGACCTCGACCAGGAGCTGGAAGACGAGACCGACGAAGACCTGGAGATCCGTCCCCCGGTCGTCACCGTCATGGGCCACGTCGACCACGGTAAGACGCGACTGCTCGACGCCATCCGCAACGCGAACGTCGTGGCGGGCGAGGCCGGTGGCATCACCCAGCACATCGGTGCGTACCAGGTGGTCACCGAGCACGAGGGCATCGAGCGTCCGATCACCTTCATCGACACCCCCGGTCACGAGGCGTTCACCGCCATGCGTGCTCGTGGTGCCCAGGTCACCGACATCGCGATCCTCGTGGTGGCGGCTGACGATGGCATCATGCCGCAGACGATCGAGGCGCTGAACCACGCCCAGGCGGCCAACGTGCCGATCGTGGTCGCGGTCAACAAGATCGACAAGCCCGACGCCAACCCGGCCAAGGTGCGCCAGCAGCTGACCGAGTACAACCTGGTCGCCGAGGAGTACGGCGGAGACGTCATGTTCGTCGACGTCTCTGCGCGCAACGACATCGGCATCCAGGACCTGCTCGACGCAGTGCTCCTCACCGCCGACGCCGGTCTCGACCTGCGGGCCAACCCGAACAAGGATGCGCGTGGCGTGGCGATCGAAGCCAAGCTCGACAAGGGCCGCGGTGCGGTCGCGACCGTGCTCATCCAGTCCGGAACGCTGCGGGTCGGCGACGCGATCGTGGCGGGTACGGCGTACGGCCGTGTCCGTGCGATGGTCGACGAGAACGGCGAGACCGTCACCGAGGCGACCCCGTCGCGTCCCGTGCAGGTCCAGGGCCTCTCGAGCGTGCCCCGAGCCGGTGACACCTTCCTCGTCACCGAGGAGGACCGCACTGCTCGTCAGATCGCTGAGAAGCGTGAAGCCGCCGAGCGTAACGCCTCGCTGGCCAAGGCCCGCAAGCGCATCTCGCTCGAGGACTTCACCCGTGCACTCGAAGAGGGCAAGGTCGAAGCGCTCAACCTCATCATCAAGGGTGACGTCTCCGGTGCCGTCGAGGCACTCGAGGAGTCGCTGCTCAAGATCGAGGTCGACGACAGCGTGCAGCTGCGCATCATCCACCGCGGTGTGGGTGCGGTCACCGAGAGCGACGTCAACCTCGCCACGGTCGACAACGCCATCATCATCGGCTTCAACGTGCGTCCCGACACGAAGGCGCGCGAGCGCGCCGCTCGCGAGGGTGTGGACATCCGGTTCTACTCGGTCATCTACAACGCGCTCGACGACATCGAGTCGTCGCTGAAGGGCATGCTGAAGCCGGAGTTCGAAGAGGTGCAGTCGGGTGTCGCGGAGATCCGCGAGATCTTCCGCTCCTCGAAGTTCGGCAACATCGCCGGTGTCATCGTGCGGTCGGGAACGATCACGCGAAACGCCAAGGCGCGTGTCATCCGCGAGGGTGTCGTGGTCGGGGACAACCTGGCCATCGAGTCGCTGCGTCGCTTCAAGGACGACGTCACCGAGGTTCGCACGGACTTCGAGGCCGGTATCGGTCTCGGCAAGTTCAACGACATCCAGATCGGCGACGAGATCGAGACCATCGAGATGAAGGAGAAGCCGCGCGTCTAGCCTCGGCTGGAGCAGCGTGAGCTGACGGAGGAGTGGTGCGGCGATGTCGCATCACTCCTCCTCCCATATACGGTCTCCCATGTACGGTCCCTGATACGGAGATCCCGTATTCAGAGATCGCGTATTCAGAGATCCCAGAATCAGAAAGAGGGATGATCATGGCCGATCCGGCTCGTGCCGCCAAGATGGCGGACCGCATCAAGGTCATCGTGGCCAAGCGCCTCGAGAAGGGCATCAAAGACCCGCGCCTCGGCTTCGTCACGATCACGGATGTGCGGGTGACGGGTGACCTGCAGCACGCGTCGATCTTCTACACGGTCTACGGCGACGAGAAGGAGCGGGCCGACTCGGCTGCGGCTCTGAAGTCGGCGACCGGGATGCTCCGCAGCGAGGTCGGCAAGAACATCACGGCTCGGCTGACGCCGTCGCTGGAGTTCATCGCCGACGCGCTGCCGGAGAACGCGAAGGTGCTCGACGACCTGCTCGCCGAGGCGCGCGCTCGTGACGCCGAGGTGGAGGGTCTGGCGAAGAAGGCGCAGTACGCCGGCGACGAGGACCCGTACGTGAAGCCGAAGGTGATCGAGGAGGACTAAGTCCTTCCGCGCACCCCGGTGTGCGAGCGAATGGCTCCATTTCGAGAGAAGTGGGGCCATTCGTCGTTTCACGGGATGGGTGTGCGGCCGCATCGGGCTGAAGCACGGTGGGCGCGCGGGTCGCGAGGGGCGCGGTGGGGTCGTCGGTGCGATCGTCAGTGCGGGGGCGGGTCGGGGGGCTCGGCGGTGAGGGAGTGGAGTTCGGGGGTGGTCGTGTAGGGGGCGCCGCGGGGGCTGGTCCAGTGGAGGGTGCGGGTGCCGTCGCGGGAGGGAGTGACGCGCCAGCCGCCCTCATGCTTCAGGTGGTGGTGGCGGGAGCAGAGGTGCGCGAGGTTGTCGGGGGTGGTGCGGCCGCCCTCGCTCCAGGCGTGGGTGTGGTCGAGTTCGCAGCGGTCGGCGCGTCGGCCGCAGCCGGGGAAACGGCAGGTCTCGTCGAGCAGGGCGAGCACCGTGCGCGTGACGGGAGAGGCGCTGTAGCGGTCGGCGGCGTCATCGGCGGCGGGTGCCGGACGGGGGGCGCTGGTGGGGCTGCTCGAGCTGGTCGCGTTCATCGCGCCGGCCAGGAGGGTTCGGGTGCGGTGCCGCGTCACGGTGGTGGCGCTGGTCGCGGGGGATGGGCTGCGCGAGGGGCGAGGGCCGCCGGTCGGTGCAGCCGCGCGTGTGGGGGCCGGGGCGGCAGCGCGGAGAAGGGTGGGGGCCAGGTGCGCCAGGCGGCGGGCCGTGTCGGGGGCGATGGGGCCGTAGCCGTGGAGGGAGGCGGGGGCGTCGTCGGCGCCCGCCAGGGTCGTGGCCGCGATGGTGACGAGCACCGTGGGGACGAGGGACGGGCGGTCGCCACGGGCGAGCACGAGGTCGGTGAGGGCATCGCAGCGGCGCTGGGCGTGGGTGCGGCCGTCGTCGTCGGAACGGGCGGCGCGGGCCACACGGTCGATCAGGTCGTCGATCGCCAGGGCGTCGACCGCTGGCAGGTGGTGCAGGATCGTCGCCATGCCGTCGCACTCGGGGGTGACCGAGACGTACCGCTCCTCGAGGGCGGCGCGGGTGCGCGTGACGATCGACTCGGGGTGCAGGCGCTCCCGCAGGCGACGGGCACGGTCGTCGAAGCGGTGGGCGGGGAGCGCTTCGGCGTGGGGGAGCACGTCCCGCTCGAAGGAGGCACGAGCCTCGGCGGGCACGGTCATGGCGTGGGCCACCAACGACTTGGCGTGGGCGTAGGAGATGGCACCCGTCGAAAGTCGCGCGAGGGTCAGCGGGAGCTCGGTCACGAGGTGCTCGGCGTCGTCGATCAGGCGGGCCGTCGTGCGTTCGCTGCGCTTGGTGGCGCAGGCCACCTCCACGACCAGTCGGCGGTGAGCCCACTCCCGGCCGGCGGCGGTGGCGGCGCTGCCGTCGGCGCGTGACATCTGCTCGGCCAGCTCCGCCACACGGGCGAGGCGGCGCGTGCGGAGCGCCTCGGCGGCGGCGATCTGGGCATCGGCGGCCCGAACATCCTGAATCGCCGCGTCGAACTGGGCGCCCAGCGAGTCGACGCGGGGGGCGTCGAAGGCGGGGGCCTCGGTGAAGGCGACTGAGGAGGTGTTCATGAGATTAATTCAATCAGAGACCACCGACACTGGACTCTGTGACCCGGCCACGATCCTCGAGGGCAAGCACGGAGTGCGCGGCAGCACCTGGAGGACTGCCGCGCGCTCCGCGCTTGCCGACGATGGGCATGGGTCGCCTCCCAAGGAAGGGCGCGGCCAGGAAGGAGCTAAGGAAGAGCGTAGACGTCGTCGGAGTGGGCGATCAGGAGGCCGTCGGCCAGGAGACCCGAGAGGGCTCGGCCGAGGCGCGCGGAGTCAGGAAGGGCGTCACTCAGAGCGGCGTGGGGAACAGGGTCAGGGGAGGCCCTGAGCACGCCGAGGACGATGCCGCGCGCCTGGCGGTCCGAGCCCTCGTACTTCCTCTGCACCGGTCGCCGCGCGACGGGAGACTCCGGGTAGCCCGCCGCCCGCCAGGCGCACAGGTCGGCCACGGGGCACTGCGAGCAGCGGGGCGCGCGAGCCGTGCAGACGAGCGCGCCGAGCTCCATCATCCCGGCGTTGAAGCGCGCCGCAGCCGAGTCCGAGGCGGGCAGCAGCGCCGTCATCGCGGGCAGGTCGAGGCGCGCGTTGGGTGCCGCCGCATCCGGCGCGCCCGAGATGGCCCGCGCGATCACCCGGCGGATGTTCGTGTCGACCACCGGGTGCCGGTCACCATAGGCGAACACCGCGACCGCGCGCGCCGTGTAGTCCCCGACCCCGGGCAGCGACAGCAGCGACGGCACGTCGCGTGGCACCACCCCGCCGAAGCGGTCCGTGATCGCCACCGCGCAAGCGTGCAGGTTCAGCGCCCGCCGCGGATACCCGAGCGACTGCCACGCCCGCACCGCGTCCCCGGCCGGTGCCGCAGCGAGCGAAGCGGGCGTCGGCCACCGCACGAGCCACTCCTCCAGCCGCGGGATCACCCGCACCACCGGCGTCTGCTGCAGCATGAACTCGCTGACCAGCGTGCCCCAGGCCGTGAATCCGGGTCGCCGCCAGGGCAGGTCCCGCGCCGCGGTGGCGAACCACGAGACCACTGCCGTCGAGAACGGCGTCGGGGAGGGCATCCTGACAGCCTAGATCGGGCCGGGTGCCCGGGGCGTCAGCAGCTGTCGGCGAAGCTGCGACGCGGATGCTCGGGCGAACTCACATCGACGATGGCGCTCGCCCCGAACCGCGGCCCGGCCTCGGCCTGGTACAGCGCGTCCGCCCCGAGAACCGTGGGCGGCAGCTCGGCGTTCCGGCCCTCGAGGTAGGCGGTGAAGTTGAGCTGCCCACGCAGACCCGACCGCTGCAGGAACGGCCCGTCGAGCACCAGCACGGCGTCCGCCGGAGCCGTCAGCCAGCGCGCCTCGGCCGGCACGTCGCGCGCCGCGTCGAAGGCGGTGGTCTGGAACCCGGTGCTGCCGGCCATCCGGAACGGCTCGATCAGCACCCGCTTCAGCGTGTCGAGGTCGTAGCGGTCGAGATAGTAGCCCTCGGGGGAGTCCGCACCCAGGCGCAGGCGCTCCGAACGGGGCCGCTGGAAGTCGTCGAGCGACGCGCGAACCGCCTCGACCCCCGCTCGCGCGAACGCGGCCGCGAGCTCGTCGGCGAAGGCCCGCGTGTGCTCGACACCGTCGACTCCGACGATCACCCGGCCGAGTCGGTAGTTGTGACGGATCTCGGCCGCGAGCGTGTCGGCGTACGCACTGGCCGGAGTAGCGGGGTCAACCATGCTCCGAGCCTACGCTCGTGCACCTGTTAGCGTGGCAGCGTGAGAAAGTGCCCGGCGTGAAGAGTCCCTCCAGCACGGCCAGCGGCATCCTCTTGGTCGACAAGCCCGCCGGCCGCACCAGCCACGACGTCGTGGGTCGCACCCGCCGGCTCGCCCAGACCCGCAAGGTGGGCCACGCCGGCACCCTCGACCCGATGGCGACCGGGCTGCTCATCCTCGGCCTGAACAGCTCCACGCGACTCCTCACCTACCTGGTGGGCCTCGACAAGGAGTACCTCGCCACCATCCGCCTCGGCGCGACGACCACCACCGACGACCGCGAGGGCGAGCTGCTCGAGCGCGCACCCGCCGGAACCGTGCAGGGTCTCGACGACGAGCAGATCGACCGCGCCCTCGACGCGCAGCGCGGCACGATCGAGCAGGTGCCGAGCTCGGTCAGCGCCATCAAGGTCGACGGCCAGCGCGCCTACGCCCGCGTGCGCGCCGGCGAGGACGTCGTGCTGAAGAGCCGCACCGTCACCGTCTCCGAGCTCGAGGTGCTCGGCGCCGGCCGCGCCGGGGTCGACGACGACGGGCATCCGGTCGTCGACGTCGACGTGCGCGTCGTCTGCTCCTCGGGCACCTACATCCGCGCGATCGCCCGCGACCTGGGCGCGGCCCTCGGCGTCGGCGGCCACCTGACCGAGCTGCGGCGCACCCGCGTGGGGCCGTTCTCGGTGACGGATGCCCCGACCCTCGACGCCCTCGACACCCTCGTCGAGGCGGGCGAACCGCTCCCGCTCCGCGCGCCGGCCGACGTGGCCCGCTCCCTGTTCCCCGTGCTCGACGTGGACGGCCCGGCCGCCGCCGCCCTCGGCCACGGCCAGCGCATCCCCGTGACCGACGACGTGCCCTCCGGCCCAGTAGCCGCCGTCACCGCCGAGGGGCGCTTGGTCGGCCTCGTCGAGCGCGCCGGGGCATCGGCCAAGAGCATCGTGAACTTTCCGCCAGACGAATACGCACCCAGCCCCGGCGAGGAGACCCCGTGATCGAGTGGTTCACGATCGTGCAGGTGGCCGTGGCCGTGCTGGCGGGCATCCTGTGCGTGGTGCTCGGCCTCGCCGGACGCAAGCCCACCGACCTCACGATGGGCGCCACCGCCCTCGTCGAGGTGCTGCTGATCGTGCAGCTCGTGGTCGCGATCGCCGCCCCCGCCTTCGGCAACACCCCCTCGGGCGACCCGCTGGAGTTCTGGGTGTACCTCGTCTCGGCCGTGCTGCTGCCCGTCGCCGGCGGCTTCTGGGCGCTGGTCGAGCGCAGCCGCTGGAGCACCGTCATCCTCGGCGCGATCTGCCTGGCCGTCGCCGTCATGGTCTACCGGATGAACGTGATCTGGTTCGTGCAGGGAAGCTGAGCGGGTGCCATAAACTTCTAGAGCCATGGCTCACGACACCCTCGCCCCGACCCCGCCCCGCACCCGAGCCCGGGGCATCGGCCGGGTGCTGATCGCGGTGTACGCCATCCTGGCCCTCGGAGCCACCGGCCGCTCGGTCGTCGAGATCATCGGCAAGTTCGACCAGGCGCCGTTCGCCTACACGCTCTCCGCGGTGGCCGCCGTCGTCTACATCATCGCCACGGCCGCGCTGATCATCCCGGGCCGGGTCTGGTACCGCATCGCCTGGGTCACGATCACCTTCGAGCTGATCGGCGTGCTCACCGTCGGCACCCTGAGCCTGTTCCTGCCCGAGCTGTTCGCGAAGGCGTCGGTGTGGTCGTGGTACGGCGCCGGGTACCTCTTCATCCCGCTCGTGCTGCCCGTGCTCGGCATGCTCTGGCTGCGACGCACCCGATGAGGGCCTACCACTCGCTGGCCGAGGTGCCCGAGGGCTTCGGCCCCGCCGCCGTCACCATCGGCAAGTTCGACGGGGTGCACGCCGGCCACCGCGCCGTGATCGCCGAGCTGATCGACGTCGCCGCCCGGCGCGGGCTGACGAGCGTCGTCATCACCTTCGACCGGCATCCGCTCGCTCAGCTCGACCCCGCCCTCCGGCCCGAGGCGCTGATCGGCAACGCCCAGCGCCTGGAGCTGCTCGAGGAGACCGGGGTCGACGTCACGATCTTCCTGCCGTTCGACGAGGCCCTCGCCTCGATGACCCCGCGCGAGTTCGTCGAGCGCGTGCTGACCGGCGTCTGCCGCACCGAGGTCGTGATGGTGGGGGAGGACTTCCGCTTCGGCGCCAAGGGCCGCGGCACGATCGACACCCTGCGCGAGCTCGGCGGGGAGTTCGGCTTCGACGTCGACCTCATCCCCGACGTGCGACCGGCCGAGGAGCGCAAGGTCTCCTCGACCTGGATCAGGGAGCTCCTCGCCCAGGGCGACGTCGAGCGCGCCTCCGAGCTGCTCGGCCGGGCGCCCACCGTGCGCGGCATGGTGGTGCACGGCGCCAAGCGCGGTCGCGAGCTCGGCTACCCGACCGCCAACCTCTCACCCGAGTCCGAGGGGCTCATCCCCGCCGACGGCGTCTACGCCGGCTGGCTGACGGATGCGGGGCAGCGCTATCCCGCCGCGATCTCGGTCGGCAACAACCCCACCTTCGACGGCGTGCCGCAGAAGCAGGTCGAGGCCTACGTGCTCGACGAGGATCTCGATCTCTACGACCACGTGGTCGACGTGTCGTTCGTCGCGCGCATCCGCGGCCAGGTGAAGTTCACGGGCATCGACCCGCTGATCGCCCAGATGGACGACGACGTGCTGAACGCCCGGCGCCTGCTCGATGACGCCCGCTGACCGGGGCGGCGCCGGGGTGCGGCCGCTCTGGCAGGGCCGCACCGTCGCGCTGCTCGCCGTCGTGCTCGTCGGGCTCAACCTCCGCACCGCCGTCGCCGCGCTCTCGCCGATCTACGACCGCATCGGCCAGGACTTCGCGATCGGCGCGATCGGCATCGGTTTCCTCGGCACCCTGCCGCCCGTGAGCTTCGCCGTGGTCGGGCTGTTCGCCCCCGCGCTGCACCGGCGGTTCGGCGTGGAACGGGTGATGGTGGTGGCGATCCTCGCCATCCTGCTCGGGCATCTGGTGCGCGCATCCTCGGGCTCGTACCTCGTGCTCGTGCTCGCCAGCGCCGTGACCTTCGCGGGCATGGGCGTGGCGAACGTGCTGCTGCCCCCGCTCGTCAAGACGTACTTCCCCGACCGCATCGGGCTGCTGACCGCGCTGTACGCGACGATCATGGCGATGGGCGCCACCCTGCCGCCGCTGGTCGCCGTGCCGGTGGCCGACGCCAGCAGCTGGCGGGTGTCGGTGGGCATGTGGGCCGTGTTCGCGGTACTGGCGCTGGTGCCACTCGTGACCTTGCTGGCCAGGCGGATGCGCGACCGGCGCGATGCCGCAGACGACGCCGCCCCGGCGGACGCCGCAGGCCGGCTCGGGCCCGGCGGCGTGCCCGTCGAGGTGCCCCTCGAGCGCCGCAAGGGCTCCGGGCGCGTTCTGCGCTCGCCGGTCGCCTGGTCGCTGATGCTCGTCTTCGCCCTCACCTCGGTGAACGCCTACGCCATGTTCGCCTGGCTGCCGAGCATCCTGACCGACGTCGCCGGGGCCTCGGAGGCCGAGGCCGGCGCGCTGCTCTCGCTGTTCTCGGTGATGGGGCTGCCCGCCGCGCTGCTCGTGCCCATCCTCGCGACGAGGATGAAGACGGTCGGCCCGCTGATCGCCGCCGGCGTCGTGTTCTACCTCGTCGGCTACGGCGGGCTGCTGCTCGCACCCGGCGGACCGCTCTGGCTCTGGGTCGCGTTCATCGGCCTCGGGCCGCTGCTGTTCCCGCTGTCGCTCGTGCTGATCAACCTGCGCACCCGCACCCACGAGGGCTCGGTGGCGCTGAGCTCGTTCGTGCAGTCGATCGGCTACGGCATCGGCGCGCTCGGGCCGCTCGTGGTCGGTGTGCTGCACGACACCACCGGCGGGTGGACGGTTCCGCTGCTGTTCCTCGTGGGCACCGCCCTGGCGCTCACCGTCAGCGGGATCGTGGTGGCCCGGCCGCGGATGCTCGAGGACGAGTGGTAGCGGGACGGGTGGCAGCGGGACGGGCGGCAGCGCGGTGATTCGCCGCGCATCCGGTGGCCATGCAGAGCCGCATGAGAGAATCGACGGATGCGGCACGACCGGACGGGTCGTCGCCGCGAAGGATTGGGAAGTGACCTCGTGACGATAGAAAGAGCGGTCAGCCCCGCGCAGCGCGCCGTGGAGGTGCTCGGCGGCGACCTGACCGAAGCCACCCTGAAGCGCTACCTCGACGGGCTCCCCGGAGTCGACACCGTGGGCCTCGAGCAGCGCGCCGCCTCGCTCGGCACGCGCTCGATCAAGACCACGTCGAAGGCCTGGGCCCTCGACCGCATCATCGAGCTGATCGACCTCACCACCCTCGAGGGTGCCGACACCCCCGGCAAGGTGCGCTCGCTCGTGGCCAAGGCCCTGGTGCCGGATGCGGGGGACCCCTCGACCCCGCGGGTCGCCGCCGTCTGCGTCTACGGCGACATGGTGCCCTACGCCGTCGAGGCGCTGGGCGACGCCCACGCCGCCGGCCGGGTCACCGAGCCCGGTGACGGGCTGATCAACGTCGCCGCCGTCGCGACCGCGTTCCCCTCGGGCCGCGCCTCGCTGCCGGTGAAGCTGGCCGACACCGCCGACGCCGTGGCCGCCGGCGCCGACGAGATCGACATGGTCATCGACCGCGGTGCCTTCCTCTCCGGTCGCTACGGCCTGGTCTTCGACGAGATCGTCGCGGTGAAGGAAGCCTGCCGCCGGGCCGACGGCTCGTTCGCGCACCTCAAGGTGATCCTCGAGACCGGCGAGCTGAACACCTACGACAACGTGCGCCGGGCATCCTGGCTCGCGATCCTCGCCGGTGGCGACTTCATCAAGACCTCGACCGGCAAGGTGGCCCCGGCCGCCACGCTGCCCGTCACCCTGCTGATGCTCGAGGCCGTGCGCGACTGGCACCGCCTCACCGGCGAGAAGATCGGCGTCAAGCCGGCCGGCGGCATCCGCTCGTCGAAGGACGCCATCAAGTACCTCGTCACCGTCGCCGAGACGGTGGGCGAGGAGTGGCTCCAGCCGCACCTGTTCCGCTTCGGGGCCTCGAGCCTCCTCAACGACGTGCTGCTGCAGCGGCAGAAGCTCAGCTCGGGCCACTACTCCGGCGCCGACTACGTCACGATCGACTAGGACCACACGATGTCATTCCTCGAATACGCCCCGGCCCCCGAGTCGACGGCGATCCTCGACCTCAAGCCCGAGTACGGCCTGTTCATCGACGGTGAGTTCACCCCCGCCGCCGGAGAGTCGTTCCTGACGATCTCTCCCGCCACCGAGAAGCCGATCGCGCGCATCGCCAACGGCACCGAGGCCGACGTCGACCGCGCCGTGGCCGCCGCCCGCAAGGCCTACGAGAAGACCTGGTCGCGCATGTCGGGCCGCGACCGCGGCAAGTACCTGTTCCGCATCGCGCGCCTCGTGCAGGAGCGCGCCCGCGAGCTCGCCGTCGCCGAGTCGCTCGACAACGGCAAGCCGATCAAGGAGAGCCGCGACGTCGACGTGCCGCTCGTCGCCGCCTGGTTCTTCTACTACGCCGGCTGGGCCGACAAGCTCGAGTACGCCGGCGTCGGCGCGAACCCGCGCTCGCTCGGCGTCGCCGCCCAGGTCATCCCGTGGAACTTCCCGCTGCTCATGCTGGCGTGGAAGATCGCACCCGCCCTGGCCGCCGGCAACACCGTCGTGCTGAAGCCGGCCGAGACCACGCCGCTCACGGCGCTGCTGTTCGCCGAGATCCTGCAGCAGGCCGACCTCCCGGCCGGTGTCGTCAACATCGTCACCGGTGCCGGCGAGACGGGCCGCGCGCTCGTCAACCACCCCGACGTGAACAAGGTGGCCTTCACCGGCTCCACCGCCGTGGGCCGCGAGATCGCGCGCTCCACCGCGGGCACCGGCAAGAAGCTCACCCTCGAGCTCGGCGGCAAGGCGGCGAACATCGTCTTCGACGACGCGCCCATCGATCAGGCCATCGAGGGCATCGTCAACGGCATCTTCTTCAACCAGGGCCACGTCTGCTGCGCGGGCTCGCGCCTGCTGGTGCAGGAGTCGATCCACGACGAGGTCGTCGAGCGCCTGAAGTCGCGCCTCGAGACGCTGCGCGTCGGCGACCCGCTCGACAAGAACACCGACGTGGGCGCCATCAACAGCGCCGAGCAGCTGGCGCGCATCCGCGAGCTGAGCGAGATCGGCGAGGCCGAGGGCGCCGAGCGCTGGAGCCCGGCGTGCGAGCTCCCCGAGAACGGCTTCTGGTTCGCCCCCACGATCTTCACGAACGTGTCGACCAGCCACCGCATCGCCCGCGAGGAGATCTTCGGCCCGGTGCTGTCGGTGCTGAGTTTCCGCACCCCGGCCGAGGCGATCGCCAAGGCCAACAACACCCCCTACGGCCTCTCGGCCGGCATCTGGAGCGAGAAGGGCAGCCGCATCCTGGCCGTGGCCGACAAGCTGCGCGCCGGCGTGATCTGGGCCAACACCTTCAACCGCTTCGACCCCGCGTCGCCCTTCGGTGGCTACAAGGAGTCGGGCTACGGCCGCGAGGGCGGCCGCCACGGTCTCGCCGCATACCTGAAGGAGGGCGCTGGAGCTATGAGTGAGAGCGCAGTGCGCTCTCGCCGCGACGCCAGCCCTGAGAGAGCTGTGCTCTCTCAGTCGACGACGAAGGAGGAGCAGTAAATTGAGCACCCACGTCTCCGTTCCCAAGACCTACAAGCTCTACGTCAACGGCGCCTTCCCGCGCAGCGAGTCGGGCCGCGTCTACGAGGTGGTCGACTCCAAGGGCCGCTTCCTCGCGAACGCCGCCCAGGCCTCGCGAAAGGATGCGCGTGACGCCGTCGTGGCCGCACGCGCCGCCGTCGGCGGCTGGTCGGGCGCCACCGCCTACAACCGCGGCCAGGTGCTCTACCGCGTCGCCGAGGTGCTCGAGGGCCGCCGCGCCCAGTTCGAGGACGAGATCGTCAGGCAGGAGGGCGTGTCGGCCTCGGCCGCGCGCGCCCAGGTCGACGAGGCGATCGACCGCTGGGTCTGGTACGCCGGCTGGGCCGACAAGTACGCCCAGGTCGCCGGCAACGCCAATCCGGTCTCCGGCCCGTACTTCAACCTCTCGGTGCCCGAGCCCACCGGGGTCGTCGCGATCGTGGCGCCCCAGGACTCGGCCCTGCTCGGCCTCGTCAGCGCCGTGGCGCCCGCGCTCGTCGCCGGCAACACCGTGGTGGTCGTCGCGAGCGAGGCGCATCCGCTCTCGGCCATCACCCTCGGCGAGGTGCTCGCCACGAGCGACCTGCCGAAGGGCGTTGTCAACGTGCTGACCGGCTCTCCCGCCGAGTTGGCGCCGTGGCTCGCGAGCCACGCCGACGTGAACGCGCTCGACCTCGTCGGAGCCTCGGCGCTGGAGTGGATCGACCTCGAGATCGCCGCCGCCGAGACGCTGAAGCGCGTGCTCCCGCCCGAGGAGGGGCCGGACGCCGCCGCGCCGAGCCTCGCCCGCATCGGGGCGTTCACCGAGATCAAGACGGTGTGGCACACGAAGGCGCTGATCTAGCTGGGCTGACCGGCGCTGCGCTGACCGTTCGCCCCGAGGGCGGCGCCTCCGGCCCGCCGGGGCCGTGCGAGGGCTAGCGTGGGCAGCATGACCTCCCCACGCTTGGCCCTCGTCACGGGCGCGACCGGCTACATCGGGGGGCGTCTCGTTCCCCGCCTGCTCGACGCGGGCTTCGACGTGCGCGTGCTCGTGCGCACGCCCGAGAAGCTGCGCGACGTGCCGTGGGCCGGCTCGGTCGACATCGTCAAGGGCGACCTCGGCGACGCCGAGTCGCTGCGCGCCGCCGTCGAGGGAGTCGACGTCTTCTACTACCTCGTGCACTCGATGGGCGGCAAGGGCGACTTCGAGAAGGCCGAGGAGGCCTCCGCGAAGAACGTGGCCGCCGCGGTCGCCGACGCCGGCGTGAAGCGGGTCGTCTACCTCGGTGGGCTGCACCCGGTGAGCGGGGAGCTGTCGCCGCACCTGCGGTCGCGGGTCGCCGTCGGGCGCATCCTGCTCGACTCGGGTGTGCCCACCGCCGCCCTGCAGGCCGGAGTCGTGATCGGTTCGGGCTCGACCTCGTTCGAGATGATCCGGCACCTCACCGACGTGCTGCCGTACATGCCGGCGCCGAAGTGGGTGCGCAACCGCATCCAGCCCATCGCCGTGCGCGACGTGCTCTACTACCTCGTCAAGGCCGCCGACCTGCCGGCCGACGTGAACCGCACCTTCGACATCGGCGGGCCCGACGTGCTGCGCTACGGCCAGATGATGAACGGCTACGCCCTCGAGGCGGGCCTCGCCCAGCGGCCGATCGCCGCGCTGCCCGTGCTGACGCCGTGGCTCGCCTCGCAGTGGGTGAACCTCGTCACGCCGATCCCCCGGTCCCTCGCCATCCCGATCATCGCGTCGCTGCAGTTCGACTGCGTCACCCACGAGCACGACATCCGCAGCTACATCGACGACCCCGAGGGCGGGCTCACCCCCTACCGGCGGGCCGTGCGGCTCGCGCTGGGGAAGATGAAGGCCGGCGAGGTCGAGACCAGCTGGCAGGACGCCTTCGTGCCGGGCGCCGTCAGCGACCCGCTGCCGAGCGACCCCGACTGGGCGGGCCACACCGTCTACCTCGACGTGAAGCAGCGCACCACACCGGCGCCGGCCGACGAGCTCTGGCGCGTGATCGAGGGCATCGGCGGCGAGAACGGCTGGTACTCCTTCCCGATCGCCTGGGCCGTGCGCGGCTGGATGGACAAGATCGTGGGCGGCGTCGGCCTCCGGCGCGGCCGGCGCAGCCAGACCGAGCTGCACACGGGCGACGCGCTCGACTTCTGGCGGGTGGAGCAGATCGACCGCGGCTCGTTCCTCAGGCTGCGGGCCGAGATGAAGGTGCCGGGCGGCGCCTGGCTCGAGATGCGGGCCACCCCGTCAGAGGACGGCGGTTCGATCTACGACCAGCGCGCGATCTTCTTCCCGCGCGGGCTCGGCGGCCGGCTGTACTGGTTCGCGATCCTGCCGTTCCACGGCGTGATCTTCAACGGCATGGCCAACCGGATCACCGAGACCGCCCTGCTCGCTGCCCGGAAGGACGCGGCGAAGACCGGTTCGGCAAAGCCGGCCGGAGCGGGGATCGTCGCCTCCGGCTAAAATGGGGATCTACTTCACCTGGAGGTGCGGATGTCCGGAAAGCCCAAGACCGTCTTCGTCGGAGACAGCCTGATCGAAGGCGGCCGCTGGCAGGAGTGGTTCCCCGAGCTCGAAGCCGTGAACCTCGGAGTCGGCGGAGACACCACCGAGGGTCTGATCGCGCGGCTCGACGAGGTCGCCGCCGAAGACCCCGACACGGTCGTGCTCCTGATCGGCACGAACGACGTGGCGAACCGCCGCGGCATCGAGCAGGTCGTGCGCGGCATCGAGACCGCGCTGGCGAACATCCGGGCCGCGTCGCCCGACGCGCGCATCCTGGTGCAGTCGGTGCTGCCGCGCGGCGCCGAGTACGCCGAGTTCGTCAAGGAGATCAACCGGCACGTCTGGCAGTTCGCCGCCACCGTGCGGGCGCACTACCTCGACCTCTGGCCCGTGATGGCCGTCGAGTCGGGCGAGCTCAACCCCGCCTTCACCGAGGATCGGCTGCACCTGAACGAGGAGGGCTACAAGGCGTGGCTCTCCGAGCTCGAGCCCGCCCTCGAGCGGGTGCACGACCTGCCGCCGTCGAGCCGGCCGATCCGCCTGCCCGAGCTGCAGGCGCAGATGGCCGCCGAGCAGGCGAAGCGGGCCGAGCAGGAGTAGCAGCAGCTGTCGCAGCAGTAGTGGCGCCGCGGGCGGAGGCCTGCGCTAGAGCCGCCTCAGCAGGCGCTCGAAGAAGCGGATGCCCGTGAACCACGTGTCCACGTGCATCCGCTCGTTCTTGGCGTGCAGGGTGGCGCGCTCGTCGGCCGACATCTCGAACGGGCTGAAGCGGTAGACCGACCGGCTGTGCGGCGAGAACCACCGCGAGTCGGTCGCGCCGGTCTGCACGTACGGAGTGACGACCGTGCCGGGGTAGCTCGCGACGATCGTCTCGGCGAGCAGGTCCCAGTCGGGGCCGTCCATGCGGGAGACCCGGGCCGGGCCGTTCTGCATCGTCGTGTCGACCCGCACCAGCGGGTCGGCGATCGAGCGCTCGAGGTGCCGCCGGGCCTCGTCGACGGTCGAGCCGACGGCGATCCGCACGTTCACGACGGCCTGCGCCCGCTCGGCCAGGGCGTTCGCGGCCGGGGAGCCCGAGAGCTGGGTGACGGCCATCGTCGTGCGCACCATGGCGGCCGTCTCGTCGCTCAGGCGGGCGAAGACCGGGACGATCAGCGGTCGGAAGAGCCCGACGCGGGTGAAGACCGTGCGCAGCGGGCTCGCCGCGTGGGCGCCGATGGTGGCGATCATGCGGGCCGTCACCGGGTTCAGGCCCGCCGGGAACGGGTGCCGCTCGAGGCGCGTGATGGCCCGGGCCAGCCGGTTCGTGGCGGTGTCGGCCGGGGGAGTCGAGGCGTGTCCGCCCGCCTGCTCGACCGTGAGGGTGAAGTTCGTGGTGCCCTTCTCGCTCACGCCCACCACGGCGACGGGCACCTCGACCGTGGGGAAGGCGCGCTCGATCACGGCGCCGCCCTCGTCGAGCACGAGGCCGAGCTCGACACCGCGCCCGTGCAGCAGGCGGGAGGCGGCCTCGGCGCCGGTGCCCGCCGTCTCCTCGTCGTGGCCGAAGAGCAGGTAGACGTCGTGCTCGGGGGAGAGGCCGGTGGCGAGCGAGCGCTCGACCGCCTCGAGCACGGCGGTGACCGAGCCCTTGTCGTCCAGCGTTCCGCGGCCCCAGAGCACGCGGTCGGCGCCGTGTCCCGTCAGCTCGGCGGCGAAGGGCGGATGCTCCCAGCCCTCGTCGGTCGCGACCACCACGTCGTAGTGGCCCATCAGCACGGCGGAGCGGCCGGGGGTGCGACCCGGCCAGCGGAAGAGGAAGGTGCGCCCGTGCATCCGCTCGAGTTCGAGGTGCTCGTGCACGAGGGGGTACAGCTCGCGGAGGGCGTCGGCGAAGGCGTCGAAGGCGGCCTCGTCGCGCTCGGCGGGCGGCAGCGACATCGTGGGGATGCGGATCAGGGTGCGGAGGCGCTCGAGGGCGGCCTCGTCGTCGGCGTGGTCGTTCACACCGTGGCCGGTTCGGTCTGGGTCACCGGCTCGGGCTGACCGGCGAGCGGTGGGCGGGCGCCGAGGCGCTGGATGGCGATGGCCGCACAGCGCACGCCCTCGCGGCCCGCCGCCTCGAGCCGGGCCTCATCGATCGTCTCGGCGTCGAGGCGGCCACTCGTCAGCAGGGCGTGCACGAAGCCGGCGCTGAAGGCGTCCCCGGCGCCGGTGGTGTCGACCGGGTCGACCAGCAGGGCCGGCACGCGCACGACGAGCGGATGCCCGCCCGCCCGCCTGACCGCCGCGAGCACCCCGTCCCGCCCCATCGTCAGCACCACCACCGGGGCGTGGACGAGCAGCGCGGTCGCGACCTCCGCCGGATCGACGACGGCCGTCAGCGCGCGTCCCTCGTCGAGGTTCGGCAGGAGCACCGTGGCGCCGCGGGAGGCGTCGAGCACCGTATCGGCACCGTGGTCGGCGATGAAGCCGGCCGATCCCGGGTTCACCGAGATGGTCATGCCGGCCGTAGTGGCCTCGGCGATCAGGGCGGCACACGCGCGCACGGCGCTCAGGCGTTCGGTGCCGGGCACGTCGTTGAAGAGGGAGTAGCCCGTGAGGTGCAGGTGCGCGCCGGGTGCGAGCAGGGCGCGGTCGACGTCGGCGGGGCCGGTGAGCACGTTCGCGCCGCGCTCGGTGAGCATCGTGCGGGTGCGGTCGGGCTGCAGCACCACGACGATCGTGCCGGTCGGGCGCTCGGGGTCGGGCCGGAGGTGGGCCGCCACGCCGGAGTCGGCCAGCTCGGCCGCGTGCCGGTCGACGTCGATCGCGCCGACCCGGCCGAAGAAGTGCGATTCCGCCCCGAGGTGCCCGAACCAGGCCGCCGCGTTCGCCGCGGATCCGCCCGAGCGTCGCTCGATCGTCGCCGCGGTGTCGGTGTCGGGCCGGATCTCGCCGGCCGGGGTGACGATGACGTCGTCGAACACGTCGCCGAACGCGATCACCCGCGGGGCGGCCAGGGGCGCGATCACCCGCGGGGAGGCCAGGGGCGCGATCACCCGCGGGGAGGCCAGGGGCGCGATCACCCGCGGGGAGGCCAGGGGTGCGATCACCCGCGGCACGGGCATCCGCGGGTCGCTCACGGGATCAGGCCCCGGCGCCGTTCAGCGCGCTCCACGAGCGCGCGATGCCGCCGGCGAGCCGCACGTTGTTGCGGGCGATGTCGAGGTTCACCTCGAGGCTGCGGCCGCCCGACTCCTCGACGATGAAGCCGAGCAGGAACGGCGTGACCGCCTTGCCCGAGACCCCGGCGGCGTCGGCGGCGGCGAAGGCGGTGGCGAGCACGCGGTCGTGCTCCGCCGGGTCCCACTGCTGATCGGACGGCAGCGGGTTGGCCACCACGATGCCCTGGCCGTGGCCGAGCAGGTCCTGGCCGCGCATGACGCGGGCGATCTCGTCGGTGTCCTCGACCGACCAGTCGATCGTGTAGCCCGAGGTGCTCAGCCAGAAGCTCGGGAAGTCGGTGGTGCGGTAGCCGACCACGGGCACGCTGAGGGTCTCGAGCCGTTCGAGCGTGGCCGGGATGTCGAGCACCGACTTGACGCCCGCCGAGACGACCGTGACACCTGACAGCGCCAGCGCCGAGAGGTCGGCCGACTCGTCGAAGGTGTCGGAGGCGCCGCGGTGCACGCCACCGAGGCCGCCCGTGGCGAAGACGCGCACACCGGCGCGGCCCGCGAGGTAGGCGGTGGCGGCGACGGTGGTCGCCCCGCTCGCGCCCTTGGCCGAGAGGATCGGCAGGTCGCGCACGCTCGCCTTGGTCATGTCCTCCTCGGCGATGCGGCGCACGCCGTCGTCGTCGAGTCCGATGCGGGGGATGCCGTCGAGCACCGCGATGGTGGCGGGTGTCACACCGGCGTCACGGAGGATCGCCTCGAACTCGCGGGCCGCCTCGAGATTGCGGGGGCGGGGGAGTCCGTGCGAGATGATCGTCGACTCGAGAGCCACCACGGGGCGGCCGGCGGCGAGGGCCTCGGCGACCTCGTCGGAGACGCGGAAGGCCTCGGTCTGTGCCGGTGACTCGCTCTGGTCGTACGTCGCCGCCATCAGTGCAGCCGCGCCTTGAGCGCGACCACGGGGTCGGCGGCGTTCAGGATGCCCGGCCCGAAGCGGAGCATCGTGACCGTGTGCGACACCGGCCCCCCGCCGATGCCCGAGCCGGCCGAGAGCCGCACGGCGACCGTCGCGCGCTCCCACGTCAGGATGGCCTCCTGCGCCAGCTGCACGGTCAGCCCGAGCGGCTGCGTGTTGCCCGAGCGCACGTCGGGCAGCGAGTAGCCGCCGAGCCCGGCGAGGGTGGAGTAGACCTCCGACACGTCCTTCTGCGGCAGCGGCACCGCACCCTGCCCGGCGAAGACGGTCACGAACAGCCGCGCGGCGAGCTCCTCGGGATCGGCGGTCCAGAGCCCCTCGGGGCCTGCGAAAAGGGGGGTCGAAGCACCCGACGTGAATGACATGGGTTCACCCTACCGAGCGCCGCGTAGGATTGGCGAGACATGAGCGCGCGACAGACCACCCCCGACTTCACCCGTCCCGCACTCGCCCCCGGGCTCCTCGGCGCGATCGCCCTGGTGGCCTTCCTGGCGGTCATCGGCGACGACGGCTGGTTCACCGTGGCCCGCTTCGCGATCGCCATCCTGGCGCTGATCATGCTCGTCTTCGCCGTTCAGGCGAAGCAGTGGTGGTGGCTGCCGCCGCTCGCCGCGATCGCCGTGCTGTGGAACCCCGTGCTGCCGATCGACCTGCCGCTCGTCGGCTGGCAGATCGCCCACGGCGTCGGCGCGGTCGTGTTCATCGCCAGTGGGCTGCTTATCAAGGTGCATCGCGTAGACTGAGCGCGCCACGGGATTTCCCGCTCCTCGCGCCGACCGCGATCCCCATCGCCTTGCTCGACCGCCCAGGCCCCGTGCACTCCGCCTCACTCCCCAGGAGAACGATGTCAAGGTCCGGCAACCGCCGTACGCGCACCGCAGACAACACCGGTCTGATCCCGATCCTCGCCCGCAAGGTGCGCGAGGTCGAAGCCGCCGCCCAGCGCGGCAAGGTCGCCCCCGCCAACCGCACGAAGTTCCTCGTGGTCGCGCTGCTGATGCGCGAGGAGCGCGCGAGCATCAAGACCGACACCACGATCGGCGACGCCGAGCGGGCCGAGCAGCTGAAGCGCCTCGACGGCATCGCGTCGATCCTCGCGCGCACCGCCGCCCGCGACACCTCGCTGATCGCCCTGCTCGAGAACGACGCCGCGCTCTCGCCGGCCGCCCGCAGCCTCCGCCGCGAGTACCTGGAGGACGCCGGCTACGAGGTGCCCGACGACGAGCCCGAGGCGCCCGCGCCCACCGCCACCGTCGTGCCCCCCGAGCTCGCCGAGCGCCAGGTCGTGCCCGTGTCGGTCAAGTCGCGTCAGCTCGCGAACCCGTTCATGGCACCCGACCTCACGCCGTCGAAGCCGCACGGCGTCGGCCGGCTCTCGAACTGGGAGCTGCTCGGCCCGCTCTACCGCGCCTTCGAGTACGGCGCCGGCGGCCGGGCCGCCAGCATGGAGCTGCCCGAGGCCCCCACCATCGACCGCCTCTCGCCCCCCGGGCACGAGCTGATGGTGCACCAGTCCCGCTTCCTGCAGAGCGTGCAGGCCGGGCACCGCACCTTCCTGCTCGCCGACGAGCCCGGTCTCGGCAAGACGGCGCAGTCGCTCTTGGCCGCATCCGTCGCCGACGCCTACCCGCTGCTGGCCGTCGTGCCGAACGTGGTGAAGATGAACTGGGCGCGCGAGGTCGAGCTCTGGACCCCGCACCGCCGCGCCACCGTCGTGCACGGCGACGGCGAGACGCTCGACGCCTTCGCCGACGTCGTGGTGGTCAACTACGAGGTGCTCGACCGGCACCTGTCCTGGCTCGGCAGCATGGGCTTCCGCGGCATGGTCGTCGACGAGGCGCACTTCATCAAGAACATGACCTCGCTTCGCTCGCGCAACGTGCTGGCGCTGGCCGACCGCATCCGGCACACCGCCCCCGGCGGCAACCCGCTGATGATGGCCCTCACCGGAACGCCGCTGATCAACGACGTCGACGACTTCCGGGCGATCTGGCAGTTCCTCGGCTGGATCGACGGCGACAAGCCCGGCCCCGAGCTGATGGAGCACCTCGAGGAGATCGGGCTCACCCCGGCCGACGCGGGCTTCTTCGCCGAGGCGCGCGAGGCCGTCATCGACATGGGCATCGTGCGCCGCCGCAAGATCGACGTGGCCGCCGACCTGCCCGCCAAGCGCATCGTCGACCTGCCGGTCGAGCTCGACGACGACTTCGGCCGCTCGATCCGCGAGGCCGAACGCGAGCTCGGTGCCCGCCTCGTCACCCGCTACCGCCGCCTGGTCGCCGCCCGCGCGAACGCCCGCGGCGACGAGGTCGACGAGCTGCCCGACGACGACCTGATGCGCCTCGTCGCCCGCCAGGAGCTCGAGGACACGCAGGCGAACGAGGACGGGCTGAACGTCTTCACGATGGTGCGCCGGATCGGCACGGCGAAGGCCGGGCTGGCCGCCGACTACACCGCGCAACTCGCCCGCTCGGTGGGCAAGGTCGTGTTCTTCGCCAAGCACATCGACGTGATGAACGCCGCCGAGGAGCTCTTCGCCAAGCGGGAGCTGAAGACGGTGTCCATCCGCGGCGACCAGTCGGCGACCCTGCGTCAGCGCGAGATCGACGCCTTCAACAACGACCCCGAGGTGGCCGTGGCCGTCTGCTCGCTCACCGCGGCGGGCGTCGGCCTCAACCTGCAGGCCGCCTCGAACGTGGTGCTCGCCGAGCTGTCCTGGACGGCGGCCGAGCAGACCCAGGCCATCGACCGCGTGCACCGCATCGGCCAGGCCGAGCCGGTCACCGCGTGGCGCATCGTGGCCGCGCAGACGATCGACACCCGCATCGCCGAGCTGATCGACTCGAAGCAGGGCCTCGCGGCGCGCGCGCTCGACGGCTCCGACCAGGCGATCGGCTCGACCGACAGCGTGCAGCTCGACGCCCTCGTCGGCCTGCTCCGCTCGGCGCTCGAGGACTAACCTTCCCCTGGAACGATCGTATGTGTACGGTGTTCACATGCGATTCATGATGTTCGTGATGGGCGACGAGACGCCCGATGCCGAGCCCGACGAGACCGACGTCGACGTGTGGGTCGACGAGCTCGACGGTGCTGGCCAACGCCTGATGGGCGACATCCTCGACCCCGGCACCGCCCGCGGGGTGCGGGTGCGGGCGGGCGAGACGATCGTCACCGAGGGCCCGCTCGTCGGCGTCACCGATGCGATCTGGGGCTTCGACCTGCTCGAGGCGCGCGACCTCGACGAGGCGACGGCGCTGGCAGCCCGGCATCCGATGGCCAGGAACGGCCGCCTGGAACTGCGGCCGTTCCCCGAAGGCTGACGCGAGCGACCGGCCTGGTCGGCCCGGGCTGCCGCTGCTACGCGCGACCGAGTACGTCGAGCATCCACGCGTACTCGTACGACACCTCGCGCCAGCGCTCGTAGCGGCCCGAGACGCCGCCGTGACCGGCCGACATCTCGGTCTTCAGCAGCACGGGCGCGCCCACCTCGCGGAGCCTCGCCGTCCACTTCGCGGGCTCGACGTAGAGCACGCGGGTGTCGTTCAGGCTGGTCACGGCCAGGATGCGCGGGTACGCCTGCTCAGTCACGTTCTCGTACGGCGAGTACGACTTCATGTACGCGTAGACCTCCGGGTCGTGCAGCGGGTCGCCCCACTCGTCCCACTCGATCACGGTCAGGGGGAGCGACGGGTCGAGGATCGAGGTCAGCGCGTCCACGAACGGCACCTGCGCCAGGATGCCCGCGAACAGCTGCGGCGCCAGATTCGCCACCGCACCCATCAGCAGCCCGCCGGCGCTGCCGCCCTGCGCCACGAGCGTCGACGGCGCGGTGAAGCCGAGTTCGATCATCCGCTCGGCCGCACTGACGAAGTCGGTGAAGGTGTTCTTCTTCGTGAGCGTCTTGCCGTCTTCGTACCAGTGGCGGCCGAGCTCGCCGCCGCCCCGCACGTGCGCGATCGCGAAGGCCACGCCGCGGTCGAGCAGCGAGAGCCGGGCGACCGAGAACGACGGGTCGATCGAGGACTCGTAGGAGCCGTAGCCGTAGAGCACCAGCGGGCCCGGGGCGTCGGCGTCGAGCACGCCCCGGCGGGCCACCAGCGACACGGGCACCCGCGTGCCGTCGGCGGCCGTCGCCCACTCGCGGCGCTGCTCGTATGCCGCGGGGTCGTAGCCGCCGAGCACCGACTGCTGCTTCAGCAGCGTCGAGGTGCCGGTGGCGATGTCGTGGTCGAACACCGACGAGGGCGTGACGAACGAGGTGTAGCCGAAGCGGATGGTCGGCTGCTCCCACTCGGGGTTGCCCGAGGTGCCCACCGAGAACAGCGGCTCGTCGAACGCGAGCTCGGTGAACGCGGCGCCCTCGAGCGACGTCGTGCCCGGCAGCGGCAGCATCGCGATGCGGGTGAGGCCGTCGCGCCGGTAGTCGATCGTGAGGTGGCCGGCGAAGGCGTCGACGTCCTCGAGGCGCACGGCCTCGTCGTGCGCGATCACGGTCTCCCACGAGGCGCGGTCGAGCGGATGCGCGGGGTCGACGGCCACGAGCTCGAAGTTCAGCGCCTGGTCGTTGTGCAGCACCAGCAGCCGGTCGCGGCCGCCGACCACCGCGTGCTCGACCGCGTACTCGACGCCCTCGCGCCGGGGCCAGACGATCTGGAAGCCCGCCTCGGGGTGCTCGGTGTCGAGCAGGAGCACCTCGCTGGTGATCTTCGAGCCGACCGCGATCTCGAGGTAGCGACGGCTGCGGGTGAGCCCGACGCCGACCCAGAAGCGCTCGTCGGGCTCGGTGAAGACGACCTGGTCGTCGGCGCCCGTCGTGCCGACGACGTGCTGCCAGATGGTGTCGGGGCGCCAGGCGTCGTCGACGGTGGGGTAGTAGACGCTCGCGCCGTCGCCCGAGAAGACGGCTCCCGGGAAGGTGTCGGCGACCTCGTCGGGCAGGTCCTCGCCGAGCTCCAGGTCGCGGATGCGGAGGGTGTAGCGCTCGTCGCCGACGACGTCGACCGCGTAGGCGAGCATCCGCCCGTCGGGGGAGACGTCGAAGGAGCCGAGCGAGTAGAACTCGTGGCCGGCGGCCTGCTCGTTGTCGTCGAGCACGACCTGCTCGCCCTCGATCGGCACGCCGGGCTCGATCGTCGGGGGAGTCCAGTCATGGGGGCCCGAGATCGGCGCACGGCAGTGCACGCCGTACTGCGAGCCCTCCGCGGTGCGGGTGTAGTACCAGTGGCCGCCGTCGCGCACTGGCACCGAGAGGTCGGTCTCCCGGGTGCGCCCCTTGATCTCGTCGAAGATCTCCTGCCGGAGCCCGGCGAGGTGCGCGGTGGCCTCGTCGGTGAAGGCGTTCTCGGCCTCGAGGTAGGCGATCACCTCGGGGTCCTCCTTGTCGCGCAGCCACTCGAAGGGATCGGAGACGGTGTCGCCGTGGTGCACACGATCGAACGGGACCTTGCGAGCGCGGGGAGGGAGCGATGCCATGACTCCAGCGTAGATCGCCCATGAACATGAACGGCGGGTGAACGAATAGGGTTGCAGGGTGGATCTCACCGTCGTCGTCGTGCTCGTCATCGCGCTGGCCCTGTTCTTCGATTTCACGAACGGCTTCCACGACACGGCGAACGCCATGGCGACGCCCATCGCCACGGGGGCGCTGAAGCCCAAGGTCGCCGTCGCGCTGGCCGCCGTGCTCAACCTCGTGGGTGCCTTCCTCAGCACCGAGGTCGCCAAGACCATCTCGGGCGGCCTGATCAAGGAGGGCGACGGGGGCGTGCAGATCATGCCCGAGATGATCTTCGCCGGCCTGATCGGCGCGATCGTCTGGAACCTGCTGACGTGGCTGTTCGGCCTCCCCTCCAGCTCCTCGCACGCCCTGTTCGGCGGCCTGATCGGTGCCGCGGTGGTCGGCGCCGGCTTCGGGGTCGTCGACTACGGCGTGCTCGTGTCCAAGGTCATCCTGCCGGCGCTCGTCGCGCCGCTGGTCGCCGGGCTCGTCGCGTTCGTCGCCACCCGGCTCGCCTATGCGATCACGCGGATGCCGAGCGACAGCACGCAGTCCGGCGTCCGCGGCCGGTTCCGCTACGGCCAGATCTTCTCCTCGTCGCTCGTGGCGCTGGCGCACGGCACCAACGACGCGCAGAAGACGATGGGCGTCATCACGCTCACGCTGATCGCGTCGGGGCTGCAGCCCGCCGGCTCGGGCCCGGAGTTCTGGGTGATCATCACCTGCGCGCTGGCGATCGCCCTCGGCACCTACATGGGCGGCTGGCGCATCATCCGCACCCTCGGCGCCGGCCTCACCGAGGTCAAGCCCGCGCAGGGCTTCGCCGCCGAGACCAGCACGGCCGCCACCATCCTCGCGTCGAGCCACCTCGGCTTCGCGCTCAGCACCACCCAGGTCGCCTCGGGCTCGGTGATCGGCTCCGGCCTCGGCCGCAAGGGAGCGTCCGTGCGCTGGCGCACCGCCGGCCGCATCGGGCTCGGCTGGCTGATGACCCTCCCGGCCTCCGCCATCGTCGGCGCCCTGGCCGCGTTCGTCGCCGGCATCGGGCCCGCGGGGCTCCTGATCGACCTGATCGCGGGCGTCGCCATCATCGTGACGATCTTCGTCGTCTCGCGCCGCAACAACGTCGACGCGAAGAACGCCCTGAGCGAGGTCGACGCGGCCACCATCGCGGTGCGCACGCCGAAAGCCACCCGCCGCAAGCGAAAGGCCGAGAAGTGATCGACTGGGGAGCGTTCCTGATCGTGGCGGCGGCCGCCCTGGTGTCGACCGCCGTGGTGGTGAGCCTGTACTCGTTCGGGCTGCGCTTCCAGAGCCTGACGCACCCCGACGCCGCCACCGGCGAGCCGGTGCGGCCGGGCTGGGCGCGAGCGCTGTCCTACCTGTGCTTCGGCCTGAGCGTCTGCGCGGTGCTCTTCGGAATCTATTTGATAGTGCCTTTTCTGCACGGCTGAACCTACGATGACGAGATGACGTCCGAGCCGATCATCGCGCCCCTCACCCCCGTGGTCCCCGTGCTGCGCTCGGGCTTCGACGAGGGGGTCACCCGCTCGCTGCGCTGGCGCACCGCCCAGCTGACGGCGATGAGACGGATGCTCGACGAGAACTCCGCCGCCCTCGAGGACGCCCTCTTCACCGACCTCGGCAAAAACCCCACCGAGGCGGCGCTGACCGAGCTGAACGTGGTGATCGCCGAGATCCAGCACACGCTGAAGCACCTCCGCGGCTGGCTCCGCCCGACGCGGGTGCCGGTTCCGCTCGCCCTGGCGCCCGCCTCCGCGTCGACCATGCTCGAGCCGCTCGGCGTCGTGCTCGTGATCGCCCCGTGGAACTACCCGCTGCAGCTGCTGCTGCAGCCCGCCGTCGGAGCCCTCGCCGCCGGCAACGCCGTGCTGCTGAAGCCGAGCGAGCTCGCACCCGCCACCTCCGCCGCCCTCGCGGAGCTCGTGCCGCAGTACCTCGACGACCGAGCGGTCGCCGTCGTCGAGGGCGGCGTGGAGGTCACCACCCAGCTGCTCGCCGAGCGCTTCGACCACATCTTCTACACGGGCAGCACCGCCGTCGGGCGCATCGTGATGACCGCCGCCGCGAAGCACCTCACACCTGTCACCCTCGAGCTCGGCGGCAAGACGCCCGTCTACGTCGACGACACCGTCGACCTCGCCGCCGCGGCGAAGCGGATCGCCTGGGGCAAGTTCCTGAACGCCGGCCAGACCTGCGTCGCCCCCGACTACCTGCTCGCCACCCGGGAGGTGGCGGCCCGTCTGGTGCCGCACCTCGTGGCCGCCGTCGCCGAGTTGTACGAGGGCGACCCGCGCTCCAGCTCGAGCTACGGCCGCATCGTGAACGACCGACAGTACGCGCGGCTGAAGGGCCTGCTCGACAGCGGCACCGTCGTCACGGGAGGGCGCACCGACGACCGCACCCGCTACATGGCCCCCACCGTGCTCGCCGACGTCGCCCGCGACGCGCCGGTGATGCAGCAGGAGATCTTCGGGCCGATCCTGCCCGTCGTGACCGTCAGCGGGCTCGACGACGCGATCGGGTTCATCCGGGCCGGTGAGAAGCCGCTGGCGCTGTACGCGTTCACCGAGTCCGCCGTGGCCCAGCGGCGCATCCTGACCGAGACCTCCTCGGGCGCCGTGGGCTTCGGCGCGCCGATGATCCACCTCACGGTGCCCGGGCTGCCGTTCGGCGGCGTGGGCGAGAGCGGCCTCGGGGCGTACCACGGGCGGCGCAGCATCGAGACGTTCAGCCACGAGAAGGCGGTGATGCGCAAGGGCCTCACCCCCGACACCCTGAAGCTCGTCTACCCGCCCTACACCGAGCGCAAGGACGGGTTCGTCCGCGGGCTCCTGCGCCGGTTCAGCTGAGCGGGGCCGGGAGTAGAGTCGATGCCGTCCCGCCACGAGCGGAACGACACGACACGAGCAATGGAGCCCCACCCGTGACCACCACCGTTCCCACCGGAACCGCTGACAGCACCGCCGCCGCGACCTCGACCGACGCAACGCGCAGCGGCGCGACCCGCACCGAGACCGACAGTCTCGGCAGCGTCGAGATCCCCGCCGACGCCTACTGGGGCGTGCACACCGCCCGCGCGCTGGAGAACTTCCCGATCAGCCGCCGTCCGATCTCGGTCTACCCCGACCTCGTCAACGCGCTCGCCATCGTCAAGCAGGCCGCTGCGCGCGCCAACGCCGAGATCGGCGTGCTCGACCGGGCCAAGGCCGACGCCATCGAGGCCGCCTGCGAGCGCATCCGGGCCGGGGAGTTCCACGACCAGTTCGTGGTCGGCGTCATCCAGGGCGGTGCGGGCACCTCGACCAACATGAACGCCAACGAGGTCATCGCCAACGTGGCGCTGGCGGCGGGCGGTCATCCGCTCGGGGACTACGATGCGCTGCATCCGCTGGACGACGTGAACCGCAGCCAGAGCACCAACGACGTGTACCCCACGGCCGTGAAGCTCGCGATGGTGTTCTCGCTGCAGCGGCTGATGGTCGAGCACGAGCAGCTGCGCGACTCGTTCGCCGCGAAGGGCGTCGAGTTCGGTCACGTGCTGAAGGTCGGCCGCACCCAGCTGCAGGACGCCGTGCCGATGACCCTCGGCCAGGAGTTCCACGGCTTCGCCACCACCCTCACGGAAGACCTGGAGCGCCTGCGGCACACGATGCCGCTGCTCTGGGAGATCAACCTCGGCGCGACCGCCATCGGAACCGGCATCACCGCCGACCCGAACTACGCGGCCACCGTGTGCCGGCACCTCCGCGATCTCACCGGCTTCGAGCACGTCACCGCCGCCGACCTCGTCGAGGCGACGAGCGACGCCGGCGTGTTCATGACCCTCTCGGGCGTGCTGAAGCGCTCGGCGATCAAGCTGTCCAAGATCTGCAACGACCTGCGCCTGCTCTCCAGCGGCCCGCAGGCCGGCCTCGGCGAGATCAACCTGCCGGCCCGTCAGGCCGGGTCGAGCATCATGCCGGGCAAGGTGAACCCGGTCATCCCCGAGGTCGTCAACCAGGTGGCGTTCTCGGTCGCCGGCGCCGACGTCACGATCACCATGGCCGCCGAGGGCGGGCAGCTGCAGCTGAACGCCTTCGAGCCCGTGATCGCGCACTCGCTGCTGCAGAGCCTCGCCTGGATGACGCAGGGCTGGCGCACCCTGCGCATCAACTGCATCGACGGCATCACGGCGAACCTCGACCGGCTCGACACGATGGTGTCGACCTCGGTGGGCGTCGTCACGGCGCTCACCCCCTACATCGGCTACACGGCCGCGTCGGCGCTGGCGAAGACCGCGCTGCTCACCCACCGCAACATCGCCGACCTCGTCGTCGAGGCCGGGCTGATGAGCCGCGAACGGGTGATGAAGCTCATCTCGCCGGCGCGGCTGTCGGGCATCGAGGCGATCACGGCGGCGATCGACGTGGTCGAGATGGAAGAGCTGGCCGACGGAACGGGACCGGCCGACGGAATTGGACCGGCCGACGGAACGGGAGAGCACCAGCGATGAGCACGGTGACGGATGCGCGGGCCGCAGGCTCGGGTGAAACGGCGGCGGGGGCATCCGCTCTTCGACAGCTGATCGACGAGCTCGGCGACCGCGTGATCGTCGACCCCGCGGCGCTCGACGCGCTGCGCACCGACCGCTCGGGCTGGTGGTCGGAGGGCGGCGCGCTCGCGCTCGTCGAGGCCCGGAGCGTCGAGGACGTGCAGGCCGTGCTGCGCATCGCGAGCGCCCACCGCGTGCCGGTCGTACCGCGCGGCGCGGGCACGGGGCTCGCCGGCGGAGCGACCGCGACCCCCGGTGCCATCGTGCTGAGCGTCCGGGAGATGGACCGCATCCTCGAGATCGCGCTCGACGACGAGCTGGCCGTCGTGGAGCCCGGCGTCATCAACGCCGCCCTCGGCGAGGCGCTCGAGCCGCACGGCTACGCCTTCTCGCCCGACCCGGCGTCGAAGGCCATCTCGACGATCGGCGGCAACATCGCCACGAACGCCGGCGGCCTGATGTGCGCCAAGTACGGCGTCACCCGCGAGGCCGTGCTCGGGCTCGACGTGGTGCTGCCCGACGGCAGCCTGCTCGCCACCGGTCGCCGCACCGTCAAGGGCGTCACAGGCTACGACCTCACCGCGCTGTTCACCGGCTCGGAGGGCACGCTCGGCGTGATCGTGGGGGCCACCGTGCGCATCCGGCCGATCCCGCCGGGGCAGCTCGTCACGATCGCCGCCTTCTTCTCCGACCTCACCGCCGCGGCCGCCGCCTGCGCGGCCGTCACCGCCTCCCGGGTGCGACCCGCCGTGATGGAGCTGATGGATGCGCTGACCGTCGCCGCGGTCACCGCCTACCTCGGCACGCCCGCCCGCCCGGCGGGCGCCGCCTTCGTGCTCGTGCAGACCGACGGGGCGGGGGCAGCCGAGGAGGGTGACGCCATCGCCCGCGTGCTGCAGGAGGCCGGCGCGTTCAGCGTCGAGCAGTCGGCCGACCCCCTCGTCGCCGCCGAGCTGCTGGCGTTCCGGCGCAGCATGCACCCCGCGCTCGAGGTGCTCGGCGAGGTGCTGATCGAGGACATCTGCGTGCCGCGCTCGGCACTGCCCGCGATATTCGCCGAGATCGAGCGGATCGGCGCGGCCTACGGCCTGGACATCCCGACCGTGGCGCACGCCGGCGACGGCAACCTGCACCCGAACTTCGTGGTGCCGCCGGCCCTCGTCGACACCCCGGGCGGAGACGTGATCGGGGGAGCGCCCGACATCGTCTGGCAGGCCGCCGACGAGCTGTTCGAGTCGGCCCGCCGGCTCGGCGGCACGCTCACCGGCGAGCACGGTGTCGGCGTGCTGAAGCGGCGCTGGCTCGAGGGCGAGCTCGGTGAGAGCGGCCTCGAGCTGCAGCGTCGGCTCAAGGCCGTCTTCGACCCGCTCGGCATCATGAACCCGGGGAAGGTCTACTAACCGAGCCCGCAACGGGGTGCTCGGCGTCGGCGGTTCGCGCTACGCTGGGATCTCCCCGACCGTGAGGATTGCTCGTGACGCTCTTCGACCCCCGCCACTCGGTGTCGGCCGGCTCGGCGCCCGCCCCCGCGCCGGCGCCCGCCCCCGCGCCGGCGCCCGACGTCGGGCCGGCGGCCTCGCTGCCGCCCTTGCCCGCGTTCGGCGCGCCCGCCCGTCGCCAGACCGGTTCGACCGCCTCGCTCGTGCTGCTGATCGTCGGCATCATCGTGCTGGCCTTCGTCTTCCTGGCCGTGCTCGGGTACCTCGTGCTCGGTCTCGGGCCGGCGGCCGTGGTCATCTGCGCGATCCTCGCGCTCATCCCGCTGGCCGTCGTGATCACGGCGATCACGGTCATCGACCGCTGGGAGCCGGAGCCGAGGCCGGCGCTGTGGTTCGCGTTCCTCTGGGGGGCGGCGGCGTCCGTGGCGATCGCGCTGATCGTCGACCTCGGGGTGCAGGTCATCGTCGCCACGGCGAGCGACGGCCAGGCGACCACGAGCGACCTGTGGAGCTCGGTGATCCAGGCTCCCGTGGTGGAGGAGGGGGCGAAGGCGGCGGGCGTTCTGCTGCTCGTCATCATCTTCCGGCGGCAGTTCGACGGGCCGGTCGACGGCCTGGTCTACGGCGCCACCGTGGCGGCCGGGTTCGCCTTCACCGAGAACATCCTCTACTTCGGGCAGTCGCTCATCGAGTCGGGGGGCATCGGCCTCGGCTTCACCTTCGTGCTGCGCGGCATCATGTCGCCGTTCGCGCACGTCATGTTCACCGCCTGCACCGGCGTCGCGCTGGGCTTCGCGGTGCGGCAGCGGCACTGGTTCGCCGCGGTCGCCGTGTTCCTGCTCGGGCTGCTGCTGGCGATGGGGCTGCACGCGCTGTGGAACGGGTCGACCTTCCTGGTCGAGGGGCTCGACGGCTACTTCCTGCTCTACTTCGTGGTGCAGGTGCCGCTGTTCGTGCTCGCGATCGTCTTCGTCGTGCTGCTCCGGCGCTCCGAACGGCGGCTCACCCACGCGCGCCTCAGCGAGTACGCCGAGGCGGGCTGGTTCAGTCCCGCCGAGGTCGAGATGCTCTCCACCGGTGCCGCGCGGCGGGCGGCCCGGCGCTGGGCGCGAACGCTCCCGGGCAACGGCGAGCGGGCCATGCGGGCGTTCACCCGCGACGCCACACGGCTCGCCTTCGTGCGGCAGCGCATGCTGGCGGGGCGCTCCACCGCAGCGCCCCGCCACGACGAGGCCGCGCTGCTCGAGGCGCTGCTCGCCGATCGGCTGGCCCTCGCCGGGGCCGCGGGAGGGCATCCGCTGACCTGATCGGGCGCTGGTGACCCGGTCGGCATCGGCACCGCTCGCTTTGCCATGCATCGGCGGGTGGGCTTGGATGGAGTCATGACTGATTCCACTTCTTCGAAGCCCGAGATCGACTTCCCCGAGGGCCCCGCGCCCACCACGCTCGTCATCGACGACATCGTCGAGGGCACCGGCAAGGAGGCGACCCCGGGCGCCACCGTCGAGGTGCACTACCTCGGCGTCGAGTACGAGACGGGCGACGAGTTCGACTCCTCCTGGGGCCGCGGCGAGACCATCAGCTTCCCGCTGAACGGCCTCATCGCCGGCTGGCAGGAGGGCATCCCCGGCATGAAGGAGGGTGGGCGCCGCAAGCTCACCATCCCGCCGCACCTCGCCTACGGGCCCGCCGGCTCGGGGCACTTCCTCGCGGGGAAGACCCTGATCTTCGTGATCGACCTGATCTCGGTTCCGTAAGCCTCCCTTCGCCATCCGTTCGACGGGTGTGCGACGAACCTCCCGTGACCCGCGAGTAGAATTGCTTGCCGGGTTTCGGGAGGTTCTGTGGTCAACGAGGAATTGGCGCGCGAGCGCGAGTACGTGTCAGGGCTGTACCAGCGGCTCGACGGGCTGCGCGCCGACGCGGAGCGCGAGCTCGCCGCCGTGCGCCGCGAGAGCGTCGGAGGCAACCACCAGAGCCGCTCGGAGCGCGACGCCTTCGCCCGCGCCTACGAGGACCGCATCGGGCAGCTCCGCGAGGTCGGCGAGCGTCTGGCCTTCGGCCGGCTCGAACTGGCCGAGGCCGACGACAACGGGAGCACCCACCGCTACATCGGCCGCATCGGCCTCCGCGACGAGAACCTCGAGCCGCTCCTGCTCGACTGGCGGGCGCCTCAGGCCCGCGCCTTCTACCAGGCCACCGCCGCCACCCCGCTCGGTGCCCGCGCCCGGCGCCACCTGACGACGCGGGGCCGCGAGGTCGTGCGGATCGAGGACGAGGTCTTCGACGCCGAGCTGCTCGACGAGGAGGGCACCGCCCTGCAGGGCGAGGGCGCCCTGCTCGCCGCCCTGTCGGCCCAGCGCACCGGGCGCATGCACGACATCGTCTCGACCATTCAGGCCGAGCAGGACAGGGTGATCCGCTCCGAGCTGCAGGGCGTGCTCGTCGTGCAGGGCGGCCCCGGCACCGGCAAGACCGCCGTGGCGCTGCACCGCGCCGCCTACCTGCTCTACACGCACCGCGAACGGCTCGGCGCGAGCGGCGTGCTCGTCGTGGGCCCGAGCCGCGCCTTCCTGCAGTACATCAACGCCGTGCTGCCGAGCCTCGGCGAGACCGGCGTGGTGCTGGCGAGCCTCGGTCAGCTCTACCCGGGCGTCGAGGCGAGCGTCGAGGACGTGCCGGCCGTCGCCGCGCTGAAGGGCTCCGCCGAGATGGCGGCCCTGATCCGCCGCGCCGTGCGCTCGCGCCAGCGGGTGCCCGCCGAGCCGCAGACGCTCACGATCAACGGCGAGACCCTCGTGCTGCAGCCCGCGGCGGTCGCCGAGGCGATCGCGAAGGCCCGCGAGTCGGGCAAGCCCTACAACGAGGGCCGCGTCTCGTTCGTGAAGAACCTGCTGAACCAGCTCACGAAGCAGCTGGCCGAGCAGCTGCGCCGTCGCGGTTCGACCGTCGACGACGCCGACCTCGCCTACCTGCGGGAGGACATCCGCACCGCCTACGACGTGCGGGTCGCCCTCAACACCGCCTGGATCCCGCTGACCCCCGAGAAGCTGCTCGAAGACCTCTACGCCCGCCCGCAGTGGCTCGCCTCCCTCACGGCGCACTGGTCGAAGGCCAAGCGCGAGCTGCTCCGCCGGGAACGCGGCTCAGCTCTGACGGTCTCCGACGTGCCGCTGCTCGACGAGGCCGCTGAGCTCCTGGGCGAGTACGACCCGGGCGACGCCGCGCAGAAGCGCGCCGAGAAGCAGCAGCGCAAGCGCGACCTCGAGAACGCCCGCACCGCGATCAGCAACATGGACGTCGACGGCCAGGTCTCGGCCGAGACCGTCGTCGCCGGCTTCGCCGAGCAGGACGCGGTGCTCACCACGGCCGAGCGCGCCGCCTCCGACCGCAGCTGGACCTACGGGCACATCGTGGTCGACGAGGCCCAGGAGCTGTCGCCGATGCAGTGGCGCGTGCTGCTGCGCAAGGCGCCGCTGCGCTCCCTGACCATCGTCGGCGACGTCGCCCAGGCCAGCTCCGCCGCCGCCTCCACCAGCTGGGAGTCGACGCTCTCACCGCTCGTCGGCGAGAACTGGCGGCTCGAGGAGCTCACGGTCAACTACCGCACGCCCTCCCAGATCGTCGACGCCGCCGAGCGGGTCGCCGTGGCGAGCGGCCTGCGGGTCACCCGCTCGCGGTCGGTGCGCACCACCGAGTGGCCGGTCGACGCGATCGCCACGGCGACGGATGCGGAGCTCGGCGAGGTCGTCGGCGACCGGGTCGCCGAGATGGTCGAGCAGGGCGGCACGACGGCCGTGATCGCACCGGCCTCGCGGATCGGCGCCCTGTCGGCACTGCTGGCCGAGCGGTTCGGCGACGACGTGGGGGTCGGGGTGCGGGGGCTCTCCCGTCCGATCGCGCTGCTGTCGCCGGCCGAGGCGAAGGGCCTCGAGTTCGACTCCGTCGTGGTGGCGTCGCCGGAGGGTGTCGTCGCCGAGAGCACGCGGGGAGCATCCGCTCTGTATGTGGCGATGACCCGCTCGACGCAGCGGTTGAGCCTCGTGCTGGCACCGGGGGAGCAGGCGCCGGCCGGGCTCTGACGTCGCGGGCTGCGCCGGCTACGGCTGGGGGTCGTGCGCATCGTACCCGCGGAAGCTCGGCACGACGCGCAGGATGACACCGGCCGCCACGACGATCGCGAGGCCGCCGACGAGCGGCGGCAGCCAGAGCGCCGCCACCACCGAGAGCGCGCCCACGTAGAGGTCGCCGATGCGCGGGCCGCCCGTGACGACCACGGTGAACACGCCCTGCAGGCGGCCGCGCATGTTGTCGGGCACCGCCGTCTGCAGCATCGTCGACCGGAAGATCGCACTGATCTCGTCGCTCACGCCGGCGCCCATCAGGGCGAGGGAAGCGAGGGCGAGGCCGATCAGGTCGACCTGCGCCCAGTCCTGTCCCACGGGGCCGCCCGTCAGCGCGGCGACCAGCAGCACGACGCCGAGGAGCGCGGTGAACACGCCGTACGACTGCACGGCCCGGGCGATCGCACGCCCCTGCCAGCGCACCTGGCCGAGCCGGCCCGAGAACACGCTCGCGAGCAGCGAGCCGATCGCGAAGGCGGCCGTCAGCACGCCGACCGTGACGGGGCCGCCGCCGAGCACGAGCACACCGACCGCGGGGAAGAGCACGCGCGGCTGGCCGAAGGTCATCGCCGCGATGTCGATCAGGAACGAGGCGCGGATGTTCGGCGCACGCCGGAGGAAGGCGAAACCGTACCGCAGCGACGCGAGCCCCGGCCGGTGCACCTCGCCCTCGGGCAGGATGCGCGGCAGGCTCGCGATGCCGAGGAACGCCGCGACGAAGAGCACGACGTCGACGGAGTACGTCCAGCCGAAGCCGACCGAGGCGACGAGCACGCCCGCGAGAGCCGGGCCCAGGGTGACCATGATGCCGGTGGTGATGCCGCTGAGGGCCGCCGCGGCGGGGAGGAGCTCGCGGGGGAGGATGCGCGGGTAGATCGCCGAGCGGGTGGTCTGCACCACCGTCGCCGAGACGGCGTTCACCGTGGCGAGGGCGTAGAGCGCGGCCACGCTGTCGGCGCCCGTCCAGGCGAGCACGGCGAGGAGCGCGGTCGAGACCCAGGCGATCACCGCGGCGATCAGGGCGACGCGGCGACGGTCGAAGGCGTCGGCGAGCATCCCGCCGTACAGGCCCGCCACGATCATCGGCACCAGGGCGAACAGGGCGACGCCCGCCACGGCGAGGGTCGATGAGGTGAGCCGGTAGACGTCGAGCCCCACCGCGACGACCGTCATCTGGCTGCCGATGCCCGAGATCGCCTGACCGGCCCAGAGGCGGGCGAAGGCGGGGCTCTCCCTCAGCGGGGTGACGTCGACGAACGCCGAACGGCGGCGGGCCGGCTGCGGGACGAGATCGTCTCCGGCCGGGCCGCCGCCGTTCGGGCGGGGGTCGCTCACTCCTGGGTGTTCTGCGCGGCGGCGGCCGCGTTCTTCTCCACGAGGTCGGCGTGGTGCGCGGCCGCCACGTCGGGGTGGGCGCGCAGGCGGCTCTTCAGGGCGTTCTCGCCGTAGGTGGTGAAGATCGGGTTGCGCGGGTCGACCGTGATTCCCTTGGCCTCGGCCTTCAGCTCCTCGGGCAGCGGCAGCACCGGGATGGTGGCGTCCAGCGCCGGGCTGTAGAAGAAGGGGATCGAGACGCGGTCGTCGCCGATGCGCGGCGAGATCACGCGGTGCACGGTCGCCTTGAGGTAGCCGTTGGTGGCGACCTCGAGCAGCTCGCCGATGTTCACCACGAAGGCGTCGTCGATCGGGGGAGCGTCGATCCACTCGCCGTCCTTCTCGACCTGCAGGCCGCCCTTGCCGGGCTCGACCAGCAGCAGGGTCAGCACGCCCGAGTCCTTGTGGGCGCCGACGCCCTGCTTGGGCTCGGGGTCGCTCTTGCCTGGGTAGCGCACGATCTTGATCAGGGTGGAGGGGCGCTCGGCGAAGGCGGCGTCGAAGACGTCCTCCTCGGCGCCGAGCGAGACCGCCCAGGCGCGCAGGAGCGTCAGACTCACGCGGTTGAGCTCCTCGTACCACTCGCCGACGACCTCCTGCAGCTCGGGCAGAGCGGCCGGCCACTGGTTCGGGCCGTCCAGGCGCATGTAGTCAGGGGTGTCGGCGGTGACCGGCACGGGCTCGCGCTCCACGCCGATGTCGATCTGCTCGCGCCAGTCGACCTTGCCCTGCGTGAGCTCGCCACCCACGCGGGTGTAGCCGCGGAAGTGCGGGCTGTTCAGGTTCTCGATCGCGAGCTTGTCGGCCTCGGGGAGGGCGAAGAAGCGCCGGGCCGTGGCCATCACGCGCTCGATCAGCTCGTGCGGCACGCCGTGCCCGACGAGGTAGAAGAAGCCGTAGTCGTGCGTGGCCTCGCGGAGCTCGAGGCGGAAGGCCTCCGCGTCCGCGGCGTCGCCGTTCAGCCGGCTGAGGTCGAGCACCGGCAGGGTCGCCGTGCTGAGGGGGGCTGTGCCCAGGGTGTCTGTCATGTCGATCCGTCCGTTCCGTGTTCTGCAACGCACCTCTACTATCGTGTGTTCCCGACTGGCGGGCGAACTGGGCGGCGAAGTGTTACGGGCGTGTTTCTGGTAAGCTCTTCAGGTTGCCGTGTGAACGGCCGCGGACAAAGAGAGCCACAGCATCAGGCTGACTGGCACCGCGCAACGAGAGAAAGGGGATCCCATCTATGGCACTCGAAGCAGACGTCAAGAAGGCGATCATCGACGAGTACGCTACCCACCCCGGTGACACCGGATCCCCTGAAGTGCAGGTCGCCATGCTGACCCGCCGCATCAAGGACCTCACGGAGCACCTCAAGGAGCACAAGCACGACCACCACTCGCGTCGTGGTCTGCTGCTGCTCGTGGGCCAGCGTCGTCGACTGCTCGGCTACCTGCAGGACATCGACATCGACCGCTACCGTTCGCTCATCGAGCGCCTCGGCCTGCGTCGCTAGTTCCAATGGTTCGCCCTTCGGGCGACACAGTGGTCCTGCACTGAGACGTACCGCTTGGACGGGTCGTCACCTTCGGGTGGCGGCCCGTTCTGCATTCGGGAATACCACTCCCGGTCGGATCGTTACATGGGGTACATGCAAACGCATGAAGTTTTCCGGAGGGATCCACCATGTCGAAGAAGCTCGTCGTCGTCAGCGCCGGCCTGAGCCAGCCCTCGAGCACCCGGCTGCTCGCCGACCGTCTGACCGAGGCCGCTCTCGGTGAGCTCGACCTCCGCGGAGCATCCGTCGACCTCGAGGTGATCGAGCTGCGCGACCTCGCCCAGGACATCACGAACAACCTGCTCACCGGCTTCGCGAGCCCCCGGCTGCAGAGCGCGCTCGACGCCGTGAGCCGCGCCGACGGCCTCATCGCCGTGACCCCGATCTTCACCGCGAGCTACAGCGGCCTGTTCAAGTCGTTCTTCGACGTGATCGACAACGCCGCCCTCACCGGACTGCCCGTGCTGATCGCCGCCACCGGCGGCACCTCACGGCACTCGCTGGCGCTCGACCATGCCGTGCGGCCGCTGTTCTCCTACCTCCGCGCGATCGTGCTGCCCACCGCCGTCTTCGCCGCGAGCGAGGACTGGGGCGGGGGAGCCGACGTCACCGGAACCGCCTCGCTGCCCGACCGCATCCGCCGCGCCGGGCGCGAGCTCGCCGCCCAGGTCGCGGTCTCGACACGCTCCGAGGAGTTCGTCGACCCGTTCGCCCTGGACGCCTCGTTCGACCCGTCGGGCATGTTCCCGGCGCGCTGACACGGGCCGTCGGGCATGTTCCCGGCGCGCTGACGCAACCCCGGGGCGAGGCCCAGCCGTTCGTGCTTGGATGAGCAGATGGCCGCGAGCATCCGATCCATCCAGACGGCCGTGCCCCCCACCGAGCTCGCTCAGGAGGCGGTGCGCGACCTCTTCGCCGCGCAGCCCGGGCTGACGAGGCTCGGGCAGCGACTGGTCGCCACCTCCTTCGACTCCTCCGGCATCCGCACCCGGCACACCGTGCTCGACGAGCTCGCCGCCGACGGCCGCGCCCCGACCGAGCTGTTCGTCGACGCCGCGACCAGGGCGTTCTCGTCGCCGTCGACCGGCGAGCGCAACCGGCTCTACGTCGGGCACGCTCCCGGCCTCGCGGTGACCGCCGCGCGTCGGGCCCTCGACGCACTCGCCCCCGGCATCACGGCCGCCGACGTCACCCACGTCGTGACCGCCTCCTGCACCGGCTTCTTCGCGCCCGGCCCCGACTGGGCGCTGCAGCGCGAGCTCGGCCTCGCCGACTCGGTGCAGCGCCACCACGTCGGTTTCATGGGCTGCTACGCCGCCTTCCCCGCGCTGCGCATCGCGAAGGCGTTCTGCGACGCCGACCCCGAGGCCGTGGTGCTCGTCGTCTGCGTCGAGCTCTGCACCCTGCACGTGCGCTCCTCGAACGAGCCCGACCAGATCGTCGCCTCCTCGGTGTTCGCCGACGGGGCGGCCGCCGCGGTCGTCACGGCCCGCGACACCGGCGCCTCCGCGTACCCGACGCTCGAGCTCGACGAGTTCGTCAGCACGATCGTGCCCGACGGCGAGGCCGACATGGCCTGGACCATCGGTGACCACGGCTTCGAGATGGTGCTCTCCAGCTACGTGCCCAAGATCATCGAGCAGAACATCCGCACCGCCCTGGCACCGCTGCTGGGCTCGGCCGGAGCGCAGGCCGCGTCGCACTGGGCCATCCATCCCGGTGGGCGGAGCATCCTGGACCGCGTCGAGCAGACCCTCGAACTCACGCCGGCCCAGCTCGGGCCCTCCCGCGAGGTGCTGCGCGACTACGGCAACATGTCGAGCGCGACCGTGCTGTTCGTGCTGAAGGCGATCCTCGACCAGGCGCTCGTGACGGGCACGATGGATGCGCGGCCCGCCGCCGCGCGCCCCACCGAACGCGTCTGCGCGATGGCCTTCGGCCCCGGGCTCACCGTCGAGTCGGGCCTGTTCACCCTGAGACCGGCCGGCTGATGGCCCGGCTCGAGCGCAAGCCCCCCGGCGCGCGGCCGCTGCGCAAGCGCGCCGTCGACGCGCGCGAGCTGATGGATCACGACGACGCCGACCCCGAGCTGCTCGCCCGAACCTACCGGCAGTTCCGCACGATGAACCGGCTCGTCGCCGGCTGGCGGGGCACCTACACCGAGCGCATCAAGCCGCTGCTCTCGGCCACCGAGCCCTCGACGCTGCTCGACGTCGGCTGCGGCGGCGGCGACATCGCGCGGGCCATCGCGCGCTGGGCGAAGCGCGACGGGCTGCAGCTCACCGTGGTCGGCATCGATCCGGATGCGCGGGCCATCGCCGAGGCCCAGGACGCCCCCAACCCCGACGGGGTGCGCTTCGCCCGTGCGAACAGCTCCCAGTTCGTCGACGTCGCCCAGCGCTGGGACTTCGTCATCTCCAACCACGTGCTGCACCACCTCACACCGGTCGAGCTCGAGGACCTGCTGATCGACTGCGAGCTGCTCACGCGCGGGCTCGCCATCCACAGCGACATCCGCAGGAGCCGCGGGGCGTACGCCGCGTACTGGCTGCTGACGGCGCTGCCGCTGCCGGTGTTCCGCCACTCGTTCCTCCGGCAGGACGGGCTCACCTCCATCCGCCGCAGCTACACCGAGGGCGAGCTCGCGGTCGTCGCCCGGCGCGGCTGGACGGTCGAGTCGCAGTCGCCCTACCGCCTGCTGCTGAGCTACGCCGCCAAACCCGAGGCCGCCGGTACGGCAGAGTAGAGGGCATGGAAGCCCGTCGCCGATTCAAGCCGCTCTGGCGCTGGGAGGCGCTGCTGTTCGCCGTCGTGCTCGTGGCGGCGATGGCCGCGAGTCTCGTCGCCCGGCCCTCGCTGCCGGTGCTGGGCCCGATCGCGTCGGTGCTGCTGCTCGCGATCGCCGTCGCGGCGGCGCTGGCGCTGATCGTGCCGCTGCTTCGCAAGAAGGGACACGACAGCGAGAACTCCCGGCACGACGTCGCCGGCGTCGAGCTCGTGCCCTTCCCGGGGCTCGGGGAGGTGCCCGTGACGACCCGGGTCGTCGAGAGCGAGCGGCGGCAGACCGCGATCGAGGCGGCCGTGGCGAAGTCGCGCACCGTGCGGGCCGTGCTGACGCCCGACGCGAGCCGGTGGCTCGGCCGGGAGCTGCGGGTCGCCGTCGATCTGGTCGACGACGCCGGGGGAGTGCACCGGGTGGGCTTCGTGCCGCGGGAGGTCGACGCACGGGTCGACGAGGCGCTGCGGGGCGTCGCCGCCTCCGGGCGGGCCGCGACCGTTCCCGTGACCGTCGTCGGCACCGACCGTCCGCGCCGGGTCGAGATCGTCCTGTAGCGCGCCACCGCGGCCATCCAGGCCCGGACTGATAGACTCTCACCGTCGAGAGCAGGCCGATCTTCGTACGATCGAGCGGCTGGTCCTCGGTGGTGGCGTTCCGGAGAGCATCCGGAGTCCTTCTACTGGTGACCAGCTGTGCTGGTGAGAATCACCGCTGCTCCGACGCGAGGAGTCGTGGCCCACACGGGGCTGCGACGCTAAACAAAGGAGAAAGACCTCTTGGAAGGTCCTGAGATCAAGTTCGCCGAAGCCGTCATCGACAACGGCAAGTACGGCAAGCGCACCGTCCGCTTCGAGACCGGCCGCCTCGCGCAGCAGGCCCAGGGAGCCGTCGCCGCCTACCTCGACGACGACACCATGCTGCTGAGCGCCACGAGCATCGGCAAGCACCCCAAAGACAACTTCGACTTCTTCCCGCTGACGATCGACGTCGAGGAGCGCAGCTACGCCGCCGGCAAGATCCCCGGCTCGTTCTTCCGTCGTGAGGGCCGCCCCTCCACCGAGGCGATCCTCGTCTGCCGTCTGATCGACCGGCCGCTGCGCCCGTCGTTCATCACCGGCCTCCGCAACGAGGTGCAGGTCGTCATCACCGTGCTGAGCATCGCCCCCGACGAGTTCTACGACTCGCTGGCCATCAACGCGGCCTCCGCGTCGAGCCAGATCTCGGGCGTGCCCTTCTCGGGCCCGATCGGCGGCATCCGCCTCGCGCTCATGCCGGGCTACGGCACCGAGCCCGACCAGTGGGTCGCGTTCCCCAAGTTCTCGCAGCTGCAGGATGCGGTGTTCGACCTGGTCGTCGCCGGCCGCGTGGTCGAGAACAAGGACGGCTCGTCCGACGTCGCCATCATGATGGTCGAGGCCGAGGCCACCGAGAACAGCTGGAACCTGATCAAGGGCGGCGCCACCAAGCCGAACGAGGCCGTCGTGGCCGAGGGCCTCGAGGCCGCCAAGCCCTTCATCAAGCAGCTCGTCGAGGCGCAGAAGTCGCTCGCCGACCAGGCCGCCAAGGAGATCAAGGAATACCCGATCTTCCTGCCCTACACCCAGCAGGCCTACGACGCGGTCGCCGAGCTCGCCTACGACGAGCTGGTGGGCATCTACCAGATCGCCGACAAGACCGAGCGCCAGAACGCCGACGACGCCCTCAAGGAGCGCGTCAAGGCCGCCATCCAGACCAAGGTCGACGCCGGCGAGCTCGGTGGCGACGTGCCCCCGATGGTCTCCGCGGCATACAAGTCCGTCACGAAGGTGGTCGTCCGCGGCCGCATCCTCCGCGACGGCGTGCGCATCGACGGGCGCGGCCTGGCCGACATCCGCCCGCTCGACGCCGAGGTCGCGGTCATCCCGCGCGTGCACGGCTCCGCCATCTTCCAGCGCGGCGAGACCCAGATCCTGGGTGTCACCACGCTGAACATGCTGAAGATGGAGCAGCAGATCGACTCGCTGTCGCCGATCACGCACAAGCGCTACCTGCACCACTACAATTTCCCGCCCTACTCGACCGGTGAGACCGGCCGCGTGGGTTCGCCGAAGCGTCGCGAGATCGGGCACGGGTTCCTCGCCGAGCGCGCCCTCGTGCCGGTGCTGCCGTCGCGCGAGGAGTTCCCCTACGCCATCCGTCAGGTGTCCGAGGCCCTCGGGTCCAACGGCTCCACCTCGATGGGCTCCGTCTGCGCGTCGACCCTGTCGCTGCTGAACGCCGGTGTGCCGCTGCGCGCACCCGTCGCCGGCATCGCGATGGGCCTCGTCTCCGACGAGGTCGACGGCGAGACCCGCTACGCGGCGCTCACCGACATCCTTGGCGCCGAAGACGCGCTCGGCGACATGGACTTCAAGGTCGCCGGCACCAGCGAGTTCGTCACCGCGATCCAGCTCGACACCAAGCTCGACGGCATCCCCACCGCCGTGCTCGACGGTGCGCTGAAGCAGGCGAAGGCCGCGCGCGACGCGATCCTCTCCGTGCTGAACGCCGCCATCGACGAGCCCGACGAGCTGGCGCCCACCGCGCCGCGCGTCATCTCGGTGCAGATCCCCGTCGACAAGATCGGCGAGCTGATCGGCCCGAAGGGCAAGACGATCAACGCGATCCAGGACGAGACCGGCGCCGACATCTCCATCGAGGAGGACGGTACCGTCTACATCGGCGCCGTCGACGGCCCCTCGGCCGAGGCCGCCCGCCAGCAGGTCAACGCCATCGCGAACCCGCAGAACCCCGAGGTCGGTGAGCAGTTCCTCGGCACCGTCGTGAAGCTCGCGACCTTCGGTGCGTTCGTCTCCCTGCTCCCGGGCAAGGACGGCCTGCTGCACATCTCCGAGGTGCGCAAGCTCGCCGGTGGCAAGCGCGTCGAGAACGTCGAGGACGTGCTCGGCGTCGGCCAGAAGATCCTGGTGCAGATCACGAAGATCGACGACCGCGGAAAGCTGTCGCTCGCTCCGGTGATCTCCGAGACCGCCGACGGCGAGCCCGTCGAGGTCCCCGCAGAGGCCTGATAGCCGCACCACCTGCACGAAGGATGCCCGTCCCGGTTCGCCGGGGCGGGCATCCGTCGTCCTCCCGCCGTGATCTAAGCTGAGCATGTGTCAGTGCAAGTCGATCGTGTCCTCCTGAGCGAGGAGGTCGGTCGTCGATTCCGGCAGAGAATGACGATGAATGGGGCGATCGACCGCGAGGTGGCGACCGCGATGCTCGTCGCGGCCTACCGCACCTGCTACTCCGCACGTCCTGACTACGTGATCTGGGTCGCGTCTCCCTTGGCCGGGGCCTACGCGGTCGGGCTGGTCCCGCTCTTCGACGCGCTCGCCCGGCGGATGGATCTCTCCTCCGCGGAGGCACGCATGGTCGACACTGCCCCGAGCGGCCTGACACGACGCGTCGCCGCCGCCGTGAACGCGCAGTGCCGCGGCTCGGCGCGGGCCTTCCCGCGCGACCGGCAGGTGCCGGCCGACTCCGCACTGTGGAACGCTGTCTCCTCGCGCGCCGTGTCCGAGATCGGGAGCGCAGGCTTCGACGAGATCTACTGGGGCGCGTACGACGACGCCTTCAGTTCGAACGACCACTGCGTCAGCCGCCAGCTGGATCGGGATCTCCCCGACGACTGGTTCACCTATCGCGACTCGACCGCCGTCGGTGGTGTCTTCGACGGTATCGTGATCGACGTCCTCCGAGAAGCGGGTGTGGTGGGGCTGGACGACTGGGCGCCGTTCTCGGCCGCCGGTGCGCTGGTCGACCACTAATGGATGCGGCCGGGATGCCTCGTCATCTGCGATCCGCCGGTCTCCCGGCTGCTGGATGAGCAGACCCGACCTCACGCCGAGCGCATGCCGGCCCTGCGCTGGCGGGATGGCTGGGAGATCTTCGCTCATCACGGTCTGTGGGGTGGGGCGGGATAGGCTGGCAGGGATGAACAGCGCCGTGAACCTCCCGCTCGACCTTCCGGAACTCTCGATCGGCACCGCCGCCGAAGGGCTGGTGCGGCGAACGATCCTCCCGAGCGGCGTGCGCATCCTGACCGAGCACATCCCGGGCTCGCGCTCCGCGACCATCGGCTACTGGGTCGCCGCCGGCTCGCGCGACGAGCTCGGCGCCGTCGGCTCGACCCCGTCGCGCTACGGCGCCACCCACTTCCTCGAGCACCTGCTGTTCAAGGGCACCCCGACGCGCACGGCGCTCGACATCGCCATCGCGTTCGACTCCGTGGGCGGCGAGCACAACGCCGTCACCAGCAAGGAGTACACCTGCTACTACGCCAAGGTGCGCGACGCCGACCTGCCGATGGCGGTCGACGTGCTCTCCGACATGGTCACCTCCGCGCTGCTCGATCCGGTGGAGTTCGAGACCGAGCGCGGTGTCATCCTCGAGGAGCTCGCCATGGCCGAGGACGACCCCTCGGACGTCGCGGGGGAGCGGCTGTTCGAGGCGGTGCTGGGCGGGCATCCGCTCGGCCGGCCCGTCGGCGGAACCCCCGAGGCCATCCGCGCGGTCACGCGCGAGGCCGTCTGGGAGCACTTCAAGGCCGCCTACCGGCCCAACGACCTCGTCATCTCGGCCGCCGGCGCGGTCGACCACGACGAGCTCGTCGCCCGGGTGGTCGCCTCGCTCGAGCGCTCGGAATGGGATCTCGGCACCCCGGCCACCCCCCGCGCGCGCCGCTCGACGACGCCCGTCGCGCTCGACACGGGCCATCCGCTCACCGTCGTGACCAAGCCCACCGAGCAGGCCAGCGTCATGGTCGGCCTGCCCGGCATCGTCGCCACCGACGACCGCCGCACCGTCATGGCCGTGCTGAACTCGGTCTTCGGCGGCGGCATGTCCTCCCGCCTGTTCCAGGAGGTGCGCGAGCGCCGGGGCCTGGCGTACTCGGTCTACTCCTATGCGCCGAGCTACTCCGACGCGGGCATCTTCCTGATGTACGCCGGATGCACGCCCGGCCGTGAGGGCGCGGTCACCGAGCTCATGCTGTCCGAACTCCGCCGCCTCGCCGACGACGGCATCACCGCCGACGAGCTGCGCCGCGCCTCGGGCCAGCTCTCGGGCTCCGCCGCGCTCGCGCTCGAGGACAGCGACACCCGCATGTCCCGCCTCGGCCGCTCCGAGCTGACGATCGGCGAGTTCGTCGACCTCGACGAGAGCGTGCGACGCCTCTCCGAGGTCACCGCCGACGACGTGCAGCAGCTGGCCGGCACCCTCCTGGAGGGCTCCGTGAGCATCGCGGCGGTCGGCCCGATCACCGAGGGCGCGTTCGCGGCGACGGTGGGCGCCTGATGGGCCACACGCTCTACCTCGTGCGGCACGGCGAGCAGCTCGACGCCGAGCACGGCGTCGCCGACGGCCCGCTCTCGCCCCGCGGCCAGCGCCAGGCGCGGCTGATCGCCGACCGGCTCGGGGGAGTGCCCTTCGACTCGGTGCGGCACTCGCCCCTGCAGCGTGCGGAGCAGACCGCGCAGATCATGTCCGAGCACCTGCCGGCTCTCGACCCGCAGCCGAGCGCGCTGCTGTTCGACTGCGTGCCCACGGGCTACTCGCCGCAGATGCCGCACACCTTCGAGCCCTTCTTCAACTCCGTCACCGACGACGAGGTCGAGGCGGGCCGCGCCCAGATGGCGGATGCGGTGGCCGAGTTCTTCACCCCCTCCCGCGACTCCACCCACGACCTCCTGATCACGCACAACTTCGTCATCGCCTGGTTCGTGCGCGAGGCGATGGACGCGCCGGAGTGGCGCTGGGCCGGCCTGAACGCCGCGCACGCCGGGTTGACGATCCTGCGCTGGAAGACCGGGCGTCTGCCCGAGCTCGTCGCCTTCAACGACCTCGGGCACCTGCCGGTGGAGCTGCGCACCGGTATGAACGACCCGCAGCCGTACTGATGCGCATCCGGTGGATCTGATGCGCATCCGCTCAGGAGACGTGTCGCAGCCGGCCGAGCGGCAGCTGCTCCGCGACTACTTCACCTTCCGCTCCGCGGCGTTCCCGCAGGCGGGCGGCTACACGGTCTCCTTGCCCGACCCGTCGCAGTTCGACGGCGTGCACGGGGTCTTCCTGGTCGTCGACGACGACGCGGGTGTGCCGGTGGGGTGCGGCGGCATCCGGATGCTCGCGCCCGACCCCGCTCGCGATGCCGGCGCCGTGCGCGCCGAGGTGAAGCACGTGTGGCTCGACCCCTCCACCCGGGGCCGCGGCTGGGCCGGGCAGCTGCTCGACGCCCTCGAGCAGAGCGCCCGGAGGCTCGGAGCCACCGAGCTCGTGCTCGACACGCACCACACCCTGGAGGCGGCCGCCCGCCTGTACGCGCGAACCGGCTTCGTGCCGACCGAGGCCTACAACGACAATCCGAACGCCACCAGGTGGTACCGCAAGCCGCTGGCCGACGTCGGGGCCGACGGCGCCCGGTAGGTTGGAGGGATGAGCGTGAAGGTGGCCGTCGTCGGCGCAACGGGGAAGCTGGGCCGACTGGTCGCGGGGATCGTGACCGAGCATCCGGAGTTCGAGCTCGTGGCGGCGCTCGGCTCGTCGAGCGAGCTGTCGGAGATGCTGGCCGCCGACGTCGTGGTCGACGTCACCGTGCCCGGCGTGAGCCAGAAGGTCGTCGAGTACGCCCTGACGAACGGGCGGAACGTGCTCGTCGGCACCTCGGGCTGGTCGGCCGAGCGCATCACCGGGCTGAAGCGCCTGCTCGGTGACGAGCCGTCGAACGGTGTCGTGGTCATCCCGAACTTCTCGCTCGGGTCGGTGCTCGCCACCTCGTTCGCCACCATGGCGGCCCGCTTCTACGACTCGATCGAGATCGTCGAGGCGCACGCCGCCCGCAAGGTCGACTCGCCGTCGGGCACCGCCGTGCGCACCGCCGAGCTGATGGCCGCCGCCCGGGCCACGCGCGGGCCCGTCGCCGCACCGCACACCGACCAGCGCGCGCGGGGGCAGCAGGTCGCGAGCATCCCGGTGCACAGCCTGCGGCTCGCCGGGGTCGTCGCGAAGCAGGACGTGATCTTCGGCGGCACCGGCGAGGTGCTGACCCTGACCCACGAGACGATCTCGCCGAGCTCGTACACCCAGGGCATCCTGGTGGCGCTGCGGGCGGCGTCGACCGCCCGCGGGGTGACCGTGGGGCTCGAGAGCCTGATCGACCTGGGGCTGCCGGGCGAGCCTGCGCCCACTGCGGCGCCGGGCGCTGCGCCGTCGGAGCCCGCAGCCGCACCCGAGAACGTCTCGGGCCAGGCGGCCACCGCCACCAGCGTGACCCCGTGAAGGGCCGCGTCGCCGCCATCGTGATGGCGGTCGTGCTCGCGATCTACCTCGTGCTCGTCGGCCAGCGCGCCGTGATGTTCGTGCTGACGGGCGAACCGATCGCCGTGGTCATCGGGGTGACCCTCGTCGCACTGCCGCTGGTCGGGGCCTGGGCCCTCGGCCGCGAGCTCTGGTTCGGCGTGCGCACCGAGCAGCTCGTCGAGCGGCTGGACCGCGAAGGGGAGCTGCCCCCCGACGACCTGCCCAAGCGCACGAGCGGCCGACCCGAGCGCGAGGCGGCCGACGCCGACTTCGCCCGCTGGAAGGACGCCGTCGAGCTCGACGAGACGAGCTGGCGCGCCTGGTTCCGGCTGGGGCTCGCCTACGACGCCTCGGGCGACCGCCGCCGCGCCCGCGCCGCGCTGCGCTCGGCCGTGCGCCTCGAGGGCGCCGAGCGGCGGGCCGGCGCCGGTACTGGCACCGGCACGGGCACCGCGTAGCCGTCAGATCTGGCTGAGGGCCGCCTCGACGGTGCCGTCGCGGAAGGTGAAGCCGTTGAACAGCAGCTTCTGCGCCGAGACGTCCTGGTCGGCCAGCAGCAGGTCGCGGCCCGCGTCGGCGAGGGCCGCCTTGAGCGCCCAGGCGGGTGCGGGCAGCCAGTAGGGGCGGTGCAGGTCCTCGGCGAGGGTGCGCACGACCTCGGCGGCCGGCGCCGGGCGCGGGCCCACCAGGTTCACCGGGCCCGAGAGGTCCGACGTCAGGAGGTACCGCAGCGCGGCCGCCTCGTCGTACAGGCTGATCCAGGGCCAGATCTGCTCGCCGCTGCCGATCGGGCCCGCGAGTCCGAGTTTCGCGAGCAGGGTCAACGGTTTGAGCGCGCCACCGCCCTTGCCGACGACGAGGCCGGTTCGCGCCGTGACGAGCCGCGTGCGCGCGGCGGCCGGTGCGGCGGCGCGCTCCCACGCATCCGTCACCCTGGCCAGGAAGCCGGTGCCGAGCGGCGACGCCTCGGTGAGCGTCTCGCCGGGCCGGTCGCCGTAGAAGCCCACGGCCGAGCCCGAGATGAAGGTGGAGGGCGGGTTCTCGGCGCGGGCGATCGCGTCGACCAGGGTGCTGGTGGCGAGCACGCGCGACTGCAGGATCTCCCGCTTGTACGGCAGGGTCCAGGGCAGCTTCGAGATGGAGGCGCCCGAGAGATTGATGATCGCGTCGACGCCCTCGACGACGGCCGAGGGGATCCAGCGGGCCTCCGGATCCCACGAGCGCTCCGTGGGCGTGCGGGCCGGCCGGCGCACGAGGATGAGCACGGTGTGCCCGTCGGCGCGCAGCTGGCGGGAGAGCTCGGTGCCGATGAAGCCCGAGCCGCCGGCGATCAGCACCGTCTGGGCGGCGCTCACGCGAGGCTCGCTTCGAGGGTGATCGGGATGCCCGTGAGGGCCTTCGAGACCGGGCAGCCCGTCTTGGCCTCCTCGGCGACGCGCTGGAACTCGGCCTCGTCGATGCCCGGCACGACGGCGCTGACGAGCAGATGACTGCCCGTGATGCCGTGCGCGGGGTCGAAGGTGACCGCGGCCGTGGTCTGCAGCGACTCGGGGGCGTGCCCGGCGCGGGCGAGCGCGGCGGCGAAGGCCATCGAGAAGCACGAGGCGTGCGCGGCGCCGAGCAGCTCCTCGGGCGTGGTGACGCTCTCGGCCCCCTCGGAGCGGGCCCGCCAGTTCACCGCGAGGCTCGCCGCGCCCGAACTGTCGAGCGTGGTCGTGCCCGATCCGCTGGTGAGATCACCCCGCCAGACCGTCGTCGACTCACTGGTCACAGCCATGGACAACCTCCCGTGTCGGTGCCGTCAGCCTACCGCGGTGCCCCTCGGCGAGCACCGGGATCGACCCCGCGGCAGCCCGGCGCGTCGGATAAACTGAGACATGCTTGATTATCAGTCGTCCGAGCGACCGCAGGGTTCGTCGATCCTCGGCGTGGCCGCGTTCGTCCTGGCGATCCTCACCCAGCTGGCCGGGCTCGTGTTCGGAATCGTCTACCAGACCCTGCCCACCGGAGCGTCGGAGTCGCTGCTCGGGTTCGGCGCCGCGCAGGTGCTCGTGACGGGCGGGCTGTTCCTGGCGAGCATCGTCTGCTCGATCGGGTGCCTCTCGCAGCGCGGGTCCCGAGGACGGATCCTCGCAGCCGTCGCCCTGGGAGCCACGGCGGGCGCGGTGGTGAGCCTCGTGCTGTCCTGGCTGCCCGTCTGGCTGATCGTGTGAGTCGCCGACTGCGGTGGCATGCCCGCAGCTGCAGCCGGCTGGCCTCTGGCCGGCGCGGGGGATCGTGCTAATCTGGGCGCGTGCTGTTCGGTCTGCTCCTTCTTAGCTGCCGCGACGAGTCCTAGTTCTCAGGCCTCCCTCGTCGCGGAGTTCGCCGATGGCTGACCAGATTCTGACGAAGGAACGCACGACATGAAGAACAACCAGGCCGCTTCGGCCATGCCGATCCACAAGTACCGGCCCTATCACGAGCAGTTCGCCATCGAGCTGCCCGACCGCACCTGGCCCTCGAAGCACATCACCGAGGCGCCCCGCTGGTGCGCGGTCGACCTGCGCGACGGCAATCAGGCGCTGATCGACCCGATGAGCCCCGAGCGCAAGCGCATCATGTTCGACCTCTTGGTGCGCATGGGCTACAAGGAGATCGAGGTCGGCTTCCCGAGCGCCTCGCAGACCGACTTCGACTTCGTGCGCTCGCTGATCGAGGAGGGGGCGATCCCCGACGACGTCACGATCCAGGTGCTGACCCAGGCGCGCGAGCACCTGATCCGCCGCACCTACGAGTCGATCGCCGGTGCCAAGCAGGCGATCGTGCACCTCTACAACTCCACCAGCGTGCTGCAGCGCGACGTCGTGTTCCGCACCGACCGCCAGGGCATCGTCGACATCGCGCTCGAGGGTGCGCGCCTGTGCCGGTCCTTCGAGAGCCTGGTGCCCGAGACGCAGGTCTTCTACGAGTACTCGCCCGAGAGCTACACCGGCACCGAGCTGGAGTTCGCCGTCGACATCTGCAACCAGGTGCTCGAGGTCTTCGAGCCGACACCGGAGCGGAAGGTCATCCTGAACCTGCCCTCCACCGTCGAGATGGCGACCCCGAACGTCTACGCCGACTCGATCGAGTGGATGGGGCGGCACCTGAACCACCGCGAGAACGTCATCATCTCGCTGCACCCGCACAACGACCGGGGCACCGCGGTCGCGGCGGCCGAGCTGGGCTACCTGGCCGGCGCCGACCGCATCGAGGGCTGCCTCTTCGGCAACGGGGAGCGCACGGGCAACGTCGACCTGGTGGCGCTCGGCATCAACCTGTTCACCCAGGGCATCGACCCGCAGATCGACTTCAGCGACCTCGACGAGGTGCGCCGCACGGCCGAGTACTGCAACCAGCTGAAGGTGCACGAGCGCAGCCCGTGGGCGGGCGACCTCGTCTACACCGCCTTCAGCGGCTCGCATCAGGACGCCATCAAGAAGGGCTTCGAGGCCATGGCCGCCGACGCCGCCGCACAGGGCAAGGAGGTCGACGAGCTGCTCTGGGCCGTGCCCTACCTGCCCATCGACCCGAAAGACCTGGGGCGCTCCTACGAGGCGGTCATCCGCGTCAACTCGCAGTCGGGCAAGGGCGGCGTCGCCTACCTGCTGAAGACCGACCACGCGCTCGACCTGCCTCGCAAGCTGCAGATCGAGTTCTCGGGCGTCGTGCAGGCGAAGACCGACGCCGAGGGCGGCGAGGTCACGAGCGAGCAGATCTGGGCGGTGTTCCAGGACGAGTACCTGCCCTCCTCGGCCGCGGAGGAGAAGTGGGGCCGCTTCGAGCTGCACCGCACCCGCACCTCGAGCGACCTGGGCGGATCGGTGGCGCTCGACGTCACCCTGCGTGTCGGCGACGACGTGATCGAGACCGCCGCCTCGGGCAACGGGCCGATCGCCGCGTTCCTGAACGTGATGACCGAGCAGGGTGTCGACATCAAGCTCTACGACTACGTCGAGCACGCGCTCAGCGCCTCGGGCGACGCGCTGGCCGCGTCGTACGTCGAGCTGCAGGTCGACGGCAACCGCCTCTGGGGCGTGGGCATCGACGCCGACATCTCGACCGCGTCGCTGAAGGCGGTCGTCTCGGCCGTCAACCGGGCGATCCGGGTGCGCGACGCCGAGCGGGAGCTCGTCTCGGCGTAGCTGCCCGGTCATCCCCGCGGGCGCGGGATAATGGGCTGTGCCCGTTTACCGTGATGACGCCGTGGTGCTGCGCACCCACAAGCTGGGTGAGGCCGACCGCATCGTCACCCTGCTGACCCGGCACCACGGCAAGGTTCGCGCCGTCGCCCGCGGCGTGCGGCGCACCGCGTCGAAGTTCGGGGCCCGGCTGGAGCCGTTCATGGTCGCCGACGTGCAGTTCTACGAGGGCCGCACCCTCGACACCATCACCCAGGCGGTCACGATCGGCTCCTACGGCGCCGAGATCACGGCCGACTACGCCAGCTACACCGCGGCCAGCGCCATGGTCGAGACCGCCGACAAGTTGACGGAGGAGGAGCCCTCACTGCAGCAGTACCTGCTGCTGGTGGGGGCCCTCCGCTCGCTCGCCCGCAACGAGCACGGCCCGAACGCCACCCTCGACTCCTACCTGCTGCGGGCGCTGTCGATGGCCGGCTGGGCGCCGAGCTTCCACGACTGCGCGGTGACGGGGGAGCCCGGGCCGCACTCCGCTTTCGTCGTGCAGCTGGGCGGCGTGGTGGCGGAGTCGGTCGCCCCGCCCGGCACCCCGCGCCTGGACTCGAGCACGCTCGAGCTCCTGACCGCGCTGCTGACGGGTGACTGGACGACGGCCGACGCCGCCGACGGCCCGGTGCGCTCGCGCGCGAGCGGTATCGTTGCGGCGTACACCCAGTGGCACCTGGAACGCGGGCTCCGATCGCTCGAGCACGTCGAACGGGGGCCGGGGAAGCCGGAGAAGAAGGTGCAGCCGAGTTGAGTCCCGTTCCGTTCACGTCGCCGAAGGCCGAGCCGTTCCGCCCCCTCGACTGGACGGGCCTGTACCCGCCCGCCGTGCCCGCGGCCGCGGTGCCGAAGCACGTCGCCATCGTGATGGACGGCAACGGCCGCTGGGCGAATCAGCGCGGCCTCACCCGCATCGAAGGCCACCGCGCGGGCGAAGCGGCGCTGCTCGACGTCGTCGCGGGCGCCGTGCAGATCGGCGTGAAGCACGTCAGCGTCTACGCCTTCTCGACCGAGAACTGGAAGCGCTCGCCCGACGAGGTGCGCTTCCTGATGGGCTTCAACCGCGACGTGCTGCACCGCCGGCGCGACCAGCTGAACGAGTGGGGCGTGCGCATCCGCTGGGCCGGCCGCAAGCCCCGCCTCTGGGCGAGCGTGATCAAGGAGCTGCAGTTCGCCGAGCGGCTGACGGCGCACAACAGCACGCTCACGCTCACCATGTGCGTCAACTACGGGGGCCGCAACGAGATCACGGATGCGGTGCGCGCGATCGCCGACGACGTCGCGGCCGGCCGCATCCGCCCCTCGGCCGTCTCGGAGAAGCTCATCCAGCGCCACCTCTACGTGCCCGAGCTGCCCGACGTCGACCTGTTCGTGCGCAGCTCGGGCGAGCAGCGCACCTCGAACTTCCTGCCCTGGCAGTCGGCGTACGCCGAGATGGTGTTCCTCGACCGGCTCTGGCCCGACTTCAGCCGGGTCGACCTCTGGCAGGCGATCGAGCACTACGCCGGGCGCAACCGGCGGTTCGGCGGGGCGATCGACGCGCCGGCCGAGGAGACGTCGTCGACCGAGGCGGAATGAGCGGGCATCCGTTCGCGTTGCCCCTCGTGTGACTGACATCGCCGCCTCGTCCGAGGCCATCAAGATCGACATCTGGAGCGACATCGCCTGCCCGTGGTGCTACATCGGCAAGCGCAAGCTCGAGTTCGGCATCGAGGAGTACGCCTCGACCGAGGGCTCCGTTCCCGTCGAGATCGAGTACCACTCCTTCGAGCTCTCGCCCGACACCCCCGTCGACTTCGACGGCGACGAGATCGAGTTCCTCTCGGGCCACAAGGGCATCCCGGCCGAGCAGGCCTCGCAGATGCTCGAGCGAGTGACCGGCATCGCCTCGTCCGTCGGGCTCGACTACGACTACGACGCCCTGAAGCACACCAACACCGTCAAGGCGCACGAGCTGATGCACTACGCCAAGGCGCACGGCCTGCAGCTCGAGATGAAGGAGCGGCTGCTCAAGGCCTACTTCGTCGAGGGCCGCCACGTCGGGCGCATCGACGACCTGGCCGATCTGGCCGCCGAGCTGGGGCTCGACCGCGCCGACGTCGTGCGCTCGCTCGAGTCGGGCGAGAACGTCGCCGCCGTGCGGGCCGACCAGCGTCAGGCGCAGGAGCTCGGCATCCAGGGTGTGCCGTTCTTCGTCTTCGAGGGCAAGTACGGGGTCTCGGGTGCTCAGGATCCGGCGACGTTCGCGCAGGTGCTGGCCCAGGTGGCCGGCGAGCGGGTCGAGGTCGGCTCATGACGGCGACGGATGCTCGCGCCGGGGTCCCGGCTCCGGCCACCACGCCCGTGCCCACCGTGACGCCCCTGTTGACCGTGCTGGGCGCTCCCGGGGCGAGCTGCGAGGGCGACTCCTGCTCGTTCTAGGGGTGCGGCCGGATCCAGCGACGGCTTTCGATCTAGCGGTCGGGGAGCGGTTCGCTGATGTCGGCGACGGTCGCGCCGAGGGCCGCGGCCAGCGCATCCGCGTCGACGTAGGCGCTGTGGCCGTGCGCACCCGCACCCATCGCGATGCGGCGGCCGGCGAAGGACTCGTCGAGGTAGACGGGCCACGCGGTGCTGCTGCCGAGCGGGGTGATCGTGCCGCGCTCGTAGCCGGTGGCGGCCAGCGCGACGTCCTGGTGGGGCATCGAGAGCTTGTTGACGCCGACGAGGGTGCGGAGCTTCGGCCAGCTGATCTGGCGGTCGCCCGGGATGAGCGCGAAGAGGAAGTCGCCGTCGTGGCGCTTCACCACGAGGCTCTTGGCGATGTCGCCCGGCTCGAGGTCGAGCAGGCGCGCGGCCTCCTGCAGGGAGCCTGCCTCGGGGCGCTCGACCACTTCGACGTCGAGGCCGAGGCGGCGGGCGTGCTCGCGCACGCGGTCGGTGCCCGAGGGCCGGTCTGCAGCTGGGGTGTCCGTCTTGTCCGTCACAGTCGGAAGAACCACCGAACCGTCCACAGGATTCCCCGCCGCGTCGCCGTGGCCGCCCACGTCTGGGAGAATTGACCCGATGTCCACTTCAACCCTCACCCCCGACCGGCTGGCCATCGGGCCCATCCAGCTCGACGTGCCGGTGGTGCTCGCACCCATGGCCGGCATCACGAACACGGCGTTCCGCCGGCTCTGCCGCGAGTTCGGCGCCGGGCTCTACGTGAGCGAGATGATCACGAGCCGCGCGCTCGTCGAGCGCAACGAGGCGACCTTCCGACTCATCACGCACCACCCGAGCGAGACGCCCCGCTCCATCCAGCTCTACGGGGTCGACCCGGCCACCATGGCCGAGGCCGCCCGCATCCTGGTCGACGAAGACCGCACCGACCACATCGACATGAACTTCGGCTGCCCGGTGCCCAAGGTCACCCGGAAGGGCGGGGGAGCGGCGCTGCCCTGGAAGCTCGACCTCTTCCGCGAGATCGTCGAGTCGGTGGTCGAGGCCGCCGGCGACGTGCCCGTCACCGTCAAGATGCGCAAGGGCATCGACTCCGACCACCTCACCTACCTCGAGGCCGCGAAGGCCGCCGAGGGGGCAGGGGCCGCCGCCGTCGCGCTGCACGCCCGCACCGCGAGCGACTTCTACAGCGGGCAGGCCGACTGGTCGGCCATCGCCACGTTGAAAGAGACGATCACCTCGATCCCGGTGCTCGGCAACGGAGACATCTGGTCGGGCGAAGACGCCATCCGCATGGTCGATGAGACCGGGTGCGACGGCGTCGTCGTCGGGCGCGGCTGCCTCGGCCGGCCCTGGCTGTTCGGCGACCTGGCCGCGGCGTTCCGCGTACGCGCGGGCGAGCTCTCGGCCGAGGAGGCGGCGGCCCTGCGGGCCGCGCCATCGCTCGGCGTCGTGGCCCAGACGCTGCGCCGGCACGCCGAGCTGCTGGTCGAGTTCTACGACGACGAGGGCCGCGCCTGCCGCGACATCCGCAAGCACGTCGCCTGGTACCTCAAGGGCTACCCGGCCGGGCACGAGGTGCGCGCCGCGCTCAGCACGGTGCAGAGCCTCGAGCAGATGGACGAGATCCTGGCCGAGCTCGACTGGTCGATGCCCTACCCGGGCGCCGACGCCGAGGGGCCGCGCGGCCGGGCCGGCAGCCCGAAGCGCCCGTCGCTGCCCGACCGCTGGCTGGAGTCGCGCTCGCTCGAGACCGCGGGGCGCGCCGAGGTCGCCGCGGCCGAGAAGGAGAACAGCGGTGGCTGACGCCCTCGATCTGCAGACCTTCGCGCCCACGAAGGGCTACGCCGAGTCCGACGCCGAGCGCATGCTGCCCGAGGAGCACTACACCCGCCGCAGCGACTTCCAGCGCGACCGGGCGCGCATCCTGCACTCCTCGTCGCTGCGCCGGCTGGCGGCCAAGACGCAGGTGCTGAGCCCCACCGTGGTCGCCGATTTCGCGCGCAACCGGCTCACCCACTCGCTCGAGGTGGCGCAGGTGGGCCGCGAGCTCGCGTCGAGCCTCGACCTCGACCCCGACGTGGTCGACTCGGCGTGCCTCGCGCACGACCTCGGGCATCCGCCGTTCGGTCACAACGGCGAGAAGGCGCTGAACCAGTGGGCGCAGTCGATCGGGGGCTTCGAGGGCAACGCCCAGAGCCTGCGCATCCTGACCCGGCTCGAGGCGAAGGTGTTCGACGACAGCGGGCACGGCTACGGCCTCAACCTCACCCGGGCGAGCCTCGACGCGAGCTGCAAGTACCCGTGGGCGGCATCCGATCCGGTCGAAGACCCGAGCGGCCGCCTGAAGTACGGCGTCTACGACGACGACGCCCCGGTGTTCGACTGGTTCCGCGCGGGAGCGCCGACGCGGAAGCTCTGCGTCGAGGCCCAGGTAATGGACCTCAGTGACGACATCGCCTACTCGGTGCACGACTTCGAAGACGCCGTGCTGAACGGCTACATCGACGTGCGGGTGCTCGGCCGGCGGGTCGACCACGCCGATCTGGTGCGGAGCATCCACGCCCGCGCCGGCGGCGGCTTCTCGCTCGACGAGCTGAGCGAGGCGTTCGAGCGCCTCGACTCGCTGCAGGTCTGGCTCTCGGAGTGGGACGACTCGCGCCGGGCCCACGCCAAGCTGAAGAACCTCACCAGCCAGCTGATCGGGCGCTTCGCCGGGGCGGCCACCCGGGCCACCCGGGAGTCCTTCCCGACCCCGAGCATCACCCGCTACGGCGCCGACGTGATCGTGCCCGACTGGGTCGCCGCCGAGATCGCGACGCTGAAGGGCATCGTCTCGGTGTTCGTCATGTCCAACGACGCCCGGCAGCCGCTCTACCAGCAGCAGCGGGGGCTCCTGATGGAGCTGGCCGACCGGCTCTGGCAGAGCGACGGGGCGGCGCTCGACCCAGCGTTCGCCGACGACTGGCGCACCGCCGCCGACGATCGGGCGGCCCGGCGGGTGGTCGTCGACCAGGTCGCCAGCCTCACCGATCAGACCGCGCTGTCGTGGTACGAGCGGCTCTGCGCACCGGCCGATGAGGGCAGCCTGGGAGAAGAGCTGCTCGCGGCCGAGGGGCCCAGGCGGGCTCTATCCTAGGAGGACCGGTGGGCGAGATGGCAGGGCGGGTGACATGGCAGGACTGATCCGTCGCAACGACATCGACGAGGTCCGGTCGCGCATCAACATCGCCGACGTGGTCGGCGACTTCGTCACGCTGAAGAGCGCCGGTGTCGGTTCGATGAAGGGGCTCTGCCCGTTCCACGACGAGCGGTCGCCGAGCTTCCACGTGCGCCCCCAGGTGGGCTACTACCACTGCTTCGGCTGCGGTGAGGGCGGCGACGTCTTCACGTTCCTGCAGAAGATGGACCACGTCACCTTCTCGGAGGCCGTGGAGCGCCTCGCGGCGAAGATCGGCTTCCAGCTGCACTACGAAGACGGCGGAGCGGCGGCCGACCAGGGCAACCGCGCCCGGCTGCTCGCCGCCAACGAGGCGGCCCGCGAGTACTTCGCCGAGCAGCTCACCGCACCCGGCGCCGACGCGGGCCGGGCCTTTCTCGGCCAGCGCGGCTTCGACGCCGCGGCCGCCGCCCGCTTCGGCGTGGGCTACGCGCCTCAGGGGTGGGACAACCTGGGCAAGCACCTCCGCGGTCGCGGCTTCACCGAGCAGGAACTGACGGCGGCGGGCCTCCTGAGCCAGGGCGACCGCGGCACCTACGACCGCTTCCGGGGGCGGCTGATCTGGCCCATCCGCGACCAGACCGGGCAGACCGTCGGCTTCGGCGCGCGCCGGCTGTTCGACGACGACAAGGGCCCGAAGTACCTCAACACCCCCGAGACGGTCGTCTACCACAAGGCCCAGGTGCTCTACGGGCTCGACCTCGCCAAGCGCGACATCGCGCGCAGCCGCCAGGTCGTCGTCGTCGAGGGCTACACCGACGTCATGGCGGCGCACCTCGCCGGTGTCACCACCGCGGTGGCCACCTGCGGCACCTCGTTCGGCGTCGACCACATCAAGATCATGCGCCGGGTGCTCTCCGACGACTCCGCCGGTCTCGGCGAAGTCGTGTTCACCTTCGACCCCGACGCCGCCGGCCAGAAGGCCGCGCTCCGCGCCTTCAGCGAAGAGCAGCGCTTCGCCGCGCAGACCTACGTCGCCGTCGCGCCCGACGGGCTCGACCCCTGCGACCTGCGCCTCGCCAAGGGCGACGACGCCGTGCGTCGGCTGATCACGAGCAAGAAGCCCATGTTCGAGTTCGTCATCCGGCAGAAGCTCTCGGCCTACGACCTCGACACGGTCGAGGGGCGCGTGGCCGCGCTGCGGGACGCCGCGCCGATCGTCGCCGATATCCGCGACTCGGCGCTGCGGCCGGCCTACACGCGGCAGCTCGCGAAGATGCTCGGCACCGACCTCGACGTGGTGCAGCAGGCGGTCGAGCGCTCGGTGCGGAGCGGTGGGTCGGCCGGGGCACAGGGGCAGGGTCAGGGTCACGGTCATGGCGGGGAGCGCGGCGGGCACCAGGGCTCGGAGCGCGGTGGCGCGCAGGGCTTCGACCGGCAGGCCCTCCGGCCGGTCGGCCCGAACGGCAACGGCGGTGGGGCGGGCTCGGGTCAGTCGCGTGACCAGGGCGGCTACCGCCCGTCGCCGGCGGCCGATCCGGGGGTCGCCTCGGTGACGACGCTCGAGGTCGTGCCGGTCGAGGTGCCCGCGGTCTCGCTGACCGAGCTGCCCTCCACCACCACCGTGCGGCGCGAGCGAGACGCGCTGATGGCCATGCTGCAGTCGCCGACCGTGATCGGGGCCGAGCTGCTCACCCGGTCGACCGGCTGCGGCTTCGCCAGCGCCCCGCTCGCCGCCGTGCGCGACGCCGTGGCGCGGAACGTCGAGCACTTCGACCAGCCCGACTTCGTGCAGACCGTGCAGGCCGACGTGCCGCCGGAGTACCGCACGCTGGTGGAGCAGCTGGCCGTGGCCCCGATCCCCGAACGTCCGGAGCGGGCCCCTGAGAACTACCTGCGCGGGGTCGTCCGCGCGCTGGTCGAGCGCGACCTCAGCCGCCGCAAGGACGAGCTCGTGCTGAGGCTGCAGCGCACCGACCGGGTGGCCGAGCCGGTGCTGTACCGCGAGATCCAGATCCAGTCGGCGCAGCTCGAGGCCGATCGACGGGCGTTCGTGGGGGAGTAGCCGGGGCCGGCCGGGGGAATGCGGCGGGTCGCGCGGGGGCGGTGACGCCTTCTGCGCAATCTCCGGGCATCCGCCGCGCCGTCGGGCCCGCAGGAGGGTGTGCGCCTAGGCTCGAAGCCTGATGGTCGAACGAAACGTGCTCTCCGCCTCCGACGTGACGATCGAGTACCCCTCGCACAGCGTCAGTCCCGCCTTCACCGCCGTGAAGGGGTTCACCCTCACGGTCGCGCCCGGTGAGATCGTCGGGCTGGTCGGCTCGAGCGGCTCGGGCAAGTCGACGCTCGCCCACGTGGCGTCCGGTCAGGCCGCGCTGCGGGCCTCGAAGGAGTCGTCGCCGCGCATCATCGGCGGCAGCCTCGAGGTGCTCGGGCTCCAGATGCGCGGCATCCGCCGCGGCAAGCTCGGGCGGCTCACCCTGGGGGTCGGCTACGTCGCCCAGGACGCCGGGTCGAAGCTCACCTCCAACATGACCGTGGCGGAGCTCGTGGCGGAGCCGCTGCTGCTCCGCGACAAGCGCTACGACCGGCACGAGGCGGGCCTGAAGGCGGCCACGCTGGTCGACGCGCTGCTGCTGCCGGTCGGCACGATGATGAAGCTGCCGCACGAGCTGTCGAGTGGCCAGCGCCAGCGCGTCGCTGTCGCCCGCGGGCTGATCCTCGATCCCGTGCTGCTGATCGCCGACGAGCCGACCGCCGGCGTCGACGTCTCGGTGCGGAGCGCTGTCGTCGACGTGATCGCCGGGCTGCAGCGGGCGCGAGGCGCGAGCGCCCTGATCATCAGCCACGACCTCGACACGCTGCGCCGCAGCGCCGACCGCGTCGCCGTCATCCACGAGGGCATGGTGGTGGGGCTGGGGCCCATCGACGACGTGCTCGCCGACCCGCGGCACCCCTACGTGGTGCGCCTCGCGGAGGAGCTGAACGGCGACGACGAGCTCGACGACGAGGAGTTCGAGGACGAGCAGGACGGTGACGAGCTGGAGGGCGAGGATCCGGACGGCGAGGACCAGGACGGCGAAGCCCAGAACGGCGAGAACCAGGACGGTGAAGTGCGGGATGGCGATGACCTGGGCGGCGACGACCCGCTCGGCGACGACCCGCTCGACCACGACGATGACTCAACCGGGCCGCTGAGCCCGTCCGCCGACGAGACCCGAGGAGCCCGATGACGCCCCCGTCCCGATCCTTCGACGGCCGCCACCGCGAGGTGCTCGCGGTCGCCGCCGACGCCCTGCCGGCCGAGGAGCGCCCCGAGCCCGGGCCGATCGCCGTGCTGCCCGAGGCCGACCCCACCTTCGTCGAGGCCGTCGAGGCGGCCGGAGGCACCGTCGCCCCGCTCTCCGACGAGACCCGCGGGGTCGTCTGGCTCGCCCACGACCGTCCCGAGCAGTTCGACGAGGTCATCTCCGCCCACCCCGGCATCGGCTGGGTGCAGCTGCCCTGGGCGGGCGTCGACGCCTTCGCCGACTCCATCCGCGACCACGACCGCCCCGGCCTCGTCTGGACGAGCGCCAAGGGCGCCTACGCGCAACCCGTCGCCGAGCACGCGCTGACGCTCGCCCTCGCGCTCCTCCGCGAGCTGCCGACGCGCATCCGTGCCACCAGCTGGGGCCCGAAGATCGGTGCCTCGCTCTACGGCCTGAACGTCGTGATCATCGGCGCCGGCGGCATCGCCCTCGAACTGCTGCGGCTGCTCGAGCCGTTCGGGGTGACCGTCACCATCGTGCGGCGATCGACCGACCCGGTCGAGGGAGCCCACCGCACGGTCTCGGCCGACCGCCTCGACGAGGTGCTGCCCGAGGCCGACCTCCTGGTGGTCGCCGCCGCGTTCACCGCCGGCACCGACAAGCTGATCGGCGCCCGCCAGCTCGAGCTCCTGCCCGAGACGGCCCACCTCGTCAACATCGCGCGTGGCGGCCTCGTCGACACCGAGGCCCTCGTCACCGCGCTCGAGAGCGGCGCCATCGCGGGGGCCGCCCTCGACGTGACCGATCCCGAGCCGCTGCCCGACGGGCATCCGCTCTTCTCGCTCGAGAACGCGATCATCACCCCCCACTCGGCGGACACGCCCGAGATGATCGCGCCGCTCCTGGCCGCGCGCATCCGCCACAACGTGCACGCGTTCCTCGAGACCGGCGAGTTCGCGGGCCGCGTCGACCCCGCCGCGGGGTACTGACGCCGAGGTGTCAGGAGCGCCGCGAAAGTGGTGGTAATGTATTGAGCGCTGTTCCGGCAGCACCATTCCTCGATAGCTCAATTGGCAGAGCAGCCGGCTGTTAACCGGCAGGTTCTTGGTTCGAGTCCAAGTCGGGGAGCGAAGGCCTCGCGGCTCCACCCGCGAGGCTTTCCTTGTTAAGCGGCGGACGCCTCGCGTGGTCGGCGTCGCCCGCAGGGTCAAACCGCGGTGCGCTTCGCAGCAGCAGCAGCAGCAGCAGCAGCGGCAGAGGCGGAGGCGGCAGCGGACGTCTTGGCCGCCGGCGCAGGGCCCGCCGCAGCGTTCTCCCCGGGGGCCCGGCCCACCTCGATGCGCCGCACGGCGATCGGCACTCGCGGCCCCACGAGCAGCAGGTCGACACCGCCGCGGTGCAGCAGCGGAACCAGCTCCGTGTCGCCGCGCGCCACGATGTCGGCCGCCGCAGCCTCGAAGATCTCGGCCATCGTCGCCGTGGCGAAGAAGGTGCGCCCGCCGTGGTGGACGACCCGCTCGTAGTGGCGCTCCGGCCCGTCGTGGCGCTCTGGCCCGTCGTGGTGCTCGTCGTGCTGTGCTGACCCGTCGTGGTGCTGTGGCATCGTCGCCCGTCCGTTCCCGCGCGCCCCGCGTGCGTCTTTTCGCACCCTACGCTCGCGGAATCGGAGCGACCAGGGCTTGCGCACGGCTCACGGCAGGCTCCCGGAGTCGCCGCCGCTCCGACGCCCGGACCGGTTCTGGCAGGATCGAGGAATGGCCACGCAGCGCACCCCCGAGGAGCGCGCCGCCATCCGCTCCGGCCTCGCCGTGGGCCTCGCCACCGCGGTCTACGGCATCTCCTTCGGCGCCCTCGCCACCCTCTCGGGTCTCGACGTCTGGCAGACCTGCTTCCTCAGCCTGGTCATGTTCACCGGCGGTTCGCAGTTCGCCCTGATCGGCGTGCTCGCCTCGGGCGGTCTCGCCGCCGGCCCCGCCGCCATCACCAGCGCCGCACTGCTCGGCACACGGAACGTGTTCTACTCCATCCGGATGGCCCCCGTCGTCGGCCCCGGCTTCTGGAGAAGGGCGGCGGCCGCGCAGCTGACCATCGACGAGTCCGTCGCCGTCTCGACCGCCCAGACCACGCTCGGCGCCCAGCGGGCCGGCTTCTGGGTGACGGGCCTCGCGATCTACCTCGGCTGGAACCTCACCACCCTCGTCGGTGCCCTGATCGGCGACCTCCTCGGCGACGTCAGCGCCTACGGCCTCGACGCCGCGGCCGCCGCCGCCTTCCTCGGGCTGCTCTGGCCGCGCCTGAAGGAGCGCCAGACCCAGGCCGTCGCGGTCGCCGCCGCCGTCGTGGCGACCCTCCTCACGCCCGTGCTGGTGCCCGGCCTGCCGGTGCTCGTGGCGGCCGGCGTCGCCCTCGTGGTGGGCGGCTTCAATCTCTTCGGGGCGAAACCCACGAAGCCGCCGGCCGGAGGCGACGCATGACCGCCTGGCAGATCGTCATCCTCGCCTCGATCGTCTGCGCCGCGCTCAAGGTCGCGGGCTACCTCATCCCGCCGAAGGCCTTCGAGCACCCCACCGTCGCCCGCATCGCGAACCTGATGACGGTGGCGCTCCTGGCGGCCCTGATCGGCGTGCAGACCTTCGGCGCCGGTCAGGCCGTGCAGCTCGACGCGCGGGTGCCGGCCGTGCTGGTGGCCGCCGTGCTCTACGCGCTGCGCGTGCCGTTCGTCGTGGTGGTGATCGCTGCGGCAGTGGTCGCCGCGGGCATCCGGATGCTCACCTGAGCACCCCCGTCGAGCCCGCCTTCACCGCGCGACGAGGCGCGAACGACTAGGCGTCGAGCTCGTCGACCCCGGGCAGCCAGGCCAGCCCCGGCACGCCCCAGCCCTTCTTGCGCTCGATCTTGCGGGCCACCTTGGCGTACACGGGATCGATGCGGTCGACGTAGAGCAGCCCGTCGAGGTGGTCGAACTCGTGCTGGAAGATACGCGCGAGCCACCCCTCGGCCTCGATCTCGTAGGGCCGGCCGTCGAGGTCGGTGGCCCGGAGGATGGCCGCCTCGCCCCGCACCAGCGGGAACCGCTCACCGGGGAACGACAGGCAGCCCTCGGACTCGGTGTCGGGATCGGCCGGCTCCACCGACGTGGGCGTGATGAAGAGCTCGGGGTTGATGGCCACGCCCCGGTACTCGCGGAGGGTGCGGGTGTCGTCTCCCTCGCCCGTGTCCTCCTCGCCCGTGTCCTCGGTGTAGGAGAAGACGAACAGGCGCAGCGGCACGCCGACCTGCGGACCGGCGAGGCCCACGCCGGGCGCCGCATCCATGGTCTCGAACATGTCGGCCACGAGGGCGCGGAGCTCGTCGTCGATGACGGCGACGGGGGAGGCGGGCGTGTGCAGCACCGGATCGCCGGAGATCCGAATCGGGAGAACGGCCATTCGCTAAGCCTAACCGCGGCGCCCGCACGGTACTGTCGACGGGTGCCTCTCGACATGCTTCAGCTGACCGAGCCGATCGATCTCGACCCGAAGCAGTTCATCGGCATCCCGCTCGCCCTCGTCGGAGCCGTCTTCCTCAGCCTCGGTGCGCAGTTCCAGCACCGCGGCGTCGCGAAGGTCGAGGCGAGGACGAACCAGGCCGACAAGGGCCTGAACGGCCGCCAGATGATGGCGCTGCTCGGCCGGCCGTCCTGGGTGCTCGGCACCGTCATGCTCGGCCTCGCGATCGTCTTCCAGCTCACCAGCCTCGGTTTCTCGCCCATCATCGTGGTGCAGCCGCTCGGTGCGGTCGCGCTCGTGATCACGGCGGTGCTGAACTCCCGCGTGAGCAAGGTCAAGCTCAACCGCAGCTCGATCGTCTCGATCATGCTGTGCGTCGGCGGCGTGGGGCTGTTCGTGCTGGTCGCCGCCTTCACCGCGGTCGACAAGCCGGTGGGCACCCGCGAGCTCATCGTCATCCTGATCGTGCTCGCGGTCGTGCTGGCGCTGTTCGCGGTGGGCTTCGCGTTCCTCCGCCGCCGCTTCAAGGCCATCGCCTACATCGTGGGCGCCGGCGTGCTCTACGGCTTCGTCGCCACGCTCGCGAAGGTCGTGATCAGCCGCATCTTCCAGGCCGACTTCGAGTGGCTCACCGTGCTGGCCCTGATCGGCCTGCTGGCCGCCGCGGCGCTCGGCGGCTACTTCGTGCAGAATGCCTACTCGTCCGGCCCGCCCGACCTCGTGATCGCCGGCCTTACCGTGATCGACCCGCTCGTCGCGGTCGGCATCGGCATCCTCGTGCTCGGCGAGGCGTCGCAGGCGCCGCTCTGGGCGATGTTCGCCTTCATCGCCTGCGGCGCGGTGGCGGTCGTCGGCGTGTTCGGGCTGGCGCGCTACCATCCTCAGGCACAGCACTAGGGTAGTTTTCTCCACAACCCGCGGTGTCCGCCGTCGTGCGGCCCGCCCCCATTCCAAGGAAGACGACGGTTTGACTGACTCCCGTGATCCGAACACCGCACCGGATGCCCGGCCGGCACCCGGCACGACGGACCGGCCGCTGCGCATCCTGATCGGCGCCGACACCTTCTCGCCCGACGTCAACGGCTCGGCCCGCTTCTCCGAGCACCTCGCCTCGGGTCTCGCCTCGCGCGGACACGAGGTGCACGTCGTGGCGCCCTCCGCCGGCCGCAAGCACGGCACCTGGAAAGAGGTCTACGACGGCCAGGTGATCACCGCGCACCGCCTGTACAGCTGGCGCTGGTACCCGCACGACTGGCTGCGCTTCGCGATGCCGTGGCGCATCCGGCAGAACAGCGCCCGCATCATCGACGAGGTGCAGCCCGACGTGGTGCACTTCCAGTCGCACATCATCATCGGCCGCGGGCTCTCGACCGAGGCCGAGAAGCGCGGCATCCGCATCGTCGGCACGAACCACTTCATGCCCGAGAACATGCTCGCGTTCACGGGCATCCCGAAGTTCCTGCAGAACTGGGCGATCGGGCTCGCGTGGGCCGCGGCCCGGCGCTCGTTCGTGCGCGCCGACGCCGTCACCGCCCCCACCCGGCGCGCCGCCGACTACTTCGAGAAGGAGACCGGCCTGCACGACGTCTACGCCATCTCCTGCGGCGTCGACGCCTCCCTCTTCAAGCCCGACTTCGCACCGCGCGCCGAGAACCGGGTGATCTTCGTCGGCCGCGTGACCGGTGAGAAGCACCTCGACGTGCTGCTCAAGGCCATCCAGCTGCTGCCCGCCTCGCTCGACGTGAAGCTCGACATCGTCGGCGGCGGCGACCAGCTGAAGAACCTGCAGGCCATGGCCCAGCAGCTCGGCATCGGCGACCGCGTCAGCTTCACCGGCTACGTCACCGAGGAGGAGAAGCAGCGCCTGTACACGCGCGCCACCGTCTTCGCCATGCCCTCGATCGCCGAGCTGCAGAGCATCGCGACCATGGAGGCGATGGCGAGCGGGCTGCCCGTGGTCGCCGCCGACGCCATGGCGCTGCCGCACCTCGTGCACGACGGCGAGAACGGCTACCTCTTCGCCCCGGGCGACGCCCAGGCGCTGGCCGACCGGCTGGAGCGCGTGCTCACCCTGCCGAAGGAGGAGCTCGACCGCTTCAAGAACGAGTCGCTGCACATCGTGGAGGCCCACGACATCCAGCGCACGCTCACGACGTTCGAGCACATCTACCGCGGGGAGGCCGTGCCCGAGGCGCCGCACCCCGTGTCGAGCACGCCGCCGGCCTGAGCGAGGCCGCGGGGCAGGGTATCGTTGTCTCGATTCCGCGGCTGCCCGGCCGCGGTCTCGGGGCGGTAGCTCAGCTGGTCAGAGCAGCGGACTCATAATCCGTCGGTCACGGGTTCAAGTCCCGTCCGCCCTACCGATGTCCTGCGCCCTGTAGCCCATCGGCGCCTGTGACCCACCGACACCCTGTGACCAATCCGGGGGGCACCCCGCTCCGAAGAACCCTCGACGGGACGTCCCGTCAGCGGTCGGCAGCGGAGGGGCGCATGGCGGAACGAGACGTGAAGAAGGACTTCCGGCGGCCCGAGCTGTCGACGCCGTGGCAGAGGCTGTCGGGACACCGGGCGTTCGCGCCGGTCGTCGTCGTCGCGGCCCTCCTGATCACGAGCGTGCTCGTCTACCTCGCCCTGCAGCGCTTCCTCTGAGCGCCTCCGGGCACCAGCCAGCGTGTGAGCCGTCTATGCAGCCCCTGAGTATGGGGTGAAATTGTCGGCCCTGGCGCTTATCGTGATTGTCATGCGCGTGCCCACCCCGGCCCGTCCCTGCATCGCCGTCGATCGAGGAGACCCCCGCCCGTGACATCCGAAGCCCTCACCTCCTCGCCGCCTGCCACCTCGGCGGGTGCGGGAGCCCCGCTCAGCCTCGACGAGTTCGGGCGGCACACGGGCGCCATCCTCGACAACCTCGAACGGGTGATCGACGGCAAGACCGAGGCCGCCACGCTGGCCCTGATCGTGCTCATCGCCGAGGGCCACCTGCTGGTCGAGGACGTGCCGGGCGTCGGCAAGACCACCCTGGCGAAGGCTCTCGCCACGAGTGTCGGATGCACGGTCAGCCGCATCCAGTTCACCCCCGACCTCCTGCCCTCCGACGTGACCGGAGTCTCCATCTACAACCAGGTCGACCACGCCTTCGAGTTCAAGCGGGGCGCCGTGTTCGCCAACATCGTCATCGCCGACGAGATCAACCGCGCCTCGCCCAAGACCCAGTCGGCCCTGCTGGAGTGCATGGAGGAGCAGCAGGTCTCGGTCGACGGCACGACGCATCCGCTCGAACCGCCCTTCATCGTGGTCGCCACGCAGAACCCGATCGAGATGGAGGGCACCTACGCCCTGCCCGAGGCCCAGCGCGACCGCTTCATGGCGCGCATCTCGATGGGCTACCCCGACGCGGCCGCCGAGCTGTCGATGCTGCACCACCGCGAGTCGCGCAGCCCGATGGAGAGCCTGCGGGCCGTCGTCGACAAGCGCCGGCTCGCCGAGCTGATCGACACCGCCCGGGCCATCTACGTCAGCCGGGCGGTCGAGTCGTACGTCGTGTCCATCGTGCAGGCCACCCGCACGCATCCCGAGTTCCGCCTCGGCGCGAGCCCCCGCGGCACCCTGCACCTCGTGCGCGCCGCCAAGGTGCTCGCCGCCCTGCGCGGCCGCGAGTTCGTGGTGCCCGACGACATCAACGAGCTCGTCGTGCCGATCCTCGCCCACCGCATCGTCGCCACCCGTCGCGCCGCCAGCGACACCCGCGGCGGCGGCACCGAGGCCATCGCCACCGCGCTCCGCGCGATCGTCGCGGCCACACCGGTGCCGCTGAACCGCTCCCGCCCGTCGGCCTGACCGTGCCCACACCCCGTCCCACCCGCTCCCTGCCGCGCCTGACCGCGCGCGGCTGGGGCTTCGTCGCAGCCGGCGTCGTCGTGCTCGTGCTGACCCAGCTGTTCCGCCGCCAGGAGCTCGCCTACCTCGCCTGCTTCCTGCTCGCCGTGCCCCTGCTCTCGCTCGCCTGGGTGGCGCTGCGGCGAATCGCGATCACCGTGCGCCGCCGGTTCAGCCCCGAGTCGGGCACCGTGGGCCAGGCCGTCACGGTCTCGATGTTCCTGCAGAACTGGGGGAGCCTCCGCACTCCCGCCGCCGCCTGGCGCGAGCGCACGGCTCCGCCGCTCGAGCCCGCTCCGCCCGCCCTGTTCCCGCCGCTCGAGCGCTACTCCTCCTCGACGCTCGACGAGCCGCCGGTGCAGCGGCTGGACTACCCGCTCGACACGGGCCGGCGGGGCGAGCATCCGATCGGCCCGCTCGAGCTCACGCTCACCGACCCCTTCGGCTGCGCCACGCGACGGCTCGGCTTCGGCGGCACCGACACCGTGCTGATCACCCCGACGGTGTACGAGCTGGCGCGCATCGACCTGCGGCTGTCCACCGGCGACGGCGCCGAGCAGGTCTCGCGCCGGCTCGTGGGTGCGGGGGAGCAGGACGTGATCGCGCGCAAGTACCTCCCCGGTGACTCGATGCGGCGCGTGCACTGGCCCGCCACCGCCAAGCACGGCGAGCTGATGGTGCGGCAGGACGACCAGCGCAACGACCAGGACGCGGTCATCCTGCTCGACGCCCACTCCTTCGTGCCGGGCGACGACTTCGAGTGGGCCGTCAGCACCATGGCATCCATCGCCGTGCACCTGATGAGCGAGGGTTTCGGCGTGCGGCTCGTCGGCCACGGCGCCGGAGACGGCGCCGAGGTGCTCGTGGCACCGTTCGGGGCGTCGCGCGCGGTGCGCGAGCTCGCCCGCACCGGCCCCGACGCGGTGCACGACGCGAGCGACTTCCGGGCCGCCGTCGACGAGGCGGCGCTCACCTCGCCCGACGCCCCGCCCGTGTTCGCCATCGTGTCGAGCGCGCCCGGTGCCGCCGACCGCATCCGGGGCCTCGCCGCCATGTCCTCGCACGCCGTCGTCTTCGTGGTCGGTGAGACGGATGCCCGGGCCACCGCCGCGCCCGTCTCCGCCGAGCTGCGCTCGTCGGGCTGGACCGTGGTCGACTGCTCTCCCGACGAGAGCCTGCCCGCCCTCTGGCGGTCGCTCGGCGAGGCGCGGGGGCTCGCATGAGCACCGTCCTGCGCCCGCCCGCTCCCTCGGCGGCACCCGGAGGCTCGCCGCGCGACCGTTCCCGCCCCGCGCCGGCGGGCGGCGGAGGCCGTGGCGATCGGCCGACGAGCGAGCGCGGACGCGCATCCGCCGCCCGTCGCCGCGAACGGCGGGGAGCCTGGAAGACGACGCTCGCCGTCGGCCTGACCATGGGCTTCGCCCTGTTCAGCCTCTCGCCGCTCCTGCAGGGTGTCGGCTGGTGGCTCGCCACCATGGCGATGGTCGTCGTGCTGCTCGGCGTCTCGGCGCTGCTGCGCGCCCGCGGGGTGCCCGAGGTGGTGGTGATCGGCGCGGCGGTGCTCGTCTGGGTGGCGATCGTCGTGCTGCTGTACGCCCCCGGAACCACCTGGCTGGTGCTGCCGACCCTCGACACCGTCGCCGACATCTCGGCCGACCTCGCGGCCGCGCGGGAGTCGATCGCGGTGCAGGAGGTGCCCGCCGTCGCCGTGCCCGAGCTGACGCAGCTGCTGGTCATGTCGATCGGGCTGATCGCGCTCGTCAGCGACGAGCTGGCCAACGGCCTCCGGGTGCCCGCGCTCAGCGGCACCGGCCCGCTCGCCGTGCTCACCATCGCGCCCCTGGTGCGGCGGGACGAGCCGCAGGTGCTGGTGTACGTGCTCACCGGGCTCGCGTTCCTGCTGGTGCTGTGGACGGGGGCGCGCATCGGGATGGGGGCGCGAACCGGGTCGGGCTTGCGCACGGGGCCCACCACGGGCATCCGGCCCACCGCGGGCGGCCGCAACCCGGCGCTCGCCCTGGGGCTCGCCGCCGCGGCCGTCGCCGCGATGGTCGTGCTGCCCACGGTGACGCCCGGGCTCACCGCCCGCGATCTCACCGAGCAGGGCGACGGCACCCCGTTCGCGTCGACCTACGCCACCGGCGTCGACCCCACGATCCAGCTCGGCCGCGACCTGCGCCGCAGCGACCCGGTGCTCTCCCTCACCTACTCGACGTCCTCCGAGGAGGGCCTCTACCTCAAGATGGTGAACCTGAGCGACTTCTCGGGCGGCACCTGGCAGCCCGAGGCGCCCTACGACGGCGTCTCCTACGAGGGGCAGCAGTTCGGCACGCCGCCGGGCCTCGCCGCCGACGTGCCGGTCACCGACGTCAGCACCAGCGTCTCGATCGCGGCGCTCCGCAGCGACTGGCTGCCGCTGCCCTACCCGAGCCAGCAGGTCGACTCGCTGAGCGGCAACTGGCTGATCACGCCGAACACGTTCACGGTCACCGACCTGCAGGGCGACACCCGGGGCATCAACTACGAGGTCACGAGCCTCGCGGTCGCGCCGACCGCCGAGCAGCTCGCCACCGCCGGCGCCACCGTGCCCGACGACCTCGCCGGTTACCTGGCACTTCCGGGCGACCTGCCGCCGGTCATCGCGCAGGAGGCCTCGACGGTCACCGCCGGAGCGGCGACGAACTACGACCGGGCGGTCGCGCTGCAGGAGTTCTTCCGCTCGGGGCAGTTCCGCTACTCGCTCGCCGCGCCCGCCTCGAACGGCTACGACGGCAGCAATGCCGAGATGATCGCCGCCTTCCTCGAGAAGAAGGAAGGCTACTGCGTGCACTTCTCGGCCGCGATGGCCGTGATGGCGCGCACGCTCGGCATCCCCTCGCGCATCGCGGTGGGCTACGCACCCGGACAGACCGCCGACAGCACGGCCGATGGCCGGCCGGTGTACGAGGTCTACACCGACCAGCTGCACGCCTGGCCCGAGCTGTACTTCGAGGGCATCGGCTGGCTGCCCTTCGAGCCGACACCGGGGCTGAACATCACGCCCCCCGACTACAGCCTCCCCGACTACGCGCAGCAGTCGACGACCGGGTCGACCGCTCCGGCGCCGAGCTCCACCTCCACGGCGACGAACACCGCCGGCCCCGAACGCGGCGACGTCGGCGCCACCCAGTCGGCCGAGCAGCAGGTGCTCGCGCAGGTGCGCGGCTGGTCGATCTTCGCCGGGGTGCTCGTGGCCGTGGCGCTGATCGTGCTGGCGCCCTTCGCGGCCCGCCGGCTCGTGCGCCGCGGGCGCCTCCGCCGCCTCGCCACCGACCCGCAGCCGGGCACGCTCGCCTGGCTCGAGCTCGAGGACACCCTGGACGACCACCGGCTGCAGCGCTCGCACGGCGACACGCTCGCCGACGTCGAGCAGCGCCTGACGGCCGAGAACATGGTGCCGGTCGACGCCCTCGTGCGGCTGCGGGTGGCGGCCGAGTTCGAGCAGTACGCCCCGCCCGGCAGCGCGAGCGACGAGACCCGTGCCCGCATCGGGCGCGACCTCGAGGCCGTGATCAGCGGGCTCGACGCCCAGGCGCAGCCGCGTGACCGGGCGCTCGCGCGATACCTGCCGGTGTCACTCTGGCGGCGTCGCCGGTCGGCGGCCTCGACGGGGGCGCTCGTTCCGTAGCGGGGTGGCGAGGGCCTCGAGGCCGCCCGGCAGCGCCTCGAGGTCGTCGAGCCAGGCCAGGGCGGCCGTGGCGAGCCGTCGTCGCGCGAGCTCGCCGGGGGAGTGCCCCTCGGCCGCGGTCGCCTCGCGCCGCCAGGCCGTGCGGTAGCGCGCGACGAGTGCCGGGGCCCCCTCGTGCCCGAGGCTCGTGGCCAGCAGCACCTTGAACGTGGTGTCGCCCCAGGGGTCGGCGCCGTCGGTCGACGCGTCGGCCAGCCAGGCCTCGGCGGCGGCGGCGCCCTCGTCGGTGAGGCCGTAGAGCGGCAGCCCGTCGTCGGTGGCTCCGGATGCCCGCACGAGCCCCGCCGTGACGAGCCGGTCGAGCGTCGAGTAGATCTGGCCCACGTTCACCCGTCCGACGCGCTCCGTGCGCTCCTCGAGCTCGCCGTGCAGCTGCAGGCCGTAGGCGTCGGTGGCGGTCAGCACCGCCAGGATGCCCGATCGGATCGACATGCTGCTCCTCCCGCCCGGCCGTCCGGGCGCTCACCCGGAATTGTTCACTCCGTAGACAATCGCGAGTCTAGGCTGTGAGGTTCGCGAACCGCGGATGACACGGTTGTGATTCGGGGATCGGCACTGGCACAATGAGATCACAACTGGATAGCACCGCCATCACTGCGTTCACAGAGGCCGTTGGGGAAGACGTCCCTCACGAACGGAGAAGAAAATGGCGGCGAACGGTGCTCGCGGAGTGGTCTACGTCCACTCCGCTCCCCGCGCGCTCTGCCCCCACATCGAGTGGGCCGCAGGTCGCGCTATCGGTCGTGCGGTGAACTTCGACTGGATCGAGCAGCCCGTGCTGCGCGGCACCCAGCGGGCCGACTTCTACTGGGAGGGCGAGCCCGGCACGGGCGCCGCCATCGCCTCGGCCCTGCGCGGCTGGGAGCACCTGCGCTACGAGGTGACCGAGGAGCCCAGCGAGGGCACCGACGGCGGCCGGTGGATGCACACGCCCGACCTCGGCGTCTTCTACGCGCAGGTCGACAGCGCGGGCAACACCGTCATCCCGGAGGACCGTATCCGCAGCGCCATGGAGTCGGCCGGAACCAACGCCCTCGAGCTGCACCGCGAGCTGCGGCTCGCCCTCGGCCAGGCGTGGGACGACGAGCTCGAGCCCTTCCGCTACGCCAGCGACATGTCGCCCGTGGTCTGGCTGCACCGCTCCTTCGGCTGACGCCCGCCCGCGGGGGCGGGCATCAGCTCACACGGGTCAGGCCGTCTTGAAGGCGATGACGGCGTTGTGGCCGCCGAAGCCGAAGGAGTTGCTGATCGCCACGAGGTCGCCCTCGGGGAGGGTGCGCGGCTCGCGCACCACGTCGAGCGGGATGGCCGGGTCGGCCTCGGTGAGGTTGATCGTCGGCGGCGCGGTGCGCTCGTGCAGCGCCAGCACCGTGAAGATCGCCTCGATGCCACCGGCACCGCCCAGGAGGTGACCGGTCGAGGCCTTCGTGGCCGACACCGGGATGCCCGCCAGACGCTCGCCGAACACGTGCTCCATCGCCTTGTACTCCGCGATGTCTCCGACCGGGGTCGAGGTGGCGTGGGCGTTGATGTGCGCGACGTCGTCGAGCGAGTAGCCGGCGTTCGAGATGGCCGCGAGCATCGCGCGGGCCGCCGCCGAACCCTCGGGGTCGGGAGCGGTGATGTGGTACGCGTCGCTCGTGACCGCTCCGCCGAGCAGCTCGGCGTAGATGCGGGCGCCGCGGGCCAGCGCGTGCTCCTCGGTCTCGAGCACGAGGGCGGCGCCGCCCTCGCCGAGCACGAAGCCGTCCCGGGTGAGGTCGTAGGGGCGCGAGGCGGTGGCGGGGTCGTCGTTGCGCTTGGACAGCGCCTGCATCGACGCGAACGAGGCGATCGGCAGCGGGTGGATGGCCGCCTCCGACCCTCCGGCGATGATGATGTCGGCGAGACCGGCCTGCAGGTGGTCGTAGGCGTTGGCGATCGACTCCGTGCTGGAGGCGCAGGCCGAGACGACGGTGCGGGCACCGGCGCGGGCGCCGAGCGACATCTCGATGGCGGCGGCCGGGCCGTTCGGCATGAGCATCGGCACGGTCATCGGGAGCACGCGGCGCGGCCCCTTCTCGCGCAGGGTGTCCCACGCGTCCAGCAGCGTCCAGACGCCGCCGATGCCGGTGGCCCAGTCGACGCCGAAGCGCTCGGGAACGACCTCGGGGGAGCCGGCGTCGGCCCAGGCCTCACGCGCGGCGATGAGCGCGAACTGGCTGCCCGGGTCGAGGCGCTTGGTCTCGATGCGCTCCAGCACCTCGGAGGCGGGGACGCGGGCCTGAGCGGCGAAGGTCACGGGCAGCTGGTTCTCGGCCACCCAGGCCTGCTCGAGGGTCGACGCGCCGGACTGGCCGGCGAGGAGGTTCTGCCACGACTCGCGGGCGGTTCCGCCGAGGGGCGATGTCGTGCCGATTCCGGTGACGACGATCTTCTTCGTGCTCATGGTGAAACTTTCTGTGGGTGGTCAGTCCAGGACAGGGGGGTGCGCAGTGCGGCCGGCAGGATCGGGCATCACGCCGACGATCCTGCCGACCAGCCGCTCGGGTGTCAGCCCTGGGCCGCGACGATGAAGCTGACGGCGTCGCCGACGGTCTTCAGGTTCTTGACCTCTTCGTCGGGGATCTTCACGTCGAACTTCTCTTCGGCGTTCACGACGATGGTCATCATCGAGATGGAGTCGATGTCGAGGTCGTCGGTGAAGGACTTGTCCAGCTCGACGGTGTCGGTGGCGATGCCGGTCTCGTCGTTGATCAGCTCGGCCAGGCCGGCCAGGACTTCTTCGGTGGACAATGCCATTGTTCTTCTCCTTGGGGGTGTGATTTTGACCGAGTCTCAGTGTAGTCGGGCGCCGGACTACGGCAGCACGACCACCTGGGCGCCGAAGACCAGACCGGCGCCGAAGCCGATCTGCAGCGCGAGCCCGCCCGAGAGCCCGGGCTGCTCCTCGAGCAGCCGGTGCGTCGCGAGCGGGATGGACGCGGCCGAGGTGTTGCCGGTGGTGGCGATGTCACGGCCGATGGCGACCGTGTCGGGGAGCTTCAGCTGCTTGGCGAATTCGTCGATGATGCGCATGTTCGCCTGGTGCGGGATGAACGCGGCCAGGTCGTCGACGGTGATGCCGGCGGCCTCGATGGCCTGGTTCGCGACCTTGACCATCTCCCAGACGGCCCAGCGGAAGACCGCCTGGCCGTTCTGGCGCAGCGTCGGCCACTCCGACTCCTGGTCGCGGAAGCCGATGTTGGTGCCGGTCATGTAGATCTCGTCGCGCTTCGTGGCGTCCGAGCCCCAGATGGTCGGGCCGATGCCGACCGAGTCGCTCGGGCCGATGATCGCGGCGCCGGCGCCGTCGCCCAGCAGGAAGGAGATGGAGCGGTCGGTCGGGTCGACGAACTCCGAGAGCTTCTCGGCGCCGATCACGAGCACGTACTCGGCGAGACCGGCGCGGATCAGCGAGTCGGCCTGGCCGATGCCGTAGGCGTAGCCGGCGCAGGCCGCGCTGATGTCGTAGGCGGCGGCCAGCGGTGCGCCGATCCGCTCGGCCACCTGGGTGGCGAGTGACGGGGTGATGACCGGGTTGGAGATGGTGGAGACGAGGATCGCACCGATCTGGGAGGGGGCGATGCCCGCGCCCTCGATGGCCTCCAGCGAGGCGCTCTGCGCCAGGTCGACGGCGAGCACGTCGTGCGAGGCGCGCTTGCGCTCGATGATGCCGGTGCGCTGCCGGATCCACTCGTCGGAGGAGTCGATCGGGCCGACCAGGTCGTCGTTCGGAACCGAGATGTCGCCGCGGGCGGCGCCGATCGCGTAGATGCGGGTGAACTGCGGTCCGGTGGACTGCTTCAGGGTGGGCGTGGTCATACGGGTTCTCGCTGCCTTTCCGTCTGTGATGCGGTCGCTCAGGCGGCCTGGTCGATGAGCTCGATGGCCTGCGGCAGGTCGTCGGGCGTCTTCACGGCGACGGCGGGCACGCCCTTGAGCCCGCGCTTCGCCAAGCCGGTGAGGGCACCGGCGGGGGAGACCTCGATCAGCCCGGTGACCCCGGCCGCGGCGAACGACTCCATGCAGAGGTCCCAGCGAACCGGCGAGGAGACCTGGCCGACGAGGAGCTCGACGAAGCGGGAGCCGCTCGTCACGGCCGAGCCGTCGTGGTTCGTCCAGATCGGGAGGGTCGGATCGGCCGGTGCGAGCGTCGCGGCGACGGCCGCGAGGCGCTCGACGGCCGGAGCCATGTAGTGGGTGTGGAAGGCGCCCGCGACCTGCAGCGGGATGACCCGCACTCCGCGGGGAGCGCGCTCCGCCAGGGCGGCCAGGGCCTCGGGAGCACCGGCGACGACGATCTGGCCGCCGCCGTTGTAGTTGGCGGGGATGACCCCGACCTCGTCGAAGAGCTCGAGCAGCACGGCCTGCTCGCCGCCGACCACGGCGCTCATGCCGGTCGTGGTGAGGGCGGCCGCGTCGGCCATCGCGCGGCCCCGCTCGCCCACGAAGCGCATGGCGTCGGTCTCGCTCAGGATGCCCGCCCCCGCCGCCGCCGTGATCTCGCCCACGGAGTGGCCGGCGATGCCGCCCACCTTCTCGCGGCGCCCGTCGGCGAACAGGGTGCGCAGCGTCAGCAGCCCGGCCGCCACGATCAGCGGCTGCGCCACCGCGGTGTCGCGGATGGTGTCGGCGTCGCTCGTGGTGCCGTGCGCGACGAGGTCGGACGAGGCGGCGGCTCCCAGCTCGGCGAGCGTGTCGCGGAACGAGGACTCGGCGATCCAGGGCTCGAGGAAGCCGGGGGTCTGGGACCCCTGGCCGGGGCACACGACGACAATCATTGCTTCAGTCTCCCAGGTGTTCGGTCGGAGTCCGTGTCGACGAGGGCCAACAGTCTCCGAGATCCATTGTCGAAGGTATACAGAACGGGGGTGGCTCAGCGCCGATGGCCCGGCGAGTCGTGATCGTTCATCGATCCGAGGATGAGCGCCGACTGCAGGATGAGGGCCTCGCGGGCGCCGGTGGCGTCCCAGCCGATGACCTGGGTGACCCGCTTCAGACGGTACCGCACGGTGTTGGGGTGTACGAACAGCTCGCGGGCGGTCGCCTCGAGCGAGCGGCCGTTGTCGAGGTAGCACCAGAGGGTGGTCATCAACTCCGGCGACTGGTCCTGCAGCGGACGGTAGACCCGGTTGACGAGGGTGGAGCGGGCGAGCGGGTCGCCCGCGAGGGCCCGCTCGGGCAGCAGGTCGTCGGCGAGCATCGGGCGCGGGGCGTTCCGCCAGGCGCGGGCGACCGCGAAGCCGGCGAGAGCCGCCTTGGCGCTGCGGGACGCGTCGACGACGCTCGGCACCTCGTGGCCGAGCACGAGGTAACCCGGTCCGAAGCCCGGCTCGAGCTGCGTGGCGATGTCGAGGAAGGAGAGGGCCGGTTCGGCAGGAGCCGTGTCTGCCGCGGGATCGCCGGTCTGGGCATCCGGGATCTGCTCGTACGAGGAGGCCGGCTGGGCGCGCCCGATGACGAGCACGAGGCGGCCGCCCTGCACCCCGATCAGGAGATCGGCGTTCAGGTGCCGGGCCGTGCGGCGCAGCTGGTCGACGTCGAGCTGGCGGGGCGTCGTGCCGACCAGCACGCTGACCTCGCCGTGGCCGTGCCAGCCGAGGGCCGCGATGCGGGAGGGTAGCTCGTCGTCGTACTCGCCGCTCAGGATGCTGTCGACGACGAGGGCCTCGAGCCGGGCGTCCCAGAGGCCACGGGCCTCGGCAGCTCGGGCGTAGACGTCGGCGGCGGCGAAGGCGATCTCGCGCGAGTAGAGCAGGATCGCCTCGCGGAGGGAGGCGTCGGTGCCGCGGACGCGCTCCTCGACGACCTCGACCACCACGCGGATGAGCTGCAGGGTCTGCTGCAGGCTCACCGAGCGGAGGAGCTCACGGGGGGCCGAGCCGAAGACGTCGGCGGCGATCCAGGTGGTGGTGGTGGGGTCGTCGTACCACTGGATGAACGACTTGATGCCCTGCTGGGCCACCAGCCCGACGGCCGAACGCCGCCCCGGAGGCATGTCGCCGTACCAGGGCAGCGTGGCGTCGAGCTTCTTGATCGTCGCGGTCGAGAGCTCGCCCGAGATGGTGCGCAGCCACGCGAGTGTCTGCTCCTTGGTCTTAGGCATCGGCGCCTCCCGGGATGAACCCGCGGGGCCCTGGGCCCTCGACCGCGATCGATCGTGTGATCATCTGCTCCGGGTCAGCTCTCGCCGCCCGCCGAGCCGGAGGTGCCGGCGGTGACGTCGTAGAGGCGGTACTTCTCGATCGCCCAGGACGGAGCGTTCTGGTCGACTTCGCCGCGGGCCGCGAGCTGCTCGAGCACGCGCACCACGACCGAGGGGCCGTCGATCTTGAAGAAGCGACGAGCGGCCGGACGCGTGTCGGAGAAGCCGAAGTCGTCGGCGCCGAGCGTGGCGTACTCACCGGGCACGAACTGACGGATCTGGTCGGGCACCGCGTGCATGTAGTCGCTCACGGCCACGAACGGACCGTGCGCATCCTGCAGCTTGGTGGTGACGTAGGCCGTCTGACGCTCCTCGGTGGGGTGCAGGAAGTTGTGCGACTCGGCCCGCAGACCGTCGCGGCGCAGCTCGCCCCACGAGGTGACCGACCAGACGTCGGCCGACACACCCCAGTCGTTGGCCAGCAGCTCCTGCGCCTCGAGGGCCCACGGCACCGCCACGCCGGAGGAGAGGATCTGGGCCTTCGGGCCCTCGATCCAGCCCGACTTCAGGCGGTAGATGCCGCGCACGACGCCTTCGACGTCGAGCCCCTCGGGCTCGGCCGGCTGCACGTGCGGCTCGTTGTAGACCGTCAGGTAGTACATGACGTTCGGGTCTTCGTGCTGACCGCCGTACATGCGCTCCAGGCCCGACCGCACGATGTGGTTGAGCTCGTAGCCGTAGGCCGGGTCGTAGCTCACCACCGCGGGGTTGGTCGACGCGAGCAGCGGCGAGTGGCCGTCGGCGTGCTGCAGGCCCTCACCCGTCAGGGTGGTGCGGCCGGCGGTGGCGCCGATCACGAAGCCGCGGGCCATCTGGTCGCCCGCCGCCCACAGGGCGTCGCCCGTGCGCTGGAAGCCGAACATCGAGTAGAACACGTAGATCGGGATGAGCGGCTCGCCCTGGGTCGAGTAGCTCGTGCCGATCGCGGTGAACGACGCCATGGCGCCGGCCTCGTTGATGCCCACGTGGATGATCTGGCCCTGGGGGCTCTCCTTGTAGGCCAGGAGCAGCTCCCGGTCGACGGAGGTGTAGGTCTGGCCCTTGGGGTTGTAGATCTTGTTCGACGGGAAGAAGGCGTCCATGCCGAAGGTGCGCGCCTCGTCGGGGATGATCGGCACCACGCGGTTGCCGAAGTCCTTCGAGCGGGTCAGGTCTTTCAACAGGCGCACGAAGGCCATCGTCGTGGCGATCTCCTGCGTGCCGGAGCCCTTCTTCAGGGTCTGGTAGCTGGAGTCGTCGGGGAGATTGACGGGGGTGTACTTCGTGCGGCGCTCGGGCAGGTAGCCGCCGAGCGCGCGGCGGCGCTCGTGCAGGTACTGGATGGCCTCGTCGTCCTCGCCCGGCTTGTAGTACGGCGGCAGGTACGGGTTCTCCTCGAGCTGCGCGTCGGAGATGGGGATGTGCATCTCGTCGCGGAACATCTTGAGGTTGTCGAGGGTCATCTTCTTCATCTGGTGGGTCGCGTTGCGGCCCTCGAACGACGGCCCCAGGCCGTAGCCCTTGATCGTGTGCGCCAGGATGACGGTGGGCTGGCCCTTGTGCTCGGACGCCGCCTTGAAGGCCGCGTAGACCTTGCGGTAGTCGTGGCCGCCGCGCTTGAGGTTCCAGATCTCGTCGTCGGAGTAGGTCTCGACGAGCTTCAGGGCGCGCGGGTCGCGGCCGAAGAAGTTCTCGCGCACGTAGGCGCCCGACTCGGCCTTGTAGGTCTGGAAGTCGCCGTCGGGAACCGTGTTCATCAGGTTCAGCAGCGCACCGTCGGTGTCGCGGGCGAGCAGGTCGTCCCACTCGCGGCCCCAGATGACCTTGATGACGTTCCAGCCGGCACCGCGGAAGAAGCTCTCGAGCTCCTGGATGATCTTGCCGTTGCCGCGCACCGGGCCGTCGAGCCGCTGCAGGTTGCAGTTGATCACGAAGTTCAGGTTGTCGAGGCCGTCGTTCGCGGCGACCTGGAGCTGGCCGCGGCTCTCGACCTCGTCCATCTCGCCGTCGCCGAGGAACGCCCAGACCTGCTGGTCGGACGCATCCTTGATGCCGCGGTTGGTGAGGTACTTGTTGGCCTGGGCCTGGTAGATCGCGTTGATCGGGCCGAGGCCCATCGAGACCGTGGGGAACTGCCAGAACTCGGGCATCAGCCGCGGGTGCGGGTAGGAGCTGAGGCCGCCGCCGGGGTGCGACTTCTCCTGGCGGAAGCCGTCGAGCTGGTTCTCGTCGAGCCGGCCCTCGAGGTAGGCGCGGGCGTAGGTGCCGGGGGAGGCGTGGCCCTGGATGAAGATCTGGTCGCCGCCGCCCGGGTGGTCCTGGCCGCGGAAGAAGTGGTTGAAGCCCACCTCGTAGAGCGCTGCGCTCGACGCGTAGGTCGAGATGTGGCCGCCGACGGCGATGCCGGGGCGCTGCGCACGGTGCACGGTCATGGCCGCGTTCCACCGGATCCACGCCCGGTACTTGCGCTCGAGCGCCTCGTCACCCGGGAAGGGCGCCTCGTTCTCGGGCGCGATGGTGTTGATGTAGTCCGTCGTCGGAACCATCGGGACACCGAGGTGCAGTTCTTTCGAGCGCTTCAGCAGGCTGAGCATGATGTCGCGTGCTCGGCCGTGGCCGCGGGCTTCGACGAGCGCGTCGAGCGACTCGTTCCACTCGGCGGTCTCTTCGGGATCGGAGTCGATGTGCCCCGAGGAGTACGGGTCCTGGTCGTTGACAGTCACCGGCGACCTCTCTTCTGTTGTTTACAGATCTGTTCTCGTCGGGCGCCCTTGCCAGGATGGGGTTCGGAACGCCACCGACAAGCCTACTGACTTAAACCGGGGATACCGCGCCGTGCGGCGAGCCCACAGCGCTTGGAGTTCATCACGCAGAGGTCTAACATGGCTTGCGCGTTTGCCGAGAGACACCCGGCAGCGGAAAGGCAGCCGATCATGGCTTTGGAGAACGACACCCTCGCTCCCGATTTCGACCTCCCCAACCAGTACGGGGAGCGCATCCGGCTCAGCCAGTTCCAGGGCAAGAAGCCCGTGGCCCTGGTGTTCTTCCCGCTCGCCTTCTCCGGCGTCTGCACGAGCGAGCTCTGCGCGCTCGAGGACAACATCTCGCTCTTCGACGACGCGAATGTGAAGCTCATCGGCATCTCCGTCGACTCCAAGGCCACTCTCCGCGCCTGGGCCGAGAAGGAGGGCTACGACTTCGACCTCGTCGCCGACTTCTGGCCGCACGGCGACGTCGCGAAGGACTACGGGGTGTTCCTGGACGAGAAGGGCTTCGCCAACCGCGCGACCTTCCTGATCGACACGAACCGCATCATCCGCGCCTCGTTCATCACCGCGCCGGGTGAGGCCCGGTCGATCGCCGCCTACCGCGCCGCCCTCGAGGACCTGCTGCCCGCCCGCGTCTGAATAAGCCATCACCTTATATTCGCGAAATATAAGCGCTAGACTTATGCGATGAGCTCCGAACGCGCAGCGGTGATCGTGGACATCGTCGATTCGAAGAAGATCGCCGACCGTCAGCAGACGCAAGCCGCCCTCGAGCGGGCGTTCGCCGGCGTCGACGAGCTGGTGCCCGGCACCGAACCGCTCGTCGCCACGGTCGGCGACGAGTTCCAGGCGGTCTATCCCACCCTCGGTTCGGCCCTGGAGGCGACCCTCGCGGCCCGGCTCGCGCTGCCCGAGGGCGTCGACTGCCGCTTCGGCGTCGGCTGGGGCGAGCTGCGCGAGGTCGGCCGCGGCACCCGGGGCGCCGTGCAGGACGGCTCGGCCTGGTGGCACGCCCGCGCGGCCATCGAGGAGGCACACGAGCGCGAGGACTCCCGCACCCCGACACTCCGCAGCTGGTTCGCGAGCGAGGGCGACCCCCGGCTCACGGCCACCGTGAACGCCTACCTACTCACCCGCGACCACGTGGTCAGCGCCATGAGCCCCCGCGCCCGCCGCCTCACCTACGGCACCCTGCAGGGGCGCGTGCAGTCCGAGCTGGCCGAGCGGGAGGGCATCTCCCAGGGGGCGGTGTCGCAGTCGCTCCGGCGCTCGGGCGGCATGAGCGTGCTCACGGCCACCGCCGCGCTGAAGGCGGCGCTGTGATACTCGCGGCGGTGCTGCTCGCGCTCATCGGCAGTGCCGACATCGCCCGCGCCGGGCTGGTTCCGGATGCGCGACCGCGCGCCCGCGCCGGCGTCGCCGTGCTCATCGTGCTGATCTGGGCCGTGCTGCTCGGGCTGGCGGCCACGGGGCTCGGCGTGCCTCCGCTCTGGCTCGCGCTGCCCGTGGTGCTGGCTCTGGGGTGGATCGTCTCGACCGCGGCCGACGCTGGCGCCCGACCGGCGGGGAGCCCGGCGGTGGCTCCGTCGCGGCACCCCCGGCTGCGCATCCTGCCCGCCCTCGCCGTGCTGCTGGTGCTCGCCGGGTCGTTCTTCTGGAACCCGCTCGCCGCGGCGCCGTCGGGGTACCTCGTCTACGGGCTGGCGCAGTCGCCGGTGCGGGCGGTGGCGGGGCTGGGGATCTCGACGGTCGTGCTCGGGGCGGGCATCCTGCTGTTCCTGGTGGAGAGTGCCAACATCGTGGTGCGCTCGGCGCTGCGGCCCGCGCTGTTCGACGGGGTGGAGGCGGCCGAGGAGCCGCCGGTCGACGGGGGCGGACGGACCCTGGAGGTCGAGACCCCCGGGCCGTTCTTCGCGCGCAGCCGGGTCGTCGTGCGCGAGGGGGAGCCCGCGGGGTCGGTCGTGCCGACGGTCGCCGACCTGCGGGGCGGGCGCCTGATCGGGCCGCTCGAGCGGCTGCTGATCGTCGCGCTGTCGCTCGTCGGGGCGCTGCCGATCGTCGCCGGGCTGCTCGCGGCCAAGGGCATCGTGCGATTCCCCGAGATCTCGAACGACCGGGCGGGCGGGTCGAAGGCCGAGTACTTCCTCGTGGGCAGCTTCGTCAGCTGGGCGCTGGCGCTGCTGGCCGCCGGGGCGCTCTGGCTATCAGCCCACAGCTGATAATCGGCCTATATCAGCTCTGGGCTGATGTCTCAGCCAAGCAGGCTGACGCCGCGAGCGATGACGAGGGCCAGCAGCACGAAACCGGCGAAGGCCTCGAGGCCCATCAGCAGCTTGGTGCGGTGGGTCAGCGGCATCGTGTCGGTGGGGCTGAACGCCATCGAGTTCGACAGCGAGAAGTAGAGGTAGTCGACGAAGCCCGGCCGCCAGTTGCTCGACTTCGAGGAGTGGGCGGCGACCTCGTCGATGGCGTCGTCGTCCTCGTCCTGGGGGAAGCGGAAGTCGGCGGGCGGCAGCTCGCGGCGGGAGCGCTGCGTGCGCACCACGGGGCCGCCGCGGTCGAGCTCCCAGAACAGCAGCGCGAAGCCGATCACGTTCGTCAGCCAGATCTCGAGGGCGCCGAGCAGCAGGGTCGGCCCGTCCTCGCCGTTCTGCACGAGCATGGTGATCAGCACCACGAGCAGCACCTGGTTCGTCAGCCCGATCACGAGCGTCAGCGCGAGCCCCAGCCGCCGCGACGCCGCGGTCTCGCGCACCAGCCGGTGCGGGTTGATCACCACCACCGCCATCAGCAGGGCCACGCAGAGCGCGATCACCCCGTAGCGCACGGTGCCGAACAGGTTCGGCGGCAGCAGCGCGTAGCAGCTCAGGATGACCAGCACCCCGATCGCGGCCGGCCACCGGTGCTCGGCCTGCGCCCGCTCTGTCGTGGCGCTCTCGCCGCCGTCGTCCGTCACGCTCCGCAGTCTAGGCGGCTAAGCTTGTCGTGCCTGCCCACGCGCGCAGGGGCCTTTAGCTCAGTTGGTAGAGCGCCACGTTTACACCGTGGATGTCATCGGTTCGAGCCCGGTAGGGCCCACCTCACCGTCACCGGATCGCACCACCCGTTCCGCCAGACCGCCACCAGGACGGTCCGCGGGTGCCAGGGTGGGGGGATGAGTGCGGAGCGGGTCGTCGTCGTGACCGGGGCGAGTTCGGGGATCGGGGCCGTGGTGGCCGATCAGGCCGCCGGGCGGGGCGACCGCGTCGCGGTCGTGGGGCGGGACGCGGGGCGCACGCGGAGCGTCGCCCGGCGGGTGGGCGGCGAGGCGTTCGTCGCCGACTTCGCGCGGCTCGACGAGGTGCGCGGGCTCGCGGATGCCCTGCACGAGCGCTACGGCGCGGTCGACGTGCTGCTGGCTAACGCCGGCGGCCTCGTCTCGAAGCGCGGCACGACCGTCGACGGGCACGACCTCGGCTTCCAGGTGAACCACTTCGCGCCGTACCTCCTCATGCGCCTGATGCTGCCGGCGCTGCGCGCAGCCGCCGACGAAGGGCGCGACGCGCGCGTCGTCGCGACGGCGAGTGCCGCGAACCGGTGGGGGCGCATCCGCTTCGACGACCTCGAGGGCCGGCGGCGGCCGTGGTTCGGCGGGTGGCTGCCGTACTGCACCGCGAAGCTGGCGGTGGTGCTGACGATGAAGGAGCTGGCGCGGCGCGAGAGCGCCGTGCAGGCGTTCAGCGTGCATCCGGGAGCCGTGGTGACCTCGTTCGGCAGCGACTCGGTGCTGATCCGGGTGGGCACGGCGCTGACCGGCGGGCACTGGGGCACCACCCCCGAGGCGGGTGCGGCGCCGCTGGACGCACTCGTCTCCGACGGCCCGGTTCCGGCGCCGAGCGGCACCTACTTCGACGGGCTCAAGGCCGGAGGCCGCACGGCGCGGCAGGCCGACGACGCCGACGTGGCGCGCGAGCTGTGGGAGCGCTCGGCCGAGCTCGTGGGCCTTCCGTCCCGCTAGGGCGCGGGCGCCCCCGGTAGACTCGCACCGTGCCGACCTCGCTTGCCGATCTGAACGCCGCCGTCGAGCGGCTGTGGCCCACCGAGTTCGCCGAGGGGTGGGATGCGCCGGGTCTTCTCAGCGGCGCCCCGGGTGACGAGGTGCGGCGCGTGCTGCTCGCGGTCGACGCGGTCGACGCCACCGTCGAGGAGGCCGTCGAGACCGGCGCCGACCTGCTGCTCGTGCACCACCCCCTGCTCCTGCGTGGAGTGACCACCGTCGCCGAGACCGGCTACAAGGGCGCCCTGCTGGCCCGCCTCATCCGGGCCCGCTGCGGCCTCATCGCCGCCCACACCAACGCCGACATCGTCGACGACGGCACCTCCGCGGTGCTGGCCGCGAAGCTCGGCCTGGTCGACGTCCGGCCGATCGTGCCGGGCGCACGCGAAGGCACCGGCCTCGGCCGGGTGGGGCGGATGCCCGAGCCCACCACCCTCGGCCGCCTGGCGCTCGCGCTCGGCGACGTGCTGCCCGCCACGGCCACGGGCGTGCGGGTCGCGGGCGACTACGACCAGCCCGTCTCGACCGTCGCGCTCTGCGGCGGAGCGGGCGACTCGCTGCTCGCCGACCCCGCCGTGCGCGCCTCCGACGTCTACATCACCTCCGACCTCCGGCACCACCCGGCCTCCGAGTCGCGCGAGCAGACGCTCGTCGCCGGCGGCCCTGCGCTCGTCGACGTCTCGCACTGGGCCAGCGAGTGGCTCTGGCTCGAGACCGCCGCGGCGCAGCTCGCCGAGGCGCTTCCCGGGGTCGAGTTCGCTGTGAGCGAACTGCGCACCGACCCCTGGGACTTCGTGGTGACGCAGTGACCTCCGACCTCCACCGAATTCCGAAGGACACCCGATGAAGGCTCCCGCCGCCGAACAGCTCAAGCTCCTCGACCTCCAGGCCGCCGACAACCAGGTGGCGCAGCTCGAGCACTCGCTCCGCACCCTGCCGCAGGAGAAGCGCCTCGCCGAGCTGCAGCGCGACTCCGCCGCCGCCCGCGCCGAGTACGCCTCGGTCAGCGGTGAGCTCGAGAGCGCGCAGAACGAGATCACCCGCGTCGAGGCCGACATCCACACGGTCACCGCGCGCGAGAAGCGCGACAACGAGCGCCTGCAGGCGACCTCCTCGTCCAAGGACATCCAGGGCCTCGAGCGCGAGCTCGAGTCGCTCCGCGTACGCCGGCTCACCCTCGAGGACACCGAGCTCGCGGTGATGGAGCGCGTCGAGGAGATCGAGGTGCGGCTCGGAGCGATCACCGCCCGCCGCGACGACATCGCGACCGAGGAGCGGATGCTGGCCGGCGCCCGCGACGAGCAGAGGCAGCGCATCCTGAAGCAGCTCGAGATCGCCCGCTCGGAGCGCGACGCGGTGGCGGGCGGCATCGTGCCCGAGCTGCTCGCCCTCTACCAGAAGCTCCGCGAGCGCTACGGCGTCGGCGCGGCCCTGCTGCAGCGGCGCGTGTCGCTCGGCAGCAACGTCGAGCTCACCGGCACCGACCTCGCGGCCATCCGCGCGGCGGCGCCCGACGACGTCGTGCTCGACCCCGAGAGCACCTGCATCCTGGTGCGCACCGACGAGTCGGGGCTGTAACAGCCGACTCCCGGATGCGCGGCGGCGCCCGCCCGCCGGGTGAGGTGAATGGGCCGGCTATACGCCGGGTTCTGTAGGGAGCACGCTCCCTGACGGCCATCTATCTAGGAGCTGCGTCACCGCAGCCCTCGAGCGGTCTACCCGGAAGCTCCGCGAGCAGCCTCAACGCTTCCTGTCTGACCTTGCTCCGGGCGAGGTTTACCGAGCCGACCGTGTCACCACGGCCGCTGGTGGTCTCTTACACCACCGTTTCACCCTTACCGCGGGCCGGAGCCCGTGGCGGTCTGCTTTCTGTGGCACTGTCTCGCGGGTTGCCCCGGGTGGGTGTTACCCACCGCCCTGCTCTGTGGAGCCCGGACGTTCCTCGGCACCGAACCGGGCGCGAGGCCCGGCGCGGTGACGCGACCGTCTGCCGGCCCATTCACGGTGTCGAGTGTAGCCGCTACTCCAGGAACGTCGTGCGCATGGTCGACAGGCTGGCCGCGCCCAGGATGCCCGCGTTGTTGCGGAGCGTCGCGGGCACGATCGGCGTGCTGAGCTTCAGCAGCGGCAGGAACTCCTCGTGGTGCTTCGACACCCCGCCGCCGACGATGAAGCCGTCGGGGGAGAACAGGGCCTCGAGGCGCTCGTAGTAGACCTGCAGGCGCTCGGCCCACTTCTTCCAGCTCAGGTCTTCGCGCTCCTTGGCCGAGTAGGCGGCCTTGGTCTCGTAGTCGACGCCGCCGATCTCGAGGTGCCCGAGCTCGGCGTTCGGGGTGAGCACGCCGTTGTAGATCAGGGCGGTGCCGATGCCGGTGCCGAGCGTGGTCAGGATGATCAGCCCGCTCTTGCCCTTGGCCGCGCCGTAGCGCACCTCGGCGAAGCCTGCGGCGTCGGCGTCGTTGACGAAGGTGATGTCGCGGCCGAGCGTCTTCTCGAACAGCTTCTCGGCCTCGAAGCCGATCCACTTCTTCGACACGTTCGCCGCCGACATCGTGACGCCGTGGCGCACGACGGCCGGGAAGCAGATGCCCACGGTCGCGGCCGCCGGGATGTCGCCGAGCGACTCCATCAGGTCGGTGACCGTCTTGGCGATGTCGTCGGGCCGGCCGCCCTCGGGCGTGGCGAACTTCTTGCGGTCGGTGAGCAGCTCGCCCGTCGTCACGTCGACGATGGCGCCCTTGATCCCGGTGCCGCCGATGTCGATGCCGACCGCGACGGTGTCGGGCGTGTTCTCCGTCACCGGTTGTCGTTCGCGTCGTCTTCGGCCCACTTCGCGCTGTTCGCGCGGAGGGTCTCGAGCGCGTGCTCGGCCTCCTCGTGGGTCTCGAACGGGCCGACGCGGTCGACGACGGAGGACACGTAGCCCTTCTCGACCTGGCCGGTCTTCATGTTGTACCAGTACTGCGTCGACGGGTCGTCGCTCATCGTGTCCTCCGTGGGGCTGGGTTGTCGTGGGGCGGTGGAGCTGGGGAAAGACTATTCGTAGCTGTGCTCGGGGCCCGGGTAGGCGCCCTCGGCGACGTCGCTGCGGAACGCGGTCACCGCATCCGTCAGCGCACCCCGCAGATCGGCGTACTGCTTGACGAACTTCGGTACGCGGCCGGTGGAGAAGCCGGCGAAGTCGGTCCAGACGAGCAGCTGGCCGTCGACGTGGGGGCCGGCGCCGACACCGATGGTGGGGATGCGCAGCCGCTCCGTGACGTGGCGGGCCGCCTCGGCCGGCACCATCTCGAGCACCACGGCGAACGCCCCGGCCTCCTCGACCGCCAGCGCGTCGTCGATCAGGGCCGCCTCGCCCTCGCCGCGGCCCTGGATGATGTGGCCGCCGAGCCCGTGCTCGCTCTGCGGGGTGAAGCCGATGTGCGCCATCACGGGGATGCCCGCGTCGACGATGCGGCGGATCTTGTCGGCGCTGCGCACACCGCCCTCGAGCTTCACGGCGTGGGCGCGGGACTCCTTCATGAAGCGCACCGCGGTGTGCAGCGCCTCCTCGGCACTGTTCTCGTAGGACCCGAACGGCATGTCGGCCACGACGAAGGCGCGGGACACGGCGCCCGCCACGCCACGCGCGAGCGGGATCAGCTCGTCGACCGTGACGGGGACGGTCGTGTCATAGCCCAGCACGTTGTTGCCCGCCGAGTCGCCGACCAGCAGGAAGTCGATGCCGGCCTCGTCGAAGATCTGCGCCGAGAGCATGTCGTAGCTGGTCAGCCCCGTGATGCGGATGCCCGACTCCTTCGCCGTCTGGAAGTGACGGGTGCGCACCCGCTTGGACACGGGCTTGTCCGACGGCGTCGTCTGCTCTGGCATGTCACCAGTCTAGTTCCGCGGCTTCGGCGGGCGGATGCGTTAGGTTGAGGGTCACGTAACCCGAATGCGTGATTCTCGCACCTGGCCGAAGGGGAGACGTGGGCCGTCGTATCACCGTTCCGATCGCGGCGGCGACTGTACTCGCCGCCCTCATCCTCTCGGGGCCGGTGCTCGGTTCGCCGCCTGCCGCCCAGGCCGCGTCGATCGCCGAGCGCAGCTGTGAGGACGGGCTGCCCGACCGCGCCGTCTGCGGCGCGCTGAGCGTCCCCGAGACCCGCGGCGACCCGGCGAGCCGGGCGATCGACCTGCCGTACGTGGTCATCCCGGCCGAGACCCAGCCGGCGACCGGCACCCCGGTCGTCACCATGGCGGGCGGGCCCGGTCAGAGCTCCACCTCGATCGCCCAGGCCCTCGCGGCCGACCCGCGGATCGGTGGCACCCGCGACATCATCGCGCTGGCGCAGCGCGGCAGCCTCGAGTCGAGCGCACCGCTGGACTGCCCGGCCGCGTCGGCCGCCTACGTCGACACCTTCACCGACGACTCGAGCCCCGCGGCCGAGATGACGACGGTGGCCGTCGAACTGAAGGAGTGCCTCGCGGCCTTCGCCGAGCAGGGCGGCAACGTCGCGGCCTACACCCGCACCGAGACCGCCGCCGACCTCGTCGAGCTGCGCACCGTGCTCGCCTACCCGAGCTGGACCCTGTTCGGCGACTCGTGGTCGACCAAGGTCATGCAGACGGTCGCCATGACCGACTCGGCCGGCGTCGACGCCGTCGTGCTCAACGCCTTCAGCCCGATCGACCGCGACATCAAGGGCGACGCCTACGCGGCGCTCGAGAACGCGCTCCGCACGCTCTCGGATCGCAGCGGCGGCGAGTACGCCGATCTGAACACCGATCTCGCCGACACGGCGGCGCTGTTCAGCGACGAGCCGGTCAACGGCCTGCTGACGAACCCCTTCACGAACCGGCAGCGCTACTACTCGCTGACCGGGTCCGACGCGGTGACGATCGTGCAGCAGGCGCTCTACGACCCGGAGACGGCCGCGGCCGTGCCGTACCTGCTGCAGCGGCTGGCCGACGGCGAGACCGACGCGCTGAACCCGATCGTCGATCCGGTGCTCGAGAACCTGTCCCGCACGAGCCTCGCCCAGTACTGGATCGAGGCGTGCCGCGACGAGCAGCCGTTCTGGTCGGCCGATCCGCTCGAACCGGTCGCCGAGGGCTCCGAGGAGGAGCCGACGCCGAAGCCGGTGCTCACCTACCTGACGGCCGCCGACCAGCTCTGCGGACCGCTCGGGCTGTCGGCATCCGCGGGGGAGACCCGCACGATCGTGCCGCAGCAGCAGCCGGCGCTGATCTTCGGCAGCGACACCGACCCGCTCATCCCGCTCGCCGTGGTGCAGAGCGGAACGGGCTCGTTCCCGAACAGCCAGGTCGTGACGCTGCAGGGCGCCGGACGCGCCGGCGTGCTGGCCGACCCGTGCGGCATGGACCAGCTGGCCGCGTGGCTCGCCCAGACGGGGGTGCCGGTGGAGACCACCTGCTCCGATCTCGCGGAGGCGAACCCGACGATCTCGGCCGACGACGTGCATCCGACCTCGCGCTTCGACTCGGTGGTCACGGCGGTGGAGGACCAGGAGCCGTTCCCGCTGACGATCCCGCTGATCTTCGGCGGCTTCGCGGGGCTGTGGTTCCTCGGCTGGCTGATCACGGTCATCGTGCAGGCGCTCCGGCGGGAGTCGATCGGGCTGCTGATCGCCACCGGCATCGCGCCGGTGACGGGCGTGGCGTTCCTCGCGGCGCTCTGGGTGACGGTGTCGTCGGCGCTGGCGGCGAGCCCCGCGTTCACGCTCGTGGGGGTGCCGACGGTGACGCCGTGGCTCGGCATCCTGCTCGGGGTCGGCTTCCTCGGCATCATCCCCGTCTGGCGCCTCGGCGGTCGCGCGGCGGCGGCCCTGGCGGCGGCGGCCACCATCGTCTGGCTGGGAATGATCGTCTGGTTCGTCTGGGTGGCGGTCCTCCCCAGCTGACCCTGCGGGCGGCGCCGGAACCCGGCGCCGCCCGCGGAACCTGCTACAGGTTCGGCCGGTAGGTGATCGGCAGCCGCCGGTCGCGGCCGAAGGCCGTGCGCGAGATCTTCGGCCCGATGGCGCTCTGCCGGCGCTTCCACTCCGCGCGGTCGACGAGCGTGGTGATGCGCCGCACGGTGGCGGTGTCGAAGCCGAGCTCGACGATGTCGGCGATGCTGAGCCCGCCGTTGATGTACGCCTCGAGGATGGCGTCGAGCTCCACGTAGTCGGGCAGCGAGTCCTGGTCGGTCTGTCCGGGGCGGAGCTCGGCCGACGGCGGCTTCGAGATCGAGTTCTCGGGGATCGGCGGCGTCAGGCCGAGCGACTCGGCGTGGGCGTTCCGCCACCGCGCGAGCTCCCAGACGAGCATCTTCGGCACGTCCTTCAGCGGCGCGAAGCCGCCGACCGAGTCGCCGTAGATGGTGGAGTAGCCCACGGCCAGCTCGCTCTTGTTGCCGGTGGTGAGCACGAGGTGCCCCTCCTGGTTCGACAGCCCCATCAGAATGACGCCGCGGGTGCGCGCCTGCAGGTTCTCGGCGGCGATGTCGGTCAGCCCGAGCTGGTTCTCGAACGGGATGACGAGGTCGGCGATGGCCTCGGTGCGGTAGTGCAGCCCGATCCGCTCGGCGAGGTCGTCGGCGTCGGAGCGCGAGTGGTCGGACGACCAGCGCGAGGGCATCGAGACACCGAACACGCGCTCGGCCCCGATGGCGTCGGCCGCGAGGGCAGCGCAGACGGCCGAGTCGATCCCGCCCGAGAGGCCGAGGATGACCGACGGGAAGCGGTTCTTCTCCACGTAGTCGCGGAGCGCCAGCACGATCGCGTCCCAGATCTGCTGCCGATCATCCGGCAGCTCGGCGACGTCGGCTGAGATCGACGGCTTCGTGGCCTCGTCGGCACCGGGGGAGAGCGCGATGCGCCGCACGTCGTCGGGCAGCTGGGCGTGCGTGGCGGCCTCGGGCTCGAGGTCGACCACGAGCAGGTGCTCGCGGAACTGCGGAGCCCGGGCGAGGATGCCGCCGTCGCGGTCGACCACGACGCTGTCGCCGTCGAAGACGAGGTCGTCCTGCCCGCCGACGAGGTTGACGTAGGCGACGATCGTGTCGGTCTCGGTGGCCCGGCGCGTGACGAGCGGCAGGCGCACCTCGTCCTTGTCCCGCTCGTACGGCGAGCCGTTGATCACGACGAGGAGGCCGGCGTCGGCGTTCAGCACCCGGCTGACCGGACCGCCGTCGCGCCACAGGTCTTCGCAGATCAGCAGCGCCACGTCGATGCCCTTGAGACGGATGACGAGCAGCTCGTCGCCCGGGATGAAGATGCGGTACTCGTCGAACACCGAGTAGTTCGGCAGGTGGTGCTTCGCGTAGCGCGCCACGACGCGCCCGCCCTGCAGCACGCTCGCGGCGTTCTGCGCGATCGCGGTGGGCGCGTTGGACGTGCCGAGCAGCCGCGGCTCGAACGGCCCGTCGGGGTGGCCCACGATCACGGGCACGTCGCCGAGGCCGGCCTCCGCGAGCTCGGCCGCCAGACGGTCGACCCGCTCGTGCGCCGCGGCGAGGAAGCTCGGCCGCAGCGCGAGGTCTTCGATGGGATAGCCCGAGATGGCCATCTCGCCGAACGCGACGAGGTCGCTGCCCGCCTCGGCCGCCTCCCGGGTCAAGCGGATGATCTCGCGGGAGTTCCCCTCGAGGTCTCCCAGCACGGGGTTCGTCTGGGCCAACGCTAAGCGAAGTCTCGGCATAGCCACTAGCCTAATAGGGGCATGAGCGTGTGCCGGAGAGAGGGTCTGTTCGCCAGATGGATAAGCAACGGGACTTCGTTCTTCGAACCATCGAGGAGCGGGGCATCAAGTTCGTTCGACTCTGGTTCACCGACGTCGTCGGCACCCTGAAATCCGTCGCGATCGCCCCCGCCGAGGTGGAGGGCGCGTTCGCCGAGGGCCTCGGTTTCGACGGCTCGGCGATCGAGGGCCTGACGCGGTCGTTCGAGGCCGACGTGCTCGCGCATCCCGACCCCACGACCTTCCAGATCCTGCCCTGGCGGGGCGAGATCGACCCCACGGCGCGCATGTTCTGCGACATCACGACGCCCGACGGCCAGCCCGCCGTCGCCGACCCGCGCAACGTGCTGAAGCGCACGCTCGCGAAGGCCGCCGACCGGGGCTTCACCTTCTACACGCACCCCGAGATCGAGTTCTACCTGCTGAAGTCGTCGCAGTACGGCCCGGCCGGCCCCGAGCCGGTCGACTCGGCCGGCTACTTCGACAACGTCCCCGGCGGCACGGCCCACGACTTCCGCCGCCGTTCGGTGCGCATGCTCGAAGACCTCGGCATCTCGGTGGAGTTCAGCCACCACGAGGCGGGCCCGGGTCAGAACGAGATCGACCTCCGCTACGCCGACGCGCTCACCACCGCCGACAACATCATGACCTTCCGCACGGTGATCAAAGAGGTCGCGATCGAGCAGGGCGTCTATGCGACGTTCATGCCGAAGCCGCTGTCCGGGCATCCGGGATCGGGCATGCACACCCACCTGTCGCTGTTCGAGGGCGACGCGAACGCCTTCTACGAGCAGGGCGCCGAGTACCAGCTGTCGAAGATCGGCCGCAACTTCATCGCGGGCCTGTTGAAGCACGCCCCCGAGATCACGGCGGTGACGAACCAGTTCGTCAACTCCTACAAGCGCCTCTGGGGCGGCGACGAGGCCCCGAGCTTCGTCTGCTGGGGTCACAACAACCGCTCGGCGCTCGTGCGCGTGCCGCTCTACAAGCCCAACAAGGGCCAGTCCTCGCGCATCGAGTACCGCGCGATCGACTCGGCGGCGAACCCGTACCTGGCCTACTCGCTGCTGCTCGCCGCGGGCCTGAAGGGCATCGAAGAGGGCTACGAGCTGCCGCCCGAGGCAGAAGACAACGTGTGGAGCCTCACCGACGCGGAGCGCAAGGCGCTCGGCTACGACGCGCTGCCGGCCTCGCTCGACCGCGCCATCAGCCTGATGGAGGAGTCGGAGCTCGTCGCCGAGACGCTCGGCGAGCAGGTCTTCAACTACGTGCTGCTGAACAAGCGGCAGGAGTGGAAGGCCTACCGCGCCCAGGTCACGCCCTACGAGCTGCAGTCCAACCTCGAGATCCTGTGAGTCCTGCCGCCCGGCCGTGTGCCGGGCGGCGGCTCCGCTGAGACGCCGCCGATGCCCCGTTCCAAGACCGCGCTGACCGATCTGGCGCGCATCGGCTTCGCCCGGCTGAGCTGGGCGGCCGAGGAGCTGCCCGCCCTGGCCGAGGCGAGCGGCGTGCCGGTCGAGGAGCTGCTGCCCGCGTTCCAGGCGGCGGCCGACCCCGATCAGGCGCTCGAGGGTGCGCGGCGCTTCGGTCTGCGCTCGCCCGAGGTGCTGCGGTCGTCATTCGCGGATGCGCGGCTGCGCTCCCGCGTGATCCGCGTGTTCGGGGCATCCGCCGGTCTCACCGACTTCTTCACCCGGCACCCGCGCGAGCTGGCCGCGCTCGACGTCGAGACCCTGCGGCTGCCCGACGCGGAAGGCGCCGGACGGTCGCTGCTCGACTCCGTCGGCGCCGTCGACGGCTTCTCGGCGCTCGTCGGGGAGGACGCCTGGACGGCGCTGCGGGTGCGCTACCGCGTGCTGCTCGCCCTCGTCACGGCCTACGACCTCGAGCAGCCGAACCCGGTGGCGGGCGTGCCCGACGTGGCCGCTGCCCTGGCCGACCTCGCCGCCGGGGCCCTCGAGGCAGCCCTCGCCGTGGCCCGCAGCCAGATCTCCACCAAGGGCAACGGGCTCTGGCAGTTCCCGGCCGACGACGTGCGCGCCACCCGCCTCGCGATCATCGGCATGGGCAAGGCCGGCGCCGGCGAGCTGAACTACGTCAGCGACGTCGACGTCATCTTCGTGGGCGAGGGCTCGGGGTCGCTGCCCACATCGAGCGCGATGGAGATCGCGACCCGCCTGGCGATGGTGACCATGCGCGGCATCGGCGAATCCGGTCTCGAACCCGGCCTCTGGGAGGTCGACCCGAACCTGCGCCCCGAAGGCAAGGCGGGTGCGCTCGTGCGCTCGCTCGAGTCGCACGCGGCCTACTACGACCGCTGGGCGAAGAACTGGGAGTTCCAGGCGCTGCTGAAGGCGCGCCCGCTGGCCGGCGACCTCGCGCTCGGCGAGGAGTACACCCGGCTCGTGGTGCCCCAGGTCTGGTCGAGCGCCTCGCGGGAGAACTTCGTCGAGTCGGTGCAGCGCATGCGCGAGCGGGTCACCGAACACATCAAGAACGACGACGTCGAGTACCAGCTGAAGCTCGGCCCGGGCGGCCTCCGCGACATCGAGTTCACCGTGCAGCTGCTGCAGCTCGTGCACGGGCAGACCGACGAGACGGTGCGGCAGCGCGGAACCCTGCCGGCGCTCACCGCCCTGGCCGACGCCGGCTACATCGGCCGCGTCGAGGCCGTGGAGTTCGGGCAGGACTACCGCATCCTGCGCCTGCTCGAGCACCGCCTGCAGCTGCGGCAGCTCAGCCGCACCCACCTGATGCCCCGCGACGAGTCGGAGCAGCGGGTGCTCGCCCGCGGCACCGGCCTCGCCGGCAGCGCCGCCGACCTCGTCACCCGCTGGACCGCCATCAAGGTGCGCGTGCGGAGCCTGCACGAGCGCCTGTTCTACCGTCCGCTGCTCGCCGCGGTCGCCGCGCTCTCGCCCGACGAGCAGGCGCTGACGAGCGCGCAGGCCGAGGCACGGCTCGCAGCCATCGGCTTCCAGAACCCGGCCGGGGCGCTCGGGCACATCCGCGCCATGACGGCGGGGGTCTCACGGCGGGCGCAGATCCAGCGCACGCTGCTGCCCGTGATGCTGCAGTGGTTCGCGAACGGGGCCGACCCCGACTACGGGCTGCTGGCGTTCCGGCGACTGTCGGACACGCTGGGGGAGACGTATTGGTTCCTCAGGATGCTCCGGGACTCCTCGGGGGCCGCCGCGCGGCTCACCCAGGTGCTGTCGGGCTCGCGCTTCGTGGGGGAGCTGCTGGAGCGCATCCCCGAGGCCGCCGCCTGGCTCGAGAACGACGAGGAGCTGCGGCCCCGCCCGCGCGCCGTTCTCGACGAGGAGATGCGCTCGATCGTGGCCCGCCACGACACACCCGACGCCGCGGCGATGGCGCTCCGCACCGCCCGCCGGCGCGAGGTGCTGCGGCTCGCGATCGCGTCGATCCTCGGCATGGTCACCGTGCAGGAGCTCGGCAAGGGGCTGACCGACGTCACGACGGTTCTGCTCGAGGGCACGCTCGCGGTCATCCGTCAGTCGGCCGCCCCCGCCACGGGCGACGGCATCGAGTTCGCGATCATCGGCATGGGCCGCTACGGCGGCGGCGAGCTCGGCTTCGGCTCCGACGCCGACGTGCTCTACGTCTACCGGCCCGTGCGGGTCGACAGCGCGACGGGCCAGTCGGTGGCGCAGTTCATCGTCAACGAGCTGGTGCGCCTGACCGAGGATGCGCGGCTGCCGCTCGACCTCGACATCGATCTGCGTCCCGAGGGCAAGAACGGCCCCGCGGTGCGCTCCCTCGCCTCGTACACCACCTACTACGAGCGCTGGTCGCTGACCTGGGAGGCGCAGGCGCTGCTGCGCGCGAACGGCGTGGCCGGCGACCGCGAGCTGATCGAGGCGTTCCACGCCCTGGCCGACACGGTGCGCTACCCGTCCTCGCTGTCGGAGACCGAGGCGCGCGAGGTCAAGCGCATCAAGGCCCGGGTCGAGAAGGAGCGGCTGCCGCAGGGCGCCGACCCGGCCCGGCACCTGAAGCTCGGCCGTGGCTCGCTGAGCGACGTCGAGTGGTACGTGCAGCTCCTGCAGCTGCAGAACGCCTCGCCGATCCCGTCGCTGCGCACGACGTCGACGCTGCTCGCCCTCGCCGCCGAGGAGGCCGCCGGGCTGATCAACCACGACGACGCCCGCAAGCTGCGGGAGGCGTGGATCTTCGCCTCGCGGGCCCGCTCGGCGATGACGCTGTGGACGAACAAGACCTCCGACGTGCTGCCGTCCGACCGCCGCTCGCTCGAGGGCGTGGCGCGGCTGCTGGAGTACCCTCCGGGCTCGGCGTCGCAGCTCGAGGAGGACTACCTCGGGGTCACCCGGCGGTCGCGCACGGTCTTCGAGCGGCTGTTCTACGGGCAGTAGGGCTCGCGGCCGCGCCGGGGCTCGGTGCCGTGGCGTCGTGACGGCTCGGGGCGCTGCCGCGCATCCGCTCGCCCGCTGCGATGACAAGGGCCGCACCCTCGCGAGAGGATGCGGCCCGTGATCGTGCGGAGTGCCTACACGCCGTAGTAGAGCTCGAACTCGAAGGGGTGCGGGCGCTGGGCGATGGGCTTGATCTCGTTCTCGCGCTTGTACGAGATCCAGGTCTCGATCAGGTCGGGAGTGAAGACGTTGCCCTTGGTGAGGAACTCGTGGTCGGCCTCGAGCGCGTCGAGCGCGGCATCGAGCGTCGCGGGAACCTGCGGGATGTTCTTCGCCTCCTCGGGGGGAAGCTCGTACAGGTCCTTGTCGACGGGCTCGTGCGGCTCGATGCGGTTGGCGATGCCGTCGAGGCCCGCCATCAGCTGCGCGGCGAACGCGAGGTACGGGTTGCCCGAGGCGTCGGGCGCACGGAACTCGATGCGCTTGGCCTTGGGGTTCGTGCCCGTGATCGGGATGCGGATCGACGCCGAGCGGTTGCCGGCCGAGTAGACCAGGTTCACGGGGGCCTCGAAGCCGGGCACCAGGCGGTGGTAGGAGTTCACCGTCGGGTTCGTGAAGGCGAGCACCGCGGGGGCGTGCTTCAGCAGACCGCCGATGTACCAGCGAGCGATGTCGCTGAGCCCGCCGTAGCCGGCCTCGTCGTAGAACAGCGGGGTGCCGTCGTTCCACAGCGACTGGTGGGTGTGCATGCCCGAGCCGTTGTCGCCGAAGAGCGGCTTCGGCATGAACGTCGCGGTCTTGCCCCAGAGGTTCGCCGTGTTCTTCACGATGTACTTGAACTTCAGGATGTCGTCGGCCGCGTGCACCATGGTGTCGAAGCGGTAGTTGATCTCACCCTGGCCGGCGGTGCCGACCTCGTGGTGCGAGCGCTCGAGGATGAGGCCGGCGTCGATCAGCTTGAGGCAGATGTCGTCGCGCAGGTCGGCGTGCTGGTCGACCGGGGAGACGGGGAAGTAGCCGCCCTTGTAGGGGGTCTTGTTGGCGAGGTTCCCGCCCTCCTCCTCGCGGCCCGTGTTCCACGCGGCCTCGCTGGAGTCGACCGAGTAGAAGCTGGAGTTCTGCTTCACCTCGTAGCGCACGTCGTCGAAGATGTAGAACTCGGCCTCGGGGGCGAAGAACGCGGTGTCGGCGATGCCGGTCGACGCCAGGTACTTCTCGGCCTTCTTGGCCACCTGACGCGGGTCGCGCGAGTAGATCTCGCCGTTCCGCGGGTTGTAGATGTCGAAGACGATGATGAGGGTGCGCTCGGCCCGGAAGGGGTCGACGTAAGCCGTGGAGACGTCAGGGATGAGCTGCATGTCCGACTCGTGGATCGACGCGAAGCCGCGGATCGACGAGCCGTCGAAGAGCTGACCGACGGCGAAGAACTCCTCGTCGACGGTGGAGGCGGGGATGTTGAAGTGCTGCTGGACCCCGGGAAGGTCCGTGAAGCGGATGTCGAGGAACTTGACATCCGTGTCCTTGATGAACTTGAGCACCTCGGAAGAATCACTGAACATGTGAGAGATCTCCAAATGGCTTGGTACAGAAAAAGCTGCAGATGCAGCCACTCGTCAGGATAGGTGCAGGGGGTTGCCCGACTGTGTCGCCATTGTTTCCGGGATGTTACGGCTTCACGGATCTGGGAGCGACGCGGGGCCGGGCATCCGTTCACTCTTCGCCCCTAGGCTTGTGGGGTGACGTCTTCTGCACCACTCCCGCCCGGTGGGGCCGCCCCGAGCGACTGGCCGGGCGAGCGCCTCGGTCTGAACCGCGAGGGCCACGGCTCGATCGCCCGCCCCGGCCGCCGGATCGCCGCCCTGCTCATCGACTTCGCGCTGTGCTACGTGATCTACTTCGCGTTCTTCTTCGGCAGCGACTGGGCCAGTCTGCTGATCTTCCTGGTCGAGCAGATCGTGCTGCTGATCCTGCTCGGCGGAGGTGTCGGGCATCTGCTGCTGGGGATGCGGCTCGTGCGGCTCGACGGGAGCTGGGCGGGGCGGTGGCGGCCGATCCTCCGCACGGTGCTGCTCGTGCTGGTGATTCCCGCCGTGATCTGGGACTCGGATCAGCGGGGGCTGCATGACGTGTTCGCGGGGACGATGCTGATCAAGCGCTGATCGGCTGCGGTTCTCCTACTCCTGCTCCTACTCCTACGACTGAAGGCCCCGTCGCGTGACGGGGCCTTCAGTCGTTACGGGGCGCTTTCGCTTACCGGCCGCGCTGCGGGCGCATGCGCATCGGGTCGATGCCCTTGGGGATCGGCAGCGGCGACGACGACAGCGACGTCAGCCGGTTCGACACCGCGAGCACCTCGGGCTTGGTGAGCGTCGGCTTGATCTTCGCGAGGGTGCGCGGCACGCGGTGCAGCGGCACCGTGCCGGCGTCGGGGCCGACGTTGATGAAGGTCACGGGCACGTTCGGGAGGATGCGCAGCACCTTGCGGCGCTCGTCCTCCTGCATCTTCGTGGTGCGGGTCTTCGAGCCTTCGCCGATCAGCACGACACCGCCGCGGCCGACCGCGCGGTAGACCGCGTCCTGCGTCTTGCCGTTGACCGCGATGGGCATCTCGCTGCCCGTCCAGCTGCGGCGGAGCGAGCTGCGGAGCACGGCACCGACGGCACCAGGCTGACCCTCGATCTGCTTGTAGGCGGCGCGCTCGGCACGACGGCCGAGGATGATCAGGGCGGCCAGCAGACCCGCGAGCACGCCCGCCAGGATCCACATCACCATGCCGAAGACGTTTCCGCCCGCGAGCACGAGCGCCAGCACCACGCCGACGATCACGGGCAGGGCGAAGCCGAGCGCCATGATCCACACCGCGTGGGAGTCGTAGCGGCGGGTCATCTTGAAGACCGACCACATCTGCTTCAGACGGCCGGGCTCTTTGGGCTTCTTCGGGGTCTTCTCGGTGTTGCGTGCCATGACTCCAAGGATACGGGGTGGCACCGTCGTCGGGGGCCACGTTCTCTGCGGGCGTGCGGTGTTCCTGCACAGGCAGTTCCGGATGCTCGTCCCTCCCCAGATCGCGCGGTGACCGCCACGGCCTCCGTCGGGCGCGGCAGCCTTCTCGCATGACCGTTCCCGCACCCCTCGGCCCCGGCTACGTTCCCGGCTACCGTCTCACCGAGCTCGTGGCGGTGGGGGAGCGGGCCAACGTGTTCCGCGCGCATCCCGTCGCGTCCCCCGGGGCGACGGTGATCGTCAAGGTGTGGGTTCCGGATGCGCGGGCCGCCTGCCGCGCGGAGTGCGAGGTGCTGGCGCGGCATCCCGTCGCGGCGATGCCGACGCTCGTGGCGTGCCTGCGTACGTCGCACGACGATCCCGTCACGGTGATGACGCTCGTTCCGGGCCGGCCGGCCGAGCCGGCGGCGCTGGGCCCGGAGGCGGCGGCCTCCCTCGCCGCCACGGTCGCGGCGCTGCACGCGATCGGGATCGCGCACGGCGCGCTCGACCGCTCGGCGTTGCTCGTCGATGCCGGCGGAGGCTTGGGCGTCGTGGGGTTCGGGCGGGCGGTGATGCTCGACCCGGCGCACGCCGGGCGGGCGGACTACGAGGTCGCGCGGGCAGCCGACCTCCGGGTGCTGCTCGCGGTGGCGCGGGGCGGTATGGGCGCTGACGGCGGCGGGCCGAACGAGGCCGACGCATCGGTCATGCGGCCGGATGTCACGCAGTCGCACCAGCAGCCGGAGCCGCCGCTGGTCGCGCGTGATCCGTGGCGGCCGGTGGACGTGGAGCCGGTCGAGGCGCCGGAGCTGCAGTTCGTCGAGACGCTGGAGCCCGCCGTGCTGGCGGTGCGGGAGAGCTGGGCGGCCGTGCGCCGCTCGGTGCGGTCGCGCGGACGGCGCGCCGTGGCGGGCCGGCACCGGCGGATCGCTCTGGTGGTCGGTGCGGCGGCGGCGGCGGTCGCCGTCGTGGTGGTGGCGTTGCTCGTGCCCGTCCGGGGCGAGGGGGAGGCCGCGTCCCGCGTGCCTCCCGCCGAGCCGGGTGCGGCGTCACCGTCGCCGTCCGGAGGCGCCTCGCCCGTGGTGCCGGCCGTGCCCGGCTACGCCGACCCCAAGGCCGATCCGGTGGCGGCTGTCACGGAGCTGCTGGCCGATCGAGCGGCCTGCCTGGCGGGGGAGGGAGACGACTGCCTGGAACGGGTCGAGAGCCAAGGCTCTCCGGCACTCGCTCAAGATCAGGCACAGACGGCAGGCGTCAGCGAGCACGGTGCAGCCGATCCGCTGGGCGGCACCGTGGGCGGGGTCGAGGTGGTGCAGGACTTCGGGGGACTGGTGCTGCTGCGGGCCACCGTGTCAGGCGCGACGGACGGTGGGGCGGAAACGGCGAAGCCGGTCTCGCTCCTCGTGGTGAGGGGCGAGACCGGCTTCAGGATCCGCTCGTACGAGCTGGAGTCGACCGCGGGGTCAGATGCCGAGGTCAGCCTCGAAGGCGCCCTCTTCGAGACGGTTCTTGACCGCGCTGAGGAAGCGGGCGGCGTCGGCACCGTCGACGATGCGGTGGTCGTAACTGAGGGCCAGGTAGACCATCGAGCGCACGGCGATGGCGTCGGCTCCGTCGACCTTCACGATGGCCGGCTTCTTCACGACCGCGCCGGTGCCGAGGATGGCGACCTGCGGGAGGAAGACGAGCGGCGTGTCGAACAGCGCGCCGCGCGAACCGGTGTTGGTGAGGGTGAAGGTGCCGCCGGCCAGCTCGTCGGGCTTCAGCTTGTTGTCGCGGGTGCGGGCGGCGAGGTCGGCGATCTGGGCCGCGAAGCCCGCGATGTCGAGGTCACCGGCGTTCTTCACCACGGGGGTGAGGAGGCCGCGCTCGGTGTCGACCGCGATGCTGATGCTCTCGTGGTCGGGGTAGACGATGCTGTCGCCGTCGACCGTGGCGTTGATGATCGGGAACGCCTTGAGCGCCTCGGCAGCGGCCAGGGCGAAGAACGGCAGGAAGGAGAGCTTCTGGCCGGTCTTCTCGAGGAACGAGCCCTTCACCGAGTCGCGGAAGGCCGCGACCTTGGTGACGTCGACCTCGACCACGGTCGTCAGCTGCGCCGACGCCTGCATCGAGGCCACGGCGCGCTCGGCGACGACCTTGCGCAGGCGCGACATCGGCTGCGTGGTGCCCCGCAGCGGCGAGGTCTCGAGCTTGGTGCTCGCGGCCGGCTTCTCGGCGGCGGCCGGAGCGGTGGCGGGGGCCTTGGCCGCCTCGGCGGCGGCGAGCACGTCCTCCTTGCGGATGCGGCCGCCGACACCCGAACCGGTGACGGTCGACAGGTCGACGCCCTGGTCGTGGGCGAGCTTGCGCACCAGCGGGGTGACGTAGCCGGCGTTAGGACCGGACTGGGTGGCCGGAGCAGCGGCGGCCGGGGCAGCAGCGGCCGGGGCCGGAGCAGCAGCGGGAGCAGCGGCCGGAGCCGGGGCGGCAGCGGCGGGAGCCGGAGCAGCAGCGGGGGCCGGGGCAGCAGCGGCCGGGGCGGCCGGAGCCGGAGCGGGGGTCTCCTGCACGGGCTCGGGAGCCGACGGCGCGGGCTCCTCGGCGGGGGCCGGGGCGTCGACCGAGGGGGTCACGACCTCCTCGGGCTTCTCCTCGGCGGGAGCGGCCGGAGCGGGCTCCGCGGCGGCGGCCGGCTGAGCCGGGGCGGCCGACTCGGCGGGAGCGGCGGGCGCCTCCTCGGCGGGGGCCTCGGCCGGGGCCGGAGCAGAGTCGCCTCCACCCGAGCCGTCGCCGATGCGCACAAGCGCGGTGCCGACCTCGACGGTCTCGTCCTCCTGGACGAGGATCTCTTCGATCACTCCCGCGACGGGCGACGGGATCTCGGTGTCGACCTTGTCGGTCGAGACCTCGAGAAGGGGCTCGTCAACTTCGACGCGATCGCCGACGTTCTTGAGCCACCGGGTGACCGTTCCTTCGGTGACACTCTCACCGAGTGCGGGAAGGTTGACGGATTCGCTCATGACCTTTGTCTCCTTATGGAACAGTTCTTATTCAGCCTAGTCGGCACGGTGGTTGGGGGCACGGGCCCGGTCGGTGCGGCCCGGAGGCCCGTCCGATCAGATGGCGTGCAGGGGCTTTCCGGCCAGAGCGAGGTGCGCCTCGCCGAGTGCCTCGTTCTGCGTGGGGTGCGCGTGCACGAGCGAGGCCACGTCTTCGGGGTAGGCCTCCCAGTTCACGATCAGCTGCCCCTCGCCGATCAGCTCGCCGACGCGGGCGCCGATCATGTGGATGCCGATGACCGGGCCGTCGTTCAGACGCACGACCTTCACAGAACCGGTGGTGCCGATGATGTGGCTCTTGCCGTTGCCGGCCAGGTTGTAGTCGTAGACGGAGACCTTCTCGTCGCCGTACTTCTCCTTGGCCTTCGCCTCGGTGAGGCCGACCGACGCGACCTCGGGGTCGGAGTAGGTGACCTTGGGGATGTTCACGTCCTCGACGACCTGCGGGTTCAGGCCCGCGATCTCCTCGGCCACGAAGATGCCCTGCTGGAAGCCGCGGTGGGCGAGCTGGAGGCCGGGAACGATGTCGCCGACGGCGTAGACGCCGGGGACGCTCGTCTGGAGGCGGTGGTCGGTGATGACGAAGCCGCGGTCGACGTTCACGCCCGCCTCCTCGAAGCCGAGGCCGGCGGTCGCCGGGCCGCGCCCGACGGCGACGAGCAGCAGGTCGCCCTCGAAGGTCTTGCCGTCTTCCAGCGAGACGACGACGCCGTTCTCGTTCTGCGTGACGCCCGAGAAGCGGGTGCCGAGGTTGAAGGCGATGCCGCGCTTGCGGAAGGCGCGCTCGAACTGCTTCGAGATCGCCTCGTCCTCGTTCGGCACCAGGTGGGGGAGCGCCTCGACGATGGTGACGTCGACACCGAACGACTTCCAGACGCTCGCGAACTCGACGCCGATGACGCCGCCGCCGAGGATGACGACCTTGTTCGGGATGAAGTCGAGGGCCAGGGCCTGCTCGGAGGTGATCACCCGGCCGCCGATCTCGAGGCCGGGGAGGGTGCGCGAGTACGACCCGGTCGCGAGCACGATCTTGCCGCCCGTGATGGTCTGGTCGCCGACCTGCACCGTGGTGGGGGAGGTCAGCCGGCCCTCGCCGGAGATGGTCGTGATGCCGCGCGCCTTGACGAGGCCCTCGAGGCCCTTGTACTTCGAGGCGACGATGCCCTCGCGGTAGGCCGTGACCGCCGCGATGTCGATGCCGCCGAAGGTGGTGTTCACGCCGTACTTCGCCGACTCGCGCGAGACGTCGGCGACCTCGGCCGAGTGCAGGAGCGCCTTCGTCGGGATGCAGCCGCGGTGGAGGCAGGTGCCGCCCACCTTGTCCTTCTCGATCATCGCGACCGTGAAGCCCAGCTGACTGGCCCGCAGAGCGGCCGCATAGCCGCCGCTGCCGCCGCCGAGAACCACAATGTCAAAATTCTGTTCCGACACCTAGCAACTCCCTCGTGCATAGAGATCCAGGCCCGCATGCGTGGGTGGGCATGGAAGAAGGGCGATGTTGTTTTCGCCCCTACGACCTTACTACGCGCGGGAGAAGGCCTCGGCAAGGCGGAGCAGGGTGCGCACCGTCACACCGGTCGGTCCCTTGACGGTGTAGCCGTAGCCGCCGTCCTTGTTCTGGGCCGGGCCGGCGATGTCGAGGTGGGCCCAGGGGATCGTCACCCCGGCGTCGTCCTTGCCGATGAAGTCCTTGAGGAAGACGCCGGCGACGAGCATCCCGCCGGCGGTGTTGCCCGGCTTCACGTTGGCGATGTCGGCGATGTCGGAGGCGAGCAGCGCCCGGAGCTCGTCGGGCAGCGGCATCGGCCAGATCTTCTCGCCGGCGGCGTCGGCGGCCTGGAGCACCTGGTCGACGAGGCGCTCGTCGCCCATCGCGGCGGTGTAGCGGTTGCCGAGCGCCACGACGGCGGCGCCGGTGAGGGTGGCGACGTCGATGATCGCGTCGGGCTTCTCCTCGCTCGCGGCGACGAGGCCGTCGGCCATCACGAGCCGGCCCTCGGCGTCGGTGTTCAGCACCTCGACCGTGCGGCCGCCGCGGATGGTCAGCACGTCGCCGGGGCGGATGGCCACGCCCGACGGCATGTTCTCGGCCAGGCAGAGCCACGCCGTGAGCCGCACGGGCAGGTCGAGGCGGGCGGCGGCGATGACGGCGGCGAGCACCGTCGCCGAGCCGGCCATGTCGTACTTCATGCCGATCATCGACACCGGGGGCTTCAGCGAGAGGCCGCCCGTGTCGAAGGTGATGCCCTTGCCGACCAGCGCGATGTGCTTCTCGGCCGCGGCCGGGTGGTACGAGACCTTCACCAGGCGGGGCGGGCGGGTCGAGCCCTGGCCGACCCCGGCGATGCCGCCGAACCCCTGCGCCACGAGCTGCTCCTCGTCCCACACGGCCACCTCGATCGGCAGGCCCTCCACGAGCGCCTGCACCTGGTCGGCGTAGTTCGACGGGTAGAGGTCGAGGGCGGGCACGTTCACCAGGTCGCGCACGAGGTCGACGGCCTCGACCGAGGTGCGGGCACGCTCCAGCGCGGTCGCGGCGTCCTCCGCGGCGAGCGCCCCGTGCACGATCTCGAGGCGGCGCGGGGCCACGGGCTCCTCGGAGGTGGTGCCGGTGCCCCGGTAGTCGGTGTAGTCATAGGCACCGAGCCCGGCACCCTCGGCGACGGCCTCGAGCTCGGCGGGCGTCTCGACGCCGAAGTCGAGCACGACCGGTGCGGCTCCGGTGGCCCGGCGTCCGGCGACGCCCGCGGCGTAGCGGAGGGCCTCGAGGTCGGGCTCGGCGGTGCCGAGTCCGACGACCGCCACGGCCTTCGCCGCGACGCCGGCGGGGGCGGGCAGGCGCACGAACTCGTCCTTCTTGCCGCCGAAGGCCACGGCCTCCAGCGACGCCTCGAGGGCGGCCTCGATCTCGGTGCCGAAGGAGGCGCCGAGCGAGCCGCGCACACTCACCTCGCCGTCGGCGGTGGAGGCGGCGACCACGAGCAGCTCCTCGTCGGTGAGCTGCTGGTCGGGGGAGCGGAGGGAGAGCGAAGCCGAAGTCATCCCGTCAGCCTAACCGGGCGGAATCGGCCGGTCCCGATGCCCGCGCGCCGTGATCCCCCTGCACCTCCGCTATTCCCGATCCCTGTTCGCTCTGGGCATGCGACCCGCGCCCGAGGCGCGCCGACGCTCCCGATTAGAGTTGAAGCATGGACAATCCGAGCGGTCTCTATGACGTCGTGGCCGAACCGGGCCTCGTGCCCGACGGGCTCCAGCTCGTGGCCGCCCTGTCGGGCTTCACCGACGCCGGTGGCGCCGTGGCGCAGTTCGGCGAGTACCTCCTCGACACGCTCGAGTCGACGGTCGTCGCCGAGTTCGACCCCGACATCCTGCTCGACTACCGGGCCCGCCGGCCGATCATCACCTTCGATCAGGACCACATCAGCGACTACCAGCCGCAGGCCCTGCGCCTGCACCTGATGACCGACGAGATCGGGCAGCGCTTCCTGTTCCTCAACGGCTTCGAGCCCGACTTCCAGTGGGAGCGCTTCTCGGCCGCCGTGATCGAGCTGGTGCAGCTGTTCGCCGTGAGCACCACCACGTGGGTGCACGCCATCCCGATGCCGGTGCCGCACACCCGTCCGGTGCGCGTGACCGTCAGCGGCAACCGCTCCGAGCTGATCGACGCGCTCTCGGTCTGGAAGCCCACGACCCAGGCGCCGGCGAACGCTCTCCACCTGGTGGAGTACCGCCTGCAGGAGCTCGGGCATCCGATCGCCGGGTTCGTGCTGCTCGTGCCGCACTACCTCGCCGACACCGAGTACCCCACCGCCGCCCTCGTGGCGGTCGAGAGCGTGAGCGCGGCCACCAGCCTGATCTTCCCCACCGACCGCCTCCGTGAGGAGGGTCGGGTATTCCTCGGCAAGATCGACGAGCAGGTGCAGTCGAACACCGAGCTGGCCCGGCTGGTGACGACCCTCGAGGAGCGCCACGACGCCTACATGGAGGGCAACGGCGTGCGCTCCCCGCTCACCGACGTCGACGGCGAGCTGCCCTCGGCCGACGAGATCGCCGACGAGCTCGAGCGCTTCCTGGCGGGCAACCGCTTCGGCGACGACGACGGCCGCTCCGCCTGACGGACGCCCGTTCCGCCCGGCGCCTGACCGGCCCGGAGTAGCATTGGCGCAGTGAACTCCCGCCGCTCCTGGATCGTCTTCGCGGTCGGCGTGTTCGCCTACATGGCGGCGGTGCTCCAGCGGTCGACCCTCGGTGTCGCCGGAGTCGACGCAGCCGAGCGGTTCGAGACCTCGGCCGCCCTGCTCTCCGCGCTGGCCGTGCTGCAGCTGGTCGTGTACGCCGGCCTGCAGATCCCCATCGGCCTCCTGATCGACCGGGTCGGCCCGAAGCTCCTGATCACCACCGGCTCGGCGATCATGGTCGCCGGTCAGCTCGTGCTCGCCTTCGCCCCGTCGATCGGTATCGCCATCGCGGGCCGCATCCTCGTCGGCGCGGGCGACGCCGCCGTGTTCATCTCCCTGATCCGGCTGATCAACTCCTGGTTCCAGGGCCGCAGTGTTCCGCTGCTGTCGCAGTGGACGGGCAACATCGGGGCGATCGGGCAGATCCTGAGCGCCCTGCCGTTCGCCTGGGTGCTGCACAACGTCGGCTGGACGCCGGCGTTCGCGGCGGCCGCCTCGCTCTCGTTCGCGGGCTTCGTGCTCGGCGTCGCCTTCCTCGCCGACCGTCCCGCGGGGGTGCCCGAGCAGCCCCGGGTCGCGTCGGTGAAGGATGCCGTGCGCGGCCTGGGCACGACGCTCAAGCGCCCGGGCACCCAGCTGGGCTTCTGGACGCACTACGTGACCCAGTCCTCCGGAACCGCGTTCGCGCTGTTCTGGGGCTTCCCCTTCCTGGTCTCGGCCGTCGGGATCGAGCAGGGCACCGCCTCCGTGCTGCTCGTGCTGATCGTGCTCACCGGACTCGTGGCCGGGCCGATCCTCGGCATCCTGACCGCGCGCTTCCCGCTCCGCCGCTCGAACCTGGTGCTCGGCATCACGGCGACCCTCGGGCTCGTCTGGGCGGCCGTGCTGCTGTGGCCCGGCGTGCCGCCGTTCTGGCTGATCGTGCTGCTCGTCGTGTCGATGGGCGTCGGCGGCCCGGGCTCGCTGATCGGCTTCGACTTCGCCCGCTCGTTCAACCCGATCCGCTCGCTCGGCTCGGCCAACGGCATCGTCAACGTCGGCGGCTTCACGGCCAGCTTCGTGATCATGTTCCTGATCGGCCTGATCCTCGACGCGCAGTTCGACGCGGGCTGGAGCGGCTCGCTCTACGACCTCGACGCCTTCCGGCTCGCCTTCTCCGTCCAGTACCTCGTGATCGGCTTCGGGGTCGTGATGCTGCTGCGCGCGCGACGCCGCACCCGCCGCAAGATGGAGGAGGACGAGGGAATATCCGTGGGCCCCATCTGGGTTGCACTCCTCAGGAAGTGGAAGCGGAGAGGGTGACCCGTCCGGGGGCGAGACGGTGAGCGGTCTTCCGTTTCCATGTCATAATTGATATGAAGACCCGTTCCTGTGCACGGTTGCAGCGCTTTCAGAGGCTGCGCGAAACCGGCACTTGACATGGGTCTTAGTAATGTCCAAAAACATCTTCACGCAGTGGGCTCTCCGCCCGGAGCCACGAGCTCGATCCGCCCGCCGCGTGGCGTGAAAGGTGAACTAATGGCCACCCCCAAGTCCGCAGACACCCTCGAGAAGGCGACGACGCCCGACGAGGTCGAGACGGCGGCTCCCGCCGCCAAGCGGCCCGCCGCGAAGGCGAAGCCGGCCACCAAGACCGCCGCCAAGCCGAAGACCGCGGCGAAGGCCGCCCCCAAGCGCGCCACCAAGGCCAAGGCCTCCGACGACGACGAGACCGAGCCCGACGAGGAGACCGAGGTCGAGGTCGACGTCGAGGCCGACACGGAGACCGTCGCCGAGGGCGACGCCGACACGGCCGAGGGCGACACCGACGGCGACGACGACAAGACGGCGAAGCCCGCCGCGGCCGAGGAGGCGCTGCCCACCGGCGCCCTCGTGCTCTCGCTCGTCGACGACGAGGACGAGGTGCCGGTCTACTCCAGCACCATCACGGGCGCCACCGCCGACCCGGTCAAGGACTACCTGAAGCAGATCGGCAAGGTCGCGCTCCTGAACGCGGCCGAAGAGGTCGAGCTCGCCATGCGCATCGAGGCGGGTCTGTTCGCCGAGGACAAGCTGGCCAACACCGAGAACATGACCCCGCAGCTCAAGCGCGAGCTGCAGTGGGTCGCGAAGGACGGCCAGCGCGCGAAGAGCCACCTGCTCGGGGCGAACCTCCGCCTCGTGGTCAGCCTCGCCAAGCGCTACACCGGTCGCGGCATGCAGTTCCTCGACCTGATCCAGGAGGGCAACCTCGGTCTCATCCGTGCGGTCGAGAAGTTCGACTACACCAAGGGCTTCAAGTTCTCGACCTACGCCACGTGGTGGATCCGTCAGGCCATCACCCGCGCCATGGCCGACCAGGCCCGCACCATCCGCATCCCTGTGCACATGGTCGAGGTGATCAACAAGCTGGCCCGCGTTCAGCGCCAGATGCTGCAGGACCTGGGCCGCGAGCCCACGCCGGAAGAGCTCAGCCGCGAGCTCGACATGACGCCCGAGAAGGTCGTCGAGGTGCAGAAGTACGGCCGCGAGCCCATCTCGCTGCACACGCCCCTCGGCGAGGACGGCGACAGCGAGTTCGGCGACCTGATCGAGGACACCGAGGCGGTCGTGCCGGCCGACGCGGTGGGCTTCACCATGCTGCAGAAGCAGCTCGAGTCGCTGCTCGACTCGCTCTCCGAGCGCGAGGCCGGCGTCATCCGCATGCGCTTCGGCCTGGGCGACGGCATGCCGAAGACCCTCGACCAGATCGGCGACACCTTCGGGGTCACGCGCGAGCGCATCCGCCAGATCGAGTCGAAGACCATGGCCAAGCTCCGCCACCCGTCCCGCTCGCAGTCGCTCCGCGACTACCTCGAGTAGGCCGGTGACAGTCCGCACCACGGCCGCCGTCCTCGTCGGACGGGCCGTCCGGGTCGCCGCACGCCTCCGCGGCGGCGGCTCGGCCATCCCCGGCAACATCGCCCTGCGCATCGACCCGGGCTTCCTCGAGCGCACCATCGCCGCCATCCCCGACGGCGTCGTCGCGGTGTCGGGCTCGAACGGCAAGTCGACCACCACGAACATGCTGGCGGCGATCATCCGGGCCCACGGCCTGAAGGTCTTCACCAACCCCTCCGGCGGCAACCTGCCGCAGGGCATCGCCTCGGCGCTGCTCTCCGAGGTCTCGGTGGGCGGCCGGCTCGACGCCGACATCGCGATCCTCGAGGTCGACGAGGGCTACGGCACCCGGCTCGCCGAGCTGCTGAAGCCCAAGACGGTGCTGCTGCTGAACATCCAGATCGACCAGCTGAACCGCTACCACGAGCCCGATCGCGTCGCCGCGATGCTGGCCCGGGTGGCGGCGACGTCGACCGACGGCCTGATCCTCAACCGGGAGGACAACTTCCTGGTCGACCTCGACACCCGCATCCCCGCCCACTCCGGCCGCGCGGTCTCGTTCTTCGGCGGAGTGCCCGAGCTCGTCGAGCCGGCCAGCCACGGCGTCGCCTCGGCCGACCGCTTCGGCGACGCCGGCGCGAAGCCCGGCTCCCGGCCGGCCGCGGTCGAGGTGGTGGCCCTCACCGGCAGCCGCGCCACCCTGGCCATCGAGAAGGCGACGCTCGACGCGGGCACGACCTCCGCGTCGGCCGGGTCGACGGATGCGGTGGCCGGCTCGCCGGAGGATCGCACCCTGATCGAGGTCAAGCTCCCGTCCCGCGGCCTGCACTACGCGCTCGACGCGGCCGGTGCCGCCGCGACCGCCCGCAGCGTGCTCGGCGACCGCTTCCGTCCGGAGCTCGTCAGCCAGGCGCTCGACTCGCTCGCCACCGTCTACGGGCGGGGCGAGATGCTCGTCGTCGACGGCGAGCAGATCGAGATCATCATGATGAAGAACCCGGCGAGCCTGCAGCTCAACCTCGACTCGCTCGAGTCGGCGCCCGAGCAGGTCTTCCTCGCGGTCGACGAGGGCACGCCCGATCCGTCGTGGATCTGGGACATCGACTTCTCGGCCCTCGACCACGTCGACGGCGTCACGGGCTCCAAGGCGTGGCAGTTCGCCACGCGCTTCGGCTACCTCGGCATCCCGGTCGGCTCGGTCGACCTCGACGTGCGCGCGGCGCTGAAGGCGTTCCTCGCGCTTCCGAAGCCGGCCACCGGACACAAGGTGATGATCCTGAACTACGAGCAGATGATGGGCATCCGCAAGATCCTGGGCTTCAAGGAGCTCGAGGGCGGGGGAGCGGCATGAGCGCGGCCTCGACGGGTGCGCTGCGCATCCTGCACCTGTTCCCGCGGCTGCTCGGGCTGAACGGCGAGAGCGGCAACGTCGAGATCCTGCGCCGGCGCGCCGAGGCCCGGGGCCTGCCGGTCGAGGTGCTCAGCTACGACGGCCCCGACGACAGCGCGGTGCGGTCGCGGTTCGACGACGCCGACCTGGTCTTCATCGGCAGCGGTCCGGTCTCGGCCGAGCTGATCGCGCATCCGCTCGTCGTGGCGATCGCCGGCGACCTGCGGGCGCTGGCCGACGACGGCCGGCCCGTGCTCGCCATCGGTGCCGGGTTCCAGCTGCTCGGTCAGACGATCGCGCTGGAGTCGGGCCAGGTGCTCGAGGGCGCCTCGGTGTTCCCGGTCGCGACCCGCCACGGCGGAACCCGCGTCGTGGGCGACTTCGTGCTCGACTCGCCGCGGATCGGCCCGATCGTGGGCTTCGAGAACCGCGGCTCGTTCGTCGACGTCGGTCCGCACGGCACGCTCGGCCGGGTCGTCTACGGCCGCGGCAACTCCGAGACCCCGGGCGAGGAGGGCTTCTGGGAGGACAACCTCCTCGGCACCCACATGCACGGCCCGGTGCTCGCCAACAACCCGGCCCTCGCCGACTCGCTGCTCGACACGGCGCGCCTGCGCCGAGGCCTCGAGTACACCGACCCGGCCCCCGAGTCGCTCCGCCTCGTCGACGAGAGCGCCCGCCAGGCGCGCGCCACGATCGCGGCCAGCCCCCTTTCCGAGTAGCGGAGGGGACGGCCTGGCGTCGCGTCAGACGTCGATGCGGTCGCGGGAGAGCTTGTCGGAGCCCGCGATGATGAACTCCTTGCGCGGCGGCACCTCATCGCCCATCAGCAGCTCGAACATCCGCTCGGCCACGGCCGCGTCGGCCACGTTCACCCGGCGGAGCGTGCGGTGGCGCTTGTCCATCGTCGTCGAGGCGAGCTGGTCGGCATCCATCTCACCGAGCCCCTTGTAGCGCTGGATCGGGTCCTGGTAACGGCGGTTCGACTTCTTCAGCTGCGCCAGCACGCCGTTCAGCTCGGCCTCGGAGTAGGTGTAGATCGTCTCGTTCGGCTTCGAGCCGGGGTTGATCGCCACGACACGGTGCAGCGGCGGCACGGCGGCGTAGACCCGGCCGTCCTCGATCAGCGGCCGCATGTAGCGGAAGAACAGCGTCAGCAGCAGGGTGCGGATGTGCGCCCCGTCGACGTCGGCGTCGCTCATCAGGATGATCTTGCCGTAGCGCGCGGCCGACAGGTCGAACGAGCGGCCCGAACCGGCCCCGATCACCTGGATGATCGACGCGCACTCGGTGTTGGAGAGCATGTCGGCGATGGACGCCTTCTGGACGTTCAGGATCTTGCCGCGGATCGGCAGGAGCGCCTGGAACTCGCTCGAGCGCGCCAGCTTCGCCGTGCCGAGCGCCGAGTCGCCCTCGACGATGAACAGCTCGCTCTGGGCGACGTCGGAGGAGCGGCAGTCGACGAGCTTCGCGGGCAGCGACGAGCTCTCGAGCGCGTTCTTGCGGCGCTGGGTCTCCTTGTGGGCGCGGGCGGAGATGCGCGACTTCATCTCGGCCACGACCTTGTCGAGCACGAGCGAGGCCTGGGTCTTGTCATCGCGCTTGGTCGAGGCGAAGCGCTCGGCGAGCCCCTTCGTGACCACCTGGGAGACGATGTTCCGCACCGCGGGGGTGCCGAGCACCTCCTTGGTCTGGCCCTCGAACTGCGGCTCGGGCAGGCGCACCGTGAGCACGGCGGTGAGGCCGGCCAGCACGTCGTCCTTCTCGAGCTTGTCGGTGCCGACCTTCAGGCGGCGCGCGTTCGCCTCGACGGTCTGGCGCAGGAACTTCAGCAGCCCGGCCTCGAAGCCGGTCTGGTGCGTGCCGCCCTTCGGGGTCGAGATGATGTTGACGAAGCTGCGGAACGCCGTGTCGTAGCCGATGCCCCAGCGCAGGGCCAGGTCGACCTCGCACTCACGGCGCAGCTCGGTGGGCAGCATCGCGCCCGACTCCGAGAGCACGGGCACGGTCTCGGTGAAGGTGCCGGAGCCCTGGATGCGCCAGACGTCGGTGACAGGGGCGTCGGCGGCGAGGTGCTCGACGAACTCCGAGATGCCGCCCTCGTAGCGGAACGACTCCCGCCGCGGCTCCTCGCCGCGCTCGTCGTCGATCTCGATGGCGAGCCCGGGCACGAGGAAGGCGGTCTGGCGGGCACGGTTGACGAGGTCGTCGGTCTGGAACTCGGCACCCTTCGTGAAGATCTGCCGGTCGGCCCAGTAGCGCACCCGCGTTCCGGTGACGCCGCGCTTGACCTTGCCGACCACGCGCAGTTCGCTCTGCTTCTCGAACGGGGTGAACGGCGCATCCGGGCTCGGCTCGGCGCCCCGGTCGTCGAAGACGCCGGGCTCACCGCGGTGGAACGACATGGCCCAGGTCTTGCCGTCGCGGTCGACCTCGACGTCGAGGCGCTCCGAGAGGGCGTTGACGACGGAGGCACCGACACCGTGCAGCCCGCCGGAGGCGGCGTAGGAGCCCGAGCCGAACTTGCCGCCGGCGTGCAGCTTGGTGAAGACGACCTCGACACCGGAGAGCCCGGTCTTCGGCTCGATGTCGACCGGGATGCCGCGCGCGGTGTCGCGCACCTCGACGCTGCCGTCGCCGCGCAGCACGATGTCGATCGAGGTGCCGTGGCCGCCGAGCGCCTCGTCGACGGAGTTGTCGATGATCTCCCAGAGGCAGTGCATGAGACCACGGGAGTCGGTGGAGCCGATGTACATGCCGGGGCGCTTGCGCACGGCCTCGAGGCCCTCGAGGACGGACAGGTGCCGGGCAGAGTAGTCGGACGGTGTGGCCACCGGGTCTCCTTCGTGGTTCGCGGAGAGCACGTCGGCCTCCTCGTCCAGGGTAATCGCTGGGCGGAGCCGCCCTGCCGCGCCACACAGGCGGACCCCGAGGCCCGAGGCCGAGATACCGGATGCACGGTACGCGCAGAGCGAAACACGGGGCATTGGCGACGAGGCCACCCCAATCGGTGCTTTGATTGCAGGTAACCCGATCCGCCCGAGCAGCTAAGGAGCAGAAGATGCAGTCAATCGCCGACACCGAGGCTGTCTCCGACATCGAGAACGCCTACCAGCTCACCGCCGCCGACCGCTGCGACAGCTGCGGCGCGCAGGCCTACATCCGAGTCGACATGCCGTCCGGCGGAGAGCTCCTGTTCTGCGCCCACCACGGTCGCAAGTACCAGGAGAAGCTCTCCCAGGTCGCGACCGGCTGGCACGACGAGTCCGCGAAGCTGCTCTCGAAGTAGCAGCCGCTCCGTCAGCTCGCCGCTCCGTCAGCTCGCTGAGCGCTCGGCCCCGACCGACCCCACGACGCCGCCCAGACCCACTCCCGACGCATCGCGCCGGGCCCCGACCTCGGGGAGGGTCCGGGCGGCGCCGTCGTTGGCGACGGCGAGCGCCGGAGCCGGCCCCGCCCAGGCCACGGTGAGCAGGTCCTCGCCCTTCAGGAAGCGGTGGGCCCGCACGCCGCCGGTCGCCCGGCCCTTCGGCGGGAACTCGGTGAACTCCGACACCTTGCCGGTGCCCGGGTCGGCGCCGGCGAGCGTCGCGGTGCTCCCGGCGATCGTCACGACGACGGCGTCTCCCGTGTCGGGCACCGAGCCGAAGAAGATCACCGAGGCGCCGGAGCCCAGGTTGATGCCGGCCATGCCGCCCGCGGTGACGCCCTGCGGCCGCACGCTCGCCTGGAAGAAGCGCAGCAGCTGCGCATCCGAGGTGATGAAGACCAGCTCGTCGTCCTCGGAGTGCTGCGCGACGCCGACGACCTTGTCGCCGGGCTTCAGCGCGATGACCTCGAAGTCGGGCTTCGCGGGGTAGGCGCCGGCGGCGACGCGCTTGACGACCCCCTGGGCCGTGCCGAGCGCGACGGGGACCGCCGAGGTGAGCGAGACCAGGCCCACGATCTTCTCGCGCTTGGCGTCGAGGGCGAGGTAGTCGCTGACGCGCACCCCGGCACCGAGCTGCACCGAGTTGGCGGGCGCCGCGGGGAGGTCGAGCACGGGCATCCTGATCAGCCGGCCCGTGTCGGTGATCGCCCCGACCTCGGAGCGGCGGGTCGTCGTGACCTCGCTGCGGATGGCGTCGTGCTTGCTGCGGCGGGCGCCCACGACGGGGCCCGTCGACCCGCCGGAGCCGTCCGCCGGCTCCTCCCGGTCGACCCGGAGCACGCGGCCCGTCGTGCTGAGGTAGACGGTGCACGGCGCATCGGCGACCTCGAGCACGGGCTGCGAGCGCCGTGAGGCCGGCGCCTGCGGTCGCGCCTCGGTGAGCAGGGTGCGGCGCGGGGTGCCGAACTTCTCGGCCACCTCCTCGAGCTCGTCGGAGACGGCCCGGCGGATGAGCGCGGGGTCGCCGAGCAGCGCCTCGAGCTGCGCGATCTCCTCGCGCAGGCGGTCGCGCTCGGCCTCGAGCTCGATCAGCGAGAACTTCGTCAGGCGGCGCAGGCGCAGCTCGAGGATGTAGTCGGCCTGCAGCACGCTCAGCTCGAAGACCTCGATCAGGCGGGCGCGGGCGGCCTCGCTGTCGTCGCTCGTGCGGATGACCTGGATCACCTCGTCGATGTCGAGGATGGCGATCAGGAGACCCTCGACGAGGTGCAGGCGCTCGTTACGGCGCGCCAGACGGTAGCGGGTGCGCCGGGTGACCACGTCGATGCGGTGGTTGATGTAGACGATCAGCAGGTCGCGGAGGCCGAGCGTCAGCGGCCCGCCGTCGACGAGCGCCACGTTGTTGATGTTGAAGCCGTCCTCGAGCGGGGTGAGCTTGTAGAGCTGCTCGAGCACCGCCTCCGGGTTGAAGCCGGTCTTGATGCCGATCACGAGGCGCAGCCCGTGGGTGCGGTCGGTGAGGTCGGTGACGTCGCTGATGCCCTGCAGCTTCTTCGAGGTGACGCCGTCCTTGATCTTGGCGATCACCTTCTCGGGGCCGACGAGGTAGGGCAGCTCGGTGACGACGAGGCCCACCTTGCGGGCGGTGAGGTTCTCGACCGAGACCTTCGCCCGGGTCTTGAAGGCGCCGCGGCCCGTCTCGTAGGCGTCGCGCACGCCGGCCAGGCCCACGATGGTGCCGCCGCCCGGCAGGTCGGGGCCCGGGATGAACGACATCAGCTCGTCGAGCGAGGCATCGGGGTGCTCGAGCAGGTAGCGGGCCCCGGCGACGACCTCGATCAGGTTGTGCGGGGCCATGTTGGTGGCCATGCCGACCGCGATGCCCGTGGTGCCGTTGACGAGCAGGTTCGGGATGGCCGCGGGGAGCACGTCGGGCTGGGTGAGCTGGTTGTCGTAGTTCGGCACGAACTCCACGACGTCCTCGTCGAGGTTCTCGACCATGGCCATGGCGGCCGCGTCGAGGCGGGCCTCGGTGTAGCGCGAGGCGGCGGGGCCGTCGTCGAGCGAGCCGAAGTTGCCGTGGCCGTCGACGAGCGGCACCCGCATCGTCCAGGACTGCGCGAGGCGCACCAGGGCGTCGTAGATGGCGGTGTCGCCGTGCGGGTGCAGCTTGCCCATCACCTCGCCCACGACGCGGGCGCTCTTGACGTGCCCGCGGTCGGGGCGCAGGCCCATGTCGCTCATCATGTACAGGATGCGGCGCTGCACGGGCTTCAGGCCGTCGCGGGCATCGGGCAGGGCGCGGGAGTAGATGACCGAGTACGCGTACTCGAGGAACGAGTCCTGCATCTCCGTCGAGACGTCGACGTCGAGGATCTTCTCGACGACGGCTTCGGACGGATCGTTCTTCGCTGCTGTCATTCCATGGTTTCTCGTGGAGCCGCGCACGCCCGGATGCAGGGGCGGGGCTGGAGGTCGTGTGCCAGACTTGGCCGAATGGTCACCATGCTACCGACGCGCGCGGCGGGGGAGCTGACGCTCGCCGACGTGTTGCCGAGTTGCACGCGGGCACTGGCGGGCGAGCCGAACGCCCTCGACCTCCCCGCGGCCGAGCGCATCGTCGTCGTGCTGGTCGACGGTCTCGGCACGGCCGCCCTCCGGGCCCGAGCCGGTCACGCCCGCTCCCTGACCGCCGCTCTCACCAAGCGCTCCAGCCTCGTCAGCGGCTTCCCGACCACCACGGCCGCCGCCCTCTCGTCGCTGACGACCGGCACGCGGCCCGGCGAGCACGGCATCGTCGGCTACACGGCGCTCGTGCCGCACGCGAACGCCGTCGTGAACCAGCTCTCGGGCTGGTCGGAGACCATGGACCCGGCCACCTGGCAGCGCCGCCCCACCGTCTTCGAGCAGCTCCGCGCCGCGGGTATCCCCTCGAACACCGTCGGGCCCGCCAAGTACGCGACCTCGGGCCTCACGCAGGCCATCCTGCGCGGCGCCGAGTACGTGCCCGCCGGCTCCATCGCCGAGCGCTTCGCCGCAGCCCGCCGCCTGCTCGACCAGAGCGGCCGGCGCATCGTCTATCTCTACGTGCCCGAGCTCGACCAGCTCGCGCACGCGAAGGGCTGGGAGTCCGACCGCTGGCTCGCCACCCTCGAGACGCTCGACCAGGCCTACGGCGGCTTCGTGTCGCAGCTGCGGCGCGGCGAGGGCCTGCTGCTCACCGCCGACCACGGCGTCGTCGACGTGCCCGTCACGGGGCACGTGCTCTTCGGCGAGGTGCCGTCGCTCGTCGAGGGCGTGCGCCACATCGGCGGCGACCCGCGCTGCGTGCAGCTCTACCTCGACCCCGCTCTGCCGGCTCCGGATGCCCGTGCCGCCGCCGACCGCCTGGCCGACGCCTGGCGCGCCGCCGAGGGCTCCCGGGCCTGGATCGCGACGCGCGACGAGGCCGTCGCCGCCGGCTGGTTCGGCCCCACGGTCGACGACGAGGTGCGGCCGCGGATCGGCGACGTGATCGTCGCCGCCCGCAAGCTGGTCGCGTACTACGACGGACGCGGCGGCGACACGACGGGGCAGTCGATGATCGGCCAGCACGGCTCGCTCACCGACGAGGAGACGATGGTTCCGCTCTTGCGCGCCGGAGCGTTCGCCCGCTAGTCGCGGCCGGAACCGCCCCGGCCGGCGTCCGCCTAGGCCGGGTCGTCGTCGCTGCGGGCGCCGAAGACGATCTCGTCCCAGCTCGGCATCGACGCGCGCTGGCGCTTCGCCCGGGGCTGCGGGCCGGTCGCCCCGCGCCCGCCCTTGCCGGCCGGTGCGTCGGCCAGCTCGGAGCCCAGGCCGTCGAGCGGGGTGTCGCCGGCCTCGGGGCCGAACAGGTCGGCGATCTGCTGGGCGTCGTCGCGATCGGCACCGCCCGTCGACTCGCGGTCGAGGGCCCGCGGCCCGCCGAAGACCGGATGCTCGGCCGTCTCCTCGGGCTCGGACGCCGCCGCCTCGCGCTCGCCCCGCCGGCGCCGCAGCGCCTCGAGCAGGTCGGCGGTCTGGTTGTGGTCGGCCGGCTCGTCGTCGGAGCGCTTCACGGCGAAGGCGTCGAAGGGTCGGTTCTCGGCCCGTCCGGCCGCCTCGCGGGAGGGGTCGCGCAGCAGGCGGCTCGCACCCACCACGGTGGTCGGGGTCTCGGACGGGGCGGGTGCGGCGGGTGCCGTGGGCTCGGCGTGCGCATCCGGAGTCGTCTCGGAGTCGGCACCGCGGTCGTCGAGCGGGTCGAAGGCGCCGCTGTCGAAGCGCTGGCCGTCGTTCGCCGACACCGCGCGCAGCCGCGGGATGAGCCCCTCGGTCAGCTCGCCGTGCCGGGAGAGCGTGGTGGCCTCGTTGTTCAGGGGGGTGAGCACGTGGCGCTTCGGGTCGAACTGCCAGCGGGCGTCGTGCTCGATCTCGCGGGAGGTGAAGGTGAGCTTGACGATCCAGCCCGACTCGTCCTTCCAGCTCGCCCAGCGCACGTCCTTCGCGTCGAGGCCCTCGAGGCGCTCCTCGAGCGCGTCGCCGAAGGTCGACAGCGGCTCCTCGCCGAGCGGGTCGGCGGGGGAGGTGGGCTGCACGGGCACCCGCAGGGCGGAGTCGACCATGAACTGGCGCTCGGCGAGCACGGGCCCCTCGAAGCGCTCGACGTACTCGACGTCGGCCCCGGTGAGCTCGGCGACCTCGACGGCCGACAGCCCGGCGCGGATGTGCATCTGGATCTCGCGCGGCGAGACCTTCTTTCCGCCCTGCGCGGACGCGATGCTCGCACGGAGCCGGGATTGGAGCACGTCGTCGATGACGATGCGGAAACGCTCCCCGCCGTCGCTCGAGACGATCAACGCCCCGTTCTCGACTCCGATTACCGTTAGATCCTGCATGGTGGAAGGCCTCCAGAGGTCACTGTTCGCTGACAGGATGCCATGCGGTGCGGCCCGCACGAGGGAATGTTCCGGGCGTGCCGGAAGTTGATGGCGCCATGAGTATTCATTGCTCATTCGACGGTTTGCTATTCGGGCATCAATGATGCAAACTAACGCCGCCGATTTGGTTAAACGGCTGTATTCAAGAAGTGGATGGGCATGGCGACTGATTACGACGCACCGCGCAAGACCGACGACGACTCGGACTCGATCGAAGCGCTGAAGGAGCGAGTTCCGGACAAGATGTCCGGCGTCGTAGATGTCGATGACGCCGACAACCCGGGTGGTTTCGAACTCCCCGGGGCCGACCTCTCCGACCTCGACCTGGATGTCGTCGTCCTGCCCCCGCAGGCCGACGAGTTCACCTGTGTGAGCTGCTTCCTGGTGAAGCACCGCTCGCAGATCGATCACGAGGAGAAGCTCGGCGCCATCTGCGTGGAGTGCGCCTCCTAGAGGCCCTTCGCGCGAGGCGCGCCTAGCGCACCGTCACCGCATCGATGAGATCGCCGGGACGCCGGCTCGACACCAGCCAGTAGGGTGTCGGGTCCTGCGGATCGGCGATTCGCATTTTAACCACCGGCTTGATCCAGCCGCGGATGCACAGGAACGCCCGGGCGTCGAGACGGGTACCCCGCTCGGCGAAGGCCTCCGGGCCCTCGTAAGCCGTGCATCCGCCGAGAAGATCGAGGGCGATGGATGCGCGGCCGACCCTCAGCCGGCCCCCCGACACCTCGATCACCGGAGCGGTCGCCACCAGCACGGCCAGCACCCCGGCGTAGAGCACGAGCCCCACGGCGGTGCCGACGACGAGCCCCGGCACCGCGGTCACCGGCGCGAACACCAGGATGCTCGCGGGGATGACGAGGGCGGTGGCCACGAAGACCCAGAGCGACGGGGTGAGCCGTTCCCGATAGTGCGACATGGCTCTATTCGATCATCCTTTGCGGGTGGGGCCCGACAGGCGGGGAGCGGATGCCCTAGCCTCGTCTCGTGACATCCACCACCGAGATCCTGATCACGGCGCCCGAGGTGCCGGAGTACGCCCACCCGGGAGACGCGGGAGCCGACCTCCGCTCGGCCGAGGCGTTCACGCTCACCCCGGGGGAGCGGCGGCTCGTCGGCACCGGCGTGGCCATCGCGCTGCCCGACGGCTTCGCCGCCTTCGTGGTGCCCCGATCGGGTCTCGCCGCGAAGCACGGCATCACGATCGTCAACGCGCCCGGCACCGTCGACGCGGGCTACCGCGGCGAGATCAAGGTCGCCCTCCTCAACACCGACAGCGCAGTGCCGTACGATATCGCCGTCGGCGACAGAATCGCGCAACTGATCGTGATGCCGGTGACACGAGCCGTGTTCGTACCCGTCGAGACGCTCCCCGGGAGCGATCGCGGGCAGGGCGGCTTCGGGTCGACCGGATACTCGTCGCCCACGAACGGAAACCAGTCATGACCGACAACGAACTCGTTCCAGAAGAGCCCACCGAGGGCGAGCTGGCGACCACCGACGACGCCGCCACCGGTGACGACGCCGCGGAGGTCGTCGACCGCGACGCCAAGTCCGCGCCCGCCGACCGTGCCACCGACGGCCCCTTCGACGCCACCGAGGCGAGCCCCGCCCGGCCCTACGTCGACCTCGGCGGCCTCAAGATCCTGCCCCGCGAGGGGCTGCACCTGCGCCTGGAGGTGGAGGAGGGCACCAACCGCGTCGTCGCGGTCGGGCTCGACTACGCCGGATCGACGCTGCAGGTGCAGGCGTTCGCCGCTCCTCGTTCCACCGGGCTGTGGAACGAGATCCGCGAGCAGATCGAGGACCAGATCCTCAAGCAGGGCGGCAAGAGCACCGCGCAGGTGGGCCCGTTCGGCCCCGAGCTCGTGGCCGGGGTGCCGGCCACGGCGCCCGACGGCACGCAGGGCATGCGGATCGCCCGGTTCATCGGCGTCGACGGCCCGCGCTGGCTGCTGCGCGGCGTGATCGCCGGCGAGGCCATCCAGAACCCCACCGCCAAGGCGGCCGTCGAGGAGCTGTTCCGCAGCGTCGTCGTCGTGCGCGGCACGCAGCCGATGCCGCCGCGCGACCTGATCCCGCTGAGCATCCCGAAGACCGCGGCCTCGGGCGCCACGCCCGCTGCCGGCTAGCGCCGTGAGCGACGCCCAACCTGGCCGCGACGCGGAGCGTCAGCCCACTTTCCACGAGGCGTTCGCCCAGGCGGCCCGGAACGCCGGCATCGGGCAGGTGAAGCCGGGGGAGACCCCGTCGGGCTCGTCGCTGCTTCGGGCCATCGGCGGCGTGCGCGGGCTGATCGAGTCGATCCTGCCCGGGCTCGCCTTCCTCGTGATCTACACCTTCACGAAAGACCTCGTGCTCGCGGTCGTGGCACCGGTCGCCGTCTCGGTGGTCTTCGTCATCGTGCGGCTCGTCATGCGGAGCGCTCCGATGCCCGCCATCGCCGGCCTGCTCGGCGTCGGCGTCTCGGCGGCCCTGGCGCTGTTCACCGGCCGCGCCGAGGACAACTTCCTCGTCGGCATCGCGATCAACACCGTCTGCCTGATCGTGCTGCTGGTCTCGCTGATCGTGCGCCGGCCGCTGATCGGCGTGATCGTCGGGCTCCTCGCCAATGACCCGGCCGGCTACCGCACCGATCCCGCCAAGGGCCGGGTCGTGCTGGTGGCGACGTGGTGCTGGGTCGGGCTGTTCGCCGCGCGGCTGCTGTTCGAGCTCCCGCTCTACCTCGCGGGCGAGACGACGCTGCTCGGATCGGTGAAGCTGATCATGGGCGTGCCGCTGTACGCGGGGCTGCTCTGGGTGACCTGGCTGCTCGTGCGGGCGGCGTACTCGAAGCCGGCCTCCGACCCGCTGACGGCCGAGACGACCGAGTCGACCGAGACGACCGAGTAGTGGCCGCGCCAGGGGAGCGCGTCGGTGCGGGGGAAGCGCCGGGGCTGAGCGCCGAGGAGGTCGCCGAGCGGGTCGCCCGCGGGCAGACGAACGAGCAGGACGCGTCGCTCTCGCGGTCGGTCTCGAGCATCCTCAGGGAGAACGTGCTCACGTTCTTCAACGGCATCCTCACCGCCTGCTTCATCGCCGTGCTGCTGCTCGGCGACCTCGGCGACGGGCTCTTCTTCGGCATCGTGGTCGTCAACTCGCTGATCGGCATCGTGCAGGAGCTGCGCGCCAAGCGCAGCCTCGAGCGCCTGGCGCTGCTCTCGGCCCCCGAGACGGCCGTGCGCCGCGGGGGAGCGGTCGTCGTCGTGCGGCCCGAGCGGATCGTGCTCGACGACCTGATGCTGCTGCGGCCGGGCGACCAGGTCACCGCCGACGCCACCCTCGGCAGCGCCAGCGACCTGCTGGTCGACGAGTCGATGCTGACCGGCGAGTCCGAGCCCGTCGCCAAGCGCGCGGGCGACAAGGTGCTGTCGGGCTCGCTGGTGGTCTCCGGTACCGCCGAGGCGACGGTCACCGCGGTCGGCGCCGACTCCTACGCCAACACGCTGACCCGCGAGATCAAGCGCCACTCCGTGGTGTACTCCGAGCTGCGGGCCGCCACCACGCGCATCCTGGTGTACCTGACCTGGCTACTGCTGCCGATCATCGCGATCGTCGTGATCGGGCGCGTCATAGCCTACAGCGGCGACGGCACGAGCCCCGAGGACTTCCGGCAGGCCGGTATCGACACGGTCGCCGCCGTGGTCGGCATGATCCCCGAGGGCCTGGTGCTGCTGACGAGCCTCGCGTTCGGGGTCGCCGTGATCCAGCTCGGGCGGCAGAAGGTGCTCGTGCAGGAGCTCGCCGCGGTCGAGGTGCTGGCCCGGGTCGACGTGCTCTGCCTCGACAAGACCGGCACGCTCACCACCGGCGAGATCGGCTTCGAGCGTCTCGTCACGATCGACCCGGCCGACGGCTCGCCGCCGTTCGGCGACACCGAGCTCGACGCGGTGCTCGGCCTGATCGCCCACGACGTGGCGGCGAACCAGACCGCGCTGGCCCTGCGAACCCACTTCGACGCCGACGGCGGCACCGTGCTCGAGCGGCTGCCGTTCAACTCGCGCCGCGCCTTCAGCGCCGTCACCTTCGACCGCGACGGCTCCCGCGAGACCTGGCTGCTCGGCGCCCCCGAACGCCTGCTCGAGGGGTTCCCGGATGCCCTCGCCGCCGCCCAGGGCATCGCCTCCGGCGGTCGCCGTGCGCTCGCGCTCGGGCGCGGCGCGGGCACGGCCTCCGACTACGCCGAGCGGGTCACCCCGGGCGAGGGCTTCCGGCCGGCCGCGATCGCGGTCTTCCATGAGACGGTGCGAACGGATGCGCGGCCGACGCTGGACTACTTCGACGAGCAGGGCGTGCGGGTCGTGGTGCTCTCGGGCGACAACCCGGTCACGGTCGGCGCGATCGCGGGGGAGCTCGGCCTGCCCGGCGAGGCGCGGGACGCCTCGACCCTCGTCTCGGACGAGTCGCTGGTTAAGGCGCTGGCCGGCACCAGCGTCTACGGCCGCGTCGCCCCCGAGCAGAAGCGCCGGGTCGTGCACCAACTGCAGGCCGACGGGCACACCGTGGCGATGACCGGCGACGGCGTCAACGACGCCATGGCCGTCAAGGACGCCGACCTCGGCATCGCGATGGGCAACGCCACCCCGGCCACCCGTGCGGTGTCGCGGATCGTGCTGCTCGAGGGCCGCTTCGACCGCCTGCCGACCGTGCTCGACTACGCCCGCCGGGTGATCGCCAACGTCGAGCGGGTGTCGAATCTGTTCCTGACGAAGACCGTCTACGGCATCGTGCTGGCCGTGGTGGTCGCCGTGCTGCTCTGGCGCTTCCCGTTCCTGCCCCGGCAGATGACGCTGGTGTCGACGCTGGCCATCGGCATCCCGTCGTTCTTCCTCGCTCTGGCGCCGAACCGACGGCGGTACCGCCCGGGCGTGCTGAAGCGCATCCTGAGCTTCTCGATCCCGTCGGGGCTGATCGCCTCGGCCGCCGTGATCGCCTCGTTCGCGGTGCTGAGCGAGCTGCTGCCGCTGGACGAGACCCGCAGCCTCGTGACGATCACCCTGTTCATCGTCTCGCTCTGGGTGCTGAGCGTGCTGGCGCGGCCGTTCTCGAAGGCGCGGCTCGCCCTGATCGGCTCGGTCACCCTCGCCTTCGCCGTGTCGTTCACGATCCCGCTCGCCCGGGACTTCTTCGCCCTCGAGGTGCCCGGGCTGCCGGGTCTCGCCTTCGCGGTCGGCGTCGGCGTCGTGGGAGCGGCCGGGATCGAGCTCTGGTATCGCATCGCCCGCTCGAGGGGGCTGGTCTCCGACCGGGAGTGAGCGGCGGGCCGGGTGCTATATTTATCTTGACGTCAAGATAAATCAATCAGGCGTGAACCGGCTCCCGGGGCCTTTTTCGGTAAGGGTTCCCTTGCTAGCCATTCACCCTTCTCACGCACAAGGATTGTCGTGAGTCAGCGAAGGTGAGGTCGACGTGTCGGCAGTCAACAGTTTCGGTTCGAAAGACACTCTGAAGGTCGGAGACGCCTCGTACGAGGTGTTCCGCATCGATCAGGTGCCGGGCCACGAGAAGCTCCCGTTCAGCCTCAAGGTGCTGCTCGAGAACCTCCTCCGCACCGAAGACGGTGCGAACATCACGGCCGAGCACATCTCGGCCCTCGGCGACTGGGTGCCCACCGCGGAGCCCGACACCGAGATCCAGTTCACGCCGTCGCGCGTGGTCATGCAGGACTTCACCGGTGTGCCCTGCATCGTCGACCTCGCCACCATGCGCGAGGCCGTCAGCGCCCTCGGCGGCGACCCGGCGAAGATCAACCCGCTGGCGCCCGCCGAGCTCGTCATCGACCACTCGGTCATCGCCGACCTGTTCGGCAGCGAGAACGCGCTGCAGCGCAACGTCGAGATCGAGTACGAGCGCAACGGCGAGCGGTACCAGTTCCTGCGCTGGGGCCAGACGGCCTTCGACGACTTCAAGGTCGTGCCGCCCGGAACGGGCATCGTGCACCAGGTCAACATCGAGTACCTGGCCCGCGTCACCTACACCCGTGAGGTGGGCGGCGTGCTGCGCGCCTACCCCGACACCTGTGTCGGCACCGACTCGCACACCACCATGGTCAACGGCCTGGGCGTGCTCGGCTGGGGTGTCGGCGGCATCGAGGCCGAGGCGGCCATGCTCGGCCAGCCCGTGTCGATGCTCATCCCCAAGGTCGTGGGCTTCAAGCTCTCCGGCTCCATCCCGCCCGGCGTCACGGCGACCGACGTGGTGCTCACCATCACCGAGATGGTGCGGAAGCACGGTGTCGTCGGCAAGTTCGTCGAGTTCTACGGCGAGGGCGTCGGCCAGGTTCCGCTCGCGAACCGCGCCACCATCGGCAACATGAGCCCCGAGTTCGGCTCCACCGCCGCGATGTTCCCCATCGACGACGTCACCCTCGACTACCTGCGCTTCACCGGCCGCAGCGAGGAGCAGGTCGCCCTGGTGGAGGCCTACTCCAAGCTGCAGAAGCTCTGGCACGACCCGGCTCAGGAGCCCGAGTTCAGCGAGTACCTCGAGCTCGACCTCAGCACCGTGGTGCCCTCGATCTCGGGCCCGAAGCGTCCCCAGGACCGCGTGGAGCTCAGCGTCGCGAAGGAGACCTTCGTGCGCGACCTCGCCGACTACGCCACGCAGGACCTGTCCCGCGTCGACGCCGCGGTGGAGGACACCTTCCCGGCATCCGACCCCATCGGCTTCACCCCGCAGGACGAGGACACGGCCCACGAGGTCTCGCACTCGCACGTCAGCCACGCCCCCGGCGACCTGTCGAAGCCCACCCGGGTCGAGACCCCCGCCGGTGACAGCTACACGCTCGACCACGGAGCCGTCGCCGTCGCCGCCATCACCTCGTGCACCAACACCTCGAACCCGAGCGTCATGCTCGCGGCGGGCCTCCTGGCGCGCAACGCGAACAAGCTGGGCCTGAAGGCGAAGCCGTGGGTGAAGACCACGCTCGCCCCGGGCTCGAAGGTCGTCACCGACTACTACGCGAAGGCCGGCCTCACCGACGACCTGGAGGCCCTCGGCTTCTACACCGTCGGCTACGGCTGCACCGTGTGCATCGGCAACACGGGCCCGCTGATCGACGAGGTCAGCGCCGCCATCAACGACAACGACCTGGCCGTCACCGCGGTGCTCTCGGGCAACCGCAACTTCGAGGGCCGCATCTCGCCCGACGTGAAGATGAACTACCTGGCGTCGCCGCCGCTCGTCATCGCCTACGCGCTGGCCGGCTCGATGAACTTCGACTTCGAGGTCGACCCGCTGGGTCAGGACTCGCAGGGCAACGACGTGTTCCTGAAGGACATCTGGCCCGATGCGGCCGAGGTGCAGGCCACGATCGACTCCTCGATCGACACCGGCATGTTCACCCACCAGTACTCGAGCGTCTTCGAGGGCGACGAGCGCTGGCGGTCGCTGCCGACGCCCACCGGCCCCACCTTCGAGTGGGACGCGCAGTCCACCTACGTGCGGAAGCCCCCGTACTTCGAGGGCATGACGATCGAGACCACCCCGGTCTCCGATATCGTCGGTGCCCGCGTGCTGGCGAAGCTCGGCGACTCGGTCACCACCGACCACATCAGCCCCGCCGGCAACATCAAGGCCGACAGCCCCGCCGGCCGCTACCTCGACGAGCACGGCGTCGACCGCAAGGACTACAACTCCTACGGCTCGCGTCGCGGCAACCACGAGGTGATGATCCGCGGAACCTTCGCGAACATCCGGCTGAAGAACCAGCTGCTCGACGGCGTGGAGGGCGGCTACACCCGCGACTTCACGCGGGAGGGCGGCCCGCAGTCGTTCATCTACGACGCCTCCGAGAACTACCAGGCGGCCGGCACGCCGCTGGTGATCTTCGGCGGCAAGGAGTACGGCTCCGGCTCGTCACGCGACTGGGCGGCGAAGGGCACCTCGCTCCTCGGCGTGAAGGCCGTCATCGTCGAGAGCTTCGAGCGCATCCACCGGTCGAACCTGATCGGCATGGGCGTCGTGCCGCTGCAGTTCCCGGCCGGCGAGAGCTGGGCGTCGCTCGGCCTCGACGGCACCGAGATCGTCTCGATCGAGGGCATCGAGGAGCTGAACTCGGGCACCACGCCGAAGACGGTGCGCGTCACCGCCGCGCCGAGCGAGTCGTCGGCTCCCGGAAAGTCGACGATCACCTTCGATGCCGTGGTGCGCATCGACACCCCCGGTGAGGCGGACTACTACCGCAACGGCGGCATCCTGCAGTACGTGCTGCGCAGCCTGGTCTGATCAGTGCCCTGAAACGAGCGGTGGGAGCCTCCGGGCCCCACCGCTCGGTCGTTTCCGGCGCGTCCCCGGGCGACGTTCCCGAGCGGCGTAGACTGCGAATTCAGCTGGGCGTGGGAAGGTGGAAGGTATGAGCCTGCTCGAACAGATCCGGGGTCCGCGTGATCTCGACGCCCTCTCGACCGAGGAGCTCGAAGTCCTCGCGGCCGAGGTGCGGGCGTTCCTCGTGGCCGAGGTCTCCAAGACCGGCGGGCACCTGGGGCCGAACCTCGGCGTGGTCGAGACGACCATCGCCATCCACCGGGTCTTCGACTCGCCGCGCGACGCGATCGTCTTCGACACGGGCCACCAGTCGTACGTGCACAAGATGCTCACCGGACGGCAGGACTTCTCGATGCTGCGCCAAAAGGGCGGCCTCGCCGGCTACCCGCAGCGCTCCGAGAGCCCGCACGACGTCGTGGAGTCCTCGCACGCCTCGAGCTCGCTGTCCTGGGCCGACGGCATCTCCCGCGCCTTCGAGATGACCGGCCAGACCGACCGGCACGTGGTCGCGGTGGTGGGCGACGGCGCCCTCACCGGCGGCATGACCTGGGAGGCGCTGAACAACATCAGCGACGACAACTCCCGCAACCTCGTCATCATCGTCAACGACAACGGCCGCTCCTACGCGCCGACCATCGGCGGTATGGCGCGGTACCTCAACGGCGTGCGCACCGCATCCAAGTACCAGCAGCTGCACCAGTCGAGCCGTCGGCTCTTCGATCACCTCGGGGCCCCCGGCCGAGCCCTCTATCGCGGTGCCCGCGGCGGGCTGCACGGCTTCCTCAGCCGCCTGACGAACAACGCGGCGCTCTACGCCAACCTCGACATCAAGTACGTCGGCCCCATCGACGGGCACGACGTGCGGGCGATGGAGGAGGCCCTGCGCCAGGCGAAGGATTACGCCGCTCCCGTCATCGTGCACGCCATCACCGAGAAGGGCCGCGGCTACGAGCCGGCCCTCGCCGACGTGGCCGACCAGTTCCACGCCGTCGGGCAGATCGACCCCGAGACGGGCGAGCCCATCGGCTCCTCGGGAGCGCCGTCGTGGACGGGCGTGTTCGCCGACGAGATCGTCTTGCAGGCCGAGAACGACCCGACGATCGTCGGCATCACCGCCGCGATGCTGCGCCCCACCGGGCTGCACAAGTTCGCCGAGCGGTTCCCCTCGCGCGTGCTCGACGTCGGCATCGCCGAACAGCACGCCGTCACCTCGGCCGCCGGGCTTGCCTTCGGCGGGTTGCACCCCGTCGTCGCGCTCTACGCCACCTTCGTGAACCGGGCGTTCGACCAGATCCTGATGGACGTCGGGCTGCACCAGGCCGGCGTCACGTTCGTGCTCGACCGGGCCGGCGTGACCGGGCCCGACGGGGCGAGCCACCACGGCATGTGGGACCTCGCGATCCTCCAGGTCGTGCCCCGCATCCGTCTCGCCGCCCCGCGCGACGCCGAGCGCCTGCGGGAGGAGCTGGCCGAGGCGGTGCGCGTCACCGACGCGCCGACGGTCATCCGCTTCCCGAAGGGCTCCGTCGGCCCCGAGCTGGTGGCGCTGCGCCGAACCGGGGACGGCGTCGACGTGCTGCGCGAGGGCGAGTCGAAGGACGTGCTGATCGTCGCCGTGGGCACCATGGCCACGATCGCGCTCGACGTCGCCGAGCTGCTCGCCGAGCAGGGCATCGGCTGCACCGTGGTCGACCCGCGCTGGGTCGTGCCGGTGCCGTGGAGCATCATCGAGCTGTCGGATGCGCACCGCATCGTCGTGACGATCGAGGACGGTGTGCGGGTCGGCGGTATCGGCACGCGCATCCGTCAGGACCTGCGCGAGGCGGGCGTCGACACGGCGGTCACCGAGCTGGGCCTGCCCGACGAGTTCCTCGAGCACGCGACCCGTGAGCAGATCCTCGAGCGCGTCGGCCTCACGCCGACGCAGATCGCGGAGGACCTCGTGGCGCAGGTGCGTGGCAACAAGATCCCGATCGCCCGTCCCGTCGACTCCCGCCCCGCCTCCGCGGGCCCCGCGGCGTCGCACCCCGACGCGACGGCGCCCTCGGCCGACACCGGCTCGACCCCCTTCCACCCCGCCAGCCGCTGAGCGGGGCTGCGCTCGCGCGCGCTCAGGGGCGCGGGAGGGCGTATCGCGTGGTGATCGCGCCGCTCGGATGCACGTGCGTGCCCGAGGCGCTCAGCACGCCGCTCGTGGCAGCGACGGGTAGGAGCGGCGTGCCCGCACCGAGCACCACGGGCATCGTCGTCAGCACGATCTCGTCGAGGAGCCCCGCGTCAGTCACCTGTGCCGCCACGACGCCACCACCGACGATCCAGACGTTGCGCCCGTTCGCGGCCTCGACCCACTGCTCGTGCAGCTCGGCGACGTCACCCCGGGCGAACCGCAGCTCGCCCTCCTGCACCTCGGGCAGGGAGAGCGGCCGCGAGCTCAGCACCCACGACACCTGCTCGGGGTAGGCCCACGGCCCGCCCTCGGCCAGCACGAACTCGTAGGTCGCCGACCCCATCACGACCACACCCACCTCGGCCAGGAACGCGTCGTACTCGCCCTGGAACTCCTCGAACCCGAACTGCAGCAGCCACTCCAGCCCGCCCTCCCGATCGGCGATGAACCCGTCGACCGAGGCCGCCACGTAGTACTGCGTCTTCCCACTGCGTCCCGTCACCATGCCCCCACCATAGAAGCGGCCACCGACACCCCGGGGGTGCGGTGGCCGCTTCATCGCGAGCCCTACTCCGAGCAGACCGTGAGCGCCGCCACGTCGTCCGACACCGCGGCCGGCCCGCCGAGGATCACGACCTTCGAGATCTTCAGATCAGCCATGTGCTGAGCTGCGTCGCGCGGAATGCAGTCCTTCCGCACGAGGTAGAGGGGCGATCCGTTCTCGGCAGCCAGCACCGTTCCGGTCAGCGCGTCCGGGAAGGCCTGTCCGGTGGCTACATAGGCTGTCGTTGGGAGGCTTGTGCTATTGACGCTGAACGCATCTCGAGCGACCGCCGCCGAGGTGGCGTACCGGTCACCGCCGGTGGGTCGCTTCACCTGAGTCACCGAGAGCCGAACACTGTCTTCGATTCCGGTTGATACAGCCGTCGGGCCGCCCGAGATCATCGTTCGGGTGACACCCCGCGTCGTGAAGAGGTCGGTCTCCACCGACGACAGGGACGGGGCCTGACCGTCGGCAAGAAGGACGGGCGCGCCGACATGAGCGGCAGCTGACGCGGCGCTCAAAGCATCCGGGAAGGACCGACCCGTCGCGAGGTAGGCCTTGGACGAGGCTGCGGCACCGAACCTGCTGTCGGCGATCAGATTCCGAGACAGCTCGTAGCGGTCAGATCCTTCGATACGGACCACCAGGGCCCCCAGGGTCTTCAACCTGGTCTCCACTGCGGTGGAGACTGCTGACGTCCCACCGAGCACAACGATCGTCAACGGATCGACGCGGTGAATCTCATCGAAGATCGATTCGGGGAGTTCGTCAGGCTTTGTCAAGAGCAGACGACTCTCATTGTGTGCCACAACGGGCGAAGCGCTGAGCGCGTCTGGAAAGTCCACCCCCGATGCGACATACAGCGTTCGCGTGCCAGGAACCGACGTCTTCGAGATGGCAGCCGCGACGTCGTAGCGGTCGCTTCCGCCGATGCGGTCGACGGTGGTGACTCCCGTGAGGGCGAGGTCGGCGACGACGTCGACGTGGCAGGTCTTGTCGAGGAAGGAGCCGAAGTCGGAGGTGAGGCGGAGGGTGAAGTCGTAGCTGCCGACCGCGGGGGTGGGGGACTGGTATTCGGCGAACCACTGGCCGTCGACGAGGGTCGCCCCGCCGGGGAGGGCGCCGGCTGCGACCGAGGGAACGTAGTGGCCGGGGTGCGCATCGGGGTCGTAGAGCTTCTCCTGCACGTGGGTGCCGACCGACTGCGAGACGGGCGGGCAGAAGGGCATGGGCGGGGTGTCGTCGACCGCCTGGGCCGGCGTGACGCCGACGGCCAGCAGGGTGGTGGCGAGTGCCGCGGTGGCGAGAGCGAATGGGGTGGTGCGGGTGGGTGGTCGCATGGGTCCTCCGGATCGAATGGTCTCTCGATCCTCGGGCCGACCCCGGTGTCGGTGTTATGGGTACTTCCTACTCAAACGCCAATGGCCACCGACACCCCGGGAGGGTGCGGTGGCCGCTGGGTGGGGCGGGAGCCGTGGGGCTACGAGACGCCCTTGATGAGGGGGTGGTGGAAGGTGTCGCCGAAGGCGCGCTCCGAGGCACCGACCCGGTCGAGGTAGGGCGTGAGGCCGCCCATCTGGAACGGGTAGCCGGCGCCGAGGATGAGGCAGAGGTCGATGTCCTCCGCCGCGTGCACCACGTCGTCCTCGAGCATGCGGTGCACCTCGTCGGCCAGGCCGTCCTCGACGCGGCGGGCGATCTCGTCCTCGGTCATCGGCGTGCCGGTGCCCTTGGGTGGGGTGACGATCTTGACCGCGGTCTTGTCGAAGCCCTTGATCTTGCCCTTGTCGTCGCGGTCGAAGATGCGACCGTGCTCGGCGAGCGCGTGCAGGTTCGAGCTCTCGAAGAAGCGGTCGGGGAACGCCGCGTGGTGCGTGTCGAGCACGTGCGCACCGACCTTGAGGCCCACCAGCTCGAGCAGCTCGAACGGGGTCATCGGCAGGCCGAAGCGGTCGAGCGCCCGGTTCATCACCTCGAACGGGGTGCCCGTGTCGACCGCGTGCATCGCCTCGCCGAGCACCTTGGCCAGCACGCGGTTGACCACGAAGCCGGGGGTGTCGCGGGTGATGACGGCGGTCTTCTTCAGCTTCGCCGCCACGCCCATCGCGGTCGCCAGCGTGGCCTCATCGGTGGCCGGGGCGTTCACCACCTCGATCAGCGGCATCACCGCCACCGGGTTGAAGAAGTGGAAGCCGACCAGGCGCTCGGGGTGGGCGAGCTTCGCCCCGATCTGCTCCACCGAGAGGGACGAGGTGTTCGTGGCGAGCACCGCGGTCTCGGAGACGTGCTTCTCGATCTCCGCGAAGACGTCCTGCTTCACGCCGAGCTCCTCGAAGACGGCCTCGATCACCCAGTCGGCGTCGGCGAACTCCGCCTTGTCGGTGGTGCCCGAGACGAGCGCGTTCAGGCGGTTCGACTCGTCGCTCGAGATGCGGCCCTTCGACAGCAGCGTGGCGATCTCGCCGCGGATGTACTCCAGGCCCTTGTCGACCCGCGACTGGTCGAGGTCGGTGATGACCACCGGCACCTGCAGCCGGCGCACGAACAGCAGCGCGAACTGCGAGGCCATCAGACCGGCGCCGATGACGCCCACCTTCGTGACCTTCTTCGCGAGCGCCTTGTCGGGGGCGCCGGCCGGCTTCTTGGCGCGCTTCTGCACCAGGTTGAAGGCGTAGATGCTCGCCCGGAACTGGTCGCCGGCGATCAGCTCGGCCAGCGCCTCGTCCTCGCGCTCGAAGCCCTCCTCGGGCGTGCCCGACTTGGCGGCCTTCAGCAGGTCGAGGGCCCGGTAGGGCGACTTCGCGACGGTGCCGATGCGCGACTCGAGCATCTTGCGGGCGATGCCGACCGCGGCATCCCACTTCACGAGGCGCTCGACCTTGCCGGGCTCGTTCGGGCGCTTGACCTTCACGGCTCCGGTGAGCACGCCGTCGGCCCACTTCAGCGAGTCCTCCAGGTAGTTACCCGGCCCGAAGATGGCGTCGACGATGCCGAGGTCGAAGGCCTCCTGGCCCTTCAGGGTGCGGTTGTTCTTGAGCGGATTCTCGATCACGACCTTCAGGGCGTTCTCGATGCCGATCAGGTTCGGCAGCAGGTAGGCGCCGCCCCAGCCCGGGATGATGCCGAGGAACACCTCGGGCAGCGCGAGCGCGGGCGTCGAGGAGTCGATGGTGCGGTAGTCGGCGGCCAGGGCCACCTCGACACCGCCGCCGAGCGCGAGCCCGTTGACGAAGGCGAAGCTCGGCACGCCGATCTTCTTCATCTCACCGAACGCGTAGTGGCCGAGCTGGGCCATCTTGCGCGCTGCGTCCTTGCTCGGGATCTCGCCGACCTTGCTCAGGTCGGCGCCGGCGGCGAGGATGTACGGCTTGCCGGTGACGGCCACCGCGTCGATCTCGCCGGCCGCGGCTCGCGCGCGCAGGCCCTGCAGCGTGTGCAGGTACTCCAGCAGGCCGACCGGCCCGAGCGTGTTCGGCCGGGTGTGGTCGCGCCCGTTGTCGAGCGTGATCAGGGCGAGCGTCTTGCCGCTCGGCAGCGGCACGTCGCGCACCAGCGAGTGCGTGACGACCTCGTCGACCGAGAAGGCCTCGAGATCGGAGAAGTCGATCGTTGCGTAGTCGGTCATCGCGCTGCCTTCGCCTTCTTGTTCCAGTTCGGGTTCTCCCAGATGACGGTGCCGCCCTGGCCGAGGCCCACGCACATGGCGGTGAGGCCGTAGCGCACCTCGGGGTGCTCCTCGAACTGCCGGGCGAGCTGGATCATCAGGCGCACCCCCGATGAGGCGAGCGGATGCCCGAGCGCGATCGCACCGCCGTACTGGTTCACCCGGGGGTCGTCGTCATCGATCGCGAAGTGGTCGAGGAAGGAGAGCACCTGCACCGCGAACGCCTCGTTCAGCTCGAACAGGCCGATGTCGTCGATCGACAGCCCGGCCTTGCGCAGGGCCTTCTCGGTGGACGGCACCGGGCCGATGCCCATGATCTCGGGCTCGACGCCGGCGAAGGCGAAGGAGACCAGCCGCATCCGCACCGGGAGCCCCAGCTCGCGGGCCGCGCTCTCGCTCGCGATGAGCGAGGCGGTGGCGCCGTCGTTCAGGCCCGAGGAGTTGCCCGCGGTGACCCGGCCGTGCGGCCGGAACGGGGTGCGGAGGCCGGCGAGGCCCTCCATCGTGGTCTCGGGGCGGGGCGCCTCGTCACGCGTGGCGAGCCCCCAGCCCTCCCCGCTGCGGATGGCGACCGGCACCAGGTCGGGCTGGATCTTGCCCGCCTCGTAGGCCGCCGTGACCTTCTGCTGGCTGCGCAGCGCGTAGCGGTCGGAGCGCTCCTTGGTGAGCTGCGGGAAGCGGTCGTGGATGCGCTCGGCCGTGTTGCCCATGTTCAGCGCCTCACCGCTGACCAGCCGCTCCGCGAGGAAGCGCGGGTTCGGGTCGGCGTTGAAGCCCATCGGGTGCCGGCCCATGTGCTCGACTCCGCCCGCGATGGCGAAGTCGTAGGCGCCGAAGGCGATCGCCCCGGCCACCGTGGTGACGCTCGTCATGGCACCGGCGCACATGCGGTCGATGGCGTAGCCCGGCACCGAGAGCGGCAGGCCCGCGAGGATGGCGGTGGTGCGGCCGAGGGTCAGCCCCTGGTCGCCCTGCTGGGTGGTCGCCGCGATGGCGACGTCGTCGATGCGGTCTTTGGGGAGCTGCGGGTTGCGCTCCAGCACGCCGGTGATCGCCTTGACCGCGAGGTCGTCGGCGCGGGTCTGCCAGTACATGCCCTTCTCGCCCGCGCGCCCGAAGGGGGTGCGCATTCCATCGACGAAAACGACTTCAGTTCTTTCGGCCACAATGCCTCCTGGTTGGGAACGTCTCGATCGTAGAGCGGGCCCCTGACAGCCAGGAATCGATTGACTGTTCCTACGAATCGGCTTTCTCGGCCGGATCGGCGCTTTGGTGGGGTTCCACAAAGGCTTCGAGGATCGGCTGTGCAGTCAGGTCAATCTGCCACGGGCGCGCCCCGAGCTCGGCGAGAGCCTCCGAGAGGCTCTCGAGGGTCAGCGGCGACGGCGGGTTCCACGCCACGCGGCGCAGGAAGTCGGGCGTCAGCAGGTTCTCGAGCGGGATCGCGCGCTCGGCGGACAGCTCGGTGAGGGCGGCTCGCGCGGTCTTCAGCCGCGCATCCGCTTCGGGGTTGCGGTCACCCCAGCTGCGCGGGGGAGGGAGGGTGTCGGTGGCCCGGCGCTGCACCGGGATGTCGTCGGTCGTGAGGGCGCGTTCGATGGCGGCCCACCAGCGGTCGATCTCGCTGCGGCTGGCCCGGCCCGAGAACTGCTTGAGCGAGGCGAGCTCGCGCCGCGAGGTGGGCAGGGCGCGCGCGGCGACCATCAAGGAGGCGTCGGGAACGAGGCGCCCGGGGGCGGTGTCGGTGGCGCGGGCGAGCTCGTCGCGGGCCAGCCAGAGCTCGCGGGCGGCGGCCAGGTGCCGGTCGGCTCGCAGCGCCGAGATGCCGGTGAGGCGGCGCCACGGCTCGGCGAGCGGCGGCTTGTCCTCCTTCGCCACGACGGCGGCGAACTCCTGCGCGGCGATCTCGAGCTTGCCCTGCTCCTTCAGGAGCACGGCCATCGAGTCACGCAGATCGATCAGCAGCTCCACGTCGAGGGCGGCGTACTCGAGCCACGACGGGGGCAGCGGGCGGGTCGACCAGTCGGCTGCCGAGTGCTCCTTCGCGAGGTGGATGCCCAGCAGCTCCTCGACCACGGTGCCCAGCCCGACCCGGGGGATGCCCAGCAGTCGCGCGGCGAGCTCGGTGTCGAAGACGGTGCTCGGCTCGAGCCCGACCTCTCGGAGGCAGGGAAGGTCTTGACTCGCGGCGTGCAGCACCCACTCCACGTCGCCGATCACCGACTGCAGGGGAGCGAACTCCTCGATCGCGGGCGGGTCGATCAGGAAGGAGCCGGAGCCGCGCCGGTAGAGCTGGATCAGGTAGGCCCGCTGGGAGTAGCGGAAGCCGCTCGCGCGCTCCGCGTCGACGGCGATGGGGCCGTGGCCCTCGGCGATCGCCTCGACGGCGTCGTGGAACTCGTCGACCGTGGCGATGACGGTGCGCGTCGGCACGGCGATGGGGGCCGGGGATGAAGCTGGTGTCTCGATGGGGTCCTCAGTCACGTCGTGCTCGCCTGGTCTGCAGCATCGTCACCCCGTCGACCACGGGGGGAAGGCCGGCCAGCATGCACAGCAGTTCGCTCCAGCCCTCGACGTGGGCCTGGATGTCGTGGTCGGTGGGGGTCCAGGATGCGCGGAGCTCGATCTGCGCTCCGTCACCCTGCGCCTGCAGCTCGCCGAAGCCGGTCGAGATGATCTTGGTGGCGGTGCCCGAGGCGTTCAGGTAGTTGGCGCCGCGCGCGTCGAGCGCGTCGACGAGCCACGACCAGGCGACGTCGGCCAGGAACGGGTCGAGCCCGATCTCGGTCTCGAGCGGCGCCTGCGCGAAGCAGACCACCCGGAACTCGCCGCCCCAGGCCTCCGGCCGCTCCTCGTCGTGGAGCAGGATGAACCGTCCGGTGCCGAGCTCGGAGTCGGCGCCGTGCCGCGCGGGCGAGACGTCGGCCGCGAGCGCCACCGCGTTGGGGGCCAGGTTGCCGGGGGCGGGGATCTCGTGCACGACGAGCTCCTCGCGCGTGTCGGCCCGGCGCAGCGAGTCGAGCGCCGCGCCGAACGCCGCCGGAATGTCCGGGCTGAAGGGAGAATCGGGCACGTCTGCAGACTAGAGTTCTTTGCGTTCCACCCGGCGACGGCACGCCGGGTGCCGTCCGAAGGGAGAGCCCGCGTGAGCCCTGCGTCGCCCCGGCCGAACCCCCGGCCGAACGTCCGGCCGAACGTCCCCGTCTGGGCCGTCGTCGCCCTCGTCGCCGGCACGGCCGCCACGGTCGTCACTGCCGCGGGAGCCGTCGTCGCCGCCCTGACCTCCCGGGCGATCGTGACCCCGTCGCTCCCGGTCGACGACGTGCGCATCCTGGGCTACGACGAGGCGGGCGGCACGGTCGACCTCGCCGTCACGGCCGACTCGATCCTGCCGGGGCTCTACAGCCTCCGCTTCTCGGCCGACACCGGCCACGCACGGATCGGCGAGGTGCTCTCGGTCTCCGACGGCGTCGTGCGGCGCTCGGTGCTGACCGTCGACTACGGCGACCTCTCCCGCGCGCGGAACGGCCGGATCAGCGGCTGGTACTACATCCACCCGAGCGAGCTCGGCGTGGCCGTCGAGGAGGTCGGCGTCCCGACCGCGGTGGGTCCGGCGCCCGCGTGGTACGTGCCGGCCGCCGATCCGGCGTCCACGAAATGGGTCGTGCAGGTGCACGGGCGCGGCGTGCGGCGCGGCGAGACCATCCGGGCGCTGCCCGTCTTCCACGAGCACGGCTACCACGTGCTGCACATCTCCTACCGCAACGACGGCGAGGCGCCGCGCTCGGCCGACGGCCGCTACGCGCTCGGCGACACCGAGTGGGAGGACCTCGACTCCGCCATCACCTGGGCCGTCGAGCACGGCGCCCGCGACGTGGTGCTGATGGGCTGGTCGATGGGCGGGGCGATCTCGCTGCAGGCGATGGGCCGGGCGCGGCACCGCGCGCTGATCCGGGGGATCGCGCTCGAGTCGCCGGCGGTCGACTGGCGCGAGGTGCTGCGCTTCCAGGGGCGGGCGCGCCGGGTGCCCGAGCTCGTGGGGGATGCGGCCTTCGCGACCATCACGCACGCGCCCGGGCGCCTCGTGACCGGGCAGCAGCATCCGCTCGATCTCGACCGGCTCGACTTCGTCAAGCGCTCGGACGAGGTCGACGTGCCGGTGCTGCTCATGCACAGCGACGACGACGGCTACGTGCCCTCGGGCGCCTCGCGGAAGCTGGCCGAGGCCCGGCCCGACCTCGTCACCTTCGTGCCGTTCTCGATCGCCCGGCACACGAAGCTGTGGAACTACGACCGGGTGAAGTGGAACCGCGCGATCAGCGGCTGGCTCGACGCCAACGGCCTGTAGCGGCCGGCCGAGAGGGTCGGCTCACGCCGCGACGCGCTCCCGCAGCTGGCGCTTGGTGCGCCCGAGCATCGCCGTCATGCCCCGGATGCGCAAGAGCGACACCGCCTCGGTGAGACCGATCGTGTTCGGGAAGTCGTCGGGGATGCCGAGCACCTCGTCGACGGTCAACCCGTCGATGCCCTGCACCAGGATCGAGGCGAAACCGCGCGTGGTGGGCGCCTCGCGGGGCGCCGTGGCGAAGAGATGCACCACCCCGTCCTCGACCTCGACGAAGATGAACACCGGCGACTGGCACTCCTCCACCCGTTCCAGCAGGTCGGGGTGCTCGCTGTAGCGCGGCGGCAGCTCGGGCAGCTCGTTCGCGAACTCGAGCAGCATCTCGAGCCGCTCGCGCTGCTCGAGGGCGAGGAAGTCGTCACGGATCTCGGCGAGCGTCGCCGGCAGCTGGTTCTCGGTCATCCCTTCAAGTATGCGCTCCCGCGCACGGGGGCGAGAGCCTCAGCGCGCGGGCACCTCGCCGGGCTCGGCGCCCTTGACGATCGGCACGCGCACCGTGCTGCCCCACTCGGTCCACGAGCCGTCGTAGTTCCGCACGTCCTCGAAGCCGAGCAGGTGCGTCAGCACGAACCAGGTGTGACTCGACCGCTCGCCGATGCGGCAGTAGGCGATGACCGGCTCGCCCTCGGTGAGGCCGGCACCCTCGCGGTAGATGGCGTCGAGCTCGGCGACGGGCTTGAAGGTGCCGTCCTCGGCCGCGGCCTTCGCCCAGGGCACGTTCGCCGCGCTCGGGATGTGCCCGGCGCGCAGGGCGCCCTCCTCGGGGTAGGCGGGAGCCGTCGTGCGCTCACCGCTGTACTCCTCGGGGGAGCGCACGTCGATCAGCGGGTGACCGAGGTGGGCGAGCACGTCGTCCTTGAACGCGCGGATCTCGGCGTCCTGGCGCTCGACGACGGGGTAGTCCACCGCCTCCGGCGTCGTGCGGTCGGTGGTGAAGGGGCGCTCCTCGGCGATCCACTTGTCGCGGCCGCCGTCCAGCAGGCGCACGTCCTCGTGGCCGAACAGGGTGAACACCCAGAGGGCGTAGGCGGCCCACCAGTTGTTCTTGTCGCCGTAGATCACGACGGTGGAGTCGCGCGCGATACCCTTGCCGCCGACGAGCGAGGCGAAGGCCTCGCCGTCGACGTAGTCGCGCAGCACCGGGTCGTTCAGGTCGGTGTGCCAGTCGATCTTGACGGCGCCCGGGATGTGCCCGGTCTCGTAGAGCAGCACGTCCTCGTCGGACTCCACGACCACGAGTCCCGGCTCGCCCAGGTGGGCCTCGAGCCATTCGGTCGACACGAGGCGCTCCGGATGCGCGTACCCGGCGAACTTCGGAGCGGAATCGGTCTCGACAGTCATTTCACAACCTCCAGTTAGGGTAGGTGACACCCCCTACGAATCTAGGTCCTCCCCGGCCGCCTCTGCACGCCGGGGTCACAGTTCGAGACACAGGATGATCCGATGACAGCCGAGCAGCAGGCCGTGGCGCCGCGCCTCACCGAGCGGAGCCCGTCGATGTCGGCGGCCGAGCTCGCCGCGACCCTGGTGCCGCCCCGCCAGTTCGACACCGCCTCGTTCGAGAGCTACCGACCCGACCCCGACTACCCCTCCCAGGCCGAGGCGCTGGCGAAGATCACCGCCTTCGCCGGCAGCTGGAAGCCCGCCGCGAAGACGGGCGGCTTCTTCAGCCGGGCCAAGAAGGGGCCGGCCACCAAGCCCGGCATCTATCTCGACGGCGGCTTCGGCGTCGGCAAGACCCACCTGCTCGCCGCCCTCTGGCACGCGGCGCCCGGGCCGAAGTACTTCGGCACCTTCATCGAGTACACCGCCCTCGTCGGCGCCCTCGGCTTCAGCGAGGCCGTGAAGCTCTTCCACGGCGCCCGCTTCATCGCGATCGACGAGTTCGAGCTCGACGACCCGGGCGACACCATGCTGATGACCCGCTTCCTCGGCGAGCTCGTCGCCGGCGGCACCCGCCTGGCCGCTACCTCGAACACGCCGCCGAACGCCCTCGGCGAGGGCCGCTTCGCCGCGGCCGACTTCCTGCGCGAGATCCAGGCCATCGCCGACCGCTTCGACATCGTGCGCATCGACGGCCTCGACTACCGCCGCCGCGACATCGAGGGCCACGCCGTGGCCTTCGGCAGCGACGCCGAGCTGCTCGCCGCCGTCGAGCGCCGGGCCGCGGCGGGGGAGTCGATCACCCTCGACCCGTTCGCCGAGCTCGTCGAGCACCTCGGCAGCATCCACCCCTCGCGCTACATCAAGATGATCGACGGGGTCGACGTGATCGCGCTCAGCGACGTCGCCCCCCTGCTGAATCAGACGGATGCGCTGCGGCTCGTCGCGTTCGTCGACCGCGTCTACGACGCCCAGATCCGCATCCTCGCCTCCGGCACCCCGCTCGACGAGGTCTTCGCGGGAGACATGCTGAACGGCGGCTACCGCAAGAAGTACCTGCGGGCGACGTCACGGCTGATCGCCTCGGCGTCCCTCTAGCCCCGAGGGTGCTGGGCGGGCATCCGTTCTGCAGATTCTGCGCGCCCCGAAACACCGAATTTACATTCGGCCCCGCCGTGTAACACGGCGTACACAGAACACGTCTCCTCGCGAAACGTGCTGTCGGCAGACTTCACGTGCCTGCAATTGCGCCCCCGGCGTCGTGCTCGCCCTCGGCATCACAGCAATTCCAGGTGTACCCGCCCAGCACGTTATAGAGAGGTAACCATTCATATGGAAGAAGTAACCGGCAACCTGAACTCGTTGTGGTTGCTCGTTGCAGCCGCCCTCGTGCTCCTCATGACCCCTGGTGTCGCGTTCTTCTACGGCGGCATGGTCAAGGCGAAGTCCGTCATCTCGATGATGATGATGAGCTTCGGAGCAATGGGCCTCGTGGGCGTCCTCTGGGTGCTCTACGGCTACGGCATGGCCTTCGGCACCCCGTTGATCCCCGGAATCCTCGGAAACCCCTTCGACGGCTCGATCGGCCTCGGCAGCCTCCTCGGCATCGACGAGTCGGGCGCGATGAGCCCCGACCTCGCCGGCCTCGCCTTCGCCGGCTTCCAGGCGACGTTCGCGATCATCACCGTCGCGCTGATCTCGGGAGCCATCGCGGACCGCGCGAAGTTCGGCGCCTGGATGGTCTTCGCCGGTGTCTGGGTGACCGTCGTCTACTTCCCCGTCGCCTTCATGGTCTTCAACCTCGCCGAGGGCTGGGCGCCCGTCTGGGGCGTCAACGACTTCGCCGGTGGCACCGCGGTGCACATCAACGCCGGTGCGGCGGCCCTCGCCCTCGCCCTGGTGCTGGGCAAGCGCGTCGGCTTCCAGAAGGGCATCCAGAAGCCGCACAACGTGCCGCTGACCCTGCTCGGCGCCTCGCTGCTCTGGTTCGGCTGGTTCGGCTTCAACGCCGGCTCCGAGGCCGCGGTCGACGGCGTCGCCGCCATCGCCTGGATCAACACCCTCGCCGCTCCCGCCGCCGCCATCATCGGCTGGCTGATCGTCGAGAAGATCAAGGACGGCAAGCCCACCTCGATCGGTGCCGCCTCCGGCGCCGTCGCGGGTCTCGTCGCCATCACCCCGGCCTGCAACATCCTCACCCCGGGCTGGGCGATCGTGCTCGGCGTGCTCGCCGGTGCCGTCTGCGCCCTGGCCATCGAGCTGAAGTTCAAGCTCGGCTTCGACGACTCGCTCGACGTCGTGGGCATCCACCTCGTCGGCGGCCTGATCGGCACGCTCTACATCGGCATCTTCGGCGCCGGCATCGGCCTGCTCGACACCGGCTCGCTCGAGCAGCTCTGGAAGCAGTTCGCCGCCGCCTTCGTGGTACTGGTCTACTCCTTCGTGATGGCCTTCATCATCGGCTGGATCATTCAGAAGACGATGGGCTTCCGCATCAAGAACGAGGACGAGGTCGCCGGCGTGGACACCACGGTGCACGGTGAAGAGGGCTACGCCCTCGAGACCGTCTGATCCGTCTCTCCTGCAGCACCGTCTGAGCGGGGCGTCACCTCCGGGTGGCGCCCCGCTTCGGCGTTCGCGGCGCGGGCCAGGCGGGTGGCGCCGACGACCGCCGCGGGCATCGCGACGACGGCACCGAGCGGGACAAGGAACACGAGGTAGGCGGCGACGCCGAAGCCGAGGGTGCGCGCGCGGCGGCGGCCGAGCATCCGTCGCCGCTCTCTCAGGGGGATGTCGCGGGCGTCGAAGGCGAAGCCGGTGAGTTCGAGGGCGAGGACCCAGCCGCCGAACAGGGCGCCCAGCACCGGCCCGGCGACCTGGCCGACCACGGGGATCAGCCCGACCGCGAACAGCAGCACGCCGATGCCGAGCGCGAGCAGCAGCAGCCTCAGGGCGTTGAGGATGCCGCGGGCCAGCTGCCCCCAGAATCCGCCGGCGGGCTCCCCGGGGGCGTCGCCCAGGGTCTCCTCGGTGGCGCGCCAGATGCGCTCGTAGAACGGGTCTCCGACGGCCAGGGTGATGGCGGTGAAGGTGAGCACCACGAGCAGCACGGCGAGGCCGACGAGGGCGAGCGAGGCGGCGGCGCGGGTGATCTCGCGCCACGGCTCGTCCCAGTCGTCGGCGAAGGGCGTCGCCCAGTCGGCGATCGCGGGGGAGTTGATCACCAGCAGCACGATGCCGGTCACGTAGACCGCACCGACGATGGCCGCGGGGATCGCGCCGAGGAGCATCAGGCGGGGGCGGGTGAGCCAGGTGCCGAGGCCGCGGCCGAAGAGGCCGACGCCTTCGAGGAACGAGCGGATCATGCCGCGAGCATATTGTGATGCGGAGGTTTCTGGTGGGCGATACCGGACTCGAACCGATGACCTCTTCCGTGTGAAGGAAGCGCGCTACCAACTGCGCCAATCGCCCGCGGTTATCGATAGTAGCGGACGAAACGGGGTGCTCGTGAACACCCGGGGGCGCGACACGCTGTTCCGGTGACGATTTGGCAATCGCCGAAAGAGTCGGCTAGTGTCTAATCCGTTCGCAGGAATGCTGAACGAAATGCGGATGTGGCGCAGTGGTAGCGCATCACCTTGCCAAGGTGAGGGTCGCGAGTTCGAATCTCGTCATCCGCTCGAGTGAAGTTACTCGGTTGTGAGAGCTCCGGTTCATCCGGAGCGATCGCAGTGCACGAACTGGGTGGCGTGGCCGAGAGGCGAGGCAGCGGCCTGCAAAGCCGTCCACACGGGTTCAAATCCCGTCGCCACCTCCACTCCACCACCAGAGGAGCCTGTCTCCACTGGGCGATTGGCGCAGCGGTAGCGCGCTTCCCTGACACGGAAGAGGTCACTGGTTCGATCCCAGTATCGCCCACAACGAAAACCCTCGGCCCGCGTTGATTCACGGTCAGCCGGGGGTTTTTCCCGTTCTGCAGCCCGTTCGCCCTCGAAAGGACTCCCGACATGGCCGACACCCAGATCTTCGACGCGGATGCGCGGGCGATCCCCTTCTCCGACGAGGGCGTGGGCCCGGCCGTCGTCATCGTCGCCGAGCGCGGCGAGGAGCTCGGCTACCTGGCCCCGCTCGCGCACTCGCTCGTCGAGGAGGACTTCCGGGTCGTGCTGATCGGCCATCGCGCCGGCGCCGAGGCTCCCGACGCGGTCACGGCGGCGCAGGACGTCGAGGACCTGCTCGACCAGCTCGAGCTCCCCGCCGCCTGGATCGGCGGCCACGGCTTCGGCGGCTCCGCCGCCCGGCACATCGCCCACCGCCGGCACGACCACGTCGACGGCGTGCTGTTGTTCGGTGTCGAGGCCGGCGACGACCTCCCGGCGCCCGCCGAGGGCATCCCGATGCTCGTCATCCAGGGCGACGCCGACGAGGTCACCCCGCCCGCCAACGGCGAGGCGCTCCGCGCGGCCGCGCCCGGGCTCGTCAGCGTGGTGCCGATCGAGGGCGGCGGCCACCGCTTCCCGGCCACCCACGTCGGCGCCACCTCCTGGGCCATCGAGGACTACCTCGACTGGGACTGATCTCCCAGCCCCTCGGGCTAGCGTCTCGGCATGACCGATGAACGCACCCCCGGAACCGCTCGCGTCGCCGCCGGCAGGGCTCGTGAGCTCATCCGCCGCAACCCGCGCGTGAACCGCGTCTACCGCACCGGCGTCGGCGTGGTGGGGGCCGGCACCGTCGCGCTCGGCGTCGTGATGATCCCGCTGCCCGGCCCGGGCGCCCTCGTGGCCGTCGGCGGGCTCGCCCTGCTCGGCACCGAGTTCGAGCCGGCGAAGCGCGCCAGCACGAAGGCGAACGCCGCGGCGAAGAAGGCCTACGCGACGGCGAAGGACGTGCGCGCTCGGCGCCGGGCCCGGAAGGCCGAGGGCACGCCCGAGCGCCGGTAGAGTTGGTTCGTTCTGCACCGACAGCTAGGGAGCATGCGAGCGTGGCAACTGGATTCGACCTCTTCACCGACCGGGCCGTCGTGGCCCTGCGCGTCAACGGAGAGCTGAAAGACCTCGCCACGACCGTGGGAGACGACGACACCGTCGAGCCCGTGACGATCGACAGCCCCGACGGCCTGGCCATCCTGCGCCACTCCGCCGCCCACGTGGCTGCGCAGGCCGTGCAGGCCATCAACCCCGAGGCGAAGCTCGGCATCGGCCCGCCCGTCACCGACGGCTTCTACTACGACTTCGACGTCGCCGAGCCCTTCACCCCCGACGACCTCAAGGCGATCGAGAAGGGCATGGAGCGCATCGTGCGTGCCGGCCAGCGCTTCGTGCGCCGCGTCGTCACCGAGGACGAGGCGCGCGCCGAGCTGGCGGACGAGCCGTACAAGCTCGAGCTGATCGGCCTGAAGGGCGGCTCCGACGGGGCGGCCGGCGACGACGAGCTGAACGGCGACAACGAGTCGGTCGAGGTCGGCGGCGCCGAGCTCACCATCTACGACAACGTCGACCCCAAGACCGGCGAGACCGTCTGGAAGGACCTCTGCCGCGGCCCGCACCTGCCGAGCACGCGGATGATCGGCAACGGCTTCGCGCTCACCCGCCTCGCGGCGGCCTACTGGCGCGGTTCCGAGAAGAACAAGCAGCTGCAGCGCGTCTACGGCACCGCCTGGCCCACGAAGGACGAGCTGCGCGCCTACCAGACCCGTCTCGAGGAGGCCGCGAAGCGCGACCACCGCAAGCTCGGCGCCGAGCTCGACCTGTTCTCGTTCCCCGACGAGATCGGCTCGGGCCTCGCCGTCTTCCACCCGAAGGGCGGCATCATCCGCTCCGAGATCGAGGACTACCTGCGCCGGCAGCTCGTCGCGAACGACTACGAGCTCGTGAACACCCCGCACATCACCAAGGCGCACCTGTTCGAGACCAGCCAGCACCTGCACTGGTACAAGGAGGGCATGTTCCCTGCGATGCACCTCGACGAGGAGCAGGACGCCGACGGCAACATCACCCGCCAGGGCCAGGACTACTACCTGAAGCCGATGAACTGCCCGATGCACAACCTGGTGTTCCGCGCGCGCGGCCGCAGCTACCGCGAGCTGCCGCTGCGCCTAGCCGAGTTCGGCACGGTGTACCGCTACGAGAAGAGCGGAACGCTCTCGGGCCTCACCCGCGTGCGCGGCCTCACCCAGGACGACGCGCACATCTACGTCGCGCCGGGCGAGGTGCGCGAGGAGCTCACCCGCCAGATCGACTTCATGCTCGAGGTGCTGCGAGGCTACGGCCTCGACGACTTCTACCTGGAGCTCTCGACCCGCGACCCCGAGAAGTCGGTGGGCACCGACGAGATGTGGGAGACCGCGACCGAGACGCTCCGCGAGGTCGCCCTGGCCTCCGGGCTCGAGCTCGTGCCCGACCCCGGGGGAGCGGCGTTCTACGGCCCGAAGATCTCGGTGCAGGCGCGCGATGCCATCGGCCGCACCTGGCAGCTGTCGACCATCCAGCTCGACTTCAACCAGCCCGAGCTGTTCGAGCTCGAGTACACCGCACCCGACGGCTCGCGCCAGCAGCCCGTGATGATCCACCGCGCGCTGCTCGGTTCGATCGAGCGCTTCTTCGCCATCCTGCTCGAGCACTACGCCGGGGCGTTCCCGGTGTGGCTCGCGCCGGTGCAGGTGGTGGGCATCCCGATCTCCGACGACCACGCCGACTACCTCGCCGAGGTGATCCGGCGGCTGAAGAAGCGCGGCATCCGTGCGCAGCTCGACGACTCGGGCGACCGCATGCAGAAGAAGATCCGCACGCACACCAAAGACAAGGTGCCCGTGCTGCTCATCGCCGGCGGCGAGGACGTGGCGGCCGGCTCGGTGAGCTTCCGCTTCCGCGACGGCTCGCAGGAGAACGGCGTGGGCGCCGACGAGGCGATCGAGCGCATCGTCGCCAGCGTCGAGAAGCACCTCCAGGTCACCACCGCCGGCCAGCTCTGATGGAGCACGAGCCGGTCGACGGCGTGGAGCTCGAGGGCTCGGCCGAGTTCGCAGGCGTGCCCGACGCGTTCCAGCGCCTCTGGACCCCGCACCGCATGGTCTACATCGAGGGCGGCCCCCAGCCGCACGTCGACGAGTGCCCGTTCGACCGGGCGCCCACGCTCTCCGACGAGGAGGGGCTGATCGTCGCCCGCGGCGAGCACGCCTACGTGCTGCTGAACCTCTTCCCCTACAACTCCGGCCACCTGCTGGTCTGCCCCTACCGGCACGTGTCGACGTACGACCTGGCGACGGATGCCGAGGTCGCCGAGATCGCGAGCCTCACGCAGACGGCCATGCGCGTGCTCACGGCCGTGTCGCACTGCGACGGCTTCAACATCGGCATGAACCAGGGCCGGGTCGCCGGTGCCGGCGTCGCCGGGCACCTGCACCAGCACATCGTGCCGCGTTGGGCCTCCGACGCGAACTTCTTCCCGATCATCGCCCGCACGAAGGCGCTGCCGCAGCTGCTCGGCGACGTGCGCGCGATGATCCAGGCGGCCTGGCCCGCCCCCGCTGCACGGTAGGATTCTCCTGCTTCCCGAAAGGACATGATGAGCGACACCACCAACCACCAGCTCGGCTCGAGCCGCGTCAAGCGAGGCCTCGCCGAGATGCTGAAGGGCGGCGTCATCATGGACGTCGTGACCGCCGAGCAGGCCCGCATCGCCGAAGACGCGGGAGCCGTCGCCGTCATGGCGCTCGAGCGCGTCCCCGCCGACATCCGCTCCCAGGGCGGCGTCGCCCGCATGAGCGACCCCGACCTGATCGAGTCGATCATCGCCGAGGTGTCCATCCCCGTCATGGCGAAGGCCCGCATCGGTCACTTCGTCGAGGCGCAGGTCCTGCAGGCGCTGAACGTCGACTACATCGACGAGTCCGAGGTGCTGAGCCCCGCCGACTACGTCAACCACATCGACAAGTGGAACTTCACCATCCCGTTCGTCTGCGGTGCCACCAACCTGGGTGAGGCGCTCCGCCGCATCACCGAGGGCGCGGCGATGATCCGCTCGAAGGGCGAGGCCGGCACCGGCGACGTCTCCGAGGCGACCAAGCACATCCGCACCATCAAGCAGGAGATCGCCCGCCTCTCGAGCCTGTCGAAGGACGAGCTGTACGTCGCGGCCAAGGAGCTCCAGGCGCCCTACGACCTCGTGGCCGAGGTCGCCGAGACCGGTCAGCTGCCGGTCGTGCTCTTCACCGCCGGCGGCGTGGCCACCCCGGCCGACGCGGCCATGATGATGCAGCTCGGCGCCGACGGTGTGTTCGTCGGCTCCGGCATCTTCAAGTCGGGCAACCCGGCGGCGCGCGCCGCGGCCGTCGTGAAGGCCACCACCTTCTACGACGACCCGAGCGTCATCGCCGAGGTGTCCCGCGGTCTCGGTGAGGCGATGGTCGGCATCAACGTCGCCGACGTCCCCGCCCCGCACCGCCTCGCCGAGCGTGGCTGGTAGCACGCCGCCGGTCGGGGTGCTCGCCCTGCAGGGCGACTTCCGCGAGCACCTCGCCGTGCTGCGCGGTCTGGGCGCGGAGGCCGTCCCGGTGCGTCGTCCGGAGGAGGTCGAGCTCGTCTCCGGCCTCGTCATCCCGGGCGGCGAGTCGAGCGTGATGGACAAGCTCTCCCGCGCCTTCGGCGTGGCCGAGACGCTGAAGCGCCGCATCGGGGAGGGCCTGCCCGTCTACGGCACGTGTGCCGGCCTGATCATGCTGGCCGACCGCGTGCTCGACGGCATCCGGGGTCAGCAGAGCCTCGGCGGGCTTGACGTCGCGGTGCGCCGCAACGCCTTCGGGTCGCAGACCGAGTCGTTCGAGGCCGAGCTCGACGTGCCCGTGCTGGGGGAGCCGCCGATGCACGCGGTCTTCATCCGCGCACCGGTGGTCGCCGAGCTGGGGCCCGAGGCGCGCGCGCTCGCCACCCTGGCCGACGGCACCGTCGTCGCGGTGGAGCAGGGCGCCCTCGTCGGCACCTCGTTCCACCCCGAGATGACGGCCGACTACCGCTTCCACCAGTACTTCCTCGACAAGGTCGCCGCGCGGTCCTCCCGCGGCTGAGCGCGCCCTCGCGTAGACTTGTCACCGACTTCCGAAGGAGATTTTCGTGTCCGGACACTCTAAATGGGCGACCACCAAGCACAAGAAGGCCGTCATCGACGCGCGCCGTGCCAAGTCGTTCGCGAAGCTCATCAAGAACATCGAGGTGGCCGCCAAGATCGGCGGTGCCGACATGTCGGGCAACCCCACCCTCGTCGACGCGGTGCAGAAGGCCAAGAAGACCTCGGTGCCGAACGACAACATCGACCGCGCCATCAAGCGCGGCGCCGGCCTCACCGGTGAGGTCATCGACTACCAGACGATCATGTACGAGGGCTACGGCCCGAACGGCATCGCCCTTCTGATCGAGTGCCTCACCGACAACAAGAACCGCGCCGCGGCCGACGTGCGCACCGCGATGACCCGCAACGGCGGCACCATGGCCGACCCCGGCAGCGTGGCCTACAACTTCAGCCGCAAGGGTGTCATCACCGTCGCCCACGCCGGCGAGCTCTCCGAGGACGACGTGCTGATGGCCGTGCTCGACGCCGGGGCCGAGGAGGTCACCGACCGGGGCGAGAGCTTCGAGGTGCTCACCGACCCGTCGCACATGGTCGCCGCGCGCACCGCGCTCCAGGAGGCCGGTATCGACTACGACTCGGCCGACGTCGAGTTCGTCGCGAGCCTGCAGGTCGAGGCCGACGCCGAGACCGCTCGCAAGGTGTTCCGACTGATCGACGGTCTGGAGGACTCCGACGACGTGCAGAACATCTACACGAACATGGACCTGACGCCCGAGGTGCAGGCCGAGCTCGAGGACGAGTCCGACTGATCCGGGTGGTCCCGGGCGGTCGGAGGGCTTCCGCATGAGGGGTGTGGCATGAGAGTGCTGGGCATCGACCCCGGGCTGACCCGCTGCGGTGTGGGGGTCGTCGACGTCTCGTCGACCCGCACGGCCGTGCTCGTGCACGTCTCCGTCATCCAGACCCCGCCCGAGATGCCGCTCGAGCTGCGCCTGCTGGCGGTCGCCGCCGGCATCGAGGCGGTGCTCGACGAGCACCGGCCCGACCACCTCGCGGTGGAGCGCGTGTTCGCCCAGCACAACGTGCGCACCGTGATGGGCACCGCGCAGGTGAGCGGCATCGCGCTGCTCGCGGCCGCCCGGCGGTCGCTGCCGGTCGGGCTGCACACCCCCTCCGAGGTGAAGGCCGCCATCACCGGCTACGGGCAGGCCGACAAGAAGCAGGTCGGCACGATGGTGGCGAAGGTGCTGAAGCTCGCCGAGATCCCGCGTCCGGCCGATGCGGCGGATGCGCTGGCCCTGGCGATCTGCCACGCCTGGCGGCTGCCTCCCACGGGGCCGGTCACCGCATCCGGAGCCCCCGGTCTCACGCCGGCCCAGCTGGCATGGCGCGCCGCCGAGCAAGGGACGACGTCGCGGGTGGCCGCCCGTAGGCTGGCCTGATGATCTCTGCCTTGCGCGGCACCGTGCTCTCCCTCTCGGGCGGTACCGCCGTCATCGACGTGGGCGGTGTCGGCTTCTCGGTGGCCGTCACACCGCGGCACGCCCTCAGCCTCCGCACCGGGTCGGAGACGACCGTGCTGACGACCCTGATCGTGCGGGAGGACAGCCTGTCGCTGTTCGGCTTCCCCGATCAGGACTCGCTCGAGATCTTCTCGGCGCTCGTCGGCGTGACGGGCGTGGGCCCGAAATCGGCGCTCGGTGTGCTCGCCGAGGTGACGCCGTCCGAGGTCGCGTCGGCCGTGGCCCGCGAGGACGACGCGGTCTTCCGCAAGGTCTCGGGCATCGGCCCGAAGACGGCGAAGCTCATCGTCGTCTCGCTCGCCGGCAAGCTCGCCCTGCGTCACGCCCCCGCGCCGGAGGAGCCCGCCGCGGGCACCTCGCCCGTCGTCCGCGGCAACGTCGAGCGCGCCCTGGTGGGCCTCGGCTACCCCGAGCGAAGCGCCACCGCGGCCCTCGACGAGGTGCTCGAGAGCGCCTCCGCGGTCGATGCCGGCAACGTGCAGACCCTTTTGCGGCTCGCCCTCGCGGTGCTCGGCCCGGCCAAGAACACCGGGGGAGCGCGATGACGCCCGGCTTCGACGGCAACGAGGTCGTGAACCCCGAGGTCGAGGGCGACGCGGAGGTCGCCTTCGAGGGCGCGCTGCGCCCGAAGTCGCTCGCGGAGTTCGTGGGGCAGCGCAAGGTGCGCGGCCAGCTCCAGCTGCTGCTCGACGCGGCCGCCATGCAGGACCGCACCCCCGACCACATCCTGCTCGCGGGCCCCCCGGGGCTCGGCAAGACCACCCTCGCGATGATCGTGGCGCACGAGACCGGCCGGCCGCTGCGCATGACGAGCGGCCCGGCCATCCAGCACGCCGGCGACCTCGCGGCCGTGCTGTCCTCGCTCGTGCCGGGCGAGGTGCTCTTCATCGACGAGATCCACCGGATGGCGCGCTCCGCCGAGGAGATGCTCTACCTCGCGATGGAGGACTTCCGCATCGACATCATGGTGGGCAAAGGGGCGGGCGCGACGAGCATCCCGCTCGACCTCGCCCCGTTCACGCTGGTCGGCGCGACCACCCGCTCGGGGCTGCTGCCGAACCCCCTGCGCGACCGCTTCGGCTTCACGGCCCACCTGGAGTTCTACGAGACCGAGGAGCTCGTGCGGGTGCTGCACCGTGCGGCGGCCCTGCTCGGCGTCGAGATCGAGGAGGAGTCGCTGCGCGAGATCGCGTCGCGCTCGCGCGGCACGCCCCGCATCGCGAACCGCCTGCTGCGCCGGGTGCGGGACTTCGCCCTGGTGGCCGGAACCGGGGCGACGCTCTCGGCCGTGCGCGCCGCCCTCGAGCTCTACGACGTCGACGAGCTCGGCCTCGACCGGCTCGACCGGGCGGTGATGACCACCATCCTGCAGCGCTTCGACGGCGGGCCGGTCGGCCTGAACACGCTGGCCGTCTCGGTCGGCGAGGAGGGCGAGACCATCGAGGCAGTCGTCGAGCCGTTCCTCGTGCGGATCGGCCTGATCTCGCGCACTCCGCGTGGCCGGATCGCCACGAAGTCGGGCTGGGCCCACTTCGGGATGGAACGCGATTCCGCTGCCCTTTTCGGCGATGACCTATAATTCAAGCTGGTCTCCAGGAACAGCACCCTAAGCTGTTCCTCGCTCAACAACCCCCACCATCTGGAAGGCGCCGTTTTTCATGGCATTCGATCCGTTAACTATCGTCATGCTGGTCGTTCTGGCCGTCCTGGTGATCTTCATGTTCCGCAACAGCCGCAAGCGCCAGCGCGAGGCCCAGGAGCTGCAGAGCAAGGTGGCGGTGGGCGCCGAGGTCATGACGAACTTCGGCGTGTACGGCACCGTGCTCGAGATGGACGACGAGGAGAACCAGGTCCTCCTCGAGACCACCCCCGGCACCGTGCTGAAGGTGCACCGCCAGACGGTCACCCGCGTCGTCACCCCGTCGCCCCTGGCGCCGATCGACGACGAGACGGTCGCCCTCGACGGCGAGCCCGCCTATGGCGAGCGCCTCGACGACGCCGACGCGAGCGCGACCCCGCTTCTCGACGGCCCCACCACCCGCACCACGGATGCCCCCGACTCCGCCGCAAAGTCCGACAAGAAGGGCGACGAGTAGCAACTCGTCCGACCTCTGACTCACGCTCGTCGCGATGGCGCTCGAGCGTACAGAAAGCTGAGTAACTGGTGGCACAATCGACCGCCGTGAAGAAGGCGTGGAAGACGCTGATCTGGCTCGGAGTGATCTTCGCAGTCCTGATCGGAACGATCGCCGGAGGCGTGCTGTTCAGCACGGCCACATGGACCCCGAAGCTCGCCCTCGACCTCGAGGGCGGCACCCAGATCATCCTGACCCCCAAGCTCGAATCGGGTCAGGAGGTCTCCGCCGAGCAGCTCGACCAGGCGGTGTCGATCATCCGGCAGCGCGTCGACGCCAGTGGCGTCTCCGAGGCCGAGGTGACCACCCAGGGCGCGCGCAACGTGGTGGTGTCGATCCCGGGTCAGCCCGACGACGCCACGCTGAACCGCATCGAGTCCTCGGCGAAGCTCGACTTCCGCGCCGTGCTGCTGGCCGGCGTGGCCACGCCGTCGGCGTCGACCTCGCCGAGCGCCTCGCCCGACCCGAGCCTGTCGACGGTTCCCACCGCGACGCCCACGAACGGCAGCGACCTGGCCTACGTGACGCCGGCGCTGCAGGCCCAGTTCGACAGCTTCGACTGCGCGTCCGAGGCCGCTGAGGACGCGGGCCAGGCGCCCGCCGACCAGCCGCTCGTCACCTGCGACGACAACGGGGTGAAGTACCTGCTCGGCCCCGTCGAGATCGAGGGTGCCGACATCGCCGACGCCTCCGCCGGAGTGGCCACCACGCAGCAGGGCGCCTCGACCGGTCAGTGGGTCGTCGACATCTCGTTCAACGACGCCGGCACCGCGAAGTTCGCCGACGTCACGACCCGCCTGTTCGGCCTGCAGGGCGTGCAGAACCAGTTCGCCATCGTGCTCGACGGGAAGGTGATCACGGCCCCCACCACGGGCGGCGCGTTCACCGACGGCAAGGCGCAGATCTCGGGCTCGTTCACGCAGGACTCGGCCCAGACCCTGGCCGACCAGCTGAAGTTCGGCGCCCTGCCGATCGGCTTCACGACGCAGTCGTCCGAGGCCATCTCGGCCACGCTCGGCTCGACCCAGCTGCTCTCGGGGCTGATCGCCGGCGCGATCGGGCTCATCCTCGTGGTGATCTACTCGCTGCTGCAGTACCGCCTGCTCGGCACGGTCACCATCGCCTCGCTCGTCGTGGCGGCCGCGCTGACCTACCTCCTGGTCACGCTGATGTCGTGGCGCATCGACTTCCGCCTGTCGCTCGCCGGCGTCGCGGGTCTGATCGTCGCGATCGGCATCACGGCCGACTCGTTCATCGTGTACTTCGAGCGAATACGCGACGAGCTGCGCGACGGCCGGGCCCTGAACTCCTCGGTGCAGGCCGGCTGGAAGCGCGCGATCCGCACGATCACCGCCTCCGACGCGGTGAACTTCCTCGCCGCCGCGGTGCTCTACGTGCTGGCCGTCGGCAACGTGCGCGGCTTCGCGTTCACGCTGGGGCTGACGACCATCGTCGACATCGTCGTGGTGATGCTGTTCACGCATCCGCTCATGACGCTGCTCGCCGAGCTGCCGTTCTTCCGCGACGGCCACAAGCTCTCGGGTCTCGACCCGCGGGCCCTCGGCGCCGTCTACCGCGGCCGGGCGCAGTTCCGCGCCCCGGCGGCGAGCGTCACCGCCGCGAAGAAGGGCTCCTCCAGCCGTGAGGCCGTGAAGCGCCAGACGATCGCCGAGCGCAAGGCGGCCGAGCTCGCCTCGAGCGGCACCGGCGCCGCCTCGACCCGTACGACCGACGAGGGGAAGAACTCCTGATGGCCAGCTTCTCCCAATTCGGAAACGACCTCTACTCGGGCAAGCGCTCGATCGACTTCGTCGGTCGCCGCCGCATCTGGTACATCGTCTCGGCGGTGCTCGTGCTGATCGCCCTGATCGGCCCGTGGCTGCGCGGCGGCTACGAGTTCGGCATCGAGTTCCGCGGCGGCTCGGAGTTCACCGTGTCGCAGGTCTCGAGCATGGACCAGACGCTGGCGACGGATGCGGTGAACGACGCCGCCCCGGGTGTGAACCCGCGCGTCAGCACCCTCGGCGGCGACTCGGTGCGCGTGCAGACCGACGAGCTCGACAAGACCCAGACGTCCACGGTTCAGGATGCCCTGGCCACCGCCTACGGTGTGCCGGCCGACGACGTCACCACGTCGTTCATCGGTGCGACCTGGGGGCAGGACATCACGACCCAGGCCATCCGCGGCCTCGTGATCTTCCTCGTGCTGGTCGCCGTGTTCATGGCGCTGTACTTCCGCACCTGGAAGATGGCGGCCGCGGCGCTGATCGCGCTGCTGCACGACCTCGTGATCACGGCGGGCGTCTACGGGCTCATCGGGCTCGAGATCACGCCGGCGGCGGTGATCGGCTTCCTGACGATCCTCGGCTACTCGCTCTACGACACGGTGGTGGTGTTCGACAAGATCCGCGAGAACACGGCGGGCATGAACGAGCGCGGTACCCAGACGTTCCCCGAGATGGTGAACCTGGCGATCAACCAGACGCTGGTGCGCTCGATCAACACCTCGATCGTGGCGGCCCTGCCGGTGGCGTCGATCCTCATCATCGGGTCGTTCGTGCTCGGCGCCTCCACGCTCCGCGACATCTCGCTCGCCCTGCTGATCGGCATCATCGTCGGCACCTACTCCACGATCTTCGTGGCGGCGCCGCTGTACGTGCAGTTCCGGCAGAAGGAGCCGAAGATGCGCAAGCACGACGCCCGCGTCGAGACCGACCGGGAGCGCGCGGCGAAGACCGCCGTCGCCTCGGACGCGACCGCCTCGGCCTGACGTCGTCCCGCTCCTGCTCGCCCTCGGCGCAATCGCGCCGGGGGCGAGCGTGCGTCCGGCCCTCCGCGCTGGGGGATAATCGACGTGGAGGCCTGATATGACCGAGACGAGCACCACCTCGACCGCGGCGCTGCGACGTCTCGTTCCGCGCCTGTTCTCCCGCGCCCAGCCGGCCGGGGCGGTGGACGAGCTGCTCCGAACGGTGCGCACGAACCACCCGAAGGCCGACCTCACGATCCTCGAGCGCGCCTACGCGACCGCCGAGAAGGCGCACGACGGCCAGAAGCGCCGCAGCGGCGAGCCCTACATCACGCACCCGATCGCGGTCGCCCAGATCCTCGCCGAGCTCGGTCTCGGCTCGAAGGCCGTCGCGGCCGCCCTGCTGCACGACACGGTGGAGGACACCGAGTACTCCCTCGACATGCTGCGCCACGACTTCGGCGACGAGGTCGCCATGCTCGTCGACGGCGTGACGAAGCTCGACAAGGTCAAGTACGGCGACAGCGCCCAGGCCGAGACGGTGCGCAAGATGATCGTGGCGATGTCCCGCGACATCCGCGTGCTCATCATCAAGCTCTGTGACCGGCTGCACAACGCGCGCACCTGGGGCTTCGTGCCCGCCGAGTCGGCGGCCCGGAAGGCCAAGGAGACGCTCGAGATCTACGCCCCGCTGGCGCACCGGCTGGGCATCCAGTCGATCAAGTGGGAGCTGGAGGACCTCTCGTTCGCCGTGCTGTATCCCAAGCTCTACGTCGAGATCGAGAACCTCGTGCGCCAGCGCACCCCGCAGCGCGAGGAGTACGTGCAGCAGGTCATCGACGCGGTCGGCGACGACCTCAAGTCGGGCAAGATCCGCGGCAAGGTCGTCGGGCGTCCGAAGCAGTACTACTCGATCTACCAGAAGATGATCGTGCGCGGCCGCGAGTTCGACGAGATCTACGACCTGGTGGGCATCCGCGTGCTCGTGAACACGGTGCGGGACTGCTACGCGGTGCTCGGATCGATCCACGCGCGCTGGAACCCGATCCCCGGCCGGTTCAAGGACTACATCGCGACGCCGAAGTTCAACCTGTACCAGTCGCTGCACACCACGGTGATCGGCCCGGGCGGGCGGCCCGTCGAGATCCAGATCCGCACCACCGAGATGCACCAGCGCGCCGAGTTCGGTGTCGCGGCGCACTGGAAGTACAAGGAGCGGGTGAACGGCGGCAAGTCGTCCTCCACCGCCCCCGCCGGCATGCCCGACACCGACATGGCGTGGCTCGCCCGCATCAGCGACTGGCAGGCCGAGACCGTCGACCCGGGGGAGTTCCTCGACTCGCTGCGCTTCGAGATCGGGGCGAAGGAGGTCTACGTCTTCACCCCGAAGGGCAAGGTGATCGGCCTGCCCGCCGGGGCGACCCCCGTCGACTTCGCCTACGCCGTGCACACCGAGGTGGGGCACCGCACCATGGGCGCCAAGGTGAACGGGCGGCTCGTGCCGCTGGACTCGACGCTCGGATCGGGTGACGTGGTCGAGGTGTTCACCTCGAAGAACCCCGACTCCGGGCCCTCGCAGGACTGGCTGACCTTCGTGCAGAGCCCCCGGGCGCGCAACAAGATCCGCCAGTGGTTCACGAAGGAGCGGCGCGACGAGGCCATCGAACAGGGGCGCGACGCGATCGCCCGGGCGATGCGCAAGCAGAACCTGCCGCTGCAGAAGCTGATGAGCCAGGACTCCATCGCCGACGTGGCGTCGCAGCTGCACTACGACAACGTCTCGGGCCTGTACGCGGCCATCGGCGAGGGTCACATCTCGACGCAGTCGGTGATCGAGAAGGTGCTGGCGTCGCTGCAGACCGAGGTCGAGAGCGACGACTCCGACGTCGACGTCTTCGTCGGCAACCGGCCGCGCGTGACGCACAGCGACTCCGGCGTGCTCGTGCGCGGGGCTCCCGACATCCTCGTGAAGCTCGCCAAGTGCTGCACCCCGGTGCCGGGCGACCCGATCGTCGGCTTCGTGACGCGCGGTTCCGGTGTCTCGGTGCACCAGTCGGACTGCCACAACGTGGCGTCGCTGCTGAACGAGCCCGAGCGCATGATCGACATCGAGTGGGCGCCGTCGTCCAAAAGCGTCTTCCTGGTGCAGATCCAGGTCGAGGCCCTCGACCGTTCGGGGCTGCTCTCGGACGTGACTCGGGTGCTGTCGGAGCATCACGTCAACATCCTCTCGGCCTCCGTGAACACCTCGAGCGATCGCCTGGCGATCAGCCGCTTCGTGTTCGAGATGGGGGACACCACCCACCTCGACCGGGTGCTGAACGCCGTGCGCCGCATCGACGCCGTCTACGACGTCTACCGCGTCAGCGGCGGCTGAGCCGACTTCGCGGGGTCACCGACCGCTCGAGCTCGCGGCGGCGGGCGCGGCGACCCCGCTCAGGTGGGCACGAGGCGCTCCAGAGCGTGGAGGCGGTCGAGCGCCCGCTGCTTGTGCGGCAGGTGAGGTGAGCGGTCGAGGACGGCTTCGGCCTCGGCGCGCCCGCGGGGCCCCATCAGCAGGAGCGTGACCACCGCGCTCCGGTGCCGGCCGTCGAAGGCTCCGTCGGGCGGGAGCCGCAGCAGGTCGAGCGCGGTGCGGAGCGGCGAGGTGGCCAGCACCCCGCGCACGACGACCAGCTCGTCGGGCGGGAGCACGGCCTGACGCAACGTCCACGCGACGTCGGGGCTCACGCGCACCCGGTGATCGCTCCGCACGCACAGCTCGAGCGGCGCGGGCGGCGCCGCCCAGGCCCCGTGCAGCCACGCGGCGGTGCGCCGCTCGACGACGAGGCCGGCGGGCAGCCGGGGGAACAGGGCGAGCGCCCGCAACTCGCGCGCTCCGCGCACGTCGACCGTTCGCGCGATGTCGGGGGGCGAGAAGCGGTCGCCGACTCCGACGAGCTCGCCGTCGAGGCGTGCGGCGTGGAGTTCGGCCAGCGGAAGTTCGGCGGGGCCGAGGAGGAAGGGCAGCGAGGGTGGCATGCCCCGATGGTGCCAGGAGACGGGAAAGGCCGGGTCGCGCATCCGGAATCTGTGGATGAACGACCCGGCCTTCGTGCCGGTGGAGGAGGAGATCAGCCCAGGGCGTCGAGCCAGACCTTGCGCGCGTCGAGCGCCTCCTGCAGCTCGGCGACCTTCTTCGTGTCGCCCGCCGACTTCGCGTCGTCGATCTCGCGCTGCAGCTTGTCGATGGCGCCGGTCAGCTGCGAGGCGAGGCCTTCGCTGCGGGCCTTCTTCTCGGGGTTGTTGCGGCTCCAGTGCTCCTCGTCGAGCTTGCGCACGGCGGCCTCGACACGGCGCAGGCGATCCTCGACGGGCTTGACCTGATCGCGGGGCACCTTCCCGATCTCGTCCCAGCGACGCTGGATCGAGATGAGGGCCTCGCGCGCCTTGGTGCGGTCGGTCTCCTTCAGCAGCGGCTCCGCCTCCTCGAGCAGCGCGAGCTTCGCGGTGAGGTTCTCACCGAACTCGGTCTCGTCGCGGGCGACGACCTCGCTGCGGGCGGAGTAGAGCACGTCACCGGCGGCCTTGAACCTGTCCCACAGCGCGTCGTCGTACTTCTTGCCGGCGCGGCCGGTGGCCTTCCACTGCGCGAGCAGGTCGCGGTAGGCGGGGATGCCGTCGGAGCCGCGCGCCTCGAGGGCCTCGGCCTGCTCGACGAGCGCCTGCTTGCGCGTGCGCGCGTCGCGGTGCACCTGGTCGAGCTCGGCGAAGAACGCCTTGCGCTGCGTCTCGAGCGAGGTGCGGGCCTCACGGAACCGCTTCCACAGCTCGCCGGCCTCGGCGCGGGGGAGCCGCGGGCCCTCCTGCTGATGCTTCTGCCAGCGGCCGAAGAGCTCGTCGATCTGGGCGGTGACGTTCTTCCACTGCGCCTTGGCCGGGTCGTGACCCGCGAGGGTCTCCATCTCGACCACGATCGCGGTGCGGTCGACGATGGCCTGGTCGACCAGCGCCTTGTCTTCGGCCGACTGCTTCTCGGTGATCTCCGAGACCGTCGACTTCAGCGCCTCGACGCGCTTCTGCAGGGCAGCGAGGTCGCCGACGGCGTTGGCCGAGGCGACCGAGGCCGACAGCGACTTGACGGTCTTCGCGATGTCGGCCGCCGGGGCGCCGCGCTTGGCGCGCTGCTCGAGCAGCGTCACCTGCCCGGCGAGGTCGGAGAACTTGCGCTCGAAATAAGCGATCGCTTCTTCTTTGCTGCCATCGGGGTACTGGCCGACGAGACGCTCGCCCTCGGCCTCACGGACGTAGACGGAGCCGTCGTCGTCGACTCGCCCCCACGGGTGCTGATCTGAATCGGTCACGGAACCATCCTGTCGACGATGTCTGGAGTACGGCCACAAGCCTAGAGCACGGGACGCCCCGAGCACCGGCCGTGGTGGGCTACTGGACGGTGACGTCGGTGATGACGGCCGCCGCGGCGGGCTTGCCGTCGGGCGCACCGTCGACGGCACCGGCGGCGATCACCGACGAGTCGAGCTGATCCAGCCCCGAGGTGATCTGCCCGAGCACGGTGTAGCCGCCCGCGGCGTCGGAGGGGATCGTCGAGTCGTCGTAGACGATGAAGAACTGGCTGCCCATGCTGTAGCCGTTGCCGCCCTGCCGGGCCATGGCGAGCGTGCCGGCGGGGTAGACGTCGTCGGCGGGGGCGTTCTCGACCGGGCCGTACTCGTAGCCGGGGCCGCCGGTTCCGGTGCCGGTCGGGTCGCCGCACTGCAGCACGAAGATGCCGCTCGTGGTGAGGCGGTGGCAGGAGGTGCCGGTGAAGAAGCCCGACTGCGCCTGCGAGATGAAGGCCGAGACGGCCTGCGGGGCAGCGGCGCCGTCGAGCGTGATGCCCAGCGGGACGTCGTTGATCGTCATCGTGCCGGTCCAGTCGCGGCCCTCGGCGATGCTCGAGGCGGGCACGTCGCCGGTGTTCTGGCCCTCGGCGGCGTCGTCCGGCGCGTCGGTGGCGGCCGGCGTCGAGGTGGGGGCCGACGAAGCCGCGGGGGCGCCCGGGCCGCCGCTGAAGTAGAACAGCTGCGCGGCGGTCACCCCGGCGATCAGCACGACCACCACGACGGCCGCGATCACGTTGTCGCGGGTGCGGCGGCGGATGCGCTCGGTGTGCGCCTGCTGCCGAGCCTGGTACTCGCGCAGACGGGTGCGGGCCTCACGAGCAGCACGCTCCTGGTTGCTGGGTGCCACAGGTCCTCCAGTGTCATCGATCCGCCGGGCGCTGTCGGCCCATCACAGTACCCTAGACGCATGGCTCTTCAGCAACCGGGACTCCACTCCGGGGCGGTCCCCCTTGCGGTGCGCATGCGCCCCAGAAGCCTCGACGAAGTGGCCGGTCAGCGCCACCTCCTGCGGCCCGGTTCCCCCCTCGTCAATCTCGCCACCGACCGCACCGGTGCGGCGGGTTCCGTGTCGGTCATCCTCTGGGGGCCGCCCGGCACGGGCAAGACCACGCTCGCGCAGGCCATCGCCCACTCCTCGGGCCGCAAGTTCGTCGAGCTCTCGGCCGTCACCGCCGGCGTGAAAGACGTCCGGCAGGTGATGGAGGACGCGTTCCGCAACCGCGACCTCTACGGCCTGTCGACCGTGCTCTTCCTCGACGAGATCCATCGCTTCACCAAGGCCCAGCAAGACGCGCTGCTGCCCGGCGTCGAGAACGGGTGGGTCATCCTGGTCGCGGCCACGACCGAGAACCCCTCCTTCTCCGTCATCTCACCGCTGCTGTCGCGCTCCCTGCTGCTCACCCTCGAGCAGCTCACCGACGACGACCTCGGTGTGCTGATCGATCGTGCGGTGACGGATGCGCGGGGCCTCGCCGGCACGGTCGAGCTCGACCACGAGGCGCGCGCCGCCATCATCCGCATGGCCTCGGGTGACGCCCGCCGTGCCCTCACGGCGCTCGAGGCGTCGGCCGGCACGGCGCTGGCGGCCGCGGAGGGTGCGGGAGCCGCGGGCCACGACGGCGACGAGGACGATGACGATGACGAGGACGAGGAGGAGGACGACGAGCATCCGCTGCCCGTCATCACCCCCGAGGTGCTCGAGCAGTCGGTCGACCGGGCGCTCCTGCGCTACGACCGCAACGGCGACGAGCACTACGACGTGATCAGCGCCTTCATCAAGTCGGTGCGGGGCAGCGACGTCGACGCCTCGCTGCACTACCTCGCCCGCATGTTCGAGGCGGGGGAGGACCCGCGGTTCATCGCGCGGCGGGTCATCATCCTCGCCGCGGAAGACATCGGCATCGCCGACCCGCAGGCGCTGCCGATCGCGGTGGCCGCGGCCGAGGCCGTGCAGATGATCGGCATGCCCGAGGGACGGCTGCCGCTCGCCGAGGCGGTGGTCTACCTCGCCACCGCACCGAAGTCGAACGCGGCTTATCTGGGCATCAACGCGGCCATCGCCGACGTCAAGGCCGGCAACTTCGGGCGGGTGCCCAAGCACCTGCGCGATGCGCACTACGCCGGCGCCAAGCGGCTCGGCCACGGCAAGGGCTACAAGTACCCGCACGACAGCGACGTGGGGGTCGTCAGGCAGCAGTACCTGCCCGACGAACTGACCGGGAAGGTCTACTACGACCCCACCGACCACGGTCACGAGCGGGAGGTCTCGGCGCGGCTCGCGAAACTCCGCGACATCACGCGGGGAACGCCGGGCTGACGGCATCCGCTGTGCTATTCTCGTAGACGCCTAATCAGCGTCATTTCGGAGCGGCTGCCGATCGATGTTCGATGACGGGGCCGCGTTCTTTAGCCGAACCGCCCGGCGACACCCTCTGAATCTATTGTCGCGGTATGCGACTGGTGCAGTCATCGACGCGCGCAACGGCGCACACCATCCCAACTATTCAGAATTTTCACGAAAGGACGTAAGTGGCTACCAAGTCGCGTACGCGCAGCAAGACCCGCCTCTCCCGGGCGCTCGGCATCCCCCTCACCCCGAAGGCGGCCAAGTACCTCGAGAAGCGCCCCTACGCTCCCGGTGAGCACGGCCGCACCAAGCGCAAGCAGGACAGCGACTACGCCGTCCGTCTGCGCGAGAAGCAGCGTCTGCGCGCCCAGTACGGCATCCGCGAGAAGCAGCTGACCATCGCCTTCGAAGAGGCCCGCCGCGCGAAGGGCCTGACCGGTGAGAACCTGGTCGAGCTCCTCGAGATGCGCCTCGACGCCCTCGTGCTGCGTGCCGGCTTCGCCCGCACCACCGCGCAGGCCCGTCAGATGGTCGTGCACCGTCACATCCTCGTCGACGGCCAGCTCGTCGACCGTCCCTCGTTCCGCGTGAAGCCGGGCCAGATGATCCACGTCAAGCAGCGCTCCGAGGGCACCGAGCCCTTCCAGGTCGCCGCCGCCGGTGGTCACATCGACCTGCTCCCGAAGACCCCGGCCTACCTCGAGGTCGAGCTCGACAAGCTCCAGGCGCGCCTCGTCGCCCGCCCGAAGCGCGCGCAGGTCCCCGTGACCTGCGAGGTCCAGCTCGTGGTCGAGTACTACTCGGGCCGCTAGCAGCACGAGTCACGACATACTAGAGAGCGGGTCGCCCACAGGGTGGCCCGCTCTCGTCGTATCCGGCCCCGCCCGGGTCGCTTTCCTGAAGGAGTCACCGTGACCGGTGGAGATATCGCAGGCCTGATCGCCGCCGGAGTGTTCGCCGTGCTGGTCGGCCTGATCGCCGTGCCCCTGCTGAAGCTCGGCGGCGTGTTCGACCAGACCCGCGACTCCATCAAGGACGTCAGCGACGGCATCACGCCGATCCTCGCCGAGTCGACCGTCACAGTGCAGGAGGCGAACAAGCAGCTCGCCCGGGTCGACGTCATCACCCGCAACGTCGAGGAGGTGACGGGCAACGTCACGTCGCTCGTCGCGCTGTTCGCGGCCTCCGTCGGCGGCCCGCTGATCCGCCTCGCGGGCTTCAGCGCCGCGGTGCGCGCCGGCCTGACCAGCCTCCGCGCCGCGAAGGAGGCCGACGACGTCGTCTCCGGCTCGAAGACCTCGAAGACCACGAAGACGACGAAGAAGCCCAAGAAGTCCAAGCGATAGTCTTGACGGAGGCTTGAACGGGCGCCGTCGCGCGCCCGGAACGAACGAGGAGAACGCAATGAAGAAGATCCTGTGGCTCGTCATCGGCATCGGCGTCGGTTTCGCCGTCGCCCACCAGGTGAACCAGACCAAGAGCGGCAAGGAGTTCTTCTCCGAGCTCGACCGCAAGACCAAGGAGTTCGGCGACTCGCTCGTCGACGGCTACCGCGAGCGCGAGGCCGAGCTGCGCGACGCCATCTCCGACGCGGGCGACAAGCTCTCCAAGTAGCACTCCGGCACGGGCCCGGCCGTCCGCCGGAGGCTCCTGCCGATCCGAACCGCGCGCCGACCCCAGCGTGCCGATCCGAACCGGGAACACCACTCCACCCATGCTCACCGCTGACATCCGCAACCGCTGGCTCGACTTCTTCGGAGAACGCGGCCACACCGTCGTGCCCTCCGCCTCGCTCGTCTCCGACGACCCGTCGCTGCTGTTCACCGTCGCCGGCATGGTGCCGTTCATCCCGTATCTGTCGGGGCTCGTGCCCGCACCGTACCCGCGCGCCACGAGCGTGCAGAAGTGCATCCGCACCCTCGACATCGAGGAGGTCGGCAAGACCACCCGGCACGGCACGTTCTTCCAGATGAACGGCAACTTCTCGTTCGGCGACTACTTCAAGGAGGGCGCGATCGGGTACGCCTGGGAGCTGCTCACCACCCCCGAGTCCGACGGCGGTCTCGGGCTGGCCGAGCGCGACCTCTGGGTCACCGTCTACGAGGACGACGACGAGGCGATCGACATCTGGAAGCGGGTGGCGGGGGTTCCGGATGCGCGGATCCAGCGCTTCGGCAAGGAGGACAACTACTGGTCCACCGGCCAGCCCGGGCCGGCCGGCCCCTGCTCGGAGATCTACTTCGACCGCGGCCCCGCCTACGGTGCCGAGGGCGGCCCCGCAGCCGACGAGAACCGCTACATCGAGATCTGGAACCTCGTGTTCATGCAGTACCTCCGCGGCGAGGGCACGTCCAAGACCGAGTTCGAGATCCTCGGCGAGCTGCCGCGCAAGAACATCGACACCGGTATGGGCCTCGAGCGTGTCGCCTTCCTCAAGCAGGGCGTCGAGAACCTCTACGAGATCGACCAGGTGCGGCCGGTGCTCGACCGCGCCGCCGAGATCTCGGGCCGACGCTACGGCGCCGACCACGACGACGACGTGCGGATGCGCGTGGTCGCCGATCACGTGCGCTCCGCTCTGATGCTGATGAGCGACGGCGTCACGCCCTCCAACGACGGCCGCGGCTACGTGCTGCGGCGTCTGCTGCGCCGCACGGTGCGCTCGATGCGCCTGCTCGGCGTCGACACCGCCACCATGCCCGAGCTGCTGACCGCCTCGCGCGACGCGATGAAGGCCGCCTACCCCGAGGTCGAGACCGACTTCTCGCGCATCTCGCGCGGCGCCTACGCCGAGGAGGAGTCCTTCCTCCGCACGCTCACGGGCGGCACGACCATCCTCGACACCGCGGTCGCCGCCGTGAAGCAGAAGGCCGGCGCCTCGGGCACCGACACCGCCCCCGTGCTGGCCGGCGACACCGCGTTCCTGCTGCACGACACCTACGGCTTCCCGATCGACCTCACCCTCGAGATCGCCGAGGAGTCCGGCCTCGCCGTCGACCGCGTCGCGTTCGAGTCGCTGATGGCCGAGCAGAAGCAGCGCGCCAAGGCCGACGCCAAGGCGAAGAAGCTCGGCATCACCGACCTCACCGTCTACAGCCAGTTCCGCGCCCTCGGCGAGACCGTGTTCCGCGGCTACGACGAGCTCGAGGCCGAGGCGCCCGTGCTCGGCCTGATCGTCGACGGCGTCTCGGTGACGTCGGCCGTGGCGGGGGAGCAGGTCGAGGTCATCCTGGCCGAGACCGCGCTCTACGCCGAGTCGGGCGGCCAGGAGGCCGACGCCGGCACCATCGTCGGCGACGGCTTCGAGCTGACCGTGCTCGACGTGCAGAAGCCCGTGAAGGGGCTGATCAGCCACCGCGTCGAGGTGACCAGCGGCCAGGTGGCCGTCGGCGACCAGGCGCGCTCGGTGGTCGACCCGTCCTGGCGGCGCGGTGCGACCCAGGCGCACTCGGCGACGCACCTCATCCACGCGGCCCTGCGGCAGACGCTCGGCGAGGAGGCCCACCAGGCCGGCTCGTACAACAAGGCGGGCTACATGCGACTCGACTTCTCGTGGAACCAGCCGCTCTCGGCCGCGACCCGCACCGAGATCGAGGAGATCGCCAACAACGCCATCCGCGACGACCTGACCGTCACGACCCGCGAGCTGCCGCTCGACGAGGCCCGCTCGATGGGGGCGATGGCCCTGTTCGGCGAGAAGTACGGCGAGGTCGTGCGCATGGTCGACATCGGCGGCCCGTGGTCGCGCGAGCTCTGCGCCGGCACCCACGTATCGACCAGCGCGCAGATCGGGCTGATCAACCTGCAGGGCGAGTCGTCGATCGGCTCGGCCAACCGCCGGGTCGAGGCGCTCGTCGGGCTCGAGGCGTTCCGGGAGTTCGCCGCCGAGCGGGCCCTCGTCTCGCAGCTCACCTCCTCGCTCAAGGCGCCGCGCGACGAGATCGCGTCGCGGGTGGCCGACCTGACCGCGAACCTCAAGGCGGCCGAGAAGAAGATCGCCGCGTTCGAGGCGTCCCAGCTGTCGACGCGCATCCCGGCCCTCGCCGCCGCCGCGCGCCCGGCCGGGGCCGTGTCGCTCGTCGCCGCCGACCTCGGTGAGCTGCGCTCGCCCGACGACGTGCGCCAGCTCGCCACCGGCGTGCGCGAGGCCCTCGTCTCCGGCGGGTCCGCCGCCGCGGTCGTCGCCCTCGCCGCCGCCGTCAACGGCAAGCCCGTCGTCATCGTCGCCACCACCGACGGCGCCCGCGCCGCCGGGGTGAAGGCCGGCGCCCTCGCCAAGCTCGCCGCCGGCGTGCTCGGCGGAGGCGGCGGCGGCAAGGACGACCTGGCCCAGGGCGGCGGCACCGACGTCGGCGCCATCCCCGCGGCGCTCGAGGCCATCGGCCGGGCAGCGACGGCCGGTTGAGCATGCGCAGCGGGGTGCGGGTCGGCGTCGACGTGGGCAGGGCCCGCATCGGCGTCGCCCGCACCGACCTGCACGGCATGCTCGCCACGCCGATCGAGACCGTGCCGCGCACAGCACCGGGCGAGGTGCCCGAGACGGGACCGAGCCCCGACGTCGTTCGCATCCTGGACATCGCCGACGAGCTCGACGCCCTCGAGTTCGTGGTCGGCCTGCCCCTGTCGATGAGCGGTTCCGAGACCGCCTCGACCCAGGATGCGCGGGACTTCGCCGCCCGTCTTCTCGCGGCCTCGGGCCGCCCGGTGCGCATGATCGACGAGCGGCTGAGCACCGTCTCGGCCCAGGCCGCCCTGCACCGGAACGGCCGGAACACCAAGAGCTCCCGCCCCGTGATCGATCAGGTCGCCGCGGTTATACTCCTTCAACATGCCCTCGACAGCGAGCGTGCCACCGACAGACCCCCCGGCATCCTCCTCGACCCGAGTCAAGGAAAAGGCAGTGACTGACCGACAGCCCGCACAGGACCATCCGTTCGCCGAGTTCTTCCGACAGGAGCCGGCGACGCCGCCGAGCCCCGCGGAATCGCCCCGGCGGGCGGCCAGACAGGCCGCAGAACCGGCCGCCTCGAGCCCGCGCTCCTCGACCCGCACCGCCGACGACGACGTCGAGCACGTGGGCATCGAGCACTTCGGGCTCGGCGACGAACCGGCCCGGGGTGGTGACTCGGGCGGCTTCGGCGGCTCGGGTGGCTCCGGATCGGGCGGCTTCGGCGGCTCGGGCGGTGGCTCAGGCCGATCCGGCGGCGGCTCGGGCGGCTCCGGTGGCTCGGGCGGCTCCGGCGGGCGCCGCTCCTCCGGTGGCGGTCGCCCCCCGCGCGAACGCCGTCGACGCCGCTGGGTGACCCCCGTCATCGTGCTCGTCGTCATCGTCGGCCTGATCGCCGGCGCAGGCGTCTTCGTCTGGAACGTCTTCGGTGAGCAGGTGCAGAGCCTGATCGCCGGCAGCCCCTCGGCCGACGACTACCAGGGCAGCGGCGAGGGCGAGGTGATGTTCGTCGTCAACGACGGCGACGTCGGCGAGACCATCGGCGACAACCTCGCCGAGCAGGGCGTCATCGCCAGCTCCCGCGCCTTCTACGAGCTGCTGCTCGACCAGGACCCGGCACCGGTCTTCCAGGCCGGCACCTTCCGCCTGGCCGAGAAGATGAGCGCTCAGTCCGCGCTCGACGCGCTGCAGAGCCCCGACTCCAAGGTCGACTTCACCGTCACCATCCCCGAGGGCTCGAGCGCCAAGGGCATCTACCAGGAGCTCGCCGACGTCACGGGCATCCCGGTCGAGGAGTTCCAGGCCGTGGGCGCGAACTACGCCGCCCTCGGCGTGCCGGCGAACGCCCCCACCATCGAGGGCTTCCTGTTCCCGGCCACCTACGTGTTCCAGCCGGGCGAGACCGCGACCGACATGATCACCACCATGGTGAACCGCACCTTCCAGTCGCTCGACGCCGCGGGGGTCGCCCCCGACGACCGTCTCCGCGTGCTCTCGCTGGCCGCGCTCATCCAGAAGGAGGCCGGCAGCGTCGAGGACATGGCGAAGGTCTCCCGCGTCTTCACCAACCGCCTCGACCAGGGCTGGAACATGGAGTCCGACGCCACGGTCGCCTACGGTGCCGGCCACAGCCGGGTCGAGACCACCCAGGCCGAGCGCGACGACCCGAACAACATCTACAACACGTACTACTACCCCGGCCTGCCGGTCGGCCCGATCGCGAACCCGGGCGACGACGCGATCAACGCGGCGCTGAACCCGGCCGACGGCCCGTGGATGTTCTTCGTGACGGTCGACCTCGACACGGGCGAGACCGTCTTCTCGACCACCGCCGACGAGCACGCGGCCGCGGTCGAGCGCCTGCAGGCCTGGTGGGCCGCCCACCCCGACGTCGAGTAGCGACCGGTGTCCGAGACGTTCGTTGGCGACGAGGCCGATGAGCTGACGCGCGAGCGGCGCCTCGGCGTGCTCGGCTCACCGATCGCGCACTCGCGGTCGCCGCTGCTGCACCGCACCGCCTACCGCGCGCTCGGGCTGCCCTGGCAGTACGACGCGCACGAGGTGACGACGGATGCGCTGCCCGCCTTCATCGACGGCCTCACGGCCGAGTGGCGCGGCCTCTCGCTCACCATGCCGCTGAAGGAGACGATCCGGCCGCTGCTGTCGAGTGTCGACGCGGTGGCCGAGGCGAGCGGATCCGTGAACACCGTGCTCGTCGCCGAGCACGACGGCCGGCGCGCGCTCAGCGGCTTCAACACCGACGTGCACGGCATCCGGCAGGCGCTCGAACGCGCGGGGGTGACCCGGGCCCGCCGGGTGATGATCGTCGGCGCCGGGGCCACCGCGCGCTCGGCCGCCGTCGCCGTGGCCCAGCTCGGTGCCGAGCACGCCGATGTCGTGCTGCGGAGCCCCGGCAAGGCCGGCTCGGTCGTCGACGCGGCCCGGGCCGCCGGGCTCAGCACCGAGGTGGTGGCCCTGCATGACCCGGGGATGCGGCTGATCGAGCCCGACCTGACGATCAGCACGCTGCCCGGAGGGGTCGGGGTGGGTGTGAACTTCGTCGACGCCGCGGCACCGCGCAGCTCGAGCATCCTGGACGTGGCCTACCACCCGTGGCCGAGCGAGCTCGCGACGATCTGGCAGGAGGCGGGCAGCCTCGCGGTGCCCGGGCTGGCGATGCTCGTGCACCAGGCGGCCGCCCAGATCAGGGTGTTCGTGCACGGCGACCCCCTCGTGACGCTCGACGGCGAGGAGCGTGTCGTGGCAGCGATGCTCGACGCCGTGGGGCTCGACGCGGCGGGCCGGCTGCGGGGCTGAGCGGGAGTGTCCTCCGTCTGTGGGAGGATCGTAACCATGCTTCGTTGGCTCACCGCCGGGGAGTCCCACGGTCAAGAACTCGTCGCCATCGTCGAGGGTCTTCCGTCCGGCATCCCGGTCACACTCGATCAGCTGCGCACCGACCTCGCGCGGCGCAAGCTCGGCTACGGCCGCGGCGCCCGCATGAAGTTCGAGCAGGACGAGCTCGCCATGACGGGCGGCGTCGTGCACGGCCGCACCCTCGGCAGCCCCGTCGCCGTGCGCATCGGCAACACCGAGTGGCCGAAGTGGACCGAGGTGATGGGCGTCGAGCCCCTCGACGAGGAGCTGCCCGGCCGCGGCCGCAGCGCCCCGCTGACGCGCCCCCGCCCGGGCCACGCCGACCTGGTGGGCATGCAGAAGTACGACTTCGACGAGGCCCGCCCCATCCTCGAGCGTGCGAGCGCCCGTGAGACGGCGGCCCGTGTCGCGCTCGGCGCAATCGCCCGCGCCTTCCTCGGCGAGCTCGGCATCACCCTCGTCAGCCACACCCTCGCGATCGGGCCGGTGCGCGTGCCCGAGGGCGCCGCCCTGCCGAAGCCCGCTGACGTCGACGCGCTCGACGCCGACCCGGTGCGCTGCTTCGACGCCGCCACGAGCGCGCTGATGGTCGCCGAGATCGACGACGCCCACAAGGAGGGCGACACCCTCGGCGGGGTCGTCGAGGTGCTCGCCTACGGGCTGCCCCCGGGCCTCGGTTCGCACGTGCACTGGGATCGCCGGCTCGACTCGCAGCTGGCGGCTGCGCTGATGGGCATCCAGGCCATCAAGGGCGTCGAGGTCGGCGACGGCTTCGAGACCACCCGCCGCCGGGGTTCGGCCGCGCACGACGAGCTCTACCGCGAGGGTGACGAGATCACGCGGTCCACCGACCGCGCGGGCGGCACCGAGGGCGGTATGTCCACGGGCACCGTGCTGCGGGTGCGCGCCGGCATGAAGCCGATCGCCACCGTGCCGCACGCCCTGCACACGATCGACGTGGCCACGGGGGAGGACGCGGCGGCGCACCACCAGCGCTCCGACGTCTGCGCCGTGCCCGCCGCGGGGGTCGTGGCCGAGGCCATGACCGCGCTGGTGCTCGCCAACGCCGTGCTCGAGAAGTTCGGCGGCGACTCCGTCGGCGAGACCCGCCGCAACCTCGAGGGCTACCTCGCGGCCATCCCCGAGGCGCTGCGCACCGGCATCGCCCGCGCATGAGGGTGGTGCTGATCGGGCCGCCGGCCTCGGGCAAGTCGCGCATCGGCAAGAAGCTGGCGCGGATGCTCGGCACCGGCTTCGTCGACACCGACCGTCTCGTGGTCACGTCGCACGGGCCGATCCCGGAGATCTTCGCGTCCCACGGGGAGGCGCACTTCCGCGCCCTCGAGCGGGCGGCCGTCGTGACGGCGCTGGAGAGCGACGGGGTCGTCGCCTTCGGGGGAGGAGCGGTGCTCGACCAAGAGACGCAGCGTGACATCGGTTCGTGGCCGGTCGTGCTGCTGAGCGTGCATCCTGATGTCGTCGCCGGGCGGCTCGGCAACGGCAAACGCCCCACCGTGCCCGACGTCGAGACCTGGAAGGCCGTCTACGAGCGCCGCCGGGAGCTCTACGAGCGGCTCGCCGACCACACCGCCGACACGAGCTCGCTGCCCACCGAGCGGGTCGCCGCCGAGATCATGGAGTGGCTCGGCAGCGCGGCGAACCCGAAGCGGGCGGACCAGAAGGCCTCGAACGAGAAGAAGGAGATCGTGCGATGAGCGCCGAGCCCACCGTCATCCCCGTCAGCGGAGAGAACGGCTACGACGTGCTCGTCGGCCGCGGCATCCTGGGGCGGGTCGCCGAGGGCTTCGGCCCCGGGGTGAAGAAGGTGCTGATCGTGCATCCGCCGACCCTCGGCCAGGCGGCCGCGAGCCTGCGCGAGAGCCTGCTCGACCGCTACGAGGTGCTGCTGGCCGAGATCCCGGATGCGGAGGCCGGCAAGCGCATCGAGGTCGCCTCGTTCTGCTGGCAGGTGCTCGGCCAGGCCGACTTCACCCGCACCGACGCCGTGGTCGGCTTCGGCGGTGGAGCCGTCACCGACCTGGCCGGCTTCGTCGCCGCGACCTGGCTGCGCGGCGTCACGCTCGTGCAGGTGCCGACCACGCTGCTCGGCATGGTCGACGCGGCCGTCGGCGGCAAGACCGGCATCAACACCAACGAGGGCAAGAACCTCGTCGGCGCCTTCTACGCCCCGTCGCTCGTGGTCGAAGACCTCGACACCCTCGCACCGCTGCCGCGGAACGAGATCCTCGCCGGCTTCGGGGAGGTCGTGAAGTGCGGCTTCATCGCCGAGCCCGAGATCCTCGACATCATCGAGGCCGACGTCGACCGGGCCACCGACCCCACCTCCGACGAGCTGCGACGGCTGATCGAGCTGTCGGTCGCCGTCAAGGCGCGGGTCGTCAGCTCGGACTTCAAGGAGGCGGGCCTCCGCGAGATCCTCAACTACGGGCACACCCTCGGGCACGCGATCGAGCACGCCGAGCGGTACCAGTGGCGGCACGGCGCGGCGGTGGCCGTCGGCATGATGTTCGCGGCCGAGCTCGGGCGCCTCACCGGATCGCTGTCGGACGAGGTCGTCGACCGGCACCGGCGCATCCTGACCTCGCTGACGCTGCCGACCGAGTACCCGGCCGGGCGCTGGCAGACGCTGCTCGCCACGATGCAGCGCGACAAGAAGTCGCGCGGCGGGATGCTGCGGTTCATCGTGCTCGACGACCTGGCGCGCCCCTCGGTGCTCGCCGGGCCGGAGACCTCCCTGCTGTTCGCCGCGTACCAAGAGATCGCCTCCTAGGAGCTCGCATGTCGTCTGTCCTCGTCCTCAACGGGCCGAACCTCGGTCGCCTCGGCAGCCGCGAGCCCGATGTCTACGGGTCGCAGGACCTCGACTCCCTCCGGCGGCTGCTCGAGACCGACGCGGCCGGTCAGCTCTCGATCGACCTCCGGCAGACCAACGACGAGGCCGAGCTGGTGTCGTGGCTGTACGAAGCCGTCGACACGGCGACCCCGGTCATCCTGAACCCCGCCGCGTTCACGCACTACTCGTACGCGCTGCGGGATGCGGCCGCGCTCGTGACGAAGGCGGGGGTGCCGCTGATCGAGGTGCACATCTCGAACCCGCACGCACGGGAGACGTTCCGGCACACGAGTGTGATCTCGGGGATCGCGACCGGGGTGATCGCCGGGTTCGGCTTCGGGTCGTACCGGCTGGCGCTGGCCTCGCTGCTCTGGCACTGACCGCACGGGCCCGAGCGGTCGCTGAGGCGGAACCGGTACACTCTTCGAGGACCTCCGCGACCGACATGCCGGTCGCACCATCTTCTTCGAAACGGATCATCCCCTCCATGGCTTCAACGAACGACATCAAGAACGGCACCGTGCTGGACATCGACGGCCAGCTCTGGAACGTGATCGAGTTCCAGCACGTCAAGCCGGGCAAGGGCGGCGCCTTCGTGCGCACCAAGATCAAGAACGTGCGCACCGGCAAGCTCGTCGACCGCACCTTCAACGCCGGCGCGAAGATCGAGACGGCCAATGTCGACCGTCGCGACTTCCAGTACCTGTACAAGGACGGCGAGGACTTCGTGTTCATGGACACGAGCGACTACGACCAGATCACCATCCCGGGCACGATCGTCGGCGACGCCGCCAACTTCCTGCTCGAGCAGCAGACCGCGACCATCGCGCTCACCGACGGCGAGCCGCTCTACGTCGAGCTCCCCGCCTCGGTCGTGCTCGAGATCACCTACACCGAGCCGGGCCTGCAGGGCGACCGCTCGACCGGCGGCACCAAGCCCGCCACCGTCGAGACCGGCTACCAGATCAACGTCCCGCTGTTCCTCGAGATCGGCACCAAGGTCAAGGTCGACACCCGCACGGGCGACTACCTCGGCCGGGTCAACTAGGCGCCGTCGTTGAGCGCACGCACGAAGGCCCGCAAGCGGGCCCTCGACATCCTCTACGCCGCCGACGTGCGGCAGATCCCGATCGCCGAGGCCCTCGCGGCCGAGGCCGGCCGGGCGGCGACCCAGCCCGACCGGCAGAACTCGTGGCTGTACGCTCGTGAGATCGTCGACGGCGTCACCGACCGCTTCAGCGAGATCGACGAGACCATCGAGAGCTACGCCCAGGGCTGGACGATCGCGCGCATGCCGACGATCGACCGCGCCCTGCTGCGCATCGGCGTCTGGGAGATCCTCTACAACGACGAGGTGCCCGCGGGCGTCGCGATCGCCGAGGCGGTCGAGCTCGCCAAGACGCTCTCGACCGACGACTCGGCCGGCTTCGTGAACGGCGTCCTGGGCAAGGTGGCCCAGGCCGCCTGACCGGCGCTCTCCACCTCGCGAGTGGTCACGTACGGCCCTGAGACTTCGGTCTCGGGGCCTTCTGTGTCCGCCCGATCGCGACGTCGGGCGCTGAGGCGACCACGGGGGAGTACGCCGAGGACTTGCCGAAGAGCGCGATGAGCGCTTCGTCCTGGGCGCCGTCGACGGGGGAGACCAGTCGCACGGCCTCGCTCAAGGTCGATCCGAGGTCGACACCGGCAGCGAGCATCGTGGATCGAGCATCACGGAGACCGTCGGTGATGCGGTCGTCGCGGGCGCCGCGGGCGGACAGCGCGATGAGGGCCAGTGCGAGCTCGAGGTCGGCACGCTGGTGGCGGCGCGCGCTGCGGGCGAGGGCGCTCGACGTCAGCTCGGCCCAGACGTCCTCCACCCGGGGACAGGCGGACAGCAGTCCCCGGACACGGGACCGCTCGGCCGCTCCCAGACGGTGCCGGTAGGACTCGGCCATCGGCAGCGCCAGGGCGATCACGTCGGGCAGCTCGACGGTCGACCCCTCCTCGAGATCCCGGAGCTGTCGCTCCCACCCGCTGATCAGTCGGTCCGACTCAGCGGGATCGAGCTCGGCCGATTGCGGCCGGTACGGGAGCCACGCCCGCCCGAGCGCGGTGAACAGACCGAAGGCTCCCGCCGTCGGGTCGTCGTGTTCGACGGCCAACAGAAGACCGGCGTCGAACACCGCAGCGACGTCGACGCCCTTCGCTTCCAGACGATCGCGCACCGGGAGGATCACTCGGTGGAAGTCCCGGCTCTGAGCGCGGAGGTCATAGATGGCAGTGAGGGCGAGCGCACGGCGAACGTGGGCCTCGTCGCCTGACGCGAGGTAGGCCTCGAACGCGTGGTGGGCGACGCCCGGCCACTGCCACTCCACGTGTGGATGCGCGGTGAGAAGCGCGATGACCCGGCGCCGCCCCGCCGTGTCCAAGTCGGCGTAACCGTCGGCCATCTCGAGCGCGAGCGGCGTCAGCAGCTCCTCGCGCTCCGCCATGGCCGACCTCCAGGCGGCGGAGACCGGTCGGGGTGGCGCGGATCCAGCGTCCATCGCAGCGGGAAGCGGGGCGCCGAACCGCCGCTCGAGTTCCGCGAGGCGCACGCGCCAGGCCTCGACGATGTCGTCGTGCATCGCATCCTCGGAGGGCATATGATGAGCATAGCTCGAGGTTCCGCGGAAGCGAGCCACCACTGAGGTCCGCCCAGTGTCAGTCACATCCGAGAGAGAGAATTTCGTGTCTGCAGAGCTTGATCTCCTTCGGGCGCCTGTGATGTCAGGCCGATCGCGCTGGTCAGCTGCCGGAACGGCTGGCCGCAGTGCGCACGCAGGGACGGTGGCTCCGCTGCTAGGGTGGAGGGGTACACAGGCATCCTTTAAGGCCGTCCGGGAGGCGGGGAAGGAGGTCGGTCGTTATGGCACGTACCGTGCTGCAGCAGGCTGACATAGCCCGGGCGTTGACTCGGATCTCGCACGAGATCCTCGAGTCCAACCGGGGAGCGGACGATCTGGTGATCCTCGGGATCCCGACGCGCGGAGTGCTGCTCGCCGAGCGCATCGGCGCGCTGATCGGCGGCATCGAACCCGGCAGCGACCCGGCCGGCATGGTCGGCGCGCTCGACATCACGATGTACCGCGACGACCTGTCGAAGCACCCGACTCGCACGCCGCAGCCGACTCAGGTCCCCCGGCAGGGCATCGACGGCAAGACGGTCGTGCTCGTCGACGACGTGCTGTACTCCGGCCGCACCATCCGGGCCGCGCTCGACGCGCTCAACGACCTCGGCCGTCCCCGCGCCGTGCGCCTCGCGGTGCTGGTCGACCGGGGCCACCGCGACCTGCCGATCCGCGCCGACTTCGTGGGCAAGAACCTGCCGACGTCCCGGGCCGAGCGCATCAACGTGCGCCTCGCCGGGCTCGATGCCACCGAGGAGGTGACGATCGAGGGATGAGACACCTCCTCTCCACCAAGGACCTCAGCCGCGACGAGGCCGTGCGCATCCTCGACATCGCCGAGGACATGGCCGACGTGCAGAACCGCGAGGTCAAGAAGCTGCCGACCCTCCGCGGCAAGACGGTCGTGAACCTCTTCTTCGAGGACTCCACGCGCACCCGCATCTCGTTCGAGGCCGCCGCCAAGCGGCTCTCGGCCGACGTGATCAACTTCTCGGCGAAGGGCTCCAGCGTCTCCAAGGGCGAGAGCCTGAAGGACACCGCGCAGACTCTGGCCGCGATGGGCGCCGACGGCGTCGTCATCCGCCACCACGCCTCGGGCGCGCCCCAGGTGCTGGCGCAGAGCGACTGGATCGACGCGGGCGTCGTGAACGCGGGCGACGGCACGCACGAGCATCCGACCCAGGCCCTGCTCGACGCCTTCACGATGCGCCGCCGCCTGCACGGCGACGCGAGCCGCGGCAAGGCCCTCGACGGCGTGCGCGTCGTCATCGTCGGCGACATCCTGCACTCCCGCGTCGCGCGCTCGAACCTCTGGCTGCTCGAGACCCTCGGGGCCGAGCTCACCTTCGTCGCGCCCGCCACCCTGGTGCCCGTCGGCGCCGAGACCTGGCCCGCCGCGGTGGGCTTCGACCTCGACGCGACGCTCGCCGCCGTGCGCCCCGACGTGCTGATGATGCTGCGCATCCAGAGCGAGCGGATGAACGCCGCCTACTTCCCCAACGCTCGCGAGTACGCGCGGCAGTGGGGCCTCGACGACGAGCGGATGGCGACCTTGCGCCCGGATACGATTGTGATGCACCCCGGACCGATGAACCGCGGCCTCGAGATCTCGTCGGGCGCGGCCGATTCCGCGCAGTCGACCGTGCTCGAGCAGGTCGCGAACGGGGTGTCCATCCGGATGGCAGTGCTCTATCTGCTGCTCTCCGGCGAGCGAGGCGAGCGAGAGGCCCTGAGTTGAGCGAGCAGAGCTACCTGCTGAAGGGCGCGACCCTGCCGAACGGTGCCGGCGCCGACATCCTGATCGAGGGCGGCCGCATCGTGTCGACCGGGGCCGCCGCGGGCCGAGCCGCCACGGCCGCCGCCACGGTCGTCGACGCCGCGGGCCTCGTGGCCCTGCCGGGTCTCGTCGACCTGCACACCCACCTCCGCGAGCCGGGCTTCGAGCAGAGCGAGACCGTGCTCACGGGCACCCGCGCCGCCGCGGCCGGCGGCTTCACCGCCGTGTTCGCCATGGCCAACACGCTCCCCGTCTCCGATACCGCGGGCGTCGTGGAGCAGGTGCAGGCCCTCGGCCGCGCCGCCGGCTACGCGACCGTGCGCCCGATCGGCGCCGTCACCGTGGGTCTCGGCGGCGAGCGCCTCAGCGAGATCGGCGCGATGGCCCAGTCTCGCGCCGGCGTGCGGGTCTTCTCCGACGACGGCACGTGCGTCCACGACTCCCTGCTCATGCGCCGCGCGCTGGAGTACGTGAAGACCTTCGACGGTGTGATCGCCCAGCACGCCCAGGACCCTCGGCTGACCGAGAACGCCCAGATGAACGAGGGCGCCCTGAGCAGCGAGCTGGGCCTGAAGGGCTGGCCCGCCGTCGCTGAGGAGTCGATCATCGCCCGCGACGTGCTGCTCGCCGAGCACGTCGGCGCCCGCCTACACATCTGCCACCTCTCCACCGCCGGCTCGGTCGACGTGATCCGCTGGGCGAAGGCCCGGGGCATCCCGGTCACCGCCGAGGCGACCCCGCACCACCTGCTGCTCACCGAGGAGCTCATCCGCAGCTACGACGCGCGCTACAAGGTGAACCCGCCGCTCCGCCGCGACGAGGACGTGCAGGCGCTCCGCGAGGCCGTCGCCGACGGCACGATCGACATCATCGCCACCGACCACGCCCCGCACCCGCGCGAGGCGAAGGAGTGCGAGTGGGACGCGGCGGCCTTCGGCATGGTCGGCCTCGAGTCGGCCCTGCCCGTGGTGCAGACCGCGCTCGTCGACACCGGGCTGCTCGACTGGGCCGACGTCGCCCGCGTGCTCTCGCAGGCGCCCGCGGCGATCGGCCGGCTCGAGGGGCACTCGCACGACTTCGAGGACGGCGCGCCCGCGAACCTCACCCTCGTCGACCCCGCCGCCTCGAGCGTCTTCGACCTCGAGCGCCTGCACGGCCGCAGCCAGAACTCGCCCTACCTCGGCGCCACCCTCGCGGGCAGCGTGCGCTGGACCTTCCACGAGGGCTTCGCGACCCTCCGCGACGGCGAGCTCGCACCCGTCTGGGAAGCGGCCGACGCCGCCGAAGCGGCGGTGCGCTGATGGAGCGGCTCGTCCCCGGCGTGCTCGTCACACTCTTCGCCGCGCTCGTGCTCGGCGCCATGGTGTGGGCCTGGCGCGCGAGGCGCCGCCGCCAGTCGGCGTTCGGCCGGGCGACGGATGCTCCGGCCGAGGCCGCGCGCGGCCGGGAGCTCGCCCGGGCATCCGTTCTCTACGTCGCCACCACCGCGGCGGGCGACCCGCTGAACCGCCTGACCATCCCGGGGCTCGCCTTCCGCGGACGCGGCGTGCTGACGGTGCTCGAGAACGGCCTGTCGCTCGTCGTCCCCGGCGAGCCCGAGACCTTCATCGCCCGCGAGCGCCTGCGCTCGGTGGGCACCTCCACCTGGACCATCGACCGCGTCGTCGAGCCCGGCGGGCTCGTGCGCATCGACTGGACCTACGACTCCACCACCGGCCCGGCCGAGGTCGAGAGCTACGTCCGCGCCACCGACCTCGGTGACGCCGGCCGGCTGATCGACGCCGCCGGCGCCATCATCCCGAACAACACCCCTCAGGGAGGAACCTCGTCGTGATCACAACCGAACCCGCCGTGCTCGTGCTGGAAGACGGTCGGCGCTACGAGGGCCGTGCCTACGGAGCCCGCGGACGCACCCTCGGCGAGGCGGTCTTCGCCACCGGCATGACCGGCTACCAGGAGACGCTGACCGACCCCTCCTACGCCGGTCAGATCGTCATGCAGACCGCGCCGCACATCGGCAACACGGGCGTCAACGACACCGACAAGGAGTCGGCGAAGATCTGGGTCGCCGGCTACGTCGTGCGCGACCCCTCCCGGGTCGTGTCGAACTTCCGCGCGCAGCGGAGCCTGGACGACGACCTCGTGACCGACGGGGTGGTGGGCATCTCGGGCATCGACACCCGCGCCGTGACCCGCCACATCCGCAGCGCCGGCGCCATGCGCGCGGGCATCTTCTCGGGCGCCGAGTACGAGCTGTCGGCCACCGAGCAGCTCGGCGCCGTGCGCGCCGGTGCCGAGATGGCCGGGCAGAAGCTCTCGAGCGTCGTGTCGACCCGTGAGCGCTACCAGGTGCCCGCCGTCGGCGAGCGCATCGGCTCGGTCGCCGTGCTCGACCTGGGCGTCAAGACCTCCACGCTGAACTACCTCGCCGAGCGCGGGCTCGACGTCGAGGTGCTGCCCGAGTCGGTCACCGTCGACGAGGTGCTCGAGATCGCTCCGGATGCCCTCTTCTACAGCAATGGCCCGGGCGACCCCGAGGCCTCCGAGAGCCATGTCGAGCTGCTCCGCGACGTGCTGAAGAGCGGCGTGCCCTACTTCGGCATCTGCTTCGGCAACCAGCTGCTCGGACGGGCGCTCGGGTTCGGCACCTACAAGCTGCCCTTCGGCCACCGCGGCATCAACCAGCCCGTGCTCGACAAGCTCACCGGCCGTGTCGAGATCACCAGCCAGAACCACGGCTTCGCCGTCGACGCGCCCCGCGAGGGCGTCGTCGACTCGCCCGCCGGCTTCGGCCGGGTCGAGGTGAGCCACGTCAGCCTGAACGACGACGTGGTCGAGGGCATCCGCTGCCTCGACATCGACGCCTTCTCGGTGCAGTACCACCCCGAGGCGGCCGCCGGCCCGCACGACTCCATGTACCTGTTCGACCGCTTCCGCGAGATGGTGCTCGCGCGCCGCGAGTCGCCGGCCGGCCAGCTCCCCACCGCTTCCTCCGAAGGAGACCACGAGTAATGCCACGCAGAGACGACATCCAGAGCGTTCTGGTCATCGGCTCCGGCCCGATCGTCATCGGTCAGGCCGTCGAGTTCGACTACTCGGGAACGCAGGCCTGCCGCGTGCTCCGCGAGGAGGGCGTGCGCGTCATCCTGGTGAACTCGAACCCGGCCACGATCATGACCGACCCCGACTTCGCCGACGCCACCTACGTCGAGCCGATCACCTGGAAGGTCATCGAGACCATCATCGCCAAGGAGAAGCCCGACGCGATCCTGCCGACCCTCGGCGGCCAGACGGCGCTGAACGCGGCCATCCAGCTGCACGAGCACGGCATCCTCGAGAAGTACGACGTCGAGCTGATCGGCGCGAACTTCGAGGCGATCAACAAGGGCGAAGACCGGCAGATCTTCAAGCAGCTCGTGATCGACGCGGGCGCCGAGGTGGCCCGCTCGTACATCGCGCACACCGTCGAGGAGGCCGTCGGCTACGCCGAAGACCTGGGCTACCCCCTCGTCGTCCGCCCCTCCTTCACCATGGGCGGGCTCGGCTCGGGCTTCGCCTACACCGAGGAGGAGCTGCGCCGCATCGTCGGCGACGGCCTGCACCAGAGCCCCACCACCGAGGTGCTCCTGGAGGAGTCCATCCTCGGCTGGAAGGAGTACGAGCTCGAGCTCATGCGCGACACCGCCGACAACACGGTCGTCGTCTGCTCGATCGAGAACGTCGACCCGGTCGGTGTGCACACGGGCGACTCGATCACGGTGGCCCCCGCGCTGACCCTGACCGACCGCGAGTACCAGAAGCTCCGCGACATCGGCATCGACATCATCCGCGCCGTGGGCGTCGACACCGGCGGCTGCAACATCCAGTTCGCCGTCGACCCCTCCAACGGCCGCATCATCGTGATCGAGATGAACCCGCGCGTGTCGCGCTCGTCGGCGCTCGCCTCGAAGGCCACCGGCTTCCCGATCGCGAAGATCGCCGCGAAGCTCGCCATCGGCTACCGGCTCGACGAGATCCCGAACGACATCACCAAGGTGACCCCCGCGTCGTTCGAGCCGACGCTCGACTACGTGGTCGTCAAGGTGCCCCGCTTCGCGTTCGAGAAGTTCCCGGCCGCCGACCCCACCCTCACCACGACCATGAAGTCGGTGGGCGAGGCCATGGCGATCGGCCGCAACTTCACGCAGGCGCTGCAGAAGTCGCTGCGCTCGCTCGAGAAGCGCGGCTCGTCGTTCCACTGGGACGGGGAGCCCGGCGACAAGGACGAGCTGCTCGCGATCGCGGCGGTGCCGACCGACGGCCGCATCGTCACGGTGCAGCAGGCCCTCCGGGCCGGCGCGAGCATCGAGGAGGCCTTCGAGGCCACCAAGATCGACCCCTGGTTCCTCGACCAGATCGTGCTGATCAACGAGGTCGCCGACGCGATCAGGGCCTCCGAGAACGCCGACCACGCCATGTTCACGCTCGCCAAGGAGCACGGCTTCTCGGATGCCCAGATCGCCTCGCTCCGCGGCTTCGGCGAGAAGGACGTGCGTGAGGTGCGCCACATCCTCGGCATCCGCCCGGTCTACAAGACGGTCGACACCTGCGCGGGGGAGTTCCCGGCGCTCACGCCGTACCACTACTCCAGCTACGACCTCGAGACCGAGGTCGAGCCGTCGGACGCCCGCAAGGTCGTCATCCTGGGCTCCGGCCCGAACCGCATCGGTCAGGGAGTCGAGCTCGACTACTCCTGCGTGCACGCCTCGTTCGCCCTGCACGACGCCGGGTACGAGACGATCATGATCAACTGCAACCCCGAGACGGTCTCCACCGACTACGACACGAGCGACCGGCTCTACTTCGAGCCGCTCACCCTCGAGGACGTGCTGGAGGTCATCCACGCGGAGTCGCAGTCGGGCGAGCTGGTCGGTGTCGTCGTGCAGCTCGGCGGGCAGACCGCCCTGGGCCTCGCGAAGGGGCTGAAGGAGGCCGGCGTGCCGATCCTCGGCACCACCCCCGAGGCCATCGACCTCGCCGAGGAGCGCGGGCTGTTCTCGGGCATCCTCGACGCCGCGGGCATCCTGGCACCCAAGAACGGCACGGCCGTCGACTACGAGACGGCCGTCGCGGTCGCCGAGGAGATCGGCTTCCCCGTGCTGGTGCGCCCGAGCTACGTGCTCGGCGGCCGCGGCATGGAGATCGTCTACGACACCCCGTCGCTCGCGGACTACTTCGAGCGGATCGCCGGGCAGGGCATGGTCGGCACGGCCAACCCGCTGCTGGTCGACCGCTTCCTCGACGACGCGATCGAGATCGACGTCGACGCCCTCTACGACGGCCACGAGCTCTACATCGGCGGCATCATGGAGCACCTCGAGGAGGCCGGCGTGCACTCGGGCGACTCGAGCTGCTCGCTGCCGCCCGTGACCCTCGGCCGCTCGCAGATCGACGCCGTGCGCGACGCCACCCTCGCCATCGCGCAGGGCATCGGCGTGCAGGGCCTGCTGAACGTGCAGTTCGCGATCGGTGCCGGCATCCTCTACGTGCTCGAGGCCAACCCGCGCGCCTCCCGCACCGTGCCGTTCGTGTCGAAGGCGCTGGGCATCCCGCTCGCGAAGGCCGCGTCGCGCCTCATGGTCGGCGTCACCATCGCCGAGCTGAAGGCCGAGGGCATGCTGCCCGTCGATGACGGCTCGCGGGTGCCGCTCGACTCGCCGGTCGCCGTGAAGGAGGCCGTGCTGCCCTTCAAGCGCTTCCGCACCAAGGAGGGCCTGATCGTCGACTCGGTGCTCGGCCCGGAGATGCGCTCGACCGGTGAGGTGATGGGGATCGACCGCGACTTCCCCCGTGCCTTCGCCAAGAGCCAGGAGGCCGCGTACGGTGGCATGCCCCTGTCGGGCACGGTGTTCGTCTCGGTGTCCGACCGCGACAAGCGCGCGATCGTGCTGCCGGTGCTGCGCCTGCAGCAGCTCGGCTTCGAGATCCTGGCCACCAGCGGCACGGCCGAGGTGCTGAACCGCAACGGCATCCACGCCGGCATCGTGGGCAAGTACTCCGAGAACGTCGGCGGCGACGGCACCGAGCCTGTCGAGACGATCGTCGACCTGATCAACGCCGACAAGGTCGACATCGTGATCAACACGCCCTCCGGCCGGTCGGCCCGCGTCGACGGCTACGAGATCCGTGCCGCCGCCGTCGCGGCCGACAAGCCGCTGTTCACGACCATCGCCCAGCTGGGCGCGGCCGTGGCCTCCTTCGACGCGTTGAAGGACGGCTTCGAGGTGACCTCGCTGCAGGAGTACGCCATCGCCCGGAACGCCCGCCGGTGAGCGGCGCTCCCTTCGGCGCCCGCCTCGACGGCGCGTTCGCGGCGCACGGCCACCTGTGCGTCGGCATCGACCCGCACCCCTACCTCCTTGCGGAGTGGGGGCTCGGGCGCGATGCCGCCGGCGTCCGCGACTTCGGCCTGCGGGTCGTCGAGGCGGCCGCCGGCCGGGTGGGCATCGTGAAGCCGCAGGTGGCGTTCTTCGAGTCGTTCGGCTCGGCGGGCTTCGCCGTCCTCGAGGACGTGCTGGCCGCGGCCCGCGCGGCAGGGCTGCTGGTGATCGGCGACGCCAAGCGCGGCGACATCGGCTCGACCAACGACGGCTACGCGGCGGCCTGGCTGACCGCGGGCTCCCCGCTCGAGGTCGACGCCCTGACCGTCACGGCCTACACCGGCGTCGGAGCCCTCTCCGGGCTGCTCGACACCGCCGAGGCGGCCGGCAAGGGGGCCTTCGTGCTCAGCGCGACCTCGAACCCCGAGGCGCGCATCCTGCAGACGGCGACGACGGATGCGGGCGAGAACCCCGGCCGCACCGTCGCGCGACTCGTCGCCGACGAGGTCGCCGCCCGCAACACCGACCGCACCCGCCTCGGCGACCACGGTCTGGTGCTCGGCGCCACCCAGCGCCTCGAGGACTACGGCTTCACGAGCGACGCCGGCCGCACCCTCTCGACCACACCGGTGCTCGCGCCGGGCTTCGGTTTCCAGGGGGCGGCGTTCTCGTCGATCCCCGCGGTCTTCGGGCAGCTGGCGCCGAACGTCGTCGTCAGCGTGTCCCGCTCGGTGCTCGCCCTGGGCTCCGCCAGTCCCGCCGGGGCCGCCGGCCTCGCCGAGGCGATCGAACGCGAGAGCGCCGCTCTCGGGGAGGTGCTGCGATGAATCCGCCCGACGTCGACCGGGTCGCCGCCAGCCGTGCCGCCGTCGCGGCACGCCGTGCCCGCGCATCCGTCAAGCGCGCCGTGACCGAGCGCCGGCTGAGCGCCGTCGCCGTGCTCGAGACCGCCCTCGGCAGCACCGAGAGCATCGAGGCCGGCATGCGCGTGCGTGACCTGCTGATGGCCATCCCGGGCCTCGGGCCGGTGCGCATCGAACGCGTGATGGAGTCGCTCGGCATCGCGACGTCGAAGCGCCTGTCCGGGCTCGGCGTGCACCAGCAGCAGCGGCTCCGGGAGTACCTCGAGCGCCGGGCGCCCAAGGTCGCCGCCACCGGCGACAGCCGGCTCGTCGTTCTGGCCGGCCCCACCGCCGTCGGCAAGGGCACGGTGTCGACGTACATCCGCGAGAACTTCCCCGAGGTGCACCTCTCGGTCTCGGCCACCACGCGGGCGCCGCGCCCGGGCGAGGTCGAGGGCGTCAGCTACTACTTCGTCTCCGACGAGGAGTTCGACCGGATGATCGAGGCGGGGGAGTTCCTCGAGTGGGCCGTGGTGCACAACAAGTCGCGCTACGGCACGCCCCGCACCCCGATCGACCGCGCCCTCGCGGCCGGTACGAGCGTGCTGCTCGAGATCGACATCCAGGGCGCGCGCCAGGTGAAGGCGGCCGAACCGAGCGCCACGCTCGTGTTCCTGCTGCCTCCGACCTGGGACGAACTGGTGCGCCGGCTGATCGGTCGCGGCACCGAGACGCTCGAGGAGCAGGAGCGCCGGCTGACCACCGCGAAGGTGGAACTGGCGGCCCAGGACGAGTTCGACTTCCGCGTCGTGAACCGCGATGTGCAGGCCGCGGCGGCGGAGGTCGTAGAATTGATGCAGATTCAGAAGGCGACTGACCTTCCCAGCAAGGAGTGAACACCGTGCCCACCAACAAACTCGGCATCATCGACCCGCCCATCGACGAGCTGCTCTCGAAGGTCGACTCGAAGTACGCCCTGGTGATCTTCGCCTCCAAGCGCGCTCGCCAGATCAACGACTACTACGCCGACCTGCACGAGGGAAGCCTGTTCGACAACGTCGGCCCGCTGGTCGACTCGACCATCGACGACAAGCCGCTCTCCGTCGCCATGCACGAGATCAACGAGGACAAGCTGACGATCCGCCCCGCGGCGCCCATCGAGTAGCACCTCCGTTCGTCCTCCACGCATCGGAGAGAAATTGAACATCGTCGTCGGGATCACGGGTGGCATCGCGGCCTACAAGGCCGTGAACGTCATCCGTGGTCTCGTTCTGCGTGGGCACGACGTGCACGTGGTCGCCACCGAGCACGCCCTGAAGTTCGTCGGGCGCCCCACGCTCGAGGCGATCTCGCGCAACACGGTCTCCACCGACCTCTACGACGGGGTCGCCCAGGTGCGGCACGTGGCCATCGGCCAGGCCGCCGACCTGATCGTCATCGCCCCGGCGACCGCGAACACCATCGCGAAGCTCGCCGCCGGGCTCGCCGACGACCTGCTCGGCAACACGGTGCTCGCCAGCCGGGCACCGCTCGTGATCGCGCCCGCGATGCACACCGAGATGTGGCAGAACCCGGCCACCGTCGCGAACGTGGCCACCCTGCGCTCGCGCGGGGTGCACCTCGTGGGGCCGGTCAGCGGGCAGCTCACGGGGTCCGACTCCGGGGTGGGGCGGATGGCGGAGCCCGACGAGATCGTGGCCGCGGCGCTGGAGGTCGCGGCGGGAGCTGGCGCCGGTGCCGATACCGGCGCTGGGGCTGCGACGGCGCCCGAGCGTCCGGGCGCGGGTGACGGCGCGCCGCGCATCCGGGACCTGGAGGGCCGGAGGGTTCTCGTGACCGCGGGAGGCACACGCGAGCCGCTCGACCCGGTGCGCTACCTCGGCAACCGCTCCAGCGGCAAGCAGGGCGTGGCCATCGCCGCCGCCGCCCGTGACCGGGGTGCGCACGTGACGCTGATCGCCGCTCACGTCGAGGTCGGGCTGCCCGAGGGCGTCGACGTCGTGCGCGTCGAGACCGCCGCCGAGCTGCTGGCGGCCACCACCGTGGCGGCGCCCGAGAACGACCTCACCGTGATGGCGGCCGCCGTGAGCGACTACCGGCCCGTCTCGGTCAGCGACTCCAAGATCAAGAAGACCGCCACGGGCGAGCGGCTCACGCTCGAGCTGGTGCAGAACCCCGACATCCTCGCGACGATCTCGGCCGGGCCGCGCGACGGGCGGCTCGTGGTCGGCTTCGCCGCCGAGACCGCCGACACGCGCGAGGAGCTGCTCGAGCTCGGCCGCGCGAAGATCGCCCGCAAGGGCTGCGACTTCCTCGTGGTCAACGGCGTCGGCTGGAGCACCGGCTTCGCCACGGAGAGCAACACGGTCCTGGTGCTGGATGCCGCCGGGGATATAGTCGTCGAGGCATCCGGCAGCAAGACGTCGGTGGCTGATGGCATTCTCGGAGTGTTCGCCGCCGCCCTATCAGGAGCACCATGACCTCCCTTCGCCTCTTCACGTCCGAATCCGTCACCGAGGGCCACCCCGACAAGATCTGCGACCAGGTCTCCGACACCATCCTCGACGCGCTGCTGACGGAGGACCCGCACTCGCGCGTCGCCGTCGAGACGCTCGTCACCACCGGGCTCGTGCACGTGGCCGGCGAGGTCACCACGAGCGGGTACGTCGAGATCCCGGCGCTCGTGCGCGAGAAGATCTCCTCGATCGGCTACACCTCGAGCGACGTGTGGTTCGACGGGCGCTCGTGCGGTGTGTCGGTGTCGATCGGCGGTCAGTCGCCCGACATCGCGCAGGGCGTCGACAACGCCTTCGAGACCCGCGAGGGCGCCTCCACCGACGAGGCCGACCGGCAGGGCGCGGGCGACCAGGGCATCATGTTCGGCTACGCCACCACCGAGACGCCGCAGCTCATGCCGCTGCCGATCTGGCTGGCTCACCGCCTCTCGGCGCGGCTCGCGGCCGTGCGCAAGGAGGGCGTGCTCGACTACCTCCGGCCCGACGGCAAGACCCAGGTCACCGTGGGCTACGACGGGGTCGTGCCGAAGACCGTCGACACGGTCGTGCTGTCCACCCAGCACGCGCCGTCGGTGGGGCTCGACGAGCTGCGCCGCGAGGTCGAGGAGACGGTCATCCGCCCCGTGCTGCAGCAGGCCGAGGCCGACGGGGTGTCGCTGTCGTCGAACGACGCGCGCATCCTGATCAACCCCACGGGCCGCTTCGAGATCGGCGGGCCGCAGGGCGACGCCGGGCTCACCGGCCGCAAGATCATCGTCGACACCTACGGCGGGGCCGCGCGGCACGGCGGCGGCGCGTTCAGCGGAAAAGACCCGTCGAAGGTCGACCGCTCGGCCGCCTACGCCATGCGCTGGGTCGCGAAGAACGCCGTGGCCGCCGGGCTCGCGTCGCGCCTCGAGGTGCAGATCGCGTACGCCATCGGCAAGTCGGCGCCCGTCGGCTTCTACGTCGAGACCTTCGGCACCGGCGTGGTGAGCGACGAGGTCATCACCGACGCGCTCCGGGAGGTCTTCGACCTGCGGCCGGCCGCGATCATTCGCGACCTCGACCTGCTGCGCCCCATCTACGCCCAGACGGCCGCCTACGGGCACTTCGGCCGCGAGCTCCCCGACTTCACCTGGGAGCGACTCGACCGGGTCGACGAGATCCGGGCCGCCGCGGGGCTCTGACCGTGGCGGGTGCCGCGCCCGACCCGCAGGCCGAGGCGACGCTCGAGTCGCCGTCGTCGGGGGTCGTCGCGCGGGTGATGCTCGAGTCGCCGCTGCCGCAGCTCGACCGGCTGTTCGACTACCTCGTGCCGGCGGCGCTGGTTCAGGATGCCCGTCCGGGCGTGCGCGTCAAGGTACCCCTGCGCTCCGCCGGCCGCACGGCGCGGGGCTACATCGTGGAGCTCGCGCCCCACGTGCCCGGGGAGCGCACCCTGAGCGAGGTCGACGAGGTCGTGTCACCGCTGCCCGTGCTGACCCCGGAGGTGTGGGCGCTCGCCCGGCGACTCGCCGACCGCGCGGCCGGCAGTGCCTGCGACATCGTGCGGCTGGCGATCCCGCCGCGCTTCGTGCGGGTGGAGAAGGCGTTCCTGGCGCGGCAGGCGGCGGGGGAGGCGACCCCTCGAGCAGAGGCGGTGGCGCCGACGGCGTTCGCCCTGACGGGGTACTCGGCCTCCGATGGCGTGCATCTCGCCGCGGCCGGAGCGCGCAGCGCCATCGACGCGATCGCCACCGTGACGGCGGTGCGCGCATCCGGAGACCAGCAGCAGGCGCAGGGCCAGGAGCAGGCGCAGGGGCAGGGGCAGGACACGGTGGGGCACCACACCGTGGGCCACTGGGCCCTGACCATCGCCGAGCTCGCCGTGGGCGTGCACCGGGGCGGCGAGTCGGTGATCGTCGCCGTGCCCGACTACCGCGACCAGCTCGCCGTCGAGCAGGCCCTCGAGAGTCTCGGCGCGGGCGACGCGATCGTGCGGCTCGACGCGCGGCAGGCGCGCAACGAGCGGTACGCGAACTTCCTCACGGCGCTCGACGGCGACCCGCACATCGTGGTCGGCAACCGTTCCAGCATCTACGCGCCCGTGTCGCACCTCGGCCAGATCATCGTCTGGGACGAGGGCGACTCCCTGCAGTCCGAGCCGCTGGCGCCCTACGTGCACCTCCGCGACGCCGCCCTCGTGCGCCAGGAGCAGTCGGGCTGCCGCCTCGCCTTCGTCTCGCACTCCCGCAGCACCGACATCGAGCGGCTCGTCGAGCTCGGCTTCCTGCACCCGGTCTTCCCGGCCCCGCGCTACCTGCCCCGCGTGCTGCCCACCGCCGAGCAGGACGACGCGGATGCTCCGCAGAATGCCGCCCGCATCCCCACCGCCGCGTGGCAGGCCGCCCGCCGCGCCCTCGAGCAGGGCCCCGTGCTCGTGCAGGTGGCGCGGCCGGGCTACGCTCCCGTGCTCGCGTGTCAGAGCTGCGGGCATCCGGCCGCCTGCACCGTCTGCGGCGGACCGCTGCACGTGCACCGGGCGGGTGAGCGGCCCTCCTGCACGCTCTGCGGGGCGATCGCGGCGAACTGGTCGTGCTCGCACTGCCACGGCACGACGTTCCGCTTCGCCTCGATCGGCGCGGGCCGCACCGCCGACGAGCTCGGCCGGGCGTTCCCGGGCACCCGGGTGATCGTCAGCGACGGCGAGCGCACGGTGCTGACGGTCGACGACAAGCCGGCCCTCGTGGTCGCCACCCGCGGTGCCGAGCCGGTCGCCGAGGGCGGCTACCGCGCCGTGCTGCTGCTCGACGGCCCGCGGATGCTCGCCCGGGAGTCCCTGCGCGTGGCCGAGGACTGCCTGCGGTGGTGGTCGAACGCGATCGCGCTGTCGGCTCCCCGCGCCCCGAACGTGCTCGTGGGGGTCGGCGGCGACCTCGCGAAGGCCCTCGTGACCTGGCAGCAGGAGATGGTGGCCTCGGCCGAGCTGGCCGACCGCCGCGCCCTGCGCTTCCCGCCGGCCGTGCGGCTCGCCACCGTGACCGGGGCCGCCGACACCGTGGCCGGCGCCCTCGCCGAGCTCGAGCGGCTCGTCACCGAGGCCGAATGGGCGAAGATGGATACCCTGGGCCCGGTGCCCACGGGTGACGGCATGGTGCGCGCCATCGTGCGCTTCGACTACGCGGTCGGCGCCTCGGTCGCCCGTCACCTGCGGGCGCTCGTGGTGAAGAACGCCACCACCCGGCGCTCTAAGACGGGCAGCGGCCCGGGCTTCCGGCCGCCGCCCACCCTGCGGGTTCGACTCGACGATTCGGAGATCATGGAATGAGACTCGTCTTCGCGGGCACCCCCGCCGTGGCCGTTCCCGCCCTGAAGGCGTTGGCCGCGCGGCACGAGGTGGCCGCCGTCGTCACGCGGGTCGACGCGCCGCTCGGGCGGAAGCGCGTGCTCACGCCGTCGCCGGTCGCCGCGGCCGCCGAGGAGCTCGGCATCGAGGTCGTCAAGGCGAACCGGCTCGACGAGGAGGCGACCGCGCGGATCGCCGCCGTCGGCGCCGAGCTCGGCGTGATCGTCGCCTACGGCGGTCTCGTGCGCGAGCCGCTGCTCAGCACGCCCACCCGCGGCTGGATCAACCTGCACTTCTCGCTGCTGCCGCGCTGGCGCGGGGCGGCTCCGGTGCAGTGGAGCATCATCGAGGGCGACACCGTCTCGGGCGCCACCGTGTTCCAGCTGGTGCCCGGGCTCGACGCCGGGCCGGTCTTCACGATGCGCTCGACGCCGATCGCCGCGCACGAGACGGCCGGCGGCCTGCTGGCCCGGCTCGCCGACTCCGGCGCCGCGCAGCTCGCCGACACGGTTGACGGCATCGCCGACGGCAGCCTCACCGCCGCCCCGCAGACGGGCGACGTCACCCTCGCCCCCAAACTCGGCCTCGAGGATGCGCGGCTCGACTTCACCCACGACCTCGACACGGTCTACGCCCGGCTGCGCGGCGTGACGCCCGAGCCCGGCGCCTGGTTCGACCTCGACGGGATGCGCGTGAAGGTGCTGGAGGCGTCACCGGCGCGCGACCGCCCCCGCCTGGATCCCGGTGCCGTCGACGGCTCCGGACGCACCCTGCACGTGGGCACCGCGACGGCGCCCCTGGAACTCCTGACGGTGCAGCCGGCGGGCAAGAAGCCCATGGCGGCCGCCGACTGGTGGCGCGGTGCGGGCGCGGAAGGACTGGTGGCACGATGAGCGACGAGCGACGACAGGGCGGCGGATCGGGGCGGCGGGGCCACGACGGGCGGCGCACGGGCGGAGGCGGCGCGGGAGCGCAGCGGCGCGGCCCCGAGCGGCGGAAGCCGGCGACCCCGGCGCCGTCCAGGCCCGGCGTGGTGCAGCCCGCCCGGCGGGTGGCCCTCGAGGTGATCGCCGCCGTGCGCGCCGACGACGCCTACGCGAACCTGCTGCTGCCCGTGCGGATCGCCGACGCCCGGCTGTCGCCCGCCGACGCCGGGCTCACGACCGAGCTCACCTACGGCACGCTCCGTCGCCGCGGCTACTACGACCGGGTGATCGAGCTCGCCTCCGGCCGGCCGATCGACGAGATCGACGGCGCCGTGCGCGACGTGCTCGAGCTCGGCGCGCATCAGCTGCTGTCGATGCGCGTCGCCCAGCACGCGGCCGTCAACGAGTCGGTGGAGCTGGCCCGCGCGGTCGCCTCCCGCTCGGCCACCGGCTTCGTCAACGGTGTGCTGCGCGCCATCACCCGCACCCCCGCCGAGGAGTGGCTCGAACGCGTCACCGACTCGGCCGAGTCGGACGAAGACCGGCTCGCGCTCACCTCCTCGCACCCCGCCTGGATCGTGCGCGCCTTCCGCCGCGCGCTCGTCGCCGACGGCGTGCCCGAGGCCCAGGTGTCCGCCGAGCTCGACGCGCTGCTCGAGGCCGACAACACGCCGGCGCGGTTGAGTCTCGTCGCCCTTCCGGGGCTGGCCGACCGCGAGGCGCTCGAGCGCGACGCGAACGCGGGGGCGCCCGGGGGCGCCCGGTCCGGGGACGCGCCGGGCGAGCATCCGGATGCCCTCGACGCCGTTCTGGCCGGAGCGAGCGACCCCGCCGACGACGACGGCACGGGCTTCGACGCGGCCCCCGCCGCCTCGGGCACCGCGGTCGGCCCGGCAGCCCGCGTGCCCGCCGCCTTCGAGCCGGCACCGCTGTCGCCCATCGGACTGGTGGCGCCGACCGGCGACCCGGCGTCGATCCCGGCGGTGCGCGCCGGCACCATGCGGGTGCAGGACGAGGGCTCGCAGCTCGCCGCCCTCGCCCTCACCCGGGCCCGCCCGATCACGGCGGGGGAGCGCTGGCTCGACCTGTGCGCCGGCCCCGGCGGCAAGACCGCCGTGCTGGCCGCCGAGGCGGGGCTCGCCGGTGCGACGGTGATCGCGAACGAGCCGATCGCCGCCCGCGCCGGCCTGGTGCGCCGCGCCGTCGCCGCCCTGCCCGAGCCGCCCGTGGTCTGGGAGCGCGACGGCACCCGCCTGGGCCGCGAGAACGACGAGGGCTTCGACCGAATCCTCGTCGACGCGCCCTGCACCGGGCTCGGGGCGCTCCGCCGCCGGCCCGAGGCGCGCTGGCGCAAGACCCCGGCCGACGTGGCCGACCTCGTGGCGCTGCAGCAGCAGCTGATCGACTCGGCCGTGGCCGCCCTGAAACCCGGGGGACTGCTCGCCTACGTCACCTGCTCGCCCCATGTCGCCGAGACGCGCGGCCAGGTGCAGGGCGCCCTGCGCCGCTGGCCCGACACGCTCGTGCAGCTGCCCGCCCAGGACGTGCTGCGGCAGATCACCGACGGCGCCGTGGAGCTCGGCGGAGACGACCCGGCCGTGCAGCTCTGGCCGCACCGCAACACCACCGACGCCATGTTCATCGCCCTGTTCGAGAAGCGCTGAGCGCGACACCCCTAAGCCCCGACCCGGAGAACCCGCTGTGCCGCACCACCCCTACGCCGACCTCCTCCCGCTCGACCTGGGCGACTGGCTGCGCCTCGAGCTCCGCACCCGGGCCGGGGCGCCGGAGGCCCACGAGCTCACGATGCAGAACCTCGACCGGCTGAGGCAGTGGGAGCCCTGGGCCCAGCCGGCGCAGAGCCTCACGGCCACCCGCACCTTCACCGACTTCGTGCTGGCACTGTACGAGCAGGGCAAGACGGTGCCGGCGCTGATCGTGCGGGACGGGCATCCGATCGGGAGCGTCTCGCTGAAACTCGACCCCGGCACCGCCATCGGAGAGCTCGGCTACTGGATCGACGGCGCCCACGAGGGCCGGGGGATCGTCACCCGCGCGGCCGCGGCCCTGCGCGACGCGGGCTTCGCACGGGGGCTGGCCCGGATCGAGATCCGCGCCGCGGCCGGCAACACCCGCAGCCGCGCGGTCGCCGAGCGCCTGGGCTTCCGGCTCGAGGGCGTGCTGCGTGAGGCGATGCCCGTCGGCGACCGCCGGCACGACCTCGCCGTCTACGGGCAACTGGCCGCCGAGCATCCGGCACCGACCGAACGGGCACCCGGGTAAAGTCGGCACGTGGCCCTTCGCATCAACCCCAGCATCCTCGCCTCCGACTTCGCGAACCTCGAGAGCGAGCTCGGACGCATCAGGAACGCCGACCTCGCGCACGTCGACGTGATGGACAACCACTTCGTGCCGAACCTCACCCTCGGCCTCCCGGTGGTCGAGCGCCTGCAGCAGGTCTCGCCCATCCCGCTCGACGTGCACCTCATGATCGACGCCCCCGAGCGCTGGGCGCCGCAGTACGCGGAGCTCGGCGCCTACTCGGTCACCTTCCACGCCGAGGCCGTCGGCCGCGACTCCGACCCGGTCGCCGTCGCCCGCAGCCTCCGCGAGCGCGGGGCCCGCGCCGGCCTCGCCCTGAAGCCCGGCACCGACGCCGAGCCGTTCCTCGAGCTGCTGCCCGAGTTCGACATGGTGCTCGTGATGACGGTCGAGCCCGGGTTCGGCGGTCAGTCGTTCATGCCCGAGACGATGCCGAAGCTCCGCACGCTCTCGAAGGCCGTGCGCGACTCGGGCCTCGACGTCTGGCTGCAGGTCGACGGCGGCATCAACGACGACACGATCGGCGTCGCCGCCGAGGCCGGCGCCACGGTCTTCGTCGCGGGCTCCAGCGTGTTCGGCGCCGAGAACGCCGGCGCGCAGGTCGACCACCTGCGCGAGCTCGCGGCCGGTCACCGCCACGGACACCGGTAGCCTTGATCCGTGAAGACTTTCGACGAGCTGTTCCTCGAGCTCTCCGCCAAGGCCACCGAGCGCCCTGAGGGCTCCGGCACCGTGCGCGAGCTCGACGCCGGCGTGCACCAGATCGGCAAGAAGATCGTCGAGGAGGCCGCCGAGGTGTGGATGGCGGCGGAGTACGAGTCCGACGAGAACACCGCCGAGGAGATCTCGCAGCTGCTCTACCACCTGCAGGTGCTGATGCTGGCCAAGGGCCTCAGCCCGGCCGACGTGTACCGACATCTGTGATCTGAGCACGACGCACCCGAACCAGACCTCCCACCGAAAGCACCCCTCACCCCCATGCTCAAGATCGCGGTGCCCAACAAGGGCTCCCTCTCCGAAACCGCCGCCCAGATGCTCGCCGAGGCGGGCTACAACGGCCGGCGCGACTCCCGCGAGCTCGTCATCGCCGACCCGCGAAACGACGTCGAGTTCTTCTACCTCCGCCCCCGCGACATCGCGACCTACGTCGGCTCGGGCGCGCTCGACGTCGGCATCACCGGTCGCGACCTGCTGCTCGACTCCGAGTCGCCCGCCACCGAGACCGCGTCGCTCGACTTCGGCGAGTCGACCTTCCGCTTCGCCCGCCCCGAGGGCACGGCGATCGAGCTGGCCGACCTGAACGGCGCCCGCGTCGCCACCAGCTACCCGGGTCTCGTCGGCGCGTTCCTCGCGACCCACGGCATCACCGCCCAGCTGATCCGCCTCGATGGCGCGGTCGAGTCGGCCGTGCGCCTCGGTGTGGCGGATGCGGTGGCCGACGTCGTCAGCACCGGCTCCACCCTGCGCAAGGCGGGCCTGGAGATCTTCGGCCCGGTCATCCTCGAATCCAGCGCGGTGCTGATCAGCTCGGGCACCACCCACCGCGGCGCCGAGACGCTGCTGCGCCGCCTGCAGGGCGTGCTCGTGGCCCGCCAGTACGTGCTGATGGACTACGACGTGCCGGTCACCCAGCTCGACGACGCCTGCGCGCTCACCCCCGGCATCGAGTCGCCGACGATCTCCCCGCTGCACGACCCCGAGTGGGTGGCCGTCCGCAGCATGGTGCCCCGCCGCGACACGAACCAGGTGATGGACGACCTGTACGCCGTCGGCGCCCGCGCCATCCTCGTCAGCCCGATCCACGCGGCGCGCATCTGATGTCGCTCGCCGTTCGCGTCATCCCCTGCCTGGACGTGGCCGCGGGCCGCGTCGTGAAGGGCGTCAACTTCGAGAACCTGCGCGACGCGGGCGACCCCGTCGAGCTCGCGGCACTCTACGCCGCGCAGGGCGCCGACGAGCTCACCTTCCTCGACGTCACGGCCACGGTCGACGACCGCGCCACGGTCTACGAGATGGTGCAGAAGACGGCCGAGCAGGTCTTCATCCCGCTCACCGTCGGCGGGGGAGTGCGCTCCGCCGAGGACGTGGCGAAGCTGCTCGCGTCCGGGGCCGACAAGGTGGGCGTCAACAGCGCCGCCATCGCCCGCCCGCCGCTGCTGGACGAGATCGCCGACCGCTTCGGCGCCCAGGTGCTCGTGCTCTCGCTCGACGTCAAGCGCACCGCCGTGCCCGGGCGCACGCCCTCGGGCTTCGTGGTCACCACCCACGGCGGCCGCCGCGAGACCGAGCTCGACGCCCTCGACTGGGCGCGCGAGGCCATCGAGCGCGGCGCCGGCGAGCTGCTGGTCAACTCCATCGACGCCGACGGCACGAAGGACGGCTTCGACCTCGAGCTCGTCGGCCTCATGCGCGAGCTGAGCACCGTTCCCGTCATCGCCTCGGGCGGCGCCGGCAAGGTGGAGCACTTCGGTCAGGCCATCGCGGCCGGCGCCGACGCGGTGCTCGCCGCAAGCGTCTTCCACCTGCGCGAGATGACGGTGGGCGACGTGAAGGACGAACTGCGACGAGAAGGGGTGGACGTGCGATGAGCACCGTCACCGAGACCGACGAGATCCTCAGCCGGGTGCACTTCGACGACACGGGCCTGCTGCCGGCGATCATCCAGCAGCACGACACCCTCGAGGTGCTCATGCTCGGCTACATGGACGCCGAGGCGCTGCGACGCACCCTCACCGAGGGCCGCGTCACCTTCTGGTCGCGCTCCCGGCAGGAGTACTGGCGGAAGGGCGACACCTCCGGCCACGTGCAGTACGTCAAGACGGCGGCGCTCGACTGCGACGACGACACCCTGCTCGTGCAGGTCGACCAGATCGGCGCGGCCTGCCACACCGGCGCGCGCCGGTGCTTCGACGTCGACCCCCTGAACCCCGAGGTACTCGAGCGATCATGACGACCACGGCCACCACCTCCCGCGCCGAGTTCGACGAGCTGAGCGGCTCGCACCGGGTACTGCCGGTCATCCGGGAGCTCTTCGCCGACGGCGAGACCCCCGTCGGCATCTACCGCAAGCTCGCCGACGGCCGCCCCGGCACCTTCCTCCTCGAGTCGGCCGAGCAGGGCGGCATCTGGTCGCGCTTCTCGTTCATCGGCGTCTCCAGCTTCGGCCTGCTCACCGAGGCGGATGACCGTGCCGTCTGGCTCGACCTCGGCCTCCCGGCCGACCGCGTCTTCCCGGCCGGCCTGCCCGCGGGGCCCCTCGAGGCCGTCTCGGCGCTCTACGAGCACTGGAAGACGGCGGCGGTGCCCGAGCATCCGCCCCTCACCGGCGGTCTCGTCGGCTTCATCGGCTGGGAGACGGTGCGCCAGCTGGAGCGCCTGCCGAACCGGCCGCCGCGCGAGTACCGCATGCCGAGCCAGGGGCTGTCGTTCGTCTCGGAGATGGTGGTCGTCGACCACCTGCAGGGCACCGTGCAGCTGCTCGTGAACGTGCTGACCGATTCCGACACGCCCTCCGACGAGCTCTGGGCCGATGCCCAGTCGCGGCTCGACGAGCTGCAGCGCGGTCTCGGCGCCCCGTCCGAGGCCTGGCTCGCGGAGGCCGACTTCGGCGTCGTGGGGGAGCCCCGCCACCGCACCGAGCGCGACGACTTCCTGGCCGCGATCGAGGTGGCGAAGGAGCACATCCGCGAGGGCGACATCTTCCAGGTCGTGATCTCGCAGCGGTTCGAGCTGGACTGCCCCGCGCATCCGCTCGACGTGTACCGGGTGCTGCGCACGCTGAACCCGAGCCCGTACATGTACCTGCTGACCCTCGTCGACGCCGACGGCGAGCCGTACCAGATCGTCGGCTCGAGCCCCGAGGCACTCGTCAAGGTCGAGAAGGGCCGGGCGCACACGCACCCGATCGCCGGGTCGAAGCCCCGCGGCACGACCCCGCACCACGACCTCGAGCTCGAGCAGGAGCTGCTCGGCGACGACAAGGAGCGCGCCGAGCACCTGATGCTCGTCGACCTCGCCCGCAACGACCTGCTGAAGGTCTGCGAGGCCTCCAGCGTCGAGGTCACCGAGTTCATGCGGGTCGAGCGGTTCAGCCACATCATGCACATCGTCTCCTCGGTCGAGGGGCAGCTGCGCGACGGCGTCGACGCGATCGACGTGTTCCGGGCGACGTTCCCGGCCGGCACGCTCTCGGGGGCGCCGAAGCCGCGTGCGCTCGAGATCATCGACGAGCTGGAGCCCGCCCAGCGCGGCCTCTACGGCGGGGTCGTGGGCTACTTCGGCTTCGGCGGCGACGCCGACCTGGCCATCGCGATCCGCACGGCGACGATCGTCGACGGCGTGGCGCGGGTGCAGGCGGGCGGCGGACTCGTGGCCGACTCCGACCCGGCGAGCGAGTTCCAGGAGTCGCAGAACAAGGCCGCGGCGCCGCTGCGCGCCGTGGCGATCGCGAACGCGATGACGCGGGTGCGCTGATGAGCGACGCCACGGCCGCGCCCGCCGGGAACGGCCGGCGCCTGAAGTCGGGCACCATCCTGCTCGTGCTGGCCCTGAGCGCCCTGACCTTCCTCGCCTGGTCGCAGACCTGGGGCACCCTCGAGCTCGTCGGCGGCACGGTCACCGAGGGCACGCTCGAGGTGCCCGGCTCGGTCGCGGCGCCCGCGCTCTCGGCCCTCGGCCTCGCGGGCATCGCCCTCGCCGGCGCGCTGGCGATCGCCGGGCCGATCGTGCGCGTCGTGCTCGGCGCCCTCGAGGTGCTGCTCGGCGTCAGCGTGATCTGGTCGGGCGTGCTCGCGATCACCGACCCGGTCGCGGCCGGAGCCTCCGTCGTCACCACGAGCACCGGGGTCGCCGGCACGTCGTCGATCCGCGAGCTGGTCACGGTGGGCACGAGCAGCCCGTGGCCGGCGCTGACGGTGGTGCTGGGCATCCTGATGGCGCTCACCGGGCTCGCGGTGATCGTCACGGTGCGGCGCTGGCCCGCCTCGAGCCGGAAGTACCAGGCGGTCACCTTCGAGGCGGCCGACGGCCGGCAGAGCGCGAACCCGGCCGACCTCCTCGACGACGAGCCGCTCGACGCGCCGGCGACCTCCGCGACGCCGGGGGCGACGGATGCGCGTCCCGCGCGCCGCCCGGCCGAGAACGCCCGCGACGCCGCCGTCGACAGCTGGGACGACCTCAGCCGCGGCACCGACCCGACCCGGTAGCTCGCATCCGCCCGCCCGGGCACGGCGGACGGCCCGCCCGACCCGGCGGCCCCGGAGCGACCGGGTAGACTCGACACGACCCGATCGATTGAGACAGGAAGAGGATCGATGAGCCACGAAGAAGACGAAATGGGCGAAGGCCACTCGCTCGCCGCCTGGACCGGCGTGATCATCGCGCTCGTCGGCATCGCCATCGGCACGGTCGCCTTCTTCTTCGAGATCGAGTGGGTCGTCTGGGCCGCCGCCGGCCTCACGCTGATCGGCTTCCTGGCCGGGTTCATCCTGTCACGCATGGGCTACGGCGTGCGCGGAGCCAAGACGCTCCAGAAGGAGCACTGACCCGGTGCTCGCCGATCTCGTAGCCGGAGCGCTCGAGGACGCCGAGGAGCGCCGCCGCACGCGGAGCCTCGCCGACGTCGAGGCCGCGGCCACGGCCCGCCCGGCGGCGCTGGATGCGCTCGCGTTCCTCGCCCCCGCCGAGCGCGTGAGGATCATCGCCGAGGTCAAGCGCGCGAGCCCCTCGCGCGGCGCCCTGGCGTCGATCCCCGATCCGGCGCTGCTCGCGGCCTCCTACGCCGAGGGCGGGGCGAGCGCCATCAGCGTGCTCACCGAGGGCCGCAAGTTCAAGGGCTCGCTCGCCGACCTCGAGGCCGTGCGCGCCCGCGTCGACGTGCCGGTGCTCCGCAAGGACTTCATCGCCACCGAGTACCAGGTGCTCGAGGCGCGCGCCGCGGGGGCCGACCTCGTGCTGCTCATCGTCGCCGCCCTCGACCAGCCCGCCCTGCAGCACCTGCACGACTTCGTCGTCGAGCTCGGCATGACCCCGCTGGTCGAGACGCACGACGCCGTCGAGGTCTCCCGCGCCGTCGACCTCGGCGCCCGGCTGGTGGGCGTGAACGCCCGCGACCTCAGCACCTTCGAGCTCGACCGCGACCTGTTCGGCCGCCTCGTCGACCGCATCCCCGCCGGCACGATCACGGTGGCCGAGTCCGCCGTGCTCGACGCCGCCGACGTCGCCCACTACCGCTCGGCCGGTGCCGACGTGGTGCTGGTCGGCGAAGCCCTCGTCACGGGGCCCGATCCCGTGGCGGCACTGAAGGAGTTCCTCTCCGTATGACTGACACACGCACCTCCCTCCGCGCCGAGACCGGCCCCTTCTTCGGGGAGTTCGGCGGGCGCTTCATGCCCGAGTCGCTGATCGCGGCCCTCGACGAGCTCGACGAGGCCTACCAGCTCGCCAAGCTCGACCCCGAGTTCCACCGCGAGCTCGCCGAGCTCGGCCGCACCTACACGGGCCGGCCGTCGATCCTCACCGAGGTGCCGCGGTTCGCCAAGCACGCCGGCGGGGCGCGCATCATCCTGAAGCGCGAAGACCTGAACCACACCGGCTCGCACAAGATCAACAACGTGCTGGGCCAGGCCCTGCTCGCCAAGCGCATCGGCAAGCACCGCCTGATCGCCGAGACCGGTGCCGGCCAGCACGGTGTCGCCACCGCGACCGCCGCCGCCCTGTTCGGCATGGAGTGCGTCGTCTACATGGGCGAGGTCGACACCGAGCGCCAGGCGCTGAACGTCGCCCGCATGCGCCTGCTCGGCGCCGAGGTCATCCCGGTCAAGAGTGGTACCCGCACCCTGAAGGACGCGCTGAACGAGGCGTTCCGCGACTGGGTCGCGAACGTCGAGTCGACGCACTACCTGCTCGGCACGGTCGCCGGCCCGCACCCCTTCCCGGCCATGGTGCGCGACTTCGTCAAGGTCATCGGCGAAGAGGCGCGTCAGCAGATGCTCGACCTCACCGGGGCGCTGCCCGACGCGATCACCGCCTGCGTCGGCGGCGGCTCGAACGCCATCGGCATCTTCCACGCCTTCCTCGACGACACCTCCGTGGGCCTGTACGGCTACGAGGCCGCCGGCGACGGCGTCGACACCCTGCGCCACGCCGCGACGATCACCAAGGGCCGCCCCGGCGTGCTGCACGGATCGCGCAGCTTCATGCTGCAGGACGAGGACGGCCAGACCCTCGACTCGCACTCCATCTCGGCCGGGCTCGACTACCCGGGCGTCGGCCCCGAGCACGCCTGGCTGTCGTCGATCGGGCGCGCGAACTACCGCCCGGTCACCGACAAGGCGGCCATGGAGGCCTTCCGCCTGATGTGCACGACGGAGGGCATCATCCCCGCCATCGAGTCGGCGCACGCCCTGGCCGGCACGATCGAGCTCGGTCGCGAGCTCGGCCCCGACGCGACCATCCTCGTCTCGCTCTCCGGGCGCGGCGACAAGGACGTCGAGACGGCCGGCCGCTACTTCGACGTGCTCGACGAGAACGGGAACGCCCGGGTATGAGCGACACCATCGTGAGCCCGGTCGCCTCGACGATCGCGGCCGCCAAGACCGAGCGCGCGGGCGCCCTCGTCGGCTACCTCCCGGTCGGCTTCCCCAGCCTCGACGCGAGCATCGACGCGGCGGTCGCCCTGGTCGAGAACGGCGTCGACGTGCTGGAGCTCGGCCTGCCGTACTCCGACCCGGTGATGGACGGCCCGGTCATCCAGGCCGCCACGGTCGCCGCCCTCGAGGCGGGCGTGCGCCTCCGCGACGCCTTCACGGCGGTGGAGCGCATCCGCTCGCGCGTCGACGCCCCCGTGCTCGTGATGACCTACTGGAACCCCGTGCTGCAGTACGGCGTCGACCGCTTCGCCGACGACCTCGTCTCGGCGGGCGGCGCCGGCCTGATCACCCCCGACCTCACGGTCGACTCGGGTGCCGACTGGCTCGCCACGAGCGACCGCACCGGCCTCGACCGGGTGTTCCTCGCCGCGCCGACCTCCACCGACGAGCGCCTGCGCCTCGCCGTCGACTCCAGCCGCGGCTTCGTCTACACGGTGTCGACCATGGGCATCACGGGTGCCCGGGCCGACCTCGGCACCGCGGCCCGCGCCCTCGTCGCGCGGCTGCGCGAGCAGGGCGCCGACAGCCTGGCGGTGGGCATCGGGGTCTCGACCGCCGATCAGATCGCCGAGATCCTGAGCTACGCCGACGGCGCGATCGTCGGCTCGGCCCTGGTCAAGGCGCTGGCCGACGGGGGAGTGCCCGCGGTCGCCCGACTCGCCTCCGAGCTCGCCGAGGGCACCCGCCGCTGACCCGATGACCGGTCTTCGCCCCAGCCTGGGTTAGAATCGAGCCGACACGTGATCGGGACACGGGCTGGAGGGCGAGGAAGCCCCCGGGCTCTCCGAGAACGAGGCAGTCGACCCGAGCGCCACAAGTGAAATCGGAGCGAAGCCGTCCCGCGCAACCACCACAGCACCAGGCGCGGGAGGCCGACACCTCGCCGCTTGAACGCGACGAGGAATCCCTGATATCCATGGGCCATAGGCGTCCCAGTTCCCTAAGAATGACGTAGAGGACGGTTCTCTATGGCCGATCAGCCCGCATCCCAGTCCCGCTCCCAGGCGGTGCCGTTCAGCGCGCTCCCGATGGCCCAGGGTCTGTACGACCCCGCCGACGAGAAGGACGCGTGCGGCCTCGCCATGGTCGCCACGCTCCGGGGCACCGCCGGTCACGACATCATCGACACGGCACTCGACGCCCTGCGCAACCTCGAGCACCGCGGTGCCGTGGGCTCCGACGCCGGCACCGGCGACGGCGCGGGCATCCTGACCCAGATCCCCGACGCGTTCCTGCGCGCCGTCGCCCCGGTCGAGCTGCCCCCGGTCGGCCGCTACGCGGTCGGCAACGCCTTCCTGCCCCTGCACGCCCGCGAGCGCCAGGAGATCATGGACCGCATCCGCGAGCTCGCCGCCGAGGAAGATCTGGCGGTGCTCGGCTGGCGCGAGGTGCCGGTGCGCCCCGACGAGCTCGGCCGGCTCGCCCGCGAGGCCATGCCCTCGATCTGGCAGCTCTACCTGCAGTCGACCCGCACCACCGAGTCGGGGGCGACCCTGTCGGGCATCGCGCTCGATCGCCAGGCCTACCGGCTGCGCAAGCGCATCGAGCTGCAGCACGAGGTCTACTTCATGTCGCTGTCCAGCCGCACCATCACCTACAAGGGCATGGTGACGACGCTCCAGCTCGAGCCGTTCTACCCCGACCTCTCCGACGAGCGCTTCGCCTCGAAGCTCGCACTCGTGCACTCGCGCTACTCCACCAACACCTTCCCGTCGTGGCCGCTCGCGCAGCCGCTGCGCATGATGGCGCACAACGGCGAGATCAACACGGTGCAGGGCAACCGCAACTGGATGCGCGCCCGGCAGTCCCAGCTCGAGTCGGAGCTCCTCGGCGACCTGTCGCCGCTCTACCCCATCGTCACGCCCGGCCTGTCCGACTCCGGCTCGTTCGACGAGGTCGTGGAGCTGCTGACCCTCGCCGGCCGCTCGCTGCCGCACGCGATCATGATGATGGTGCCCGAGGCGTGGGAGAACCAGGCCGACTTCGAAGACGCCCGCCGCGCCTTCTACGAGTACCACTCCATGCTCATGGAGCCGTGGGACGGCCCGGCCGCCCTCATCTTCACCGACGGCACGCTCGCGGGCGCCACGCTCGACCGCAACGGCCTGCGTCCCGGCCGCTACCTCATCACCGACGACGGCCTCGTCGTGCTCGCCAGCGAGATCGGCGTCTTCCCCGACGTCGACCCCTCCCGCGTGGTGCGCAAGGGGCGGCTGCGCCCCGGCAAGATGTTCCTCGTCGACACGGCCGCCGGCCGCATCATCGAGGACGACGAGATCAAGTCGGGCCTGGCGTCGGCCGAGCCCTACGGCGAGTGGCTCGACGAGGGCCGCATCAACCTGCGCGACCTGCCCGAGCGCGAGCACATCGTGCACACCCCGGCCTCGGTCACGCGCCGCCAGCGCATCTTCGGCTACACGCAGGAGGAGGTGCGCATCCTGCTCGCCCCGATGGCGAAGAACGCGGCCGAGCCCCTCGGCGCCATGGGCTCCGACACCCCCATCGCCGTGCTCAGCGACCGCCCGCGGCTGCTGTTCGACTACTTCACCCAGCAGTTCGCGCAGGTCACGAACCCGCCGCTCGACTCCATCCGCGAGGAGGTCGTGACGAGCCTCCGCCTCGGTCTCGGCCCGGAGCGCAACCTGCTCGACGCCACACCCGAGCACACCCGCCAGGTCGTGCTCGACTTCCCGGTGATCGACAACGACGAGCTGGCGAAGATCCAGCACATCGACCCCTCCTCGGGCAGCCGGCTCACGACGACCCTGCGCGGGCTGTTCCGCGTCGACGACGGCCCCAAGGCCATGCAGAACCGCATCGCGGCGATGTGCGCCGAGGCCGACGAGGCGATCGAGAACGGCGCCCAGTTCATCGTGCTGAGCGACCGCGACTCGAACAAGGACTTCGCTCCCGTGCCGTCGCTGCTCATGCTTGCGGGCGTGCACCACCACCTCATCCGCACGCAGACCCGCATGAAGGTCGGCCTGATCGTCGAGGCCGGCGACGTGCGCGAGGTGCACCACGTGGCTCTGCTGATCGGCTACGGCGCCTCCGCGGTGAACCCCTACCTCGCCATGGAGACCTGCGAGAACCTCGTGCGCTCCGGCAGCCTCACGGGCATCACCCCCGAGAAGGCCGTCAAGAACGTGATCAAGGCGCTCGGCAAGGGCGTGCTGAAGATCATGTCGAAGATGGGCATCTCCACCGTGTCCTCCTACGCGGGCGCCCAGACCTTCGAGGCCGTGGGGCTCGCGCCGGCGTTCGTCAAGGAGTACTTCACCGGCACCTCCTCCAAGCTCGGCGGCGTCGGCATCGACGTCATCGCGGCCGAGAGCGCCGCCCGGCACCGTCAGGCCTACCCGGAGGACGTGGCGATCGTCGCCCACGAGCCGCTCGCGGTCGGCGGCGAGTACCAGTGGCGCCGCGAGGGCCCGCCGCACCTGTTCAACCCCGACACGGTGTTCCGGCTGCAGCACGCCACACGCGCCCGCCGCTACGACATCTTCCGCGAGTACACCAAGCTCGTCGACGACCAGGCCGAGAACCTGATGACCCTGCGCGGCCTGTTCAAGCTCAGAACGGATGCGCGGCCCTCCATCCCGATCGACGAGGTCGAGTCGGTCGAATCGATCGTCAAGCGCTTCTCGACGGGCGCGATGAGCTACGGCTCCATCTCCCAGGAGGCGCACGAGACGCTCGCGATCGCCATGAACCGGCTCGGCGGCAAGTCGAACACCGGTGAGGGCGGCGAGGACGTCGACCGGCTGCTCGACCCCGAGCGCCGCAGCGCCATCAAGCAGGTGGCCTCCGGCCGGTTCGGCGTGACGAGCATGTACCTCACGCACGCCACCGACATCCAGATCAAGATGGCGCAGGGCGCGAAGCCCGGCGAGGGCGGCCAGCTGCCGCCGACCAAGGTCTATCCCTGGGTCGCGCGCACCCGGCACGCCACGGCCGGCGTCGGCCTCATCTCGCCGCCGCCGCACCACGACATCTACTCGATCGAAGACCTCAAGCAGCTCATCTTCGACGTCAAGCGCGCCAACCCCGAGGCCCGCGTGCACGTCAAGCTGGTCTCGCAGAACGGCATCGGCGCGGTCGCGGCCGGAGTCACGAAGGCCCTGGCCGACGTCGTGCTCGTCTCGGGCCACGACGGCGGAACGGGCGCCAGCCCGCTGAACTCGCTGAAGCACGCCGGCACCCCGTGGGAGATCGGCCTCGCCGAGACCCAGCAGACGCTGATGCTGAACGGCATGCGCGACCGCGTCGTCGTGCAGGTCGACGGCCAGATGAAGACCGGCCGCGACGTGATCGTGGGCGCCCTGCTCGGAGCCGAGGAGTTCGGCTTCGCCACCGCACCGCTGGTGGTCGAGGGCTGCATCCTGATGCGGGTCTGCCACCTCGACACCTGCCCCGTGGGCGTCGCGACGCAGAACCCCGAGCTGCGCGCGCGCTTCTCGGGCAAGCCCGAGTTCGTGGTGAACTTCTTCGAGTTCCTCGCCCAGGAAGTGCGCGAGTATCTCGCCGAGCTCGGCTTCCGCTCGCTCGAGGAGGCCGTGGGCCACCACGAGCTGCTCGACGTCAACGGAGCGATCGAGCACTGGAAGACCGACGGCCTCGACCTCAGCCCCGTGCTGGTCGGCCCGGCCTTCGCGCCCGACGAGCCCCGCAGCAACCACCGGAAGCAGGAGCACGAGCTCGAGAAGCACTTCGACAACCGGCTCATCCACGAGGCGGCCGCGGCGCTCGAGCACGGCGAGCCCGTGGCGATCACGCTGCCCATCCGCAACACGGAGCGCGCGGTCGGCACCATGCTCGGCCACGAGGTCACCAAGCGGCACGGTGAGCAGGGTCTGCCCGACGGCACGATCCAGATCACGCTGCTCGGCTCGGCCGGCCAGTCGCTCGGCGCGTTCCTGCCCTCGGGCATCACGCTGCGGCTCGAGGGCGACTCGAACGACTACGTCGGCAAGGGCCTCTCGGGCGGGCAGATCATCCTGCGCCCCGACCGGAAGTCGGTCTTCCCCGCCGAGCGCAACGTGATCGCGGGCAACGTGATCGGCTACGGTGCCACCCAGGGCAGCATGTTCCTGCGCGGCATCGTGGGGGAGCGGTTCCTCGTGCGCAACTCGGGTGCCACCGCCGTCGTCGAGGGCGTGGGCGACCACGCGCTGGAGTACATGACCGGCGGGCTCGCGGTGATCCTGGGATCGACCGGGCGCAACCTCGGCGCCGGCATGTCGGGCGGAACCGCCTACGTCTACGAGCTCAACGCCGACCGGGTGAACGCCGACTCGCTGGCCTCCGGGGAGCTGCAGCTGCTGCCCCTCGGCGGGGCCGACGTCGAGATCGTGCGCGACCTGCTCGAGCGCCACGAAGCGGAGACCGGCTCGCCCCTCGCGGCGCGTCTGCTCGCCGACTTCGACGGCACCGTCGCGAAGTTCGTGAAGGTGCTTCCCCGTGACTACGCCGCCGTCCTCGCCACCCGGCAGACGGCGGTCGAAGAAGGTCTTGACCCCGACGGAGACGTCGTCTGGGGCCGTATTTTGGAGGTGACAGGTGGCTGATCCCAAGGGCTTCCTGAAGACGCCGGAGCGCGAGCTCCCCAAGCGCCGCCCGGTCTCGGTGCGGCTGATGGACTGGAAAGAGGTCTACGAGCAGGGCGACGCCGCGACCACGCGCCGTCAGGCCGGCCGCTGCATGGACTGCGGCATCCCGTTCTGCCACCACGGCTGCCCGCTCGGCAACCTGATCCCGGAGTGGAACGACCTCACCTGGCGCGACGAGGGCCGCGCCGCCATCGAGCGTCTGCACGCCACGAACAACTTCCCCGAGTTCACGGGCCGGCTCTGCCCGGCCCCGTGCGAGTCGGCCTGCGTGCTCGGCATCAACCAGCCGCCGGTGACGATCAAGCAGGTCGAGGTCTCGATCATCGACCAGGCCTTCGCCAACGGCTGGGTGCAGCCGCACCCGCCCGAGCGCCTGACCGGCAAGACCGTCGCCGTCGTGGGCTCCGGCCCCGCCGGCCTCGCGGCCGCCCAGCAGCTGACCCGCGCCGGTCACACCGTGGCGGTGTACGAGCGCGACGACCGCATCGGCGGCCTGCTGCGCTACGGCATCCCCGACTTCAAGATGGAGAAGAAGCACCTCGAGGCACGTCTGACCCAGATGATGGCCGAGGGCACTCGCTTCCGCGCCGGCATCGAGATCGGGAAAGACCTGTCCTGGGCCGACCTCCGCGCGCGCTACGACGCCGTGATCGTCTGCACCGGCGCCACCGTGCCGCGCGACCTCCCCGTGCCGGGCCGTGACCTCGACGGCGTGCACTACGCCATGGAGTACCTCGTCCAGCAGAACAAGGTGGGCGCGGGCGACGACATCCCCGGCCAGATCGACGCCGAGGGCAAGCACGTGGTCGTGCTCGGCGGTGGCGACACGGGAGCCGACTGCATCGGCACCGCGCACCGTCAGGGCGCCCTGTCGGTGACGAACCTCGCCATCGGCAAGCAGCCGCCGGCCGAGCGCCCCGACGACCAGCCGTGGCCGATGTCGCCGCAGCTGTTCGAGGTCGCGAGCGCCCACGAGGAGGGCGGGGAGCGCAAGTTCCTCGCGTCCACCGTGGAGTTCCTGTCGAACGACTCGGGCGAGGTGCGTGCCATCCGCGTCGCCGAGACCGAGTACGTCGACGGGCGCCGCATCCCCAAGGCGGGCACCGAGCACGAGATCCCCGCCGACCTGGTGCTGCTCGCGCTCGGCTTCACCGGAGCCGAGAACGAGCACCTCGACGGTCAGCTCGGCACGCGCTTCGACACCCGCGGCAACATCGAGCGGGCGGGCGACTACCAGAGCACCCACCCCGGCGTGTTCGTCGCCGGTGACGCGGGTCGCGGCCAGTCGCTGATCGTCTGGGCGATCGCCGAGGGGCGGGCCGCCGCCTCCGCGGTCGACCGCTACCTCGAGGGCGACACCGAGCTGCCCTTCCCCGTCAAGCCGACCGACCGCGCCATCGCGGTCTGATAGCCTCCACCGGGACTTCCTCCCGGTTCCCCACGACCTCCACCTCCACCACCACCACGTGCGCCCCCGGGCGTAGAACACGGAGCAGTTGACACAGATGAGACGCGCGAAGATCGTCGCAACACTCGGGCCGGCGACGTCGACCTACGAAACCATCAGGGCCATCATCGACGCGGGCGTCGACATGGCCCGCATGAACCTGAGCCACGGCAGCTACGACGTGCACGAGTCCGTGTACAAGAACGTGCGCCAGGCGGCCGACGACTCCGGCCGCGCGGTCGCGGTGCTGGTCGACCTGCAGGGTCCGAAGATCCGTCTCGGCAAGTTCGAGAACGGCCCCTACGACCTCGCCGAGGGTGACATCTTCAAGATCACCATCGAGGACATCATCGGCAACAAGGAGATCTCTTCCACGACGTTCAAGGGCCTGCCCCAGGACGTCAAGCCGGGCGACCCGCTCCTGATCGACGACGGCAAGGTCACGCTGCGCGTGCTCGAGACCGACGGCACCGTGGTCACCACGGTCGTCGAGGTGCCCGGCGCCGTGTCGAACAACAAGGGCATCAACCTGCCCGGTGTCGCGGTCAACGTGCCCGCCATGTCCGAGAAGGACATCGCCGACCTGCGCTGGGGCCTGAAGCTCGGCGCCGACTACATCGCGCTGTCCTTCGTGCGCGACGCCGCCGACGTGGTCGAGGTGCACCGCATCATGGACGAGGAGGGCCGCCGCGTCCCCGTCATCGCCAAGATCGAGAAGCCGCAGGCCGTCGACAACCTCGAGGAGATCATCGACGCCTTCGACGGCATCATGGTCGCCCGTGGCGACCTCGGCGTCGAGCTCCCGCTGGAGGCCGTGCCGATCGTGCAGAAGCGCGCCGTCGAGCTGTCCCGCCGCATGGCGAAGCCCGTCATCGTCGCCACCCAGGTGCTCGAATCGATGATCTCCTCCCCGCGCCCCACGCGCGCCGAGGCCTCCGACTGCGCCAACGCGGTGCTCGACGGCACCGACGCGGTCATGCTCTCGGGCGAGACCAGCGTCGGCGAGTTCCCCGTCATCACCGTGCAGACGATGGCGCGCATCATCGAGTCGACCGAAGACCACGGCCTCGAGCGCATCCCCGCGCTCGGCACGAAGCCCCGCACCCAGGGCGGTGCGGTCACCCTCGCCGCCGCCGAGGTCGGCGACTTCGTAGGCGCCAAGTTCCTCTGCGTGTTCACCGAGTCGGGCGACTCCGTGCGACGCATGACGCGACTGCGCTCGAGCATCCCGATCCTCGGCTTCACGCCGGAGCCGGGCATCCGCAACCGCATGGCGCTGAGCTGGGGCGTGCAGTCTTACCTCGTCGACCGGGTGAAGCACACCGACGAGCTGATGGGCCAGGTCGACGACGTGCTGCTCGGCCTCGGGCGCGCCCAGATCGGCGACAAGGTCATCGTCATCTCCGGCTCCCCTCCCGGAGTGGCCGGCACCACCAACGACATGCGCGTGCACGTCATCGGCTCGGCGCACAACCCGCTGGTGCCCGAGAAGTTCGACAACTAGCACCCGTCACGGCACCTGGGGCCCTACCTCAGGATTCGGCCAGGATTCGATCAGTCTTCGATCGGTTCCTGGCCGATCGCTGTTTCCGGGCGCATCCGGGGCGATAGATTTCGGATGCCCTGCAGCACCCGTGCGGGGGCTGCACCCTTGCACCCGTGGCAGCCCCCGCATCCTGCACCCCCGCTCTCCGGAACGGGGTCGGCCGGGCATCCGTCGACCGTGCGACCTCGCGACCGAAAGAACACTCATGCCTCGTCAGACCCTCCTCCTCCGCTCCGCCGGCATCGCCGCCGCCCTCGCGACCGTCGTCGCCCTCTCGGGCTGCTCGACGATCATGCCGTTCTTCGGCGTGCAGCCCACCGCCCCCGGAGCCGCCGGAGCCGCGGGCGCCGGGGTCTCGGCCGGCACCACCGCCGACTCGACCACCGCCGACCTGGGAGCGAACACCACCGACGGCGCCCTGCAGTTCGCCTCGGTCTTCACCGACATGGGCTCGGTGCACCCCACTACCGACATCGCCGACCAGCTGCAGCTGAAGCTCGACGTCTGGACCGAGCAGAAGACCCACGACTGGACGCCGATGGCCGACAAGCGGTTCTCGTTCGTGATCGGCGTCTACGACAACAAGGTGCCCGCCGAAGCGCCCTTCGACCAGAAGCGCCGCGTCTACATGTCGAACATCACGGTGACCGCGAAGACCACCAGCGTCTCCGGCGCCGTCGAGACCGCGTACAACCTCAACAACGACCCGCTGAAGATCACCCTCGACCCCGAGGCGCTGCGCTCGGAGCAGGGCCTCGGCCTGCTGATCACCTCGCCCAAGGGCGGGTTCCAGCTCGAGTCGCAGCAGATCGGGGTCGTCGCCGACGACACCCTCGGCCTGATGCTCGACTTCGCGTTCCAGGTGTCGTACGAGACCGCGCCGCTCGCGAACACCTATATGACGCAGGTCGTGCACCAGTACGTGCCGGTCGCGATCTTCTCGGAGGCCGACGCCGTCGCCGCCAAGACGACGCCGACGCCGACCGCGACGCCGACGCCGATCCCGGCGGGCTAGGCGGAAGTCGCCGCCGATCGCGTGACGGCCGGCGGCGCGGCCGTCTCGGCCAGCGCCTGGGCCAGCACGTCTCCGAGCAGCGTGCCGCCCGAGGCGCGGTCGAGGAACGCCCGCGCCCGGTCGTCCAGCACGCCCCGGCGGGTCGCGTCGATCACCAGCTCCCGCACCGCCTCGCGACGGCCGGGCGACAGGGCACCGACGATGGTGTCCGCCTCGACGAGAAGCTCGCGTCGCATGGTCCCTCCTCCTCTCGCCCGGCCGGTCAGCGCTTCGGGGTGATGCCCTGGGTGCCGCGGGGGAACGTGGCGATCACGTCCTCGGGGATGTTCAGGTGCGCGGCCACCAGGGCCGGGGGCAAGTGGCTCAGCCAGTTCGCGAGCGACACCTCCTCGTAGCGGTCGCTCTTGAACGTCTCGAGGAACACCAGCACGTCGTCGCCGGTGTTCTCGACGTAGTGGCCGTAGTTGCGGCGCACCACGCCGACGTCGCCGGCCTTGAAGTCGGTGGTGTTCGCGTGCGGACCGGTGTTGAAGACGGTCATCCGCCCCTGGCCGCGCAGGTAGTACTGCCACTCGTCGGCGTTCGGGTGCCAGTGCAGCTCGCGCATCGCCCCGGGTTCGAGGGTGACGAGCGCGGCGGCGACCGTGGTCGAGGAGGGGAAGTTCGTGCTGTCCGCGATCCGGATGCTGCCGCCGCTGTTGCTGTGCGCGGGCTCCGAGCGCGACAGCCGGTAGATCACGGGCTCGTTCGCACCCCAGGTGACACCGGCCGCCGCCTGGTCCTTCTCGAGCTCACCGGGCACGTCGCCCGGGAAGATCCAGAGGTTGTGCAGCGGGATGTCCTTGAAGACCTCCTGGGCGACGCCGAAGTTCTTGGCGAGCACCTCCGGGGGAGTGTGGGCGAACCAGTCCGTCAGCAGCAGCGTGTTGCTCTCGGACTGCTCTCCGTCGTCGAACGCCAGCACGAACTCGGCCCCGTCGGGTCCGAGCCCCTGGAGGGAGTGCGGCAGACCGGCCGGGAAGTACCAGAGGTCGCCCTCCTCGACGTCCTCGACGCTCGGGAGCCCCTCGCGGCTGAGCGTCGTGACCCGGCACCGGCCGCGGGTCATGATGGCCCACTCCGCCGTCTGGTGCCAGTGCAGCTCGCGGATGCCGCCGGCCTCGAGGTGCATGTTCACCCCGGAGATCTCCTCGGAGATCGCGAAGTCCTGCTGGGTGATCTCCCGGGCCCAGCCGCCGCTCTGCACCCGTCGGGGCGAGATGTTGAAGCTGCTCCAGAAGAACGCCTGCGTGCTGATGTCGGTGCCCGGGGCATCCATCTGGTTGGGGAACTGGCTCTCGATCGCGGTGTTCTGCGGGCCGGTCATGGCCACGCTGCCCGGGTCGCCGACGGTGTTGGACTCGCCCTCCTGCGGCAGGTCGGGGTTTCCCAGGGTGGGGGTCTCGTGGTGCGGCGCCGGGGCCTTGTCGTCTGCCATCTCTGGTGTCCCTCTCTGCGGTGGGTGTGGGTCCCGCCCATGGCACCACCGTTGTGGGGCAGGAGTGGAGGGACGGCTGACTCAACCTGTTCCGGCAGTTGTCGAAAGCGTCGGGTCGGATCGCCTCAGGCGCAGTCCTCGATCCACGAGGCGATCGCGCCGTCGCAGACCTCGAGCACGGCGAACGGGGTGCCGCGATCGGTGTGGTGCGGGCCGCTGTGCAGGAGGACGAAGGGCTCGAGCACGACGACTCCCTCGAGGGTCACGAGCCGGCGCCGGAACAGCGACCGGCGGCGGAGTTCCCGCGCCACCGTCGAGCGGCCGTCGAAGGCCGCTCCCGAGCTGCAGCGCAGCCGCGCATCCGCTGTGAACAGGGCCTCGAACCGTGCGGTGTCCGCGGAGTGCACCAGTTGCAGGGCGTCGCGGGCGAGGAGCTCGAGCTCCAGCGCGGTGATGGTGCGGCTGATCGACCGGTCCGGCAGCGCGTGCATGGTCACTCCTCTGCGTCAGGTGCGGGTGCGCGTCGCCGAGAGGGCGACGATCGCGGCAGCCGACGCGACCACGAACGCCACGAGCGGGCCGGCGCCGGCGGCCACGTGCATGACGGCGGTGGCGGCGACGGCGCCGAGGGGGAGCGCGGCGATCGAGAGCAGCCGGAGGAGCTGACCGGCGTCGCGGCGCTCGGCGAGGTCCTGCATCGTGGTGGTGAGCGAGCCGGTGACGTAGGTGGTCGTGATGCCGTCGGTGTCGCTCAGGCGCTTGGCGGCCACGGTCTGCAGGGCCAGCGCCCCGGCCGAGAGTGCGATGACCACGCACTGCACCGCGAGCGGCGGGGACGCCCCGGCCGCCAGCCAGACCACCACCACCACGCCCTGCGCCGCCGAGGACGGTGCGAGCAGGCGCAGCACGAGCCGCCGGTGGTCGGGCGCGGCCGCCGGCTGCCGGCTGTGCCGGAACCCGAGGTACAGCACGATCGCGAACGCGGCGACGGCCACGACCGCGCAGAGCGCCGTCTGCGCGTAGCCCGGACGCGTGAACATCGCCACCAGCACCAGGTTGCCCGTCATGTTGGCCGTGAAGGTGCCGCTGAGCGCCAGGAACGCGAAGGCGTCGGCGGCTCCGGCCGCGAACGACAGCATCACGAGCGCCGCGTGCAGGCGAGCGGTCGGTCTCGTGGTCATCGCGTTCCCTTCGTCACCGGTTGAGTGAACGGTAGGGAGGCGCGGGGGTGGGCGGTACGGACGTCTGTCGACTCCCGATGCGACAGAACGCGCATCCGGAACCCGGCCCTCGAGCGCCGTACCGGTGGTGGGACTCGAACCCACACGCCCTTTCGGACAGCGCATTTTGAGTGCGCAGCGTCTGCCATTCCGCCACACCGGCCTGCTACGAGCGAGCTCAAGAATACCGTAGGGTTGAAACGTGACTGACCAAGAACCGACGACAGCAGTGCCCCGCCGTGTAGTGGTGGCCGAAGACGAGTCCCTGATCCGCCTCGACATCGTCGAGATCCTGCGCGACAACGGGTTCGATGTCGTGGGCGAGGCCGGAGACGGCGAGACCGCGGTGGCCCTGGCCACCGAGCTGCGTCCCGACCTGGTGATCATGGATGTCAAGATGCCCCAGCTCGACGGCATCTCCGCGGCCGAGCGCCTGTCGAAAGACCACATCGCGCCCGTCGTGCTGCTCACCGCCTTCAGCCAGAAGGAGCTCGTCGAGCGCGCCACCGAGGCCGGCGCGCTCGCCTACGTCGTGAAGCCCTTCACCCCGAACGACCTGCTGCCCGCGATCGAGATCGCCCTCTCGCGCTACGCCCAGATCATCACCCTCGAGTCCGAGGTGGCCGACCTCGTCGAGCGCTTCGAGACCCGCAAGCTCGTCGACCGGGCCAAGGGCCTGCTGAACGAGAAGATGGGGCTCACCGAGCCCGAGGCGTTCCGGTGGATCCAGAAGGCGTCGATGGACCGCCGGCTGACGATGCACGACGTGGCGCAGGCGATCATCGAGCAGCTGTCGCCGAAGAAGTAGCCGGGGCTTTTCCGGCTCGTAGCTCGGTTGCCGCGGCTGCTGCGCCGTTCGGGCTACTTCGGCTCGAAGACCTGCTGGGGCCGTCGGTCCTTGATGATGTTCGTGATGCGGACCGTCGAGAGCCGGCGGCCCTTCTCGTCGTCGATCTCGATCTGATGCGTCGCGAGGCTCTTGCCGAGGTGGATGGCCGTGCAGGTGCCGATCACCCAGCCGCTCGTCGCCGAGCCGGAGTGGCTGGCGTTGATCTCGATGCCCATCGCGACCTTGGTGGGGCCCGCGTGCAGGTTCGCGGCGGTCGATCCGAGGCTCTCGGCCAAGACGACGTACGCCCCGCCGTGCACGAGACCGAGGGGTTGCGTGTTGCCCTCGACGGGCATCCGCGCCACCGAGCGCTCGGCGCTCAGCTCGAGGAACTCGATGCCCATCTTCTCGGCCAGGGTGCCGATACCGCGGTAGCCGAAGACCGACATGACGTCGATCGGGAGAGCCTCGGCACTCGTCGCGGGCGCGCCGTCGGGGCGGGATTCTGGCTGCGTCATCGGTGTGGAATCCTGTCTCGAATGACTGTCGGAGGCCCTGTGTAGGCTGGCCGTGTGCCGGACAAAGAACAGCCTACCCTCCTCGTCATCGACGGTCATTCGCTCGCGTTCCGGGCGTTCTACGCCCTTCCGGTCGACAGTTTCCAGACCCGCGACGGGCAGCACACGAACGCCATCCACGGCTTCCTCGCGATGCTCATCAACCTCCTCAAGGCCGAGAAGCCCACGCACCTCGCGGTGGCCTTCGACATCTCCCGGCACTCCTTCCGCACCCGCGAGTACCCCGACTACAAGGGCACGCGCGGCGAGACGCCGTCGGAGTTCATCGGGCAGGTGCCGCTGCTGCAGGAGTGCCTGCACGCGCTCGGCATCACCACCATCGAGAAAGAGGACTTCGAGGCCGACGACATCCTCGCGACCCTCGCGCGCCAGGGCGTCGAGGAGGGCTTCAAGGTCTACGTCGTCTCCGGTGACCGGGATGCGATCCAGCTCGTCAACGACAAGGTGACGCTGCTCTACCCCTCCCGCCAGGGCGTGTCCGACCTCACCCGCTACGACGAGGCGAAGGTGCAGGAGCGCTACGGCATCCGCCCCGAGCAGTACCCCGACATCGCGGCCCTCGTCGGCGAGACGAGCGACAACCTGCCGGGTGTGCCCAAGGTGGGCGAGAAGACCGCGGTGAAGTGGCTGAACCAGTTCGGCACCCTCGACGCCATCCTCGAGCACCGCGACGAGATCCCGGGCGTCGTCGGCAACAACCTGCGCGAGCACGTCGACAACGTCGTGCGCAACCGCAAGCTGAACCGGCTGCTCACCGACGTCGAGCTGCCGGTGGGTCCCGCCGACCTGCTGCGCGCGCCCGCCGACGAGCAGCAGGTGCGCGACGTGTTCGCGCGCCTGGAGTTCCGCACGCTGCTCGACCGGGTGCTGAAGCTCGAGGGCATCACGGGCGACTCGGAGGTCGGCCAGGCGGCCGCCGCCGAGGCCGCGGCGAAGGCCGAGAACGCCCCCGTGCCCGTCACGCTGCTCGACGAGGAGCTCGCCGGCTGGCTGGCCCGCCACACCGCCACGGCCGCCGAGGCCGCGGCCGACATCACCAAGGCGATCTCGGTGCAGGTCGAGACCATCGACGGCTACCCGGTGGCCGTCGGCCTCGCCACGCTGCACGAGACGATCTTCCTGCCGTGGACGCAGGGCAGCCGCGACTACGCGCCCTTCGAGGCCTGGCTCGCGAGCGACGCCCCGAAGACCTTCTTCGACGCCAAACGGCAGATCAAGGCGCTCCGCACCGCGGGGCTCGCCGTCTCCGGGCTCGCGTTCGACCCGGTGATCGCGGCCTGGCTGCTGAAGCCCGACTCGAGCGCCGACCGCTCGCTCGAGAAGCTCGTCGATCGGCACCTCCTCGAGATCCTGCCGAAGTCCGACCCGAACCAGCTGGTGCCCGAGGACGACACGGTCGTCGGCCCGGCCGGCGAGGCCTGGTACGCGCTGCGGGTCGCCCGCGCCCTCACCGCCCAGCTCGACGAGCGCACCCTGCGCGTGCTCACCGAGATCGAGCTGCCGACGCTGATGGTGCTCGCCGAGATGGAGCTCACGGGCGTCACGGTGAGCCACCCCGAGCTCGTCTCGCTCTCCGACGAGCTGGGGGCCTCCGCCTCCGCCATCGCCACGGAGGCCTTCGGAATCATCGGGCGCGAGGTGAACCTCGGCTCGCCGAAGCAGATCCAGGAGGTGCTCTTCGACCAGCTCGACATGCCGAAGACGCGTGCCACCAAGACGGGCTACTCGACGGATGCGGGGGCACTCGCCGATCTCCAGGCCTCCAACCCGCATCCGTTCCTGGGGCTCCTGCTCGCGCACCGCGACGCCACGAAGCTCCGCCAGATCATCGAGGGCGTCGACAAGGCCATCGCGCCCGACGGCCGGGTGCACACCACCTACGTGCAGACCGGGTCGTCGACCGGGCGCATCTCCTCGACCGACCCGAACCTGCAGAACATCCCCGTGCGCACCGAGGAGGGCCGGCGCATCCGCCATGCCTTCCGCGTCGGGGAGGGTTACGAGTGCCTGCTCACCGCCGACTACTCGCAGATCGAGATGCGCATCATGGCGCACCTGTCCGGCGACCAGGGCCTGATCGACGCGTTCCACTCGGGCGAAGACCTGCACCGCTTCGTCGGCTCGCGCATCTTCTCGGTCGACCCGGCCGACGTCACGCCGAACATGCGCACGAAGGTGAAGGCCATGTCGTACGGCCTCGCCTACGGCCTGTCGGCCTTCGGCCTGTCGAAGCAGCTGCGCATCGAGACCGCCGAGGCGAAGCAGCTGATGGGCGACTACTTCGAGCGCTTCGGCGGGGTGCGCGACTACCTCCGCAACGTCGTCGTGCAGGCGAAGGTCGACGGCTACACCGAGACGATCTTCGGCCGCCGCCGCCCCTTCGCGAACCTGAACAGCGCCAACCGCGTGCTCCGCGACAACGACGAGCGCGCCGCCCTGAACGCGCCCATCCAGGGCACCGCCGCCGACATCATCAAGATCGCGATGATCGACATCGCGGCCGACCTCACCGCCCAGGGCCTCGCCTCGAAGCTGCTCCTCCAGGTGCACGACGAACTCGTCTTCGACGTGGCGCCCGGCGAGTGGGATGCGCTCTCGGCGCTCGTGACGGCCCGCATGTCCTCGGCGGCCGCCCTCTCGGTCCCCCTCGAGGTGCAGATCGGCCGCGGCGAGAACTGGAACGAGGCGGCCCACTAGCCCGCCCCGCCGCGCGGCGCCCTGCGGCGCGGCGCCCCCGCGCCCCGCGTCGGCGCGTCGGCGTGGCCACGCGCTTCACGGCACCCCGCCCCGTCGCCACCCCGTGCCGTCGCGCCTCAGCCGTGCCGACCGCCGCGCGCCGTCTGCGCCGACCGCGCCCTGTCCGGCGCGGACTTCCGCAATCCTCGCTCGATGCGGCCCGCCTGCGGTCGGGGATGCGGACAGTCTTGACGAAGTCCGCCGCGGCCGCCGTCGCATGCCCCATCCCTCCACGCGCCTCACCCTCCGCGCGCCTCCGCGCCGCGAGCCTTCGTTCGCGGGCGACCGCGCCGCAGCGTGCCCGCCGCTCGGGTGCAGGCGCCGCCCCGCTGCGCGCCCTCCCGCTTCTCCCTCGCGCGTCCTCCCACTGCCCCCTCGCGCGCCCTCCCGCTTCCACCTCGCGCGTCCTCCCATCTCCGTTCTTCGCGAGTGGTCACTTTTGGCGCGAAACACGGGGTTCTGCGGCCGAAAGTGACCACTCGCGACATGCGTGAGGTGGAGCGGGCGGGCGGGGTCAGCGGAAGTCGCGGGAGGAGGTCTTGGCGGCGAGGGTGAGGGGCTCGAGCTGGTCGGCCACGAGGTTCGTGATGCCCTCGTCAGTGCGCTCGAGGATGCCGCGCACCACTAGCGCCGGCGAGTCCCGGGCGATGCGGCGGTAGCGCTTCCAGATGCCGACGCCGCAGATCACGTTCAGGATGCCCGTCTCGTCCTCGATGTTCATGAACGTGATGCCGCTCGCCGTCGCCGGACGCTGCCGGTGCGTCACCACCCCGCCCACCTCGATCCGCCGCCCGTTCTCGGCCGTCGCGAGGTCACCCACCGAGAGCGCGCCGCGCCTCCGCAGCTCGGCCCGCGCGTGCGCCAGCGGATGGTCGTCGGGCGAGATGCCCGTCGCCCACAGGTCGTAGACCACCTGCTCCTCGGCCGAGAGCATCGGCAGCAGCGGCGGCTGCACCGACACGAAGGTGCCCGGCAGGTACTCCGCCTTCTCCTGCGCCGCGTTGCCCGCCTCCCACAGCGCCTCCCGCTTGGTCAGCCCGACGCTCTCGAACGCGCCGGCGGTGGCGAGCGCCTCGAGCTGCGGAGTGGTGAGCCCCACCCGCCGCGCCAGATCGGCCATGCTCAGGTAGAGCCCGTTCTCGTCGCGCTCGGCGACGATCCGCTCGGCGAGCGTGGTGCCGATCGAGGTCACCTCGTCGAGGCCCAGCCGCACGGCGACGTTGCCGTCGCGGCGGTGCTCGGCCGTACGGTCGGGCTTCGAGCGGTCGAAGACCTTCGGCACCGGCGGCGGCTCGTGCAGGCAGGCGTCCAGCCCGGTCTCGGCCACGACGGCCACCGGCCCGGCATCGCCATCGGGGGCCTTACTGTCGGCGGCATCGCGCTGGGCGGCATCGCGCTGGGCGGACAGCAGCAGCGGTTCGAGACCGGCCTGCACGCCCGAGCGCTGGATGTCGGGGCGTCGCACCTCGACGCCGTGCCGCCGAGCATCCGCCGTGAGGGTCTGAGGCGAGTAGAAGCCCATCGGCTGCGCGCGCAGCAGCCCGGCGAGGAAGGCGGCGGGGTAGTGCAGCTTGATCCACGAGCTCGCGTAGACCAGCAGGGCGAAGCTCGTGGAGTGGCTCTCGGCGAAGCCGAAGTTCGCGAACGCCTCGATCTTCGTGTAGATGACGTCGGAGTCGGCCGCGTTGATGCCGTTGTTCGCCATGCCCTCGTAGAGCTTCTCGCGCAGGCTCGAGATCTTCTCGAGGCCGCGCTTGGAGCCCATCGCCCGCCGGAGCAGGTCGGCGTCCTCCGCGGAGCAGTCGCCGACGGCCATGGCCATCTGCATCAGCTGCTCCTGGAACAGCGGCACCCCGAGCGTGCGCTCGAGCACCGGTTTGAGCTTGGGGTGCAGGTAGGTCACCGGCTCCTGCCCGAGCTTGCGCCTGATGTACGGATGCACGGCCCCGCCCTGGATCGGACCGGGACGGATCAGCGCGATCTCCACCACGAGGTCGTAGAAGGCGCGGGGCTGCAGGCGGGGGAGCGTGCCCATCTGCGCCCGGCTCTCCACCTGGAAGACGCCGATGGAGTCGGCCCGGCAGAGCATGTCGTAGACCGCTTCCTCCTCCTTGGGGAGGGTGTCGAGGGTCCACCGCCGGCCGGTCGACTCGTGCACGAGGTCGAAGCAGTACTGCAGCGCCGAGAGCATGCCGAGCCCGAGCAGGTCGAACTTGACGAGGCCCATCCAGGCGCAGTCGTCCTTGTCCCACTGGAGCACCGTGCGGTCGGCCATGCGCCCGTTCTCGATCGGGCACACCTCGCCCACCGGGCGGTCGGTGAGCACCATGCCGCCGGAGTGGATGCCGAGGTGCCGCGGGAACTTCAGCACCTCGGTGGCGAGGGCGATCACCTCGTCGGGGATGTCGTGGTCGTCGCTCTCGACGGCCGGGCCCCAGCGCTCGATCTGCTTCGACCAGGCGTCCTGCTGGCCCGGGCTGTGGCCGAGCGCCTTCGCCATGTCGCGCACCGCGAACTTGGGGCGGTACTGGATGACGTTCGCCACCTGGGCGGCGTTGCGGCGACCGTACTTCTCGTAGACGTACTGGATGACCTCCTCGCGGCGCTCGGAGTCGAAGTCGACGTCGATGTCGGGCTCCTCGTCGCGCATGCTCGACAGGAAGCGCTCGAAGGGCAGCTCGCGGGCGATCGCGTCGACCGCGGTGATGTCGAGCAGGTAGCAGACCGCTGAGTTCGCCGCCGAGCCGCGGCCCTGACAGAGGATGCCACGGCTGCGGGCCTCGCGCACGATGTCGTAGACGATGAGGAAGTAGCCCGGGAAGTCCTTCAGCTCGATCACGTCGAGCTCGCGATCGATGCGCGCCAGGTCGTCGGCACTGGCGCGCGGGTACTTGCGCGGGATGGCGTCGAGCACGAGCTTGCGCAGCCACGACATGGGGGTGTGGCCCTCGGGCACCTTCTGCCGGGGGAGCCGCGGCTTCGCCATGCGGAGCTGGAAGGACAGGTCGGCCGCCACCTCGACGGTGCGCTCGACGGCGCCCGGGTAGCGGGCGAAGCGCCGGGTCATCTCGGCGCCGGAGCGGAGGTGGGCGGTGGGCGCGGCGGGCAGCCAGCCGTCGAGCTCGTCGAGGCTGCGGCGGGCGCGCACCGCGGCCAGGGCCTGGGAGAGCCGGTGCTGCTTCGTGGTGGCGTAGTGCACGTTGCCGGTGGCGACCGTGCCGAGACCCTGCTGCTCGGCGATGCCGGCCAGGGCGTCGTTGCGGGTGCTGTCGAGCGGATCGCCCCGGTCGGTGAGCTCGACCAGCACGTTCTCCCGGCCGAACAGGGCGACGAGCCGGTCGACCTCGCGGGCGGCGCCGTCGACCCCCTCGAACTCGAGCGCCTGGCGCACGGGGCCCTTGCGGCAGCCGGTGAGCACCAGCCAGTCGCCGTGCGCCTGGGCGGCGAGCTCGTCGAGGTCGTAGAGCGGGCGGCCCTTCTCGGCCTGCGGGGCGAGCTGGGCGGAGGTGATGGCGCCGGCGAGGCGGTGGTAGCCCTCCTTCCTGCGGGCGAGCACGAGCAGGTGGGAGCCCTCGGGGTCGGCGACGCCGTTCTGCGGCTTGCTGAGGTCGAGCGAGAGCTCAGCCCCGAAGACCGTGGCGACGTCGTGCTTCTCGGCGGCCTCGGCGAAGCGGACGATGCCGTAGAAGCCGTCATGATCGGTGAGGGCGAGGGCGTTCAGGCGCAGGCGGGCTGCCTCCTCGATGAGGGTCTCGGGGGAGGAGGCGCCGTCGAGGAAGCTGAAGTTGGAGTGCACGTGCAGTTCGGCGTAGGGCACCGACGGCTCGGCGGGCTCTGTCGGCTCGGCGCTCTCGGCGGCCTCGGGATCGTAGGGCGCCCGCTTGGCGGACTCGGTCACCCCGTCACCGGGCGGCGGGCCGGGCCTCGTGCGGTCGGACAGGGTGCGCTCGAGCTCCGACCACGGGATCGCGGGATTGTTGAAGCCCATCAGCACCCCTTCGTTCGTGTGCGGCCGGCGGGTCGGTGGTGGGCGGGTCGGTGGTCAGTCATAGCGGGCCTCCGCCCACCAGAGGTGGCGGTCGAGGGCGAGGAGCCAGGCGACGCCGTCGGCGTCGACGAGCTGGAGGCGGTCGACGCGGCGGGCCTTGCGGCTGTCCCACCAGCGCTCGGAGACCGGCCAGGGGCCGGCCCAGGCCTGCACCGGGCGGAGCGACCGGCTGGAGACGTCGGGGGAGAAGCGGGCGGGAACCCCGACGAGCTCACCGGACTCGTCGACGTCGACCAGCTCGTTCCGGCCCGTCATGAGCAGCACCTGGCGACGCTGCTCGAACACCGTGGTCGGCAGCGGGGGCGGGAGGCTGCCCGGCCAGGGCGCCACCTCGGCCCCGGCGGAGCTCTTCGGCCCGCGCCGTCGCCCGCCGGCCGACGTCGGCCGGACAGCGGCGCGCGTCACCGCGGGTTCGATCATGGCTTCGGTGCCCGCCAGCGCTATCCGCGAGCCGGAGGGCGCGGTGCGGGACGCAGCGGTCGCGGTGCCGGGCAGGGTGGGCGCGGCGGGCGTGGAGAGGGCCGCGGCGGGCGCGGTGCGGGGCATGGTGGGCGCGGTGCGTCCGGGGGCGGCGGGAGTCGCGGGGCGGTCGCCCCACGGGACGAGGAGCTGCCGCTCGCGCGGGGAGCGGCCTCCGCCGATGGAGGCCGTGAGCACGCCCTCGTGGCCCACGATGCTCTGCACGCGGGAGAGGCCGTGGTGGATGCGCTCCTCGGAGCCCGTGCCCCAGAGCCCGGTCTCGTGGCGGGCGCTGTCGTCGACCGTCTCGGCGGTGAGCCGCACCCGCACGACCGGGGCCGAGAGCGTGCTCTCGATGGTGCTGCCGCCCTGCAGCTGCCAGCGCACCCGGTCGACCACGTCGCTCGCGCCGAACCAGCGCGGATGCAGCCAGGTGCGCTCCCGCACCTCGCCACGCTCGGTCGCGATCTCGACGCGCAGCTCGGTGCAGACCAGGCGGGCCGCCGCGAGCTCGCCGACGAAGCGGTCGGCCTCGGCCCGGATGCTGAAGGTGATCTGGTCGATGCGCTCCAGCGGCGGCTCGAAGGCGTTGACGCTCTCCCGCACCTCGGGCGGGACGCGGGGGATCACCCGCCGCGGGTCGGTGCCGCTCGCCCGCTCGTGCGCCCGCGCCCCCGGCTCGCCGAAACGGGACCGCACGTCTTCGGCCGGCAGCCGCGCGAAGTCGCCCAGGGTGCGGATGCCGAGGCGCCAGAGCAGGGCGCAGAGCTCGTCCTCTGCCAGCAGCTGCAGCGGCAGCCGGGCGAGGAACTCGGGCGAGGCCCCCTCCGGCACGATGCGGATGAGGTCGACCCCCGGCAGCCGCGCCGCCTGCTCGGCCGCGAACAGCCCGTCGGCCACACCGACCCTGGCCTCCGTGACGCCGAGCTCGGCGAAGCGCTCGAGGAAGGCGAGGGCCGCCGCGTGCTCGCTGCCGTAGAACCGCTTCGGGCCGCGGGCACGGAGGGCGCAGCTGCCCGCGCGCATGACCTGCACGTTCGGGCTCATCTCCTCGAGGGCACCGATCAGCGGCTCGAAGGCGCGGTTCACCCGCACCGGGTCGTAGGGGAAGTCCCGCAGCCGAGGGCTCCGCGCCTGCGCCTCCCGCAGTCGCAGCCCACGGCGCACCCCGTCGGAGCGCGCCCCCTCGGAGCAGGCGTAGACCAGCCCATTCTCGATCACCGCGATCGGGTCGTCGAGCGTCAGCCCCTCGGCCTCGGCCGCGGCCGCCACCGGCCAGTCGGGGCACCACAGCACCATCGTGCGCACGGCCCCGGCGGCCGCCCCCGCGCTCATCCGTTCACCTCGTGAAGCAGTCTCAGGGAGGCAGGTGTCTCACGACGACCGTCGACCGGCGGCACAGCCGCCAGCCCCGGCAGCTCCATCACCGGCCGGAACAGCTCGTCGCCGTCGGGCAGCCACAGCCGCCCCCGCCGCGGCCGCCCGTTGCCCGTGCGCGCCGTGACCGACACCATCGCCTGCCGCCCCGCCAGGTAGCCGTGCCCCGAGCCGATGCCCGTCCACGTGCTCTCGGTGATGCGCAGCGTCGCCTCGCTCTGCGGCCAGTCGCCGAGCACGATCAGCGTCGCCTCACGCTGCCGGATGCGCGCCTGCAGCCGGGCCATCGCGGCGTCGGGCACCCGCCCCGGCACCCGGGTCACGACGACTCCCACCACGTCGGCCATCGCCGCGGTGACGGTGAGCCACTCGTCTCCCGGATGCGGCACCAGCGCCAGCCGCTCCAGGTCGACCCCGAACCGGGAGGCCGCCTCGACCCCGAAGTCGGGCAGCCCGACGACCCCGCACCAGATGCCGTCGGCCGAGGGCCCCGCCATCAGCGCCATCACGAGCGCGGTCGAGCTCTCGACCGAGTAGGCGGCCCCGGCGCGCAGCGAGCCGCCGGGCAGCAGGGGCGCGATCGCCGGATGGGTGCGCACCGCCCGCGTGTCGAGCTTGGTGGCCTGCATCTGGCTGATGCGCGACTGCAGCGCCCGGATCTCCTCGCCCGCCGGAGCGGGGGAGGAGACGTCGAGTGCGGCATCGGTCATGGCCCCATATTCGAACATATGTTCGAAGAAGTCAATCGGGCGGGACGGTCGTGCAGAGCATCCTGAGGCCTGTGAAGAACCCTCAACGACCGGTGTCGGTGGGGTGCCCTAGGGTCGAATCATGAGCACTGTACGTCCTGCAACCGACATCGACCGCATCGCCGAGCGCTGGGTCGACACCGTGGTCGAGCTCGAGCCCGTGCTCGGCACCTACATCGGCCGCACCGAGGTCAACGACCGGTTCGGCGATCTCTCGCCCGCCGGCCACGAGCGCTACGTCTCCGCCGTGAGGTCGGTGCTCGCCGAGCTCGAGGGCGCCGTGCCACTCGACGACGTCGACGAGGTCACCAAGACCGACCTCTCGAACGAGCTCCGGCTCAGCCTCGCGAGCAGCGAGGCCGGCCTGCAGCTGCGCGACCTGAACGTGATCGACTCGCCCAGCCAGCACATCCGCGAGGTCTTCGACCTCATGCCCACCGAGACCGAAGACGACTGGGCCGTCGTCTCGAAGCGCCTCTCGGCCGTCGAGGAGGCCGTGAACGGCTACATCGTCACCCTGCGCGAGGGCATGCGGCAGGGTGTCGTGCCCGCGCGCCGGCAGGTGCTCGAGGTGCTCGCCCAGGCCCGCACCAACTCCGGCCCCGACAGCTTCTTCACCACCTTCGCCACGAGCGCCGAGGCCACCGCCCGCGTCGGCGAGGCGCTGCACCGCGACCTCGGCCGTGCCGCCGAGACCGCGTCCGAGGCCTACACGAAGCTCGCCCAGTTCCTCGAGAACGAGCTGGCCCCGGTCGCCGGTGAGCAGGATGCGGTGGGCCGCGAGCTCTACGCCCTCCAGTCCCGGCGTTTCCTGGGTGCCACGATCGACCTCGACGAGACCTACGAGTGGGGCATCGAGGAGCTCGGGCGCATGGTGCGCGAGCAGGAGGCGATCGCCGAGGAGATCAAGCCCGGGGCGTCCGTCCTCGAGGCCATCGCCTTCCTCGACGAAGACCCGGCCCGAAAGCTCCACGGCACCGAGGCGCTGCGGGTCTGGATGCAGGAGACCAGCGACCGCGCGGTGGCCGAGCTCGGCGCGACCCACTTCGACATCCCCGAGGAGGTGCGGGCGATCGAGTGCATGATCGCCCCCACCCACGAGGGCGGCATCTACTACACCGGCCCCACAGACGACTTCTCCCGCCCCGGCCGCATGTGGTGGTCGGTGCCCGAGGGCGTCACCGAGTTCGACACCTGGCGCGAGCTCACCACCGTCTACCACGAGGGCGTTCCCGGCCACCACCTGCAGATCGGCCAGGCCGTGGTCAACCGCGCGAAGCTCAACACCTGGCGGCGCCAGCTCGCCGGCACGAGCGGCCACGCCGAGGGCTGGGCGCTCTACGCCGAGCGCCTGATGGAGGAGCTCGGCTACCTCGACGACCCGGCCGACCGCCTCGGCATGCTCGACGGCCAGCGCATGCGGGCGGCCCGCGTGGTGCTCGACATCGGCGTGCACCTGCAGAAGCCGCGCCTGGACGGGCAGGGCGTCTGGGACGCCGGGTACGCCCTGGAGTTCATGCGCCAGAACGTGAACATGGACGACGCGTTCATCCGCTTCGAGGTGAACCGCTACCTCGGCTGGCCCGGCCAGGCCCCCTCCTACAAGGTGGGCCAGCGCATCTGGGAGGAGGTGCGCGACACCCTCCGCGCCCGCGAGAAGGAGGCCTTCTCCTCGAAGGAGTTCCATCGCCGCGCCCTCGACCTGGGCGGCGTCGGCCTAGACACCCTGCGCACCGCGCTCCTCGGCTGATCGTGGTCGCCCGCGCGCGTTCCCCCTACGAGCTGACCTCCGGCTCGGCCCTGGACGACCTGCATCCGGTCGTGAGGCGCTACGTCGGCGGCATCCGGCCCGGCTTCCGCGGCTACGGCAGCGGGGTGTTCGAGCAGATCGGCACCCCGAGGCGCTGGCTCTGGCCCCTGCTCCGGATGCTGGCCCCTCAGGGCATCCTGTTCCCCGCGTGGGAGCACAACGTGCCCTTCAGCATCATCAACGCCCCGCTCGTCGACCGCGACGGCCGCACCGGAGTCGTCGCGGTGCGCCGTTTCCACTTCCTCAGCGGAGCGCAGGCCATGGTCGACGCGATCACCGCCGAGAACCCGGGTGCCGACGGTCTGGTCGACCACCTCGGCGTCGACCGGCGCTTCCGCGTGCGGCTCGCGACCCGGGTCGTGCGGGGCGAGCTGCACCTCACGTCGACCGCGCTCGAGCTGCGCGTCGGGCGGCACTTCGTGCGACTGCCCGCGGCGCTGTCCCCGCGAGTCACCGTCGTCGAGCGCTTCGACGACGCCGCGAACGCAGGGGAGGGCGCGCAGCGCGTGACCGCCGTGATCGAGGCGCCCCTCGTGGGGCGGGTGTACGAGTACACCGGAACGTTCGCGTACGAGATCCGGCCCGAACCGGCGCGCACCGGCACCGAGTCGGCCGAGCGCACCGAGTCGCCCGCGCCCGCCCCGTCCACCCGTCCCGGTCGCCCCGAATGACGGCTCCCCGGCGGGTCGTGCTGGCCGGAGCATCCGGCTTCATCGGCACCGCGCTGGCGCAGTCGTTCCGCGACGAGGGCGCCGAGGTGCTGCTCATCGGGCGTCGTGGGCCGGATGCGCGGTGGAACGACCCCGCGGCGATCGCCGCCGTCGTCGACGGCGCCGACCTCCTGATCAACATGGCCGGCAAGAGCGTCAACTGCCGATACGACGCGGCGAACCGGGCCGAGATCTTCCGCTCACGGCGGGAGACCACGCGGGCGCTGCACGAGGCCGTGGCCGCCGCCGCGCATCCGCCCCGCCTGTGGATCAACTCGTCGACCGCGACCATCTACCGCCACGCCGACGACCGGCCGATGACCGAGTCGACGGGCGAGATCGGCGAGGGCTTCTCGGTGAACGTCGCGACGAGCTGGGAGGCCGAGTTCTTCCGCGGCGAACTGCCGGCGACCCGGCGGGTGGCGCTCCGCACCGCGATCGTGCTCGGCGACGGCAGCGCGCTGGCGCCCATCATGATGCTCGCGCGCGTCGGCCTCGGCGGCCCGCAGTTCGACGGGCGCTGGCCCGCGACCCGCGCCGGGCTCGCCGCCGGCACGTACCACCGCTACCGTCCGAGCTCGCGCGGCGGCCGCCAGCGGTTCAGCTGGGTGCATCTCGACGACGTCGTGGGCGTGGTGCGCTTCGTCGACGAGAACGACGCGATCGAGGGCGTCGTCAACGTGTCGGCGCCGAACCCGACCGACAACCGCACCTTCATGGCCTCGGTGCGCCGGGCGGTCGGCGCGCGCTTCGGCATCCCGACCTGGCGGTGGATGCTCGAGCTCGGCTCGATCGCCATCCGAACCGAGACCGAGCTCGTGCTGAAGAGCCGCTGGGTGCTGCCCGAGCGCCTCGAGGCGGCCGGCTACGCCTTCCGCTTCCGCGACCACGACGCAGCACTCGACGCGATCGTCGCCGAGCGACGCGCGAGCCGCGCGCGCGGAGGCCGCTCGCGCGGACGCGGCTCGCGCGAACGCGGCTGAAGGAATGCCCGACGCGGCCGCGGCGTTGAGAACAACATGCCCGAATCCGCACTTGCCGCGCCCGTTCCCGCATAGCTAGACTAGAGCGTCACTTCTGTGACTTCTATCCGCCTGCCAGTCGCGGAAAACCTGGAATTCGAATGAGATCCATCGCGACCGGCCTGAATCATGTCCACAACGGAGCAACCACTACATGACAATCGCAACGACCGAAAAGGCAACCAAGCAGGTCGCCATCAATGACATCGGATCTGCTGAAGACTTCCTCGCCGCGGTCGAAAAGACTCTGAAATTCTTCAACGACGGAGACCTCATCGAGGGCACCGTCGTGAAGATCGACCGCGACGAGGTCCTCCTCGACGTCGGTTACAAGACGGAGGGCGTCATCCCTTCGCGTGAACTCTCGATCAAGCACGATGTCGACCCGACCGAGGTCGTTCAGGTCGGTGACCTGGTCGAGGCCCTCGTCCTCCAGAAGGAGGACAAGGAAGGCCGGCTCATCCTGTCGAAGAAGCGCGCCCAGTACGAGCGTGCATGGGGCGACGTCGAGAAGATCAAGGACGCCGACGGCGTGGTGACCGGTTCGGTCATCGAGGTCGTCAAGGGCGGTCTGATCGTCGACATCGGCCTGCGCGGCTTCCTCCCCGCCTCGCTGATCGAGCTCCGCCGCGTTCGCGACCTGACCCCGTACCTGGGCCAGGAGATCGAGGCCAAGATCCTCGAGCTCGACAAGAACCGCAACAACGTCGTGCTGTCGCGCCGCGCCCTGCTCGAGCAGACGCAGTCCGAGAGCCGCACCACCTTCCTCAACAACCTCCAGAAGGGGCAGGTCCGCAAGGGCGTCGTCTCGTCGATCGTCAACTTCGGTGCGTTCGTCGACCTGGGCGGCGTCGACGGTCTGGTTCACGTCTCCGAGCTCTCCTGGAAGCACATCGAGCACGCCTCCGAGGTCGTCGAGGTGGGCCAGGAGGTCACCGTCGAGATCCTCGAGGTCGACCTCGACCGCGAGCGCGTCTCCCTGTCGCTCAAGGCGACGCAGGAAGACCCGTGGCAGGTGTTCGCCCGTACCCACGCCATCGGCCAGGTCGCGCCCGGAAAGGTCACCAAGCTGGTGCCGTTCGGTGCGTTCGTCCGTGTCGCCGAGGGCATCGAGGGTCTGGTGCACATCTCCGAGCTCTCCGGCAAGCACGTCGAGCTCGCCGAGCAGGTCGTGTCGGTCGGCGACGAGGTCTTCGTCAAGGTCATCGACATCGACCTCGAGCGCCGCCGCATCAGCCTCTCGCTGAAGCAGGCGAACGAGGGCGTCGACCCCGAGGGCACCGAGTTCGACCCGGCGCTCTACGGCATGCTCACCGAGTACGACGACCAGGGGAACTACAAGTACCCCGAGGGCTTCGACCCGGAGACCAACGAGTGGAAAGAGGGCTTCGAGGCCCAGCGCGAGAAGTGGGAGCAGGACTACGCCGAGGCGCAGGCCCGCTGGGAGGCCCACAAGAAGCAGGTCGCGACGTCGGCCGCCGAGGCGCTCAACAGCGACATCCCCTCGGGCTCGAACTCGTTCTCGAGCGAGTCGACCGGCGCGGGCACCCTCGCCGACGACGAGACCCTCGCCGCTCTGCGCGAGAAGCTCAGCTCGAACAACTAGTCACACGCCGTACTGCAGTACCGGATGGCCGTCCCTCTCGAGGGGCGGCCATCCGCCGTTTCACGAGCCATCAGCGGGGCCGCCCGCTAGCATGGCAGCGTGTTCGTGATCGCACTCACCGGGGGCATCGCCGCCGGAAAGTCCACCGTCGCCCGCCGCTTCGCCGAGCACGGCGCCGTCGTCGTCGACGCCGATCGGCTCGCCCGCGAGGCCGTCGAACCGGGAACCCCGGGCCTCGCCGCGATCGCCGAGCGCTTCGGCCCCGGGGTCATCGACGCCGACGGCCGGCTCGACCGCCCCGCGCTCGGCGCCATCGTCTTCGCCGACGAGGCGGCCCGGCTCGACCTGAACGGCATCACCCACCCGGCGGTCGCCGCGCTGCTCAAGGAGCGCCTCGCCGAGACCGCCGCGTCCGATCCCGACGCGATCGTCGTCTACGACGTGCCGCTGCTGGCCGAGTCGGGTGGCCGCCGCGACGGGCTGTTCCGCTTCGTGGTCGTCGTCGAGGCTCCGGCCGAGGTGCGGGTGCGGCGCCTGATCGAGCTGCGCGGGATGGCCGCCGACGAGGCCGGGCGGCGCGTGGCGTCCCAGGCGAGCGACGAGGAGCGGCGCGCCCTCGCCGACGTCGTCATCGACACGGGCGGCTCGCTCGACGAGACCCTCGAGCAGACGGACGCCGCGTGGCTCCGGGTGCGCGAGGCCGCCGCCCGGGCATCCGAGATCTGACGGCGACCCCCGCGCCGTGACCACCATCGACCTCAACGCCGACCTCGGCGAGTCCTACGGCGCCTGGACCCTCGGCGACGACCGCAGCATGCTCGAGCTCGTGACCAGCGCGAACGTCGCGTGCGGCTTCCACGCCGGCGACCCGTCAGGCCTCCTCGCCACGGTGCGCCAGGCCGCCGCGCACCGCGTGAGCGTCGGCGCCCAGGTGTCGTACCCCGATCTCCGCGGCTTCGGCCGCCGCGACCTCGATCTGCCGCCGGCCGACCTGATGGCCGACGTCGTCTACCAGCTGGGGGCTCTGCAGGGGCTGGCCACCGCATCCGGAACCCGCGTCGCCTACCTCAAGCCGCACGGCGCCCTCTACAACCGGGTCGTGCACGACGAGCTGCAGGCCGCGGCCGTCGTCGAGGCGGTTCTCGCGGTCGACGCGACGCTGCCGATCGTCGGGCTGCCCGACTCCGAGATCGGCCGCCTCGCCGAGGCCGAGGGCCTGCGCTTCGTGCCCGAGGCCTTCGCCGACCGGGGCTACCGGCCCGACGGCACGCTGGTTCCGCGCGGCGAACCCGGTGCGGTGCTGCACGACCCCGACGAGATCGGCGAGCGGATGCTCCGCCTGGCCGCCGAGGGCGTCGTCACCGCGATCGACGGCACCGACCTGCCCCTCTCGGCCGAGACCATCTGCGTGCACGGCGACACCCCCGGCGCCGTGCGGATCGCCCGCGCGGTGCGCGACGCGCTCGAGGCCTCCGGGCTGACGGTCGCGGCGTTCGCGGTGCGATGACGGGTGCGCCGCGCGCTTCGGCGTCTCCGCTCGGGCTGCAGCTGCGACCGGTCGGTGCGTCGGCGCTGCTGGCCGAGGTTCCGGATGCCCGGTCCGCCCTCGCCCTCTACTCCCGGCTCCGGGCGCAGCCGTCGGCGCCGCCCTCGCTCGACGGGGTGATCGACGCCGTGCCCGCCGAGCGCACGGTGCTCGTGACGTTCGACCCCGGACGCACCGACGCCGCCCGTGTGCGGCGCTGGCTGCTGGAGGCGGCGGACGCCGCGGCCGCCGCGGGCCCGGCAGCCGCGGGCTGGGCCGCCCAGGGCTCCGCCGTTGCGGGCCCGACCGACGGGCCGCACCGCGTCGACATCCGGGTCACGTACGACGGCCCCGACCTCGACGACGTCGCGCGCACGCTCGGCCTGACGGTCGGTGACCTGATCGCCTTGCACACGGGCACGCGCTGGACGGCGGCCTTCATCGGCTTCGCGCCCGGCTTCGCGTACCTGACGGGCGACGACGCGGGCCGGCTCACCCTGCCTCGACGATCGACTCCTCGGTCCTCCGTCCCGGCGGGATCGGTCGCGCTGGCTGCCGGCTACTGCGGGGTGTACCCGCGCGAGTCGCCCGGAGGCTGGCACCTGATCGGCCGCACCGAGGCCACGCTGTGGGACGCCGGTCGTCCCGCTCCGGCCCTGCTCGCCCCGGGCACCGCGGTGAGGTTCGTCGATACCGGCTGAGCACGCGGTCGAGGTGCTGGCGACCGGCACGCTCACCCTGCTCCAGGATGCGGGCCGCCCGGGCCTCGCGCACCTCGGCGTCACCGGGTCGGGTGCCGCCGACCAGGGTTCGTACCGGGCCGCCAACCGGCTGGTCGGGAACGCGGCGGGGGAGGCGGTGCTCGAGTCCGTGCTCGGCGGGATCGTGCTGCGCGCCCGGGGTGCGCTGCTCGTGGCCGTGACCGGGGCGACGGGGTCGGTCGTCGTGGAGCGGTCGGGCGGGCGGGCGGCGGTCGAGCATCCGGTGGGCTGTTCGTTCACCCTCGGCGACGGCGACGTCGTGCGGGTGGGGCCGCCGACGCAGGGGCTCCGCACGACGCTCGCCGTGAGGGGCGGATTCGCCGTGCCGCCCACGCTCGGCAGCCGGTCGAGCGACGTGCTGAGCGGGCTCGGCCCGGCGCCGCTGCGGGCGGGCGACGTGCTGCCGGTGGGCGACGTCGCGGGGGAGTGGCCCGAGGCGACCCTGCTGCCCGGGGCGATCGGCCGGCGATGGGGGCGGATGCTCGCGGTGACGCCCGGGCCGCGCGCCGACCTCGTGGGCGCCGCCGGCTTACCGCGCCTGCTCGCGACGGAGTGGACCGTCTCCGCCGCGTCGAACCGCGTCGGCGTGCGGCTCGTCGGCCCGCAATCGGCCCCCGGATCAGGGGGCCACGCACTCACCCTGCCCAGCGAGGGCATGATCGTCGGCGCGGTGCAGCTGCCGCCGAGCGGGGAGCCGGTGGTGTTCCTGCGCGACCACCCGGTGACGGGCGGCTACCCGGTGATCGCGGTGCTCACACCGGAGGCCGTGGACGTCGCGGCACAGCTGAGGCCGGGCGATGCCGTCGGGTTCGAGGCGGTGCACGGGTAGACGCACGGGTGCGGGACGCCGACCGCTCCTGAGGGTCGACGGCCCGCATGCGTGCGCGAGCTGATCGGGGGTCAGCCGAAGAGCATGGCCGCTTCGTCGTAGCGGTGCTGCGGCACCGTCTTGAGCTTGCCGAGCGCCTCCTCGAAGCCGACCGTCTCGATCTCGGTGCCGCGGAGCGCGACCATGCGGCCCCACGAGCCGTCCTGCACGATGTCGCTCGCGGCCATGCCGAGGCGGGTGGCGAGCACCCGGTCGTAGGCCGTCGGCACTCCGCCGCGCTGGATGTGGCCGAGCGTGGTGGCGCGGGTCTCGATACCGGTGATCTCCTCGATCATGGGGGCGAGGCGTTCGCCGATGCCGCCGAGGCGGGGGCGGCCGAAGGCGTCGAGGCCGCGCTCGGAGTGGGCGTCGTCGGCGTGGTCGGGCGTGAAGCCCTCGGCGACGACGACGAGCGGCGCGCGGCCGCGGTCGGCGGCGCTGCGCACCCACGCGGCGACCTGCTCCATGCTCGTCTTCTGCTCGGGGATCAGGATGGCGTGGGCACCGGCGGCCATGCCGGAGTGCAGCGCGATCCAGCCGACGTGACGGCCCATCACCTCGGCCACCATGCAGCGGCTGTGCGAGTCGCCGGTGGTGCGCAGGCGGTCCATGGCCTCGGTGGCGATCTCGACGGCGGTGTCGAAGCCGAAGGTGTAGTCGGTGGCGTCGAGGTCGTTGTCGACGGTCTTCGGCACACCCACGATCTTCAGCCCCGCATCCGTCAGCCGCTTGGCCGCCGCGAGGGTGCCCTCGCCGCCGATGGCGATGATGGCGTCGATGCCGTGCCGGTCGAGCATCTCCTGGATGCGCTCGGGCCCGCCGTTGCCCTCGAACGGGTTCGTGCGCGAGGTGCCGAGGATGGTGCCGCCCTGCTTGGCGATGCCGCGCACGTCGCTGCGCTCGAGCGGGCGGATGTCGCCCGCGACGACGCCGCGCCAGCCGTCCTTGAAGCCGACGAACTCCTGGTCGTTGATCTCCGTGCCCTTCAGCACGGCGCCGCGGATGACGGCGTTCAGACCGGGGCAGTCGCCGCCGCTGGTGAGGATTCCGATTCGCATGGTGATGTCTGCCTCGTGGTGGTGGTGAGGTAACGCTCGGCATGACGCTCTGAGCGAGCACCGACGCTGATGTCGGTGGCTCTCCCTAAACTTAACGCATGGAACCCACTCGCTCCGTGCACCCCTTTGAAGTCATCTCTGAATACACGCCGAGTGGAGACCAGCCCGCCGCCATCGCCGAGCTCGCCGGCCGCATCAACGCGGGCGAGACCGACATCGTCCTGCTCGGCGCCACCGGTACCGGAAAGTCGGCGACCACCGCCTGGCTGATCGAGCAGGTGCAGCGCCCGACCCTGGTGCTCGCGCACAACAAGACCCTGGCGGCCCAGCTGGCGAATGAGTTCCGCGAGCTGATGCCCAACAACGCCGTCGAGTACTTCGTCTCGTACTACGACTACTACCAGCCTGAGGCGTACGTGCCGCAGACCGACACCTTCATCGAGAAGGACAGCTCGGTCAACGCCGAGGTCGAGCGCCTGCGCCACTCCACAACCAACTCGCTGCTGTCCCGCCGCGACGTGGTGGTCGTCTCGACCGTCTCGTGCATCTACGGCCTCGGCAAGCCGGAGCAGTACCTCAACGCGATGATGGCGCTCCAGGTGGGGCAGCGCATCGACCGTGACCACCTGATCCGCCGCTTCGTGTCGATGCAGTACCAGCGCAACGACATCGACTTCTCCCGCGGCAACTTCCGGGTGCGCGGCGACACCATCGAGATCATCCCGATGTACGAAGAACTGGCCATCCGCATCGAGATGTTCGGCGACGAGATCGAGGGGCTGTACAGCCTGCATCCGCTCACCGGCGACATCGTGCAGAAGCTCGAGAGCGTCTCGGTGTTCCCCGGCTCGCACTACGTGGCCGATACGAACGTCATGCACCGCGCCATCGAGACCATCCAGACCGAGCTGCACGACCGGCTGGCCCAGCTCGAGCGCGAGGGCAAGCTGCTCGAGGCCCAGAGACTGCGGATGCGCACGACCTTCGACCTCGAGATGATGCAGCAGATCGGCTTCTGCTCGGGCATCGAGAACTACTCGAGGCACATCGACGGCCGCAACCCGGGCGAGGCGCCGCACTGCCTGATCGACTACTTCCCCGACGACTTCCTGGTCGTCATCGACGAGTCCCACGTCACCGTGCCGCAGATCGGCGCCATGTACGAGGGCGACTCCTCGCGCAAGCGCACGCTGGTCGACCACGGGTTCCGGCTGCCGAGCGCGCTCGACAACCGTCCGCTGAAGTGGAACGAGTTCAAGGAGCGGGTGGGCCAGACCGTCTACCTCTCGGCGACGCCGGGGCGGTACGAGATGGGCATCGCCGACGGGGTGGTGGAGCAGATCATCCGCCCCACCGGTCTGATCGACCCGACGCTCATCGTGAAGCCGTCCAAGGGGCAGATCGACGATCTGCTCGAGGAGATCCGGCTGCGGGCCGCACGCGACGAGCGGGTGCTCGTCACCACGCTCACGAAGAAGATGGCCGAGGAGCTCACCGACTTCCTCACGGAGGCGGGGGTGCGGGTGCGCTATCTGCACTCGGATGTCGACACGCTGCGACGGGTCGAGCTCCTGACCGAGCTCCGGCAGGGCGTCTACGACGTGCTCGTCGGCATCAACCTGCTGCGTGAGGGGCTCGACCTGCCGGAGGTGTCGCTGGTGGCCATCCTCGACGCCGACAAGGAGGGCTTCCTGCGCTCCTCGACGTCGCTCATCCAGACGATCGGCCGCGCGGCCCGCAACGTCTCGGGCGAGGTGCACCTCTACGCCGACAAGATGACCGACTCGATGCGGCTCGCGATCGACGAGACCGACCGCCGGCGCGAGAAGCAGGTCGCCTACAACACGCTGCACGGCATCGACCCGCAGCCGCTGCGCAAGAAGATCGCCGACATCACCGAGGCACTCGCCCGCGAGGGCGCCGACACGGCCGACCTGCTCAAGGAGCGCGCTGGCCGCGGCAAGAAGAGCCCCACGCCGAACCTCCGGCGCGAGGGCATCGCCGCGCAGGGCGCGAACGACCTCGAGTCGATCATCGCCGACCTGAACGGCCAGATGCTCGAGGCGGCCGCCGAGCTCAAGTTCGAGCTCGCGGGGCGCCTCCGCGACGAGGTCTCGGAGCTGAAGCGCGAGCTGCGGCAGATGGAGAAGGCCGGCCACATCGCCTGATATGCGGATGCCGGGGCCCTCGCGGGGCCCCGGCGACGCGCTCAGGAGGTGGGGCGGGTGGTGCGGCGACGGCGGAGCAGCACCAGGCCCGCGCCGCCGAGCAGGAGCAGGGCTCCGGCGGCGGCCCAGCCCGCGGGCTCGGCACCCGTCGACGCGAGGCCCGTGGGCTTCGCCCCGGCACCCGGCTTCGCGGGGGTGACGGGCGTGGCCGGAGCCGGGCTGGCCGGTGCCGGGCTCGTGGGGGCGGGGCTGGTGGGCGCCGGGGTCGGCTCGGCGGGCGGGATCGGGCCCTGCGGCCCGAGGGCGAGGTCGCACGAGATGGTGCCCGACCAGAGCGAATGTCCGCCGTTGTTGCCGTCGTCGGCCCGGATGACCTCCTTCACCCCGCCGACGCAGGTCGAGCTCGGGGTGACGGCGAAGCCCTCCAGGTTGTAGTCGGGCAGCCCCGTCGGCCGGTCGTAGACGCGATCGACGGCGAAGTCTCCCTGGGCGTCGATCTTCAGCAGGGTCACCGAACCGGCCGAGCTGTTGTCGGCGACGGCCCAGATGCGCTGCGCATCGGCATCCCACTGGGTCTCCTGGATCATCGGCAGGCCCGTGTCGATCGACCCGACCCGGTGGAACGACCCGTCTGCGTTCAGCGCGTAGGCGTAGAGGTGGCCGTTCTTCTCCAGGGCGGCGAAGTAGAGCCCGCTGCCGTGGCCCGGGTAGTCGGCCGGATCGTAGGCGGCTCCGGTGCTCTGGTCGACGAAGCCGTTGCCGGTGAGGTAGCTGTCGGGCACCCAGGTGAGACCCTCGAAGCCGAGGTTCGCGTCGGCCTTCACGGGGTCGATCGCGTCGGCCAGGTCGGCGGTCAGCACCCACTGGTGCGTCGGCTGAAGGGTGGTGCCCGAGGCGCTCGGGTCGTAGCGGAGCACGCTCTCCAGGGGCACGCTGCTGGCGGCGTTGTCGCGCTCGGTCGTGATGTAGAGGAACCCGTCGGGGCCGACGGTGATGCCCTCGGAGTCGGGCTGTCCGCCGCCGTCCGGGAAGACGATGTCCTTACCGGCGCCCCAGTCGTTCGCCGTGTCGGGCACCCAGAGGTCACCGCTCTTCACCAGTCGATAGACGTGGCTCTTGTTCTTGACGGCCCAGAGCACCGTGGGCTGGGCCGGGTCGATGGCGAGGCCCGAGAGATCCTGACCCGAGAGCGGGGTGACGAAGCTGCAGGCGTTGTCCGACACGCGCCAGTCCTGGCTGCCGGGCCAGGCGGCGCCACCGGCGATCGCCGGGCCGCTGCCCGAGGCCGCTTCGCTCTCGCACTCGGTACCGCCCGGGATGCTCGGCGGGATGATCTCGCCGGCGCACGCCTCGGCGTTCGAGACGCCCCAGCTCGACGCCGCCGTGTGCGCCCAGGCACCGGTGGCGTCGCCGCAGCGCGACCACGAGCCGGGCTGCGCGTCGGCCGCGCCCCAGGTGACCGAGTCGACCGAGGTGCTGCCGTCGGCGAGGAAGAGGCGCACGCCGTCGCCGTCGGAGCTGAGGCCCTGGTTCGACAGCAGCACGAGGTAGCCGTGCGCCGGCACGACGGTGCCGTTGGGCGCCTCGACCGGGGCGGGGGCGCTGCTGCTGTCGCCCTGCGTCCAGGAGGCGACGTCGACGTCGACGTCACCGGTGTTCACGAGCTCGTAGGCGTCGTGGTACGGGTCGGCGTTGGCCGAGGTGACCTCGTTGATCGAGACGGCCTTCCACGCGTCGCCCGGCTCGGCGGGGTCGGTCGGGTCCGTGGGGTCGGTTGGCTCCGTCGGCTCGCTCGTCTCCGGGTTGAGCGCGCCCTTGGACGGCACGGCCTGCTGCACGAAGTCACCCGTGCCGTTCGGCACCCGCCCGTAGCTGTCGAGGTGCCTATCGCCCCACTCGTACGAGTCGAGCAGCACCTCACCGCCGGGCGCGTAGAGCCCCAGGCGGTCGTTCTTCTTCAGCTTGAAGCCCGAGCCCTCGGCCACGAACACCGCGCCGGCGTCGATCACGGTGCCGGCCGGCAGGGTGAGCGACACGTCGTTCTCCCGCCCGGTCAGCACGGTGCCCGAGGCGTCGACCGGCTGCTCGCCGATGTTGACGAGCTCGACCCAGTCGGGGCTGCCGTCGGTCTCGATCTCGTTGATCCGCAGCGAAGCGGCAGCCGGAGTAGGAGAAGGAGAAGGAGAAGCAGGGGGCACGGCAGCGGGAGCCGGCGCGGCCGACGCCGCCACGGGCATCCCGAGCAGGCCGGAGAGGAGGAGGGCGCCGCCGGCGACGAGTGCGAGCGGGCGCGAGGAGATCTTCAGCACGGTCGCCACCCTGACGGCTCCGTGCGAACGGCAGGTGTCCCGCGGGTGACGACGGCCTGAACCGGGCCGAACCCGATCGCGGTGTCGCTCGAAGCGAACTCGGGCCTCAGTGTCGGTGGCTCCACGTACAGTTGAGGGGTGTCGATTTCGAACGTAGAGAACGTTGATTCCCTTGCCGTCAAGCCCTTCAATTCCCTCGGAAAGCTGACGGTCAAGGGCGCCCGGGTGCACAACCTCCGCGACGTCGACATCGAGATCCCGCGCGATTCCCTCGTCGTCTTCACCGGTCTGTCCGGTTCGGGCAAGTCGAGCCTCGCGTTCGACACCATCTTCGCCGAGGGTCAGCGCCGCTACGTCGAGAGCCTGAGTGCCTACGCGCGCCAGTTCCTCGGTCAGGTCGACCGGCCCGATGTCGACTTCATCGAGGGCCTGAGCCCTGCGGTCTCGATCGACCAGAAGTCGACGAACCGCAACCCGCGCTCCACCGTCGGCACCATCACCGAGATCTACGACTACATGCGTCTGCTCTGGGCACGCATCGGCATCGCGCACTGTCCCGTCTGCGGGGAGCGCATCTCCGCCCAGACCGTGCAGCAGATCGCCGACCAGCTGATGGAGCTCGAGCCGGGCATCCGCTACCAGGTGCTCAGCCCGGTCGTCTCGCAGAAGAAGGGCGAGTTCGTCGACCTCTTCAAGGAGCTGAGCGCGGGCGGCTACTCGCGCGCGATCGTCGACGGCGAGATGATCCAGCTCTCCGACGCCCCCAAGCTCAAGAAGCAGTTCAAGCACGACATCTCGGTGGTCGTCGACCGCCTGGTGGCCGGCCCCGAGATCCTCGGGCGCCTCACCGACTCGCTCGAGACCGCTCTGCGTCTCACCGACGGCCTGGTGCAGATCAACTACGTCGACGAGAACGGCCCCGACGCCTGGGCGACCTTCTCCGAGAAGCTCAGCTGCCCGAACCAGCACCCCATCCAGCTCTCCGAGATCGAGCCGCGCACCTTCTCGTTCAACGCCCCGTTCGGCGCCTGCCCCGAGTGCTCCGGCCTCGGCACCCGCATGTCGGTCGACCAAGACCTGCTGCTCGGCGACGAAGACCTGAGCATCAACGACGGCGTGATCATCCCGTGGACCACGCAGGGCAAGGGCCTGTTCCAGTACTACGAGAAGCTGCTCGACGGCCTCGCCCGCGACCTGAAGTTCTCGCTGAACACGCCGTGGAAGAAGCTGACCCCCGAGGTGCGCGAGGCGATCCTGCGCGGCGACAACTTCGAGGTGAAGGTCAAGTGGAAGAACCGCTACGGCCGTGAGATGAGCTACACCTCCGGCTTCGAGGGCGTGATGCCCTACATCGAGCGCCAGTTCCTGCAGGCCGAGAGCGACTCGCAGCGTCAGCGCTGGGGGGAGTACCTCCGCGAGGTGCCCTGCCCCGTCTGCAACGGCAAGCGGCTGAAGCCCGAGGTGCTTGCGGTCACCGTCAACGAGCTCAGCATCGCCGACGTCGCCGAGCTCAGCCTGAGCGACGCCCAGCAGTTCATGGGCACCCTCACCCTCACCGACCGCGAGGCGATGATCGGGGCGCAGGTACTGCGCGAGATCCGGGCGCGGCTCGACTTCCTGATCGAGGTCGGCCTGAGCTACCTCGACCTGGCTCGCGCCGCGGGGTCGCTCTCGGGCGGCGAGGCTCAGCGCATCCGTCTCGCCACGCAGATCGGGTCGGGCCTGACCGGCGTGCTCTACGTGCTCGACGAGCCGTCGATCGGTCTGCACCAGCGCGACAACCGCCGCCTCATCGACACCCTCGTGAAGCTGAAGAACCTCGGCAACACGCTCATCGTCGTCGAGCACGACGAAGACACCATCCGCACCGCCGACTGGATCGTCGACATCGGCCCGGGCGCCGGGGTGAACGGCGGCACCGTCGTGCACTCGGGCCACTACGACGAGCTGCTCGCGAACACCGAGTCGCTCACCGGTGACTACCTCTCGGGCCGCAAGGCCATCGAGGTGCCGACGAAGCGCCGACCGATCGACAAGAAGCGCATGATCACCGTCGTGGGCGCCGAGGCGAACAACCTCAAGAACGTCACCGCCGACTTCCCGCTCGGCACGCTCACCGCCGTCACCGGCGTGAGCGGCTCCGGCAAGTCGAGCCTCGTGAACGACATCCTCTACCGGGTGCTCGCCAACAAGCTGAACGGCGCGCGCAAGCTCCCCGGCAAGCACAAGCGCGTCACCGGTCTCGAGAACCTCGACAAGGTCGTGCACGTCGACCAGGCGCCGATCGGCCGCACCCCGCGCTCGAACCCGGCGACCTACACGGGCGTGTTCGACCGCATCCGCAACCTGTTCTCCGAGACCGCCGAGGCGAAGGCGCGGGGCTACCTGCCCGGCCGCTTCAGCTTCAACGTCAAGGGAGGCCGCTGCGAGGCCTGCGCGGGTGACGGCACGATCAAGATCGAGATGAACTTCCTGCCCGACGTCTACGTCGCGTGCGAGGTCTGCGGCGGTGCGCGGTACAACCGCGACACCCTGAGCGTGCACTACAAGGGCAAGAACATCGCCGAGGTGCTCGACATGCCGATCTCCGAGGCGGCCGAGTTCTTCGAGCCCATCTCGGCGATCCACCGCTTCCTGAAGACGCTGGTCGAGGTCGGCCTCGGCTACGTGCGGCTCGGCCAGAGCGCCACCACGCTCTCCGGCGGTGAGGCGCAGCGCGTCAAGCTGGCCACCGAGCTGCAGCGGCGCTCGAACGGGCGCAGCATCTACGTGCTCGACGAGCCGACCACCGGTCTGCACTTCGAAGACGTGCGCAAGCTGCTGATGGTGCTTAACGGCCTCGTCGACAAGGGCAACTCGGTGATCGTGATCGAGCACAACCTCGACGTGATCAAGTCGGCCGACTGGCTGATCGACCTCGGCCCCGAGGGCGGCTCGGGCGGCGGCACGATCATCGCCTCCGGCACCCCCGAGGAGCTGGCCAAGGTCGAGGCGAGCCACACCGGTCACTTCCTGGCCGAGGTGCTGCCCGCGCCGCGCAGCGCGAGCGCCGACAAGGCCCAGGCCCGGCGCCCGCGCAAGGCGGCGGCCGACAAGGCGGAGAAGCAGCCCGCCCTGACGAAGTAGCGACAGCCGATGGCAGACACCGTCCCCTACCGCCCCAAGGCGGGGGAGATCCCCACCCAGCCGGGCGTCTACCGCTTCAAAGACGCCACCGGCCGCGTGCTCTACGTCGGCAAGGCCAAGAACCTCCGGGCGCGCCTCAGCAACTACTTCGCCCCGCTCCGCAGCCTGCACGAGCGCACCCGGCGCATGGTGCTGAGCGCGGCCGGCGTGGAATGGACGGTCGTGGCGACCGACATCGAGTCGCTGCAGCTCGAGTACACCTGGATCAAGGAGTTCGATCCGCCGTTCAACGTCAAGTTCCGCGACGACAAGACCTACCCCTTCATGGCGGTCACGCTCGGCGACGAGGCGCCCCGGGTGATGGTGACGCGCAACCACCGCATCAAGGGCGCCAAGTACTTCGGCCCCTACCCGAAGATCTGGGCGGTGCGCGACACCATCGACCTGATGATCAAGGCGTTCCCCATCCGCACCTGCTCGGACTCGAGCTACAAGCACGCCATGCAGACCGGCCGGCCCTGCTTCCCGGGCCAGATCGGCCGCTGCGGCGGCCCGTGCTCGGGCAAGGTCACCATCGAGGAGCACCGCGCGGTCGTCGACGACTTCGTGGCCTTCATGGCGGGCGGCGACAAGCGCTTCGTGACCCAGGCCACGAAGAACATGAAGGCGGCGGCCGAGCGCCAGGACTACGAGGCGGCGGCCAAGTACCGCGACCAGCTGCAGGCCCTCGAGGCCGTGCTCGCCAAGAGCGCGGTCGTGCTGCGCGACAAGGTCGACGCCGACCTGTTCGGCATCGAGCACGACGAGCTGGCCGCCAGCGTGCAGCAGTTCATCGTGCGCGGCGGCCGCATCCGCGGTGAGCGCTCGTGGACGGTCGACAAGGAGATCGACATCGACACGGGCGAGCTGGTCGACACGATCCTGCTGCAGGCCTACGAGGGCGAGGTGCCGCCGAAGGAGATCATCGTGCCGGCGCTGCCGGATGACACCGACGAGCTCGAGGCCTGGCTCGGCGAGCGGCGGGGCCGCGGCCAGGTGCACCTCCGCACCGCCCAGCGCGGCGAGAAGGCGGCGCTGATGTCGACCGCCACGATGAACGCCAAGAACAACCTGATGCTCTACAAGACCCGGCGCTCATCCGACTTCGTCGCCCGCTCGCAGGCGCTCACCGACATCCAGGAGGCGCTCGGCATGACCGACGCCCCGCTGCGCATGGAGTGCTACGACGTCTCGCACCTGCAGGGCACCAACATCGTCGCCTCCATGGTGGTGTTCGAAGACGGTCTGGCCAGAAAAGACCAGTACCGCCGCTTCTCGATCGCCGACTCGACGGATGACACGGAGTCGATCTACCAGGTCATCACCCGCCGCCTCGCCTACCTGAAGACCGACGAGAGTGTCGAAGCCGTGGCCGCCGAGGCCAAGGCCGCCCTCGAGGCGCAGACGCAGGTCTTCGCCGAGGGGGAGGGGCCGGTCGAGCCCGAGAAGAAGAAGAAGTTCGCCTATCCGCCGAACCTGCTGATCGTCGACGGCGGCCAGCCGCAGGTGAACGCCGCGGCCCGCGCCCTCGAGGAGTCGGGCGTGCAGGGCATCTTCCTCGCCGGGATCGCCAAGCGTCTCGAGGAGATCTGGCTGCCCGACAGCGACTACCCGGTCATCCTGCCCCGCGGCAGCGAGGCGCTGTTCATGATCCAGCGCCTCCGCGACGAGGCCCACCGCTTCGCCATCACGCACCAGCGCTCGCGCCGCAAGCGAGACATCTCCAGCGTGCTCACCGAGGTGCCCGGCCTCGGCCCCTCCCGCGTGCGCGAGCTGCTGCGGCACTTCGGCTCGGTCGCCGAGCTGAAGAAGGCCGACGTCACGGCGATCTCCGAGGTCAAGGGCATCGGTCCGCTGCTGGCCGAGCAGATCCGCACCACCCTGCACCGGTAGGCTGGATGCCACCCCGTCCCGATCCCCTGAGCGAAAGCGTGTGATGTCCGACTCCCCTCAGCAGCAGGAAGTGCTGATCGTCACGGGCATGTCGGGGGCGGGCCGCTCCACCGTGGCCAACGCCCTCGAAGACCTGGGCTGGTACGTCGTCGACAACCTGCCGCCGCAGATGCTCCGGCCGCTCGTCGACCTCGCGGAGCACGCCGGTTCGACCCTCCCGCGCATCGCCGCGGTGGTCGACGTGCGCGGTCGCGACTTCTTCGCCGACCTTCAAGACATGATCCAGGCGCTGCGCGGCGGCACCCAGCTGCGCGTGGTGTTCCTCGAGGCGACCGACCAGGCACTGGTGCGGCGCTTCGAGCAGGTGCGGCGGCCGCATCCGCTGCAGGGCAACGGCACGCTGCTCGACGGCATCGGGGCCGAGCGCTCGCGCCTGAGCCCCATCCGGGAGTCGAGCGACATCATCATCGACACCTCCGACCTGAATATCCACCAGCTCGCCACGGTCGTGCAGGAGAAGTTCTCGCACGCCGACACCGCGGGCGTGCAGGTCACGGTGATGAGTTTCGGCTTCAAGTACGGGGCGCCGACCGACGCCGACGGCATCGCCGACGCCCGATTCCTGCCCAACCCGTTCTGGGTGCCCGAGCTGCGGGCCCACACCGGGCTCGACCCCGAGGTGAGCGAGTACGTACTCGGCCAGTCGGGGGCGCGCGAGTTCGTCGAGGCGTACGCCAAGGCGCTCGAGCCGGTGCTCGCCGGCTACCAGCGCGAGAACAAGCGCCACGCGACCATCGCGATCGGCTGTACGGGCGGCAAGCACCGCTCCGTCGCCATCGCCCGCGAGCTCTCCGAGCTGATCGGCGCCTTCCCCGGCGTGGTGGTCAACGTCAAGCACCGCGACCTCGGTCGCGAGTGACCAGCAACAGAAGAAGGTTCTGAATAGTGGCTCTCACAGCCGATGTGAAAGACGAACTCGCCCGCGTGGTCGTCAGCAAGACGACCGTCAGGGCAGCCGAGCTCGCGACCGTCCTCCGCTTCGCCGGAGGGCTCCATCTCATCTCCTCCCGCATCGCCATCGAGGCCGAGCTCGACACCGCCGACATCGTCAAGCGCGTTCTCCGCGACCTGGCCGAGCTGTACGGCGTGAAGGGCGACGTCTCGAAGGTGGCGCCCTCGGGTGCCCGCCGCGAGGGCTTCTTCCTCGTGCGCGTCATCGACGGCGGCGAGACCCTGGCCCGTCAGACGGGGCTGCTGGATGCGCGGCGGCGCCCCATCCGCGGCCTCCCCAACCGGCTCACCACCGGCGGCCGGGACGACTTGGCGGCCGTCTGGCGCGGCGCGTTCCTCGCCGCCGGCTCGCTCACCGACCCCGGACGGTCGGCGGCCCTCGAGGTCACCTGCCCCGGCAACGAGGCGGCCATGGCGCTCGTCGGCGCCGCGTCCCGGCTCGGCATCGCCACCAAGGCGCGCGAGGTGCGGGGCGTGCACCGCGTCGTCATCCGCGACGGTGAGGCCATCGCCGCGATGCTCTCCGTGATGGGGGCGGCCAAGACCGTCACCACCTGGGAGGAGATGCGCCAGCGCCGCGAGGTGCGCGCCACCGCCAACCGCCTGGTGAACTTCGACGACGCGAACCTCCGCCGCTCGGCGCAGGCCGCCGTCGCCGCCTGCGCGCGCGTCGAGCGGGCCATGGAGATCCTCGGCCCGGACATCCCCGACCACCTGAAGTACGCGGGCGAGCTGCGCCTGGCGCACCGCGAGTCCAGCCTCGACGAGCTCGGCCACCACGCCGACCCGCCGATGACGAAGGACGCGATCGCCGGCCGCATCCGCCGCCTCCTCGCGATGGCCGACAAGCAGGCCGTCGACCTGGGAATCCCCGGTACGGAGGCCAACCTTCCGCCCGACCTCGACGACTGATCCGGCCCCGGCAGGAATAGACTGATCAGGTCACTCACAGCCGCCGCTCATCTGGTCGGCGGCCTCTATCACGAGGAGATCATCCATGGCTGAGTACACTCTGCCTGAGCTGCCGTACGACTACGCTGCGCTCGAGCCCCACATCAGCGGCAAGATCATGCAGCTCCACCACGACAAGCACCACGCGACGTACGTGGCCGGCGCCAACACGGCCCTCGCCGCGCTGGCCGAGGCCCGCGCATCCGACAACCTGGCGAACGTCAACAAGCTGGAGAAGGACCTCGCCTTCAACCTGGGCGGGCACGTCAACCACTCGGTGTTCTGGACGAACCTGACCCCCGACACCCAGACCCCCGAGGGCGAGCTGGCCTCGGCCATCGACGACGCCTTCGGCTCGTTCGAGAAGTTCCAGGCCCACTTCACCGCCGTCGCGCTCGGCGTGCAGGGCAGCGGCTGGGCCGTGCTCGGCTGGGACGTCATCGGCCGGCAGCTCACCGTCTTCCAGCTGTTCGACCAGCAGGGCAACGTGCCGTTCGGCGTCGTGCCGCTGTTCATGCTCGACGTCTGGGAGCACGCCTACTACCTCGACTACCTCAACGTGCGCGCCGACTACATCAAGGCGGTGTGGAACATCGCCAACTGGGCGAACGTCGCCGCCCGCCTCGAGGCGGCCCGCACGAAGACCGAAGGCCTGCTGGTACTGTCATAGCGACGCCGGATGCCGGGGCCGACCGAGCTGGTCGCCCCGGCATCCTTCTCCACGGCTACCCACCACCACATGCCCGACAGGGCCCCAGCAACAGGAGCAATCTGTGTCCGTAAAGATCGGTATCAACGGCTTCGGCCGTATCGGCCGTAACTTCTTCCGCGCCGCCCTCGCCAAGGGCAGCGATATCGAGATCGTCGCCGTCAACGACCTCACCGACAACAAGGCGCTCGCGCACCTTCTCAAGTACGACTCCATCACCGGCCGTCTCGACGCCAAGGTGGAGCTCGACGGCGACAAGATCGTCGTCAACGGCAAGCCGATCATCGTGCTCGCAGAGCGCGACCCCGCCGACCTCCCCTGGGGCGAGCTGGGCGTCGACATCGTCATCGAGTCGACCGGCCGCTTCACCAAGAGCGACGACGCGCGCAAGCACATCACCGCCGGCGCGAAGAAGGTCATCGTCTCGGCTCCCGCCACCGGCGACGACGTCGCGACCCTGGTGCTGGGCGTCAACGAGGGCACCTACGACCCCCAGGTGCACGACATCATCTCGAACGCCTCCTGCACCACGAACTGCCTCGCGCCGCTCGCCAAGGTGCTGCTCGACAACTTCGGCATCGAGCGCGGCCTGATGACGACGGTGCACGCGTACACCGCCGACCAGAACCTCCAGGACGGCCCGCACAGCGACCTGCGTCGCGCCCGCGCCGCCGCGCTGAACATCATCCCCACCTCGACCGGTGCGGCGAAGGCCCTCGGCCTCGTCATCCCCGAGCTCGTGGGCAAGCTCGACGGCTACGCCCTGCGCGTGCCGGTGCCGACCGGTTCGATCACCGACCTCACCGTCGAGCTGACCAACCCGGCCACGGTCGAGCAGATCAACGAGGCGTACAAGAACGCCGCCGAGGGCGACCTCAAGGGCATCCTGAGCTACACCGAAGACCCGATCGTCTCCAGCGACATCGTGTCCGACCCGCACTCCTCGATCTTCGACGCCGGCCTGACCAAGGTCATCGGCAACCAGGTCAAGGTCGCCTCGTGGTACGACAACGAGTGGGGCTACTCGAACCGACTCGTCGACATCGCCGAGTTCGTCGCCGCCAAGCTGTAGTAAACCCCTCAGCCGGTGGTGCCCTCGTCGCCCTTTGCGACGGGGCACCACCGGCTCCTGACTGAAAGCGACCCCGTGACGCTCCGCACTCTCGACTCCCTCGGATCGCTCGCCGGCAAGCGCGTCGTCGTCCGCTGCGACCTCAACGTTCCTGTGAAGGACGGGGTCATCACCGACGACGGCCGCGTGCGCGCGAGCCTCCCCACCCTCAACGCACTGCTCGAGCAGGGCGCACGCGTCGTGGTAGTCAGCCACCTCGGCCGCCCCGACGGCGCCCCCGAGGCCAAGTACTCCCTCGAGCCCGTGGCGGAGCGTCTGAGCGAGCTGCTCGGCAAGCCGGTCGCGTTCGCCCACGACACCGTCGGCGACGAGGCGACGGATGCGGTGGCCGCCCTCGAAGACGGTCAGATCGCCGTGCTCGAGAACCTCCGCTTCAACCCCGGCGAGACCAGCAAGGACGAGGGGGAGCGCCGCGCGTTCGCCGAGAAGCTCGCCGCCTACGGCGACGCCTTCGTCTCCGACGGCTTCGGCGTCGTGCACCGCAAGCAGGCGAGCGTCTACGACCTCGCCGAGCTGCTGCCGAGCGCCGCAGGCCTCCTCATCCAGACCGAGCTCGAGGTGCTCGACCGCCTCACGGCGAACCCCGAGCGCCCCTACACGGTGGTGCTCGGCGGCTCGAAGGTCTCCGACAAGCTCGGGGTCATCGGCCACCTGCTGCCCAAGGTGAACACGCTCCTCATCGGGGGCGGGATGCTCTTCACCTTCCTCAAGGCCCAGGGCCACGCCGTCGGCGCCAGCCTCCTCGAGGAGGACCAGCTCAACACCGTGCGCGGCTACCTCACCAAGGCCGACGAGCTCGGCGTGCGCATCGTGCTGCCGACCGACATCGTCGTGGCCTCGAAGTTCGGCGCCGACGCCGACACGGCGGTCACCTCGGCCGACTCGATCGAGGAGACGCCGTTCGGAGCATCCGGACTCGGCCTCGACATCGGGCCCGACACCGCCGCGACCTTCGCGGAGATCATCGCCGACTCGAAGACCGTGTTCTGGAACGGGCCCATGGGCGTGTTCGAGCTCGAGCCCTTCGCAGCCGGCACCAAAGCCGTGGCGCAGGCCCTCACCGAGGTCGACGGCCTCGGTGTGGTCGGAGGCGGTGACTCGGCTGCGGCCGTGCGCGCCCTCGGCTTCACTGACGACCAGTTCGGTCACATTTCAACCGGAGGCGGTGCCAGTCTCGAGTTCCTCGAGGGCAAGCGTCTCCCCGGCCTGGAGGTCCTCGGATGGTCCTGAAGCGCACGCCCCTGATAGCGGGCAACTGGAAGATGAACCTCGACCACCTGCAGGCGATCGCCTTCGTGCAGAAGCTCGCCTGGTCGCTCGAGGACGCGAAGCACAGCTACGACGACGTCGAGGTCGCGGTGTTCCCCCCGTTCACCGACCTGCGGTCGGTGCAGACCCTCGTGGCCGCCGACAAGCTCGGGCTCGCCTACGGCGGACAGGACGTATCCGAGCACGAGTCCGGTGCCTACACCGGTGAGATCTCGGGTCAGTTCCTGGCCCAGCTCGACACGAAGTTCGTCATCATCGGCCACTCCGAGCGGCGCACGCTGCACGGCGAGACCGACGAGATCGTCGCCGCCAAGACGAAAGCGGCCGTGAAGCACGGCATCGTGCCGATCATCTGCGTCGGCGAGACCGCCGACGACCTCGAGAAGCACGGCCAGAGCGCTGTTCCGGTGGCGCAGCTCACCGCGGCGATCGAGGGCCTGAAGGCGGGCGTCGACATCGTCGTCGCCTACGAGCCGGTCTGGGCCATCGGCTCGGGTCAGGCCGCCACGCCCGAGCAGGCCGAGACCGTCGGTGCGGCGCTCCGCGCCGTGCTCGCCGAGAAGCTCGGAGCCGACACGGCTGCGGCCACCCGCATCCTCTACGGCGGTTCGGTCAAGTCCGGCAACATCGCCGGCTTCATGCGCGAGCCGAACGTCGACGGTGCCCTGGTCGGCGGTGCGAGCCTCGACGTGACGGAGTTCGCCGCCATCGTCCGCTACCAGAAGCACGTTGGAGTGTAGACTGACCTCTGGTCTTCGGGGGAAGCGACCCCGCTACCGACGTATGTGAAAGGCAAGCAGTGCAAATCCTTCAGGTCATCCTCCAGGTGGTTCTCGCCATCACGAGCCTGCTTCTGACCCTTCTGATCCTGCTCCACAAGGGGCGCGGCGGCGGTCTGTCCGACATGTTCGGCGGCGGCGTCACGTCCAACCTGGGAGCGTCCGGCGTGGCCGAACGCAACTTGAACCGCATCACCGTCATCCTGGGGCTCGTCTGGGTCGCCAGCATCATCGTGCTCGGGCTGATCACCAAGTTCGACACGGGACTCTAGGGGGAAATCCAATGGCATCAGGAGGAAGTGCGATCCGCGGATCGCGCGTCGGCGCCGGTCCGATGGGTGAGCAGGACCGCGGTTTCCACGCGGAGCGCATCCAGGTCTCGTACTGGGATGCACTCGGCAACGAGACGGTGCGCTACTTCGCGGCGAACCTGCCCGACGAGGAGATCCCCGAGGTCATCGACTGCCCGACCTCGGGCCTGCCCGCCGGTCGCGACAAGGCCAACCCGCCGTCGGTCGCCAAGCTCGAGCCCTACAAGACGCACCTCGCCTACGTGAAGGAGCGCCGCACCGAGCAGGAGGCCGAGCAGCTGCTCGAAGACGCCCTGACCCAGCTGCGCGAGCGCCGGGGCACGGTCGCCAAGTAGCTCGCGGCCCGCAACGCCAAAGGGAGGCTCTCGATCGAGAGCCTCCCTTTTTCGTGCCCCCGGCAGGGGCCGGATGCGCGGCGAACCGCGCCCGCCTCAGTACGACGGGGCGATCAGCGCCTCAGGCACCTCGGCCGCGGCCTCCTGGTCGACGAAGAACACCGTGCGCTTTCGCCCCTGGGCACCGGCGACCGGAACCTCGTCGACGCTCGCGCCGGCGAGGGCCAGCCCGATGGCCGACGCCTTGTCGGCACCCGCCAGCACCATCCAGATGCGGTCGGCCGACTGGATGACCGGAAGGGTCAGGCTGAGCCGCTCGGGCGGCGGCTTCGGCGAGTTGCGCACCGGCACCACGGAGGTGTCGGTGATGCGGATCTCGTCGTGACCGGGGAACAGCGACGCGATGTGCCCGTCGGGCCCGACACCCAGGAACATGATGTCGAAGCGCGGGTACTCCTTGCCCTCGGGCGCAGCCTCGGCGAGCTCGCGGGCGTAGACCCGCGCGGCCTCGTCGAGGTCGACGCCCTCGCCGGCGGCCGGGTAGGCGTGCACCTTCGACTCGTCGACGGGGACGTGGTCGAGCAGCGCCCGCCGGGCCTGCAGCTCGTTGCGGTCGGCGTCGTCACGGCCCACGAAGCGCTCGTCGCCCCACCAGAAGGTGATGCGCGACCAGTCGATCGTGTGCGAGGCGGGGGAGGTGCGGATGGCCTCCAGCACCTTCTCGCCCATCGTGCCACCCGTGAGCACGACGTTCGCCTCCTCGAACTCGTCGAGGATGTCGATCATCTTGGTGATGAACCGTGCCGCCACCGAGCCCGCGAGGGACTCCTTGTCGGGGTGCACGAGAACTCGGCGGTCAGTGGTCATCGAATATCGTCCCTACCCTGTCAGACCGCGTCGCGAACGCCGGCGTCTTTCGACTCCAGCAGCTCGGAGAGCCCCTGGGAGATCACTTCACCATACAGGTCGTCCGGATCGAGCCGACGCAGCTCCTCGGCCAGGCAGTCGCGCAGGTTGCGGCGCGGCAGCGACAGGTCGTGGGTGGGCTGGTTCGGCTGGCTGAGACGGGCGACGTTGGGCACGTCGCGCACCAGTTCGATGTCGCCGCTCTCCCGGGTGAGGATCACGCCGTGGATGCCGCTCGAGCCGTTCGAGCGCGAGAGCAGTCCGTACTTCACCGGCACCTGCAGCTGGTGCCGCAGCCAGGCGGCGAGCAGCAGCGTCGACGGTGAGTCGGAGGCACCCGAGACCTCGATGGCCGTGACCGGCTCGTAGGGCGGCTGGTCGAGCACCGCGGCGAGCTGGGCGCGCCACAGGGTGAGCCGCGTCCAGGCGAAGTCGGTGTCGCCGGGGGCGTAGCTCTCGGCCCGGCGCAGCAGCGCCTCGTAGGGGTTCGGCTGGTTCGACGAGTCGGTGATGCGTCGCGTCGCGATGCGGCCGAGGTCGCTCTTGGACACGTCGTCGGGGGCGGCGCCCGGCCACCAGACGACGACCGGGGCGTCGGACAGCAGCAGCCCGGTGACGAGCCCCTCCTGGTCGCTCGCCGCGGCGCCGTAGGCGCGCAGCACGACGACCTCGCTCGCTCCGGCATCACCGCCGACACGGATCTGCGCGTCGAGACGCGCTCCCCGGCCGGTGTTCATGCCGTCGTTCGCGGTGTCGGTCGAGACCACGATGACGCGCATCGGGTGCTCGCGGGAGGCGTCGTTGGCCGCCTCGATGGCGTCCTCCTCCTCGCCGAGCGAGGTCACGATGACGAGGGTGAGCACGCGGCCCAGGGCGACGGCGCCGCCCTCCTCGCGGATCTTCACCAGCGATTTCGAGATCTTGCTGGTGGTGGTGTCGGGCAGGTCGACGATCACGGGCGTCTCCAGGTTCTTCCGTCGCGGGCCAGCAGTTCATCGGCGGAGCTCGGTCCCCAGGTTCCGGGCCGGTACTGCTCCGGCTGGCCCTGGGTGCTCCAGTACTCCTCGATCGGGTCGAGGATCATCCACGACAGCTCCACCTCGCGCTGACGCGGGAACAGGGGCGGGTCGCCGAGCAGCACGTCGAGGATGAGGCGCTCGTAGGCCTCGGGGCTCGCCTCGGTGAAGGCGTGGCCGTAGCCGAAGTCCATCGTGACGTCGCGAACCTGCACGCCGGCACCCGGCACCTTCGACCCGAAGCGGATGGTCACGCCCTCGTCGGGCTGCACCCGGATGACGAGCGCGTTCTGCCCGAGCTCCGAGGTCTGGCTCTCGGCGAAGAGGTACTGCGGAGCGCGCTTGAACACGACCGCGATCTCGGTGACGCGGCGGCCGAGGCGCTTGCCCGCCCGGAGGTAGAACGGCACACCCGACCAGCGGCGCGTGCCGACGTCGAGCTTCACCGCGGCGTAGGTCTCCGTGGTGGACTGCGGGTTCATGCCGTCCTCCTCGAGGAAGCCGAGCACCTTCTCGCCACCCTGCCAGCCGCCCGAGTACTGCCCGCGGGCGGTCACGGTGCTGAGGTCCTCCGGCAGCTTGACGGCGGCGAGCACCTTCTCCTTCTCGGCGCGCAGGTCGGCGGCGTCGAACGAGATGGGCTCCTCCATGGCGGTGAGCGCCATGAGCTGCAGCAGGTGGTTCTGGATCACGTCGCGCGCTGCACCGATGCCGTCGTAGTAGCCGGCGCGGCCGCCCACTCCGATGTCCTCGGCCATGGTGATCTGCACGTGGTCGACGTAGTTCGCGTTCCAGATGGGCTCGTAGAGCTGGTTCGCGAAGCGGAGCGCCAGGATGTTCTGGACGGTCTCCTTGCCGAGGTAGTGGTCGATGCGGAACACCGAATCGGGCGGGAAGACCGACTCGACCACGTCGTTCAGCTCACGGGCCGTCTTCAGGTCGCTGCCGAAGGGCTTCTCGATGACGACGCGTCGCCACTGGCCCTCCTTCTGGTCGGCCAGCCCCGAGCGGCGCAGCTGCTCGGTGACGAGCGGGAACGCCTTCGGCGGGATCGACAGGTAGAAGGCGTAGTTGCCCATGGTGCCGCGGTCGCGATCGAGCTCGTCGATCGTCTCCTTCAGCTGCTCGAAGGCCGTGTCGTCGTCGAACTCGCCCGAGACGAAGCGGATGCCCTCGGAGAGCTGACGCCACACGTCCTCGTCGAACGGGGTGCGCGAGTGCTCCTTAACGGCGTCGTGCACGACGCGCTCGAAGTCCTGGTCCTCCCAGTCGCGCCGGGCGAAGCCGACGAGCGAGAAGCCGGGCGGCAGGAGGCCGCGGCTGGCGAGGTCGTAGACCGCCGGCATCAGCTTCTTGCGCGAGAGATCGCCGGTGACACCGAAGATCACGAGACCGGAGGGCCCCGCGATGCGGTTCAGGCGGCGATCGGAGGGAAGCCGGAGCGGGTTGTACTCCGGGGTGATCTCAACGGGAGGCATTGAACTCCTAGGTTCGGGCCGGACCTCGTCAGCGCAGGACGCTGAGGAGGGTCTCGGCGTCGAGGGACGCGTTCGTGAGGTTGAGGCGCAGCACGGGCCGGCCGTGCTGCTCGAGGACGGCCGCGTCGCCCGCGGCCTGGGCCTGGATGAGCTGGCCGAAGCTGAACGGGCGATCGGGGATCTCGAGGTCGGCTGCCGGGTCGGCGGTGATCTGGAGGAACACGCCGGTGGCGGGGCCGCCCTTGTGGTACTGGCCGGTGGAGTGCAGGAACCGCGGGCCCCAGCCGAAGGTGACGGGGCGGCCCGAGCGCGCGGCGAGCAGGTCGCGCAGCTCGGCGAGCTGCGGCAGTGCCGTGCGGTCGACGTAGGCCATCACCGCGAGGTAGCCGTCAGCCGGCAGCGTTGCGATCAGGGCGTCGACGGATGCCCGCACCGACGACTCACCCGACACGACGCCGGCCGTGCCGCGCACCTCGATGCCGCTCTCGACGAACGACGGCGCCTCGGGCTCCGGACGGGCGTCGAGCAGGCCGCGGGCAGCCTGCTTCGCCGACTCCACGTCGGGCTGGTCGAACGGATCGATGCCGAGCAGCCGCCCGGCGACCGCGACCGCGTACTCCCAGGTGAGCAGCATGGCTCCGAGGGAGCCGCTGATCAGCACCTCGCCCGGGTGGCGCTCCCGCAGGTGGAACTCGTTCGCGTCGGCGACCAGGCGCACGATCTGCACGTCGGGCAGACGCTCCGAGAGCTCGGGGGAGTCGACGTCGAGCACGACGGGGAGCAGGCCCTTGCCGTCCTTGCCGGTCGACTCCGCGATCAGCTGCTCGGCCCAGTCGGCGAAGCCCACGATGTGGGTTCCGTCGGCCACGATGCCCGTCTTGTCGCGAAGCGGGCTGGTGCCCGCGATGGCGGCGCCCAGGATGAGGCCGAAGTTCTCGTCACCGTCCTCGGCGAGGTTCAGCGAGATCGCCTCGGCCTCGTCGAGCAGCTCGTCGATCGCGGCGCCCGCGAGCCCCGAGGGCACGAGCCCGAACGCGGTGAGGGCCGAGTAGCGTCCTCCCACGTCGGGGGCGGCCAGGAACACGCGGTAGCCCGCCGTGCGGGCCTCGGCCTCGAGCGGCGAACCGGGGTCGGTGACGATCACGATGCGCGCGGCCGGGTCGATGCCCGCCGCACGGAAGGCGGCCTCGTAGGCCCGGCGCTGGCTGTCGGTCTCGAGCGTGCCGCCTGACTTCGACGACGCGATCAGCACCGTCGAGGCCAGGCGGTCGTCGAGGGCCGCCCGGATCTGCTCCGGGGACGTCGAGTCGAGGATGGTCAGCTCGACGCCCAACGTCTTCGTGATGACCTCGGGGGCGAGCGAGGAGCCGCCCATGCCCGCGAGCACGAAGTGATCGATCCCGGCGGAGAGGAATTCGGCGCGCAGCGCCTCGATCTCGGCGACCAGGGGACGCGAGACGGAGACCGCCTCGACCCAGCCCAGCCGCTTGGAGGCCTCCGCCTCCGCGGCTGAACCCCACAGCGTGGGGTTCAGCGCGGTGATGCCGGAGGCGACCAGGTCGCCCACCAGCACCGGGACCTGTGCCTGGACGGCCGCCTTGGCGTCGCCCGACACATGGATGGCGATCGTCATTCAGCAGCCTTCAGGGCGGCGGTCACGGTGTCGAGCAGCTCGTTCCAGGACACGATGAACTTCTCGACGCCCTCCTTCTCGAGCAGCTCGGTGACCTCGGCGTACGAGATGCCCAGGGCGCCGATGGCGTCGAGCACCTTGTTGGCCTCCTCGTAGGAGTGGGCGATGGTGTCGCCGCGCACCTCGCCGTGGTCGGAGAGGGCCTCGAGGGTCTTCTCGGGCATCGTGTTGACGACCGACGGGGCGGCCAGCTCGACGACGTAGGCGGTGTCGGGGACGCTCGGGTCCTTCACACCGGTCGACGCCCAGAGCGGACGCTGGGTGTTGGCGCCGCTCTCGAGCAGCAGCAGGGCGCGCTCGGTGGCGAACGCCTGGGTCCAGACCTCGTAGGCGAGCTGTGCGTTGGCGATGCCGGCCTTGCTCTTCAGCGCGAGGGCCTCGTCGGTGCCGATCGCGGTGAGGCGCTTGTCGATCTCGGTGTCGACGCGCGACACGAAGAACGAGGCGACCGAGTGGATCTTCGACAGGTCGTGGCCCGCCTCCTTGGCCTTCTCGAGGCCGGTGAGGTAGGCGTTGATGACGTCGCGGTAGCGCTCGAGCGAGAAGATCAGCGTGACGTTCACCGAGATGCCGGCGGCGATGGTCTCGGTGATCGCCTCGAGACCCTCGACGGTCGCGGGGATCTTGATCAGCACGTTCTCGCGGTCGACCTTGGCCGACAGCGCCTTCGCCTGGGCGATGGTGCCCTGGGCGTCGTGCGCCAGACCCGGCTCGACCTCGATCGAGACGCGGCCGTCGAAGCCCTTGGTGGCGTCGTAGATCGGCTTGAAGATGTCGCTGGCGGCGGCGACGTCGTCGGTGGTGATCTCGAACACGGCGTCGGTGACGTCGGTGTTGGTCGCGGCCAGCGCGGCGACCTGCTCGCTGTAGGACTCGCCGTTGGCCAGGGCCGCGGCGAAGATCGTCGGGTTGGTGGTGACGCCCACGACGTTCTTCTCGTCGATGAGCTTCTGCAGCCCACCGGAGGAGATGCGCTCGCGCGACAGGTCGTCGAGCCAGATCGACACGCCGACGTCGGACAGCTTCTGAGTGTTCTCAGTCATTTCTTCTTCTCTCTTAGATTCTCGACAAGCGATCTCTGAGGCGACTCAGAGCGCGGCGAGCGACGTCTTCGCGGCCTCGACGGCCGCCTCGGTAGTGATGCCGAACTCGCGGAACAGCGTCTTGTAGTCGGCCGAGGCACCGAAGTGCTCGATCGAGACGCTGCGACCGGCGTCGCCGATGTACTTGCGCCAGCCCATGTCGATGCCGGCCTCGATCGAGACGCGGGCCTTGACGGCGGCGGGGAGCACGGACTCCTTGTAATCGGCGCTCTGCTCCTCGAACCACTCCAGCGACGGGGCCGAGACGACGCGGGCGTTGATGCCCTCGCCGGCCAGGATCTCGCGGGCATTCACGGCCAGCTGCACCTCGGAGCCCGTGGCGATGAAGATCACGTCGGGGGTGCCGTTCGGAGCCTCGGCAAGCACGTAGGCGCCCTTCGAGACGTTCTTGGCCGAGGCGAAGACCTCGCCCGAGGCGTCGCCGTCGCCACGCTCGAACACCGGGATGTTCTGGCGGGTCAGCGCGATGCCGGCCGGGTTGTGCTTGCGGCCGAGGATGGTCAGCCAGGCGTGGCCGACCTCGTTGGCGTCGGCGGGACGCACGACGTCGAGCCCGGGGATGGCGCGCAGCACGGTGAGCTGCTCCACCGGCTGGTGGGTCGGGCCGTCTTCACCCAGCGCCACGGAGTCGTGGGTCCAGACGAAGATCGACGGGACCTTCATCAGCGCGGCCAGACGCACCGCGGGGCGCATGTAGTCGCTGAAGATGAGGAAGGTGCCGCCGAACGGGCGCGTCTTGCCGTGCAGCACGATGCCGTTCAGGATCGAGCCCATGGCGTGCTCGCGGATGCCGAAGTGCAGCACCCGGCCGTACTTGTTGCCCGTCCACTCGTGGGTGGAGTGCTCCGACGGCACGAACGACGCGCCCGACTCGATGGTCGTGTTGTTCGACTCGGCGAGGTCGGCCGAACCGCCCCAGAACTCCGGCAGCACCGGAGCGAGGGCGTTGATGACCTTGCCCGACGCGGCGCGGGTCGAGACCTCTTTGCCGGCCTCGAACACGGGCAGGGCGTCTTCGAGGCCCTCGGGCAGCTCGCCTGCCTCGAGGCGGTCGAGCAGCTGCTTCTTCTCGGGGTTGGCGGCGGCCCAGGCGTCGAAGCCCTTCTGCCACTCGGCGCGCTCCTCGGAGCCGCGCTGGAGCGCCTTGCGGGTGTGCTCGATGACGTCGTCGTCGACCTGGAAGTGCTGCTCAGGGTCGAAGCCGACGACCTCCTTGAGACCCTTCAGCTCGTCGGCGCCGAGCGCCGAGCCGTGGATCTTGCCGGTGTTCTGCTTCTTCGGCGACGGCCACCCGATGATGGTCTTCAGGATGATCAGCGAGGGCTTCGAGGTCTCGGCCTTGGCCTCCTCGATCGCGTCGAAGAGGGCCTGCACGTCTTCGACGTACTCGCCCGTCTTCTTCCAGTCGACGACCTGCACGTGCCAGTGGTAGGCCTCGTAGCGGGCCTTGACGTCCTCGGTGAAGGCGATGTTCGTGTCGTCCTCGATCGAGATCTGGTTCGAGTCGTAGATCGCGATCAGGTTGCCGAGCTGCTGGTGGCCGGCGAGCGAGGAGGCCTCGCTGGTGACGCCCTCCTCCATGTCGCCGTCGCCGGCGATCACGTAGGTGAAGTGGTCGAACGGGCTGGTGCCGGGCTGCGCATCCGGATCGAACAGACCGCGCTCGAAGCGCTGGGCGTAGGCGAAGCCCACCGAGGAGGCGAGGCCCTGGCCGAGGGGGCCGGTGGTGATCTCGACGCCCTTGGTGTGCCCGTACTCGGGGTGGCCGGGGGTGAGCGAGCCCCAGGTGCGGAGCGCCTTGAGGTCGTCGAGCTCGAGACCGTAGCCGCCCAGGTAGAGCTGGATGTACTGCGTCAGCGACGAGTGGCCCACGGAGAGGATGAAGCGGTCGCGACCGAGCCAGTCCTGATCGGCGGGGTCTTTGCGCATGACCTTCTGGAACAGCAGGTACGCGGCCGGGGCGAGGCTGATCGCCGTGCCGGGGTGCCCGTTGCCGACCTTCTCCACGGCGTCGGCCGCGAGGATCTTGGCGGTGGTAACTGCTTTGTCGTCAATGGGTTCCCATTGGAGTGTAGCCACGAGGAAAATCGACCCCTTCTCGAGTGTGCGAGCCAGTTCCCGGCCCGGGTTCTCCAATCATATCGAGGCGGACGGGCGCAGCCGTTCGATCCAATAGACTTGGTGCCGGGGATAGCGACGGTCACGTAACGAGGAGTAATGGACGTAGCGGTAGACGGCCGGGTGGCCGAGCGGCAGATCAGCCCGATGGACAAGGTGCGGGGCTACATCTCCCTCACCAAGCCACGGGTGATGGAGCTGCTGCTCGTCACGACCTTCCCCGTGATGATCCTGGCGCAGGGCGGGATCCCGAACCTCTGGCTGGTGCTGGCGACGCTCGTCGGCGGCGCGCTCTCCGCGGGCAGCGCCTCGGCGTTCAACTGCTACATCGACCGCGACATCGACCGGCTGATGGATCGCACCTCGCAGCGCCCGCTGGTCACCGGTGTGCTCTCCGACCGCGAGGCCCTCGTCTTCGCCTGGGCGACCGGCGTCGTCTCGATCGTCTGGCTCGCGCTCACCACGAACCTCCTCGCGGCCGGCCTCGCCCTGGTCGCCATCCTCATCTACGTGCTGCTCTACACGCTCGTGCTGAAGCGCCGCACCCCGCAGAACATCGTCTGGGGCGGCACCGCGGGCTGCATGCCGGTGCTCATCGGCTGGGCGGCCGTCACGAACTCCCTGTCCTGGGAGGCGCTGATCCTGTTCGGCATCATCTTCCTCTGGACCCCGCCGCACTACTGGCCGCTGTCGATGAAGTACCGCGACGACTACAAGACCGCCGGCGTGCCGATGCTCGCCGTCGTGCGCGGCCGCGTCGTCGTGGGCCTGCAGATCGTGCTCTACGCCTGGGCGATGGTGGCGTGCTCGCTGCTGCTGATCCCGGTCGGGCAGATGGGCCTCGTCTACACCGCGACCGCGATCATCGCCGGCGCCTGGTTCCTCTACGAGTCGCACCGCCTGTACAGCCGCTCCATCCGCGACCTCAGCATCAAGCCGATGCGCGTGTTCCACGGCTCGATCACCTACCTCACGCTGGTCTTCCTCGCCGTCGCGATCGACCCGCTGCTGCCGTTCTGATGCCCACGCCGTTCAGCTGGCTCGCCGCCCGCGTGACGTTGACGCCCCGCGCCCTGCGCTGGGGCACGACCGCGGCGCTCGTCGTGAGCATCCTCATCATCGTCACCGGCGGTGTCGTGCGCGTGACCGGCTCGGGGCTCGGCTGCCCGACCTGGCCCACCTGCGACGGCTCCTCCATCGCCACCACCCCCGAGCTGGGCATCCACGGCTTCATCGAGTTCGCCAACCGCGCGCTCACCGGCGTGCTGATCGTGGCCGTCGGCTGGGCGATCGTCGCGGCGCGGCTGCAGAAGCCGCGCGTGCGCAGCATGACCCGCCTGGCCTGGTCGCAGTTCTGGCTCGTCGTCGCCAACGCCATCGCCGGGGGAGTGACGGTGCGCACCGACCTGAACCCCTGGGTCGTCGCGATGCACTTCGTGATGGCCATGGCGCTGCTCACCACGACGACGCTCACCTGGCACCGTGCGCATCGCGGCCAGTCCGCCGCGGTGACGTTCCCGCGCGGCGTCGGCCTGCTGGCCTGGGTGCTCGTCGCCGTCACCGCCGTGCTGATCATCGTCGGCACCCTCGTCACCGGCACCGGCCCGCACGCCGGCGACTCGGCCGACGTGCCGCGCATGCCCTTCGTCTGGGAGCACGTGACGGTCGCGCACGGCGTGCTCGGCACGCTCTCACTGGTGCTGGGCGTCGCCCTGCTGGTGCTCGTCTCCAAGGTTCCGGGCGCCACGCTCGCCCGCCGCCGCGCCGCCACCTTCGTCGCCGTCGTGCTGCTGCAGGCGGTGCTCGGCGTCGCCCAGGCACTGCTCGGTCTTCCCGAGTGGATGGTCGTGCTGCACCTGCTCGGCTCGGCACTGGTCTGGGTCGGTGCGCTGCGCGTGCTGCTGGACGTGCATCCGCAGCTCTGGGCCCCGCCCGCACCCAGCACGTATACAATGAAAGATCAGGAACCCGCCCTCAAGGCGTGAGTCCCCCTCCCGACACACAATCTGCTCCGAGTCCGCGAATCGACGGGCATTTCGGTGTGACGATGGAATGTCGAAGACCTCTGCCCGGTTGAACCCTGGGCAGGAGCAGGTCGCCAGCTGCAAGGAATGGAGTCAGCCATGTCAGACGTATTGATCGACCGGCCAGAACTCGAGAACCTCGGCGTGTACGAATTCGGCTGGTCGGACTCCGACACGGCCGGCGCGAGCGCGAAGCGCGGCATCAACGAGGCCGTCGTCGAGAACATCTCGGCGCTGAAGAACGAGCCCGAATGGATGCTCAAGACGCGCCTGAAGGCGCTGCAGATCTTCGGGCGCAAGCCCATGCCCACCTGGGGAGCCGACCTCTCGGGCATCGACTTCGACAACATCAAGTACTTCGTGCGCTCCACGGAGAAGCAGGCCACCACGTGGGACGACCTGCCCGACGACATCAAGAACACCTACGAGAAGCTCGGCATCCCCGAGGCGGAGCGCCAGCGCCTCGTCTCCGGCGTGGCCGCGCAGTACGAGTCCGAGGTGGTGTACCACCAGATCCGCGAAGACCTCGAGGCCCAGGGCGTCATCTTCATGGACACCGACACCGCGCTGCGCGAGCACCCCGAGTTCTTCGACGAGTACTTCGGCTCGGTCATCCCCTCGGGCGACAACAAGTTCGCCGCGCTGAACACGGCCGTCTGGTCGGGCGGCTCGTTCGTCTACGTCCCCAAGGGCGTGCACGTCGAGATCCCGCTGCAGGCCTACTTCCGCATCAACACCGAGAACATGGGCCAGTTCGAGCGCACCCTGATCATCGCCGACGAGGGCTCGTACGTGCACTACATCGAGGGCTGCACGGCGCCGATCTACAAGAGCGACTCGCTGCACTCCGCGGTCGTCGAGATCATTGTCAAGAAGAACGCCCGCGTGCGCTACACGACCATCCAGAACTGGTCGAACAACGTCTACAACCTCGTCACCAAGCGGGCCATCGCCCACGAGGGCGCGACGATGGAGTGGATCGACGGCAACATCGGCTCCAAGGTGACGATGAAGTACCCGTCGATCTACCTCGCGGGCGAGCGCGCCAAGGGCGAGACGCTCTCGGTGGCCTTCGCGGGCCCCGGCCAGCACCAGGACGCCGGCGCGAAGATGATCCACATGGCGCCGTACACCCAGTCGTCGATCGTCTCGAAGTCGATCGCGCGGGGCGGTGGCCGAGCCGGCTACCGCGGTGAGGTGCGGGTCGACGCGAACGCGCACCACTCGGCCAACACCGTGCGCTGCGACGCGCTGCTCGTCGACACGATCTCGCGGTCGGACACCTACCCGGCCATCGACATCCGCGTCGACGACGTGCAGCTCGGTCACGAGGCCACGGTCTCGAAGGTCTCCGAGGAGCAGCTGTTCTACCTCATGTCCCGGGGTCTCCCCGAGGACGAGGCCATGGCCATGATCGTGCGCGGCTTCATCGAGCCGATCGCCCGCGAACTGCCCATGGAGTACGCCCTCGAGCTCAACAAGCTGATCGAGATGGGCATGGAAGGCTCCGTCGGATGACCGTCCCGCCCCTCGTGCACCCGGGCACCCTCGCCCAGCCGACCACCCGGTCGACCCCGCCGAAAGGAAACGCAGGCTAGATGGCCCTCGCTTCACCGTCCGTCGTTCCCGTCCAGACGCGATCGGAGCGGCCCTCGTCGACCGACGTGACTGACTTCCCCGCCGTCACCGGCCGGGAGTTCGAGTGGAAGTTCGCACCCCTCGACCGCATCCGTCCCCTCATCGAGGGCGTGCTCGACGGCAGCCCCGTCGCCTTCCAGTACTCCGAGTCGGCGGGCACCACCGTCGAGTGGGTCGACCGCGCGACCGCCGTGGTCGGCGTGGCCGGCACCCCGGAGGACCGGGCCTCGGCCAACGCCTGGGGCGCGGTCGAGAAGGTGCTGCAGATCCGGGTCACCTCCGAGGAGGCCGAGGAGCTGCTGGTGCGCCGGGAGCACTTCGACCAGAACCCGCGCGCGGCGCACGTCGTGATCGAGGCGCTGCCGAACAGCAGCGGAACGGTCATCCTGGAGCATCGCGGTGACGCCGACCTCAGCGAGAACGTCGAGATCGTCGTGGGGGAGGGCGCCCAGCTCACCGTCGTGACGGTGCAGGAGTGGAACGACTCGGCCGTGCACGTGTCGAGCCACTTCGCCACCGTGGGGCGCGACGCGAACCTGCGGCACGTGATCGTGTCGCTCGGCGGCGGTGTCGTGCGGGTGAACCCGTCGATCCACCTCGCGGGCCAGGGCTCGTCGACCGACGCGTTCGGCCTCTACTTCGCCGACGCCGGACAGTACCTCGAACAGCGCCCGTACATCGACCACCAGGCCGCCAACACGCGCAGCCGGGTCAACTACAAGGGCGCGCTGCAGGGCGCGAAGGCGCACACGGTGTGGGTCGGCGACGTGCTGATCGGCCCGCACGCCGACGGCACCGACAGCTACGAGCAGAACCGCAACCTGGTGCTGAGCGACGGCACGCGCGCCGACAGCATCCCGAACCTCGAGATCGAGACGGGCAACATCGTCGGCGCCGGGCACGCCTCGTCGACCGGGCGCTTCGACGACGAGCAGCTGTTCTACCTGCAGTCGCGCGGCATCTCGGAGGAGGAGGCGCGACGCCTCGTCGTGCGCGGGTTCCTCGCCGAGATCATCACGCAGATCGGCTCGCCGGCACTCGAGGAGCGGCTGACGGCCGCGGTCGAGGCCGAGCTGGTCGAGGCCGAGGTGGTGCGGGCTGCGGCCGGTGTCGCGTCCGATGCAGCTGCCGCCGCTTCTGCCGATGCCGCTGCCGCGGGTGCCGCCTCGTGAGCGCCGAGAAGGTCTGCGCGATCGACGAGGTCCCCGTGAACCAGGCGCTGCGCGTGGTCGTCGGCGGCGTCGCGATCGCCCTGGTGAAGGACTCGGCGGGGGAGTGCCACGCCATCGGAGACACCTGCACCCACGGCGACATCTCGCTGGCCGAGGGCTTCGTCGAGGACGACACCCTCGAGTGCTGGGCCCACGGCTCCAAGTTCTCGCTCGAGACGGGCAAGCCGCTGACGCTGCCCGCCTACGAGCCCGTTCCCGTCTTCTCGATCGAGGTGGTCGACGGGGACATCTACATCGACCCAACCGTGACGAAAGTGATTGATTAGCATGTCGGTTCTGAAGATCGAAGACCTCCACGTGAGCGTCGAGACCGAGCAGGGGACCAAGCAGATCCTGCGCGGCGTCGACCTCGCGGTCGGCGAGGGCGAGACCCACGCCATCATGGGCCCGAACGGCTCGGGCAAGTCGACGCTCGCCTATGCGATCGCCGGCCACCCGAAGTACCACGTCGAGGGTGGCTCGGTCACGCTCGACGGCGTCGAGATGCTCGACAAGTCGGTCGACGAGCGCGCCCGGGCCGGGCTGTTCCTCGCGATGCAGTACCCGGTCGAGATCCCGGGCGTGTCGGTGTCGAACTTCCTGCGCACCGCGAAGACCGCGATCGACGGCCAGGCGCCGGCGATCCGCGGCTGGATCAAGGACCTCGACTCGTCCATGACCGCGTTGCGGATGGACAAGTCGTTCCGGGAGCGCAACGTCAACGAGGGCTTCTCGGGCGGCGAGAAGAAGCGCAACGAGATCCTCCAGCTCGAGCTGCTGAAGCCCAAGTTCGCCGTGCTCGACGAGACCGACTCCGGTCTCGACGTCGACGCGCTGAAGATCGTGTCGGAGGGAGTGAACCGGGCCAAGGAGAACACCGGCCTGGGCATCCTGCTGATCACGCACTACAACCGCATCCTGCGCTACGTGAAGCCCGACTTCGTGCACGTGTTCGTCGCGGGCAAGGTCGCCGAGCAGGGCGGCCCCGAGCTCGCCGTGCGCCTCGAGAACGAGGGCTACGATCGCTTTCTCCAGGGCGCGAACGTAGGATAACGGTATGGTCACGACACTCGAACCGAAGCTCTTCGACCAGGTCGAAGAGGCTCTCAAAGACGTGATGGACCCTGAGCTCGGCGTGAACATCGTCGACCTCGGCCTCATCTACGACCTCAACTGGGACGACGAGCAGAACGCGCTCGTCATCTCCATGACGCTCACGAGCGCCGGCTGCCCGCTGACCGACGTGCTCGAGGAGCAGACGGCCGAGGCGCTCGACGGCGTGGTGGAGCAGTTCCGCATCAACTGGGTGTGGATGCCGCCGTGGGGCCCCGACAAGATCACCGACGACGGGCGCGACATGATGCGCGCCCTCGGCTTCTCGATCTAGCCCCGCGCTTCACGCACGTCTCGCGGCCCCCGACCTCCTCACGGAGTCGGGGGCCGCGTCGCGTGCGCGAACCGCTCCTCCACGACCAGCCCTCGCGGCTCGTCCACTCACAGCTCGGCCTAACGGCCTCCGGCCCGCAGGGTAGCGTGGAACTCTGGCCCGATGCAGAGCACCATCGTCGAAACCCTGTCCCGGTACCGCGGCGTCGCGCGCGTGTCCGAGCTCGCTGCGGACGGGCACCCTTCGGCGGCGATCGACCGCATCGTGGCCCGGGGCGGGCTCGTCCGGCTGCGGCGAGGATGGGTGGCGCTGCCCGACGCCCACGGCGACGTCGTGCGAGCCGCCCGCCTCGGGGGAGTGCTGAGCTGCGTCTCGGTGCTGCGACCGCTCGGCGTGTGGACGGGCGAGGATGCTCGGCTGCACCTTCAGGTGCGCCGGCACTCCCACGTGCCCGATCACGGCGCCGACGTCGTGACGCACCGGCACCACGGCCTGGGTGTGCGACTGCCACGCGGTGCCGCCGACTCGGTCGAGTCGGCACTCGTGCACGCGGCGCGGTGCCTTCCGCGCCTGGATGCGATCGGCGCCCTCGACTCCGCGCTCAACCGACGGCTCGTCTCTGAGTCCCGCCTCGCCGTGCTTCTGGCCGAGCTGCCTCGCTGCTACCGCTCCCACCTCGACTTCGTCGACGGGGCGGCCGAGTCGGGGTTGGAGTCGCGGGTGCGGGTCGGTGTGCGCGCCGTGGGAATCGGCCACCGCGTGCAGGTCGAGATCGACGGCGTCGGGCGGGTGGACATCCTGATCGGCGAGCGGCTGGTCGTCGAGGTCGACGGAAGCGCCTGGCACTCGGGGCACGAGGCCTTCGTGGCCGATCGGCGCCGCGATCTGGCGCTCGCCCGCCGAGGCTATCTCGTGGTGCGGCTGAGCTACGCGCAGGTGATGCACGGGTGGCCCGCGACGCTCGAGGTGCTGCGGGGGATCGTCGCTCGGGGCGAACACCGGTGGGCGGCTCGACACGGTCGGAGCCTCGCGCACGCAGGGCGGCCGCCGGCCCCGTGAGGAGGTCGGCGGCCGCTGTGGGTGCGTCTGCGCGGGGCTACTTGCGGCGGGAGGTGAGCTTCCAGGCCAGGGGGATGATGCCCGCGGCGAGGAGCGTCTTGACGATGCCGCCGACGATGAAGGGGTAGAGGCCCGCCTCGAGGGTCTGCGAGAGCGTCAGGCCGAGCGAGGCCGCGAGCCAGGGGAGACCGACCGCGAAGGTCACGAGGGTGCCCGCGGCGAAGGAGGCGACGGCGCCGAGCACCTTGCGGTCGAAGCTGCGCTGCGCGAGCCAGCCGGTGAGGCCCGCCGCGATGACGAAGCCGATGATGTAGCCGCCCGTGGGCCCGGCCACGACGTGCCAGCCGGAGGCGGCCTCGCTGAACCACGGGACGCCCACGATGCCGAGAACGGCGTAGACGGCGAGGGAGACCATGCCGCGCAGGGCGCCGAGCGTCGAGCCGACGAGCAGCACCGCGAGGGTCTGCCCGGTGATCGGCACCGGCCAGAGCGGAACGGAGATCTGGGCGAGCAGGCCGGTGAAGGCCGCGCCGCCCGCCACGAGCATGACGTCGGTCAGGATGCTGCGGCTGACCAGGCGGTCGGCGAGGGTGGGGCGGCCGAGAGCAGAACGGCCCGGGGCCGCAGTGAGGGAGGACATGGAAATATACTAGAGAGATTCCCCCTCCCCCCGCGTTGTGGCGACGCAACGAAAGAATTGGATATCTCTGTGCTCAGCGTTACTGACCTCGCGATCCGGGTCGGCGCACGAACCCTCATGGAGGACGTGTCGTTCCGAGTCGGTTCCGGCGACAAGGTCGGGCTGGTGGGCCGCAACGGAGCGGGCAAGACCACTCTGACCAAGGTCCTCGCCGGTGACCTCCAGCCCGCCGAGGGCGCCGTGCAGCGCTCGGGCGAGCTCGGCTACCTGCCGCAGGACCCGCGCTCGGGCGACCCCGAGGAACTGGCGCGCACGCGCATCCTGAACGCCCGAGGGCTCGGCTCGCTGCTCGAGGGCATGCAGGAGTCCTCCATCGCGATGGCGAGCGACGACCCGAAGGTCAGCGCCGCCGCGATGAAGAAGTACGGCAACCTCACCGAGCGCTTCGATGCGCTCGGCGGCTACGCGGCCGAGGCCGAGGCGGCGTCGATCGCGAGCAACCTGAGCCTGCCCGACCGCATCCTCGACCAGCAGCTGAAGACGCTCTCGGGCGGCCAGCGGCGCCGCATCGAGCTCGCGCGCATCCTCTTCTCGGATGCGGAGACGCTCATCCTCGACGAGCCGACGAACCACCTCGACGCCGACAGCGTCGTGTGGCTCCGCGAGTTCCTGAAGAGCTACAACGGCGGCTTCATCGTGATCAGCCACGACATCGAGCTGGTCGGCGAGACCGTGAACCGCGTGTTCTACCTCGACGCCAACCGCCAGGTCATCGACATCTACAACATGAACTGGCGCAACTACCTGCGTCAGCGCGCCGCCGACGAGGAGCGCCGCAAGAAGGAGCGCGTCAACGTCGAGAAGAAGGCCGGCCAGCTGCAGATGCAGGCCGCGCGCTTCGGTGCGAAGGCCTCGAAGGCCGCCGCCGCGCACCAGATGGTGGCGCGCGCCGAGAAGATGCTCTCCGGGCTCGAGGAGGTGCGCGAGGTCGACCGCGTGGCGAAGCTGCGCTTCCCGACCCCGGCGGCCTGCGGTCGCACCCCGCTGATGGCGTCGAACCTCTCGAAGAGCTACGGCTCGCTCGAGATCTTCACCGCCGTCGACCTCGCGATCGACCGCGGGTCGAAGGTGGTCATCCTCGGGCTGAACGGTGCGGGCAAGACGACGCTGCTGCGCATCCTCGGCGGCGTCGACAAGCCCGACACGGGGCAGCTCGAGCCCGGCCACGGCCTGCGCATCGGGTACTACGCCCAGGAGCACGAGACCATCGACGTGAAGCGATCGGTGCTCGAGAACATGGTCTCCGCCTCACCGAACCTCACCGAGACCGAGGCGCGGCGCGTGCTCGGCTCGTTCCTGTTCACCGGCGACGACGGCCACAAGCCCGCCGGGGTGCTCTCGGGCGGCGAGAAGACGCGGCTCGCGCTGGCGATGATCGTGGTCAGCGGCGCCAACGTGCTGCTGCTCGACGAGCCCACGAACAACCTCGACCCGGCGAGCCGTGAAGAGATCCTGGATGCCCTCGCGCACTACGAGGGAGCGGTCGTGCTGGTCAGCCACGACGAGGGCGCGGTCGAGGCGCTGAACCCCGAGCGCGTGCTCATCCTGCCCGACGGCGTCGAAGACCACTGGAACAAGGACTACGCCGACCTGATCTCGCTGGCATAGCGGCCACGGTCTAGCGCGGCAGGGCTAGCGGGGCTGCGACTCCGAGTCGAGGATCTCGTCCTCGACGTCGGCGTCGCTGCGCTTCGCGGCCCGCCGGCGCTCGCGCTCGGCCGCGCGCTCCTGCTCCTCGGGGTCGTCCTCGTTCAGCCGCCGGAACTCCTGCCGCACGATGTAGCCGAGCCCCACGAAACCGAGCAGCCCGAAGCAGAACCACTGGAACGTGTACGACAGGTGCGCACCCTCGTCGGGCGTCGGCTTCGGCATCGCCATCGGCCGGGAGGCGGGCGCCGGGTCCTCCGACGCCATCAGCCCGTAGGCGCCCGTGTAGGTCGGCAGCTCGAGCTGATCGGCGATGCGCGGCAGCTCGATCGTCGCGATCTGCCCGGGCACGGCACCGCGGCCCGCGAGCTCGGGCTCCCCGGCCTTCAGTCGCGCGACGACGGTGACGGTGCCCGTCGGGGCCGCCGGCACCACGTCGGGCACGTCCTGCGTCTGGCCCGTCGGCACCCAGCCGCGGTCGACGACGAACACGTCGCCGTTCGCGAGCCGCAGCGGCACGAGCACGTCGAAGCCGACGTCGCCGCCGAGCGGCCGGTTGCGCACCAGCAGCTGGTCCTCGACGAGGTACTCGCCGGTCATCGACACGGTCAGCCACTCCTGCGACTCGTCGTAGGAGTCGAGCTCGGGCAGCACCGAGGTGAGCGGCGTGGGGGAGGCGTCGAAGTTCGTTTCGACCCGGTTGATCTCGGCCACCGCCTCGTCGCGGCGGGCGAGCTGCCACATGGCGAGCAGTACGCAGACCAGCGCGAAGACGATCGTGAGGGCGAGGTAGCCGGCCCAGCGCCGCGAGAGCAGGAAGCGCCACCCCGTCATACGGGCATCACCTCGAGCGGGAAGTCGCGCGCGGCGAGGAACTCCCGCAGGAACTCCTCGTGCTCGTCGCAGGCGAGCCACACCTTGCGCCGGTCGTCAGAATGGATGCGCGGGTTGCGCCATTCGATGCGGTGCGACGCCCGAGCGCGGCAGCCCGCCCGCGAGCACTCCTCGGGGGAGGGCTCGAGGCCGAGCGAGATCACGACCGGGGCCCGTCTCCGGGAACCGGGCGGTACACCTCGATCGCCGTGGGCTGCTCGTGGCGCTGGATGTTCGAGGTGCCGACGTTGCCGAGCACGACGGCGAAGTAGGGCAGCAGGATGGCCCCGGCGGCGCAGACGGCCAACCACCAGCCGTGCACGAACAGCATCAGCACCAGGCAGAGCACTCGGATCGACATGGTGATCAGGTATTTGACCATGCGGGCGTGCCGCTCGGCATCGGGTGACGGCGGCAGACTCGTGAGGGACTGCTGGCTGCTCTTCATGGTCACCTCAGCCTACGCTTCTCCAACTGCTTCTAAGCTGGTATCCGGCCGATTGCCCCGACGGGTTCGCCGGCCGTCTCCTGCCCCGCCCCATCCCGTGAGGACCAGCTCTCCGTGACTTCTGCCACCACCCCCCGAACCGTGCTCATCACCGGCGGAAACCGCGGCATCGGCTATGCCATCGCCGAGGAGTTCGTGGCCCAGGGCCACCGCGTCGCGGTGACCTCGCGGACGGGGGAGGGCGGCCCCGCCGGAGCGCTCACGGTGAAGGGCGACGTCACCGACTCGGCCTCGATCGACGCCGCGTTCAGCGAGGTCGAGAGCGAGTTCGGCCCGGTCGAGGTCGTCGTGGCGAACGCCGGCATCACCCGGGACATGCTGCTCATGCGCATGGGCGAGGACGACTTCACCAGCGTCGTCGACACCAACCTCACGGGCGCCTTCCGCGTCGTCAAGCGCGCCTCGAAGGGCATGCTCAAGGCACGCTTCGGCCGCATCGTGCTGATCTCGAGCGTCGTCGGACTCTACGGCGGCCCGGGCCAGGCGAACTACAGCGCCTCGAAGGCGGCGCTCGTGGGCTTCGCCCGCTCGATCTCGCGCGAGCTCGGTGCCCGTGGCATCACCGCCAACGTCGTGGCCCCCGGCTTCATCGAGACCGACATGACCGCCGAGCTGCCCGAGGCGCAGCAGGCCGAGTACAAGAAGTCGATCCCGGCCGGCCGCTACGGCTCGGCCGCCGAGGTCGCGAAGGTCGTCGCCTGGATCTCGTCCGACGACGCCGCCTACATCACCGGTGCCGTCGTGCCGGTCGATGGCGGTCTCGGCATGGGCCACTGATCGTGACACCGCACCTCGTGGTGCTCGACGTCGACTCGACCCTGATCGAGAACGAGGTCATCGAGATGCTCGCCGACTGCGCGGGCCGGCACGCCGAGGTGGCCGCGATCACCGAGCGGGCCATGCACGGCGAGCTCGACTTCGCCGAGAGCCTGCGCGCCCGGGTGGCGCTGCTCGAAGGGCTCAGCACCGACTGCTACCGCGAGATCGGCGAGCAGATCGTCGTGACCGCGGGCGTGCCCGCGATGATCGCCGGGCTGCACGAGCAGGGCAGCCTGGTGGGCGTCGTCTCGGGGGGCTTCCACGAGCTGCTCGACCCACTGGCCGAGGGTCTCGGGCTCGACCACTGGCGGGCGAACCGCCTGCACTCGGCCGACGGCCGGCTGACCGGCGCGGTGAGCGGCCCGATCGTCGACCCGCAGAGCAAGGCCGATGCGCTGATCGAGTGGGCCGACGCCCGCTCGATCCCGCTCGCCCGCACGGTCGCCGTCGGTGACGGCGCGAACGACCTCCGCATGATGGAGATCGCCGGACTGTCCGTCGCGTTCGACGCGAAGCCCGTCGTGCGGGCCCAGGCCGACGTCATCATGGACGTGCGCGACCTGTCGCAGCTGCTCCCGCTCCTCGGCCTCCGCGGCTAGCCGAGCGAGGCAGGCGGATGCGCGGCCGATCAGCCGCGCATCCGGAGACCTGCTAGGGCAGCACCCGCTCGCCCTTGCCCACGACGGTGATGCCCGAGTCGGTGACCGTGAAGCCCCGCTCGCGGTCGCGCTCGGGGTCGACGCCGATCTGGGCCCCGGCCGTGACGACGACGTTCTTGTCGAGGATCGCCCGCCGCACCACCGCATCCGGCTCGACGTGCACGCGGTCGAAGAGCACGGACTGCTGCACGAGGGCGCCGGAGTCGACCGTGGTCCACGGCCCGACGACGCTGCCCTCGACGCGGGCGCCGGAGATGAGGCAGCCGAGCGAGACGATCGACTCGACCGTGACCCCTGGGTTGCCCTTGGAGTCGCGCACGAACTTCGCCGGCGGCGAGTTCAGCTGCTGGGTGAAGATGGGCCAGCGCTCGTTGTAGAGGTTGAACACCGGCAGGGCCGAGATGAGGTCTTGGTGGGCGTCGTAGAACGACTCGATCGTTCCCACGTCGCGCCAGTAGTACCGGTCGCGGTCGGTCGACCCCGGCACCTCGTTGCGGTTGAGGTCGTAGACCGCCGCGTTGCCGCGCGCCACGAAGTCGGGGATGATGTCGCCGCCCATGTCGTGGCTGGACTCGGGCCGCTCGCCGTCGCGGATGACGGCGTCGATCAGCTGGTCGGCGTCGAACACGTAGTTTCCCATCGAGGCGAGCACCTCGTGCGGCGCGTCGTCGAGCCCCACCGGGTTCTTCGGCTTCTCGAGGAACTGGCCGATGCGGGTGGGGTTGGCCGGCTCGGTCTGGATGACGCCGAACTGGTCGGCCAGCTCGATCGGCTGGCGGATCGCGGCGACGGTCGCGCCGGCGCCGGAGTCGATGTGGGCCTGGATCATCTGCCCGAAGTCCATGCGGTAGACGTGATCGGCACCGACCACGACGACGATGTCGGGGTTCTCGTCGCGGATCAGGTTGAGCGACTGCAGGATGGCGTCGGCCGAGCCGCTGAACCAGCGCTTGCCGAGCCGCTGCTGCGCGGGTACCGAGGCGATGTAGGAGTTCAGCAGGCCGTCGAGGTGCCAGGTCTGCGAGACGTGGCGGTCGAGCGAGTGCGACTTGTACTGGGTGAGCACGACGATCTGACGGAGCCCGGAGTTCACGAGGTTCGACAGGGCGAAGTCGATCAGCCGGTAGCCGCCGCCGAAGGGCACACCGGGCTTGGCCCGGTCGGCGGTGAGGGGCATGAGGCGCTTGCCCTCGCCACCGGCGAGGACGATGCCGAAGATCTTCTTTGATGGTGCCATGGGACAAACCCTACTGAGGTTTCGTCGCAGGCGTACTACGGTTCGACTATGCGAGTCGATGTGATCACCAAGGAGTATCCGCCCGAGATCTACGGAGGGGCCGGCGTGCACGTCGCCGAGCTCGTCAAGGGCCTGCGCGCCCATCTCGACGTGGCCGTGCGCTGCTTCGGCGCGCCGCGCGACGAGCCGGAGGTCTACGCCTACCGGGTGCCCGCCGAGCTCGAAGGCGCGAACGGCTCGCTCTCCACGCTCGGCGTCGACCTGCAGATCGCCGACGCGGTCGCCGGCACCAGCCTCGTGCACTCGCACACCTGGTACGCCAACGCGGCCGGCCGGCTCGCCGCTCTGCTGCACGACGTGCCGCACGTCGTGACCGCGCACTCCCTCGAGCCGCTGCGCCCCTGGAAGGCCGAGCAGCTCGGCGGCGGCTACCGCATCTCGTCGCTGATCGAGAAGACGGCGTTCGAGTCGGCGGATGCGGTGATTGCCGTCTCGAACGGCATGCGCCGCGACATCCTGCGCTCCTACCCCGCGATCGACGAGTCCCGGGTCGTGACGGTCTACAACGGCATCGACCTCGAGCGCTGGAAGCCGAACCACGACACCGCGGTGCTCACCGAGCACGGCATCGACCCCGACCGCCCCACCGTGGTCTTCGTCGGGCGGATCACCCGGCAGAAGGGCCTGCCCTACCTGCTGCGCGCGCTCGCACTGCTGCCCGCCGAGGTGCAGGTGGTGCTCTGCGCCGGCGCACCCGACACCCCGGCCATCCTCGAGGAGGTCTCGAGCGCCGTGCGCACGCTGCAGGAGACGCGCTCGGGCATCGTCTGGATCGACGAGATCCTGCCCCAGCCCGCGCTGACCGCGATCCTCACCGCCGCGACCGTGTTCGTCTGCCCGAGCGTCTACGAGCCGCTCGGCATCGTGAACCTCGAGGCGATGGCCTGCGGGCTGCCCGTGGTGGGCACCGCCACCGGCGGCATCCCCGAGGTCGTCGACGACGGCGTCACCGGGCTCCTCGTGCCGATCGACCAGCTGCAGGACGGCACCGGAACCCCCACCGACCCCGACCGCTTCGTCGCCGACCTGGCGCGCGCCCTGACCGAGGTCGTCTCCGACCCGGTGCGCGCGAAGGCGATGGGGGAGGCCGGGCGCGCCCGCGCCGAGGCCGAGTTCAGCTGGGGCGCGATCGCCTCCCAGACCGCCGACATCTATCGCTCATTGGTCAAGTAGACGGCTGTCGCTGGGTAGGCTTGGAGCATGCCCAATGTGCTCGATTTCGAAGACGTTTCGGTTGTCCGCGATGGGAATCAGATCCTCAGCGGCGTGAACTGGAAAGTCGACGGCGATCAGCGCTGGGTGGTGCTCGGGCCGAACGGCGCGGGCAAGACCACGCTGCTGCAGATCGCCGCGGCGATGAACCACCCCTCCGAGGGCACCGTGCAGGTGCTCGAGGGCACGCTCGGCGAGGTCGACCTGTTCGAGCTGCGTCCCCGGGTGGGTTTCGCCTCGAGCGCGATGGCGCGTCGTTTCCCGGCCAACGAGACCGTGCTGAACGTCGTGCTCACCGCGGCGTACTCGGTCACGGGCCGCTGGAACGAGTCCTACGAAGACATCGACCTCCGCCGCGCCCAGCGCGTCCTGAACGAGTGGAAGCTCGACCACCTCGCCGAGCGCCTGTTCGGCTCGCTCAGCGACGGCGAGCAGAAGCGTGTGCAGATCGCCCGCTCGGTGATGACCGACCCCGAGCTGCTGCTGCTCGACGAGCCGGCCGCGAGCCTCGACCTCGGCGCCCGCGAGGAGCTGCTGCAGCTGCTCGGCGGCTACGCCTCGGCCCCCGAGGCGCCCGCGATCGTGATGGTCACCCACCACGTCGAGGAGATCCCGCGCGGCTTCACCCACGCCCTGCTGCTCGGCCCTGACGGCATCGTCGCGACCGGTCCGCTCGGCGAGGTGCTCACCGCCGAGAACCTCGGCTCCGCGTTCGGCCTGCCGATCGAGCTGACCGAGACCGACGGGCGCTACAGCGCCCGCGCGGCGTGATCGGCTGCACCGAGCATCCGAGCTTTCTGCTAAACTGACTAGCTGGCCCTGTGCTACGTCACCGGGGCCTCTGACTTCACTCTCACCCACCGCCGTGAACCAAGGACACAACAATGAAGACTGACACCCACCCCACGTACGAAGCAGTGGTCTTCCGCGACCTCGCCTCCGGTGCGACCTTCCTCACCCGTTCGACCGTGTCGTCGTCGAAGACGATCGAGTGGGAGGACGGCAACACCTACCCCGTCATCGACGTCGAGATCTCGTCGGAGTCGCACCCGTTCTACACGGGCAAGCAGCGCATCATGGACTCGGCCGGCCGCGTCGAGAAGTTCAACAACCGCTACAAGGGCTTCGGCGGCGGCAGCAAGTAGGCTGCAGCCCCCAGAACGTCAGAACCCCCGTCGACTCCGGTCGGCGGGGGTTCTTCGTGTTCGAGGCAGCAGGCCCGGCGGGCGACGGATGCCCGGCGGCGGCCTCAGGGACGCAGCGGCACCTCGGGCCACCCGCGGCGCGCGGTGAAGGAGGGATCGCGCACCCGGCGCATGTAGTCCTCGAAGGAGTCGCACTGCGCCTCGTGCCAGGCGATCTGCTGCTCGTGCAGCTCGCTGGGGGAGAGGTCGAGCTCGGCGGCGTACTGCACCGCGATCGCACGGGCGACGAGGCCGGCCGCGATGGCGTCGGCACCCGCGTCGTGCGCGTCGGTGAGCGAGACGCCGTAGTGCTCGGCCGAGGCGGTGAGCGTGCGCTTGCCCTTGCGGTAGCGGTCGATCTGCTTGTCGATCACCAGCGGATCGACGACCGGCAGCGGGCCCTCGAGCGGGGCGATGCCGTGACGGAGCGCCTCGCGGTGCAGCAGCGTCAGGTCGTAGGGAGCGTTGTAGACGACGAGCGAGTAGCCGTCGTCGAACGCGGCACGGAGGGCGGCCACGATCTCGGCGACCACCTCGGCCGCGGGGCGGCCCTCGGCCCGCGCGCGCTCGGTGGTGACGCCGTGCACGGCCGTGGCCTGCTCGGGGATCTCGACGCCGGGGTCGGCCAGCCAGTCGTGGCGGCGCGACGGCGCTCCCGCGTCGTCGAGCAGGGTGACGTTCGCGGTGACGACGCGACTGGTGTCGACGTCGATGCCGGTGGTCTCGAGATCGAAGACGGCGAGCCGCGCGGCCCAGGCGGGCAGGGGCGAGGTGAGCCGTGCATCCGGAACCACCTCGGCCGAAGCCTCGACCTCGGCCTCGACCTCGACCAGGGTGTCGATCTCGAACAGGGGCACCTCGACGATGGTCATGCAGCCAGTCTGCCCGTGACCACCGACAGCGCCGGTGACCGACACCCCGGTCACCGGCGACGCGCGGCCGGACGAGCCGCTAGCGCAGCTCCTGCTGCTCGGGCGTCTGCCGCACGTGCAGCCAGTAGAACGCCTGGGTGCCGAAGGTCAGCGTGACCGTGCCGTTCTCGTCGAAGGCGGGGAACTCGGCCCGCCCGAACAGGTCGAACAGTCGCCGTCCGGCGAACTGCGGCGCCGTGATCGTCGCCGAGACCGGGTTGTGCGAGAAGCTGAACACGCAGAGCACGTCCTCCGGCCCGTCGCCGAAGTAGTCGTTCGTGCCCGAGTAGGAGCGCACGAACGCGAGTACCGACTCGTGGTCGCTCTCGAGCACCTCCATCGTGCCGAGGCCGAAGGTCGGGTGCGCCTTCCGCACGTGGATGACGTTGCGCACCCAGTGCACGAGCGAGCGCGACTGCGCCAGCTGCGACTCGACGTTCACCAGCGTGTAGTTGTAGACCAGCGACTGCACGACCGGGAGGAACAGCTTGCCCGGGTCGGCGGTGGAGAAGCCCGCGTTGCGGTCGGGCGTCCACTGCATCGGCGTGCGGGAGGAGTCGCGGTCGGGCAGCCAGATGTTGTCGCCCATGCCGATCTCGTCGCCGTAGTAGAGGAACGGCGACCCCGGCAGCGCGAACAGCAGCGCGTGCGCCAGCTCGAGCTCGGCCCGCGAGTTGTCGAGCAGGGGGGCGAGCCGGCGCCGGATGCCGATGTTCGAGCGCATGCGCGGGTCGTAGGCGTACCAGCCGTACATCGCCTGCCGGTACTCCTCGGAGACCATCTCGAGAGTGAGCTCGTCGTGGTTGCGGAGGAACACGCCCCAGGCCGCCGACTTCGGGATGTCGGTCGTCTCGCTGAGCACCCGGATCAGCTCGTCGGCCTTCTGCGACCGCAGCGAGTAGTAGATGCGCGGCATCACGGGGAAGTCGAAGGCCATGTGGCACTCGGGCTCCTCGTCGCTGCCGAAGAACGCGGCGACCTCGCGCGGCCACTGGTTCGCCTCGGCCACGAGCAGGCGGCCGGGGTACTCCTGGTCGATCATCTCGCGCAGCTTCACGATGAACTCGTGGGTCTTCGGCTCGCCCTCGCCGTTGCCCTCGTCGCTCTCGTAGAGGTAGGGGATGGCGTCGAGCCGGATGCCGTCGACGCCCATGTCGAACCAGAACCGCACGGTGTCGAAGATGGCCTCGTGCACGGCCGGGTTCTCGAAGTTGAGGTCGGGCTGGTGCGAGAAGAAGCGGTGCCAGAAGAACTGCCGGCGCACGGGGTCGAACGTCCAGTTCGACTCCTCGGTGTCGACGAAGATGATGCGGATGTTCTCGTACTTCTCGTCGGTGTCGCTCCAGACGTAGAAATCGCCGAAGGGGCCGTCGGGATCTTCCCGCGACTGCTGGAACCAGTCGTGCTGGTCGCTGGTGTGGTTCAGCGGGAAGTCGATCACGATGCGCATGTTGCGCTCGTGCGCCTTCGTGACGAGGTCGCGGAACTCCTCGACCGTGCCGTAGTCGGGCAGCACGGCCTTGAAGTCGGAGACGTCGTAGCCGCCGTCGCGCATCGGCGACTGGTAGAACGGCGGCAGCCAGAGCGCGTCGATGCCGAGCCACTGCAGGTAGTCGAGCTTGGAGATCAGCCCGGCGATGTCGCCGAAGCCGTCGCCGTTGGAGTCGACGAACGAGCGGATCATCACCTCGTAGAAGACCGACCGCTTGTACCACTCGGGGTCGAGTGCGAGTCCGGGCATCTGGATCGGTGCGGTGAAGCTCACGGGCGTCCTTTCGGAGGGGGTGGCCGGCGCTGCCGGGAGTGCTCCGTACCGACGTTAGTCCAAAGCACCGGGTGCGAAAGGGCGAGGTGCCAGGGTCGGGCCAGTGGCCGCGTCTATGCTGGTCCGGATGACCGTCGCCTCGCCCTTCGCCGAACAGCTCGCCCGACTCCCGACGACCGAGCGGAGCCTCTCGCTCGCGGGCGGCGAGACCCAGTTCTGGGAGTACGGAGCAGGCGCCCTGGGCGCCGGGGAGCGGCACGACGCCCCGACGCTCGTCATCGTCGTGCACGGCTACCGCGGCGACCACCACGGCCTCGAGCCCGTGATCGCCCAGCTCGACCGCCCCGGCTACCGCATCGTCGCCCCCGACCTGCCCGGCTTCGGCGTCTCGACCCCCATGGCGGCGACGCACGACCTCGCGGGCTACGAGGCGTGGCTGCAGGAGTTCGCCGCGGCCGTCCGCGCCGAGTCACCCGCGGCCCGGGTCGTGATCATCGGGCACTCCTTCGGCTCGATCCTCGTCTCCGCGGCGCTGGCGGGTGGCCTCGAGGTCGACGACGCGGTGCTGATCAACCCGATCGCGGCTCCGGCGCTGAAGGGCCCGCGCGGCGTGATGACCCGGGTGGCCATCGGCTACTACCGGCTCGGCGCCGCGGTTCCCGAGAGGCTCGGACACGTCATCCTGTCGAGCCCCGTGATGGTGCGGGTGATCAGCATCACCATGGCCAAGACGAAGGACCGGGCGCGCCGCCGCTGGATCCACGACCAGCACGACCGCTACTTCAGCGCCTTCGCGAACCGCACGGTGGTGCTCGACGCGTTCCGCGCCTCGGTCGGTCACGACATCAGCGAGTTCGCCGCGCGCATCCAGGCCCCGACCCTGCTGATCGCCGCCGACCAGGACGACATCACCCCGCTCGCCGCGCAGCACCGCCTCGCCGAGCTGCTGCCGGATGCGCGGCTGGTCGTGCTCGAGGGAGTGGGCCACCTCATCCACTACGAGCGCCCGGTCGAGGCCGGCGAGGCCATCACGGCGTTCCTCGACCGCGCAGACGGCGCACGCGGCGCACGCGGCGCACGCGGCGCACGCGGCGCACGCGGCGCACAGGACGGGCGCGTCGCATGAGACTCGCGATCGACTGCCGCTACACCCGCATCGGCCGGCACGACGGCATCAGCCGCTACACCGCCGGCGTCGTCACCGCGCTGAAGGCCCTGAGCGACGCGGGCGACCCCGCCCTCGACGGCGTGCAGCTCGCGATGATCGTCAGTGACGAGCGCCAGCTCGAGATGCTCCCCGAGCTGCCCTGGGCGAAGGTCTCCGGGCCGACCAGCCTGCTCGAGCCGCTCGTCGCCCTGCAGGTGAACCGGCTGCGCCCCGACGCCGTGATCAGCCCCATGCAGACGATGGGCACGCTCGGCCGCCGCTACCGCCTGGCGCTCACGGTGCACGACCTGATCTACTACTCCAACCCCGAGCCGCCGCACGATCTGCCTCGCTTCGTGCGGGTGCTCTGGAGGCTCTACCACAAGGCCTGGTGGCCGCAGCGGCTGCTGCTGAACCGGGCGGATGCGGTGGTCACCGTGAGCGAGACCACCCGCTCCCTGATCGCCCGGCACGAGCTCACGACGAAGCCCGTCGTGGTGGCGAGGAACGCGGCCGAGCTGCCCACCGCATCCGTCGCCGCCCTGGCCGCCGACCAGGCCGAGTCGCGCGCCGCCGCGAAGACGCTCGTCTACATGGGCTCGTTCATGCCCTACAAGAACGTCGAGACCCTCGTGCGTGCGGCCGCTCTGCTGCCGGAGTACACGCTGCACCTGCTCAGCCGCTCGACGCCCGCCGACGAGGAGCGCCTGCGTGCCATCGCCCCCGCGGCCCGGCTCGAGTTCCACGGCGGGGTCACCGACGAGGAGTACCACGCGCTGCTCCAGCGCTCGACCGCGCTCGTCACCGCCTCGCTCGACGAGGGCTTCGGCATCCCGCTCGTGGAGTCGATGGGGCACGGCACGCCGGTGGTCGTCAGCGACATCCCGGTCTTCCGCGAGATCGGGGGAGAGGCGGCTCTGTTCGCCCCGGCCGAGGATGCGCGGGCCTTCGCCGACGCGGTCACCGCCCTCGAAGACGCGGCGCTCTGGCGCGCACGCTCGATCGCCTCGCGCGCCCAGGCCGAGACGTTCAGCTGGGAAGCGTCAGCTCGAGCGCTAGCGGAGCTCGCGACCGGATGGAGCGGTCGAGCTCGACGCCGTTGAAGCTCGCCAGCGACACCTCGCCGTCCTCGATCAGGAAGTCGTGCGCCGAGCCGTTGGCGATCAGCTCGCCCTTGCCGGGCAGCCGCTTCTCGGTGATGTAGCGCACGAGCGACCCGATCACGCCGCCGTGCGAGACCACGATCAGTGCGGCGTCCGGATGCTCGTCGGCCAGCGCCTGGAGCGCCGGCAGCACGCGGGCGACGACGGCCGAGCGCTTCTCCCGCCCGGGCACCGGTGCGGTCGGGTCGGGGAAGCGGGCGGCGATCTCCTCGCCGTTCAGCCCCTCGACCTCGCCGTAGCGGCGCTCGACCAGGGCGTCGACGAGCTCGACCTCGGGGATGCCGACGAACGAGCCGATGATCTCGGCGGTCTCGCGGGCTCGGCTCAGCGGACTGGCGACGATGCCGTCCCACCGGCGCTCGGCGAGCACGCGGCCGGTCTCGCGGGCCTGCTCGCGGCCGGTCTCGTTGAGGGGGACGTCGGTGGCGCCCTGGATGCGGCGCTCGAGGTTCCAGTCGGTCTGGCCGTGGCGCACGAAGGTGAAGGTAGTCATCGCGTCCAGTCTGTCATCTCCGCACCGGGTGACCGGGCGGGCCGCTACCCGGGCGGGCTGCGACGGCTCAGGCCAGGAGGCCCTCGAGCGCGACCAGCGTCTCGGACGCACCGGCGTCGACCTTGACGGTCGCGCGGTTGTCGCCCTTGGTCACGCCGCGGTTGACGATGACGATGGGCAGCCGCCGCCGTCGGGCCTGCTCGAGCAGCCGGATGCCCGAGTTCACCACGAGTGACGAACCCGCGATGACGAGGGCGTCGGACGCGGCGACGATCGCGCTCGCCTCGGCGAACTTCTCGGTGGGCACGAACTCGCCGAAGAACACCACGTCGGGCTTCAGCACGCCGCCGCAGACGGTGCACGACGGCACCACGAAGGCCTCGTACTCGGCCACGTCGGCGTCGCCGTCGGGGGCGATGCGGATGAGCTCGGGCTCGGACAGCTGCGGGTTGGCGGCGGTGATGCGCTCGGAGACACTCGCGCGGGCGAAGGTCTGGCCGCAGCGCAGGCAGTTCACGCGGTCCATCGAGCCGTGCAGGTCGACGAGCCGCTGGGTGCCGGCGCGGGCGTGCAGACCGTCGACGTTCTGCGTGACGACGCCGCTCGCGAACCCCGCCTCCTCGAGCCGGGCGAGGGCGCGGTGGCCCTCGTTGGGACGCGCGGCGTCGAACATGCGCCAGCCGAGGTGGCTGCCCGCCCAGTATCGCTTCCGGAACGACGGGCTGCCGAGGAACTGGTCGAAGGTCATCGGGTTCCGCTGCGGCGCACCCTCGCCGCGGTAGTCGGGGATGCCCGAGTCGGTGCTCACCCCCGCACCCGTGAGCACGGCGAATCGCCGGCCGCGCAGCACCTCTGCGGCCTCGGCGACAGCGGTCTCGACGGCCTCCGGGGTCGGACGACCGGGCGGAGACGACACCAGCGGAACCATGGAACCTCCACGCCGGCGACGGACACCGGCCTCAGCAGTCTAAACACCGCAGTTTTCGAGAATGTTTCCGCGACTGGCAGAGTTGGTGGGAATCCGTCCCGCCGACGGATCCGTTCCCGGCGGATCCGTCACCCACAGATCCGTTGCCGACAGAGAAGGCTCCCGTGCCCGTCATCCCGATCGACTCGCTCGACCGCCCCGAGCTCGCCGACTACCGCGGGCTGACCGACGTCGCGATGCGGCGCCTGCTCGAGCCCGCCGGGGGGCTCTACCTCGCCGAGTCGGGCAAGGTGATCGAGCGGGCCGTCGCCGCCGGGCACCGGCCGCGCTCGGTGCTGCTGCAGCAGAAGTGGCTGGCCGACCTCGAGTGGCTCGTCGAGCGGTTCCCCGAGGTGCCCGTCTTCGTCGCCGACGACGCCCTGCTCGAGCAGCTGACCGGCTTCGCGATGCACCGCGGCGCCCTCGCGGCGATGCATCGCCCCGCGCTGCCCGACCCGCGCACCCTGCTTCAGGATGCCCGCACCGTCGTCGTGCTCGAGGACATCGTCGACCACACCAACGTCGGCGCCGCCTTCCGCTCCGCCGCCGGCCTCGGTGCCGACGCCGTGCTGATCACCCCGCGCTGCGCCGACCCGCTCTACCGCCGGAGCGTGCGGGTGAGCATGGGCACCGTGCTGCAAGTGCCCTGGACGCGGATCGGGGAGTGGAGCGAGGCCGCCCCGCTGCTGCACGACGCCGGCTTCACGATCGCCGCCCTCGCGCTCGGCGACGACTCGATACCCCTGCCGGAGTTCACCCGGAAGCTGCCCGAGCGGGTGGCGATCGTGCTCGGCACCGAGGGCGACGGCCTCAGCCGGCGCGCCCTGGCCGCCGCGGACGTGCGGGTGGAGATCCCGATGCTGCACGGCGTCGACTCGCTGAACGTCGCCGCCGCCGGCGCCGTGGCCCTGTACGCGGTGGCGGCTGCGAAGCACTAGTCTTTCGGCACACCGTTCCGAAGGAGGCCCGTCGTGGCAGACACCAGCGCCGTTTCGACCGAGGCCCCGCGGCCGCCCGCCGGCAAGGGCCTCGCTGTCGGCAAGCTCGGTCTCGTCGGCTCCACGGTGATCGGTCTCGCCTCGACGGCGCCGGTCTACTCCCTCGCCGCCACCGTCGGCTTCGTGGTGCTCGCCGTCGGCGCCCAGGCACCGATCGCGATGATCCTCGCGTTCATCCCGATGTTCCTCACGGCCTACGCCTACCGCGAGCTCAACCGGGCCGTGCCCGACTGCGGCACCGCCTTCACCTGGGTCACGAAGGCCTTCGGGCCGTGGACCGGGTGGCTCGCCGGCTGGGGCGTGGCGGTCGCCGGCATCATCGTGCTGGCGAACCTCGCCCAGATCGGCAGCAAGTACCTCTGGCTCCTCACGAACAACCCCGACCTCTACGAGAACGTGCCGCTCGTCACCGCCACCGGTGTCGTGTTCATCGGCCTGATGACCTTCGTCAGCGTGCGCGGGCTCGAGATCGGGGAGCGGCTGCAGAACATCCTGCTGGCCGTGCAGTACGTCGCCCTCGCGCTCTTCGTCGTGCTCGCCCTCTGGGCCGTGTTCACCGGCACCGCTCCGGAGGGCTCGACCGCGCCGCAGCTCGACTGGTTCAACCCCTTCGCCTTCACCTCGCTTTCCGGCTTCACCGAGGCGATCCTGCTCTGCCTGTTCATCTACTGGGGCTGGGACACCTGCCTCGCCCTGAACGAGGAGACGAAGGACCCGGCACGCATCCCCGGGCGGGCCGCCGTGCTCTCGACGGTCATCCTGCTGGTCACCTACGTCTCCGTCACCGTCGCCGCCATGGCGTTCGCCGGCCTCGGCACCTCCGGCATCGGCCTCGGCAACGAGGGCAACGCCGAGGACGTCTTCCTCGCGCTGAAGGACGCGATCTTCGGCCCCTGGGCCTGGCTGCTCGTGATCGCCGTCTGCGTCTCGGCGATCTCGTCCACCCAGACGACGATCCTGCCGACCGCGCGAGGCACCCTCGCGATGGCCACCTACAAGGCGCTGCCCGCCGCCTTCGGCCGCATCTCGCCGAAGTTCCAGACCCCCCGGTTCGCCACGATCTTCATGAGCGTCGTCGCCGTCACCTTCTACGTGGGCATGACCCTCGTGAGCGAGAACATCCTGGCCGACACGATCCTCTCGATCGGGCTCGCGATCGCGTTCTACTACGCGCTGACCAGCTACGCCTGCATCTGGTACTTCCGCCGGGAGATCTTCACCACCGTGCGCAACTTCCTGTTCAAGGGCCTGTTCCCCCTCCTCGGCGGCCTGATGCTGACGGCCGCGTTCATCCAGTCGGCCATCGACATGTACGACCCCGACTACGGCTACACGGTCATCTTCCGCATCGGCGGCGTCTTCGTGGTGGGCGTCGGCTCCCTCGCGCTGGGCGTGGTGCTGATGGTCGTCTGGGCCTTCTTCCCCCGCTCGAAGGACTTCTTCGCCGGCCGCAGCCTGAACCGGGAGACCGAGGTGCTCGTGCCCGACAGCGACCAGGTGGTGCCGCGTTCGGTCGACGGCGGGCTGATGTAGGCGATTCGCTCCGGCCGTCCGGTTGTCCTGCCGTCCAGCCGCCCGCCTGGCTGAGCGGCGCCCATCGGCCGCCTGGCTAGGATGTGCGGGTGAGTCCCGCCAGCCCCGCCGTCTACCGGCGCCGACGCATCGTGGTGGGCGCGGCGCTCGTGCTGATCGCCCTCGTCGCCACCTATTTCCCGGTGGCGCTGCTCGGCCCCGTGCCGCAGGCCTCGGCGTCGGTGACGGATGCTCCGCCCACCGTCACCCCGGCGACCCCCCTCGTCACGCCCGGCGCGGGCACCAGCGCCATCGGCCTCGTCACCGACGGCTCGGCGCAGGCGCTCGGCGGCAGCGGATCCACCGATCCCCTCCCCATCGCCAGCATCACGAAGACCATCACCGCCCTCGTCGTGCTCGACGCGAAGCCGATCGCCGAGGGGAGTGTCGGCCCGTCGATCACGATGACCGACGCCGACCTGGCCATCCTGCAGGCCACCCAGGCCGAGAACGGCTCGTGGGCCTCGGTGTACCCGGGCCAGGTGCTGAGCGAGCGCGAGGTGATCGAGATCATGCTGCTCGAGTCGGCCAACAACTACAGCGTGACCTTGACGAACTGGGCCTTCGGCGACACGGCCTCCTACCTCGCCGCGGCCACCGCGTGGCTCGCCGGGCAGGGGCTCGGCGGCACCGCCGTCGTCGACACCTCCGGGCTGAACCCGGGCTCCCGCAGCACCACGGCCGACCTGCTCACGCTCGCCCGGCTGGTGCTCGCCGACCCGGTGCTCTCGGGCATCGTCGGCACCGCCTCGCTCGAGCTGCCCCAGCTCGGCACGGTCGAGAACACCAACGACCTGCTGGGCATGAACGGCATCGACGGCGTCAAGACGGGCACCACCGACGAGGCCGGCTTCTGCCTGCTCTTCTCGGCCGACTACACCGTCGCCGGCGAGACCCTCCAGCTCGTCGGCGTCGTGCTGGGAGCCCCCGAGGAGGACACGCTGCACGCCTCGGTGCTCGCGCTGCTGCAGAGCGCCGAGGCGGGCTTCCAGACCGTTCCGCTCGTCACCGCGGGCGACGTGCTCGGCTCGTACACGACGCCCTGGGGGGCGAGCGCGGACATCGTGGCGGAGGAGTCGGTGGAGGCGACCGTGTGGTCGTCGGCGACCGTGACCCGCAGCGCTGAGGCGGCGGAGATCGGCTCGGGCGCATCCGGAACCGAGGTGGGCACCGCGCGCTACACCGTCGAGGGCATCACGCTCGGCAGCGGGGAGTACACGGTGCCGCTGGAGCTCGCGAGCGGGCTCGACGGCCCCGACGCGGGCTGGAAGCTCGCGAACCCGTTCCGCTAGCGACGGGGCGGGCCTTCAGGCCTGCGGCTCGCCCGGCTCGGCGTACACCGGCGAGGGGATGGGCCGCTTCGCCGTGATGTTGTCGCCGCTCGAGCGGTGCGTGATGCGGCGGATGACCCAGGGCACGAAGTGCACGCGCGCCCACACCAGGTCTTCGCTGCGGGCGGCGCGCCAGGTGCGGCCGGGCAGGGGCTCGGGCTCGCCGGCCTGCAGGCCGTTCTCGACGTTCAGCGTGCGGAGCACCATCCGCGCCACCTCGTGGTGGCCGAGCGGGTTCAGGTGCAGGCGGTCGGGCGACCAGAGCCGGGTGTCCTGGATCTCCTTCAGGCCCCACTGATCGGCGACGAGGCAGTCGTAGCGGTCGGCGATCACCCGCAGGTTCTCGTTGTAGATCGCGACCTTGCCGCGGATGCCGCGGAGCACGGGCGAGAAGCTGGTGTCGACGCCGGTGAAGATGACCACGGTGGCGTCGCTCTCGCGCAGCCGCCGGATGCCCGCCTCGAACCGCGCGGCGATGTCGTCGGGGTCGGTGCGCGGCCGCAGCACGTCGTTGCCGCCCGCCGAGATGGTGATCAGGTCGGGCTTCAGCTCGAGCGCCGGCTCGACCTGCTCGGCCAGGATCTGGTTCAGCAGGCGGCCGCGGATGGCGAGGTTCGCGTAGGAGAACTCCTCGTCGGTGGTCTCGGCCAGGTTCTCGGCCACCCGGTCGGCCCAGCCCCGGAAGCCGCCGGGGCTGCTCGGCTCGGGGTCGCCGATGCCCTCCGTGAACGAGTCGCCGAGGGCGACGTAGCGCCGCCAGGGGTGCGTCTCGGGCATCGGCTGGACCTCCTCACAACAGGTGTCGTTCTCACGACGTGAACACTCTAGACCCGTCGTCCGGGCGACGCGCCCGGGCGGCGGCCGCCACGGCTCCGCTGTCGGATGCGCAGAGTATCCTCGAACATCGTGACCAACCTGCCCCTCTTCGAACCCGCACCCGGGACGAGCGCAGCCGGTCACCTCTCGCCGTCGTTCCCGGCGCGCGCCCCGTGGGGCACCGCGGGCCGCCTGCGCGCCTGGCAGGAGGAGGCGCTGACGCTCTACTTCGAGAAGGAGCCGCGCGACTTCCTCGCCGCCGCGACCCCCGGCGCCGGCAAGACGACCTTCGCGCTCCGCCTCGCCTCCGAGCTGCTGCACCGGCGCACCGTCGACCGCGTGATCGTGGTCGCCCCCACCGAGCACCTCAAGCGCCAGTGGGCCGACGCGGCCGACCGCGCGGGCGTGCGGCTGAACCCCGGCTTCCGCAACAGCGAGTCGCGCTTCGGCCGGCACTTCCACGGCGTCGCCCTCACCTACGCGCAGGTCGCCGCGCGGCCGTCGCTGCACCGCGAGCTCACCGAGGGCGCGAACACCCTCGTCATCCTCGACGAGGTGCACCACGGCGGCGACGCCCTGAGCTGGGGCGACGCCGTGCGCGAGGCCTTCGCGCCCGCGACCCGCCGCCTCGCCCTCACGGGAACGCCGTTCCGCTCCGACACCGCGCCCATCCCGTTCGTGGAGTACCTGCCCGACGAGCACGGCATCCGCATCTCCCGCAGCGACTACAACTACGGCTACGGCCGCGCGTTGAAGGACGGGGTCGTGCGCCCCGTGCTCTTCATGGTCTACGCCGGCCACATGCGCTGGCGCACCAAGGCCGGCGACGAGATGGAGGCCCGGCTCGGCGAGGGCAACACGAAGGACATCACCTCGCAGGCCTGGCGCACCGCGCTCGACCCGAACGGAGAGTGGATCCCGCAGGTGCTCGGCGCCGCCGACAAGCGCCTCACCGAGGTGCGTCAGGCGATCCCGGATGCGGGCGGCCTCGTGATCGCGACGGATCAGACCGTGGCGCGCGCCTACGCCGCGATCCTCGAGCAGATCTCCGGGCAGCCGGTCACCGTGGTGCTCTCGGACGAGAAGGAGGCCTCCGACCGCATCGAGCAGTTCTCCAAGAGCGACCGGCGGTGGATGGTGGCCGTGCGCATGGTGTCGGAGGGCGTCGACGTGCCCCGGCTCGCGGTCGGCGTCTACGCCACCAGCGCCTCGACCCCGCTGTTCTTCGCCCAGGCCGTGGGCCGCTTCGTGCGGGCCCGCCGGCGCGGCGAGACGGCGTCGATCTTCCTGCCCAACGTGCCGTCGCTGATGGCGCTGGCCGAGAAGCTCGAGCTCGAACGCGACCACGCCCTCGACAAGCGCGACGACGGCGAGAACCCCGAGGGCGACTTCTACAACCCCGAAGACGCGATGGTGGCCGAGGCCAACCGCAGCGAGAAGGCGTCGGAGGGGCTGCTCGAGGAGTACAGCTTCCAGGCCATCAGCTCGGGCGCGACCTTCGACCGGGTGGTCTACGACGGCGGCGAGTTCGGCTTCGAGGCCGTCGTCGGCAGCGAGGAGGAGCTCGACTTCCTCGGTCTCCCCGGCCTCCTCGAGCCCGAGCAGGTGCGCGACCTGCTGCAGCACCGGCAGGCGCGCCAGCAGAAGCACGCGAAGACGGGGATGCCCAAGACCGACACCCCCGACCAGGGGGGAGTGCCGGCACCGCTCTACCGCACCCTCAAGGAGCAGCGGAGCCTGCTGAACTCCCTCGTCGGCATCTGGGCGAAGCAGTCGAACGAGCCGCACGGCATGATCCACGCCGAGCTCCGCCGCATCTGCGGCGGCCCCGCCGTGGCCCAGGCCAGCGTCACCCAGCTGCAGTCCCGCATCGTCACGGTGCGCAAGTGGATGGGCGCCGCGAACCACTGACCGCGCCCGAACGTGGGGTAGGCGAGCCGTCGCCTCCGGTCGGACACCGTGCCACTATGGCGGGATGACAGAGACCGTCGCCACGAAGGAACGAACCTTCTTCGGCCAGCCCTTCTCGCTCGTGCACATCTTCGGCGTCGAGATGTGGGAGCGGTTCTCGTTCTACGGCATGCAGGGCATCCTGCTGCTGTACATGTTCTACACCGCCGCCGAGGGCGGGCTGGACATCCCCAAGGCCGTCGCGGTCGGCATCATCGGCGCCTACGGCGGCTCGGTCTACCTCGCCACGATCCTCGGCGCCTGGGTGGCCGACCGGCTGCTCGGCTCGGAGCGCACGCTGTTCTTCAGCGCCATCGTCGTGATGGCGGGGCACATCGCCCTGTCGCTGCTGCCGGGCGTCGTCGGTCTCGGAGCCGGGCTCGTCCTGATCGCCCTCGGCTCGGGCGGGGTGAAGGCGAACGCGACCTCGGTGGTCGGCACGCTCTACTCCGAGAAGGATCCGCGCCGCGACGCCGGCTTCTCGATCTTCTACCTCGGCATCAACCTCGGGGCCTTCTTCGGACCGCTGCTGACGGGCCTCCTGCAGAGCACCGTCGGCTTCCACTGGGGCTTCGGGCTCGCGGCCGTCGGCATGGCGATCGGGCTCACGCAGTACGCCTTCGGGCGCCGCTCCCTGCCGGCCGAGGCCAAGGAGGTGCCGAACCCGCTGCCGGCGAAGAGCAGGGTGCGGATGGCGCTGATCGGCGTGGCCGCGATCGCGCTGATCGTCGTGCTCGTGCTCGTCGGGCTGCTCACCGCCGACAACCTCGCCACCGCGGTCGCGCTCGTCACCCTCGCGGCCTCGATCGCCTACTTCGTGGTGATCCTCACGAGCTCCCGGATCAGCGGCACCGAACGCAAGCGGGTCGTCTCGTTCATCCCAATGTTCATCACGAGCGTCGCGTTCTGGGCCCTCTACCAGCAGCAGTTCACCGTCGTCACGATCTACGCCAACGACCGGCTCGACCTGAACCTGTTCGGCTGGTCGATGCCCGTCGCGTGGGTGCAGTCGATCAACCCGATCTTCATCATCATCCTGTCGGGCGTGTTCGCCGCGATCTGGACGAAGCTCGGCTCGAAGCAGCCGCCGACCCCGATCAAGTTCGCCGCGGCCGCGATCGTGATGGGCCTCGCGTTCCTGCTGTTCATCCCGTTCTCGGGCACCGGCGCCCACGGCACGCCACTGACCGCGCTGGTCGGCATCCTGTTCGTCTTCACCGTGGCCGAGCTGCTGCTCTCGCCCGTGGGGCTGGCACTGTCGACGCGACTCGCCCCGAAGGTGTTCCGCACGCAGATGGTGGCGCTGTTCTTCCTGTCGATCGCGCTCGGCACCGCGCTGTCGGGCATCCTCGCGACGTTCTACGACGAGAACGACGAGCTGCCCTACTTCGGCATCTCGGGGCTCGTGGCCATCGTCGTCGGCGTGCTGCTCCTCGTCGCGACGCCCTGGGTGCGCAAGCTCATGGTCGGCGTGCGCTGACCGGTCGGAGGCGGCGCTGAAGGATCAGACCGCGCTGAAGGATCAGGCGCCGCCGAAGCGCTCCGTGCGGATCGTCATGGGGTCGACGCCCGTGGCCACGAGGGCGTCGGAGGCGAGCTCCACGAAGCGGGTGGGGCCGCAGATGTAGGTGGAGGCGTCGGGGGCGTCTCCGGCGGCCCAGGCGGTGATGCGGGCGGCGTCGATGCGGCCGAGGGCGCCCGTCCAGCCCTGGGGCGCGTGCCGGGTGTACTGCAGGGTGACCTCGGCCTTGGCCGCATCCGTCAGCTCGGCGAGCTCGTCGCGGAAGTAGACGAACTCGGGGGAGCGCACCGAGTAGAGGAGTTTCACCGGTGCGGTGTTGCCCGACGCGATGTGGGTGCGCAGGATCGAGACGAGGGGGGCGACGCCCGAGCCGCCGCCGATCATCCGGATCGGCTCGGTCTGCTCGGGCCGCCAGACGAACCAGCCGCCGAGCGGGCCGATCACCTCGAGCTGGTCGCCGACGGACACCCCGCGCACGAGGTAGGGGGAGACCTCGCCGTCGGGCATCAGCTCGACGCTCACCGCGACGACCGGGTCGCCCGCGGCCGAGGACAGCGAGTACGAGCGCGCCGCCTGGTAGCCGTCGGGCGCGGTGAGGCGGATGTCGATGTGCTGACCCGCCAGGGCGCCCTTCCAGTCGGGCACGCGCAGCATCAGCGTGCGCGCGGTGGGTGTCTCTTCACGGATTCCGACGACGTCGGCTACGGCCCAGTTCACCCTAGGAATCGTAGTAGTAGCGCTCTTCCTTCCAGGGGTCGCCGTAGGCGTGGTAGCCGTTGACCTCCCAGAAGCCGAGCTCTTCGGTGTCGTGCAGGGTGATGCCGTTGACCCACTTGGCGCTCTTCCAGAAGTAGAGGTGCGGCACCAGCAGGCGGGCGGGGCCACCGTGCTCGGGGTCGAGCGGTTCGCCGCCGAACTCGAACGCGACCCAGGCCTTGCCGTCGAGCAGGTCTTCGAGCGGCACGTTCGTGGTGTAGCCACCGAAGGAGTGCGCCATCGTGTAGCCGGCGCTCGTCTCGACGTCCTCGAACAGCGTGTCGAGGGAGACGCCGCGCCAGGTGGTGTCGAACTTCGACCAGCGGGTGACGCAGTGGATGTCGGTGTCGACCGTCTCGATGGGGAGCTTCATGAACTCGTCCCAGGTCCAGCTGGTCTTCTCACCCGACTCGTTCGTGATCGTGAACGACCACTCGCCCTGGTGGATGTTCGGCGTCGGACCGGCCGAGAGCACGGGGAAGTCCTTGGTCTCGTACTGCCCGGGAGGCAGCTTGGGGTCTTCTTCCCGCTTCTTGCCGAAGAATCCCGGAGTGATGATGCCCATGACGGCTCCTCTCGTCTCGTCAAAGCCTAGGGCGATCAGGCCCCGCGCGACTCCGACATATCGTGAATGAGCTCGCGCTCGTCCTCGGCGCTGAGCGAGGTCTTGATGACCGTGCCGTTGTAGGGCGCGAGGGCGGCCGCGAACTTGTCCTCGGTGATCTTGGTGGCGTAGAGCACGACCGCCGACTTGCCCTGGCTCACCGCATCCTTCACCTGGCCGCGGAACTCGGCGTTCAGACCGGTGCGGTCGATGCCCGCGAACAGCGCGCCCATCAGGCCGCCGAAGACGAGACCGACGAAGGGCACGAAGAACAGGATGCCGATCAGGGTGCCGAAGAGGGCTCCGCCGGCGGCCCCGACGCCGATGTTGCCGACGCCGCCCGGGTAGTCGACGTGGCTCTTGCCGTCCTCGTCGACCTTCACGACGGCGAGGCCCGCGAGCTGCACGATCAGGTCGCCCTGCAGCTCCTGGATCTTCTCGTAGGCGCCCTCGGCGTCGGTCTCGGTGTCGAATGCGATGACGATCAGATCGGCCATGTGCCGGCTCCCTCGGTCTGGTGGAGGAGCGGAATCAGCTCCCGGCACCGAGCGTAGCGCGCGAGACCGCCTCGACGGCAGTGTCGATGTCGCGGGCATCCGTCGACCAGTTGCTGACCGAGAGGCGCAGCACGTCGCGGCCCGCCCAGCGGGAGCCCGACATCCACACGGCACCGTCGGCGATCACCCGGCGGGTCACCTCCCGGGTGCGCTCGTCGCTGCCGAACGAGAGGCAGACCTGCGTGAACGCGACCTCGTTCAGCACCTCGACGCCGGGCAGCCTGCCCAGGCGGTCGGCGAGCTCGGCCGCGGTGGCCGCGAGCCGCTCGACGAGCTCGGCCGCACCCGAGCGGCCGAGCGATCGGAGGGCCGCCCAGACGGGCACCCCGCGGGCGCGGCGGGACATCTCGGGCACCCGCTCGAACGGGTCGGTCGCGGTGCCGTCCCGCAGCAGATAGGCGGTGTGCGCCGAGAAGGCGGCGAGCACCGGCTCGGAGCGGCGCACGATCACGACGCCGCAGTCGTAGGGCACGTTGAGGGTCTTGTGCGCATCCGTCGCCCAGCTGTCGGCGAGCTCGACGCCGTCGAGCCGGGGCCGGAGCACGGGGCTGGCCGCCGCCCAGAGCCCGAAGGCGCCGTCGACGTGCACCCAGGCGCCGTGGCCGTGCGCGAGCCCGATCGCCTCGCGCATCGGGTCGAAGTCGCCCGAGTGCAGGTCGCCGGCCTGCAGCACGACGATGCACGGGCCGTCGACGTCGTCGAGGGCCTGCCTCAGCGCGTCGAGTCGGATGCGCCCCTGATCGTCGGCGTCGACCGCGCGCGGCGTGCCGAGCCCCAAGCAGCGCAGCGCCAGATCGACCGAGGCGTGGTGCGAGGCTCCGGCGAGCACCGTCACCCGGGGGCCGCCGGTCAGGCCGTCGGCGTCGACGTCCCAGCCGGCCCGCCGCAGCACCTCGCTCCGGGCGGCGGCGAGGCCGACGAGGTTCCCGGTCGTGGCGCCGGTGGGGAAGCCGACGAGCGCGTCGCGGGGGAGGTCGAGCAGCTCGAGCAGCCACGCCCCGGCCTGCTCCTCGAGAGCGGCGGTGGCCGGGGTGGCGACGCGCATCGCGGCGTTCTGGTCCCAGGCCGAGACGAGCCAGTCGGCGGCCAGCGCGGCGGGCAGCGTGCCGCCCATCACCCAGCCGAAGAACCGGCCGGAGGGGATCGCCATCAGCCCCGGCTCGGCGATATTGGCCAGCTCGTCGACCACCTCGACGGGGGCGAGCGGATGCTCGGGCAGCTCCCTCGCGATCGAGGACTGCAGCGCTTCGGCGGTGACGCGGGGGCCGACCGGCCGCGTCGGGATCGACGCGAGCCACGCCTCCGCGTGCTCCCGCGCCCTCTGCAGGGCTTCGCCGTATTCGTCACCGTCGGCCGACACGGGGCCAGAGTACGCCTGCGCGGGGCTCGTGTTAAGAGCCCGATCGACCGGAAAAGCAGAAGGCCCGGTCTCTCGACCGGGCCTTCGTCACTGTCTCAACCAGTGTGTCCGAGGGGGGACTTGAACCCCCACGCCCTATACGGGCACTAGCACCTCAAGCTAGCGCGTCTGCCATTTCCGCCACCCGGACCGGATGCCGACCGGAGCTGTGCGCTACCGGCCAAGAGAAGACATTAGCACGGATGCGGAGCGTGCAAATCCACTCGCCGTCGTGGGCGCCCGGTAGCGTGTTCGCATGACGTCCACGCCTGGGAACGACCCGCTCGACCTGACGACGACCATCGCCCGCGACCTCATCCGGTTCGACACCTCGAACTACGGCGAGGGCCGGTCCAACGGCGAGACGGAGGCCGCGGAGTACCTCGCGGCGCACCTCGAGCGGCTCGGTCTCACGGTGCAGTCCTTCGACGCCGCGCCCCGGCGCACCAGCATCGTCACCCGGGTCGAGGGCCGCGACCGCTCGAAGCCCGCGCTCGTCGTGCACGGCCACACCGACGTCGTGCCGGCCATCGCCGCGGACTGGTCGGTCGACCCTTTCGGCGGGGTCGTGAAGGACGGGATGCTCTGGGGCCGCGGCGCCGTCGACATGAAGAACATGGACGCCATGATCGTGACGGCGCTGGATCGCATCCTGGGTTCGGGGCGCCAGCCGGAGCGCGACCTCGTGGTGGCGTTCTTCGCCGACGAGGAGGCCGGCGGAGTGCTCGGGTCGGGGTACCTGGTGCGCGAGCATCCGGAGCTCTTCGCCGGCGCGAGCGAAGCGATCAGCGAGGTCGGCGGCTATTCGATCGACCTCGACGGCAGGCGCGCCTATCTCGTGCAGACGGGCGAGAAGGCGCTGATCTGGATGACGCTCGTCGCGCGCGGCACCGCCGGCCACGGCTCGCAGGTGAACGGCGAGAACGCCGTCACCCGCCTCGCCCGGGCCGTCGCCGCGATCGGCGGTCGGGAGTGGCCGCTGCACCTCACCGCCACTACCCGGCAGCTGCTCGACCGCGTCGCCGAGCTGCTCGGCAGCCGGGCACAGAACCTCAGCCCCGACGAGATCGCGATCGCCACCGGCACGGCCTCGCGCTTCATCTCGGCGACGCTGCGCACCACCGCCAACCCGACGGGCCTGACCGCGGGGTACAAGCACAACGTCATCCCCGATCGGGCCGAGGCGATGATCGACGTGCGCGTGCTGCCGGGGGAGGAGGACGCGGTGCTCGCCGAGATCCAGGAGCTGGTGGGAGACGACATCGAGATCCTCATCGCGCACCGCGACATCGGGCTGGAGACGAGCTTCGACGGGGAGCTGGTCGACGCCATGATCGGCTCGCTGCAGCGCCACGATCCCGGCGCCGAGGTGCTGCCGTACCTGCTCTCGGGAGGCACGGACAACAAGGCGCTGAGCCTGCTCGGCATCCGCGGATTCGGCTTCGCGCCGCTGCAACTGCCGCCGACTCTCGACTTCCCGGCGATGTTCCACGGGGTGGACGAGCGGGTGCCGCTCGACGCGCTAGGGTTTGGCGCAGACGTTCTGACCGATCTCTTGCTGCGGTACTGATCCGCGAGACCACACCACCTCAACGACCACACCATCCCAAAGGGAGACATGGACTTTCTCAACGCCGTCATCCTCGGCTTCGTGCAGGGCCTGACCGAATTCCTCCCCATCTCCTCGAGCGCCCACCTGCGCATCCTGGGGGAGTTCCTGCCGGGGGCGAAGGACCCGGGGGCGGCGTTCACCGCCATCACCCAGCTCGGCACCGAGACCGCGGTGCTGGTGTTCTTCTGGCGTGACATCACCCGCATCGTCTCGCGCTGGGCCAAGTCGCTCGCGGGCCGCGTGCCCCGCAACGACCCCGACGCGCGGATGGGCTGGCTGATCATCATCGGCTCGCTGCCGATCATCGTGCTCGGACTTCTCTTCCAGGATGCGATCGAGACCACGCTCCGCTCGCTCTGGATCGTCGCCGTGATGCTGATCGTCTTCGGTGTGCTGCTCGGCATCGCCGACTACGTCGGAGCCAAGCGCCGCCGTCTGAAAGACCTCACCGTGCCGCACGGCGTGATCTTCGGCTTCGCCCAGGCCCTCGCCCTGATCCCGGGCGTCTCGCGCTCGGGCGGCACCATCACCGCCGGGCTCTTCATGGGCTACGAGCGCCGAGCCGCAGCGCGCTACTCGTTCCTGCTGGCCATCCCAGCCGTCTTCGGCAGCGGGCTGTACCAGGTCTACAAGTCGATCGGCGAGCCGAGCGTCTACGGCCCGGTCGAGACCCTGGTCGCGACCGTGATTGCGTTCATCGTCGGCCTCGTGGTGATCGCGTTCTTCATGAGCTACATCTCCAAGCGCAGCTTCCTGCCGTTCGTGATCTACCGCATCGTGCTCGGCGTGGTGCTGATCGTGCTGCTGTCGGCGGGCCTCATCGCGGCTTGACGCCTGCCGGAGCGCCTAGGCTTGTGCGGTGCGTTCCTGGACCCGTCCCGTCATCCCCTCCCTCCCCGGCCGCGGCACGCCGCCCCGGCTGCACGACGACGCGAGCGGACGGTTCCTCGACAGCGCCGACCCCGCGGCGCGCGCCACGCTCTACGTCTGCGGCATCACGCCCTACGACGCCACGCACATCGGGCACGCGGCCACCTACCTGGCCTTCGACACCCTGCTGCGCAGCTGGCTCGACGCCGGGCTCGAGGTCGCGTACACCCAGAACATCACCGACGTCGACGACCCGCTGCTCGAGCGCGCGGCCGCGACCGGGGTCGACTGGCAGGAGCTGGCCACCAGCCAGATCGAGCTGTTCCGCACCGACATGGCCGCGCTCGGCGTGGTGCCGCCCGACGCCTACGTCGGCGTCACCGAGACCATCGGCAGCATCGCCCGGGCCGTCGACGAGCTGCGGGCCCGCGGGATCGCGTATCCGGTGCCGACGCCCGACGCGCTGACCCCCGACGCGACGGACTGGTACTTCGACATCGCTGCCGCCGAGCGGGCGACGCCCTGGGTGCTCGGCTCCGAGAGCGGGCTCGACATCGAGACCATGAGCCGGCTGTTCGCCGAGCGCGGGGGAGACCCCGCCCGCCCCGGCAAGCGCGACCCGCTCGACCCCCTGCTCTGGCGCGTCGAGCGCGACGGCGAGCCCGCCTGGGACACCGGCGCCGAGCAGATCGGCCGCGGCCGACCCGGCTGGCACATCGAGTGCTCGGTGATCGCCCGCGAGACCCTCGGCGACACGATCTGCGTGCAGGGCGGCGGGGGCGACCTCGTCTTCCCGCACCACGAGTTCAGCGCGGCGCACGCCACGGCGCTCACCGACGAGCGCTTCGCGCGGGTGAACGCGCACGGCGGGCTGGTGGCGTTCGACGGCGAGAAGATGTCCAAGTCGCTCGGCAACCTCGTGCTGGTGTCGCAGCTGCGGGCCGCGGGCGTGGAGCCGGCCGCGGTGCGGCTGGCGGTGCTCGGGCATCCGTACCGCGACGACTGGGAGTGGCACCGCGGCGACGAGCTGCTCGCGGCCGAACGCCTGGCCGGCTGGCGCGCGGCCGCCGCCCGCGACGCGGCCGAGGCGCCCGGTGGCGACGCCGACGAGGCGCTGCCGCTGCTCGAGCAGGTGCGGTCGCGGCTGCACGACGACCTCGACACCCCGGGCGCGCTCGAGGCGTTCGACGCGTGGTTCGACGAGCCGCACCCCGAGGCGGCCACCGCCCTCGCGGCCGACGCCCTCGACGCCCTGCTCGGCATCCGCCTCTAGTCGCCCGCCCCGCCGTCGAGTTGCCGATAAACGCCCTAAAGCGAGCGATTTAGGGCGGAAATCGGCAAGTCGTTGGAAGTTGGCCGAGGGCTAGTCGCGGCGCCAGGGCTCGTCGGGGCGAGAGTCGCCGCCCGCGCGGCCGTCGCCGCGCTTGCGGAGGTAGCGCTCGAACTCCTGCGCGATCGCCTCGCCGCTCGCCTCGGGGGAGTCGACCGTGTCGCGCGCCTGCTCCAGCTGCTGGATGTAGGCCGCCATGTCCTCGTCCTCACCCGCGAGGGCGTCGATGCCCGTCTCCCAGGCGGTCGACTCGTCGGCCAGCTCGCCGCGCTCGACCGAGACGCCGATCAGCTCCTCGAGCTTGTCGATCAGCGCCAGCGTCGCCTTGGGCGAGGGCGCGTTGTGCACGTAGTGCGGCACCGACGCCCAGACCGAGACGGTGGGGATGCCCGCGTTCTCGGTGGCCTCGGCGATCGCGCTGAGGATGCCGACCGGCCCCTCGTAGCTCGAGCGCTCGATGTCGAGCTCGCTGCGCACGACCGGGTTCTCGCTGGTCGAGAAGACCGAGATGGGCCGGGTGTGCGGCACGTCGGCCAGCATCGCACCGAGCAGGATCACGCCCGTGACGTCTTCGGCGATCGCCGTCGACATCACCTCGGCCACGAAGCGCCGCCAGTTGCGGGAGGGCTCGGTGCCGAGCAGCAGGTAGACCTGCGGACCCTCGGCCGGCGCCGTCGCGTCGCCCGGGCCGAAGATCTCGGCGCCGGGCCAGACGAGCACGCGCTTGCCGTCATCGTCGACCGTGACGTTCGGCCGGTTGAACTGGTAGTCGAAGTACTCCTCGGCGTCGACCTCGGCGATCTGCACGACGTCGAGCTGATCCTTCAGCACCTTCAGGGCTCCGGTAGCGGCCTCGCCGGCGTCGTTCCATCCTTCGAACGCGACCAGGAGAAGTCGTCCACGCTGGAATCCGTTGTCTGTCACCGTGATGGGTTACCTCACTGCCTTCCGGACCTCCGCACGGTGCGGGTGCCGTGCAACAAGGATAGGCGTTCGCCGGGATTCCCGAGGCGGGGCCCGTAGACTGTTCGCCCGTGACTGAATCCACCTCCGCCGCCCGGCTCCGCCCCACGGCCCTCCTCTGGGACATGGACGGCACGATCGTCGACACCGAGCCGTACTGGATGCGCGCGCAGGAGGAGCTCGTCTCCTCGTTCGGCGGCACCTGGAGCCACGAGGCCGCGATGACCCTCGTCGGCTCCGGCCTCGACCGCACCGCCCGCATCCTGCAGGAGCACGGCGTCGAGATGGAGTCGCAGCCCATCATCGAGCTGCTCTCCACCCGCGTGATGGAGCAGATCAGCGAGCGGATGCCCTGGCGACCCGGTGCCCTGGAGCTCCTCACCGAGGCGCACGAGGCGGGCATCCCGATGGCCCTCGTCACCATGTCGATCGGGCGGATGGCGCAGCACGTCGCCGACCACATCCCGTTCCCCGCCTTCTCCACCGTCGTCTCGGCCGACGTCGTGACGATGTCGAAGCCCCACCCCGAGGCCTACCTCACCGCCGCCGAGCGCCTCGGCATCGACATCGCCGGCGCGGTCGCGATCGAGGACTCGCCCACCGGCGTGGCCTCCGCCGTCGCCTCGGGCGCCACGGTCATCGGCGTCGAGCACCTGCTCACGCTCGCCGGCACCGACGCCCACGTCGTCTGGCCGACGCTGGCCGGCCGAGGCCTCGCCGAGGTCTCCGCCGTGCTCGAGGGCGTCGACGCGTGAGCGCCCAGTACAGCGGGCCGTTCCGCGAGGGCGACCGCGTGCAGCTGACCGGCCCCAAGAACAAGCTGAATTCGATCACGCTCGAGTCGGGCAAGGTGTTCCACTCGCACCGCGGCTACATCGACCACGACGCGCTGATCGGCCTGCCCGACGGCTCGGTCGTCGAGAACTCCGTGGGCGTCGAGCACCTCGCGCTCCGCCCGCTGCTGACCGACTTCGTGATGTCGATGCCCCGCGGCGCCGCCATCATCTACCCGAAGGACGCGGCGCAGATCCTCGGTCAGGCCGACGTCTTCCCCGGCGCGACCGTGGTGGAGGCGGGCGTCGGCTCCGGCGCGCTGTCGCTCTGGCTGCTGCGCGCGATCGGGCCCGGCGGCCGGCTGTCGAGCTTCGAGCGGCGCGAGGAGTTCGCCGACGTCGCGCGGGGCAACGTCGCCGCGTACTTCGGCCGCGAGCCCCACGAGTGGACGGTGACGGTCGGCGATCTCGTCGAGGCGCTGCCGGCCGTGCATCCGGAGCACACCGTCGACCGCGTCGTGCTCGACATGCTCGCGCCCTGGGAGTGCGTCGACGTCGTCGCCGACGCGCTGAAGCCCGGCGGGGTCGTGCTCTGCTACGTCGCCACCGTCACGCAGCTCTCGCGCACGGTCGAGGCGTTCCGCGACACCGGCCTGTTCACGAACCCGGTGCCGAACGAGACGATGATCCGCGGGTGGCACGTCGAGGGTCTCGCCGTGCGCCCCGACCACCGGATGATCGGCCACACCGGCTTCCTGGTCAGCGCTCGGCGGCTGGCGCCCGGCGCCGTGCTGCCCGAGCTGAAGCGCCGCGCCTCGAAGAGCGACTTCTCCGACGAGGACATGGAGGCCTGGACTCCCGGCGCCCTCGGCGAGCGGGGCATCAGCCCGAAGAGCCTGCGGAAGCGCGTGCGGGCGGCGACCGCCACCGCGAACGCGGCGCTCGCGCGCGAGGCCCGCGAGGGCGACGCCACCGGGGCCGGCGACTCCGCCGACTCCGCTCACGAGGCGTCCGAGACCGCCCCGCGGGATGAAATAGGATGATCTCGCTCACCGGGCCGTCGGCTCGTCGAACGCAGGAAAGAGGATCCGTGCGCAAGTTCCCCGCGCTCATTCTGTCGGCAGGTCTCCTGCTCTCGCTCGCCGCGTGCTCCACCGGCGCGAACGCCGCCGACGGGTGCTCCGACATCACCGCGCCCGGCAACGCCAGCGAGTCCGTCGACGTGACCGGCGACGTGGGCGGCACCCAGACGGTGTCCTTCCCGTCGCCCCTCGTGGCCGACTCGGCCGAGCTGTCGACCGTCGTCGCGAGCGACGACCCCGACGCGGCCGTGGCCGGCTTCGGCGGCATCGTGAACGTCAGCTACTCGGTCTACGACGGCCAGACCGGCTCCGCCGTCGGCTCGCCCTCGACCGGCCTGATCGCCGTCTCCGACACCCTGCCGCAGGGCCTCCAGGACGCCCTGGCCTGCTCCTCCGCCGGCGAACGCGTCGCCCTGGTGCTGCCCAACGAAGACGCCGCCAAGATCGTCAGCGGCGCCCCCGGCTCGATCGTCATGGTCTTCGACGTCGACCGCACCTACCCGAACCGCGCGAGCGGCGCCCCGCAGCCCGCCCAGTCGGGCTTCCCGGTCGTCACGCGCGACGAGAACGGCCGCCCCGGCATCACGGTCACCTCGACCGAGGCTCCGGATGCCGCCGAGTCCGCGCTCCTGATCGAGGGCGACGGTGACACGGTCGCCGACGGCGACGCCCTGCTCGTGCAGGCGACCTCGGTCTCCTACGCCGAGCCGCGCCGCACCGCGGTCAACACCTGGGAGGACGGCTCGCCCCAGCTCTGGCTCGCCTCCGACGACACCGCGCAGACGAGCGGCTCGGCCCAGCCGGCCGGCATCGCGCAGTTCCTGGTCGGCCAGCCGGTCGGCTCGCAGGTGCTCGTGGTGCTCCCGACCGACGACGGCAGCTCGGCCACGGCCTGGGTCGTCGACATCCTCGGCGTCGTCCCGCCCGCCGCGGGCTGACGCGGGGCGCGGGCTGACGCGCGCCGCGGGCTGACGCCGGGCCCGGGCAGACGCCCGGCCCGGCCTAGAATGGACGGGTGCCCTCGCGTAGCAAGACCCCGCCTCCGGTGCCGGTCGAGGAGCGTCTGTTCAGCCTCGTGCTCGCGCTTCTCGCGACCGAGGCCGGTCTGACCAAGAGCGAGATCCTCTCGACGGTGCAGGGCTACCGCCAGCGGTACTCGGCGAACGGCGACAACGCGAGCCTGGAGCGCCAGTTCGAGCGCGACAAGGACGACATCCGCGAGCTCGGCGTGCCGCTCGAGGCGATCGACACCCCGGGGGAGCCCGGCAACAACCAGTCGCAGCGCTACCGCATCCCGCGCACGGCCTACGAGCTGCCCGCCGACATCAGCTTCTCCGACGCCGAGACCACGCTGCTGAACCTCGCGGCCATGGCCTGGCGCGAGGGCTCGCTCTCGCGGGAGTCCCGCCGGGCGCTGCTGAAGCTGCGCTCGATCGGCGTCGAGACGAGTGATCCGGTGCTCGGCTACGCCCCGCGCATCCGCACCCGGGACGCCGCGTTCGAGCCGCTGAACGACGCGCTCTCGCGCGGGGTCAGCGCGTCGTTCGCCTACCTCAAGCCCGGTGACGCCGCCGCCCGGCTGCGCTCCGTGACGCCGCTGGCGCTCGTGCAGCACCAGGGCCGCTGGCACCTGAAGGCAATCGACCAGGGCGTCGGCGAGTCGCGCACCTTCCTGCTCGCGCGCATCACCGGGCCGGTGAAGCTCGGCCGCAGCCCGGTCGACGTGCCGCCCGGCGACTACGCCGCGATCGCCCTCGCCGAGCTCGACGCGATCTGGGAGGCCAACGTCGCCGAGCTCGAGGTGGCCGCCGGCAGCGACGCCGAGGTGCGCCTCGGCCGGCGCCGCGGCGCCACCAGCCGCGGGGAGGGCCGCCTGCTGCTGCACTTCACCGACCTCAACCTGCTCGCCGACGAGCTCGCCGGCTTCGGCCCCGAGGTGCTGGTCACCGGCCCGGCGCACCTGCGCGACGCCGTGATCGAGCGCCTCGAGACCGCGGTGCGCGCCCACACCGCCGAGGAGGCCCGCTGATGGCCCGCGACGCCCAGCCCTTCGCCTTCGCGCAGGACAAGCTGACCTTCCTGCTCGCCCTCGTGCCCTACCTGATCGACCTCGGCCGGGTCTCCGTCGCCGAGGCGGCCGCGCACTTCCAGGTCACCGAGAAGCAGATCCGCGACGCCGTCACGCTGATCGCCGTCTCGGGCGTGCCCGGCGAGACCACGCAGTACCAGCACGGCGACCTCTTCGACATCTCCTGGGACGACTTCGACGAGCGCGACGAGATCGTCATCACTCACATGGTCGCCCTCGACGACTCGCCCCGCTTCTCGGCCCGCGAGGCCGCCGCGCTGATCGCCGGCCTGCAGTACCTGCAGTCGCTGCCCGAGAACGTCGACAGCGGCGTGTACTCCTCCCTGATGGACAAGCTGGCCCGCGGCGCCTCCGAGCGGCCGAGCCAGGTCGCGATCGCCGGCTCCGACACCACGGCCTCCCTCGCCGAGGTGCGCGACGCCGTCGCCCGCCGGGTGCAGATCGAGTTCGACTACCTCTCGGCCCGCGGCTCGCGCGAGCGTCGCACGGTCGATCCGCTCCGCATCGACTCCGACGACGAGAACTGGTACCTCCGCGCCTGGGACCACGCCCGCAGCGCCGTCCGCACCTTCCGCCTCGACCGGATGACCGGTATCGCCGTCACGGCCACCCCGGCCACGGGCGCCCACGACGACGTGCCGCTCGGCGACCGCCTGTTCGTCGGCGGCGACGACGACCTGATGGTGACGATCGAGCTCGATCCCTCCGCGATGGCCCTGCTCGGCGAGTTCGTGTCGAGCGTCGACGAGACGGCACCGGCGGGTGCGCCGGGGGCGGATGCGCGGCAGACCGCCTCGGGACGGGTGCGCACGCGCATCCGCGTCGCCCACATGCACAGCCTGAAGCGCCTCGTCACCGCGATGCCCTCGGCGGTCACGATCGTCGACCCGCCGGAGGCCAGGGCCGCCGTCGTCGACTGGGCGACCGCCGCCCTCGACCGCTACCGGACGGCCTAGGCTTACGGCATGGCGTGGTGGGCGTGGCTGATCATCTGGACCGTGCTGGTGCTCGGTCTCCTCGGCATGCTCGCGCTCGTGGGGCTGCGGCTCTGGCGCAAGTTCCGCGGGGCCCTCGCCGCGCTCGAGGAGCTGACCGAGAAGGTCGCCCGGCTCGCCGAGAACGTCGAGTCGCTGCAGCCCGAGCAGCCCACGGAGCGCGCCATCCTGACCGGCTACGCCGAGATCGCGAAACGCCACGACATCCGACAGGAGCGTCGCTCCGAATACCGTGAGGACCGCAGAGCGGCCCGACTGGCCCGAGGTAAACTCCTCATCAGGCCCGACACCGTACCGACCCTAAGGAAGTAAGACCGATGCTCGGAAACGCATTCTCCGGATGGCACCTCATCGCCATCCTGGTCGTCATCCTGCTGCTGTTCGGTGCGACCCGCCTCCCCGCCCTGTCGAAGAGCCTCGGTCAGTCGATGCGCATCTTCAAGAACGAGACCCGGGCCATGAAAGAGGAGAACGCGGCCGACAAGGCCGACGCTCCCGGCCCGGCCGACCCCGGCTACCAGGCCGGGTCGACGAACCCCTCCGAGCACCCGAAGCCGTAGGGGTCATGGCCGCAGCCTCCACGCGGCCGAAGCGCTCCCGTGACGGGCGGATGTCTCTCGGCGCCCACCTGATCGAGCTGCGCAAGCGGCTGTTCCTCGCCGCCCTCGGGCTGATCGTCGGCATGGTCGTCGGCTGGATCGTGTCCGACTTCGTGCTCAACGCGCTGATCCAGCCGATCACCGAGATCTCCGCCGAGCAGGGGCGCGACGCCTCGCTGAACTTCACCGACATCTCCTCGGCGTTCGACCTGCGCATCCAGATCGCCTTCACCGTCGGCGTCGTGCTCTCCTCCCCGGTCTGGCTCTACCAGATCTGGGCGTTCGTGATGCCGGGGCTGAAGAAGAGCGAGAAGCGCTACGCCGTCGGCTTCCTCGCCTCGGCCGTGCCGCTGTTCCTCGGCGGCTGCGCGGCGGGCTGGTACGTGCTGCCCCACATGGTGGTGCTGCTCACCGGCTTCGCGCCCGAGGGCACGACCGCGCTGCTCACCGCTCGGTCGTACTTCGACTTCGTGCTGAAGCTCGTGCTCGTGATCGGCGTCGCCTTCGTGCTGCCCGTGTTCCTCGTGCTGCTGAACTTCGCCGGGGTGCTCTCGGCGGTCGCCATCCTGAAGTCGTGGCGCATCGCGATCCTCGCCATCACCGTGTTCACCGCCATCGCGACCCCGGCGGCCGACGTGATGTCGATGTTCCTGCTCGCGGTGCCCATGGTGCTGCTCTACTTCGCCGCGGCGGGCATAGCCTGGTTGCACGACCGGCGCGTGCGCCGGACGCAGCAGAGCTACGACGTGGAATTGGCGGTCTGATGGCAGGCAAGCAGAACACCCCGGTCGCGGCGACGGCCGGCGACGAGGGCCTGAGCCCGGCGGAGCGCTTCGCGGCGAGCCGCAAGCGGGCCGGGCATCCGCTCGTCGACCAGTTCCGGGCGGGGCTCGGCTTCGACCTCGACCCGTTCCAGATCGAGGCGGCCGGGGCGCTCGAGGACGGCCGCAGCGTGCTCGTCGCGGCCCCCACCGGTGCCGGCAAGACCGTCGTCGCCGAGTTCGCCGCGTACGTCGCGATGCAGTCGGTGCGCGACAAGATCTTCTACACCGCCCCGATGAAGGCGCTGTCGAACCAGAAGTTCAACGAGTTCGTCACCGAGTACGGCCCCGACGAGGTGGGCCTGCTCACCGGCGACACCAACATCAACGCGGATGCCCGGATCGTCGTCATGACGACCGAGGTGCTGCGCAACATGCTCTACGCCGACTCGGCGCTGCTGACGAACCTGCGCTTCGTCGTGATGGACGAGGTGCACTACCTCGCCGACCGGTTCCGCGGGGCGGTGTGGGAGGAGGTCATCATCCACCTGCCGCAGAGCGTCAAGCTCGTCTCGCTCTCGGCGACCGTGTCGAACGCCGAGGAGTTCGGCGACTGGCTGCAGGCGGTGCGCGGCGACACCGAGGTGATCGTGTCCGAGGAGCGGCCCGTGCCGCTCGACCAGCACGCGCTGGTCAAGACCAAGCTGATCGACCTGTTCGACTCGAGCGGGCGCGCGGCGACGAACCGGGTGAACCCGGAGCTGGCGCAGCTCGTGCGCGGCGGGGCCTCGTACGGCAACGACCGGCGCAGCGGGCCCGGCGCCTACCGCGGAGGCGGCGGCGGGGGAGGCGGCGGTCGCGGCCGCGGGGGTCGTGGCGGCCGGTTCAACGGGCCGTCGCACGGCCTCGAGCGGATGGACCGGCCCGAGGTGATCGCCCTGCTCGAGGAGCACCGGCTGCTGCCGGCGATCTTCTTCGTGTTCAGCCGGCTCGGCTGCGACCAGGCCGTCAAGCAGGTGCTCCGTGCCGGCGTGCGGCTGACGACCTCCGACGAGCGTGAGGAGATCCGCCAGATCGTCGACGAGCGCTGCCGCACCCTGCTCGACGAGGATCTCGCCGTGCTCGGCTACTGGGAGTGGACCGAGGGCCTCCAGCGCGGGGTCGCCGCCCACCACGCCGGCATGCTGCCCGCCTTCAAGGAGGTCGTCGAGGAGCTCTACCAGCGGAAGCTGGTCAAGGTCGTCTTCGCCACCGAGACCCTCGCCCTCGGCATCAACATGCCCGCGCGCACGGTCGTGCTCGAGAAGCTCGAGAAGTTCAACGGCGAGGCCCGCGTGCCGATCACGGCGGGGGAGTACACCCAGCTCACCGGGCGTGCCGGCCGACGGGGCATCGACGTCGAGGGCCACTCGGTGATCCAGTGGCGCGACGGGCTCGACCCGCAGGAGGTCGCCTCGCTCGCCTCCCGGCGCACCTATCCGCTGAACTCCAGCTTCCGGCCCACCTACAACATGGCCGTCAACCTGATCGACCAGTTCGGCCGGCCGCGCACCCGGGAGATCCTCGAGTCGTCGTTCGCGCAGTTCCAGGCCGACCGGGCCGTCGTCGACCTCGCCCGCAAGGTGCGCCAGCAGGAGGAGTCGCTGAAGGGCTACGAGGAGGCCATGACGTGTCACCTCGGCGACTTCCGCGAGTACGCGAAGATCCGCCGCGAGCTGACCGACCTCGAGCGATCGGGGGCGGGGAAGGCCGACACGCTCTCCCGCGGCGACCGGGAGAAGCGCCAGCGCCACATCGCCTCGCTGCGGCGGCAGCTGCGCGCGCATCCGGTGCACGGCTGCAAAGACCGCGAGTCGCACGCCCGCTGGGCCGAGCGCTGGTTCACGCTGAAGCGCGACACCGACAAGCTGACGCAGCAGATCCAGACCCGCACCAACGTGATCGCCAAGGTCTTCGACCGCGTCACCGACGTGCTGCTCGGCATGGGCTACCTGCGCCGCGACGAGCACGGCGCCACCGAGCTCACCGAGCACGGCAAGACGCTGAAGCGCATCTACGGGGAGCGCGACCTGCTGGTGGCGGAGTGCATCCGGCAGAAGGTCTGGCACGACCTCGACCCGGCGTCGCTCGCCGCGATGGCCTGCGCGCTGGTCTTCGAGCCGCGCCGCGAGGAGGCGGAGGGCAACGACCGCAACCTGCCGCGGGGCGCGTTCCGCGAGGCGCTCGACAAGACCCAGACGCTCTGGGCCGAGATCGACGACATCGAGCGCGAGCACCGGCTGCCGGGCAGCAAGCCCGTCTCGACGGGGCTGGCGGCGCCCATGCACCGCTGGGCCCGCGGCGGCTCGCTCGACGACGTGCTGTTCGAGGCCGACCTGGCCGCCGGCGACTTCGTGCGCTGGTCGAAGCAGACGATCGACCTGCTCGACCAGCTGCAGGGCACCGCGGATGCGCGGCTCGCCACCCTCGCCCGCTCGGCCATCGACGCGGTGCGCCGCGGCATCGTCGCGTACTCGTCGGTGGCGTGAGGCTGCCGTGACGCGCGTTCTCGATCCCACTCCGCCCACTCCGCCCACTCCGCCCACCGGCGCGCCCGGGGGGGCCGGGGGGTCCGCCCGCTCGTCCGCTCGACCCGGCAGGTCCCTACTGAGGCGTCACCGCGTGGCCGGCCTCGGCGCCGCGGCCTCGCCCCTGGTCCTGCCTCCGGCCGTGCCGATCCTGCCGCTCTGGCTGGCCGTGCTCGCGGCGGTCGGCGCCGGCATCACGCTCGACGCCGGCTTCCCCGACAAGAACCTCTGGCCGCTGACGCTCCTCGGCGTCGGGATCGTGCTCGTCTCGCTCGTCGGCCGCACCTGGGGCGGCGCGCTGCTCGTCGGCCTCGTCGGGGGTGCCACGTTCTGGGGCACCCACATCATCTGGTTGACGCTCTACCTCGGCCCGGTGCCGTGGCTCGGGCTGACGCTGTTCGAGGCGGTCTACTTCGCGCTCGGCGCCATCCTGATCGCCCTCGTCTACCGGCGCGCCGACCGGGTCTGGCCGGGCCGCTGGGGCCGCCTCGGCCTCGTGCCGATCGTCATCGCCGGCCTCTGGACGCTCCGCGAGGGCATCAACGCGATCTTCCCCTACGGCGGCTTCTCCTGGGCGCGGGTGGCGATGTCGCAGTCCGACAGCCCGTTCACCTCGCTCATCGCGTGGGTCGGCATGGCCGGGCTGAGCTTCCTGCTGGTCTGGCTGGTCGCGTTCACCGTGCAGCTCTGCCGTGAGGGCCGCTGGGCGACGGATGCCCTCGGCCGCCCCGCGCGCATCCTGGCCGCCGTGACGGCCGCCGTCGCCCTCCTCGCGGTGCCGGCGTGGTCGGCGCCCACCTCGGGCACCTCGCGCATCGGGGGAGTGCAGGGCGACTCCGACGCCGGACTGTTCGCGGTGCACGAGCGCGGCGACATCCTGAACGACCACGTCTCGGCGTCCCGCTTCCTCGAGGGGCAGGACCCGGACATCGTCGTCTGGCCCGAGAACGGCTCGGACATCGACCCGACCACCAACTCCCTCGCGGCCGGCACGCTCGACGCGGTGAGCCGCGAGCTCGGCGACGTGCCCCTCGTGGTGGGCACCATCCAGGTGCGCGACGACAAGGTCTACAACACCTCGCTGCTCTGGCAGAACGGTGCCGCCACCGACCACTACGACAAGCGGCACCCCGTCCCCTTCGCCGAGTGGATGCCCAACCGCGCCTTCTTCCGCAGCCTCGCCCCCGACCTCGTCGACCTGGTCACCCGCGACTACGAGTTCGGCACGACCGACCTCACCTTCGACATCGACGGACTGCGCGCCGGCATCTCGATCTGCTTCGACATCACCGACGACGCCGTGATGCGCGCCATGTCGGCCGAGGGCGCGCAGGTGGTGCTGGCGCAGACGAACAACGCCGACTTCGGGCAGACCGACGAGAACCTGCAGCAGCTCGCCATCGCGCGGCTGCGGGCCGTGGAGTTCGGGCGGAGCGTGGTGAACATCTCCACCGTCGGCACCTCGGCGATCATCGGGCCCGACGGGCAGAACATCACGACGATCCCGGCCTACGAGGCGGGGGCGATGATCGCCGACGTGCCGCTGGCCACGGTGGCGACGCCGGCCGCGGTGCTGGGGTTCCAGATCGAGTGGCTCGTGGGCGGCCTCGGCCTCGGCGGCCTCGTCGTCGCCCTCTGGGCGGGCCGCCGCCGCGCCTGACCCGCCCACGGGCACAGAAACGCCGCCCGGGCTCGTGCCGAGCGGCGTTCGTGCGTGCGGGCGATCTGCCCGCGGGGTGGCGGGGCTAGGCGCCGATCTTCTGCGTGCCGCGACGGGCGCGCAGGTACTGCAGGCGCTCCTCGAGCAGCTCCTCGAGCTCGGCGCGCGTGCGCCGTTCGAGCAGCATGTCCCAGTGGGAGCGCGGCGTCTTCGCGTCGCTGTGGTCGATGACGACGGGCTCCGAACCCACCATCAGCAGGGCCTCATGGCTGCAGAACTTGCATTCCCAGCTCTCGGGGGCCTCCGCCTCGGCCGAGAACACCATGTCGGTGTCACGGCCACATGTCGCGCAGCGGTACGTGTACGTCGCTCGGGGCGAGAAAACGACGCCCTCTTCGCTCTGCAGGCTTTGTGCGCCCAGACGCATTCCGCGCAAACTGCGATCTGCCATTGTGTGGTCTCCTCTCGCGTTGCTTATTCGTTATAACGGCGTGCGCGGCGGAATCCTTTCCCGAGCCGGGTATTGCCAGACGTCTCCCAGTCAAGCGCGCCATTCCCCTTTCGGGGGCCACTGCAGCTCGGGCGTGTCGGGCCGGATGCTCTACTGCTGTCGCCCTCGGCCGCGCGCCCGGCGGCGGAACTCGGCGGCCAACGGCAGCATCAGGTCGACCCGGTCGGTGACGATCCCGTCGACTCCGCGCTCGAGCAGCAGGCGGGCCTCGTCGACGTCGTTGATCGTCCAGACGTGCACCTCGACCCCCGCCGCCTGCAGCCGCCGGACGGTGCGCGCGGTCACCGTCTCGATGCGGCCGATGCGCCGGGGGATCTGCACGGCGTCGACCCGGCGGAGGAACAGCCGGGCCAGGGGAGTGAGCCCCAGCTTCGCCGCCACCAGCGCCGGAACGAACTCCTGCGCCGAGGCCGAGGTGGCGACCCCCGGCAGCAGCACGCTCGCCGAGCGGCGACGTCTCGCCGAGAACGACGTCAGCAGCACCCGGTCGCGTGCACCGGCGGCCTCGATCGCGGCCGCGGCCGGCGCCGCGGCCGCCTCGGCCTTGACGTCGATGTTGAAGCGGCTCGCCGGGAGGGCGACCAGCAGCTCAGCGAGCGTGGAGAAGCGCTGGTCGCCGCCGAGGTCGACGGCGGCGAGCTGCTCGAGCGTCAGGGCCGCGATCTCCTCGTCACGTCCGGCGATGCGGTCGAGCGTGGGGTCGTGGGCGGCCACGGCGATGCCGTCGGCGGTGGCGTGCACGTCGGTCTCGAGGTACTCGGCCCCCGCCGCTACGGCCGCCTCGAAGGCGGCCAGCGTGTTCTCGGGCACGCTCGTCGCGAGCCCGCGGTGCGCGAGCACCCGGGGGAGCGGCCCCGCGAAGTACCCGCTCCGGGCCGCCGCGCGCCGCTCCGCCCGGCTAGCGCCCGGGCGTCCCGGCATCCCCGGCTTCGTCGCCCGCGCCGGTGCCGGCGTCGCCCGGCTCGTCGGCGGCGTGCGCCCCCGACCCGCCGCCCGCCGTGCCGCCGGCTGCCGACTCGCTGCCGCCCGAGGCGGTGCCACCCGTGGTGCTGCCACCCGAGGTGCTGCCGCTCGGGGTGGTGCCGTCGCCGATGCCCGCGCCGGCGGGGCGGCCGGCCGCGGACGCGTTCGCGGCGTTGCGCGCGGCGGCGGTGGCGTCGCGCACGGCGGCCTGAGCATCCGCCAGCGCCGACGACGTGGTGCCACCCGCCGCGTCGCCACCGGTGAGCCCACCGTTCTTCGCGGCCTCGCTCGGGCCGGAGCGCTGCCCGCCGCCGAGACCGGCCGCGACCGCTCCGCCCTTCTCGCCGAACGCTTGCCCGATGCCCTTCAGCGCCTCGGTCAGCTCGCTCGGGATGACCCAGAGCTTGTTCGCGCTGCCCTCGGCCAGCTTCGGCAGGGTCTGCAGGTACTGGTAGGCCAGCAGCATGTTGTCGGGCTCGCCCCGGTGGATGGCGCCGAACACCGTGGTGATCGCCTCCGCCTCACCCTGCGCCCGCAGCACCTGCGCCTTGGCGTCACCCTCGGCCCGGAGGATCTGCGACTGCCGCGCACCCTCGGCCTCGAGGATGGAGGACTGCTTCGTTCCCTCGGCGGTGAGGATGACGGCGCGACGCTCCCGCTCCGCGCGCATCTGCTTCTCCATCGAGTCCTGGATGGAGGCGGGCGGGTCGATCGCCTTGAGCTCCACGCGCGACACGCGGATGCCCCACTTGCCGGTCGCCTCGTCGAGCACGATGCGCAGCTGCCCGTTGATCTCGTCGCGGCTGGTCAGCGCCTCTTCGAGGTTCAGACCACCCACCACGTTGCGGAGCGTGGTGGTGGCGAGCTGCTCGACGGCACCCAGGTAGTTCGCGATCTCATAGGTCGCGGCCCGTGCATCCGTCACCTGGAAGAAGACGACCGTGTCGATCGAGACGACCAGGTTGTCTTCGGTGATCACCGGCTGGGGCGGGAACGAGACGACCTGCTCACGCAGGTCGATCAGCGGCCGCAGCCGGTCGATGAAGGGCACCAGGATGTTCAGGCCCGGCATGAGCGTCTTGTGGTAGCGGCCCAGCCGCTCCACGACGCCGGCCCGCGCCTGGGGGATGATGCGCACGGAGCGCGCCAGCACCACCAGGGCGAAGACGACGACGATCGCGATGACGACGAACAGCACGATCTGACCCACGGAGTCGTTCACGGTGTCGCTTCCTTCCGGTTTCCGGGCGTCAGCCCGTCGGGGGGAGTGGAGGCCGAGGCCGGCACGACCATGGCGGTGGCGCCGTCGATGGCGGTGACGAGCACGCGCTCGCCCCGCTCGAGCTCGCGCTGCTCGACGAGGGGGGAGACCCGCGCCGTCCAGGTGTCGCCGTTCGAGAGCTTGACGTGGCCCGCGGTCGGCGTGAGCCGGTCGAGCACGTGGCCTTCGAGGCCGAGCAGGGCGTCGACGTTGCTCTTCGCCGGGTCGCCGCCGCGCTTCAGTCGCTTCAGCAGCGGAGGCCGCAACGTCAGGAGGAGGAGGAGCGAGACGGCCGCCGCGACCACGATCTGCGCCCACCACGGAGCGCCGAGCACCCCGGCGATCAGACCGCCGAGACTGCCGATGGCGATCATCAGGAACGTGAACTCGAGCGTGAAAATCTCGATGACGATGAACAGCAGGATGAGGCCCAGCCAGACGATCCAGGCATAGCTGTCAAGGAATTCGAGCATCTGCGGTCTCCTCCCGTGTGCGACCTGTGCGGTCTCGATCGGTACCTCCGACGCTATCAGGCGGCGCCGACATCGGGTCGGGTGCACGCCGAGTTGGTAGTCTCGACGGGTTCGCCACCCCGAGTTCCAAGGAGTCCCCGTGTCCAACCCCCTCGCCCCCGGATCGCTCGACGGCAAGCGCGTTCTCGTCACCGGATCGTCCCGCGGCATCGGCGCCGACACCCTCGGCTACTTCGCCGAGGCGGGCGCCTCGGTCGTCATCAACTACCGCAACAAGGAGGCGCGCGCGGTGAAGCTCGCGAACTCCATCCGCGAGAACGGCGGCACCGCCGTCGTCGCCGGGGCCGACCTCACCGACCCCGAGTCGGTCGCCGGCCTGTTCGACCAGGTGCAGTCCGAGCTCGGCGGCCTCGACATCCTCGTGCTGAACGCCTCGGGCGGCATGGAGAGCGGCATGGCCGAGGACTACGCCATGAGCCTGAACCGCGACGCCCAGGTGAGCGTGCTGACCTCGGCGCTGCCCCTGCTCGCCCCCGGCTCGCGCGTCGTGTTCGTCACGAGCCACCAGGCGCACTTCATCCGCACCACGCCGACCATGCCCGAGTACGAGCAGGTCGCCCTGTCCAAGCGCGCCGGCGAGGACGCCCTGCGCGACCTCATCCCGCGCCTCGACGAGGCGGGCGTCGAGTTCGTCGTCGTCTCGGGCGACATGATCGAGGGCACCATCACGGCCACGCTGCTCGAGCGCATGAACCCCGGCGCGATCGGCGCCCGCAAGGAGGCCGCCGGCCGCCTCTACAACGTCAGCGAGTTCGCCGCCGAGGTCGCCGCCGCGGCCGTCGAGCCCATCCCGGCCGACCACACCCGCCTCGTCGGCGACGTGAGCGACTTCGAGCAGAACGGGGTCTGAGCGTGGGCGGGGCAGCGGATGCGGCCGTGCCGGAGGGCACGATCATCCTGAAGTCGCGGGTGCTCGTGACCGACGCCGAGGGTGCGGCCCTGCTGTTCTTCACGAGGGCGGATGCTCCCGCGAACCCCACCCGCTGGCTGACCCCCGGCGGCCATCTCGATCCGGGGGAGACCCACGCCGAGGCGGCCGTGCGAGAGCTGTTCGAGGAGACCGGACTGGTGCTCACCGAGGCGGAGCTGGGTGACCCCGTGTGGGCGCACGACTTCGTGGGGGAGCCGGCCGAGGGCATCCGCCGCTCGTATCACGAGGAGTGGTACCGGCTGCGCACCGAGCGGTTCGAGCCGGTCGATACGAACTGGACGGACGACGAGCGGGTCGACGTGGAGGGGTGGCGGTGGTTCGCTCCGTCGGAGCTCGCGGCGACGACGGACGCGGTGGAGCCCGCCGGGCTCGCGGAGCTGGTGGAGCGGCTCGCGTAGCCCTGCGGGTGTGCGGGTCTTTACCGGACGGTCTTCGGCGCCTTGCCGAGCATGACCGCGGTGATCGCGGCGAAGACGCCGGTGACGATCAGGCTGATGCCGGTGAACAGCACCAGGATGCCGATCGATTCCAGCGGCAGGAAAATGACGACGATGCCGGCGACCACCGAGATGACGCCGAGGATCGTGCCGAACCACTGCGAGGAGTCCTTCGCGGTCTCCATCACGGCGAGGGTGCCCTCGATGATCCAGGAGAAGCCGATCACGAAGGCCAGCGCGACCAGCGAGACGACCGGGTTGCGGATCGCGACGACGCCCGCGACGATCAGCAGCACACCGAGGATGATGCCGAGCGCGCGGATGCCACCCGTCATGCCCGTGCTGACGATGCCCTGCACGATGCGCATGAGGCCGATGATCCAGAAGTAGATCGCGAACAGCAGGGCGATCGTGGAGACGATGGCGTCGGGGTTGTTGAACGCGAGCACCAGCACGACGATGCCGAGCACGACCGAGAGCACGGCGCGCACCCAGAGGCCGATCTTCAGCCACTTCGCGACGCCGCCGCCGATGTCGCCCGGGAAGAGCAGGAAGCCGGAGGCGGACCCGGCTGCGGGCCCGGCGGTGGTCGGTGCGGTCATGGTGTTCCCCCTCGTCCGTGCGCGCACTCCCGTCGCGCCTGCGGCAAATCTAGCGGACCCTTGGGGCGCGGTGGGAGTACCCCGAGAGCCGCCGCGCCGCCGACCGCCATGGTCTACCGTGATGCCGAGCAATCGTCATCTTCGGAGGAATCATGCACCAGTCGTCCGCCCGCCCCAGAGGCCGGCTCCGTCTCTCGGCCTTCTCGACCGCAGCCGTCGCAGGAGCCGTGCTGCTCGCCCTCTCGGCCTGCACCGGGGGAGCGCCCGGCACCGATGCGCCGCCCACCTCGGAGTCGCCGCTCGCACCGTACTTCGACGCCATCTACGGCGGCAGCTCCGACGAGGAGATGCAGCTCCGCAACGACACGATGCAGACCGCGGCGGCCGCGTGCATGAAGGAGCAGGGCTTCCCGTACGAGCCCGACACCTCCTCGGGCATCTCGATCGACGACGCGGCCGGTGGAACCGTCGAGTGGGGGAGCCGCGAGTTCGCGGAGCAGTACGGCTACGGCGTCGTGAGCAGTCCGTACTCCTCGCCGACCGTCGACCACGACTGGGTCGACCCGAACGCCGACTACCTCGCGGGGCTGAGTGACAGCGAGCGGGCCGCCTGGGAGGAGGCGCTCTACGGGATGCCCGTCGAGGCGGCCACCGGGCCGGTGCCCGACTGGGACTGGACGACCGCCGGCTGTATGGGCGCGGCAGCCCACGAGGCCGACCTCGCGGCGGGCGTCGCCGTGGGCGATCCCGAGTCGCAGGGGCTGATCGACGAGTTGCAGGCGCTGCCCGACCGGGCGGCATCGGCGGATGCGGTGGTCGACGCCGAGCGGGACTGGAGCGACTGCCTCGCCGCCGCCGGGCATCCCGGGTACGAGCACAAGGGCGACCCGATGACCGACTTCAGCGATCGCTACGGCGTCCTGGCCCGCCCCGAGACGGCGCCCGTCGACGGGGCCCAGCCGGCGGACGTCGACGAGGCCGCACTCTCCGCCCTGCAGGAGGAGGAGATCGCCGTCGCGGTCGCCGACCTCGACTGCGCGGAGTCGAGCCACTACGACGAGCTGCTCGCCGCCGAGCAGCAGCGCCTCGACCAGGACTTCGTCGACCGCAACCGGGCGGCGCTCGACGCTCTGGTGGCGACCCATGACGACTGACGCGGCCGAGGTGGCGCGGCCGGGCCGTTCGCCTCTCCGCGGGTCGCGACTCGTGATCGTGCTGGCCTGCGTGGCGCTGCTGTCGCTCGTCGCCGGTGTGGCGATCGCGCAGCTCGTGGTCTCGCCTGCCGAGCTGGCGGCCCGGACGAAGGCGCCGGAGGCCGGCCCGATCTTCGCACCGGTCGAGCAGCGGGTGATCGAGAACCGGGTCACGGCCCGCGCCGACGTCGGTTTCGCCGACGCCGTCGACGTCACGATCGACACCTCCGGCCTCACCGGGCCCGCGGTCGTCACCGGGCACGTGCCCGAGGCAGGCGCGGAGGTCACCGCGGGCGGGGTGGCGCTCGAGGTCGCCGGCCGGCCGGTGCTCGCACTGCCTGGGGCGCTGCCGGCGTACCGCACACTGCGGGCCGGACTGTCCGGCCCCGACGTGCTGCAGCTCAAGGCGGCCCTCGCGGGGCTCGGCATCGACCCGGGAGACACGGCCTCGTCGAGTTACGACGCCGCGACCGCGGCGGCCGTCGGCGAGCTGTACCGGCGGGCCGGCTACACGCCGCCCTCCCCGTCGCCCGACGCCGCGGCGACGCTGCGCTCGGCCCAGGCGACCGAGCGCGCGGCCGAGTCGGGCGTGGCACAGGCCCGAGCCGCACTCGACCGCGCCGCCTCGCCGGCTCCGGCCGCCGCGCAGCTCGAAGCCGAGAACGGGGTGCGTCAGGCGGAGCGGGCGCTCGGCGACGCGGTGGCGGCCGGGGAGTCGCCGAGCATCCTGGACCGGCTGCGCGACGAGCTGGCCCTCGCGGCCGCCCGCCGGGACGCGGCGCTGGCGCCGGGGGACACGAGTGCCGAGAGCGCCGCCGTCGACGCCGCCCTCGAGCAGCTCGCCGACGCTCAGCGTGACCGGGCCGAGGCCGAGACGGATGCCCTCACCGCCCTCCCGGCCGCCGAGGTCGTCTACCTGCCCACGCTGCCCCGCCGGGTCGACAGTGTGCAGGCCGTCCGCGGCGAGATCGTCAAGGGGGCGACGATGAGCGTCTCGGGCGCGGCGCTGAACCTCGTCGGGACACTCACCGAGCAGGATGCGGCCCTGGTGAAGCCCGGGATGCCTGCCACGTACACCGGCACAGATGGCACGGCGCGGCCCGCGACGGTGAAGTCGGTCACGCCGAAGAAGCCGGCCGAGGGGGAGAAGGCCACGAAGTCCTCCGAGCTGGTGCTCGATCCGGAGGCTCCGGCGCCCGACGTCGCCGAGCGCCTCCGGGGCAGCAACGTGCGGGTCGACGTGCCGGTGCAGGCCACGGCCGGCGCCGTGCTGGCGGTTCCGGTGGCCGCGCTGAGCGCGGGGCCGGGCGGCGAGAGCCGGGTCGAGCTCGCGGTCGAGCATCCGGAGGCACCGACCACGACCGAGATCGTCACCGTGACGACCGGGCTCGCCGCGGGCGGCTACGCCGAGGTGCGGAGCGACGACGACCGGCTCGTCGCCGGCGCGCGCGTGGTGGTGGGACGATGACGAGCATCCCCGGACTGATCGAGCTGCGCGGAGTGACCCGCGCCTTCACGGCGAACGGACAGTCGCTCGAGGTGCTGCGCGGCGTCGACCTATTGGTCGATCGCGGCGACTTCGTCGCCATCACCGGGTCGTCGGGAGCCGGCAAGTCGACCATGCTGAACATCCTCGGGCTGCTGGACCGGCCGACGTCGGGGGAGTACCTCTTCGACGGGCGGCCGACCGCCGCCCTCGGTGACCGTGAACGGTCGGGGGTGCGCGGGGCGGGGGTCGGCTTCGTGTTCCAGTCGTTCCATCTGCTCTCGGCGCGAACGGTGCGGGAGAACGTGCTGCTCGCGTTCGTCTACGGCGAGACGGAGGAGCGACCCCGCTCGACGAGCGAGCGGCTGGCGCTGGCCGAGGACGCCCTGAGCCGGGTCGGCCTGGCGCGACGGTCGGCCGCGCATCCGGGAACCCTGTCGGGTGGGGAACGGCAGCGGGTCGCGATCGCCCGCGCGATCTGCACGAGGCCGCGGCTGCTGCTCGCCGACGAACCGACGGGCAACCTCGACCGGCGCAACTCGGATGCGGTGCTCGACCTGGTCGAGGAGCTGAACGCCGACGGGCTGACGGTCGTGGTCATCACGCACGACGAGGCCGTGGCGCGGCGGGCGCATCGGCACCGGGTGCTGGAGGGTGGGCGGCTGTCGTGAAGGCGGCTTCCGTTGTGACGGCTGTCGTGAAGGCGGTGCGGCGGCGCGGCGCGGCGCACCTCGGGGTCCGGACGCGGCTGCTCCGCGACATCGGGGGAGAGGCGCTGGCGAGCGTCGGTGCCCGGCCGGGGCGGCTGCTGCTCGGCGTGCTCGGAACGCTCGTCGGGATCGGCGCGCTCGTGATGACCCTGGGGCTCGGTCAGACGGCCTCGGGCCAGCTGTCGTCGCGCTTCGACGCGGTCGCCGCCACGCACGCCGAGGTGGAGCCGGCCACGGCCGAGGGGAGTGACGGCACCGCGCGTCCCGTCGCCGCGTTCCCGGACGACTCGCTCGCCCGCGTCACCGGGCTGGCCGGAGTCACCGCAGCGGCGCTGCTCGCGCCCGTCGATCTGGGTGGTCGCGAGATCACGACCGTCCCGGTGCTCGACCCGGCCCGCGCGCCCACCACGCCGCCCGCCGTGGTGGCGGCATCCGGAGATCTGCTCACCGCGGTCGGCGGTCGGCTGGAACGCGGGCGGATGTTCGACCGCGGCCACGACGAACGGCACGACCGGGTCGCCGTACTGGGCGCCGAGGCGGCCGAACGCCTGGGGATCACGTCGATCGACTCACGGCCGACGGTGTTCATCGGGGAGCACGCCTATGCGGTGATCGGCATTCTCGCGAGCAGTGAGACGCGTCGGTCGCTGGAGTCGGCGGTGATCCTGCCCCTCGGCACCGCGCGGGCGGAGTTCCCGGGCGTGACGGCCTCGACGCTGGCCCTCGGCATCGCGCTCGGTGCCGGCCGGCTCGTGGCGCATCAGGCGCCGATCGCGCTCGCCCCGTCAGCTCCCGAGGCATTCTCGGTTTCGGCGCCGGGGGAGCCGACGACGTTCCAGACCGGGCTGCAGGGGGATCTCGACCTGATCTTCCTGGCGATCGGTGTCATCACGCTGCTCGCCGGGGCCGTCGGGATCGCCACGACGACGCTCAGCGGCATCGCGGAGCGGATCGGCGAGATCGGCCTGCGCCGGGCGCTGGGGGCGACCCGCGGGCAGATCGCGGGGCAGTTCCTGGCCGAATCGGCCGCCGTCGGGTTGCTGGGTGGCCTGATGGGGTCGGCGGCCGGCGTCGTCGTGGTCGTCGGCGTGTCGGTGGCTCAGGGCTGGACGCCGGTGCTCGACCTGGGGCTGGCGTTCGGTGCGGCGGCGGCTGGCGGTGTCGTCGGGCTGCTGGCGGGGCTCGTGCCGTCGTCTCGTGCGGCGGCGATCGAGCCCGCGGATGCGCTGCGGACGACCGCGACCTGACCGGGTCTCGATTCGCTGATAATGCACATTATGTCAAGTAAGTGGGATCGGGCAGGACGGGGGCTCACCGCCCCATCGGCTTCCACTTCGGCAGGGCGATCGGTTCGGCGACGGTCTCGGGTGGGTTCTCCAGCAGGCGAAGCGACGAGCGGACGTTCAGCACCGCCAGTGTCGCGTCGACCATCCCCGACCTCCTCATCACCATGGCGGGCAAGAGCGTGAACTACCCTCACGGCACGGCGAACCTGGCCGAGATCTTCCGCTCGTGGAGGGAGACCACGCGGGCGCTGCACGAGGCCGTGACCGTTGCCGCGCATCCGCCCCGCCCGTGGAGCAACTCGTCGACCGCGACCATCTACCACCACGCCAACGACCGGCCGATGGGCCAGATCGGTGAGGGCTTCTCGGTGAACGTCGCGACGAGCTGGGAGGCCCAGTTCTTTTGCGGCGAGCTGGCGATGACCCGCCGATTGGCGCTCGGCCGGGCGTCAGCCGGCTGCGGCTTGGGCGTCGCCTGCAGCATCGGCGTCGGCGTCGGCGTCGGCCTGGCGGATCGAGAAGAGGTTGCCGAAGGGGTCCAGGAGCTGGCAGAGGCGTTCGCCGGTGAAGACGGTCTTCGGGCCGCGGTGGGCGGTGGCACCGTGGGCCGTCCAGTCGTCGACGAAGGCGTCGACGTCGGGGACGGTCCAGTACGGGCTGGTACCCGACGGGCCGGGTGTGTTGAGCTCGTCGGTGCGATGCAGGGTCAGCCGCGTGCCGTCGATGTCGAAGGCGACGAGCGCTCCCCCGCGCGCGACGGGCTCACGGCCGAGTCGCGCGGTGTACCACTCCACTGCGGCGTCGAGATCGTCGACGAAGTAGAAGACGTTGCCGACACCGGCGAAGGTCGGGGCCGTCATGCGGCACCGGCCGGGGCGGCGCCGAGGCGGGATGCCAGCCGGAGGGCGGTGGCGAGGGCGGTCGCCGTGGACGTGGCCGTGTCACCGTGCGGCCACTCCCCTGTCCCGGTGCGGCGGTCTTCCGCAGCGCAAAGCGCCGATCGCCTGTCCGACATGCGAGCCCCTCTCGGTGAACAGTTGCGCTGCGGATCAGCGCCGCACCCCGAGCCTACGAGTCGGCCGGCCATCGAGGGACACCCTGCCAGGGCCACCCTGCGCGCCCGGAACGCGGCACGACCCCGCCCGTCCGCCCTCGACTACACCTGATGATCGCACTCGGGTTAGAGTTGCGCTCATTGCCACGTCACGCCCGCGCAGCGACCCGCCGAGGAGGGGATCTCCCGGGGTCTCCCGCGCCCTCTCCGCCGCCTCCACCCTCGCCTCGCTCGCCGTCGTGGTGGCGCTGACCGCGGCCGTGCTCGTGGGCGTCTCGGGCTGGGTGGCCCGGGCGACGGCCGACGCATCGGGTGAGGCGGTGGCCTCGGCGGTGGGTGCGGCCGGTGCGCTGACGGTGTCCGCACCGACGGCCTCGACCAAGGGCGACGACTCGGGCGCGGCGGCGACGGCTCAGGATGCGGCCGTCACCACCTTCCTGCGCGACCGGTTCGCCGGGGCCGGGGTGCAGCTGTCCCACACGACGGCGGTCGCCGCGGTCGCACTCGCGGTGGTGCCGGATGCGGCGGCGACCGAGGGAACAGGAGGCACCGCTGCGCGCGCACTCGCGGTCGCCGACGACACGCTCCCCGACGACGCCGCGCTCGTCGACGGCGCCTGGCCGGGCCCGGGCGAGACCGCGGTGCAGGCAGCGGCAGCCCGAGCGCTCGGCATCACGGTCGGCGACACCGTGACGCTCGGCGGGGCGGCGACGTCGCCCGGCTCGGGCACCGTCCTGACCGTCAGCGGAACCTGGCAGCCGCAGGATGCGCTCGCACCCCGCTGGGCCGGGCGGCCGGCCTTCACCTCGGGTCACGACGGCGCGGATGCGGGCCCCTTCGTCGTCACCGGTGAGCAGCTGATCGCGTTCGGCGGCACCCCGAGGTCCTCGTGGGTCGTCGCACCCGACGGCCGGCCCGACCCCGCGCAGGTGCGCGCGATCGCCGAGGCCGCCGAGGCGAAGGCGCTCGAGGGGGCCCTCGACGTCGCCGGGGTGATCGGCACCGATCCGGTGGCGATCACGGGCGGCCTCGGTGACACGGCCCGGCGCGCCGACGCCGCCGCCACGGCGGCCACCAACCTCACGGCCGCCGCCCTGGTGCTGCTGGTGCTCGTGGTGGCGCTCGGCAGCAGCCGCCTGATCGTGCTCGGATCCCGCCGCCGCGAGAGCACCGACCTGCTGCTGCGGGCCCGCGGCGCCTCCCGGGGCCAGCTCGTGCGCTGGTCGGCGGCCGAGACCGCCGCGGCCGTGCTGCCGGCCGCCGCGCTCGGCGTCGCGGGCGGCTGGGCGGCGCTCGCCGTCCTCGGCGTCGCCGCAGGCAGCGGCGCGAGCGACGGCACCGTCGGTGGCGCAGTCGACGATGCCGTCGGCGGCGCAGTCGGCGGCGCCGCGCTCGACCCGGTCGGCCTCCTCGCCACGGCGGCTCTCGTGCTCGCCCTGCTCGGCACGGCGGCCGCGCAGCCCGTCCCGCTGCCCCCGCTCGGCCGGCGCGCGGTGCCGGCCGGCGCCCTGCGCATCATCGGCCTCGCCGTCCTCGTGGTGGCGGCCGGCGTGGCCGTGGGGCAGCTCATCTCCTCCCCCGGCGAGCTCGGCTCGGCGGGCATCGCCGCGGTGCCGCTCGCGCTGCTGGCCGCGTCGGTCGCCGCCTCGGCCGGGGTCGCCGCGTGGGCCCGGCGCCGCACCGCGCTCGGCGGGCGCGCCCGCTCCGTCTGGCTCTTCACCGCGTTGCGCTCCCTCCGCGTGCGCGCGTCCTGGTTCACGGCGGTGGCGCTCGTGGTCATGCTGGCCTCGGCACTCTGCGTCGTCGCCTCCGCGCTCCCCGGCTCGGTGCAGGCAGCTCAGGATGCGCGGGCCTCCGACAAGGTCGGCGCCGACGCCGCCCTGCAGCTCGACACCCCGACCGTGGTCGCGGTGACCCCCACCGCAACCACGACCGCCGACTCGACCGCGACCACCGGCACCGGCACCGCCACCACCCACACCGCGCCCACCGCCGCCACCCCCGCCGCCCCCACGCTCCTCGCCGCCCTCCGCGACACCCCCGGCACCCGCACCGTCGCGGCCGTCCTCGCCACCACGGTCGCGGTCGGCCGCGAGAACATCCGCGCCATCGCCCTCCCCGGCGACGCAGCGGAACCGCTCACCGGCGAGGCCTTCCTCCCCGACTCCCCCCGGCCCTCCGGCGTCGGCCCCACCACCGAGACGGTGAGCGTCCGGGTCACGGCCGAGGAGCGCGACCGCCCCGGCTCCCTCTCGGGCACCGCCTGGCTCGCGGCCACCGACGGCGCGCTGGCGGCCGTCGACCTCGGCACCGTGACGCTCGCGGCCGCCGGCGGCGCCGAGCTCGCCGCCGCGCTCCCGACCGGTTTCGCCGACGCCGAGCTGCTCGGAGTCGACCTGCGCTACGACGCCGCCGGCGACCCCGACAGCGAGCACGTCACCGTCGACGGCGTGGCCGGGCTCGACGCCTCGGGCACCGTCACGAGCGGCTACGGCACCGACCGGCTCTCGAAGTCCGAGCTGCAGCTGTCGTCGAGCCAGGCCGTCGGCCGGGTGCTCGTCGACGATCCGGATGCTCCCCTGAACGTCACCCTGAGCACCGACGCCGCGGCGAAGCTCGGTCTGGCGGTGGGCGACGACTTCGGCTTCACCCCTGCCTCCGGACGCAGTCTCGACGCCACCGTGCAGCGCCTCGTGCCGAGCGTGCCCGGCGCCGGCGGCTCCCCCGCCCTCGCGCTCGACACCGCCGACCTCGCCCGCGCCTCCCTCGGCGCCTCCAGTTCGCTGCTCACGCCGGCCACCGTCTGGGTGGCGACGAGCGACACCGACGCGGTGGCCCTCACCGCGGCCGCCCGGAGCGACGCCCCCTGGAGCATCGCCACCCGGCAGGCGGCCGGGGCATCCGGATTCGTGTCGACCGGCGTCGCGGTCTGGCTGCTGGTCGCCGGCGTGGCCGTGCTGATGGCCTTCGTCGCGATCGCGGCGAACGGGGCGGTGCTGCGCCGGGCGCGCCGGGGCGACGAGACCACGCTGCGCGCCCTCGGCTTCGTCGACCGGCAGCGCCGCCTGCGCCGCCTGGCCGAGACGGGGGCGGCCGTGGCGGTGTCGGTCGTGGCGGGTCTGCTGGTCGGGGCGCTCACGGCCGCCCTCTGCACCCCGGTGATGGGCACCTCCGCCGTGGGCGGCCGCACGGTGGCCCCGCCGTTCGCCGACTTCGCGCTGCCGGTGCTCGCCGCGATGCTCGCGGCCCTCGTCGTGACGCTCGCCGCCGCCACCCTGCTCGCCGCCGCGGAACCCCGATCGGAGCGGGCCCGATGAGCCGCCCCGGCCGCCGACCCGGTGGCGGGGTCAGGCGCGGGCAGGCACTCCCCACGACGACGGCCGAGGGGCGACGGATGCGCGCCGCGACCCCGAAGCGCGCACCCCGCGTTCCGGGCACCGCCCGCTTCGCCCGGCGCGCGGTGGCGGCCGCACCGGCCATGACGATCGCGCTCGCCTCCATCGGCTTCATGCTGCTCGCCGCTCTGGTGCTCGGACCCGCCCTGCTGACGCAGTCGGCCACCGCCGCCCTGCGCTCCGACCTCCACGCCGCGGGTGCGGCCCGCACCGACGCCGTCACCGAGGGCATCCAGGGCGTGGACGCGGGCCCGGCCCCCCAGGGCACCGGCGACTCCCCCGCCGACACGGACGGCGCAGCGGGCCCGGCCGGCACGGCGGGCGCACCAGGCCCGGCCGACGGCGCCCCCGCCCGCAGCGACGAGGTGCAGGCCGTCTGGGGCCGCCTCGACTCCTCGCTTCGCGCCCTCCGCGCCGAGCAGCCCGAGCCCCTCGCCGGCGCCCTCGGCGACCCCGGCGAAGCCCTCGTGTTCGACGCCCTGGCGGTGGCGCCCCTGGTCGCGGGCACCCCCCTCCGCGACTCGGAGCTGTCACTGGCCCTCGACCCCGACCTCGCGAGCGACGTCACACTGGTCTCGGGCGAGCTGCCCGGCCCCGCGCTCGCCCGCGAACCGGTGCCGATCGCGCTCTCGACCGCCGTCGCCACCGAGATGGACTGGCCCGTCGGCGAACAGCGGATGCTCCCCGCACTCGGCGGCAGCCCGATCATCGTGCAGCTGAGCGGCATCGTCGAGGCCGCCGACGCCGACGCCCCCGTCTGGAGCCACATCGCCGAGACCCTGCGCCCGGCCCTCGTCGCCCGGAGCGACGGCGGCACCTACGCCCGCGGCACCGCCCTCGTCGACCCCGCCTCCCTGGAGCGCCTCAGTCTCGTGGGGCCGGGCTCGCGCACGCTCGCCTGGTTCCCCGTGGCCGTCGACCGGCTCGACGCCCCCGACGCCGAGCTGCTCGCCCAGCAGACCCGGGCGTTCTTCGGCACTCCGCGCGAGCTCGCGGGCGGCAACGACCCGCGCTACTCCTTCGGGGGCGAGCTGCCCGCCCTGCTCGACGACTCCGTCGCCGCCCAACGCGAGACCGACTCCTTCGTCTGGACGGCCCTGAGCGGCCCCGCCCTCGGCGGCGCCGTCGTGCTCGGCCTGCTGCTGACCCTGCTGGTGCGCACGCGCCAGGGCGCCCTCCGCCTGCTCGAGGCCCGAGGCGCCTCCACCCCGCGGCGACGCCTCGTGCTCGGGGCGGAGGCGGCACTCGCAGTGGCGGCGGGTGGCGCCCTGGGCGCGGTGCTCGCCCTGGGCGCCTCGTGGTCAATCACCGGCGGCGTGCTGATCGCACCGTGGGCGGCCGTGACCGCCGTGGCGCTGGTCGTCGCGGTCGGGTGCGGAGCCGCTCTCGGCCACCGCCCGGCGCTCACCCGCCCGCGCCCGGGAGCCCCGGCATCGGGAGGGTCGCCCGCCGCGGCGACGACCCGGCTGGTCGGCGAGGCCGTGCTCGTGCTGCTGACCGCGGCGACCGTGCTCGCGCTGGTGCAGTGCGTGCCGGTGCCGGCCGTGCCGGTGCTCGCGCCGGTGCTCGTCGCCCTCACCGTGGGCGTGCTCGCCGCCCGCGCCCTGCCCGCACTCCTCGGTGTCGTGCGGCGCCGTGCCCGACGCTCCGCCGGGGCGATCCGGATGCTCGGCTCCTCCCTCTCGACCGGTGCCTACAGCGCCCCGGTGGTGATCGGCGTCGCGAGCGCCCTGGCCCTGACCCTGTTCTCGGGCGCGCTGCTCACCACCTCCCGGGAGGCCGTCGTGGACGGCGCCGTGGCCGAGGTCGGCGCCGACCTCGCCCTGCGCGGCCCCGGCCTCACCGCCGACGTGGTCGACCAGGTCGCCGCGACCCCCGGAGTCGACGCCCTCGCCGCGGTCGTGGTCGACCTGCCCGTCACCGTCACGGTCGGCGCCGGGGCGTCGCGCCAGAAGCTCCGGCTCGTGGTGACCGACACCGCGGCACTGCAGCGGGTGCAGTCCGGCGAACCCGGCAGCACTCCGGTGCCCGAGGGCCTGGCGACGGTCGGGTCCGACGGTTCCCTCCCCGTCGTGGTCTCCGCGTCCGCCGCCGAGGCCGTGGGCGACGCGGAGCTCAGCCTGCGCGGTCACACGCTCGAGATCGTCGGCACCGCGCCCGATCGCTCCGCACTCACCTCGGCGGGCACCTGGATGCTCGTCGACTCCGCCGCCGCCTCGGCCGTCATCGGCATCAGCGGCACCGCCGACGTGGTGCTGGCCGACCTCGACGGCTCCCGGCCCGAGGCGGAGGTGCGGGCGGAGCTCCGCACGCTGCTCGGCGACGACGTCACGATCCGGTCGCCGACGGCGCAGGCCGAGCAGGCCTTCGCGAGCCCGCGCATCGGGGCCGAGCAGACCGCCCTGGTGAGCGCCGTGGTGGGCGGCATCGCGGCGGCAGCGGGCGCCGTGCTCCTCGCCGCCCTCGCGGCGGCCGGCGCGCGCCGGCGTCGTGAGACGGTGATCGCCGCCCTCGGCGCGCGGCGCCGCCAGCTCTCCGCGCTCGCCGTCTGGGCGGCCGCCCCCGCCGCGGCCGTCGGCACGGCGGCCGGCCTCGTCGCCGGTCTCGCGCTGCCCCCGCTGCTCATCCCCCTGCTCGGCCTGCCGTCGCTCGACGGAGCCGACGGAGCCGACGGAAACGTCGGAGCCGGCGGAGACGCAGCAGCCGGCAGCGCAGCCGCCGCCGTGCACCTCGACTCCGTCCTCGCCGTCGTGACCGTGGCCGCCTTCCTCCTCGCCGCCGCCGCGGCCGTGCTCGTCACGGCCGCGCAGAAGGGAACACCCCGATGATCTCCCCCGCCCCCTCCCGCGCGCGTTCCGCACCGACCGCCGTGCCCCGGGACGCCCCCGCCGTGCTCTGCGCCGGTCTGGTGCGCATCTTCACGACCGCCGGCGTCGAGGTGCAGGCCCTGCAGGGCCTCGACCTCCTCGTGGAGCGCGGCGAGCTGGTCGCCATCGTCGGCGCCTCCGGCTCGGGCAAGTCGACCCTGCTGAACGTGCTCTCGGGCCTCGACACGCCGACGGCCGGCCAGGTCGAGGTGGCGGGACGCGACGTGCTCGCCCTCGACGAGCGGCAGCGCGTCGACTTCCGCCGCCGCACCGTCGGCTTCGTCTGGCAGCAGACCGGCCGGAACCTCCTCCCCTACCTCACGGTCGAGGAGAACGTCGCCGTGGTCGCCGCGATCGCGGGCACGCCGAAGCGGCAGCGGGCCGGGCGTGTCGACGACGTGGTGGGCCTGCTCGGTCTCGACGGCATCCGCGACCGCCGCCCCGCGCACCTCTCGGGCGGCCAGCAGCAGCGCGCGGCCATCGCCGTGGCCCTCGTCAACGAGCCCGAGGTGCTGCTCACCGACGAGCCCACCGGCGAGCTCGACGAGGCCGCGACGGCCGACGTGCTCGAGGCCCTGCGCGGGGTGAACGCCGAGCGGGGCGTGAGCACGGTGATCGTGACGCACGACGCCGGGGTCAGCGACCATGTCGGGCGCACGGTGCGCATCCGAGACGGCCGCACCTCGACCGAGACGCTGCGCCGGTGGGACGTCGACGCGGAGGGCGACGAGCTGCACGTCGCCGAGGAGTTCGCGGTGCTCGACCGCTACGGCCGCCTCCAGCTGCCCGAGGAGTTCACCGGCGCGCTGGGGCTGAAGGAGCGGGTGCGGCTGGGACTCGAGCCCGACCACATCCGGGTGGAGCAGGGCCACGAGCGGTCCCGGCCCGTGCCTCGGCGTGGACGCCATGCCCTGGGCGGGGAGGAGGAGTGATGTCCGTGGTGCTGGAGGGTCAGGGGCTCGGCCGCGTGTACCGCACGCCGGCGGGCGACGTGGTCGGCTGCGAGGGGGTGTCACTCACCGTGGCGGCCGGCGAGCTCGTGGTGGTGATGGGCGCATCCGGAGCCGGCAAGAGCACGCTGCTGTCGATGCTCTCGACGCTCGACCGGCCCACCTCGGGCCGGGTGCTGGTGGCGGGGCAGGACGTCGCCGCCCTCGACGAGCGGCGCCTCGCCGAACTGCGCCGGCGCGACGTGGGCATCGTCTTCCAGGACTTCGCCCTGCTGGACGACCTCACCGCCCAGGAGAACGTGGAGCTCCCCCTGCGGCTGCTCGAGGTCGACCCGGCCGAGCGCGACCGGCGTGTGGCCGAGGTGCTCGCCCAGGTCTCGCTCGCGGATCAGGCGGCGCAGCGACCGGAGGAGCTCTCGGGCGGACAGCGCCAGCGGGTGGGGATCGCTCGCGCGCTGGTGGCGGGCCCGTCGCTCCTGATCGCCGACGAGCCCACGGCCCAGCTCGACAGCGGCAACGCGGCCCTCGTGCTCGACCTGATCCACGAGGCCGTGCGCTCGCGCTCGCTCGCGGCGGTGGTGGCCACCCACGACCCGGCCTTCGCCGAGCGGGCCGACCGGGTCATCGTGCTGCGCGACGGCCGAGTCGACCCCCGCTGACCGGTCGGGGCTCTTCGGTCGTCGCTGTTCAGTCGTCGCCGATCACGTCGTCGGGCGGCTGGCCGAACTCGAGCTCCCACTGGATCGCCTCGGGCGTGGCGTCGCCCTGCCACTCGGCGTAGCGGGTGCGCCAGGCCTCCACCGCCTCCTCGGGCCACAGGGCAGGGTCGTGAGCGAGGCCGAACTCGTCGACGAAGCCGTCGTAGAGATCGGGGTAGCGGGGTCTGTCCATGCATCCAGCGTTCGGACGATCGCCGCGGATCCGCCACCGCCTTGACAGCGGCGGCCGGTTCCCGCTCGCCGGGCGGGGCTTGTGCCCGCGGGGCACTTCGCATACTGGACAGGCGGCCCCGCAGCCCCTTCTCCCCACCGGGCCCGGGTCGGAGGATCGGATGATGGACGGCGACGACGGGCACGGGTCTCCGCCTCCGCCGCCCTCCCGCCCCGAGTCGCTCGTGACCGGCCGACACGGGCGGCTGCTCGTCCTGACGCTCGGGGAGCCGGCCGTCTGGACCGTCCGGCGTTCGGGCGCGCGCCCCACGCTGGCGCTGCTCAGCGACGAGACGCACGACGACGCCCGGGGTGGCATCCGCTACACGCTGCGCGGCCCCGGCCTCGACCTGACCGGCCCGGACTGGCGTGCCCTCCTCGACGCGCTTCCCTAGCGGAGCCGGTCGACGGGCGGGGTCGCCCCAGCGCGCGGACGGCGCGCACGTCACCCCGCCGAGATCTCCTGCCGCCGGGCGGGCAGATAGAGCAGAGCCCCGACCACACTGAACGATCCGGCCACGACGAAGGCGACCCCGGTGCCGAGCGCGTCCGCCAGCGGGGTGAGCAGCAGCAGCCCGAGACTGTAGCTGCCGCCCGCGACCATCGAGTTCATCGACAGCACCACCGCCCGGTTGGCCCCGGTCGCCTGCCGGTGCAGCAGCGCGGCGTGCATCGGCCCGGCGGCCCCGTGCGTCAGGTAGGCCAGCCAGAACGCGGCGATCAGCCCGACCGGCCCGGCGACCAGCCCCATGGCCACCACCATCAGGCCGTTCAGGATGCGCGCCCCGATCGCCGTGGCCGAGACGCCGGCGCGCCGGCTCACCAGCCCGGCCACCGCCGATCCCGCGGCGAACAGTGCCCACGCGGCCGCCGCCGAGGGGCCGAACAGCGCGCCGGCCGCGTCCTCGCCTCCGACGAGGGTGGCGAGCCGCACCGGCGTCAGCGTCTCGAAGGCGATCATCGCGAAGCTCCAGAACACCTCGACGAGCACCAGCGACCTCAGCACGGGTGCCGTGCGGAGCATCCGGAGACCGGCCAGGACGACCCGGGGAGCATCGGCGGCGACCCGCCGGCGGCCCTCGGAGACCCGGGGATGACGCGGCTCGCGCACGAGCACCGCCACCAGCACGGTGTGCCCCGCGGTCAGCACGGTCGCCACCACGAACGGCGGCACGAGGGAGGACCAGGCGTGCACCGGGTGCCAGGCGATCAGCGCCCCGCCCGCGAGGGCTCCGCCGGCGATGGCGACGCCGAGCGCGGTGGCGGCGCGGCTCAGTCCGCGTTCGACGGGTGCCGCCGGATCGGCCGCGTGGGCGGTGTCGACGAACCAGGCCTCGAGCGGACCCGAGTCGAGCGCCCGGAAGACGCCTTGCAGCACCAGGGCGGCGGCGAACATCCAGAACCCCGACGCGGTGACGAACAGGAGGGACGACACCACCGCCAGCCCACCCGCGACGATCAGCAGCGGGCGCCGGCCGAGGGCGTCGGCGAGACCGCCGGTGGGCAGCTCGAGGGCCAGCACCACGAATCCCTGCACGGCCAGCAGCGTGCCCACCTCGGTCAGGCCCAGGCCGCGTTCGAGGGGAAGCAGCACGGTGAGGCCGAAGACGAGCCCGACGGGCAGCCACCGGGTGACGGTGAGCAGCACCAGCCGGCGCTCGGCGGCGGCGACGGTCAGCGGGGCGGGCGCGGGCACTCCGGTGTCACCGCCGGGGTCATCGCCCGGGGTCATGGCTCGTTGTCACTGCTCAGGGTCACGGGTCGGCTCGGGTTCGCCGTCCTCGGGCGGGTGCGGGTCGAGCGGGCTGGTGTGCCGGTAGAGGAAGACGCGTCGGGCCCGGGGATCGCCGGCACCGAGCATCCGGTACCGCTCGACGACGGCGGCGAGCTCGGCGTTCAAGTCGGCCGTCTGCTCGGGCGTGACGGTCACGACGGTGTCGCTCTGGCCGAGCACGTCGACCCACTCGGCCGGCCACGCCGAGGCCGAGTCGTGCCACTGCTCGGCCCGGGCGGCGAACTGCCGCAGGTAGTCGCGCTGCAGCCAGTCGAGCGCGGTGCGCGCGTCGGGGTCGTCGGCGAAGTCGGACTCGGTCCAGGAGTGGAAGTCGGTGGCTGCGCGCCAGAGCCGCCGCCGGCCCTCCCCCGCACCGGTGTCGGCGACCAGGCCCACCTGCTCGAGGGCGCGGAGGTGGTAGCTCGTCGCGCCGGTGTTGGTCTGCAGCCGGGCGGCCAGCTCGGTGGCGGTGGCGGGACCCTCCGTGCGGAGCCGGCCGAGCAGCCGCGACCGCAGCGGATGTGCGAGCACCCGCACCGCGCGCTCGTCCAGCTGCACCCCGACGTACTCCCCCGACGCATCGCTCATGACCCCACCCTGTCATGCAGAGAATCTATGCACAAGTAGTGTGCATGGCATTGAGGTGCCCTATTGGGCGGTGGCCGGCTCCTCGTCGAGGATGTACAGCGTCACGTCGTCGAGCTCGAGCACCTCGACGGTGTCGTCGTCGATGACCGCCTCGACCGCCGGCTCGACGGGGAACCGGGGCGACTCCCGGGTCGCGACGGCCACGATGTCGGGGTCGTCCGGATCGGTCGTCCAGTGCCCGGCGAGGTAGGTGGTGTACTCCCACGGCGCCATCCCGCCGACCAGCACGTCGCCCTCGGGCACCCCCTCCGCGTCGAGCGACGGCAGCACGAGCGCCATGCCGACGGCCCGCTCGGTGGCGATCACGCCCGAGACCCAGAGCGACGACCCGACCGCCACGATCACGAGGGCACCCGCCAGCAGTCGCAGCAGTCGCGTGCGCGACGCCAGCAGCACCGACACCCCGATGCCGGCCAGCACGCACGCCGGCCACACCCAGACGTAGTAGTAGTGCGAGAGCATCACCCGCGACACGAACAGGTGGAACACGAGCAGGAACGCCATCCCCGCACCCACGTAGAGGGTGAGGGCGGGCGGCCGCAGCCGGAACGCCGCGATCATCCCCACGACGAGCACGGCCGTGGCCGCGATGCCCATGCCCTCGACGGAATACAGCAGGTTCGTCCACCACGGCGGGTCGGTCGTCGCGACCCCCGCGACGACGACGAGGTGCCCGGCGGCGTTGTGCTCCGACTGCATCTGCAGCATGTACGACACGGCCGAGCGGAGGCCCATCGGCAGGTAGAGCAGCACCGAGACCACCCCGAAGACCGCGACGAACACGATCGCGCCGGCCACCGCATCCGCCACCCGTCGCGCCAGGAGCGGCAGCAGCAGGATCGCGGGGATCATCACCGCCGTCGACACCTTCGACGTCACCGAGAGCGCCATCGCGACCGCCGAGACGACGAGCCACAGCCAGGGCAGCCAGGGCCGGCTCCCGGATGCCCGTTCCGCCCGTGACCGCAGCCGGAACCACTGCCAGGCCGCCGCGAACGCGCAGATCGCGAAGAGCACCATGAACGGCTCGAGCACGGCGAAGCGGTCGAGCCGCGGACCGCTGGTGACGCCGTGGGGCATCAGCATCCACGCCCCCGAGGCGAACAGCGCCCCGGCCCAGCCGATCTCGCGCTTCAGCCAGAGATAGATCACGACTCCGGCCAGCAGCACGGTGACGGCGACGGCGATGCGGCCCGCGAGTGCGCCCTGCCCGAGCACGAGCTGCGCGAGCCCGATCAGCAGCTTGGCGGTCGGCGGATGCTCACGGTTCGCCGAGAAGTCGCCGTGCACGTACGACCAGCCGGCCTCGACGTAGATCGGCTCGTCGGAGTTGTAGTTGGCGGCGCCGAGGTTCCAGAAGGCCTGGTACGCGGCCCAGGCGAACACGATCCCCACCGCGACGAGCCGCGCCCCGCGCCGCGCCGGCACCCCCGGGCGCGCCCTCACGCCCCCTTCGGTCACAGCGGCACGGCTCACCCGCCAATCCTAACCGACCGGTGGGCGAAGTCGACACAACCTCATTACTCCGCTAGATTGCCCGGGTGACCGATGCCTCCCCTGCGCCGCGGCCCCGGATCGCCAGCCTCGATCTCGTGCGCGGGCTCATGCTCGTCTGCTCCGTGGCGATGAACAGCCTGCTGGTCACCCCCGAGTGGCTCGACCATGCCCCCTGGGCCTCCGTCCATCCGATCGACCTGGTGTTCCCGGTGTTCGTGACCCTGAGCGGGTGCGGCCTCGGATTCGCACTGGGACGGGGGGTCGGGTTCGGGGAGCTGGCGCGCCGAACCGCGGTGCTCCTCGCAGCCGGGCTGCTCTACAACGCCATCGTGTCGGCATCCTGGAACCTCGACACGTGGCGGGTGACCGGCGTGCTGCAGACCTATGCGATGGTCGTCGTGGTGATCGGGCTGCTCCACCTGCTGACCCGCGGCTGGCGCGGTTGGGCCGCCATCACAGGGCTGTTCGCCGTCGCCCACACGGTCCTCCTCGCCGGCTGGGCGGAGCGGTGCGTGGGCGGGGTGCTCACCCGGGAATGCAATCCCTCCGGGGCGATCGACACGCTCGTCTTCACGGCCGACCACATCTATCAGCTCGGGGCCGGCGGCCACGATCCGGAAGGGCTGGTCGCCCTGCTGGGCACGCTCGTCAGCGCCTCGGCGGGAGCCACGGTCGGCCATCTGCTGCTCTCGGTGCGACGACGGGCGCTCGCGCGGTCGGCGGGGGTCGGCGCGGCCGTGCTGCCCCTGGTCGCCCTGGCCGCCGCTTTCCTGGCTGCGGCGTTCGTTCTGACCTGGGCGCCCACGCTCGTCGGGGCGCGGCCGGTGCCGATGATGAAGCGCCTCTGGTCGCCGCCCTTCGCCCTCGCGCTGGCGGCGGCGACGACGATCGCCCTGCTGCTCGGGCACCTGCTCGTCGACCGCGCCGGCACCGGGCGCGTGCTCCGCGGCCTCAGCTACCCGATCCTGGCGCTCGGACGCAACAGCCTGCTGGTCTACTTCGGATCCCACGTGCTGATGGGTCTGCTCAGCCGCCCCCTGCCTGACGGCACGGTCCCGGCCGAGACCATCGCGGCGACGATCGCGGTCGCCGGCCACGTCCAGGCCACCTGGACCGCAGCCCTCCTGCTCTTCTGGATCCTCCTCACCAGCCTCCTCCACCGTCACCGCCTCTACCTCCGCCCGTGACCGCTCCACCGCGCCCATTTCGCCCGCCGCGCCCACCGCAGCCGCCCGTCGCCCGGATGCTCGGCCGCCTTCTCGGCTGGCTCGGTGCGACCGCGGCGATGACCGCCGCCGTGGTGAGCGGCCTCGCGCTGGCGCCGAGCCCGACCGGGCCACCCCGCAGTGCGGTCTACGTCGTCGTGCCCCACCCCGACGACGAGTTCCAGGTGTGGTCGCTGATCGAGCAGTACACGGTCTTCGTGGTGCTCACGCACGGGGAGCAGACGGAGTACTGCGAGCCGTCCGAGTACGAGACGTCGGCGCAGCCCGACCTCGAGCACCCCGCCGATCCGCTCCCGACCGGCAGGTGGTCACCCGCCTGCAGCGAGGCGCGGCAGAACTCTCTCCTGCGCTATCTCGGCGACATGTCGGCGACGGATGCCCGCATCCCCGGCGACTTCGCCCCGCCGGTGCGCACCGCACCGCTTCCGCTGACCGACGGCCCCGTCTGCCGCTCCGACGGCGCCGACGAGTGCACCTCCGCCGACTCCACGGCGGAGGTCTTCGTCGATCGTCGGAACCGCGGGGCCGTGGTCTTCTTCGACCTGGGCGACGGAGACCTCACCGAGGACGAGGCCGTCTGGGGCATCCGCACCGCCCTCGACCAGCGAGCCGCCCTGGGGCTCGACACGTCCCTGCCGGTCAGCGCCGTGCTCGGCGCCTACGCCGACGACGACGGCGGCACGGGCGGCAGCAGCGGTCAGAGGTGCTTCCCGTACGCGCCTCCGGATCACCTCGCCCTGCACCGCGCCCTCTGGAACGTCGACTTCCACGCCGGGCTGCAGGCAGCGGCCACCTGCGCCGACGATCCGCACCGCTCCATCGCCGCGACGGTCAGCGACGCCGCGGTCGACGCCGCCTTCCGCATCGGGGAGGGCGGCGAACGCCTCGGCGCCCACGTGAAGAACTACGGCTGGCTCTGGCCCGACTACTACCACGTCGCGCGGGAGGGCGAACTGGACCTTTTCACCCAGCAGCAGTACTTCTGGGTGCGCTTCGACGAGTGACGGCACCGCGCAAGTGGGCGGCGGGCGGCTGGGCCGCCGGGCGGCGGGACGGCGGACGGCGGGCGGCGGGGCGGCGGGCTAGCGGCGGGCGGCGGCCCAGGCGCGGTCGCTCTCGGGCGAGCGGAGGTAGTCGAAGAAGGCCGCCTTCGCGTCGGCGAGGGTGTGGTGCTGCCCGACCTCCTCGTCGACGAAGGTGTAGCCGGCGTCGACGTGGGCGAGCGTCCAGCCGAGGCGGCGGGCGACCGCGTTCATCCAGATGTCCTCGAGGAAGAGGTAGGGCAGGGGCAGTGCCGTGAAGAACCGCCGGTCGTCGACGATCGAGGCGTCGAGCACGCTGCCGCCGGTGCCGACGTAGGTGGCGTCGTCACCGGTCGCCGGGGTGCGGTCCCAGTAGCCGGTGCCCTGCGTCCAGGCCCAGACCCCGTGCACGGTCCTCGGGGCGAACGCGGCGAGCAGCGCGGCCACGAAGGTCGGCGCGATCTCCTGGTCGTCGTCGAGCAGGATGACCGGGCCCGCGAAACCCGTGCGGCGCAGCCGCGCGAGCAGGTAGAAGCGCGCGATGCCGCCGACGTTGATCGGGCTCTGCACGAGCTCGACGCTCGCGAGCGCCCCCTCAGGGGCTCGGCGCCGCAGCACCTCGGCGTAGCGGGCGCGGTCGCGGCGCTGGTTGTTCCAGAGCATCAGCCGCACCGGACGATCGCTCTGCTGGGCAGCGAGGCCGTCGAGCACGGCCTCGAGCCGGTCGGGCCGGTTCCACAGGCACATCACGACCGGAACCGCGGACGCCACCGGAGCGCCCACCACCCGGCGCGCCGGGACGAGCCCCCGGGCTCCGAGTCCCATGAGCACCGAGCGGGCCACCAGCCCCAGTCGTCGACGGATCATCGGCCCCATTCTCGTGCACCCACCGCTCCGTCCGCGAATCCCCCTCGACGAACGGCGGCGGCTCGGTGCCGCCTCGGCCGCCCGGCGCCCGGGGTAGGCGCCCGTAGGCCGAGGCCGTAGCATCGTGTCGTGACCCGCCGCATCCGCTCGCTCGTGATCGCCCTGCGCGTGGCCTACGCCGCCAGCCTCGGCACCTTCGTGCTCGCGGCGGTCGTCGCCGCCGGCGCGGCCGTGACCACGTTCTCGAACGAGCCGGGCGGCGGCTTCGACATCGCGTTCGACGTGCCCGACGACTCCCCCGCCCTCGTGCCGACGTTCTGGCTGGCCCTGCTCGCCTTCGCCTTCGCCGCCGCCGGGGCGCTGCTCACGGTGCTGGCGCGGGTCTCGTCACCGGACTACTCCGTCGACGAGCACTGAGGCGCCACTGACAGCCGGGTCGCCGTCCCCACTCACGACCGCAGGTCGAGCCGCATGAGCACGCGCGGGAACCCGTTCAGCACCGAACCCGTCTCCGCCGCCACCTCGAACCCGGCCCGCTCGAACAGCGCCCGCGTGCCCACGTACGCCATCGTCAGGTCGACCTTCGCCCCCCGGTTGTCCACGGGGTAGGCCTCGACCGCCGGCGCACCGTGCTCCCGCGCGAACTCGACGGCTCCCGCGACGAGCCGGTGCGCGAGCCCCTGCCCGCGGTGCCCCGGCCGCACCCGCACGCACCACAGCGACCAGACCGGCAGCTCGTCGACGTGCGGGATGCGGCGGTTCCGCGCGAAGGTCGTGTCGGCCCGCGGATGCACGGCCGCCCATCCCACGACCTCGCCGTCGTCGTAGGCGAGCACCCCCGGCGCCACGTCCTCGGCGACCAGCTCGCGCACGAGCTCCCCGCGCTCGACTCCCCGCAGCGCGTTGTTGCGGGCCGACGGGATGCGGTAGCTCAGACACCAGCACACCGACGCGTCGGGCCGCTTAGGACCCACCACCGCCGCGACGTCCTCGAACACGGTCGCCGCCCGCACCTCGATCGCCATACCGGTCAGCTCCGGTAGAGACCGTCGGCGTAGGACGCCCCGTAGTACCGCGCGAGCTCCTCGAGAGGTTCATCGGGGCGCTCGACCGCCTTCGCGATCTCGGGGCGGGACGGCACCGCGTCGGGATGCCAGCTCGACGGCTCCCACAGCTCCGAGCGCAGGAACGCCTTCGCGCAGTGGAAGTACACCTCCTCGACGTCGACCACGAGGGCGACGAGCGGCCGGTGGCCCTTCACGGCCATCTCGTCGAGCAGGGCCGCATCCGTCGACAGGCGCGCCCGCCCGTTGACCCGCAGGGTGTCGCCGCGGCCCGGCACGAGGAAGATCAGGCCGGCGTGCGGGTTCTCGAGCACGTTGTGCAGGCTGTCGGCGCGCCGGTTGCCGGGCCGCTCGGGCAGGGCCACGGTGCGCTCGTCGAGCACGACGGCGAACCCGGGCGGGTCGCCCTTCGGCGACACGTCGCAGCGGCCCTCGGCGTCGGAGGTGGCGACGAGGCAGAACGGGGAGGCGGCCAGCCAGGCGCGGTCGACCTCGTCGAGCACCGGCCGGGCCTTGTCCCGCGTGCGCGGAAGGGGCGAGCCGAGCAGCGCCTCGAGCTCGTCGTGGGTGCGGGGCGCGATACCGGGTTCGAGGGGAGTCACCCTCCGATCCTGGCGCACCGGGCTCGAGCTGTCAGCCCCCGGGGAGCGCCGCGGCCTTGGCGAGCAGCACGGCGCGGGCCCGTTCGTTGCGGGTCAGCCCTGCCGCCGCGACCAGCTCCGAGCGCGCCTCCGGCACCCGGCCGAGCTGCGCGAGCAGTTCGCCGCGCACGCTCGGCACGAGATGCGAGCCGGCCAGTGCGCCCGTGGCGACGAGCTCGTCGACCATCCGCAGGGCGGACGCCGGCCCGACCGCCATCGACACGGCCACCGCCTTGTTCAGCTCGACCACGGGGTTCGGCGCCAGCGCTCCGAGCGCCTCGTAGAGCAGCACGATGCGCTCCCAGTCCGTCCCGGCCACGTCGGGAGCCACCGCATGGCACTCGGCGATCGCCGCCTGCAGCGCGTACGGCCCGCGACCCCGGCCGCGTCGCCGGGCCGCCTCGTCGGATCGGGCGAGCGCCGCCCGGCCGCGCCCGAGCCGAGCCCGGTCCCAGCGCCGCCGGTCCTGGTCGGCGAGCAGCACCGGGCTGCCGTCGGCGGCCGTGCGAGCGGGGAAACGCGCCGCCTGCAGCTCCATCAGGGCGAGCAGCGCGTGCACCTCCGGCTCGCGCGGCAGCAGACCGGCGAGCACGCGGCCGAGGCGCACCGCCTCGTCGGCCAGCTCGGGCCGCAGCCACCGCTCGCCGGAGGTCGCCGAGTACCCCTCGGTGAAGATCAGGTACAGCGCCGCGAGCACCCCGCCGAGCCGCCCGGTCCACTCGGCGGGCTCGGGGCTCTCGAACGGCACGTTCGCGGCGGCGAGCGTCTTCTTCGCCCGCACGATGCGCTGCTGCACCGTCGCCACGGGCAGCAGGTACAGCCGCGCGATCTCCTCGCTGGTCAGCCCGCCGACCACCCGCAGCGTCAGCGCCACCTGCGCGTCGCGCCCGAGCACGGGGTGACAAGCGATGAAGACGAGCCCGAGCACCTCGTCGCCGACGAGATCGCCGGCCCGAGCATCCGCCCCGCCGCCGACACCGGTACCGACACCGGCATCAGCCCCGGCGGCCAGCGACGCGTACCGCTCGTCGAGGCCGCTCCCCCGCCGCAGCGCGTCGACCGCCCGCCGTTTCGCCACCGCCGTCAGCCAGGCGCCGGGGTTCCGCGGTTCGCCCTCGACCGGCCACTGCACGAGCGCCTGGGCGAGGGCGTCCTGGGCGGCGTCCTCGGCGAGGCCGAAGTCGCCGAACGCCCGGGCCAGCCCGGCCGTGATGCGCGCCCCTTCGATGCGCCACACCGCCTCGACCGCCCGCCGCGCAGAGGCGGCGGCAGCAGCACCCGCGCCGGCACCCGCGCCGGCGCCATCGGCCGCACCGGCAGGATCAGCCACGCCACTCCTTCTCCTTCTGGATGAACTCGTTGTCCGCGAACTCGGCGAAGTCGCTCTCGTCGGTGATCCGCCGCACCTCGAGCTTCGAGCCGGCCCCGAGCGGTGCTCGCTTCGCCCACTCCAGCGCCTCCTCCTTCGTGGCCACCTGCACGATCCAGAAGCCGTTGAACAGCTCGTGCACCTCGCCGTAGGGCCCGTCGGTCACCGTCGGGGCCTCGCCCGAGAAGTCGACGACGAAGCCCTCCTTCGCATCCGACAGCCCGTCGCCGCCGATCAGCACGCCGGCGGTGATCATCGACTCGTTGTAGGCGCCCATGGCGTTGATGACCTCCGTGAAGTCGAGGTCCTTCGACGCCTCGAGGGCCTCGGCGGTGGTGCGCATGATGAGCATGTACTTCATGGGTGTCTCCTTCGTGGGTGTCCGTCGCGAGGCGCTCCGGTGCACCTCCTACTATCGCGTCGAACGGCGCGACGCGATATCGACATCGCCCCGAAAAAAGATCAGCGGATGCGCGGCGCCCTCATCTCCCGCCCCGTTTCCAGTACCCGCAGAACGTGACGTCCGCCTTGGGCACCCCCCGCTCCGCGACCAGGTGTCGCCGCACCCCGGTCGCGACGGCGGACTCCCCCACGGCGAACGCCGCCACCCGCCCCTCGAGGGCCGGCAGCCCCCGCACCGCCGGCAATGCGGCCTCCCCGGGAGCGGCCCCCGGCGACCTCGTCACCCAGTGCACCTCGATGCCCTCGGGCGCGTCGACCTCCTGCCGGTCCCGCTCGTCGAAGAGCTCGATGACCGCGTGCCCGCCGGCGTCGCGGGGCAGGTCGCGCAGGATGCCCGCCACCGCCGGCAGCCCGCTCTCGTCGCCGACGAGCAGCACGCTGTCGTGCGGCCCGCCGTCGTGGTGCCGTGGCGTCCAGCCGCAGCCCTGGTCGATGAACGCGACCTCGGCGAGCGGCGATCCGGGCTCGACGGCGCTCGCCCAGGGCCCGGCGACCCCGGCGTCGCCGTGCACCACGAAGTCGACGTCGAGCTCGGCCGGCTCGGCCCGGTACGCGCGCACGGTGTAGTTGCGGATGACCGGCCGGGTGCCCTTCGGCAAGGTGAGGTACTTCAGGTAGCCGCCGAGGCCGAAGCTGTCGGGCAGCCGCTCGAAGCGGGTGCCGTCGCTGACGGGCACGGCGAGCCGGAACCACTGATCGAACCCGCGGAAGCGGAACCGCTCGAGATCGCCCCCGCCGAACGTGAGGCGCTGCATGTGCGGGGTGACCCGCTCCGATCGCAGCACCGTGGCCCGCACGAGCCCCGACTCGGCGTGCGTGACGGTGATGTTGCTCATGCGCTCCCCCTCCGCTGGTAAGGCTACCCTAAGTTACCTCAGCGCTGCAGGGCCCGACGCAGGGCGGCGCTCCCGAGCAGGGTGACGTCGTCGGCCGGTTCGGCGACGACGGCGAGCTCGCGCGAGGCCTCGACGAGCGGATGCGCGGGCGCCAGTACCGCGGCCCCCCGCGCCACGGCCGATCCGACGAGGCTCCGCAGCTCCCGTCCGAGCCGGCCCTCCGCGCCGGTCGCGACCCGCGCCTCGGCGGGATCGAGCCACAGCAGATCGTCCTCCCGCAGATCGCCGAGCAGCTCGAACGCCGGCTTCGTCACGAGGGTGACGTCGCGGTCGGCGAGCAGCCGGGCGAGCATCCGCAGCCCGGTCTCGTCGATCGGCACGGCGTCGCGACCGTACTCGACGGGCGGCGCGTCGTCGGGGTCGGCGGGGTCGGGCGTGACGACGCGGGGCTGCGCGCCCCGGGCATCCGGTCTCGCCGTGCCCCGCAGGTAGACGTAGCGCGCCGCGCGGTCGGCGGGCGCGAGCGACACCGCCGCGACGGGGTCGAGGTCGCGATCGCGCACCCCCGCGAAGAAGGCGGGCGAGTGCCGCTCGGCGAGCCACCGGAGCGCGCGCACGAGCGCTTCGACGTCGTCGCGCACCACCTGCCAGACCTCGACGACGGCCGCGTTCTGGCCGGCCAACGTCGCCGAGACCTCAGGATGCGCGGACAGCACCGCGATCGCGGTCGCCCCGCCGTCGAGGAACGGCTCGGCGTAGCCGTCGAGCTCTGCGGGCACCGACTGCAGCGCGAAGCCGGCCAGGCGCCGCGCCGAGGCGCTCTCGAGGAAGGGCGCCGGTGGCCGACGGCTCAGCGGCGCGGCTCGTCGAAGTAGGAGAAGCCGATGGCGTTGCGCTCGCGCGCGGCCTCGGCCCGCTCCTCGCGAAGACGCTCGGACCGCTCCCGTCGCTCCTTGAGCACCTCGGGGTCGACGTCGAGCTTGCGCACCGTGACGCCGCCCTTGGAGGCGGGGCTGGTCTTGGCCGTCTTCGAGGCCGGCCGCGTGCTCGACGCGCCGGCGGACGAGCCGCCGCGCACCGGCGTGGACGGGGTGACCCCCGTGCCGCGGCACCGCTCGTTCAGCTTGTTCTCGTGCTGGATGAGGGTCTGCGACACGAAGCCCACCGCCACAGACTTACCGCAGACCGGGCATTTCGCTGTCGCACCGCTTGCCATCAGTTGATCAGATCCTCTCGAACGTTCGTCGTGCCCCCGCTGTCCCCTCTTCTATGGTCGCACGGAACGGGCCCACGTTCACCCCCGGGCCCCTCGTCGGGGTCGACCGTCGTACGATCGTGACATGCCTCTCATCGGAGAATACGAACCGGGAACCAGCGACTGGGCGCGTGAGCAGCTCGAGACCTACGAGGGCTCGGGCGGTACGAAGGGCACCACCCTCCGGGGCATGCCCGTCATCATCCTCACCACCGTCGGCGCGAAGTCGGGGAAGCTCCGCAAGACGCCGCTGATGCGCGTCGAGCACGACGGGGAGTACGCCGTGGTCGCCTCGCTCGGCGGAGCCCCGAAGCACCCGGTCTGGTACTTCAACATCGTCAAGGAGCCGCACGTCGAGCTCCAGGACCGCACCGAGAAGCACGACTACCTCGCCCGCGAGGTCACGGGCGAGGAGAAGGCGGTGTGGTGGCAGCGCGCCGTCGAGACCTACCCCGACTACGCCGACTACCAGACGAAGACCGACCGGGAGATCCCGCTGTTCGTCCTGCGCCGGATGGACGAGGGCTAGCGGCAGCTCCGCTGTCGGCTGCGGCCGGCACCGGGGCGGCTACTCCTCGCCGAACCCCGACTCGACGAGGTCCGCGAGCGCGTCCACGGCGTCGCCCGCCGCCGGGTCGGTGCTGGCGATCTCGACCGTCGCGCCCTTCACCAGGCCCATCGACATGATGCCGAGCAGGCTCTTGGCGTCCTTGCCGTTGACGGTCACCTTCTGGTCGAAGGTGCTCGCCAGCTTCACGAACTCGGCGGCTGGTCGCGCGTGCAGCCCGTCGCGGTTCACGATGGTCACCGTGCGCGACGGGGTTCCGGATGCGGTGGCCGGCTCCTCGAAGACCGGCACGACCGCGTTCGCCCCGGCCCCCGCATCGCTCTCGCGTCCGGGCTCGCCGAGAGGCCCCGCAGCCGACCGCGCGGCCGTCACGACCTCGTCGAGCGTCGCGCCCGACTCGGCGGCCACCGCCGCGGCGACGCCGCCCTCCACGAGCGGCGCGTCGACGATGCGCACCCGCACCTGCACCTCCTCGTCGAGGAAGTCGAGCGCGGTCTCGGCCGTGAGGATCGCGGAGCCGAGGTCGCAGAGCACGGCGACCCCGTGACCGGAGTCGGCCTCGGTGACGGCGGCGCTGACCTTGTCGAAGCTCGTGCCGATGCCGCCCTCGTCGGTGCCACCCGCGGCGACCAGGCTGGTCGAGCCGGCCATCTGGGCCGCGAGCTCGACGAGCCCCTCGGCGATCTTCGCGCTGTGCGAGACGAAGACGACGCCGACCTTGCCGGGGGTGCCCGCCATCAGGCGGCTCCCCCGGTGCTGGCTCCCCCGGTGCCGGCTCCCCCGGTGCCGGCGGCCGAGTCGGCCGCGGCCCGCAGGATCAGCGACGACGACTGCGCGCCCGGATCGCGGTGCCCGATCGCCCGCTCGCCGAGGTAGCTCGCGCGACCCTTGCGGGCGACGAGCGGCTCGGTCGCCTCGGCGCCCTTCTCCGCGGCGTCGGCGGCGGCCGCCAGGATCTCGGCGGGCGACCGGCCCTCCGCCTCCGCGGCGGCCGCGGCGTCGACCGCCGGGGTCCAGGCGTCGATCATCGTCTTGTCGCCCGGCTCGGCCTTGCCCCTCAGCACCACGCCGTCGCGCGCCGCGGTGAGGAAGGCCACCACGGCGGCGCCGTCGAGCTGCTCGTCCTTGCCGACGGCGGCGGCGCCCTTGAGGTAGGCGGTGCCGAGGAGCGGCCCCGAGGCACCGCCCACCGTCGAGATCAGCGTGGTGGCGACGAGTTTCAGGGCGTCGCCCGGAACCGCGTCGTCGGCCAGTGTGTCGAGCTTGGCGAGCACGGCCGTGAAGCCGCGGTCGAGGTTCTCGCCGTGGTCCCCGTCGCCAATCTCGCGGTCGAGCGTCACGAGCTCCACCCGGTGGTCGTGCACCACCTGCGCGGTGCGCCGGATCCAGTCCGTCGTCCAGTCGATGCCCAGAGCGTCAGCCATGCCCTCTACCTTCCCCAGCGCAGAGCAGCCGTCTGCACCGGTGCGTCCCACAGTCCGGTCAGTTCCTCGTCGAGCTTCAGCACGCTGATCGACACGCCCTGCATCTCGAGCGACGTCACGAAGTTGCCCACCAGCGAGCGGGTCACCGTGATGCCCTTCTCAGCCAACACCTCCGCGGCGTGCTTGAACACGATGTAGAGCTCGACCTGCGGGGTTCCGCCCATGCCGTTCACGAGCAGCAGCACCTCGTCGCCAGAGGCGAACGGCAGGTCCTCGAGGATGGGCCCGAGCAGGCGGTCGACGATCGCGTCGGCCGGCTCCAGCTTGATCCGCTCCCGGCCCGGCTCGCCGTGGATGCCGATGCCGATCTCGATCTCGTCGTCGGCGAGCACGAAGCTCGGCTCGCCGGCGTGCGGCACCACGCAAGGGGTCAGCGCGACGCCCATGGTGCGCACCTGACCGTTGACCTTGGTGGCGATCGCGGCGACGGCGTCGAGGTCGTCGCCCCGCTCGGCGGCGGCGCCGGCGATCTTCTCGACCAGCACGGTGCCCGCGACGCCGCGCCGGCCGGCCGTGTACAGGGAGTCCTTCACGGCGACGTCGTCGTCGACGATCACGGTGCGCACCTCGATGTCCTCGGCCGAGGCCAGGTCGGCGGCGGTCTCGAAGTTGAGCACGTCCCCGGTGTAGTTCTTCACGATGTGCAGCACGCCCTTGCCGCCGTCGACGGCCTTGGTGGCGGCGAGGATCGGGTCGGGGGTCGGGGAGGTGAAGACCGGTCCGGGAACGGCGGCGTCGAGCATCCCGAAGCCCACGAAGCCGCCGTGCAGGGGCTCGTGCCCGCTGCCGCCACCGGAGACGAGACCGACCTTGCCGGCCACGGGAGCGTCTTTGCGCGCGATGTAGATGGGGTCGTGCGAGACGGTGACGAGGTCGCCGTGCGCGGCCTCGAAGCCGACGACCGCCTCGTCGACGACGTTCTTCGGATCGTTGATGAGCTTCTTCATTGAAAATCCCTTCGGTCTCCGTGCGTCAGCGCGACGGGAGTCGGCGCCAGGCCGCCCGAGACGAATCTACGCCGGTCAAGCATGTACCTGGCAACTTCCTGGGGATACTGTTGGCACGAGCCGGTCACCCCGGAGGCCGCAGCGAGCGGCCGAACAGTGCGAAGGAAGGTCATCGTGGACAATCTCGGTATCGATTTCTTATCGGAGCTCGTGGGCACCGCCATGCTCGTGCTCCTCGGCTGCGGCGTCGTCGCGAACGTCGCCCTCGTGCGCACCAAGGGCTTCAACGGCGGGTTCCTGATGGTCAACATCGGCTGGGGCCTCGCGGTCTTCGCCGGTGTGATCGTGTCGTACGCCTCCGGGGCGCACCTCAACCCCGCCGTGACGCTCGGCCTGCTCGCCAACGGCGCGACCTCGTTCGGCTCGGAGGCCACCGCGGTCGACGTCAATTTCCTGTCGGTGATCACGTACATCGGTGCGCAGCTGATCGGTGCGATCATCGGCGCCGTGTTCGTCTGGCTGGCCTACAAGCAGCACTTCGACGAGGAGCCCGACGCGGCCAACAAGCTCGGCGTGTTCTCGACCGGCCCGGCCATCCGCTCCTACGGCTGGAACCTGGTCACCGAGATCATCGGCACCTTCGTGCTCGTGTTCGTCGTGATCGGCTTCGGCGGCGGACGCCAGGGTGACGGGGGCCTCGCGGCCCTCGGCGCCCTGCCGGTGGCGCTGCTCGTGATCGGCATCGGCGCCTCGCTCGGTGGCCCGACGGGCTACGCCATCAACCCGGCCCGTGACCTCGGGCCGCGCATCGCTCACGCCCTGCTGCCCATCAAGGGCAAGGGCACGAGCGACTGGTCGTACGCGTGGGTGCCGGTCGTCGGACCGATCATCGGCGGCGTGCTCGCGGGACTGCTCGCCATCCCCCTCCTGCCGATCCTCACCTAGCACCCAGCGGGCCGGGCCACGATGACGTGGACCGGCCCGCTCCCTTTCCGCGTCACCTACGAAGGAGTTGTCATGACGGACTACATCATCGCGATCGACCAGGGAACGACGAGCACCAGGGCGATCGTCTTCGATCACTCGGGCTCGATCGTCTCGACCGGCCAGCTCGAGCACGACCAGATCTTCCCGAAGGCGGGCTGGGTCGAGCACGACCCGAAGCAGATCTGGGACAACACCCGCGAGGTGATCGGCCAGGCGCTGTCCAAGGCCAACATCACCCGGCACAACGTCAAGGCCGTGGGCATCACCAACCAGCGCGAGACCGCCGTGGTCTGGGACAAGAACACCGGCGAGCCGGTCTACAACGCCATCGTCTGGCAGGACACCCGCACCCAGGGCATCGTCGACCGACTGTCGGAGGACGGCGGCGCCGAGCGCTTCAAGGACGTCGTGGGCCTGCCCCTGTCGACCTACTTCGCCGGCACGAAGATCGTCTGGATCCTCGAGAACGTCGAGGGTGCCCGGGAGCGCGCCGAGGCAGGCGACCTGCTCTTCGGCACGACCGACACCTGGGTGCTCTGGAACCTCACCGGCGGGGTCGACGGCGGCGTGCACGCGACCGACGTCACGAACGCCTCGCGCACCCTGTTCATGGACCTCGAGACGCTCGAGTGGCGCGACGACATCCTCGACGTGTTCGGGGTGCCGAAGTCGATGCTCCCCGAGATCAAGAGCTCGTCGGAGATCTACGGCACGGTGCACACCTCCTCGCTCCTTCGCGAGGTGCCCGTCGCGGGCATCCTGGGCGACCAGCAGGCGGCCACCTTCGGCCAGGCCGCGTTCGACGCCGGCGAGGCCAAGAACACCTACGGCACCGGCAACTTCCTCATCTTCAACACCGGCACCGAGATCGTGAAGTCCAAGAACGGACTGCTGACGACCCTCGGCTACAAGCTCGGCGACGCCGAGCCGCACTACGCCCTCGAGGGCTCGATCGCCGTCACCGGCTCGCTCGTGCAGTGGCTGCGCGACAACCTCGGTCTGATCAAATCGGCCCCCGAGATCGAGGAGCTCGCCGCCACGGTCGAGGACAACGGCGGCGCCTACTTCGTGCCGGCGTTCTCGGGCCTGTTCGCGCCGTACTGGCGGTCGGATGCGCGGGGTGCCCTCGTGGGCCTCACCCGCTACGTCAACAAGGGGCACATCGCCCGCGCGGCACTCGAGGCGACCGCCTTCCAGACCAAGGAGGTGCTGGACGCGGTCAACGCGGACTCCGGGGTGCCGCTGACCGAGCTCAAGGTCGACGGCGGCATGATCGCCAACAACCTGCTGATGCAGTTCCAGGCGGACATCCTGGACGTACCCGTCGTGCGGCCGGTCGTCGCCGAGACCACCGCGCTCGGAGCGGCCTACGCGGCCGGCCTCGCCGTCGGCTACTGGGCCGACCTCGACGAGCTGCGCGCCAACTGGCAGGAGGACTCGCGCTGGACGCCCGACCTCGACTCGGCCGAGCGGGACCGTCTGTACCGCAACTGGAAGAAGGCCGTCACGAAGACCCTCGACTGGGTCGACGACGACGTGCAGTAGCCCGTCGGATCTCTACGCGCGGGTGGCCGCGATCCAGTCGTCGAGCTTCTGGGTCGCGGCCCCCGTGTCGATGGCGGTGGCCGCGATGGCCATCTTCTCGGCCAGGCGCTCCACCATGGCGCGGTCGACCTCGGCCGGGTCGGACGCCAGCTCGAACGCCACGAGCCCCGCCGCGGCGTTCAGCAGCACCATGTCGCGCACCGGCCCGGCGTCGCCGGCGAGGGTGCGGCGCACGATCTCGGCGTTGTGCTCGGCGTCGCCCCCGCGCAGCTCGTCGATGGTCGAGGTGCGGATGCCCAGGTCCCGCGGGTTGAGGTCGTGCTCCTTCACCGACCCGCGTGAGACCTCCCAGATGTGACTGTGGCCCGTGGTGGTGAGCTCGTCGAGACCGTCGTCGCCGCGGAAGACCAGGGCGGTCGCGCCGCGGGTCTGGAAGACGCCGGTGATCAGCGGCACCCGGTCGAGGTGGGCGACACCGACGGCCGAGGCCTCGGCGCGGGCCGGGTTGCAGAGCGGGCCCAGGAAGTTGAACACCGTGGGCACACCGAGCTCGGCACGCACCGCCCCGGCGTTCTTGAAGCCGGGGTGGAACTTCGCGGCGTAGGCGAAGGAGATGCCGGTCTCCAGCAGCACCGCGGCGACCCGCTCGGGCTCCAGCTCGAGGTCGATGCCGAGGGCGCGCAGCACGTCGGAGGAGCCGCTCAGCGACGACGCCGCCTTGTTGCCGTGCTTGATCACGGGCACACCGCTCGCCGCCGCGACGATCGACGCCATCGTCGAGACGTTGACCGAGCCGTAGCTGTCGCCGCCGGTTCCGACGATGTCGAGCGCGAACGGGTCGACCTCCAGCGGGAGGGCATGATCGAGGATCGCGTCCCGGAAGCCGACGATCTCGTCGACGGTCTCGCCCTTGGCCCTCAGCGCCACCAGGAAACCTGCCAGCTGCGCCTCAGTCACCTCTCCTAGCATGATGCGGTCCATCGACCAGGTGGCCTGCGAGATCGAGAGATCCCGCCCGGTCAGCAGTCGAGCGATCATCGAGGGCCAGGTGAGCGTTTCAGCCATGGGAGCGATCCTACGGGCCGCTCCGAACCGGACACGCCGGTCGTCGGGCCCAATGGTGCGCCGAATGCAAAACCACGCCCCGATATCGGACATAATGGAACAGTGACGAGCAGCTCATTGACCCATTCTCAGAGTGCCCCTGTGGTCCAGCGCCCCAACACCGTGGCGGTGGGCACCATCGTGTGGCTCGGCAGCGAGGTCATGTTCTTCGCGGGCCTCTTCGCCATCTACTTCACGCTGCGCTCCACGAACCCCGGAGCCTGGGCCGAGCAGGCCGGTGTGCTGAACGTGCCGTTCGCGGCCGTCAACACGATCATCCTGGTCATCTCGTCGTTCTGGTGCCAGTTCGCCGTCTGGGCCGCCGAGCGCGGCCAGGTCAAGCGCACCAGCTGGGCCCCCAAGGACTGGGGCCTGACCGAGTGGCTGTTCCTCACCTACGCCTTCGGCGCCGTCTTCGTCAGCGGCCAGGTGCTCGAGTACGCGACCCTCGTCTCCGAGGGCATCACCATCGACGGCAACGCCTACGGCTCGGCCTTCTACCTCACCACCGGCTTCCACGCCCTGCACGTCACCGGCGGCCTCATCGCGATGCTGCTCATGCTCGGCCGCGTCTTCGCCGTCAAGAACTTCGGTCACAAGGAGGCGACGTCGATCATCGTCGTCTCGTACTACTGGCACTTCGTCGACGTGGTCTGGATCGGCCTGTTCTTCGTCATCTACGTGCTGAAGTAGCGCTTCACCCGATCAACCCGATGCAGCACCCGCAGTACCGAAAGAGAGTTGAGAGAATGGCCCGCAGGAGCAGGAAAGCAAACAGACGCCACCCCCTGGCGACTGTGCTGCTGATCGCTATCGGCCTCGTCGTCACGGGCGGCGGCTACGCCGCGTTCAGCAGCACCACCGCTGCGACCGCCGAGACGGACATGTCGAGCCAGCAGGTCATCGACGAGGGCGAGAAGCTCTTCGCCTCGAACTGCGCCACCTGCCACGGCATGAGCCTGCAGGGCACCGACGACGGCCCGAGTCTGATCGGCGTCGGCGCGGCCTCGGTCAACTTCCAGGTCGGCACCGGTCGTATGCCGCTCGCGATGCAGGGCCCGCAGGCCATGCAGAAGCCCGTGCAGTTCACCGACGAGCAGACGGCCGCGATGGCCGCCTACGTCGCCTCCATCTCCCCCGGCCCGGCCATCCCCGACGCCAGCCTGCTGCAGGCCGACGGCGACGCGGCGAACGGCGGCGAGCTGTTCCGCATCAACTGCGCCATGTGCCACAACGTCGCCGGCGCCGGCGGTGCGCTCACCGAGGGCAAGTACGCCCCCGAGCTCACCGGCGTGCTCGCCACGCACATCTACGAGGCCATGCTCACCGGCCCGCAGAACATGCCCGTCTTCAACGACGACAACCTCACGCCCGAGGACAAGCGCGACATCATCACCTACCTGAAGTACGTCGAGAACAACCCGTCGCCCGGTGGCTTCGAGCTCGGCAACCTCGGCCCGGTCGCCGAGGGCCTCTTCGCCTGGATCTTCGGCCTCGGCGCGATCATCGGACTGATGGTCTGGCTGACCGCCAAGTCCAACTGATCCGCGTGACCACAGCAATCACCAGCAGCAGCTCGAAAGGGATACACAATGGCACATGACGAGGTGAGCGGCATCGACTCAGCCGCCTCCGATTCGTCGGCCGTCGAGACGAGTCATCGCACTTCGGCGGGTACAGCGGTCATTGGCTCCGACGTGGAGAACCCGGGAGAGCCGCCGCACCGCGCGCGCGTCACCGATCTCGACCCGGCGAAGGCGAAGCACGCCGACCGCACGGTCTACACCCTGTTCTACCTCTCGATCGCGGGCAGCATCTTCGCCCTCGCGGCCTACATGGCCTTCCCGATCGAAGACGGCGACCCCGTCGCCCTGCGGCTGAACACCCTGTTCATCGGCCTCGGCTCCGCCCTCGCCCTCTTCGGCATCGGCCTCGCCGCCGTGCACTGGGGCAAGGCGCTGATGGTCGACAAGGAGGGCATCGACGTCCGCCACCCCGTGCGCGGCACCGACGAGACGCGGGCCCGGGCCGTCGAGATCTTCGACCAGGCCGACAAGGAGTCGGGCTTCGGACGACGCACCCTCATCCGGAACAGCCTGATCGGCGCGATCATCGCCTTCCCGCTGCCCGGCCTCGTGCTCTTCCGCGGCCTCGGCCCGCAGGACCAGGACCCGGTCGAGCTGCTCAGCCACACGATGTGGAAGAAGGGCTCGCGGCTGACGCTCGACCCGAGCGGCATCCCGGTGCGGGCATCCGACATCACCATCGGATCGGTGTTCCACATCATCCCCGAGGGCCTGAACGAGCGCGAGGACCTGCTCGAGCAGAAGGCCAAGGCCGCGGTGCTGCTCATGCGCCTCGACCCGGCCGACCTGAACATCAGCCCGGAGCGCGAGGGCTGGTCGTACGACGGCATCGTCGCGTACTCCAAGATCTGCACGCACGTCGGATGCCCGGTGGCACTCTACGAGCAGCAGACCCATCACCTCCTCTGCCCCTGCCACCAGTCGACCTTCGACGTGGTGAACGAGGCCAAGGTGATCTTCGGGCCGGCCAAGCGGCCGCTGCCCCAGCTGCCCATCGAGGTCGACTCGGAGGGCTACCTCGTGGCGCAGAGCGACTTCCACGAGCCCGTCGGACCTAGCTTCTGGGAGCGTTCATGACCAGCACGATCGAGAGGACCGAGGCCGCAGAGTCTCCGGCCACTCCGAAGAAGGGCGGCGGCATCACCGGCGCCGCCGCGAACTACCTCGACGAGCGCACGAGCATCTCGGCGGTCGTCAAGGAGTTCGGCCGCAAGATCTTCCCCGACCACTGGTCGTTCATGCTCGGCGAGGTCGCGCTCTACAGCTTCGTCGTCATCATCCTGTCGGGAACGTTCCTGACGTTCTTCTTCCAGGCCTCGATGGTCGAGACGCACTACGAGGGCGCGTTCGTGCCGCTCAAGGGCGTCGAGATGTCGGCCGCCATGGACTCGGCGCTGCACATCTCGTTCGACGTGCGCGGTGGCCTCCTGGTTCGCCAGATCCACCACTGGGCGGCGCTGCTGTTCATCGCCTCCATCGGCCTGCACATGCTGCGCGTGTTCTTCACGGGTGCGTTCCGCAAGCCCCGTGAGCTGAACTGGATGATCGGCTTCGTGCTGTTCGTCCTCGCCATGGCCGAGGGCTTCACCGGCTACTCGCTCCCCGACGACCTGCTCTCGGGCAACGGCCTCCGCATCATCGACGGCCTGATCAAGGGCATGCCGGTGATCGGCACCTGGACCTCGTTCCTGCTGTTCGGCGGCGAGTTCCCGGGCACGGCGATCGTGGGGCGCCTGTACACGCTGCACATCCTGCTGCTGCCGGCCATCCTGGTCGCCTTCCTGGCCCTGCACCTGGTGTTCGTGGTCGTGCACAAGCACACCCAGTTCGCCGGCCCCGGCCGCACCGAGAAGAACGTGATCGGCTACCCGATCCTCCCCGTGTACGCGGCGAAGGCCGGCGGCTTCTTCTTCCTGGTGTTCGGTGTCATCGCCCTGATGGCGTCGTTCTTCACGATCAACCCGATCTGGAACTACGGCCCCTACGACCCCTCCCCCGTCTCGGCCGGAACCCAGCCCGACTGGTACATCGGCTTCGCCGACGGCGCTCTGCGACTCATCCCGCCGGGCCTGGAGTTCGTCTGGCTGAACCACACCTGGTCGTTCAACATCATCATCCCGGTGATCGCGCTGGTGCTGCTGCTCCTGTTCGTCGCCATCTACCCGTTCGTCGAGAGCTGGGTCACGGGCGACAAGCGCGAGCACCACATCCTCGACCGCCCGCGGAACGCCCCGACCCGCACCGCCATCGGCGCGGCCGGCGTCACGTTCTACGCGGCGCTCTGGGCGGCGGCCTCGTCCGACCTCATGGCGACGCACTTCCAGCTCTCCATCGAGGGCGTCATCCACGTCGTCCAGGCGTGGGCGGTGCTCGGCCCGTTCATCGCGTACTTCATCACGAAGCGCGTCTGCATCGGACTGATGAAGAAGGACCGCGAGATCGTGCTGCACGGCTACGAGTCGGGCCGCATCGTCCGCCTCCCGGGCGGCGAGTACATCGAGGTGCACGAGCAGCTCGACGACTACGAGCGCTGGAAGCTGGTCGACTACGAGTCCTTCGAGCCGATCATGCTGCGCCCGAACTCGAACGGCAAGATCACCCCGGTGATGCGCCTGCGGTCGGCCATGTCGAACTGGTTCTTCGAGGACCGCATCGCCCCGGCCTCCCGCGCGGAGCTCGACGCGGCCCACGGCCACGGCCACGCCCCCGCTGTCGGCACCGGCTCCCCCGCCCGCGGCGAGCTCGAGGACCAGACCGGCGGCAACACGCACCACTGACCGCGCGCGGGCACCCGCCCGCCGCAGCTCCGCCCAGCGCCCGTCCCCTCCCGGGGCGGGCGCTTCGCGTTGTGTGAGTAGCAATTGCTCCTCACACCCTGTGCTTCTCGGGCATCAGTCTCAGATGACCTATACCACCGAAAGAAGGACAGGCCCGTGAACACTCCCCCGCGCCACCGATCCCGCAGCCGCGGGTCACTGATAGCCACATTGACACTGGCAGCCGTCGCGCTGTCAACAGCTGCCGGGACACCGCTCGCCGCATCGGCCGCCGGCGGCCCCTGGTTGATCTGTCCCCCCGCGGTCACCAAGATCGGCGCCACGGTGAATTTCGAGACCGCGGACAACGAGAACGGATCGGGCTTCGACGGGACCATCATCGCCGGTGCCCTCCCCGACGGTCTGAAGATCGGAGCGAGTCCTCGCGGTGGGGCGCCGGTGATCACGGGAACACCCACGAAGGTCGGGAGCTTCCCTTTCACAATGGAGGCCCGCAACAACGTCGGCAGCTTCAGCAGCAAAGCCTGCACGATGGACATCGTGCCCGCAGCGTCCATCGTCGAGCGGATATCCGGCGAAGACAGATATGACACGGCGAGCCAGATCGCCGGTTACAAGAAGACTCCGCTCGTCTACATCGCCAGTGGGGAGAACTATCCCGATGCGCTGAGCGCCGCCGCAACCGCCGCAGAACGCCAAGCACCCCTCCTGCTGACCACGAAGAAGGAGTTGCCCTACTACGTACGCACCCAGCTCTCCGCCTACCTCAAGCCGGAGAACATCGTCGTCGTCGGGGGTGAAGCCGCCGTTTCCGCCGATGTGATCGCTGATCTCTCCGGCCTGTCCAACCACCCGACAGTCACGCGAATCGCAGGAGCTGATCGCTTCGAGGTGTCACGCAACCTGATCACTCATCCGACCATCGGAGCACCGTCGTCGTCGTCGGTGTTCGTGGCGACCGGGCTCAAGTTCCCTGACGCGCTGAGTGCCAGCCCGGCTGCGGCCAAGACCCAGGCGCCGGTGCTGCTCGTGAACGGTGCCAGCACCGGTCTTACGCCGCAGGAAAAAGCCTTGCTGACCGCCCGAGGAGTGTCCAGTAGCACAGTCATCGGTGGCGAAGACACAGTCTCTTCCGGAATCGCCGCTGACCTTTCCGTCCTCGGAGCCAAGGTGACACGGCTCGACGGTGACGATCGATTCCTGACCGCGGCAAAGGTCGTGTCCGCGACGTTCACCGCACCGGTGGATACCGTGTACCTCGCGACGGGCTCCGACTTCCCCGATGCTCTTGCAGGAGGGGTGCTCGCAGGGCGGAACAACTCACCCGTGCTGCTCGTCCGCAAGGAGTGCCTGCCTGCAGAGGTCGCTGCACAAGTCCGCGCCCTGGCACCGAAGCACCTCGTCCTGCTCGGCGGACCGGCTGTCCTCGACGCCACCCTCGGCACTATGCCGCTGTGCAACTGACGAGCTGACCTGACAACGATGAAGGCCCGCGCCCCTGAGGGCTGCGGGCCTTCTCCCAGTCGAGGAAGGCCGACAGCACCGCGCAAGGCTGATGCCGACCGTGTCGACCCACTCGAGCTGGCCTTGGTACCAGATCAGCAACTCATGGGGCTACTTCACCTTGTCACTCATGAGGTGGTACGTCGGGGCATCGGGCGTGTCCGTCGCCGGGCGCACGCCAACCGGGATGCCGGCCTCGGGGTGGCAGAGGTCGAACTCCGACGGCTCCGACCGGAAGCGCGGGTTGGAGGTGAAGTTGTGCCGCGGCGGTGGGCACGAGGTTGCCCACTGACCAGGCGCGACCGTCCTCAGCGCGAATCTGGAGAACCTGCCGATCTGCCCGTGACAGGAGGAGGGGGTCGCTGAACTCGTGTCAGCGCACCGTCCGCCGAAGCGCTCGTCCCTTCCTGGGGCGGGCGCTTCGTCGTTCCCCAGGAGCGTCCGGCCCAGGAAGGCACGACCGTTCGGCTCGGCGCCAGCGACATCGACCCGCTGCTGCGGCAGAGCGTGGGTGTGAGCTTGCCACGCCCCGTGGAACGCAGAAGGCCCGCTCCGGGTGGGAGCGGGCCTTCGGGGTGGTGCGGGGAGTGGTCAGCGGGCGAAGTAGCCGCGGTAGTACTCGTAGGTCCAGCCGACCACGGCGACGAGGACGAGGGCGCCGGCGAGGAAGCAGATCCAGAAGCCGACCGCGAGGCCGAGCATGAGGAGGGCGCCGCCACCCGCGAGGATGATGGGCCACCAGCTCCAGGGGCTGTAGAAGCCGATCTCCGGGTCGCCGTCGTCGATGTTGGCGTCGAGGCGGTCTTCGGGTAGTTCCGCGCCCTGGGCCTTGTGCACGCGGCTCAGGTAGAAGGCGAGGAAGGCCGACAGCACCGCCGCGAGGCTGATACCGACGGTGCCGACCCACTCGAGCTGGCCGTCGTACCAGATCAGCGACCACACGGTGTAGGCCGCGGCGGCCAGCACCATGAAGACGGTCAGGATCCAGAAGAGGTTGGTATTGGCTCTCATGGGGCTACTTCACCTTGTCGTTCACGATGTCGTACGTCGGGGCGTCGGGGGCGTCCTTCGCCGGGCCCACGCCGACCGGGATGCCGGCCTCGGGGTGGTTGAGGTCGAACGCCGGCGACTCCGAGCGGATGCGCGGGATGGAGGTGAAGTTGTGCCGCGGGGGCGGGCACGAGGTCGCCCACTCGAGCGATCGGCCGTAGCCCCAGGGGTCGTTCACCGTGACCTTCGGCGCCTTGCGGGCCGTGACGTAGACGTTCAGGAAGAACGGGATCATCGAGGCCGCGAGGATGAACGAACCGATGGTGGAGAGCTGGTTCATCCAGGTGAAGCCGTCTTCGGGCTGGTAGGTCGCGTACCGTCGCGGCATGCCCATGACGCCCAGCCAGTGCTGGATCAGGAACGTCGTGTGGAAGCCGATGAACAGCAGCCAGAAGTGCCAGTGGCCGAGGCGCTCGTTGAGCATCTTGCCGGTCCACTTGGGCCACCAGAAGTAGAAGCCCGAGAACATCGCGAACACCACGGTGCCGAACACCACGTAGTGGAAGTGCGCCACCACGAAGTAGGTGTCGGAGACGTGGAAGTCGAGCGGCGGCGACGCCAGGATGACGCCGGTGAGGCCACCGAAGGTGAAGGTGATGAGGAAGCCGATCGCCCAGACCATCGGGGTCTCGAACGTCACCGAGCCGCGCCACATCGTGCCGACCCAGTTGAAGATCTTCACACCCGTCGGCACCGCGATGAGCATCGTCATCAGGGCGAAGAACGGCAGCAGCACCGAGCCGGTGACGTACATGTGGTGCGCCCAGACCGTGACCGACAAGGCGGCGATCGAGATCGTCGCGTAGATCAGGGTCTTGTAGCCGAAGATCGGCTTGCGGCTGAAGACGGGGAACACCTCGGAGACGATGCCGAAGAACGGCAGCGCGATGATGTAGACCTCGGGGTGGCCGAAGAACCAGAACAGGTGCTGCCAGAGCAAGACACCGCCGTTGGCGGCGTCGTAGATGTGGGCTCCGAAGACGCGGTCGGCGCCGAGGGCGAAGAGCGCGGCGGCGAGCACCGGGAAGGCCATCAGCACGAGGATCGACGTCACCAGGATGTTCCAGGTGAAGATCGGCATGCGGAACATGGTCATGCCCGGGGCGCGCATCGTGATGATCGTGGTGATGAAGTTCACGCCACCGAGGATCGTACCGAAGCCCGAGAGGCCGAGGCCGAAGACCCAGAGGTTTCCGCCGTCTCCTGGTGTGAACGTCGTCGACGACAGCGGCGCGTAGGCGAACCAGCCGAACGAGGCGGCGCCCTGCGGGGTGAGGAAGCCAGAGACCGCGATCAGCGAGCCGAACAGGAACAGCCAGAAGGCGAACGCGTTCAGACGCGGGAACGCCACGTCGGGCGCACCGATCTGCAGCGGCATGATCACGTTGGCGAAGCCCGCGAACAGCGGCGTCGCGAACATGAGCAGCATGATCGTGCCGTGCATGGTGAACAGCTGGTTGTACTGGTCCTTCGTCTGCAGCAGCTCGAGACCTGGCTCGAACAGCTGGGCGCGGATGACCAGGGCCATCACTCCGCCCAGGCAGAAGAACAGGAACGACGAGATCAGGTACATGTACCCGATGGTCTTGTGGTCGGTGGAGGTGATCCACTTGACCAGGATGTTGCCCTTGCGGCCGACCGTCTTGGAGGGGGTCGGAGTGGGCGCCGGGAGAGCTGCGCCGCTCGCGGGCGCAACGTCGACGGTTGCAGTCATGTCGCGTTCCTACTCTTCTTCGTGCGCGGGCTCGCCGATGCCCGGGAGGTTCTGGTTGCGGTCGTACTCGTGACCGAGCTGGCCCTCGTTGCCGGCGGCACGGAGGGACTCGATGTAGCTGTCGTACTCCTGCTGGGAGACGACCTTGACGTTGAAGAGCATCATCGAGTGGTACTCGCCGCACAGCTCGGCGCACTTGCCGGTGTACGTGCCCTCCTTCTCGGGCGTGACGTACATGTAGTTCGTCTTGCCGGGCAGCATGTCCTTCTTGTAGAGGAAGTCGATGACCCAGAAGGAGTGGATGACGTCGCGCGACTCGAGCTGGATCTCGATCTGCTTGCCGACGGGCAGGTACAGGGTCGGGATCTCGGACTCGACGAGGTTGCCGTTGTCGTCGTCGGGGTCGTCCTGACCCTGGACACCGGCGTAGTAGACGTCGTCGTTGGTGTAGTTGAAGTCCCAGGCCCACTGCTTGCCGAACACCTGGATGGTGTAGTCGGGCTTCTCGTAGGCCGCCTCGATCGCGCTCTGGTCGCGCGCCGTGAAGGCGAAGAAGCCGAGAACGAGGATGAGCGGCACGACCGTGTAGAAGATCTCGATCGGCATGTTGTAGCGCAGCTGGGCCGGCAGACCGGTCTGGCCCTTGCGACGGCGGTAGACGACGATCGCCCAGATCGTGAGGCCCCAGGTGAGCACACCCACGATGAGGAGCACGATCCACGACGTGACCCAGAGGCCGATGACGCGGTCGACGTTGTTCGTGGTGCCGGGCTCGGTGGGAAGCCAGCCTTGGAGCTGGTCCTGCGTGCAGCCGGCGAGGACAACGGACATGAGCGCCGCGATAGGGATCGCGGCCCATCGGAGACGTCGGTTAGAGCGCACCAGAGACCTTTCGGGAAGCTACACCATCAGTGTATTTGACCTTCTCCTAGCCTACTGTGTCGATTTACCGGTCGGAGCCACAGCCACCCCGCATCCGAGGGTGGTAGCGCGCGAAAAAGGGGCCGTCCCGGTGTGGAACGGCCCCTTCTCGGATGCGCGGGGATCTGCGCTGACGGCGTGGCGACTAGTGGAACGAGTCTCCGCACGCGCAGCTGCCCGAGGCGTTCGGGTTGTCGATCGTGAAGCCCTGCTTCTGGATGGTGTCTTCGAAGTCGATGGTGGCGCCCTCGAGGTAGGGGACGCTCATCTTGTCGACGATGACCTCGACGCCGTCGAAGTCGACCGCCGCGTCGCCGTCGAGCATGCGCTCATCGAAGTACAGCTGGTAGATCAGGCCCGAGCAGCCACCGGGCTGGACGGCGACGCGCAGACGCAGGTCGTCGCGGCCCTCCTGCTCGAGCAGGTTCTTGACCTTGGTGGCGGCGGTGTCGGTGAGACCCACCTTGTGAGCCGGCGCCTCGACGGCAGCCGTCAGGATCGTGTCGCTCATGTGCACTCCTTGTCGATCGGAAGGATGGATGAAGTCTAACTCCGTGAACCCGGGACCCGGCTCAGGAATTCCCGCCGCGCCCGTCGAGCCTCAGCAGCAGCAGCGCCTCGGTCTGGATCGCCCGCTTGAAGACGCCGAGGTGGAGCGACTCGTTCGGGCTGTGCGCCCGGGTGTTCGGGTCTTCGACGCCGGTGACCAGGATCTGCGCCTCGGGGAAGACCCGGGCGAGGTCGGAGATGAACGGGATGGACCCGCCGATGCCGGCCTCGACCGGCTCGGCGCCCCACGCGTCGCGCATCGCGTCTTTCGCGGCGGTGACGGCCCAGCCCGAGGTGTCGACGAGGAACGGGTCTCCGGTGTCGACGTCGTCGATGGCGACGTGCGCCCCGAACGGGACGTGGCTGCGGATGTGCCGCTCGATGGCCTCGTAGGCCTGCTGCGCCGGCTGGCCGGGGGCGATGCGAGCGCTGATGCGCACCGAGACGCTGGGGATGAGGGTGTTCGAGGCGTTCGCCACCGACGGCGCGTCGATGCCCGTGACCGTGACCGTCGGCTTCGCCCACAGGCGGGACAGCACCGACCCGCTGCCGAGCGGGGTGACGCCGTCGAGCAGGCCTGCGTCGTCGCGGAGCGTCTCCTCGCTGTAGGGCGGGGCGTCGATCTCGCGGCCCTCGAGCCCCTCGACCGCGACCGCACCCGTCTCGTCGTGGAAGGACGCCAGCAGGCGCACGGCGGCGACCATCGCGTCGGGCGCCGCTCCCCCGAACATGCCCGAGTGTGAGGCGTGCGCGAGCGTGGACACGGTGAGGCGGAAGGTGACGTTGCCACGGAGGCTGACGGTGAGCGACGGCGTCTGCGCATCCCAGTTGTCGGAGTCGGCCACCACGATGACGTCGGCCGCGAGCTTCTCGCGGTGCGCCTCGAGGAAGTTCGCGAAGGAGCGGGAGCCGAACTCCTCCTCCCCCTCGATGAAGAGGACGAGGCCCAAGTCGAAGTCGGGGCCGGCGACCTCGGTGAGCGCACGGATGGCGGACAGGTGCGACTCGACCCCCGCCTTGTCGTCGGCGGCGCCCCGGCCGTAGAGGCGGTCGCCGCGGACGGTCGGCTCGAACGGCGGCGACTCCCACTCCTCGTCGCGCCCGGGGGGCTGCACGTCGTGGTGCGCGTAGAGCAGCACGGTGGGCCGCCCGTTGCGGGCCGCGCGGGTGGCGAGCACCGCGGGCTGGCCGAGCTCGCCCGGCTGCCCGTCGGCGTCGGCCATGGGGGCGCGCAGGATCTCGACCGACTCGAAGACGCCGAGCTCGCGGGCGTGACCCGCCACCGCCTCGGCGCTGGCCGCCACGTGGGCCGGGTCGAACGCCGACCACGACACCGAGGGGATGCGCACGAGCGCACTCAGTTCGGCGATGCTCGCCGGGAGCGCGAGCTGCACCGCCTCGACGAGGGCGGCCTCACGGTCGGTGAGACCGCGAGCAGCATTCTGAGGCAACGAGGAGTCTGGAGCGTCTGTCATGAAGGTAATCTTAAGAGACCGACGAACGAGGACACCGTGGCCAGAAAAAGCAGTGCAGCAGAACCCGTGATCGAGGCTCCTGTGGAGGAGCAGACCGGAACGGGCAAGGGGCACGCGACGCCGACCCGCAAGGAGCGCGAAGCGGCCAACAAGCGCCCCCTGGTTCCCAACGACCGCAAAGAGGCGACGAAAGACGCCCGCCGCCGCCAGCAGGAGCTGCGCGAGCGCGCCCGCGTCGGCATGGCGAACGGCGACGAGAAGTACCTGCCGCTGCGCGACAAGGGCCCCCAGCGCCGTTACGTGCGCGACTACATCGACGCGCGCTTCAACCTCGGCGAGTTCATCATCCCCGCGATGTTCGTCGTCATCCTGCTCACGCTGGTGCCCGCGCCCGAGCTGCAGGCCGGCGTCATGCTCGGCCTCTACGCCTTCGTGCTGATCGTGATCGGCGACTGCGTGTTCGTGAACTTCCGCCTGATGAAGAAGCTGCGCACGAAGTTCGGCGCCGAGAACGTCGAGCGCGGTCTGCGCTGGTACGCGACCATGCGCGCGCTGCAGTTCCGCCGCCTGCGCCTGCCCAAGCCGCAGGTCAAGCGCGGCGAGTTCCCCAAGTAGCCGAACCCCCGGCGTTCGAGACCGCGGCAGCCGACCCCGAAGCCTGACCGTGGTCGGGCGGAGGGGCTAGGCCCTCGACAGCCCGCGGTTGATCTCGCGGGCCCAGAGCGGACCCCGGTAGAGGAACGCCGTGTATCCCTGCACCAGCGTCGCCCCGGCATCGAGCCGCGCCGTGACGTCGGCCGCGGTCTCCACTCCCCCGACCGAGATGACGCACATCGACGCGGGCACGACCGAGCGGATGCTCCGCAGCACCTCGAGCGACCGCGCCGCCAAGGGCGCCCCCGACAGCCCACCCGCCCCGGCCGCCTCGACGACCGAGGCCGGCGTGCGGAGCCCCTCGCGGGAGATGGTCGTGTTCGTGGCGATGATGCCGTCGAGCCCGAGCTCCACCGCGAGCGAGGCGATCTTCGCGACCTCGTCGTCGGTGAGGTCGGGCGCGATCTTGACGAGGAGCGGCGTCGAGCCCGCCTCGCCCTTCACCGCCGCGAGCAGCGGTCGCAGCCGGTCGAGCTCCTGCAGCCCGCGCAGGCCGGGCGTGTTGGGCGAGCTGACGTTCACGACCAGGTAGTCGGCCATCGGCGCCAGCGCCCGCGTGCTCTCGAGGTAGTCGTCGACCGCGTCGTCGACGTCGACCACGCGGCTCTTGCCGATGTTGACCCCGATGACGGGTCGCGGATGCTCGGCCGAGCGCACCCGCGCCAGCCGCAGCGCCGCGGAGGCCGCCCCGTGGTTGTTGAAGCCCATGCGGTTCACGACGGCACGGTCGGCGATCAGCCGGAACAGCCGCGGCCTCGGGTTGCCGGGCTGGGCCCGCGAGGTGATGGTGCCGACCTCGACGTGGCCGAAGCCGAGGGCGCCGAAGCCCCGGATGCCCTTCGCGTCTTTGTCGAACCCGGCCGCGAGCCCGAAGGGCGTCGGGAAGCGCAGGCCGAGCGCCGTCACCGAGATGTCGGTCGTGGGCCGGGTGAAGCGGGCGACGAGCTTCTCGAGCCCGACCCGCGGGATGCCCTCGATGACCGAGAAGGCCAGGTGGTGCGCCGCCTCCGGATCCATCTTCGACAGCACGTGCCGGAAGAGCAGGCCGTAGGCGCTCACTCGGCCGTGCGAGCGGTGTCGCCCCCGGCCGCGGCCGCCTGCTCGTGCTCGACCCGGAGCAGCGTGATGGCCGCCTCGAAGTCGTCGAGCGAGTCGAAGCCCTGGTAGACGCTGGCGAAGCGGAGGTAAGCGACCTCGTCGAGCTCGCGGAGGGGCTGCAGGATGGCGAGACCGATGTCGTTCGCCTCGATCTGCGCGGCGCCGCTCAGCCGCACGGTCTCTTCGACCCGCTGCGCGAGCACCGCGAGGTCGCTGTCGGTGACCGGGCGGCCCTGGCAGGCCTTGCGCACACCGCTGACGATCTTCTCGCGGCTGAACGGCTCGACCACGCCGGAGCGCTTGATGACGTTGAGCGAGGCCGTCTCGGTGGTGCTGAAGCGGCGACCGCAGTCGGGGCACTGACGGCGGCGGCGGATGGCGAGGCCGTCGTCGGTGGTGCGCGAGTCGACGACGCGGGAGTCGGGGTAGCGGCAGTAAGGGCAGAACATGGCCCCTCCAGGGTACCGGCTCGCACGCGCATCCCGGCCGCACCGCGCACGCCTGGGGAGAACACCGCCGCCCCGCGGCACGGTGCAGGAGCCGTGCCGGAGCGGCTGGGACTACCGCGCGAACCGCGCCGTGACCGCCTCGCCGTGCGCCGGCAGGTTCTCGGCGTCGGCCAGCGCCACGATGCGGTCGGCGACTTCGCGCAGGGCCGAGGAGGAGTAGCGGATGACCTGCTGCGGCCGGAGGAAGGTGTACGCCCCGAGCCCGGAGGAGAAGCGCGACTGCCCGCCGGTCGGCAGCACGTGGTTCGACCCGGCGAGGTAGTCGCCGAGGCTGACCGGCGAGTAGGCGCCCACGAAGATGGCGCCGGCGTTCGTCAGGAGGGCGAGCGCCGCATCCGGATCGGCCACCTGCACCTCGAGGTGCTCGGGGCCGTAGGCGTTGCTGAAGGCGGCGGCCAGCTCGATCGAGTCGACCAGCACCACGGCCGACTGCGGGCCGTCGAGGGCGATCGCCACGCGGGCGGCGTGCTTCGTCGACGCGGCCACCGAGTCGAGCTGCGCGAGCACGGCGTCGGCCAGGGCGGGCGAGTCGGTGACGAGCACCGCGGCGGCGAGCTCGTCGTGCTCGGCCTGGCTGACCAGGTCGGCGGCGACGAACGCGGGGTCGGCGGTGCCGTCGGCGACGATCAGGATCTCGGTGGGGCCGGCCTCGGAGTCGATTCCGACCACGCCGCGCACGACGCGCTTGGCGGCCGCGACGTAGACGTTGCCGGGGCCGGTGATCACCTGCACCGGGTCGAGCCCGATCTCGTCGACGCCGTGGGCGAGGGCACCGATCGCGCCCGCTCCCCCGATGGCGTAGACCTCGGTGACGCCGAGGAGCCCGGCCGCGGCGAGGATCGTCGGGTGCACGCGTCCGTCGAACTCCCGCTGCGGCGGGGAGGCGATGGCGATCGATCCGACGCCGGCCAGCTGGGCGGGCACCGTGTTCATCACGACGCTGGAGGGGTAGACGGCCTTGCCGCCCGGCACGTAGAGCCCGACGCGATCGACCGGCTGCCAGCGCTGCTGGACCACGGCGCCGTCGGCCAGCTCGGTGGTGCGGGCATCCGGGATCTGGGCCGCGGTGGCCTGGCGCACCCGCACGATCGCCTCGTCGAGGGCGGCGCGCACGGCGGGCTCGAGGCCTGCGACGGCCTCGTCGATGTGCTGCTGCGGCACCCGCACGTGCTCGGGCTCGACGCCGTCGAAGCGGCGGGCCTGGTCGCGCAGGGCGACGAGACCGTCGCTCCGCACCGCCTCCACCAGGGCGGCGGCGGCCTCGTGGGCCACCGAGACGTCGGTGTCGGCGCGCGGCACCAGCTGCACGAACTCGGATCGGGTGGGGGTCTGGCCGCGGAGGTCAATCGTTCGGATCATGGCGGTACCAGCCTACCGGCGGGCGGCGGGCGGCTGGCGGCCGGCTCAGACCGGCGGCCGCCCGTGCACCCGCTCGAACGCCCGGAACCAGCGCGCCCGCGCCCCCGCGATGACGAGCATCATCACCCCGGCCCCACCCGCAAGGATGAGCAGCCCCGCGCCGACCACGGCCGCACCGGCGGACTCCTTGCCGATCGCCGACACCCCGAACAGGATGCCGACGCCCAGCAGGAGGACGCCCAGCAGCGCTTCGCTCAGCGGCTTCTTCAGCGTCATGCGGAAGCGTCCGGACGGCGAGTTGGTGCTCATCCAGGCGAACGGCTCCGGCGGCAGGCCGTCGGGACGGGGTGCGGGCGCGTTCATGCGGCGGGAGGGGCGGGGAGGTCGGGGAGGGCGACGAACGCGGCCAGCCGGTCGAGCAGCGCCGCGTCACCGACGTCGTCGCTGCGGCCGTCGCCCGGCGCCTCGGCGTCGGCGAGATCCCAGCGGCGACCGAAGGGGTCGGGTGCCGCGCTCGGCCGCACGAACAGGTGGTGCTTCGGCGAACCCGGCACCTCGGTGCCGAAGTACGCGGTGCCGAGCGGATGGCGAGCCGCGTTGTCGGTCACGAGCCGCGCGAGGAACTGGGCATCCGTGTAGGCGGGGGCCCTGACCACCATGGTCCACGTGCTCATCGCGGCGGGCGAGAGCAGCATCGACAGCCCGGGCGTCTGCAGGTAGACGGCCGCCTCGACGTCGCCCTCGTTCATCATGGCGATCTCCGTCCAGCGCACGGCCGTCTGGATCGCGGCGATCAGCAGGCGGATGCCGCCGCGCGGCTCGAGCACGTCGCCGTCGACGGTCAGCTCGCCGCGGGCCACCAGGCTCGACGCGCCGAGCGCCGCGGTCTGGTCGGTGACGAAGCCGGGCTTCACCTGCAGCATCTTCTCGGCCTGCGCGCGCGCCGGGCCCTCGGCCAGCGACAGGGCGTAGGCGAGCTCACCGGCGCCGTAGCTCGGGGCATCGACGGTGGAGGCGGCGGGCTCGGCTGCGTCCCGGGTGCGGGTGTCGTTCATCTCTGCTCCCTGGTTGTGAGGCGGTCCCTGGTCATGAGGCAGTCCCTGGTCATGAGGCGGGCGTAAGGGGGAAGGCGGTCAGTTACCGCGGCGCTCACCACGGCCACAGGTCCTCCGCCACGTCGGCGACGCCCTCGGCGAAGTCCTGGGCGCCCTCGGCGATGGCCTCGCCCGCGTCGCCGATGGCCTCGGCCGTGTTGTCGACCGCGTCGTGGAAGATCGGCACGTTGTCGTAGAGCAGTCCGCCGAGGGCCATGCCGCCCGAGACGGCGCCGAGCACGAGGCTCGCCGGCGGGGGCGTGAACAGGGCGATCGCTCCGATGGTGGTGGCCACCCCGTCGTAGCCCGCGCGCACGTAGTCGCCGTTCTGGTAGCTGTTGTAGGCCCCGGCGTAGCCGAGCACGACACCCGCGGGACCGAGCACCTTGCCGGCCGTTCCGAGGAACTCGGCCGCCGAGCCCACCCGGCTCGCCAGGGCGCCGTCGCCGAGCACGTTGCTGAGGCCCTGGGTGAGCGAGCCCCAGTTGTTGCCGCCGAAGAAGTCGCTCGCCGTGTTGAAGCCGCCGGCGAAGGCCCGGAAGTCCAGTGCCGCGTCGAGGGACGAGAAGGCCCCGCCCAGCCGCAGCTGGAGCAGCGCGTCGATGCCGCCGACGATCCCGGCCGCGTCGAGGTAGTCCTGCAGCGACCCGACCACGGGGCTGTTCAGGATGTCGTCGAGCAGCGAGCCGTCATCATCCGTCTCGCCGCTGCCCGAGCCGTTCGCCCCGGGGAAGGGGTTGTCCCCCTGGTCGTCGCCCTGCCCGCTGCCGCCGGGCCCCGATCCCCCGGGCCCGCCCCCGCCGTCGACCGCGCTGGCCTGCTCCTGCTGGTCCGCGTTCTTCACCAGAGCGGATGCCGCCGCGACGAGCGCCTGGTTCGCACTCGAGAGCGAGACCCGGTAGGTGCTGTTCCAGTCGTGCTTGAACAGGGCCGCATCCGGACCCGACCAGGCGCCGGCGCCGTTGATCGAGGCGGTGAGCGTGCTCGCCATGCCCGCGAGCTGCGTCGCCTTCTGGTCGAAATCCTTCGCCAGCGCGCGCAGCTGGTCGGCGTCGGCGCCCCAGAAACCACCCGTCATCTCAGCCGTCCCCTCCCCCGGTCATCGGGCCCCCGGTCATCGGGCCCTTCGAACCCACCGGAATCCTCGCACGCCTCAGCCGGGAGTGCAGCCCGCGAGGGTGGGGACCACTCCCCATTGCGCTCCGCTCAAACCAGGCAGTTGGGCCCGAGCAGCGACTTCAGCTCGCCGTACAGATCAGCCGTGACGCGCACCTGGTAGGGCACCTCGAACACGCGCACGTTGTCGCTCTTCATCAGCCTGAGCCGCACCTCGGTGTCGCCGGCGTGCCGGATCAGCACGTCGTTCAGCGCCTGCACCGTGTCGGTCGTCGCCCGCGTCTCGGCGAGCGAGATGTGCAGCGGCCCCGAGCCGCCGACCTGCGACAGCGCCGGCTGGAACAGGCTGTACGCGTGCAGGTTCATGCCGTCGTCGCGCATCGACACGCGCCCGCGCACCACCACGATGGCGTCGTTCGTGAGCGCCGGACCGAACTCCTGGTAGGTCTTGCCCATGAACATCGCGGTGATCTCGCCGCCGAAGTCCTCGACGGTGATCATGCCGTACTGGTTGCCCGACTGCTTGGCCACGCGGTGCTGCACGCTCGTGATCAGCCCGGCCACGGTGACCTGATCGCCGTCGTTCACGTGGTCCGACTCGATCAGGTCCAGGATGCTCGTGGACGCGTGCTTCGCGAGCTCGATCTCGAGGCCGGCCAACGGGTGGTCGCTGACGTAGAGGCCGAGCATGTCCCGCTCGAACGCGAGCTTGTCGCGCTTCGCCCACTCGGGCCGCGCCGGGATGTCGTGGACCTCCTCGGGTGCGTCCCACAGCGAGTCGAAGTCGAAGCCGACCTGGCCGTTGGCCTCGTTGCGCTTCTGCGACACGGCGTTGTCGATCAGGCCCTCGTGCACCTCGATCAGCGAGCGGCGGGTGTTGCCCAGCGAGTCGAAGGCGCCCGCCTTGATCAGCGACTCGATGGTGCGCTTGTTCGTGGCGCCGAGCGGGATCTTCTTCAGGAAGTCTCCGAAGGAGGTGAAGGCGCCCTTCTCTTCCCGCGCCTGCTTGATCAGCTCGACCACGTTCATGCCGACGTTCCGCACCGCACCCATGCCGAAACGGATGTCGGTGCCGACGGCGGTGAAGAAGCCGATCGACTCGTTGACGTCGGGCGGCAGCACTTTGATGCCCATGCGGCGGCACTCGGACAGGTACATCGCCATCTTGTCCTTGGAGTCGCCGACGCTCGTGAGCAGGGCGGCCATGTACTCGGCCGGGTAGTGCGTCTTGAGGTAGGCGGTCCAGTAGGAGATGACACCGTAGGCCGCGGAGTGCGCCTTGTTGAAGGCGTAGTCCGAGAAGGGCAGCAGGATGTCCCACAGCGTCTTGACGGCGGCCTCGGAGTAGCCGTTGTCGTGCATCCCCTTCGAGAAGCCCGCGTACTGCTTGTCGAGCTCGCTCTTCTTCTTCTTGCCCATCGCGCGGCGCAGCAGGTCGGCCTGCGCGAGCGTGAAGCCCGCGAGCTTCTGCGCGATCGACATCACCTGCTCCTGGTAGACGATCAGGCCGTAGGTGCCGCCGAGCACCTCCCGCAGGGGCTCCTCGAGCTCGGGGTGGATGGGGGTGATCGGCTGGATGCCGTTCTTGCGCAGGGCGTAGTTGGTGTGCGAGTCGGCGCCCATCGGGCCCGGGCGGTAGAGCGCGAGCACCGCCGAGATGTCCTCGAAGTTGTCGGGCTTCATCAGCCGGAGGAGGCCGCGCATCGGCCCGCCGTCGAGCTGGAAGACGCCGAGCGTGTCGCCCCGGGCGAGCAGCTCGTAGGAGGGCTTGTCGTCGAGCGTCAGGTCTTCGAGCACGAGGTCTTCGCCCCGGTTCGCTCGGATGTTGTCGAGCGCGTCGTCGATGATCGTGAGGTTGCGCAGCCCGAGGAAGTCCATCTTGATCAGGCCGAGCGACTCCGCGGCGGGGTAGTCGAACTGGGTGACGATCTGGCCGTCCTGCTCCCGCTTCATGATCGGGATGATGTCGATCAGCGGGTCGCTCGACATGATGACGCCGGCCGCATGCACGCCCCACTGGCGCTTGAGGTTCTCGATGCCGAGGGCGGTATCGAAGACCGTGCGGGCCTCCGGGTCCATCTCGATGACGGTGCGGATGTCGACAGCCTCTTTGTAGCGCGGGTGCGCCTTGTCGAAGATGCCGGAGAGCGGGATGTCCTTGCCCATGATGGGCGGCGGCATCGCCTTGGTGAGCTTCTCGCCCATGCTGAACGGGAAGCCGAGCACGCGGCCCGAGTCCTTCAGGGCCTGCTTGGCCTTGATGGTGCCGTAGGTGACGATCTGCGCCACGCGCTCGTCGCCGTACTTCTCGGTGACGTACTTGATGACCTCGCCGCGGCGCCGGTCGTCGAAGTCGACGTCGAAGTCGGGCATGGAGACGCGGTCGGGGTTGAGGAAGCGCTCGAAGATGAGCCCGTGCACGAGCGGATCGAGATCGGTGATCTTCATGGCGTAGGCGGCCATCGAGCCGGCGCCGGAGCCACGGCCGGGGCCCACGCGGATGCCGTTGCGCTTGGACCAGTTGATGAAGTCGGCGACGACGAGGAAGTAGCCCGGGAAGCCCATGCCCTTGATGACGCCGACCTCGTAGTCGGCGCGCTCGCGCACCTCCTGGGTGACCCCGTTCGGGTAGCGCTCCTTCAGGCCCGCCTCGACCTCCTTCTCGAACCACGTCGCCTCGGTCTCGCCCTCGGGCACCGGGTAGCGCGGCATGTAGTTGGCGTTCGTGTCGAAGGCCACCTCGCAGCGCTCGGCGATGAGCAGGGTGTTGTCGCAGGCGTCGGGGTAGTCGCGGAAGAGCTGGCGCATCTCGGCGGCGGACTTGAGGTAGAACTCGTCGGCGTCGAACTTGAAGCGGTTCGGGTCGGAGAGGGTCGATCCCGACTGCACGCAGAGCAGCGCCGCGTGGCTCGTGGCGTCGTGGGCGTGCGTGTAGTGCAGGTCGTTGGTGGCGACGAGCTTCAGGTCGAGCTGCTTCGCGAGCCGGATCAGGTCGGGCATGATCCGGCGCTCGATCTCGAGCCCGTGGTCCATGATCTCGGCGAAGTAGTTCTCCTTGCCGAAGATGTCGCGGAAGTCGGACGCCGCCTTGACGGCCTCGTCGTACTGGCCGAGACGCAGGCGCGTCTGCACCTCGCCCGACGGGCAGCCGGTCGTCGCGATCAGGCCCTTGCCGTACTGGCTGAGCAGCTCCCGGTCCATGCGGGGCTTGAAGTAGTAGCCCTCGATCGACGCCTTCGAGGACAGCCGGAAGAGGTTGTGCATGCCCTCGGTCGACTCGCTCAGGAGCGTCATGTGCGTGTAGGCGCCGGCGCCGGAGACGTCGTCTCCCCCGCCGTTGCCCCAGCGGATGCGCGTCTTGTCGGTGCGGTGGGTGCCGGGCGTGAGGTAGGCCTCGGTGCCGATGATGGGCTTGATACCCGCCTCGGTGGCGGTCTTCCAGAAGTCGTAGGCGCCGAAGACGTTGCCGTGGTCGGTGACCGCGACCGCCGGCATGCCCTGCTCTTTCGCGGCCTCGATCAGGGGTTTCACGCGGGCCGCGCCATCCAGCATCGAGTATTCGCTGTGGACGTGCAGATGCACGAAGGAGTCGTTCGAGGGCACTGATTCTCCGGCTGTCTCGGCGTGGGGTCCAAGTCTAAACGCCGCCCGCACCGACCCGTCGGCGTGTCGCGGAGCACTTCGGCGAGGAGGGAGAATCGAAGGCGAGACCCACCCCCGAGGAGGACCTGATGGCCGAGATCGAGAGCTTCACCCTGGACCACACCGCCGTGCTGGCGCCCTACGTGCGGCGCATCGGCGTCGAGCACGGGCCGGGCGGCGGAACCATCACGAACTTCGACGTGCGGCTGACCCAGCCGAACGTGCAGGAGATCCCGACCGCGGGCATCCACACGCTCGAGCACATGCTCGCCGGGCTGCTGCGCGACCGCATCGACGGCGTGATCGACATCTCGCCGTTCGGCTGCCGCACCGGCTTCCACCTGCTGATGTGGGGCGAGCCCGAGGTGTCCGACGTGGTCGCGGCGCTCACGTCGAGCCTGCGGTTCATCGCCGACGAGGCCGTCGAGTCCGACGTGCCGGCCGTCTCGGCGCTGGAGTGCGGCAACTACCGCGACCACTCGCTCCACACCGCCCGCGAGTGGGCGAAGGTCGTGCTCGACGCGGGCATCAGCCTCGACGCCTTCCGCCGCGTCGGCGTCTAGCGAGACTTTCCCGCGCCCTCACGACCAGGGACTGTCGTCGCGCCACGGAGCGAGGTCGACCTCGTTGCCCTCGGGGTCGGCGAGCGTCCACCACTCGGGCGCGTCGGTGTCGCGCACGATGCGGCCGCCCGCGGCGAGGGCGGCCGCCAGACGCTGCTCGACGACGTCGGTGGGCACGTAGAGGTCGAGGTGCACCGTGTTGCGCTCGGGGCGCACGGCGTCGATCTGCTGGATCCAGACGTTGGGCAGGATCCCCAGCGGGTCGCTGAGGTCGCCGTCGTCGACCGGGTCGTGGCCGAGCACCGCCTGCCAGAACCGTCGCACGGCCGCCACGTCGACCGCGTCGATCGCGATCTGGAGACTCTGCACGGCGGCCGGGTCGGCGGCGATTCCCTGCTCGGCGGCCAGCGTGGAGATCGCGCGGGCGAGCGCGAGGTCGCGCCGGCTGAGGTCGCCCACGTCGTGGCTGATCAGGCGCACCGCCACCGCGCCGTAGCGGAGGTCGACGTCGGGGTGGTGGTCGGCCGTGTCGGCGAGCTCGGCGATCGCGGTCGCGAAGGCGGCACCCTTCGTGAAGGATGCGGTGCGGAAGACGGCCCGGGCGCCGTCGCCGACCACCCGCCAGTCCCCCGTGCCCTCCGACTGCCGGAAATCCCGGGGCGAGATCGCGTCTGTCATGCCCCCGTTCTACTCCGCCGCCGCCCGTCGGGGGAAGGGGAAGGGCAGGAACGGTGCGTCAGGGGCGGGTGGGCGGCGCGTGCTGCGGGGCGAGCTCGGCCGCCAGCAGGCGGAAGAGGTCGGTGGCCCGGTTGCCGACCGCTCCCGACCCGTCGAAGGCGCTCTCGTCGAAGGTGACCACGACCGCGAGCGCGACGTCCTCGCCCGGGAGGTAGGCCTCCACCGCGGCCGTGCCGCTGAACATCGGGTTCTGCAGCACCCAGTCGCCCATCATCACGACGCCGATGCCATAGGTGTAGATCTCCGAGTGCGGGAAGCAGGCCGGGCATCCGTCGATCGGCGACGCGAACGCCCGGGTGTCGAGATTCAGCTGCTCGGCATGCAGCTCGGGGCTGAGCAGCTCGCCCGTGCCGACCGCCTCGGCCGTGCGCAGCAGGTCGTCGAGCGTGCTGTACTGCACGGCGCCGCGCGTGATGGTCCAGGACGGGTTCCAGAACGTCGAGTCCTCGAGGAACGGCACCCCGTCGGGCACGCCGAGGTACTCGCGCCGCTCGGCCGTGTACGCGTGCAGCACCGGGTCGGGGATCGCCGCGGTTCCGGGTGCCGCGGTGCCCGTCAGCCCGAGCGGGCCGATCACGCGCTCCTCGATCAGCTGGTCGACCGGCTTGCGGGTGATCGCCTCGAGGGCGAGGCCGAGCAGCAGGTAGTCGGTGTGCGAGTAGTTCCAGTTCGTCCCGGGCTCGTAGACCAGCGGCTTCGACGTGCCGTAGGCGGCGAGCTCCTCGGGCGTCCACTGGCGGAACGGGTCCTCCTCGAGCAGGTGCAGCAGCTCGGGGTCCCAGAGGTAGTCGGCGTAGCCCGCGGTCATCTGCGCGAGCTGGCCGAGCGTGACCTCGTCGGCGTGCGGCACCTCGGGCAGCCAGGTGCCGAGCCGGTCGTCGAGCGAGACCTCACCCTCCTCGACGAGCTGCAGCAGCACCGTGGCGACGGAGGAGATGGCGACCGCGCCGTTCCGCACGTGCATCCCGGTGGTCGCGGGCACCCCGGTCATCGACTCCCCGAAGGCCTCGCGGATGACCGGCCGCCCCTTCACCGTCGCCGACACGAGCACCGCGCGAAGGCCCCACTCCTCGCGCTTGTCCTCGATGATGCTCCGGATGCCCGCCGCCCCCGCCTGGGCGTCGGCCGCCGCGGTGGGCGCGCCGCCCGACGCGGGAGGGGCCGGGGCTGCCGCCGTGCATCCCGTCAGCACCAGCGCGCCCACCACCAGGACGGCCACCCCCGCCGCACCTCGCGCCCATCGCATGGGCTTAGGGTAGGGGCGGCGGAGCGCGGGCACCATGGACCCAGGTCTCCCCGGGCCCTGCCGCTCCCCGCTCCCGGCTCGCGCCGGACGGCCCCGGGTAGGGTGAGACCCGATCCGCCCGCCCGACCCGAAGGAGCCTCCGTGCCCACCACCGTGACCGGCGTCATCGCCCGAAAAAAGGGCGCGCCCGTCGAGCTCACGCGCATCGTCGTGCCCGATCCCGGCCCGGGCGAGGCCGTCGTCGACATCGAGACCTGCGGCGTCTGCCACACCGACTACCACTACCGCGAGGGCGGCATCGGCGACGACTTCCCCTACCTCCTCGGGCACGAGGCGGCCGGCCGGGTGAGCGCGATCGGCGAGGGCGTGACCCACGTCGCGGTCGGCGACTTCGTGGTGCTGAATTGGCGGGCCGTCTGCGGCGAGTGCCGTGCCTGCGTGCGCGCCGAGCCCTGGTACTGCTTCGATACGCACAACGCGAGCCAGAAGATGACCCTCGAGGACGGCACCGAGCTGAGCCCCGCGCTCGGCATCGGCGCGTTCGCCGAGAAGACGCTGGTTCACGCGAAGCAGTGCACCAAGGTCGACCCGGCCGCCGACCCCGCCGCCGTGGGCCTGCTCGGCTGCGGCATCATGGCGGGGCTCGGTGCCGCGATGAATACCGGCAACGTCGGGCGCGGCGACTCGGTGGCCGTGATCGGCTGCGGCGGGGTCGGCACCGCCGCGATCGTCGGTTCGGCCCTCGCCGGCGCCGGCACGATCATCGCGATCGACCGCGACCCGAAGAAGCTGGCGGCGGCCGAGCGGCTCGGGGCGACGCACGGCATCGACTCCAGCGACCTCGACGAGGACGGCGTGGTCGCCGCCGTGCAGGCGCTGACCGGCGGCTTCGGCGCCGACGTCGTCATCGACGCGGTCGGCCGGCCCGAGACCTGGCGGCAGGCGTTCTACGCCCGCGACCTCGCCGGCACCGTGGTGCTGGTGGGGGTTCCGACGCCCGAGATGACCCTGTCGATCCCGCTGCTGGACGTGTTCGGTCGCGGCGGATCGCTGAAGTCGAGCTGGTACGGCGACTGCCTGCCCGAGCGCGACTTCCCGATGCTGACCGGATTGTTCCTGCAGGGCCGGCTGCCGCTCGACGAGTTCGTCAGCGAGCGCATCCGCATCGACGAGATCGAGCAGGCCTTCGGCCGCATGGCGACGGGCGACGTGCTGCGCTCGGTGGTGGTGCTCTGATGGGCGGCTTCGGCTCGGCCGGCCCCGCCGCCCGCATCGACCGGGTCGTCACCCACGGCACCTTCAGCCTCGACGGCGGCACCTGGGAGGTCGACAACAACGTCTGGGTCGTCGGCGACGACACCGAGTGCGTGATCATCGACGCCGCGCACGACGCCGGCGCCATCCTCGAGGCGGTCGGGCAGCGCACGGTGCGCGCCATCCTGCTGACCCACGCCCACGACGACCACATCGACGCCGCGGCCGAGCTGCAGGCGGCGACCGGCGCCTCCGTTCACCTGCACGAGGGCGACCGGATGCTCTGGGCCGTCGTGCACCCGGACGCCGACGCCCCCCTCCCCCTCGCCGACAGCCAGACCCTCGGCGTGGCGGGCGTCGAGCTCGAGGTGCTGCACACCCCCGGCCACTCCCCCGGAGCCGTCTGCTTCTCGGTGCCCGCGCTCGGAACGGTCTTCACCGGGGACACCCTCTTCCAGGGCGGACCGGGCGCGACCGGGCGCTCCTACAGCGACTTCCCGACGATCATCGACTCGATCACGGCGAAGCTGATGACGCTGCCCGGCGACACGGTCGTGCTCACCGGACACGGGGACGGCACGACGATCAGCGCCGAGGCGCCGCATATCGACGAGTGGATCGCGCGCGGGCACTGACGGCGGCCTCCTCCATCAGCCGACTTCGCAGTCGGGCCCGCTCATCTCGCCGGGTGAGAGCATCTCGATCACCGAGACGGTCCACCACTGCGGGGTGTCGTCGCAGAGCTCACGCGAGGTCACCTCGGCGACCGTGACGAACTCCGCCGTGCCGAACGGGTCGGGCACGAACACGCCGTTCGAGCCCTGAAGCAGGATGAAGCCGGGCTTCGCCTCGGCGCCGTCGATCGAGACCAGCTCGAGCGGGGCGAAGCGGATCGGCTGCGTGAGGATGGCCACGCCGAACAGGGCGACGAAGCCGATGATGCCGGTGAAAGCCAGCCGGGTGACCGACTTGGCGTGGGGGGCGCGGATCTCCACCGCTCGGGCGTTCCACTCCTCGGCGACGTCGGCGAGGTCGCGGGGTTCGGGCGGCGCGGCGTTCTCGGCCGGGGCCGGGGCGGATGCCTGATTCACCGGCGTCACGGCCGCCGCTGTTGCTGCCGCTGTGCCGGCCGCTGGTGCCGCCTTGCGTCGCCGGTGCGGCTTCCGGGCCGCCTGCGCCTCGACGGCGGTCACGGGCAACGGCTCCGGCGACTCGGCCCGGAGCAGCGCCCGCCCCTCGACCCAGAGCGTGCGGAGCCCCGAGTCGACCGGCGGCTCGGAGTGCCGCAGAGCATCCTGCACCGTCTCCTCGGTGAACTCCTCCTCGTCGTCGTGGTGCCGCCGTCGCACGACCACGCCGACGACGACGAACGCGACCGCGAGGGCCGCCAGCAGCAGCCACGACGCCGTGTTGAACAGCACGGCGCCGAGCAGCACGACGACGGCGGTGCCGATCACCCTGGTCCAGACGTTGTAGTCGGGATCGAAGACGAGCGGCATCGCGGCCGCCATGATGCCCACCATGATGTAGACCGCCAGGTTCAGCAGCACGACGACGAGCAGCCCGCCGAAGGTGAGGTTCTGGGCCACCGCCACGGCGAGCCCCACGTCGCCGCGCACCTGCACGAAGAGGTTGATCGTGATGACCAGCGCCCCGATCAGCGGCAGCCGGGTGAGGGCGTTCTTGACGAACGTCGCCCGCACCGCGGCGTGCTGCTGCGCCTCGACCGCGAGATCCCGCGGCGCACTCTTCTTCGTCATGCCGTCCCCCTCGCCCCCGCGCCGGCGCCGACGCCGTGGCCCCACGTTAGGGCACGCGGAGGCTCCGCGGAATCACCGCCGGGTCACAGCCCCAGTTCCTGAGCGGTGTAGAAGCCGCTGTCGACCAGGACCTCCTGCACGTTGTCCTTCGTCACGTTCACCACGGGCGACAGCTTCGTCGGCACCTCGACCGAGTTGTTGTCGGTCGTGGTGTCGGGCTCGGGCCAGTCGCCGCCGTCGAGCACGTCGGAGACGATGGTCACCGCGCCGTTCGCCAGCGTGATCACGTCGATCCAGGCGGAGCTGTACTGCTCCCCCGCGAGGATGGACTTGATCGAGTCGAGCTCGCCGTCACCGCCCGGCAGCACGGGCCAGGCATCGGTGCCGGGCTGGATGCCGGAGGACTTCAGCGCGGCGATCACGCCGCGGGTCATTCCGTCGAAGGGCACCCACACGGCATCGAGCTTCGTGCCATCGGAGTAGGTCGAGGTGATGATGTTCTCCATCCGGCTCTGCGCGCCCTCGCCCGTCCAGTTCAGCGTGGAGGACTGGTCGAAGGTGCTCTGTCCCGAGGGGATCGTGAGCACGCCCTCGTCGACGTAGGGCTGGAGGGTCTCCTCGTAGCCGGCCCACATGTCGTAGGCGACCGAGTCGGTCGGGCTGCCGTTGACGATCTCGATCGAGAACGGCCCCTTCTCACCCGTCGGGTTGCCGTCGGCGTCCTCGACACCGAGGGCCGAGAGGATGGAGTGACCGCTGGCGGCGCCGTAGGCCTTGTAGTCGAAGGTCGTGTAGTAGTCGACGGCGTCGGTGTCCGAGAGCAGACGCGTGTACGACAGGATCGGGATGTCCGCCGCCTTCGCGTCGGCGAGCGGGCCGCCGAGCGACTGCACGTCGACGGCGACGACGATGAGGGCGTTCACCCCCTGCGTGATCATGTCCTCCATCTGCTGCACCTGGGTGGGGGCGTCGTCGTTGGCGAACTGCACCGCCGTGTCGTAGCCGCGCTTCTCGAAGCCCTCCGTCATCGTCTCGGCCTCGATCTGCCACCGCACGCTCTGCACGCCGGGCATCAGGATGCCCACGGTGCCGCCGGCCCCGCCCCCGGCACCGTCATCCGCACTGCAGCCGGTCAGTCCGACGGCGAGCGTGGCGGTCGCCACCGCCAGTCCCAGGATCGTCCTGATCGTGGATCGTCGTCCACCTGATGTGATTGCCATGGTGCTGTCCTCATTCCTCTGGGGTGGGTGTCGTGCGGTTCGGGGGGGGGGGCTCAGCGTCGGGTGCGCCGGCCCTTGTTCCAGATGTCGAAGGCCACGAACAGCAGCACGACGACGCCGAGCACCGTCTGCTGCCACTGCGTACCCAGGCCCATGATCGACATGCCGTTGTTGATGATTCCGATGGTCAGGCCACCGACGAGCGCTCCCGCGATCGAGCCGGTGCCGCCGGCCACGGCGGCCCCGCCCACGAACGCCGCGGCGATGGCCTCGAGCTCCAGCCCGGTTCCGCCGCCCGAGGTGGCGAGATTCAGGCGCGCGGTGATGATGACGCCGGCGAGGGCCGCGAGCACGCCCATGTTGACGAACAGGAAGAAGTCGATGCGGCGGTCCTTGACGCCCGACAGCTGCGCCGTCTGCCGGTTGCTGCCGACCGCGTAGATGTGCCGGCCGATGACGGTGCGGGTCATCAGCACCGTGTAGCCGACTCCCAGCACGACCAGGATGATGAGCACCACCGGCAGTCCGCGGAAGCTCGCGAGCGAGTAGCTCAGCCAGAGGATCGCCGCCGACACCACGACGAGCCCCGCGACGAAGACGACGGTGCTGCCGGGCTTCTCCCCGTGCCGCGTGCGGCGTCGGCGGGAGACGACCTGCCAGCCGACGATCCCGGCCACGATGAGCACGCCGATCGCGAGGGTGAGGAGGTCGGGCCCGGACTCGGCTCCCGTGCTGACGTAGCCCGCCCCCAGGAAGACGAACGGCTCGGGCAGGTTGCCGATGTTCCGCGCCCCGATCAGCGCGATGGTGAGACCGCGGAAGATGAGCATGCCGGCAAGGGTCACGATGAACGAGGGCACCTTCGCGTAGGCGACCCAGAAGCCCTGGAACGCCCCCGCGAGGCCGCCGACCACCAGGCTGAGGATCAGCGCGAGCCACCACGGCACCTGGTACTGCACCATCAGGATCGCCGCCGCCGCCCCGGCGAAGCCGGCGATCGAGCCCACCGACAGGTCGATGTGCCCGCCGATGATGACCATCACCATGCCGATCGCGAGGATCAGGATGTAACCGTTCTGCACCACCAGGTTGGAGATGTTCTGGTCACGCAGCAGGATGCCCTTCGTGGTGAGCGCGAACACCACCACCACCAGCACCAGGGCCACCGCCATGCTGTAGCGGTTGAGGAACCGCGAGCCCCGGGCGGAGAGCGTCTCCCTGGGCCGGGCCGTCGCCGGCCTCGTCGTCGTTCCGCTAGTCGTCATCGCTTGTCCTCTCGAGGGTCATGAGCTCCATGAGCTTCTCGGGTGTGGCCTGATCGATCGGCAGCTCGCCGGTGATCTCGCCTTCGTGCATGGCGACGATCCGGTCGCACATGCCGAGGAGCTCGGGCAGCTCGGACGAGATGAACACCACCGACTTCCCGCTCGCGGCGAGCTCCTGGATGATCGTGTAGATCTCGAACTTGGCGCCCACGTCGATGCCGCGGGTGGGCTCGTCGAGGATGAGCACCCGGGGGTCGGTGAAGATCCACCGGCTCAGCACGACCTTCTGCTGGTTGCCTCCCGACAGCTGACCGACGGGGGCGAAGATCGACGGCGTCTTGATGCGCATCGACTCCTTGAAGGCGTTCGCGGCCCCGATCTCGGCGTCCTCGTCGACGAAGCCGCGCCGGCGCAGCCGGGGCAGGCTCGGCAGGGCGATGTTCTGCACGACGTCGTCGTCGAGGTGGAGCCCGAGGGTCTTCCGGTCCTCGGTGACGTACGCGATGCCCGCGGCGATCGCCTTGCTGACGGTCGAGACGTCGCGCTTCACCCCGTCGACGAAGACGTCGCCGGAGAACCCCGAGCCGTAGGACCGGCCGAAGACACTGAGCGCGAGCTCGGTGCGCCCGGCCCCCATCAGCCCGCAGATGCCGACGATCTCTCCGGCGCGGGCGACGAGATGGGCGTCGCGCACCCGCCGTCTCGACGGGTCGGCCGCATCCTGCACCGACCAGGCCTGCACGCGCAGCACCTCGTCGCCGACGCTCTTCTCGACGCGCTCGGGGAACAGATGGTTGATGTCGCGGCCGACCATGCCGCGGATGATCCTGGCCTGCGTGATCTCGGCCTTGGGCAGGGTCTCGACGACGGCACCGTCGCGGATGACCGTGACCCTGTCGGCGATGCGCTCGATCTCGTTGAGCTTGTGGCTGATGATGATGGAGGCGATGCCCCGCTGCTTCAGCTCGGCGATCAGCCCGAGCAGGTGCTCCGACTCCTCGTCGGTCAGAGCGGAGGTCGGCTCGTCGAGGATCAGGATGCGCACGTCCTTGCTGAAGGCCTTCGCGATCTCGACCAGCTGCTGCTTGCCCACGCTCAGTTCCGCCACGAGGGTCGACGGGTTCTCGTTCAGCCCCACCGTGGCGAGGAGCCCCGCCGCCCGGCGGCGCGTCTCCTCCCAGTCGATCAGGCCGAGCCGCCCCCGCACCTCGTTCCCGAGGTAGATGTTCTCGGCGATCGACATGGTCGAGGTCAGGGCGAGCTCCTGGTGGATGATGACGATGCCGCGGTCCTCGCTCTCCGCGATCCCGTTCATCTCGACGGCCTCGCCGTCGAGCCGGATCTCGCCGGTGAAGCTGCCGTGGGGGTAGACGCCGCTGAGCACTTTCATCAGCGTCGACTTGCCCGCGCCGTTCTCGCCGCAGATCGCCAGCACCTCGTCCCGGCGGAGATCGATCGTCACGCCGTCGAGCGCCTTGACGCCCTGGAAGTCCTTGGTGATGCCGCGCATCTCGAGTAGGTCTGTCGGCTCCATTGCCACCGCTTCCCCCGGGAGAATGTCCCGTAATGATGAACACGAACAGCTCCACTGAACACAATGACCTCGTTAAAGTCAACCGGGTGCCAGTTGTTCATCCACACTTGACGACCTATGACATGCTGGAGGGAGGGACGGTGTCGTCGGGCATCCGTCTACCGCTCACCGGTCGAGGAGGATCACATGACTGAAGCCACACGCACTGCCGTCGTCACCGGCGCCGCCGGCGGGATCGGGCGGGCCATCGCCGTCGCGTTCGCCCGGCGCGGCGTCTCGGTGGTGGTCGCCGACATCCGGCCCGAGGCGGCCGAGCGGACGGCGCGGGAGATCGCCGAGGAGACCGGGGCCGAGACGCTCGGCATCGCGGCGGACGTCACCGACTCCGCCTCCGTCGGAGAGCTGGTACGGGCATCCGTCGACCGGTTCTCGCGGATCGACCACGTCGTCAACTGCGCCGGGATGTCGCTGAGCGGCCCGAGCATCGAGCACTCCGACGAGGCCTGGACCAAGGTGCTCGACCTGAACCTCTCCGGCACCTTCTTCGTCTGCCGCGGGTTCGCCCCGGCGCTCATCGAGACCGAGGGCACGATCGTCAACATCTCGTCGATCGCCGCCTTCTCGGCGACGCGGCCCGAGGTGCACGTCGGCTACGACGCGACCAAGGCGGCGATCGCGGCGCTCACCCGCACCCTCGCGGTCGAGTGGGCGCCCCACGGCGTGCGCGTGAACGCCGTCGCGCCGGGCTACACCAACACCGAACTGCTGAAGGACGTCGGCTCGGCCGATCCCGAGACGATGGACGCCTGGATCGCACAGACCCCGCAGCGCCGGCTGATGGAGCCGGCGGACATCGCCGAGGTCGTGCTCTTCCTGTCCTCGCCCGAGTCGCGCGCGATCACCGCGCAGACCATCCTCGCCGACGGCGGCTACACCGCCGCGAAGTAGGGCGCCCGGCGCCCGGCCGTCACCGCCAGCCGAGTGCGGGGGCGACCTCCGTGAGGATGGCGTCGATGACGTGGGCGTTGTACTCGACCCCGAGCTGGTTCGGCACCGTGAGCAGGAGGGTGTCGGCCTCCGCGATGGCCTCGTCCTTCGCGAGCTGCTCGACGAGGCGCTCGGGCTCCGCGGCGTAGCTGCGGCCGAAGATCGCGCGCATGCTCGCGTCGATGTTGCCGATCTGGTCCTCGCTGTCGCCGCCGCCGCCGAAGTAGGCGCGGTCGAGGTCGTTCGTGATCGCGAAGATGCTGCGGCTGACCGAGACGCGGGGCTTGAAGTCGTGGCCCGCATCCGCCCACGCCGCCCGGAACTCGCGGATCTGCTCGGCCTGCTGCACGTGGAACGGCTGACCCGTCTCGTCGACCTTGAGGGTCGAGGACTGCAGGTTCATGCCGAGCTCGGCCGCCCAGCGCGCGGTCGCGTTCGAGGCGGCGCCCCACCAGATGCGCTCGCGGAGGCCCTCGGAGTGCGGCTCGAGGCGCAGCAGCCCGGGCGGGTTCGGGAACATCGGGCGCGGGTTCGGCTCGGCGAAGCCCTCGCCCTTCAGCACCTCGAGGAAGACCCGGGTGTGCTCGCGGGCGAGGTCGGCGTCGTCCTGACCGTCACCGGGGCGGTAGCCGAAGTAGCGGTAGCCCTTGATGACCTGCTCGGGTGATCCGCGGCTGATGCCGAGCTGCAGCCTGCCGCCCGAGATGAGGTCGGCCGAACCCGCGTCCTCCGCCATGTAGAAGGGGTTCTCGTAGCGCATGTCGATCACGCCCGTGCCGATCTCGATTCTCGAGGTGCGGGCGCCGACGGCGGCGAGCAGCGGGAAGGGCGAGGCGAGCTGGCGCGCGAAGTGGTGCACCCGGAAGTAGGCGCCGTCGGCCCCCAGCTCCTCGGCCGCCACGGCCAGGTCGATCGACTGCAGCAGCACGTCGGCGGCGCTGCGCGTCTTCGACTGGGGTGACGGCGTCCAGTGCCCGAAGGAGAGGAAGCCGATGTTCTTGCGGTTCGTTGCGGTCACGGGGTGTGCAACAGCGACGAGCGGATGCGCATTCCGCGCGGCCCCGCACGGCCTCCGCGCACCGGCCTCCGGGTCACGGCCGGCGCGTCACCGTCTTCGCGTCACGGCCGGCGCGTCACCGTCTTCGCGTCACGGCCGGCGCGCGACCTCGCCCCAGTGGCTGCGCAGCGCGGAGCCGACGAACACGTTCACGAGCAGCGGGAGCACGGCGAACAGGATGAGGCCGAGCAGCCCCACGTCGGTCAGCCGAAGGCCGAGGAACAGCAGCACGGCCAGCACCGCGCCGCCGACCGAGGCGAGGATGGCGTTCCGGCGCGTCGCGACCGACCAGCGGTCGCCGATGCCGATCATCACGAGGCCCGCGACCCAGCCGATGACGGGCACGAGGTACCAGCCGGCCGTCAGCACGACCGCGGTCAGGGTCGGGTAGGTCTTCGAGACCGGCAGCAGCTCGGGCGCGGTGCGGTTCTCGGCCAGGGCGTCGGCGGCGATCGCGCGGGGGTCGCCGAGGGCGGCGATGCGTTCGCCGCTCTGCGCCTCGTCGAGGCCGCTCAGCTCGCTCCGGATGTCGCCGACGATCTCGGCGCGGAGCGGCACGGGCGCGGTGGCCAGCGCGGTCTCCAGCTCGCGGAGGTAGCGGCGTGCAGCACCGCTCAGGGGCTCGGTGGTGCTCATCATGGTCATCCTTCGTTCGGGGGTCGTTCGGGAGAGATCACCGCGTCGACGGCGGCCGCGAAGGGCTGCCACTGGCCGCGGAAGACGTCGAGCTGGGCCTCGCCGGCCGCAGTGAGCGTGTAGTACTTGCGGGGCCGTGCGGAATCGGGCGAGTCGGCGTGGCTGACGATGAGGTCCTGCGCGCGGAGGCGGGCGAGCAGCGGGTACAGCGTGCCGATGCTGCCGATCAGGCCGAGTGCGGTGAGCCGCTCGGAGATCTCCCAGCCGTACGCGGGCGCCTGCTGCAGGAGGCCGAGCACGCAGTACTCGACGACCCCTTTCCTCAGCTGGGCTCCCACATCACTTGTCATGCATCACATTATATGCGGTGATGCATGATGTCAGCTTGGAATCCGCTGTTGACCGCGCACTTGTTTTTTGCAAGTATCGTCCGCATGACCTCCTTCTTCGTGAACCTGCCCGTCACCGACCTCGAGCGCGCCAAGGCGTTCTACACCGCGATCGGGGGCACCGTGAATCCGCTCTTCACCGACCACAACGCCGCCTGCGTGGTGATCGAGAAAGAGCACAGCGCCTTCATGCTGCTCACCCGCGACTACTTCCAGACCTTCACCGAGCTGCCCATCGGCGACCCCTCGGTGAGCCCCACGGTCTCGATCGCGATCTTCGTCGACAGCCGTGACGAGGTGGATGCCCGAACCACGGCCGGTCTCGCGGCGGGCGGCACCGAGGCGCAGGCCCCGTCGGACTACGGCTTCATGTACCAGCGTCAGCTCGCCGACCCCGACGGCAACCTGCTCGAGTTCGGGTGGATGGAGCCGGTGGCGGCCGAGAAGGGGCCCGAGGCGTTCCTCGGACAGCAGGCCTGAGGCGGTCGTGGCCGCACGCGACTACGGGCAGTACTCGGGCATCTCGCGGGCCATGGAGCTCGTGGGTGAGCGGTGGGCGCTGCTCATCGTGCGCGACCTGCTGGTGGGGCCGCGCCGCTACGGGGAGCTGGCGGCGGGGCTGCACCGCATTCCGAGCAACATCCTCGCCGCGCGGCTGAAGGAGCTGCAGGCGGCGGGGGTCATCCGGCGGGCACCGCGGTCGCGGGTGATCGTGTACGAGCTCACCCCCTACGGGCGCGAGCTGGAGCCGGTGGTGCTCGCGCTCGGGGCGTGGGGGTTCAAGGCGATGGAGGAGGCGCGCGACGAGCAGGTCATCACCGCCGAGTCGATGACGATGGATCTGCGGAGCGCGTTCCGGCCGCGCACGGCGCTCGAGCTGCCGACGACCTCGTACGCGGGGCGGTTCGGGGCGGTTGATCTGCTGATCCGGGTCAACGGGGATGCGCTCGAGGTGACTCCCGGCGGCGATCCGGCGGTGGCGGCGGGCGGCGGGGTCGGCGCGGGCGGCGAGGCGGGCGCGGCCGGTGGGGTGAGCGGGGTCGGCGCGGGCGGCGGGGTGGGGGCGGTCGATCTCGCCTTCTCGGCCGGCACGGGCATCCGTCGCCTGATCACGGGCGAGCTGGCGGCCGGGCGGGCCATCGAAACAGGCGTCGTCGAGGTGCTGGGCGGCCGGGTCGAGCTGCTCGACCGCTTCGCAAGCACCTTCCGCGTGGCGGCCTGAGCCGCGGCGGGTGGCGGTGCGGCTGTGGCGGTGCGGCTGTGGCCGGGTCAGATGCCGAAGCGGTCGATGTGGCGCCAGAGGGAGTGGAACATCGCCTCGATGGCGGCGGCGTCGGCGGTGAAGAGCCGCTCCCCCGCGTCCGAGGTCTCGCGCACGAGGCCGGCGGCCACCAGCTCGTCGACGTCGCGCTGCAGGGCTTCACCGTCGCTGAGCCCCGCCGCCTCCGCGGCCGCCTCGACGGTGGTGGGGCCGAGGGCGAGCAGGGTGCGCAGCAGCTCCGGGCGGGCCGGGTCGATGCCCAGCACGCTGTAGACCACTTCGACGTCGCAGACCGGTAGAGCTCCCATCGTCCGAGCCTCCCACCGCGCGGAGCGGGTCGGCGGTGCACGTCGCGATGCGAACGGAACCGGTCGCCGGGGTGTCGACCGAGGCCGCGCCGGGGCGGACCGGGGGCCGCGACTGTCCGGAAACGGGCATCCGGAACCCGCTCGGTTTGCATCGGTGGCCGCTGCAGGTCACGATGAGCCCACGGCACCCGACTCCGGTGTGCCGTCGGGGGCACCGGAGCCACGAGGGACGGCATGGACGACGAGACGCTGTTCGCCGTGATCCTGCGCGGACGACCCGAGACGGTCGACGAGGTCGCGGCGCTCGCGCACCTGCCGGTCGACGAGGCCCGGGCCCGCGTCGAGGTCTTCCGCGAGCGCGGTCTGCTCGGGGGCCGGGGCGCCGAGCTGTCCTACGTCAATCCGGCGTCGTGGGCGGCCGGGACCGTGGCCGAGCAGTCGTCCGAGCTGCGCCGCCGGGCCGAGACGGCGCTCGCCGACATGGAGTCGGTGGTCGCGGAGCTGCCCGCCCTGCTGCGCCACTGGGCCGTCGGCGAGGCGTCGGGCGACCCCGTGCCGGTCGCCACCCGGCACGGCCGGCACGCCTCGGAGGACCTCTGGTACGAGACGGTGCGCCACGACAGCGGAACGCTGAACGCCCTGCTGCCCGAGGTCGACCGCTTCCTGCAGCCCGACCCCGAGCGCGCGGCCCGCTTCGGCCGGGCGATGGCGGGCAAGGACCGGGTGCGGGTGATCATGCCGACCTGGGCCGGGGACGACCCGCTCGCCCAGCAGCGGATGGTCGCCTACCGCAAGGTCGGCGTGGAGTACCGGCTGCTCGACTCGCCGCCCAGCTGGTTCTGGGTCGACGGCGACCAGCTCGCCCTGCCGTTCGAGTGGGGCGAGGGCCGGCCGACGAGCGTGCTCGGTGTCCGCAACGCGGCGCTCGCGGGGATGGCAGAGCAGTACTTCGAGCTGCTCTGGCAGCGCGCCACCCCGGCCGAGCCGGCGGACGTGCCCTGGGCGCCCCTCCTGGTGCTGATGCGCCAGGGCGTCACGCTCGAGACGGCCTCGCGCCGGCTCGGCATCAACCCCCGCACGGGCCGCCGCCGCGTCGCCGCGGCCATGGAGCACTACGGCGTCTCGACCCTCTTCGCCCTCGGCGTCGCCTTCGGCGCCGACGCCCCCCGCTGACCCGGCGGGGTCAGCGGCCGCGCCGGCAGGTCGCGGCGGGGCGGGGCGGGTCAGTGGGAGACGTCGTTCTCGATGTCGTCGGCGATGTCGTCGATGGTCTCGGGGCGCAGGTGCACGCCCGCCTCCTCGAGGCGCTCCTCGAGGACGTCGGAGACGTCGTCCTCCACCTCGCCGTGGCGGATGGAGTCGCGCACCTCCTCGGCGACCTCGTCGACGCTCGCCGCCGTCTCGATCTCGTCGAGCTGCGTGTCGTCGTCGGTGCCGTGGGCGGGGTTCTGGAACGGGGTGTCATCGGTCATGGGCCCAGCATGCGACGACCGGGCTCGTCGGCCAACCCCCTTGCGCCGCGGTCGAGCCCCGTCCGCAACCGCGGGGCGGGTCGTGCGCTCAGCTAGCCGGTGCTGAAGCCGGCCGCGTGACAGGCGGGCCGCCCCGTGTCCGCCCGCATCTCCAGGATAACGGAGGGCACGGGGCTTGCCGCAAGGCCCACCTGACCAGGCACAATGGCGGGCCGCCCGAGCGACACCGGGCACCCGCGCCGGGGCTCGGGGCGGCAGGAGGAGGGTCGGATGCACGACGTCGTCATCAGCGGAGGCGGACCCACCGGTCTCATGCTCGCCAGCGAACTGCGGCTGCACGGGGTCGACGTGGTGGTGCTCGAGCGGGAGGCGCAGCCGAACCCGGCGGTGCGCTCGCTCGGGCTCCACGCGCGGAGCGTCGAGGTGCTGGCGCTGCGCGGGCTGCTCGACCGGTTCCTGGCGCACGGGCAGCGCTACCCCGGCGCGGGCCGCGGTCTCGCGGGGCTCGAGGGGGCGACGGTCGAACTCGACTCCGACCACGACTACGTGCTGGGCATCCCGCAGCCCACGACCGACCGGCTGCTCGCCGAGCGGGCGGCCGAGCTGGGCGCCCAACTGCGCCGCGGCGCCGCGCTCGAAGCCTTCCAACAGGATGCGGACGGCGTCCTCGTGCTGCTCGCGGGTGGGGACCGGCTGCGAGCCCGCTGGCTGGTCGGCTGCGACGGCGGGCGCAGCACGGTGCGGCGGCTCGCGGGGATCGGCTTCCCGGGCGAGCCGGCCTCGACCGAGTGGCTGCTCGGCGAGATCGAGCTCGACGGCTCGGTCGCGCCCGAGGAGGTCGCGCGCATCGCGTCCGAGGTGCGGGTGCTCCATCGCGGCTTCGGCATCGGCCCCGCGGGCGACGGGCTGCACCGCGCGGTCGTGCCCGCCGCCTCGGTCGCCGAGGACCGCACGGTGCCGCCGACGCTCGAGGAGTTCCGCACGCAGCTGCGCGCCTACTCCGGCACCGACTTCGGGGTTCGTGCGACGCGCTCGCTCACCCGCTTCACCGACGCCACGCGCCTCGCGGAGCGCTACCGGGCGGGCCGGGTGCTGCTGGCGGGCGACGCCGCCCACGTGCATCCGCCCCTCGGAGGCCAGGGCCTGAACCTCGGCCTGCAGGACGCCTTCGCCCTCGGCTGGCGGCTCGCGGCCGAGGTCGCCGGCTGGGCGCCGCCCGGGCTGCTCGACGGCTACGAGGCCGAGCGCCGCCCGGTGGCCGAGCAGGTGCTGACGCTCACGCGGGCGCAGAGCGAGCTGCTCTCCCCCGAGCCCGGCCCGCAGGCGGTGCGGCACCTGCTCGGCGAGCTGCTGCAGCTCGAGCCGGTGGCCCGGCTGCTGGCCGGGCGCATCACGGGGCTGGGCATCCGGGACGAACCGGCCGAGGGCGACGACGACCCGTTCGACCTGGTGGGGCGACGGATGCGCGACCTCCCCCTCGGCGACGGCCGACGCCTCTCCGACCTCACGCACGCCGGGCGCGGACTGCTGCTCGACGGCACGGGCACCCTCCCGCTCGAGGGCTGGCCCGACCGAGCCGACCGCGTGGCGCTGGCCCCCGACCGGGCAGCCCTTCCCGCCCCCGCCCTGCTGCTGCGCCCCGACGGCCGGGTCGCGTGGGCGGGCGATGACGGGGAGGGGCTCGAACGAGCGCTCGAGCGCTGGTTCGGCGAACCGCAGCCGGCGAGCGACCACCTCAGCGGCGCCGTCGGATGACGATCTGCCGCACCACCCGGAGGAGCCCCAGGAACCCCAGGAACCCGATGAAGGCGCCGAACAGGTCGAACAGCCGCAGCCCGTCGGTGACGAGCGGCCCGCCGTCGGTGACGATCAGCACGAGCGCGATCACGACCGCCGCGATGGCGATCAGCGTGCCCACCAGCTCGGAGGCGATCGACTGCACGAAGCCCTGACCGGCGTCGTCGCTGAACGCCTTGAGCTTGAGCGAGAAGGTGCCGTTCTCGACGCCAGAGAGCAGCGCGTCCAGCCGCCCCGGCAGGGTGCGCAGCCGGGCGGCACCGACCGCGGCCTGCGCCTGCACGCTGGTGACGGTGCGGTGCACGGACAGGTCTCGGCGCAGCAGCTTCGGCACCATCGGCAGCGCCTGCTCGAACATGTCGAAGCCGGGGTCGAGCACCTTCAGGCAGCCCTCGAGGGTGGCGAAGCTGCGGAACGCCGACGCCAGGTCGCCGGGCAGCGCGATGTGGTGCTGCCGGATCACGTCGAGCAGCCGGGTGAAGATCGACTGGCTGCCCTTCGGCCGGAACCGCTCGGTCGTGATCACGACGCCCACGTCGTGGCGCAGGGCGTCGAGGTCGGCGTCGGCCGGCACGTCGACGATCAGCAGCAGCGCCTCGGTGGCGGCGATGTCGTCCTCGCTGACGGCCGCGAGCATGAGCGCCGTGAGGTAGCTGCGCTGGCTGCGCTCGATGATGCCGACGGCCCCGAAGTCGATCAGCCCGAGCTCCCCGTCGGGGGTCAGGATGACGTTGCCCGGGTGCAGGTCGGCGTGGAAGACGCCGTGTACGAGGATCTGCTCGAGCACCGCCATCATCAGCCCGTTCGCGAGGGCCTGCCTGGCCTCGGTGCTGAGCGTGGCCAGCTCGTCGGCGGCGCCGCTGAGCGGCACGCCCGCGACCAGGTCCATCGTCAGCACCCGCGCGCCCGAGGCCGCTGGATAGACGTGCGGCACCGCGATCGTGACGCCGTTCCCGTGCCCGTCGTCGGCGGCCGCGTGCTCGAGGGTGCGGCGGATCATCTCGACGTTGGTCGCCTCGATGCGGTAGTCGAGCTCGTCGAGCAGGGTCGCCGTGAAGCCGCGGGCCACCGACTCCAGCCGCAGGTCGTGGCCGGCCTGGGTGCGCTGCTCAGCGCGGTGCGCGAGGCGCACGATGATGTCGACGTCGGCCTCCACCTGTGCCCGGGCGGCGGGCCGCTGCACCTTGACGACCACCGCGGTGCCGTCGAGCAGCACGGCCCGGTGCACCTGGGCGACGGATGCCGCGGCCAGCGGCTCGGGGTCGACCGACGCGAACACGGTCTCGAGCCCGGCGCCGAGGGCCTCCTCGATGACCGGCCGGATCGTCTCCCACGGCAGGGTGGTCGCCCCCGACTGCAGGGAGGCCAGGGCGCTGAGGTAGGGCTCGGGCACCAGGTCGCGGCGGGTCGAGAGCACCTGGCCGAGCTTGACGAAGGTCACGCCCGACTCGTTGATGGTCGCGACCAGCGCCCTAGCCCGCTGCTCGCTGGTGGTCAGCTCGTGCTGCACGCGGGAGTGGCCGTGAAACAGCCAGCCGGCGCCGTGCCGGGTGGCGATGCCGACGATCGCGAGGTAGCGGCGGGTGCGCTTGCGGCGGCGGATCGCCGCGCGCACGGTGTCGATCGGATTCGGCAGCGGCCGGGTCGGCACGATCGCCTCGAGGGCAACGAGCACCCCCACCCCGAGGGCGAACACCCACGCGACCGCCAGCAGCACCACGGCGAGCACCGTCAGGGCGACGCGGACGTCGGCGGTGCGCCCGTCGGTCAGGAGACCCGTCTGGTCGACGAGCCAGGAGGCGAACGGCAGCCCGGTGGCGAAGACGATGAGGCCCACGACGATGCTGCGCGGCCAGCCGACCGGGGTGTCCAGGATGCGCCTGGCCACGAAGCCCACGAGCACCGCCGACACGACGGCCAGCAGCACGGTCAGTACGTCGGTGATCATGCGTCCGGTCCCCCTGCCGGCCGGGCACGGCCCCGGCGTCTGGTGCCCAGGGTAGCGGGCGGGCCGAGTTCGCCGCGCGGTGCGGGAATGCCCGGGCATCCGTCGCCGTTCTACGGCTCGTGAATGTGATCGAGTGGCTCTTCGACGCCCAGCTGCACATCGGTGACCAGACGGTGCTGTGGCGCGAGGTGGTGGGCAACGTGTTCGGCCTCGCCAGCGCCCTCGGCGGCATGCGGCGGAGGGTCTGGGCCTGGCCCGTCGGCATCGTCGGCAACGTGCTGCTGTTCACCGTGTTCCTCGGCGCCGTGTTCGGCACGCCGAACCCCGTGAACCTCCTCGGGCAGGCGGGGCGGCAGGTGATGTTCATCATCGTGTCGGTCTACGGCTGGTACCAGTGGCGGAAGGCCCGCGGGGAGTCGGGAGCCGCGGTCGTGCCCCGCTGGGCGAGCGGGCGCACGCGCATCCTGCTCGCCGTCGGACTGGTGGGCGGCACGGCGCTGCTGACCCCTGTGCTCACCGCACTGGGGTCGTACGAGCCGGTCTGGTCGGACGCCTGGGTGTTCGTCGGCTCGCTGCTCGCGACCTACGGCATGGCCAAGGGCTGGACGGAGTTCTGGCTGATCTGGGTCGCGGTCGACGTGGTCGGCGTGCCCCTGCTGATCAGCGCCGGCTACTACGCCTCGGCGTTCATGTACCTCTTCTACGGCGTGTTCACCCTGATCGGCTTCTTCGTCTGGGCGCGTGCCCGCACCGGCAGTAGATTCGAGAGCAAGCGCGTCCCGGTGTAGCCGGCGCGACGGACGATCCCCAGGAGAGAACATGGCCGAATCGGCGCCCCTCGACCCGACCTCAACCGACGCGTGGAAGGCCCTGCTCGGCACGGCCGACGGCTTCGAGCCCGACCTGCGGGGCTGGTTCGCCGCCGAGCCCGACCGGGCCGAGCGCTACACCTTCCAGGCCGCCGACCTGACGGTCGACCTGTCGAAGAACCTGCTCACCGACGACATCCTCGCCCAGCTGCTGCAGCTCGCCGAGGACGCCGGGGTCGCCGAGCGCTACCGCGCCATGATCTCGGGCGAGCACATCAACGTGACCGAGAACCGGGCCGTGCTGCACACCGCCCTGCGGCGACCGGATGGCGGGACCCCCGACGGTGAGGGCCTCGAGCCGCCGGCGGGCTTCGTGGTCGACGGCGCCGACATCGACGCCGAGGTGCACGGCACGCTCGACAAGGTCTACGCCTTCGCCGACCGCGTGCGCTCGGGCGAGTGGACCGGCGTCACCGGCAAGCGCATCGCGACGGTGGTGAACATCGGGATCGGCGGCTCCGACCTCGGCCCCGTGATGGTCTACGAGGCGCTGAAGCCGTACGTGCAGGCGGGCCTCGAGGTGCGCTTCGTCTCGAACATCGACCCCTCCGACATCTACGAGAAGACCGCCGACCTCGACCCCGAGTCGACGCTGTTCATCGTCGCTTCGAAGACCTTCGGCACGCTGGAGACGCTGACCAACGCCCGCCTGGCCCGCCAGTGGCTGTGGGAGCGGCTCGGCGCATCCGGAGCCATCGACGACAGCGACGAGGCCCGCACGGGCGCCGTGGCCAAGCACTTCGTGGCCGTGTCGACCGCGCTCGACAAGGTCGCGGCCTTCGGCATCGACCCCGAGAACGCCTTCGGCTTCTGGGACTGGGTGGGTGGCCGCTACTCGGTCGACTCGGCCATCGGCACCTCGGTGGCGATCGCGATCGGGCCCGACGGGTTCCGCGACTTCCTGGCCGGCTTCCACGCCATCGACGAGCACATGCGCACCACGCCGCTCGAGCGGAACGTGCCCGTGCTGATGGGCATGCTGAACGTCTGGTACTCCAACTTCCTCGGCGCGCAGAGCCACGCGGTGCTGCCGTACGCGCAGTACCTGCACCGCTTCCCGGCCTACCTGCAGCAGCTCACGATGGAGTCCAACGGCAAGAGCGTGCGCTGGGACGGCTCCCCCGTCACCACCGACACCGGCGAGATCTTCTGGGGCGAGCCGGGCACGAACGGCCAGCACGCGTTCTACCAGCTGATCCACCAGGGCACGCGGCTGATCCCGGCCGACTTCATCGCCGTGGCCAACCCCGCGCACGGGCTGCGCGACCAGGTCGGCGACGGTGCGGCGGTGGCCCCCGGTGCCGACGTGCACGCGCTGTTCCTCGCGAACTTCTTCGCCCAGACCAAGGCGCTCGCCTTCGGCAAGACGGCCGACGAGGTGCGCGCCGAGGGCACCGACGAGGCGGTCGTCCCGGCCCGCGTGTTCAGCGGCAACCGGCCGACGACGTCGATCCTCGCGCCGGCGCTCACACCGAGCGTCGTGGGCCAGCTGATCGCGCTCTACGAGCACATCGTGTTCACCGAGGGCACCATCTGGGGCATCGACTCCTTCGACCAGTGGGGCGTCGAGCTCGGGAAGCAGCTCGCGCTGCATATCGCGCCCGCGGTCGACGGCGACCAGGCGGCGCTCGAGGAGCAGGACTCCTCGACGAAGTCGCTCATCGCGAAGTACCTGGCGCTCCGCTCCTCCTAGCCGGTGGCCCTGGCTCCCGCGGCACGCGCGGTAGCCAGCAGCGCACCGCGCGGCGGTAGCGGTCGAAGTCGGCGCCGAAGCGCTCGTGGAGGTCGGCCTCCTCGAAGGGGCGGATGGCGTAGTTCCAGACGAGCGACCCCGCCAGGGCGTAGACGACCACGAGCCACGACGAGAGCACGAGGCCGACCGCGACGCCCTGGGCGATGCCGGCGATCGCCATCGGGTTCCGCACCCAGCGGTAGGGCCCGGCGATCACGAGCCGGTTGGTCGAAGCGCTCGGAAGGGGTGTGCCCTCGCCGAGCGTCGACATCGTGACGGCCGACCAGATGCCGAGGGTGCTGGCGAGCACGAGCAGCACCACGCCGGCGCCGACGACGACCGCGACGACGGCTGCCGGCAGCGCCGGCGCCACCCGCCAGCGCTCCTCGAGCGCGGCGAGCACGAGCGGCACGACGACCAGGCAGACGCCCCAGAACAGGACGATCTGACCGAAGGTGGTGACCACGTTGCGCGCGGCACCCGCACCCGGCCTGACCGGTGCGGGCCGGAAGGCGAACGGCCCGCGCACGAGCCACTCGGTCGGGATGCGGCCGACGAGCAGCAGGCACGCGGCGAGCACCGAGCCGGCCGCGGCGGGCACCATCGCCAACACGCCCCACCCGGCGAGCCCGGTCACCGTCGCGTAGCCCGCGAGGGCCACCGCGACGAGCACCGTCCAGGCCGCGGCCACGACGACGGCCCGGCGCAGGCCGGCGGCCGCCAGTGCCGACGCGATGACGAACAGCGGCACGTCGAGCACGGCCGTGACGACCGGGTCGAGCCCGCCCAGGGTGGCGTCCCGCACCCAGGGCACGGTGAACACCGTCAGCCACCAGACGGCACCGGCGACCGCCTGCACGGCGAAGTAGGAACGCGCCCCCGCGCGCTGTCTGCTCATCGGCTCAGGGCAGCACGAGCGAGATCAGCAGGGTCATCCCGAGCGCGATCACCGACGCGAGCGAGACGCCCACGGTGACCGTCTTGAGGGTGCCGCGCACCGACTGGTCGAGGAAGGTCTGCAGCAGCCAGAACGTGTTCGAGGTGACGTGGATGCAGAACAGCGCCCCAGAGCCGGCGGCCAGCGCGATCAGCAGCGGGTCAAGCCCCATGGTCGCCGCCACCGGCGCGATGATGCCTGCGGCGGTGATGGCCGACAGCGTGACCGAGCCGACCGCGATGTGCAGCACGGCCGCCATCGCCCAGACGAGCAGCAGCGGCGCGAACGAGGTGGCCGAGAAGTAGCCCTGCAGCACGGCGCCGAGGTCGCCCTTCGCGATCACGGCGGCGAGCGATCCGCCGATGCCGGTGAGCAGGAAGATCTGCCCGCCGTCCTGGAAGCCCTTCACCACCGCCTTCTCGATGCGCTTCGTGCCGACGGCCGCCCGTCCGATCACACCGGTCGCGATGACGGCGAGCAGCAGCGCGATCACGGGGCTGCCGAGGAACTGCATCACGGGCACCTCGACCTCGGCCACCGAGAGCACGGCCTGGGCGGCGATCAGCAGCAGAGCGACGAGCATCGGGGCGAACAGCAGCACGAGCGGCTGCTCGCGCTCCTCGCGGTCGACGGGCCGGTTGCCCGCCGGGCCCCGCGGCACGCCGCCGACGCGGGTGCGCACCGACCCGGTCTCTGTGCTGACGAGCAGCGGGTCGTGGCCGGTCGCGACAGCCTGCGCCGTGCCCCCGGTGGAGACCGCGGCGACCGCCTCGTCGTCGTCGCGCACCACGACCTGCTCGTCCCGCTCGGGGTTCCAGAACCCCAGCCGGAAGAACAGCGACATCAGCAGGATGGTCAGCACCACGGTCGGCGCGACCACCGCGAACCCGCCGAGCATCATCACGCCGAGCGGCACACCGAGGAGTCCGGCGAGGGCGACCGCGGCGAAGCCCGGAACCATCATCACGATGCCCATCTCGAGCCCGACGGCGAAGGTGACCCCGACGATGCCGGTGCCCACCCGGCCGAGCCGCGGGGCGATGCGCCGGGCGAGGGGCGCCGCGATCACGATCAGCACGTCGACGAAGATGGTCTGCAGGTAGGTCGCGAGCGACAGCCCGAGCGCGTACGGGATGCCCCGTCGGCCGAACACCCGCATCAGGCTCTCCACCAGCCGGGTGATGGCGCCGAGCTCGTTCAGCATGGCGCCGATCAGCACGCCCCAGCCGATCAGGATGCCCGCCTCCATCATCACGTCGCCGAAGCCCTGGGTCATCGTCGAGACGGTGTCGACGGGCCCGAGCCCGGTGAGCAGACCGATCGCCGCGGCGCCGAGCGCGAGCGCGATGACGGGATTGACGCGGAACCGCACGATCACGACGACGACCGCCACGATCACGAGTGCGACGACGCCGAGGGTGTACCACTCGGGCATGACGGGCCTTTCGACGACGGCGCGCCCCCTGCGCGACTCGTCACAGGATAGGGCCGTGCGGCACCCCGGCGGGTCTCCCCCCTTCGGGGACCGCGTTCCGCGGCTTCCGGTGGGCGGGAGGGACCCAGGTCTATTGCGGGCTCCACCGCCCGGCTGGGACCGTGGGGGGCGCCACACGGGTAGCCGACGACGGCAGGAGACGAGCCGATGACGACGCGATCGATCGGGGCGTCGCTGGTCGCGGCGACGACCCTGACCCTGCTGCTGGCCGGATGCGCGTCCGCCTCCCCCGGCACGGCCGACGGCACCGCCTCCGGAACCCCGGCGCCCGCCGCCACCCGGCCGGCCGCCCCCGAGGGCGAGCTGCCCGCCGAGCTGCGGAGCGCGCTGCAGGAGGTCGTCGACGACACGATGGCCGAGTACGCCGTGCCGGGGGCGGCCGTCGGCGTCTGGATCCCCGGGGAGGGCTCCTGGACCTCGGCGACCGGGCTCGCCGACGTCGAGAAAAAGCTCCCCGTCTCGACCGACATGCTCTGGCCCATCCGCAGCGTCACGAAGTCGTACACCGTCACCCTGCTGCTGCAGCTCGTCGACGAGGGCCGCGCGAGCCTCGACGACACGATCGACGAGTACCTCGACGGCGTCACGAACGGCGACACCATCACGCTGCGCGAGCTGGCGGGCATGACGAGCGGCAACGCCGACTACACGAACGAGGCCTTCCAGGACGTCTTCGTCGAGAACCCGGCCCGCATCTTCACGCTCGACGAGCTGAACGCGTTCGCGCTCGGCCGGCCGGCCCTGTCGGCTCCCGGGGCGACGCGCGCCTACAACAACGCGAACATCAACTTCCTCGGCGCCGTCGTCGAGAAGATCACGGGGCAGCCCTACGCCGAGGTGCTTCAGGAGCGCATCCTGGACCCCCTCGGGCAGACGGGCACCGAGTTCATCGTCGACACGACGACCTGGGCCGAACCGCACCCGACGGGCTACATCGTCGACGACGGCGTGCCGGTGCCCCAGGAGGAGAACTCCTCGGTGCTGCAGGCGGCGGGCTCGATGTTCTCGACCCTCGAGGACGGCCGGGCCTGGGCCGACACCCTTGGCGACGGGACGCTCGTCGCCCCGGCGACCCAGACCGAGCGCCGGCAGGGCGGACCGCTCGTCACGGGCCCGCCCTACGACCTCTACGGTCTCGGGATGGGCGAGACCGGCGGCTGGTGGGGCCACAACGGCGAAGGTCTCGGCTTCACGGCCGCGGTCTTCCACGATCCTGAGAGCGGAGCGAGCATCGTCGTGTACATGAACGAGTCGAACATCCCCGAGGTGCACCCGGCCGACCAGACCTTCCGGCGGCTCGCCGCGGTGCTCGCGAACGGGGCGGGCGCATGAACCGGGCGACCCGGCGCGCGGCCGGCGTACTCGCGGTCGTCGTCACCGCGGCCGTCACGACGGCCTGCGTCGGCGGGCCGGCCGCGCCGTCGCCGAGCGCCGACGGCTCCGTACCCGGGCTGCCGGCCGCCGCCCTCGAGGTGATGCAGCAGCCCCAGTACGCCCAGGGCCGCTGGCTCGTCTCGGTGCAGGACATCGACACGGGCGAGGTGCTGATCGACCTCGACGCCGACACGATGGCCGAGCCCGGCTCGTTCGTGAAGACCTACAGCGCCGGTGCCGCCTGGGTGAAGTGGGGGCCCGACCACACGGTCACCACGCCGGTGAAGCAGAACGGCACCCTCGCCGGGGGGACCCTCACCGGCGATCTCGTGCTCGTGGGCCAGGGCGACCTCACGCTCGGCGGGCGCACGAAGGCCGACGGCACGGTCGACTACGCGAACCTCGACCACAACGACGCCAATCCGCTGCCCGGTGCGACGCTCACCCCCGAGGATCCGCTGACGGGGCTCGACGAGCTCGCCACGCAGGTCAAGGCCTCGGGCATCACGACGGTGCAGGGCGACGTCGTCGTCGACGACCGGCTCTTCCAGGGCACGCTCGCCCGGCAGCCGATCACCCCGATCATCGTCAACCAGAACCTGCTCGACCTCCTGGTCACGCCGGGAGCGGCCGCCGGCGACCCCGCGACGGTCGCGCTGACCCCGGCCGTCGCACCCTGGACCGTGCGGAACGAGGTCACGACGGTGGCCGCCGGCGAGACGGCGAAGCTGGAGGACCCCGAACTCGATCCCGGCGACCCGCACACGATCGTGATGCAGGGCACGGTCGCCGCCGGCAGCGATCCGGCGCTGAAGGTCTGGGCCTTCGACGATCCCGCCACGTTCGCCCGCACCGCGTTCATCGAGGCGCTCGGGCGCGCCGGGGTGACCGTCACGGCCGACCCGCTCGCCGACAACCCCGACGCGTCGCTGCCGGCCGAGGACGCCGTGACCGCGCTGCCGTCGGTGGCCGAGCTGGAGTCGCTGCCGCTCGGCGAGGAGGTGACCTACGTGATGAAGATCAGCTACAACCGCGGGGCGCAGACGCTGATCTGCCGGCTCGCGGCCGCGGCCGGCGATCCCACCTGCGAGGAGGGGCTCGGGCAGGCGCAGGAGATCTGGGCCGACGCCGGCCTCGACACCCTCGGCGCGTCGCTCGTCGACGGATCGGGCCTCGAGGGCAACTTCATCACGCCCCGGAACGCCGTCGACATTCAGACGATCATGGCCGACCGTCCCGACGCCGAGCGCTGGAAGGCGACCCTGCCGATCCTCGGCGTCGACGGCTCGCTCTCCGACGTGCAGCCCGACAGCCCGGCCGCCGGGGAGGTCTTCGCCAAGACGGGCACGCTGCTCGCCGGCGACAGCTTCAACGGGCGCTACCGTCTCGTCACGAAGACCCTCGGCGGCGTCATGGACACCGCGGGCGGGCGGCATCTGGCCTTCACGATCATGGTGAACCAGGGCTTCGTGCCCACCCTCCAGGGCGTCTTCCAGGCCAACGACGACGTGGGCGCGGTGGCCGCGGCGATCCAGCAGGCCTACTGAGCGGCGGCCTCCGAGAGGAAGCGGATGACCGCCAGCACCCGCCGGTGGTCGTCCGCGTCGACCGGCAGCCCGAAGGCGTCGTAGATCTTCGAGGTGTGCTGCACGACCGCCTTCTCGGAGGTGCCGAGCCGCGCCGCGATGTGCGCGTTGCTGCGCCCCTCGGCCATCAGCCCGAGCACCTCCAGCTGCCGCGGGGTGAGCGCTCGGGCCGGGCCGCCCGCCTTGGCGGCCCGCGTCAGCAGCACGGCGACCACCTCGGGGTCGAGCGCCGTGCCGCCCGCCCGCACCCGCCGGAGGTCGGCGGTGAAGGTGCGCACGTCGGCGATCCGCTGCTTCAGCAGGTAGCCGACGCCGCCCTCCCCCGGCCCGAGCAGCTCGCCCGCGTAGCGGCGCTGCACGTGCTGCGAGAGCACCACCACCGCGGTGCCCGGGTGGGCACGACGGATGCGCACGGCCGCCTGCAGACCCTCGTCGGTGTGCGTCGGCGGCATCCGGATGTCGGTGATCACGAGGTCGGGCGCCAGGCGGGCGACCTCGGCCTCCAGCTCGGCCGCGGTGCCGACCGCGGCGAGCACCTCGATGCCGTCGGCCTCGAGCAGGTGGATCAGTCCCTCCCGCAGGAGCAGCTCGTCCTCGGCGATCACGACCCGCACGGCAGCTCCGCTCTCAGTCGCGTGCCGGCTCCGGGCGCAGAGGTCAGCTCGAACGAGCCGCCGAGGGCGTCGACCCGGTCGGCGAGGCCCTTGAGTCCGCCGCCCTCGGCGATCCGCGCTCCCCCGGCCCCGTTGTCGCCGACGGTGATCTCGAGCACGCCCGAGCGCTGCCGGAGGCGCACCGCGACCGAGCGTGCTCCGGCGTGCTTGACGGCGTTGCTCAGCGACTCGGCCACGATCAGGTAGGCGGTGCGGGCGGTGGCGGCCGGCAGAGCGGCGTCGTCGACGTCGCTGTCGAGGGTCGCCGGGATGTCGAGGCGGTCGATCAGGTCCTCGGCGGCCGCGGTCAGTCCGCGCTCGATCAGCCCCGACGGCAGCACCTCGTGCACGAGGTGCCGCAGATCGGCCGCCGCCTCGTCGATCCGCCGTCGCAGCCCGGTGGCCGCGGCGGCCGTCGCGGCGGTCGTGCCGTCGGCGTGGGCCAGCTGCTGGGCCTCGAGGGCGAGCAGCACCAGCTGCACCTGCAGGCCGTCGTGCAGGTCGCGGGCGATGCGCGACCGCTCCCGGTCGGCGGCCTCGACCAGGCGCACGCGCGACAGCCCGAGCTCGGCGTTGCTCGCCGAGAGCTCGGCGGTGAGCCGCTCGCGGTCCAGGGCCAAGGCGAGCACCCGGCCGGCGCGGCGAACGGCCTCGGTGTCGGCGACCATGCGTCCGTCGTAGTCGATGGCTCCGACGAGGCGGGACTCCACCCGCACCTCCTCGCGGAGCCGGGCGCCCGGGGCCTCCTCGAGCTCGGCCCCTGACGCGTCGACGAAGACGCCCTGGGCCTCCGACCAGTACGAGACCCGCAGCGAGTCGTCGCCGAGCGAGCGGGCGAGCGCCTGCTCGACCGCCGAGCGCGGGGAGCCGGCGACCCCGAGCCACGAGCTCAGGGCGTCCGCCTCGACCGTCGGCGAGAATCCACCGGCCAGCACGCCGATCAGGAACGCGATCGGGATGCCGCCCGTGATCGCGAGCTGGGCGGCGACCACCCCGACGGGGTCGGCGCCGAGGAGCGGCAGCAGGCTGCCCGAGACCGGGATGAGCAGCACCGCGAGGATGCCGTAGAGATCGAGCGGCAGCAGCACCCGCCGGTTGCGCGGGTCGGCGGTGCGCAGGCGGCCGACGAGCAGCACGGCCGCGGCGACCACGACCACGAGCCCGAGCAGGCTCTGCATCGTGGACACGACGCCGAGCAGCGTCTCCTCGTCGGGAGGCAGCAGGAAGAGCGGCGCCTGCAGCACGATCGAGTTGACGTAGCCCAGCACGACGGTGACGACCGGCACGCGTCCGCGCAGCCGGCCCGACGGGAACGCGAGCAGCAGGTGCACCGTCACGGCGAGGAGGGTGGTGGCGAACATCGCGGCGATGGCCTCGAGCACCGGATGCCCGAGATTGCCGACCCCGGCCGCGAACATGGCCAGCGACCCCAGCAGCAGCAGCGCCCCGAGGAACGAGGTGGGGCGCCGCCACCAGGCGGCGAGGCCGGCGACCGCCCAGGTCCAGAACAGCAGCGTGAAGACGGGGATCACCCACTCCGGCACACCGGGAGCGGCCCCGACGACGAGCTGCACCACGCCCAGCACGAGGGCGAACAGGGCGATCAGCAGCAGCACCGCGCGCAGGGGCGCCGGGCGCGCGGGTGCCGGGCGCGGCGCCGCCTCCCGCCGCATCCGCCCTACCGCCCGTCGATGATCGACATGAACCCGGCGAAGGCGAAGATGCCCGGCACGGGGTAGAGCAGCACGAGCAGGGCGAACCAGCCGATCGTGCCCGCGAGGGCCTTCGTGGCGCTCCAGCCGTCGCGGAGGACGAGCCGGCGTCCGTCGGGTCCGATCCGGGGCACCGGCTCGATCCAGGGCAGCTCCGGATGCTCGCGCTCGGCCTCGAGGCGCGCGAGCAGCCGTGGCGTCTCCTGTCCGGGCACCCGCTCGTCGTAGTACCGCTCCGCCTTCCGCACCACGCGCGGGACGACCTCGGACAGCAGCGCGCCCACGGCCTGCCACGCCGTCGGCTCGTCGAAGTCGGTGGATCCGGGCCGGAACAGCACCAGCCGGTCGTCGAGGATCTCGACGTCGAAGGCCGAGGCGTGGTCGATCAGCGCGGCCATCAGGTCGGGCGTGAGCACGTAGAGGGCACCGGTGCGGTACTCGACGGGCGAGTAGACGCGGAAGTGGGCGTCGAAGCCGCCCTCGAGCCGGATCAGCTGGCTGCGGTCGACCCCGGTCGGCAGGTCGCTCTCGAGCAGCCGGTCGTTCGCCGTGGCGTCGAGCACGAGGTGCGGCAGCGGCGCCGGCAGGGTGACCGCGAGGTAGGTCCAGCGGTCGCCGGCCCTCCCGGCACCGCCGGTGAGCACACCGAACTCCACTCCGGGGGCGGTGAAGCGCGGGTAGGAGCGCACCCAGCTGCCCGGCCCGCGGCCGTGCCCGCCCGACGACAGCGGACGCCCGCCGGTCGTGATCAGCGCGGCGAACGCGGCACCCTGGGAGGGGCGCGGCTCGAAGCCGTTGGCCAGGGCGGTCAGCGTACGGCGCCACTCGGCGAGGCGGGCCCGGGCCGACGGCGGGCGGGCGGCCCAGCGCCGCAGCAGCACCGTGCCGGCGAGCCAGATCGCCAGCACGATCGCGGCCCCCGCGAGCGTCCAGACGTCGGCGACCCGCACGGTGCCGTCCTGCGCCGTGTCGACCCGCACCCCGACGGTGAGAAGCACGATCGCGAGGTACCAGATCAGCAGGCAGGTGTTGACGTGCACCAGCAGCTGCCGCCGGCTCGGCAGCCAGCGCGGCCGGGACGTGCGGCGCTCGGTGGCCATGGCCGACTCGACCGCCCCGGCGTCGGCCGACAGCCACGCGACATCCATCCCGCTCACACTCCATCGTGGCACGGCGCGAGGGCCGGCCGCGCGTCCGGTAGCGTGGGCGCATGGGACGGGCTCGGGCCTTCGACGAGGCGGCGCTCCTCGATGCCGCGATCGAGGTCTTCTGGGTGCGCGGCTACCGGTCGGCGTCACTCACCGAGGTCTCGGCCGCCTCCGGGGTCACCAACGGCAGCCTGTACCAGGCCTTCGGCAGCAAACGGGAGCTCTTCCTCGCCGCCTACCGCCGCTACTGCGCCCGGCGGGCCGCCGTCGTGGAGTCGGTGTTCCTCGTGCCGCACGCCGGGGTGCAGGAGACCGTCGCCGCCTACTTCGACACCATCGTCGACGACTGCCTGGCGCATCCCGACCGCCGCGGCTGCCTCATGCTCAACACCGTCTCCGAACTCGGCACCGACGGCGAGATCGCGGGCATCAGCTCCCGCACCGTCGATGCCATGGAGGCGGCGGTCGCCCGGGCGCTCGGCGCGGTGGCCCCGCGTTCCCTCGACCCGGGCGAGCTGGCGCTGTCGGCGGCGCAGATCGTCGCGCTCTCGCAGGCGCTGATCCAGCTCTCGCGGATGGGGCGCGACCCGGAGGAGCTCCGCCGGATGGGGCGTCGCGCCGCCCGGTCGGCCGAACGGGTGCTGCGCGCCGCCTGAGCGGGGAATGCTCCCGCCCCCTCGAGGGGTTGGATGGTGGCATGAGATCGATCGTGTACTCCGAGACCGGCCCGTCCGACGTCCTGCGCCTGGAGGAGCGCCCCGTTCCCGAGCCCGGCCCCGGGGAGGTGCGCGTGCGGGTCGTGGTGTCGGCGGTGAACCCGACCGACTGGAAGAACCGCAGCGGGGGCGGCGCGGCGGTCGCCGAGCTGCAGACCCCGAACCAGGACGGAGCGGGTGTCGTGGACGCCGTCGGCCCCGGCGTCACCGCCTTCGCCGAGGGCGACCGCGTCTGGACGTTCCTCTCGGCCTACCAGCGCCCGAGCGGAACCGCCCAGGAGTTCACCGTGCTGCCCGTCGAGCGGGTCGTCCCCCTGCCCGCCGGTGCCTCCTTCGACGCCGGCGCCTCGATGGGCGTGCCGGCGATGACCGCCCACCGGGCGCTCACCGTGCACGAGTCGGGCCCCGCACGCCTGTCGCCCGGATCCCTCTCCGGCCGCACCGTCCTGGTGGCGGGAGGAGCGGGCGCCGTGGGGCACGCGGCGATCCAGCTCGCGCACTGGGCGGGCGCGACGGTGATCACGACGATCTCCTCCGACGCCAAGGCGGAGCTCGCCCGGGCGGCCGGAGCCGACGTCGTCGTGAACTACCGCACCGACGACGCCGCCGACCGCATCCGTGAGGCGGCACCCGACGGCGTCGACCTCGTGGTCGAGGTCTCCCCTGCCCGGAACGCCGGGCTGAACGCCCGGGTGCTCGCGAACCACGGCAGCATCGCCGTCTACGCGAACGACGGCGGCGACGAGATCACCCTCGACGTGCGCGGCCACTTCGCCATCAACGCCCGCTATCAGTTCCTGCTGCTGTACACGGTGGGTCAGGATGCGCTGACCGCCGCCGCGGAGGACATCACCGCCGCCCTGTCCGACGGTGCCCTCGGTGTCGGCGAGGAGCACGGGCTCCCGCTGACCCGCTTCCCGCTCGAGCGCACCGCGGAGGCGCACGACGCCGTCGAGCAGGGCACCGTCGGCAAGGTGCTGATCGACGTCCGCTAGGCGCGGCGCCGGCGACGACGGGCGAGCAGCAGACCGGCTCCGGCACCGAGCGCCAGCAGCGCGGCCAGCACGACCGCGGCCGCCTGGCTCCCGGTGGCGGCCAGTCCGCCGCCGGGGCCGGAGCCTCCGGCCCCGCCCGCGCCGGGGCCCTGGCCCTGGCCGGGGCCGGCACCCGGCCCGGGGGCTCCGGGGTCACCCGGCGGGCCCGGCTCCCCCGGCTCCTCACCCGGGCCCGGGTCGACGACCGTCACCCCGAACACCGAGGCGAGCAGCCTCACGGCCTCCACGGGATCGCCGCCGAGCAGCACGTGCTCCGCGTCGGCGGTGACGGCCGCCGAGGCGTCGCCGGTCACCGCGCGGTCGGCCACGATCGCCGCCTGGGCGAGATCGCGCACCACCGAGACGACCGGATCGGCCTGGCTGAAGGCGGCGGTGCCGGACAGCGTCGCAGCGGCGTCCGCGGCGGCCTGGGCCACCGCGGCCCGCGCCTCGTCGGAGTCGATCACCGCTCCGGCGTCGGTCCAGACCGGCCGGGCGACGAGCGCCTCGACCTCGGCCCGGGCGGCGGAGTCGGCGGGCAGCGCCTCGGCGAGGGCGGCGAGACGCTCCCGCGGCGCATCCGTCCGCTCGCCCCAGCCGTAGGCGTACAGCGGCTGGTAGTCGTCGTCGCCCACGTTGATCGGCACCTGTTCGGCGCTGGCCGGCCAGCTCAGCGGCAGCCGCCCGGTGAAGGGCACCTCGCCGAACAGGGTGTCGGCGACGCCAGCCCCCTCGCTGCCGGGGAGGAACGAGGCCACGAGGCCGTCGATCTCCGCCAGCTGGTCGGTGACGAGCTGGGTGCGGCCCGCGACGACGAGCACGACGCAGTCCATCGCCGCGCAGACACGGTCGATGCTCGTGCGGTCGGTCTCGGTCAGCGACAGGCTGTGCCCGTTGTTGCCGACGTCGCCCTGCCCTTCGGCGTAGGGCGTCTCGCCCACGACCACGACGCCGACCTGGCCGGCCGCCATCGGGGCCGAGGCGTCCTCCGAGAAGGTGACCGCCGCATCCGGGGCCACCTCGAGGATGCCCTCGAGGATGCTCGTGCCGGTCGTGGCCGTCGGGCCGGAGCCGCCCTGCCAGGAGATCGTCCAGCCGCCCATCTGGTTGCCCAGGTCGTCGGCGTTCGAGCCGGCGACGTAGAGCGAGGCGTCCGCCGCCAGCGGCAGCACGTCGTCGTTCTTCAGCAGCACCTGCGACTCGGCGGCCGCCCGACGGGCATCGGCCCGGTGGTCGGCGCCGCCGAAGGCGTCGGCCTCGCTGCGGTCGGAGAACGGGTTCTCGAACAGGCCCAGCTCGAACTTCTGGGTCAGGATGCGGCGCACCGCGTCGTCGACCCGGCTCTGCTCGATCGTGTGCGAGTTGGTCACCGCGTCGGTCACGCTCGTGATGAAGGCGCCGAAGTTGTACGGTGCCATCGCCATGTCGAGACCTGAGTTGACCGAGCGCACGACCTTCTCGGCGTACGTGCCGCCCGGCAGCTTGTCGATGCCCTCCCAGTCGCTGATGAGGAAGCCGTCGAAACCGAGCTCGCCCTTCAGGAGGGTGGTGTTCAGAGCGGTGTTCTCGTGCATCCGCACGTCGCCCGACCCGGCGATGTCGACCCCCGAGTACGACGGCATGATGCTGCCGACCCCGGCGGCGATGGCCGGCAGGTAGGGGTCGACGTGGGTCGTCATGAAGTCCTCGAGCGAGGGCGACACGGTGAGGCCCTGGTCGATCGGGTAGCCGTTGCCCGCCTTCGAGGCGTCGTACTCCGTGCCGCCGTCACCGACCCAGTGCTTCGCGGTCGCGAGCACCTCGTCGGCGGCCGACTTGTCGGTCGGGTCCTCGCCCTGCAGGCCCACGATGCCCGCCTCCGAGAATGCAGTCACGAGGGCCGGGTCCTCCCCGAACGACTCGTAGCTGCGGCCCCAGCGCTCGTCGCGGGTGACGCACAGGCACGGGGCGAAGGCCCAGTTGACGCCGGTGGTCTTCGTCTCGATCGCGGTGTCCTCGGCCAGGGTCTGCACGAGGGCCGGGTCGCGGGTCGCGCCGAGCCCGATGTTGTGCGGGAAGATCGTCGCGTCGAGCACGTTGCTGTGCCCGTGCACGGCGTCGGCGCCGTACAGCAGCGGGATCTGCAGCGCCGTCGACAGCGCCTCGGCCTGGAAGCCGTCGACCATGTCGGCCCAGGCCTCCGGGGTGTTCTCGGCCGGGGTCGAGCCGCCGCCCGAGAGGATCGAGCCGAGCCCGAGGTCGGCGATCTGGCTGGGAGAGGTCAGGCCGAGCCGCTCGGCCTGGGCCATCTGACCGACCTTCTCGGCCAGGCTCATCCGGCCCATCAGGTCGTCGACCCGCGCCGCCGTCGGCAGCGACTCGTCGAGGTAGGGCAGACCGTAGGCGTTCACGACGACCTTGGGCGCGTCCGCCGGCAGCTCGGCCCCGTCGGCGTCGAGCTCCACCGGCACCGAGCGGGCCTGGTCGCCCGCGGCGCCGGCGGGCAGCGCGGTCACGTCGAAGCTCCTGGTCTCGCCCGAGGCGGTGCCCGCCGGGAACTCCAGGGTGCCGCCGAATCCGGCGACGTGCGTGCCGATCTCGGCGGTGCCCGCACCGGGGCCGTAGTCGACCTCGACGGCCTGGTCGAGCGGTTCGCCGTTCGAGGTCGAGACGGTCACGCCGACCTGGGCGGTGTCGCCCGGGTTCAGCAGGTACACGGCCTCCGAGGTGCCGACGGTGAGGTTCGCCGCCTGCTCGGGCGTGCCGTAGAGCTGTACGTCGTCGACCGCCCAGCCGGTGCTCGTCGGCTTGCCGGGGGTGAAGGTGACCGCGAAGCCCCAGGCGCTCGTCAGGTCGAGCGACCCGTTCTGCGTCTCGGCGCTGCCCGGCTGGTACGAGCCGATCGAGAAGGCGCTGAGCGGCAGCTCCACGAGCTTCCAGCGGCTCGTCGAGCTGCCCCAGTTGTCCTTGAAGGTCGCGGTCCAGAGCTCGGAGTGCTCGCCGTCGGGCCCGCCGTCCTTCAGCTCGACCTTGATGTCGTCGCCGGCGGTCGGCGAGGCCGGGTTCGAGGCCTGGGAGGCGTACCACCAGAACCGGATGCCCCGGTAGCTGCTCCAGTCCTGGGAGGAGGCGAGGTTGTCGCTGAAACCGGCGTAGCCGCCGGACGGGATCAGGTAGTCGCCCGAGAGCACCCGGTTCTCCGGCACGTCGCCGCGCTCCTGGGCGGTCACCTCCATGCTGGTCAGCCCCTCGTCGGATCCCCAGGTGAAGAAGCCGACGGGGTCGGCGGAGGTGCTGAGCGGCACGTCGCCTTGAAAGTCCTCGAGCGTGGTGACGCGCTCGAACAGGGCCACGTCGTCGAACGCCCAGCTGCCGGCACCGAGGCCGGTCAGCGTCACGGCGAAGCCGGTGGAGGCCGAGGGGTCGAAGCGCGCCGGGTCGTCGGGCGAGCCCTTGACGCGCAGCTCGGTGAACAGCACGGCGATCCAGCGCCAGCCGACGCTGTCGTCGACGACGGTGCGGTCGAACAGCTTCCCGTCCGACTTCACCTCGTAGCCGAGGGTGCGGTCGCTGCCGGTGCCGAGGAACCAGAAGCCGAAGCCGTCGGCGGCCGACCAGTCGGTGGCCGCGGTGTCGTTCGTGAAGCCGAACCAGTCGGCGGCGGTGGGTTCGCCCGACACGGTCGCGACGAGCACGTCGTTGCCCGCGGCGGCGCCGGGCACGGTGTCATCGGCGGCCGTCGTCAGAACGGGCTTCAGTGCATCCGTGCTCGACCAGGTGGTGAAGCCGGCGGGCACGCCCGACTCGAAGTCCTGCAGCACCGTGCGGGGGCCGTCGTTCGGCAGCTCGCCGGTGGGGCGGATGCTCACCACGGCGGTGTCCCGCGCGCCGAGCGTGATCCCGTCCGACGGGTCGGAGAGCTGCAGCGTGAAGGTGCGCACGGGCGTCAGCGGCCCCTGCGAGACGGTCGGGATCGTGACGGTCGCCGAGGTCTCGCCGGCCGGCACGGTGACGACCTGGTCGACCGCGGTGAAGTCGGTGCCCGCGACGGCGCTGCCGTCGGTGCTCGTGACGTGCACGGTCTGGTCGGTGTCGGCGGTGCTGTTCAGCGTGACGTCGAGCACCGCGTCGGAGCCGGCGGCGACGTCGACGGTCTGACGGTCGAAGCCGGCGGTTGGCACGGCCACGGTGCCGTGCACGGCGAAGGTGTAGACGGAGTAGCCGTACCAGTGCAGCACCGGCGCCTCCCAGGTGGCGGCGGTGCGCTTCAGCATCGCGAGCCGCACGTAGCGGGCCTGGGCGGGGGCGTCGAAGACGATCTCCTCCGTGCCGCCGGCACCCGCCGTCTCCGAGGCGGCGGTGCTCCAGCTCGCCTCGTCCTCGGGCGCGGAGGTCGCGACCTGCACGTCGTAGGCGGCCGCGAAGGCGGCCTCCCAGGTGATCGAGACGCCGCTGACCGTCGCCACCGAGCCGAGGTCGCTGGTCAGGCTCGCGGTGAAGGTGGTGTCCTCGTCGGGGCCGTTGCCGCTCGCCCAGCGGGTCGAGTCGTCGCCGTCGGTCGCGTTCGAGGCGGGGAAGTCCCCGTCCTTGTCGTTCTGCGAGGCCGAGGCGGTGGTCGTGCCCGTGCGGGCGAGGTCGGGCTCCGCGGCGTGGGCGGTGGCACCGCCTCCGGCGACCAGGCCGGCGCCGAAGAGAGCGGTGACGAGCGCGGCCGCCAGCGTCTGACGGCCTGAGCGGGGCCGCGAGGGCCGACGTCGGGATTCTCGGATGGCGGCGGACCTCTGACCGGCTGCGGGCACTGTCACTCCTTCATGACCTCACGACACGCGTTCATCGCTGAACGGATGCTCCAGTGAAGCCGGTGAATTCGTCCGGACCCAGGACGAATGCGCACTCGCCCCCGGCAGTGCGCTTCCGGATGCCCAGGCCGCCGACACCGCCCGGTCGACGATGCCCACCAGCTCCGCCCGCGCCCCCAGCGCGGCGACCCTCACCTCGACCCGCGACTCCCCCGGAGGCGAGAACCGCGCCATCGCCTCCCGCACCCCCTCCACGAGCGGCCCGCCGGCCGCGCCGAAACGGCCGCCGAGCACGACGACCGAGGTGTCGACGAAGGTGCCCAGCTGCGCGACGGCACGCCCGACGCGGAGCCCTGCCAGGTGCTCGTCGGGCAGGCTCGCGGCCACCACGGTCTCGAGGCAGCCGTGCCCGCCGCAACGGCAGAGCAGGCCGCCCGGTTCGACCTGGATGTGTCCCATCTCCCCTCCGGTGCCGCGCGCACCCGCGAGCAGCCGCCCCCCGACCACGAGCCCCGCGCCGATGCCGTCGCCGAGCTTGACGTAGAGCATGTCGTCGAGGGCCGTGCCGCCGTGCATCCGCTCGCCCCAGGCCCCGAAGTTGGCGTCGTTGTCGGCGACGATCGGCCCCGAGTAACCGGCCGGCCGCACGCTCTCGGCGGTCACGCCCTGCCAGCCCGAGAGGGCAGCCGGCGCCCGCACGACTCCGCTCGCCCGCAGCACCGGGTAGGGGAACGACACCCCCAGGGCGGCGACGTCGGCCACGACGGCCCCCGCCTGGGCGAGCGCGTGGCCGGTGAGCCGGCGGAGCGCCCGGATCGTCGGAACCGACCCGTCGTCGACCGGCAGCTCCAGCCGGGGCTCGGCCACGATGCGGCCGCGCAGATCGGCGACGGCGACGGTGACGTGCCGGTGCCCGATGTCGAACGCCAGCGCGACGCCGGGCTGGCGGGCGAGCTCGAGCACCGCGGTGGGCCGGCCTCGCCTGGTCGCGGCGGCCGGACTGCGCTCGACGAGGAGACCGCGTTCGATCAGCTCGGAGACGGTCTGGGCCACGACGCTGCGGGACAGCCCGGTGTGCTCGGCGATCGCCCGCCGGGTCGTCTGGCCCGCCCGGCGCACGAAGTCGACCAGACCCGCGCGGCCCGGGCCGCCCGCCCACGAAGCTGTCACCGTGCATCCCCTTCGATGACCGACGTCCACCCACGGCGTCACCCTCGAACAGGGGTCAGCGCCGACTGGATTCATTGAAGCACACCGGCGGACGCGCCGTGACCCCCTGGCCCGCGGCCTCCGCCCGTGCCGTCGGCTAGCGTGGTCGGATGTCTGAGAACCATGTCATCGTGCTGCCCGGGGGCGGCTACCGGATGCTCGCCGACCACGAGGGCGAGCCCGTGGCCGAGTGGCTGCGCGACGTGGGGGTTGCGTCGAGCGTGTTCCGCTACCCGGTGCTGACCGGGCATCCGGGGCCGCTGGAGGCCGTGCGGGCCGAGATCGCCCGGGTGCGGGCGGCGGGTGCCGAGCGGGTCGGCGTGCTCGGCTTCAGCGCCGGGGGCCACGCGGCGGGCCTGGCGGCGCTCGCGCCCGCCGACGGGCGGCCCGAGGGCGTCGCCGACCTCGCGATCCTCTGCTACCCGGTGGTGTCGATGACGGCACCGAGCCACAGCGGCTCGCGGGACGTGCTGCTCGGCGAGGACGCCTCCGACGAGCTGCGGCGCGCCACCTCGCTCGAGCTGCTGGTCACGCCCGATTCACCGCCCGTGTTCGTCTGGCACACCGCCGACGACGAGGCGGTCGACGTGCGGCCGGTCTACGACCTCGCCCGGGCGCTCGCCACGGCCGGGGTGCCGCACGCCGTGCACGTGCACCCGTCGGGGTCGCACGGGCTGGGGCTCGCGGAGGGGTCGGGCCTGCCGTCGCGCTGGCCCGACGAGGCTGCCGCCTGGCTGCGCGACCTCGGCTGGGCGCGCTGAGCCGCCGGCCCGCCAGCGCTCCGGCCGGTGTTCGGCCGAGACCTCAGAGGCGCGGAGCCGGCAGGCGGCGCGCCGTCGACCGGAACCGCCGGCGGCGCAGCGAGAACACGATCGCCAGGGTGGGGAGCGCCACGAACGCCGCCCAGAAGAGCACGACCCCCACGATCCAGGCGGTGCGGGTGGTCGCGACGGCGCTCTCCGCGTCGTCCACGGTGGCCGGGGTCACCTCGTCGACCGTTCCGACCGGGCCGTGCTCGATCGCGTACGGCTCGTCGTCGAGCACCACGAGGAAATCGAGGCGGGCCGGGTGCTCGGGGTCGGGCGGGAAGCCCCAGTGGCTGTCGCCGCGCACGGTGGCGGTCGCGGTGGCGCCGGGCCGCGCATCCGGGATCGTCACCTCGTAGAGCCCCGTGTTGGTCGGCAGGCCCGAGTTCGTCTCGACGTCGACGAGGGTGCCCGTGAGCACCGCGCTGCGACCGACGACCTCGCGCTCCTGGCCGAGCCGGTCGGCGGCGGTGTCCTGGGCGGCTCCGAGCACCGACAGCACGACGAGGCCCGGCAGGATGATCAGCACGAACGCGAGCCAGAACGGCCACCCGGGGGGCGGTCGCCGGGCGGGTGCGGTGCCGGGGAACGGCGGCGCGGGAACGGTCACGGGGTCAGGCCCGCAGGATCGAGGTCATCTTCTTGCCCCGGGCGACCTCGTCGACCAGCTTGTCCATCCAGCGGATCCGCTGCATCAGCGGATCATCGATCTCCTCGACCCGGATGCCGCAGATCAGGCCCGTGATGAGCGGGGCGTTCGGGTTCAGGGCCGGCGCCTCGGCGAAGAAGGTCTCGAAGTCGGTCTGCTCGGCGACGGCGCGGTCGAGACCGTGCTGGTCGTAGCCCGTCAGCCAGCGGATCACCTCGTCGACCTCGGCCTTCGTGTGGCCCTTGCGCTCGGCTTTCGCCAGGTAGTGCGGATAGACCGCCGCGAACGGTGTCTGGAAGATGCGGTGCGCCATGACTCCCCCGTCCTCTGGCCGCCGCAGCCTGCGCCGGTGCCTCCAGGGTAGAGCAGGGCGGCGCGCGGGGTCAGGCCGCCGCCGTCACGATCAGCTCGCGGATGCGCGGCAGCGCGTCGTCGTCGAGCCGCTCGAGGCCGTAGGAGGTGGGCCAGAACCCGGTCTCGTCGTCGAGGGCCGCGTTCTCGCTGAAGCCGAGCGTGGAGTAGCGGGCCTTGTCCATCAGCCCGCTGCGGAAGAACACGACGACCTTGCCGCCCTTCGCCCAGCCGGGCTGGCCGTAGTACAGCTTCGGCTGCAGCTCCGGTGCCGCCTCGGCGACCAGGGCGTGCAGCCGCGTCGCCATGGCCCGATCGGACTCGGGCATCTCGGCGATCTTCGCCTCGACCGCTGCCGCGTCGGCGGCGGCCTTCTCCGCGGCCTTGCCGCTTCGCGCCTCGGCCTTCAGTTCGGCCGCCCGGCTCTTCATCGCCGCGCGCTCCTCGGCCGAGAAGCCGCCGTCCGATCCCTGTGCTGCGCTCATCGCGCACCGCCCTTCCTCGTCGATGCCCCCACGCTAGCGGCGCACCGCTCGGCACGGCTTCTCGATTCCCGACCGATCCCGGCCCGGCCACTCCGGTGCGGGCCGATCCCGGCCGGAGCGGTCAGCGCATCGTCGTGAGGTCGAGCAGCACTTTGGGGCGTCGTCGCTCCCCCGCGGTGAGCGCGGCGAAGGCCGCCTCGGCCTCGTGCCAGGGCAGCACCCGGTCGATCAGCTGCGCCGCCGGGAAGCCCGCGGTCGCGATCAGCTCCGCCATCCGCCCGTAGTGGTCGAGGCCGTGGAAGATGCCGTGCAGGGTGAGGCCCTTCATCGTGATCGGCGCCGGGTCGAAGTCGGGCACCCCGCCGGTCACCACCCCGACCAGCGCCGCGCGGCCGCCGGGGCGGAGGATGCGCCCGAGCATCGCCACCCCGCTCGCCCGGCCGGCCGCCTCGATGGCGACGGTGTACGAATCGGCGACCACCGCATCCGCCCCGAGCGCCCGCTCGGCGCCCAGTTCGACCGCGAGCCCGAGCCCGGCCTCGCTCGAGCCGATCACGTCGACGTGCGGCGTGATGCGCCGGGCGACCGCCAGAGCGAGCAGGCCCAGGGTGCCCGTGCCGAGCACCGCGACGCGGTCGTCGAAGCGGATGCCCGTGGTGACCACCGCGTTCACCGCCGTGACCCCGGGCTCGATCAGCACCGCCTCCGCGAGCGAGGCCCCCTCGGGCAGCCGCGTCACCGACGTGGACGGCATCGACACGTACCGCGCCGCCGCCCCCTGCCGGCCCACCAGCCCCACCTCCTGGCGGTGCTCGCAGCCGTCGCGGAACCCGGCCTGGCACGGCCCGCACGCCCCGCAGGTGACGACGGTCTGCCCGACGACCCGGTCGCCCGGCAGCACCGACTCGACGCCGTCGGCCACGGCGACGACGGTGCCGGTGAACTCGTGCCCGAAGATCAGCGGATACGCGGCCAGCCCTTCCCGGATGAAGTAGCTGTCGCCCCCGAGGAGGTCGAGGTCGGTGCCGCAGATGCCGAGGAAGGCGACATCGACGAGCACCTCGCCCGGGCGTTCGGGCGGCACGGGGGCGACCCCGGGCGTGACCCGACCCGGGCTGATCCTCAGCACGGGCATCTCACCGGTCGGCCAGGTCATCGGCGGTCTCCTTCGACGCGGGCGTCGTCGCTCGCTGAGCCGAGGCTACCGGGTGAGCGTTCTCCCGGCGCGGCACCGCCGGTCACCAGCGCTCCCGGTGCCGCTCCTGGTCGACCACCGCGTCGCGATCAGCCAGCCGCCGGAGCCCCGCGAGCGGCTGCGCCATGCGGTGATTGCCGCGGATGCGCGGCTCGACCCGGTCGAGGAACGCCCAGTACCCCGCGGTGAACGGGCACGCGTTCTCGCCGAGCCGCACCTTCGGGTCGAAGACGCAGCTGCCGCAGTAGTCGGACATCTTCGCGATGTACGCGCCGCCCGAGGCGTAGGGCTTGGTGGCGACGATGCCGCCGTCGGCGTGCTGCGACATGCCGATGACGTTGGCGGGCATCACCCACGGCGTGCCGTCGACGAACATGTCGACGAACCAGTCGTTCAGGGCGACGGGGTCGTAGCCGTGCTGCAGCGCCCAGTTGCCGAGCACCATCAGCCGCTGGATGTGGTGCGCCCAGCCGTGCCGGCGCATGCCGTCGATGGTCTCGTGCAGGCAGTTCGACTCGACGGCCGCCGGATCGAGCTGGCGGAACGCCTCCGGCAGCGGTTCGTGGGCGCCGAGCGCGTTGCTGCCGGTGCGGTAGCCCTCGCCCAGGTGCCAGTACAGGTGCCAGACGTAGTCGCGCCAGCCGATGATCTGCCGGGTGAAGCCCTCGACGCTCGCGAGCGGGGCGTTGCCCGCGTGGTACTCGGCGACCACCGTCTCGACGACCTGGAGCGGGTCGAGGAGCCCCAGGTTCATCGGCGCGCTGAGCAGGGAGTGCGCCATCGTCCAGTCCCCGTCCAGCATGGCGTCCTCGAAGGGGCCGAAGTCGTTCAGCCGCGACTCGACGAAGTCGGCCAGCGCCCGCTCGGCCTCGTGGTGCGTGGCGGCGAACCGGCGCGGCCCGTCGTCGCCGACGAGGGTGACGTGGCCGTCGCGCTGCCAGGCGTCGAGGTCGGCGCGCACCTCGCGGTCGATCTCGTCCTCGACCGGCCACCAGGGGTCGGGGAGGCCAAGGCGGGCGGCGTTCTTCGGCGGCGGGGTGCGGTTGTCGTGGTCGTAGTTGAAGCGACCGCCCTCGGGCTGGTCGCCTCGCATCAGGAGACCCGTGCGCTCGCGCACGGTGCGGTAGAAGTCCTCCATCAGCAGCCGCTTGCCCGCCCGGGTCGCCGCCCATGCGGCGAAGTCGTCCTCGGAGGTGACGAAGCCCCGGCTCGGCAGCACCGCGATGCCGCGGCGGCGCACGAAGCGGCGGGCGGCCCAGCTCGTCGGGTCGATCACCTCGAGGTCGTCGCGCCCCTCGACGACCTCGGAGTAGCGCTCGACGCGGTGGTACTCGACCCGGTCGCCCAGTTCGGCGGCGCGATGCCGCATCGCCGACAGCAGCAGGTGGGCCTTGGCCCGGTGCATCGGCCGGCGGCCGAACACCGACCGCGCCTCGACGATCATGATCGGCCCGCCGTCGTCGAACAGCGGCCCCAGCTGCCCGGCGAACAGCCACCGCGTACGTCGGGGGGCGGAGTCACCGGTCGAGGTCATGACCTCTGTCTACCCGGCACCGCCGACATCCGCAGGCATCCGCGGCCATCCACCGGCATCCGTCGGGCCGAGACGGGATGATGCGGCATGCGGACAGCCGCGTCAAGCCGCTCGCGGCCCGGCGGGAGCGGACGAGGCTGGTGCTCCCGAGAACCCCACCGACCGGACGGCTCTCCCTGTCCTCGCTCGGCTGGGCGAAGTGGGCGCCCGTGCAGCTGACCGCCATCGTGGCCCACGGCATCGGCGGCGCCGGGCTGATCCTCGGCAACAAGGGCCGGCTCGCCGCGCAGCCCGAGGCGCGAACGAACACCGTCGTCAAGCTGACGATCACCCTCGTCGCCGCCGGCGCGAGCCTGTACTCCGGCCTCCTCGGCGCGAAGATGGGCGAGAACGCCGGCGAGGGCACCGAGGGCGTCACCGAGCCGTCGCCCGACGCGTCGGCCGCGCTGAAGGCGGCGCAGACGAAGCAGCGCGCACTGTAGTGGGTGACCCCGGTGCTCACCGGCGTGCTGGTCGTGATGGCCGCCCAGCAGGGCGAGCAGCAGCGCCCGGCCGCCGGCTGGCTGCACCGCGTCACGAAGCACTGAGCCGGGCGCGCGGCCCGGCACGCCTCAGCCCCCGAACAGCTCCCGGTAGTACTCGCACTGCCCCGGGTGGTAGTCGGCGAAGTCGACCGTCGCGACGTCGCCGCCCGCGAGCACCACGGTGAGCCGGTCGAGGTAGTACTCCCAGCCGGGCCCGACGTCGGCCATCGCCTCCGCGTCGTCGACGAAATGGGCGAAGGTCAGCACCGTGCCCGGGCCGGCGGTCTCGATCGCGAGCTCGAGGCGCCAGCCCTCGCCGAGGCTGACGGCGAGGAGCGAGCGCGGCTCGCACGCCGAGACCGTGACGGGCTCGGCGGGCACGTCCTCGCCCTCGGCCGTCATCGCGAACTCGACCGTGCCCGAGGCCGGGTCGCCCGACCAGGTGCCGATCCAGCGCTCGAGGCGGGCCGGCTCGGTGATCGCAGCCCAGACCGCGTCGGCCGCATCCGGGAACGCCCGCTCGAGCACGAGGGCGTCGGACCCGCCGCGCGCTTCGCGGCGACCGGTGGGAGTGCGTGCGGTGCCCATGCATCGATCATCCCGAGGGCGCGGCCGGAAGTCCAGAGCGCCGGGTGTGCACGCTCTTCCGACGACGGTCGGAAGACGCGGGCGGTCGGGCGGGGTAGACAGGAGCCTCCGATGAAGGAGGAACCATGTCGCAGGACGATGTCGAGACCTATCACCAGGACGGCTCCTGGTACAACCGCGAGGCCGGGGAGTCGCGCAACGTGAGCGGACCGTTCCGCACCAAGGAGGAGGCCGTCGAGGCCGGACTCCGCTACGGCGGCCGCCGGCGCGGCGAGCATCACGAGCACCACGGCTCCGATCACCACGGCCCCCGCGACCACGGCACCGTCCGCGACACCGACCGCCTGGAGTGACCGCGATGACGGCAGGCACCGGCGGCCGTGGGCATCCGGGCGCGCCGCCGCGCCTCGACATCGCGGTGGTCGGCGGCTCGCTCGGCGGCCTGTTCGCCGCCGCCCTGCTCAGCCGGGCCGGCCACCGCGTCACGGTGTTCGAGCGCTCCGTGCACGGTCTCGCCCGCCGCGGCGCCGGCCTCGTCGCGCAGCAGGAGCTGTTCGAGCTGCTGCACCTGATCGGCCGCGACGACGCCGGCCGGATCGGCGTGGTCGCCCACGAGCGCATCACCCTGAACCGCGAGGGCACGGTCGTGCACCGCGATCCGACGCCGCAGACGCAGCTCTCCTGGGACCACCTCTACGAGGTGCTGCGCGCCGCCGTGCCGAGCGACTCGTACCGGCTCGCGAGCCGCGTGCGCAGCGTGCACGGCACCGAGCAGCAGGCGGTGATCGAGCTCGACGGCGACCGGCGCGAGGCGTTCGACCTCGTGATCGGCGCCGACGGGCTGACCTCTGTGACGCGCGACGCCGTCGCGCCCGGGCGCACGGCGAACTCCCCCGCCGGCTACGTCACCTGGCGCGGACTCGTGCCCGAATCGGCGCTGCCGGCCGCGGCGGGCTCGGTGCTGCTCGAGCGCTTCGGCTTCTTCACCGGCCCCCGCGCGCACATGCTCGGCTACCTCGTGCCCGGGCCGGCCGGTGAGATCACCCGGGGCGACCGGCGCTACAACTGGGTCTGGTACCGGCCGATGACACCGGATGCCCTCGCCGCCCTGATGGACGCGACCGGCCGCCCCGCCACCGACGTGTCGCTCGCTCCCGGACAGCTGCCGTCGCCGCTCCGCGACGAGCTCGTGCAGGCGGCGGCGCACGAGCTCCCGCCGCCCTTCGCCGACGCCGTGGCCGCGGAGCCCCGCCCCTTCCTGCAGGCGATCTTCGACTACGGGCCGCCGCGGCTCACGCAGGGGCGCGTCGCGCTCCTCGGCGACGCCGCCGTCGTGGTTCGGCCGCACACGGCGATGGGCGCGGCCAAGGCGGCGGGCGACGCGATCGCGCTCAGCGCGCTGCTCGACGAGCTGCCACTCGGGCGCGCGCTCGCCCGCTACGACGCCGAACGGCTCGCCGTGGGCCGCGCGGTCTCCGACTACGGTCGCCGGCTCGCGGCGTCCCTGCCCTTCGCCCGCTGACCGCCTCGCGCGGCCGACCGGCCCCCGCCTCACGCCCGCACCACCCCACCAGCGCCCTGCGCACCCCGCACCACCCGCACCACCACCGAACGGAGAACACCATGTCCCTTCCCAGCGACCCCGACCAGACCGGCATCGAGTTCGCCGGTGTGCCCGACTCGCCCGACCCCACGGGGGCGATCCTCGAGGAGGGCATCCCCGACACGTCGGGCGACGGCGTCGAGCGCACCGATGACGGGGCCGACGAGCCCGACGACGCCGACGACGACGAACCCGACGCCGCGAGCGCGCCCGGCGACGCGCGACCCGACTGGCGCGACTTCAGCTCCGAGATCCTCGAGCCCGACCAGTCCCAGCCCTTCGGCGACAAGGCGCCCGACGACCTGCGCGACTGAGGGCGTTCACGAGTCGGAGGAGCCCGAGCGTCCGGCGTCTCCCGAGCAGGCCGTCGGTGACCGTGGGCAGCATCCGGAACGTCAGCTGCGCCACCACGTCCCCTGCGGCCGCGTGCACGCCGGGGGCGTCCGGCGCGCCGAGCGTGCGCAGCGCCTGCGAGTGCACCGCGCGCAGCAGCAGGCGCCCGGCGAGCGTGCCCTGCATGTCGCCGAGCGCGGTGTCGAGGGTGAAGCGGCCGGGCGGGGCGGTGCGGTTCGGCGGGAGGGGGCGGCCGAGCATCCGCTCGAAGTCGGCGCGGGGGAAGCCGAGGGCTCGCGTCGGCGCCCGGTAGACCTCGGGGAGTTCGGCGACGACCGCGGGGACGGCCACGGGGACGGCGGCTTCGCCCGGCGGCTCGACCGGCAGCCGGTGCACCACGTCGCGGGACGAGCGGGCCAGCCGCAGCTCGAACGGCCCCGGCGAGAGCCGCCGGTCCGCGGCCTCGCGGCTCCACCACGAGAAGGCGCGACGCCCGAGCGTCAGCGAGAGGGTCTCGCTCGCACCGGGCGCGAGCGTCGTCTTCGCGAAGCCCCGCAGCTCCTGCTCGGGCCGGAAGGTCTCGGTCGAGGAGTCGTGCAGGTAGAGCTGCACGACCTCCGACCCGGCGCGCTCCCCCGTGTTCGTCACGGTCAGCCGCACCGTCACGGCGTCGCCCGAGCGCTCGACGGTCGGCTCGCCCCACGCGAAGCGCGTGTACGAGAGTCCGTGGCCGAAGCAGAAGGCGACGTGCTCCTGGGCGGTGTCGAACCAGCGGTAGCCGAGGTACACGCTCTCGCGGTACTCGACCGTCGCGGGTCCGTTCGGCAGGTGGGCGAGCGGATGATCGTGGTAGCGCTCGGGGAAGGTCTCCGCCAGGCGCCCGCCCGGCTCGGCGACGCCGAGCAGCACGTCGGCGAGGGCGCTGCCGCCCGCCTGGCCGCCGAGGTAGCCCTCGACGATCGCCGCGACACCCGCCCGCCACGGCAGCTCGACCGGAGCACCGTTCTGCAGCACCACCACCGTGCGCGGGTTCGCCGCGCGCACCGTCTCGACGAGCCGGTCGTGGTCGACGGGCAGCCGCAGGTGCTCGCGGTCGACGCCCTCGGTCTCGTAGGTCTCGGGCAGCCCCACCACCACGACGGCCACGTCGGCCGCCGCGGCGACCCGCCCCGCCTCGGCGAGCTGCGCCTCGCTCGCGCGGTTCGTCGCACCGTCGTACCCCGCCGCGAACGTCACGCTCCCGCGACGCCCGCCGACGCCCCCGCCGGCCGCTCCGCCCTCGCGCACCGTCGCGCCCCCGCCGGCCGCCGCGCCGGCGCCCGCACCGGAGCCCGCGCCGGCGACCGCCTCGCGCAGCGAGCCGAGCAGCGTGTCGAGGCGGGTGGGCACCACGTGCGAGCTGCCCGCCCCCTGGTAACGCGGCTCGGCCGCCATCGCCCCGATCACCGCGATCGTCGCCCCCGCCGCGATCGGCAGCACGCCGTCGTTCTGCAGCAGCACCGTCCCGGCGGCGGAGGCCCGCCGCGCCAGCGCGTGATGCGCCTCGAGATCGGGCTCCGGCGCGCCGACGGCGGCTCCCGCGTGGGCGTCGACGAGCCGCAGCACGCGCCCCACCGCCGCGTCGAGCGCCTCCCGCACGCGCGGCGCCGGGCGCGCATCCGTCGCCCAGGCCCGCCGCACGAGGGCGTCGTCGCCCCGCCCCACCCCGGGCATGCTCAGGTCGGTGCCCGCCGGCACCGAGAGCGTGCGGTCCCACGACGCCCCCCAGTCCGACACGACCGCCCCCGCGAAGCCCCACTCCCCGCGCAGCACGCCCGTCAGCAGCCACCGCGACTCGATGCAGTGCTCCCCGTTCAGCCGGTTGTACGCCGCCATCACGGTCGCCGGCCGCGCCGACCGCACGATGTGCTCGAACGGCGCGAGGTACAGCTCCCGCAGCGCCCGCTCGTCGACGATCGCGTCGATGCCGTACCGGCGCTGCTCGGTGTCGTTCGCCGCGAGGTGCTTCACCGACGCCCCCACGCCCGTGCCCTGCACGCCCTCGACCCAGGCGGCGCCGAGCCGCGCCGAGACCAGCGGATCCTCGGAGAAGTACTCGAAGTTCCGCCCGCCCACCGGCGTGCGTTTGAGGTTGACGCCCGGCCCGAGCAGCACGCCGATGCCGTGCGCGGCGGCCTCCCGCCCGAGGGCCGCGCCGACCTCGCGCACGAGCGGCTCGTCCCAGCTCGCGCCGAGGGCCGCCGCGGTCGGGAAGCACGTCGCCGGATGCGAGTCGAACATCGACAGCCCCGAGCCGTCGCGCGGGCGCCGCACCCCGTGTGGTCCGTCGCCGAGTCTGAGCGGCGGGATGCCGAGCCGCTCGACACCCACCGTCGTCCACGCGTCGGCGCCGGCGGTCAGGGCGATCTTCTCGGCGGTGGTCAGCCGCGCCACGCGCGGGTCGGCCCCGCCCGCCGTCGTCCCGTCGCCCGTGCCGCTCACCCCGCCCACGCTAGTGCTCCGGATGCCCGTCCCCGCGCATCCGCGACACGACCCTCATCTGCACCTGTCGCCCGGCGCCCCCGCTCTGCCAGACTGACGGCACCGACCGCCCCCAGCCCGAAGGATCCGACGTGACCGACACCCTCGCCCCGCTCCCCGCCGCTGCGCTCCCGTCGGTCTCGATCGTGATCCCGGCGTACAACGAGGAGGCGGGCATCCGGCACTGCCTCGTCGCGGCCATCGAGCAGACCGTGCCCGCGCACGAGATCGTCGTGGTCGACAACCGCTCGACCGACGGCACCCGTGCGGCGGTCGAGGCGATGATCCAGGCGTTCCCGGCGGCGAACATCCGCCTGATCGAGCAGGACGCCGAGCAGGGCATCACCCCCACCCGGAACGCCGGCTTCGACGCCGCCACCGGCACCGTCATCGGCCGCATCGACGCCGACACCGCCCTCGCCCCGAACTGGGTGGAGCAGGTGCAGCTCGCCTTCTCGACCGGCGACTTCGTGGCCGCCAGCGGCCCGGTCGAGTACTACGACATGCCGATGCGGCGCTTCGGACACCACGCCGACGACACCTTCCGGAAGCTGCAGGTCAAGCTCGCCGGCGACTACGTCTTCCTCTTCGGCACGAACATGGCCATCACGAAAGAGGCCTGGCTGGCGGTGCGCGGCGACGTCTGCGCCGACCGCGAGGACCTGATGCACGAGGACCTCGACCTCGCCGTGCACCTCGCCCTGAAGGGCCTGAAGGTCGGCTACGTCTCGGCGATGACGGTCGGCATGTCGGCCCGCCGCCTCGACTCCTCACCGCGGGACTACTTCTACTACGTCGAGCGCTTCCAGCGCACCTACGCGGCCCACGGCATCCACGACGTGCGCCTTCTCGCGCCGATGGCCGTGTTCCTCGGCATCTACCCCGCGCTCCACGCCGAGCGCGCCCTGCACGAGCACCGCACGGCCCAGCGCTGGGGCGGGGTCCCCCACCCCGCCCCAGCCCCCGCCCTGGACCCGGCCCCCGCGGACTGACCGCCGGGGTCGCGCAAAGGGCCCTTCAACTGCGCGCCAAGGGCCCTTTGCGCGACCCGAAGCGCGAGCCCAGGCCCGGGCCCGCTCAGGTGTACCAGGTGGGCTCGGGGATCTCGTTGAGCAGCACGTACTGCCCCACTTCGCGGCGCTTGTAGGGCGCCGGGTCGTGCAGCGAGTGCGTGCGGAGGTTGCGCCAGAAGATGTCGAGCCCCACCGAGTTCGCCGTGGCCCGCGCCCCGGTCAGCTCGTAGACCTTGGTCGCGGTCTCGAGCCCGTCGTCCGAGATGCGGGCCTTCGCCGCCGCGATCCGCACCGCGATCTCGCCGCGCCGCCGCTCGGTGAGCTCCTCCCGCGGCGCGTGCAGCACCGCGCTGATCTCCTCGCCGACCGCGTCGATCAGCGCCTCGTCGGCCCAGAGCTTCGACTGAAGCGACCCGTACCCCTCGAGCAGGTACCACTCGTCGGATGCCCGCGCCTTGTCGTCGCCGCCGTACGGCCAGGGGCGCGTCGTCGACCGCGTGTAGGCCGCGGCGGTGGCGAGCGCGCCCTGGGCGATGCCGAGGTAGAAGTTCGCGAACACCAGCTGGATCGTCGGCACGTTCAGCGTGTTGTACGTCAGCGGCTGGAACACCCGGTCGACGAACCCCGCCGCCGCCGCCCAGTCCACCCGCACGTCCCGGATCTCGACCGACCCCGACTCGGTCAGCCGCTGCCCGAGGCTGTCCCAGTCGTTCCCGAACACGATGCCCGGCTGATCGGTCGGCACGATCGCGAAGATGTGCGTGTCCGTGCCCTCGAGCACGCCCTCGAGCACGGTCAGGTCGCTGACGACCCCGCCCGTCGAGAACGACTTGCGCCCCGAGAACACGAGGGTGTCCCCTTCCGAGCGGATGCTCAGATCCGAGTCCCGCGGATTCACCGCGCCCCCGAACAGCAGGTTCTGGGAGGTGTACAGCTCCTCGACGGCCGCGATCTGCTCCTCGGTCGCGACGAGCCGCGCCGCCCACGCCCAGAGGTAGTGGTAGCCGAGCAGCTGGCCGATCGAGCCGTCGCCCCGGGCGACCGTGCGGATCACCTTGTACGCGGTCGCCCACGTCTGCCCGCCGCCGCCGTGCTCGACCGGCCCGAGCAGCGTCACGAGCCCGGAGGCCTTCAGCAGCGCCACCTCCCGGTGCGGCGCCAGCCCGGCACGGTCGCGCTCCACGGCGTCGGCGGCGAGGATGTCCGACACATCCGCGGCGCGGTCGAGCCAGTCGGCGCTAGTCTGTGGGCGGGCTGCGTCCCGCCACCGGTCGGTCGAGGGGTCGGTCGTCTGGTCTGTCAGGGTCACGATGATGCTCCTTGTTCGGTGTGCTGGATCGCCCGGGGAACCGGGCGGTGGATCGCCGGGAGCCCGTTGCCGCGGGCTTCCGACGAGGAATCAGACGGTGGCGGGGCGCAGCTCGCCGGTGCGCTCGAGCTCGGCCTCGAGCTCCCGCACGATCGGGATGACGGTCGTGCCGAAGTGCTCGAGCTCCTCCTGGAAGTGCAGGAAGCCGAGCAGGAACAGGTCGACCCCGCGCTGCTTGTAGGCGATGATGCGCCGCGCGACCTGCTCGGCGTCGCCGATCAGCTGGGTGCGGAAGCCGTCGTTGTACTGCACGAGGTCCTCGAACGACGAGTCGGCCCACATCCCCTTCCTGTCGGCCGTCGAGGCGCCCGCCTGCTGCACGGACGCCCGGAACCCCTCGACCGACGGCTTGTCGGCCTTCGCGATGATCTCCCGCAGCTGCTCCCGCGCCTCGGCCTCGGTGTCACGGATGATCGTGAACGCGTTCAGGCCGAACCGCACCGTGCGCCCGTGCTCGGCCGCGATTCGCGTCACCTCGTCGTACTGCTCGGTGAAGCCGTCGAAGTCCTTCCCGTTCGAGAAGTACCAGTCGGCGTGCGCCCCGCCGTTGAAGCGGGCGGCCGTCGAGTTGCCGCCCTGGAAGATCTCCGGATGCTCGCGCCCCTCCACCGGGAACGGACCCGGTCGCAGGGTGAAGTCGTTCACGCGGTAGAAGTCCCCCGCGAACTCGACGTTCTCCTCGGTCCAGAGCTTCCGCAGCACCTGGATGAACTCGGCCGAACGGCGGTAGCGCTCGTCGTGCTCGAGCCAGGGCAGTCCGAGCTTCGTGTACTCGTCCTTGAACCAGCCGCTGACGACGTTGACCGCGGCCCGGCCGTGCGAGAAGTGGTCGGCGGTGAGGATGAACTTCGCCAGCACCGCTGGCTCCCAGAGGCCCGGGTGCACGGCGGCGATCACCTTGAGCTTCTCGGTCGCGAGCAGCAGCGCCAGGCTGATGCTCGTCGACTCGTGCTGCTGGGCGGCGCCGTAGCTCGAGAGGTAGCGCACCTGGCTGAGCGCGTACTCGAAGCCGACGCGCTCGGCGGTCTGCGCGAGCGTGACGTTGTAGTCGTAGTCCCACGAGGTGCGCTGCTCGATGGTCGACACGACGAGCCCGCCGCTGACGTTCGGCACCCAGTAGGCGAACTTGAGGGGATCGGTGGTCATGGTGGCTCCAGCTGCTCGGGCGATGCTCCGCGGCTGCGGAGTCGTGCCACTGTAGGCAGCGCGGTCAGAGCGCCGTGCCGGTCCTACGCTTTATGACGCAGCACCTCGTCGAGTTCCCGCCAGCCCTCGTCGAGGAACGCCGCGAGGGGCCGGGTCGGCGGCGAGTCGAGCCACGCGTCGAGCGCCCGCTCGAACACGAGCACGGCGACCGAGGCCACCAGCCGGGCCCGCTCCGGGGCCACCGAGCGCTCGACGAGCCCGCCCGCGATCGCGTCGGCCAGGTGCGCCGACTTCAGCAGCTCGCGCTCCCGCAGCTGGTCCTCGGCCCGGATGATCGCCCGGCGCCGCAGGATCGGCTCCCGCCAGCCCTCCAGCGGCGACACCGCACGGGCGATCCCCTGCCGCACCACGTCGACCGCGTCGGCCCCCGCGGGCACCCCCTCGACCGCGTCGGCCCCCGCGGGCGCCCCCTCCAGCGCCGCCGCGATCACCCGCGGGAACTCGCGGTCGCGCAGGAAGAACACGTCCCGTTTGTCGGCGAAGTGCCGGAAGAAGGTGCGGGTGGTGAGCCCGGCCCGCGCGGTGATCTGCGGCACCGTGGTCGCCGCGTACCCCTGCTCCTCCACGAGGTCGAGCGCGGCCGCCTCGAGTCGCAGTGCCGCATCCGGAGCCCATCGAGTCATGCTCCCACTCTATGACATTCCGTGTCATCATGGTCATGGCACGTCATGTCATCACAAACCACGAACAACCGACCAGCCCTGGAGATCCGGATGCCCGCCAGCACGTCCCCCAACACCGCCGCGTGGCTCGACGCCCCCTACGCCGACCTCACCGTGCGCGAGTCCCCCGTGCCGGTCGCCGGTCCGACCCAGCTCCTCGTGCGCGCCCGGGCCGTCGCGGTCAACCCGCTCGACGCGGTCATCCAGTCCAACGGCCGGATGATGTACCGCTGGCTCGACTCCCCCGCCGTCCTCGGCGAGGACGTCGCCGGCGAGGTCGTCGCCGTCGGCGCCACGGTGACCCGGTTCGCGAAGGGCGACCGCGTCGTGGGCTACGCGCTGGGCGTCGAGAAGGGCCGCGACCACGTCGGCGAGGGCGCCTTTCAGCACCACCTCCTGCTCGAGGAGGCGCTCACCGCCCCCGTCCCCGACGGCAAGGCCTTCGAGGATGTCGTGGCCCTGCCCCTCGCGGTCTCGACGGCGGCCGTCGCGCTGTTCCAGAGCGACCACCTGGCCCTCGCGCATCCGCAAATCGGGTCCGACCGCGTGGCCGAGCGCAGCGGGATCGCCCCCGCCCGCGGGGAGACCGTGGTGGTCTGGGGCGGCGCCACGAGCGTCGGCCTGAACGCCGTGCAGCTCGCGGTCGCCGCCGGCTACCGCGTCGTGACGACCGCCTCCCCCGCGAACCACGCGCTGCTGCTCGAACTCGGAGCGGCTGTGGCGATCGACTACCGCGACCCCGACGTCGTGGCGAAGGTCGTCGAGGCCGTCGGCGGGCAGCCGGTCGCCGGTGTGATCGCCATCGCGACCGGCTCCGCCGAACCGTGCGTCGCGATCGCCGCCGCGACGGGCGCGAGACGCGTCGCCCTCACCAGCCCGTCGGTGTCGTTCTACGACCAGCCCCGCCGCGCCGGCCTCTCCCGCCGCCGCGTCGGGATGATCGCACGGCTCGTGGCCGGCAACGTCGCCCTGCAGCTGCGGTGCCTTCGCCACGGCGTCCGGGCCCGCTTCGTCTGGGGCAGCACCCTCGTCGACAACGAGGTCGGCCGGATGCTCTGGACCGACCACCTCCCCGCCGCCCTCGCCGAGGGCCGCCACCGGGTGCTGCCCCGGGCGGAGGTGGTGGGGACCGGGCTGCCGAGCATCCAGCCCGCCCTCGACCGCCTGCGCGGCGGCGTCTCGGCCACGAAACTGGTGGTGCTGCTGCCCTGAGGCCCGCTAGTCGCCCCGCACGACGTCGAGCGCGTGCTGCAGATCGGCCGGGTAGTGGCTCTCGAACGAGACGTACTCGCGGGTGCGCGGATGCACGAAGCCCAGCCGCATCGCGTGCAGCCACTGCCGACCGAGCCCGAGCCGCGCGGACAGCACGGGGTCGGCCCCGTACATCGAGTCACCGACGCACGGGTGCCGCTGAGCGGCCATGTGCACCCGGATCTGATGGGTGCGCCCGGTCTCGAGATGGATCTCGAGCAGCGTCGCCGCCCGGAACGCCTCGAGCGTCTCGTAGTGCGTGATGGAGTGCTTGCCGTCGGCGGTGACCGCGAACTTCCAGTCGGAGCGCGGGTGCCGGCCGATCGGCGCGTCGATGGTCCCGGCGAAGGGGTCGGGGTGGCCCTGCACGAGCGCGTGGTAGATCTTGTCGACCTCGCGGTCGTGGAAGAGGCGCTTCAGCCAGGTGTAGGCCTCCTCGCTCTTCGCGACGACCATCAGGCCGCTGGTGCCCGCGTCGAGGCGGTGCACGATGCCCGCACGCTCGGCCGCTCCGCTCGTGGCGATGCGGTAGCCGGCGCCGACGAGGGCGCCGAGAACGGTCGGCCCGTCCCAGCCGACCGACGGATGCGCGGCCACGCCCACGGGCTTGTCGACCACGATGATGTCGTCGTCGTCGTACACGACGTCGAGCTCGGGCACGATCACCGGCACGATGCGCGGCTCCTCCTTGGGAGCCCACTCGACCGAGAGCCAGGTGTCGCGGCGCAGCCGGTCGCTCTTGCCGACGGGCCGACCGTCGACGCTCACGCCGCCGGCGTCGACGACCTCGGCGGCGAAGGTGCGCGAGAAGCCGAGCAGCTTCGCGATGCCGGCGTCGACCCGCGTGCCGTCGAGTCCGTCGGGCACGGGGAGGGTGCGCGACTCCATCGCTACGACTTCTCCGGCTCGGCCAGCGGATCGGCCCCGGGCTGGACTCCGGGCTCTGCACCAGGCGCGGCTTCGGGCTCGGACGCCACCGGCTTCTCGCCGCGCGTGCCGTCGAGCCCCACGCCCCGGAGGGTCAGGATGAGGAACAGCACCATCGCGCCGGTGATGCAGACGTCGGCGATGTTGAAGATCGCCGGCAGCAGCGGGATGGTGAGGAAGTCGATGACATGCCCCACACCGAAGCCGGGCTCCCGGAAGAGCCGGTCGATCAGGTTGCCGATCGTGCCGCCGAGCAGCAGTCCGAACACCCAGGCCCAGGCGATCGAGCGGATGCGCCGGGAGAACCAGACGATCACCACGGTCACGGCGGCCGCCAGGATCGAGAAGATCCAGGTGTACGCGTTGCCGATCGAGAAGGCGGCTCCCGAGTTCTTCACGAAACGGAACTGGATGAGGTCGCCCACGACGGGGACGACCTCACCCAGTTCGAGGTTCGAGACCACGAGGAACTTCGTGAACTGATCGATGGCGATCGCCGCAGCTGCGACGACCGCCAGAACGATCAGTACCCGGGGGCGAGCCTTCTGGGTCTGACTATCCGCCAAAGCCGCTGAAGCTGGAGGACGGGGTCTTCTCGTTGTCGACGCTCGAGGAGGTCAGGTCTTTCAGCTGGTCCTCGATGTAGCCCTTGAGGCCGGCGCGGTAGTCCTTCTCGAAGGTGCGCAGCTCGTCGATGCGGTGCTCGATGCCGGCCTTCTCCTGGTTGAGACGGGCGAGCTCGTTGCGCTGCTTGGTCTCGGCCTCGGCGACGATGCGCGCGGCGGTGGCGTGACCCTCGGCGATGAGGGCGTCGCGCTTGTCGGCACCCTCCTTGACGTGCTCGTCGTGCAGACGACGCGCCAGCTGGAGCAGGTTCGTGGTGGAGACCGCGTCGTCCTCGACCTCGGCAGCCGGAGCCGGCGTGGAGACGGCGGCCGGAGCCGCGGCGACGGGTGCGGGCACCTCGGCGACGGGTGCGGGGGCCGGCGTCTCCTCGGCAACGGCCGGAGCCGGAGCCGCGGCGACGGGAGCGGAGCCGCTCTCGAGCTGGGCCTTCAGCTCCTCGTTCTCCTGCGTCAGGCGACGGAGCTCGACCACGACCTCGTCGAGGAAGTCGTCGACCTCGTCCTGGTCGTATCCTTCACGGAACTTGGTCTGAGAAAATCTCTTGTTAACAACATCTTCCGGAGTTAACGCCATGGTCTTCCACCTTTATTGCTCTGACAGACAGTGATAACGCGTTGCTAACCGTAGCAACATTCCTGACGAACGTCCCATGAACGGGTCGATCGGGGCGGTGCGAGTGCTTTCAGACTACATGCGCCCCCGGTCGGGGCACATGGCCGAGCCTCAGGATGCGCGCAGGAAGCCCGCGACCGAGAGGCCGATGATCACGATGAGCATCACGATGCTCCAGCCGAAGTCGAGGGCAACGGGGCCCACGCGCAGCGGCGGGATGATGCGCCGGAAGAACCGGATGGGCGGGTCGGTGACCGTGTAGGCCACCTCCGCCACCACCAGGAGCGCGCCGGTCGGCCGCCAGTCACGGCGGACCGTCCGGACGAGGTCGAGGATGAACCGACCCCACATCAGGAAGAAGTACAGCAGCAGCGCGAAATAGACGACGGTCGCGATGATCGCTACGAGTGAACCCACTCAGCAATTATGACTGGACGAAGAAGGACGACTCCGCACGGGCCTCGCCACCGGCGTCTCCGGAGACCGAGACGTGCGACGGGGAGAGCAGGAAGACCTTGCTGGTGACGCGCTCGATCTTGCCGTAGAGGCCCTGCGAGAGGCCGCCGGCGAAGTCGATCAGACGGCGCGCATCGGCATCCGTCATCTGCGAGAGGTTCATGATGACCGGGATGCCCTCGCGGAAGTTCTCGGCGATGACCTGGGCATCCTTGTACTGCTTGGGGTGCACGGTGAGGATTTCGTTCATTTCAGCAGGAGCCACATTCTTCGTCTGAGTGGTGTGCGAGGTCTTGCGGAGGGGGGTCACCGGCGCACGGGTGGCCTGGGGCGCGGGGGCCTGGCTGGGAGCTGCCTGAGGATGCGGCACGGGCGCGACGGGCGCCTGTCGCTGCGGCTCGGCGGCGGGAGTCTCGTAGTCGAGCTCCTCGTCGGCGAGTCCCAGGTAGACCATGGTCTTGCGGAGCGGGTTGGCCATCGGAACCTCCGGTTGGGTGCGTGTTCTTCCTACCCCCGAGATTAATCGCGGGGCGGGCGATTTCCGGTGATTGCCGTCCCGATCCGCAGGTGTGTCGCGCCCTCGGCGATCGCCTCGGCGAAGTCGTTCGACATGCCGGCCGACATCCAGCGCGCCTCGGGCACGACCGTGCGCACCCGGTCGCCGACGGCCCGGAGCCGGGCGAAGGCGGCGCGCGGCTCCTCGTCGAGGGGGGCGACCGCCATCACGCCGAGAAGGCGAAGACCGGATGCCCGGGCCACCCGCTCGGCGAGGGCCTCCGCCTCGTCGGGCCGCACTCCCCCGCGCTCGGGGTCGTCGGTGAGATTGACCTGGAGGAACGCGTCCAGTGGCCCGCCGCCCTCGGCGGGCACGGCCAGGGCGTCGACGAGCGCCTCGCGGTCGAGCGAGTGCAGCACGGTGGCGTACTCGCGGGCCTGGCGCGCCTTCTTGGTCTGCAGCTGGCCGACGAAGTGCCAGGCGAGTCCGAGGTCGGCGAGCTCCACGGCCTTCTCGCGCGCTTCCTGGTGGCGGTTCTCGCCGAAGTCGCGGAGCCCGGCGGCGTGCAGCTCGCGCACGAGCGAGGCGGGGTGGAACTTCGTGACCGCGATGAGGGTCAGCTCGTCGCGGGTACGACCGGCGGAGCGCGCCGCCTCCGAGATCTCGGATTCGACGCGCTCGACCCGCTCCGCGGGAGTGGGCTCGGTCACTACTGGAGGACGTCGGTCACTTGAGGAACCCGGTCACTTGAGGAAGCCGGTCACTTGAGGAAATCCGGGACGTCCAGGTCGGCGTCGTCGTCCTCGGAGGCCGGGTCGAGCGCCACGGCACCGGTGAGGCCGAGGTCGGCCGACGGGGTCGACCAGTGCTGCGCCGGAGCGGGGGCGGCGGCGGGCGCCTCCTCGGCGGGCTCGGCGCGCTGGTCGCGGCGCAGGGTCGCGGCCGCGCCGCCGCCTCGGCCGAACGGGTCGACCTCCTCGGCGTTGCCGACGAAGCTGCCGCGGCGCGACTCGACCGCCGGGGTGTTGGCGTTCGGCTCCCCGCCGTCGAAGCCGGCGGCGATGACGGTGACGCGCACCTCGTCGCCGAGGGTGTCGTCGATGACCGCACCGAAGATGATGTTCGCCTCGGGGTGCACCGCGTCCTGCACGAGCTTCGCGGCGTCGTTGATCTCGAAGATTCCGAGGTTCGACCCGCCCTGGATCGACAGCAGCACGCCGTGCGCGCCGTCGATCGACGCCTCGAGCAGCGGCGACGCCACGGCGAGCTCGGCGGCCTTGATGGCGCGGTCGGCTCCCCTCGACGAGCCGATGCCCATGAGTGCGGAGCCCGCGCCCTGCATGACCGACTTGACGTCGGCGAAGTCGAGGTTGATGAGGCCGGGGGTGGTGATCAGGTCGGTGATGCCCTGCACACCGGCGAGCAGCACCTGGTCGGCGGTCGAGAAGGCCTCGAGCATGCTGATGCCGCGGTCGCTGATCTCCAGCAGGCGGTCGTTCGGCACGACGATGAGGGTGTCGACCTCGTTCTTCAGCGTGGCGACTCCGTCCTCGGCCTGGGCCGCGCGGCGCTTGCCCTCGAAGCCGAAGGGCTTCGTGACGACACCGATGGTCAGCGCGCCGATCGACTTGGCGATGCGGGCCACGACGGGCGCGCCGCCGGTTCCCGTGCCGCCGCCCTCGCCGGCGGTTACGAAGACCATGTCGGCGCCCGCGAGGGCTTCCTCGATCTCCTCCGCGTGGTCCTCCGCCGCACGGCGGCCGACCTCCGGGTCGGCACCGGCACCGAGGCCACGGGTGATCTCGCGGCCGACGTCGAGCTTGACGTCGGCGTCGCTCATCAGGAGCGCCTGCGCATCCGTGTTGATGGCGATGAACTCGACTCCGCGGAGACCGAGCTCGATCATGCGGTTCACGGCGTTGACGCCGCCTCCGCCGATACCGACGACCTTGATCACGGCGAGGTAGTTCTGGTTTGAAGTCACGTCCGGCCTCCGCTGGAACCTTAAAGTTCGACTTGAAAGTTAAAGTTATTCCGAGTATGTATTTCCTACGACGACGCTACGGGAGGATGCTCCCCACGGCCGCGAATCCCACCGCGTGTCGCGATCGGATCGTGCGGATCCGGCTGACGCGGCCGCGTCTCAGCGGATGACCGGGCTCTGCGGGCTCGACACGTCGTACTCCACCGGCAGCGACGGGTCCTGGGTCGCGATCAGCTTCTGCAGGATCTGGGCCTTCAGCTCGCTCTCGTCCGCGTCTCCCCAGACGACCCGCTGCCCGGCTCCCGCGAAGACCATCGTCACGCTGTCGGGTGTGGTGCCGCTGATCCGGTCGACCTGCGCGAGCAGGGTGTCGGGCAGCGACATCAGCACGGCGGCGGCCGCCTGGAACCCGGGACTTCCGATCTCGGTGCCGGTGAGGTCGAGCACGGGGAAGCCGGGGATCCGCTCCCCCGACTGCTGCACGACGACGCCGGCCGCGTCGATCAGGTCGAAACCGGTGGCGGTCTGCAGCAGGGCGACGGGCCGGCGCTCGACGATGCGCACGGCGAGGGTGTCCGGCGGGCGGGCCTCCACCGAGTACGACTCGATGTAGGGGAAGCCCGCGAGGTCGCGCTCGATCGCGCCGTAGTCGACCAGGGCGAGCGGCTTGCCGAGCTGGTCGTCGAGGGCCGAGCTCACAGTGGCGGGGTCGAGCCGGGTGGTGCCCTCGACGGCGAGCTGGCGCACGGCGAGCAGCGGCGAGTAGGCCGTCAGCAGCACCACGAGCACGAGACCGGCGAGGGTGCCGCCCACGATCATCCAGGTGATCCGCCGGCGCCGGGAGCGCTGCGTGAAGCGGCGGGCCTCCGAGCGCTCGAAGCGACGCCGGGCGGCCGTGGCCTTGCGCAGCTCCCGCTTCGCGTCGGGCCCGGCCGTGCGCTTCCGCCCGGCGGCCGGCGGGCTGTCGGGCTTCCGGGGTGCGGTGCTCTCCGCCGGCAGCGTCACACTGCGGGTGCGCCCGAGGGCTCCGGTGAGATCGACCGGCCGCGAGGGGTCGACCGGGCGGCCCCGGTCGAGAGGCTCGATCGGCTGGGTGGCGTCCTGATCCCGCGACGGGCCCGCGGAGCGCGACGGCGCTGCGGGGCGCACCGCCGGGGTGGCCCGCGGCGCGCGCGGCGCCCGCTTCGGCCGCTCCGCCGGCGGTTCGGCGGCCGACGGCGGCGGTGGAGGGGGCGGGGTGATGCCCGGAGGCCGCTTCACTCCCCGGCGACGCCCGCGACCGAGCGGGACTCCAGCTGCTCCAGCAGCTGCGGCACGATCAGGTTGACGTCGCCGCAGCCGAGCGTGACGACGAAGTCGCCCGGCTGGGCGACGGCGGCGAGGTGCTCGGCGGCGCGCTGCCAGTCGTCGACGTAGGCGACCTTCGAGGCGTCGTCGAAGCGCGAGGAGACGAGCTCGCCGGTGACGCCGGGGATCGGGTCCTCCCGGGCCCCGCAGACCTCGAGCACGATCGTGTAGTCGGCGGTGCGCTCGAGCGTCTCGGCGAACTCCCCCGCCATCAGCTTCGTGCGGCTGTACAGGTGCGGCTGGTGCACGGCGATGATCCGGCCCTCGCCCACGACGGTGCGGGCGGCGGTGAGCGCCGCGTCGACCTCGGTCGGGTGGTGGGCGTAGTCGTCGTAGACGCTGACGCCGCCGACGGTGCCGTGCAGCTCGAACCGCCGGCCGGTGCCGCCGAACGCGCCCACCGCGGCGATGGCCGCATCCGGAGCGAAGCCGAGACCCACCAGCACCGCGACCGCGCCGGCCGCGTTGATGGCGTTGTGGTGGCCGGGCACCCGCAGGCCGGCCGGGTAGCTGACGCCCTCGTAGTCGAGGGTGAAGCGCACGGGCCCATCGGTCTCGATGGAGTGCACCCGCAGGTCGGCGTCGGCGGCCTCGCCGAAGCTCAGCACGCGCTGGTGCGCGAGCCGCTCCTTCACCCGCAGGGCGCCGGCGTCGTCGGAGGAGATGACGACGAGCTCGGAGGCGGCGTCGGCGAAGGTGACGAAGGCGTCCTCGACGGCCTCAACCGAGCCGTAGTGGTCGAGGTGGTCGGGGTCGACGTTGGTGATCAGCGCGACCGCCGTGTCGTAGAGCAGGAACGAGCCGTCGCTCTCGTCGGCCTCGACGACGAACAGCTCGCCGTCGCCGAAGGCCGAGCTGGTGCCGAGCTCGGAGATGACCCCGCCGTTGACGAAGCTCGGGTCGGCGTCGAGGCCGAGGAGGCCGGTGACGATCATGCCCGTCGAGGTGGTCTTGCCGTGCGCACCCGCGACGGCGACGAGGCGCTTGCGGTTGGTCAGCCAGGCGAGCGCCTGCGAGCGGTGCAGCACGGTGAGGCCGCGCTCCTTTGCGGCGAGGTACTCGGGGTTGTCGGGCCAGAGCGCGCTGGTCACGACCAGGGTGTCCGCGTCGCCCACGTTCGCCGCGTCGTGCCCGACGGCCACGGGGATGCCGAGCGCGCGCAGCTTGGCCGCGGTCTTGGAGTCGCTGCGGTCGGACCCGGTGACGGTCAGGCCGGCGGCCTGGAACAGCCGGGCGATGCCGCTCATGCCCGCGCCGCCGATGCCCACGAAGTGCACGGCGCCGAGCGTCTCGGGGATGGTCAGGCTGAGGTCGGGCTTGATCACGGGTTCATGCCCTTTCTGATCGGGGCTCGGTGGGGCGGGGTTCTCGGATGCTCGGTGCTGCCGGACATCCGACACAACGTTACGCTCACCGGCGCCCGCCCCCGTCACGAGCCCGTGCGCGCGCGACGAGGTCGGCGACCCGCTCGGCCGCGTCGGGGATGCCGACCGAGCGCGCGGCGGCCGCCATCGCGTCGATGCGCGGACGATCGCCGAGCAGCGGCACCAGTTCCGACGCGACCCGGGCCGGGAGGAACTCCGCGTCGGGCACGATCGTCGCCCCGCCCGCGTTCACGAGGTCGAGCGCGTTGAAGCGCTGCTCGCCGTTGCCGACGGCGTAGGGCACGAGGATCGAGGGGACCCCGACGACGGCGAGCTCCGAGACGGTCGATCCGCCGGCCCGCGACACCGCGAGGTCGGCGGCGGCCAGTGCGAGGTCCATGCGGTCGCAGTAGCTGAGGAAGGTGTAGCCGGGCAGGCCCGGGTCGGCGACCTCGGCCTGGTTCCCCGCGATGTGCAGCACGTTCCAGCCGGCTCCCACCAGGGCGGGTGCCGAGGCCACGACGGTGGCGTTGATGCGGCGGGCGCCGAGCGATCCGCCGGTGACCAGGAGCGTCGGCCGGGCGGGGTCGAGCCCGAAGGCCGCGGCCGCCTCCGCGCGCGCGGCGTCGCGGGCGACGGGGTCGGCCAGGGCGGTCACCTCGCGCCGGAGCGGCATGCCGGTCAAGGTCGCGTTCGGCAGGCGCGTTGCGGCGAAGCTGACGCCCACCCAGGGGCTGAAGCGCGCGCCGAGCACGTTGGCGAGCCCCGGCTTGGCATTGCCCTCGTGGATGACGAACGGCACCCGGGCGCGGCGCGCTCCGAGGTACCCCGGCGCCGAGGCGTAACCGCCGAAGCCGACCACCGCGTCGACACCGCGCGAGCGGATGAGCGCGGCGACCTGGGCGATCGTGCGGCGCAGGGCATCCGGGAACCGCAGGGCGGCCCCGTTCGGCCGGCGCGGGAACGGGAGCTTCGGGATGGTGAGCAGCTCGTAGCCGCGCTCGGGCACGAGCCGGGCCTCGAGGCCCTCGGCGGTGCCGAGCACGAGCACGGTCGCGTCGGGCTCGCGACGGCGCAGTTCGTCGGCCGTGGCCAGCAGCGGGTTCACGTGGCCCGCGGTGCCGCCCCCGGCGAGGAGGTACGTCGTCATCGGGCGGCCGCCTGCTCGTTCTGCGAGTTCTCGCGCGCGATCGCCAGCACGATGCCGATGGCGGCGAGCGTGGTGAGCAGCGCCGACCCGCCCGACGAGATCAGCGGCAGTGGCACGCCGAGCACGGGCAGCACACCCAGCACCACGGCGATGTTCACGAAGGCCTGGCCGATCAGCCACACCATCACGGCGCCGGTGGCCACCCGCGAGAACATGTCGGTGGACGAGCGGATGATGCGCACGAACGCGACGGCCAGCGCGATGAACAGCAGCAGCACGACGACTGCGCCGATCAGCCCGAGCTCCTCGCCGATGATGGCGAAGATGTAGTCGTTGTCGGCGGCCGGCAGCCACGACCACTTGGCGCGGGAGTTGCCGAGACCCACGCCGAAGACGCCGCCGCTCGCGAGTGCCCAGAGGCCGTGCTGGGCCTGCCAGTCGGTGCCCTCGTAGTCGGCTCCGCTGCCGGTGAAGAACGCCATGATGCGCGTGGTGCGGCTCTCGCTCGAGAAGGCGACGACCACGGCGATGAGGGCTCCCGCGATGACGGGGAGGAAGAGCATCCTGAGCTTGATGCCGGCGTAGAACAGCGCACCGAACACGAGGCCGGCCATGATCATCACGGTGCCGAGGTCGCCGCCGAGGAGCACGAGCAGGATGGCGCCGCCCGCCACCGGGAGGATGGGGATGACGACGTGGCCGAGCTGCCCGAGCAGCGGCTCCTTCTTCGTCAGGATCGACCCCATCCAGATCACCAGGGCGAGCTTCACGAGCTCCGAGGGCTGGAAGTTGAAGCTGCCGACGCCGATCCAGTTCAGGTTGCCGCCGACCTCGATGCCGAGCGGGGTGAACACGAGCAGCTGAACGCCCACGGCGACGAAGATCGCGACCCATGCCCAGCGCTTGAAAAAGCGGATGGGCAGGCGCGAGATGACGAGCATCAGCGGGATGCCGATCAGGGCGAACATGCCCTGCTTCCAGAACACGCCGAAGAAGCCCTGGCGGCCGACGTAGGAGTCGATCGAGCTCGAGGAGAGCACCATCACGAGGCCCAGCAGCACCAGGAACAGCGTGGTGCCGAGCAGCAGGAAGTAGTTGCCCGACTCGGCGGTGAAGACCTGGCCGAGCGAGATGCGGGCCGAGCGGGGGCCGCCGTCGAGACGGGTGCGGTCAGTGGGCCGCGGGAGGCTCCGGGAGGGCGTCGTGGTCACCGTCTGTACCTCCCACGTGCTTGCGCACAGCCTCCGCGAATCGGTCACCGCGGTCGGCGTAGTCTGCGAACTGGTCCATCGATGCCGCGGCCGGGGCCAACAGCACGACGTCTCCGGGCAGAGCCGCACCGGCCGCCAGGGCGACCGCCGCGGTCATCACGTCCTCAGTCTCTGCGTGATCGACCTCGAACAGCGGAAGCTCCGGCGCGTGTCGCCGGATGGAGGCGAGCACCTCGCTGCGGTCGACGCCGATCACCACGGCGGCGCGCACGCGGCGGCGCCCCTGGCCCCCCTCGCCTACGGCCGACTGCACGAGCGGGTCGATGTCGACGCCCTTCAGCAGCCCGCCGACCACCCAGACCACCGACTCGTAGGCCTTGATCGAGGCGGCGGCGGCGTGCGGGTTGGTGGCCTTGGAGTCGTCGACCCAGGTCACTCCCCCGGCGCTCACCACGTGCTCGATGCGGTGACGGTCGAGGCTGAAGCCGGCGAGGGCGGCACGCACGGCCTCGACCGAGATGCCGTAGCTACGGGCCAGGGCCGCGGCCGCCAGCACGTCGGCGACGGTGTGCGGCGCGCCGAGTCCGCGGAGGGCGAGCTCGTCGACGGTCGCGATCTCGAGGGCCGAGTCGCGGCGCTCCTCGAGGAAGGCGCGGTCGCAGAGGATGCCGTCGACGATGCCGAAGTCGCTCGGGCCGGGCACGCCGAGCCCGAAGCCGATGGCGCGGGCGCCCTCGACGACCTCGGCCTCCTCGACCATGCGCATGGTGAGCTCGTCGGACTTGTTGTAGACGCAGGCCACCTGGGTCTTCGAGTAGACCCGCGCCTTGGCGGCGGCGTAGGCCTCGAACGAGCCGTGCCAGTCGAGGTGGTCGTCGGCGACGTTCAGCACGACCGATGCCCAGGGCGACATGCTCGAGGTGGAGTGCAGCTGGTAGCTCGAGAGCTCCACCACGAGCACGTCGAAGCCCTCGGGGTCGCGGATCGCGTCGAGCACCGGGATGCCGATGTTGCCGCACGGGGCGACGCGGTGCCCGGCGGCCAGCAGCATCGAGGCGGTGAGCTGCACGGTGGTGGTCTTGCCGTTGGTGCCGGTCACGGCGATCCAGTCGGCGGGACGGCCCGTCTGCGGGTTCACGACCTTGTCGCGCAGGCGCCAGGCCAGCTCGACGTCGCCCCAGACCGGGATGCCGCGGGACTCGGCCCACGCGATCAGGGCGTCGTCGGGGTGGTAGCCGGGAGACGCCACGACCAGCTCGGGTTCGTGCTCGACGAGCGCATCCGGGATCTCGCCCGTCGGGGCCAGCTCGAGCCGGGCGCCGATCACGGGCACGAGGTCGGAGTACTCCTTCGACGCCTTCGCGGCGACGACGAGCACCGAGGAGCCGAGCTCGGTGAGGGTGTCGGCCACCGAGAAGCCGGTCATGCCGAGGCCGAGCACGGCGACACGCAGGCCGCTCCAGTCGGCGTGCCAGCTGGTCAGCCCCTCGAGGCGCTCGGCACTCATCGGGACAGCCACTCGAGGTAGAACGACCCCACGGCGCCGGCGACGAAGAGGCCGGCGATGATCCAGAAGCGCACCACGATGGTGACCTCGGCCCAGCCCTTCATCTCGAAGTGGTGGTGCAGCGGGCTCGCCCGCCAGATGCGCTTGCCCTTGGTGAGCTTGAAGTAGGTCAGCTGCACGGCGACCTGGCCGGCCACGATCACGAAGATGCCGCCGATCAGGATGAGCAGCAGCTCGGTGCGCGACAGGATGGCGAGAGCCGCCAGCGCGCCGCCGAGGGCGAGCGAGCCGGTGTCGCCGAGGAAGATCTTGGCGGGGTTGGTGTTCCACCAGAGGAAGCCGATCAGGGCGCCGACGATGCTCGCCGCCACGACCGCGAGGTCGAGCGGGTCGCGCACGTCGTAGCACTTGTCGAGCACGTCGAGGTCGAGCGTGGCGTTGGCGCAGGACTGGTTGAACTGCCAGAAGCCGATCACGATGAACGAGCCGATGGCCAGGATGCTCGACCCGGGCGCCAGGCCGTCGAGGCCGTCGGTGAGGTTCACTCCGTTCGAGGTGGCGATCACCATCACGCAGATCCAGATGACGAAGGCGATGGTGCCGAGGATCAGACCCCACGACAGGAAGTCGAACGGCAGGTCGCGGATGAAGGAGATCTGCGTCGAGGCCGGGGTCTCGCCCTGCGTGTTCGGGAACTGGATCGCGAGCAGCGCGAAGATCACCCCGACGATCACCTGACCGGTGATCTTCGCCCACGGGGTGAGGCCGAGGCTGCGTTCCTTGTGCACCTTGAGGAAGTCGTCGAGGAAGCCCACGATGCCGAGCCCGGTCATCAGGAACAGCACCAAGAGGCCCGACATCGTCGGCGCCTCCTGGGTGGCCAGCGCCGAGACGAAGTAGCCGAAGAGCACCGCGAGGATGATCACGATGCCGCCCATGGTGGGCGTGCCGCGTTTCACGTGGTGGGCGTCGGGGGTGTCGACGTTGATGAATTGGCCCCACGCGAAGCGCTTGAACAGCCGGATGAACACCGGTGTCAGGAAGAGCGAGAACGCCAGCGAGATCGAGGCCGAGGCGAGAAGGGTGATCATGTCGTCGCCTCCGCGATCTTGTCGCCGAGGAAGCGCAGGCGCGCCGAGTTCGACGACTTCACCAGCACCAGGTCGTCGGGCCGCAGCTCGGCGGCGATCAGCGCGTAGGCCTCGTCGGCGTCGGCCGCGAAGACGGCCTCCCCGCCCCACGATCCCTCGTGCTCGGCGGCGAGGTGGATGGCGCGGGCGCCCTCGCCCACGACGAAGAGCTTGCCGATGTTCAGCCGCACGACCATCCGCCCGATGCGGTCGTGCTCCTCGACGGAGTACGGCCCGAGCTCGCTCATCTCGCCCAGCACGGCGACCGTGCGCTGCCCGGGGGCGGCGATCTGGGCGAGGGTCTTCAGCGCGGCCGCCATGGAGTCGGGGCTCGCGTTGTAGGCGTCGTTGATGACGGTGGGGCGGTCTCCGCCGCCCATCACCTCCATGCGCCAGCGCTCGGCCCGGGTCACGGTCTCCAGCGCGGCGACGATGTCGTCGATGCCGACGCCGAGCACGTGCGCCGCGGATGCCGCCGCGAGGGCGTTCATCACGTGGTGCTCGCCGAGCACGGCGAAGCGCACGGGGCGCGACTGCCCGTCGGGCAGGTGCAGGGTGAAGGTCGTGCCCGAGGCGCTCGCCTCGATCTCGGTGGCGCGCACCCCGGCGTCGTCGCCGAGGCCGAACCAGAGCACGCGGGCGCGAGTCTTCCCGGCCATCCCGGCCACGCGGGCGTCGTCGCGGTTGAGCACGGCGACGTCGCTCTCGTCGAGGTCGATCACCATCTCGGTCTTGGTCGCGAGCGTGGTCTCGATGCCGCCGAACTCCCCGGCGTGCGCGAGGCCCACCGTGAGCACCACGCCGACGTCGGGCTTCGCCATGCGGATCAGCCGGGTGATCTCGCCCTTGCCGCTCGCCCCCATCTCAGCCACCAGGAACCGGGTGGTCGGCGTGAGCTTCAGCATGGTCAGCGGCGCGCCCACCTCGTTGTTGAACGAGTCGCGCGGCGCGACGGTCTCGCCGACGCGCTCGAGCACGGCGCGCAGCAGGTTCTTGGTGGTCGTCTTGCCGTTCGACCCCGTGATGCCGACGATCTTCAGGTCTCCGGATGCCCGTACCCGCCGCACGACGTCGGTGGCGAAGTGGCCCAGCGCGATCACCGAGTCGTCGACGACGATCTGGGCGACGGGCAGCTGCCGGCCGGCCTCACGCTCGGAGTCGGCGAAGGCGTGCTCCACCACCACGAGCGCGGCACGCGACTCGACGGCCGCACCGACGAAGCGGTGGCCGTCGTCGAACTCACCGCGCTTGGCGACGAACACGTCGCCCTCGCCGATCAGCCGGGAGTCGGTGTCGACGGTGCCGTTCACCACCGTCGCCGGGGAGTACCCGGCGTCGGCGGCCGCGTCGGTGATCACGAGTTCGCCCTGGAGCGCCTCCGCGATCTCGGTCAGTGTGAGATCGAGCATGTCGTCAGAGCCATCCGTGTTCGTGCAGCGCACTGCGCGCGTCGTCGCGGGCGGAGTAGGGGATGCGCTCCCCCGCGACCTCGTGGTAGTCCTCGTGGCCGGGACCGGCGTAGAGGATGACGTCGCCCTCGCCCGCGAGGGAGAGCGCCGTGCGGAAGGCGGCCCGCGGGTCGGGCACCTCGTGGATCTCGCGATCGGGCACGGCCGCCCGCGCGCCGGCGATCAGCGCGGCGCGGATGGAGGCCGGGTCCTCGAAGCGGGGGTGGAAGTCGGTGACCACCACGGCGTCGGAGAGCCGGGCCGCGATCGCGCCCATCTCCTCGCGCTTGGAGGGGTCGCGGTCGCCGTCGGCGCCGAAGAGCATGATCACGCGTCCGTCGGAGACCCGGCGGATCGACTCGAGCGTCGAGGTGAAGGCGTCGGGGCTGTGGCCGTAGTCGATGTAGACGATCGGGCCCGACTCGCCGGAGACCTTCTCGGCCCGGCCCGGGATGTACACGTCGATGCCGGCGACGAAGCCGTCGTCGTCGATCTCGGCGCCCTCGGCGTCGTGCGGGATGTTCAGGGCGTGCGCGATGGCGTCGAGATCGAAGCCCGACTCCACCAGCATCACGATGGCGAGGGCCGCGTTGGCGGCCATGTACGACCCGAGCAGCGGCACCGAGGTGGTGAGCGTGCGGTGGTCGGGGCCGCGCAGGGTGAAGGTGGTGCGCTCGGGTCGCTCCTCGTCGATCGTCAGCGTCCACTCCGCGTCGGCGGCGGGGTCGGTGGCGATCGTGGTGATCGGGATACGCGACTCCTGGGCGAGCCGGCCGCCCCAGTCGCCGTCGACCATCACCACGCCGCGGCGGGCGCGGTCGGGCTGGAACAGCTCCCGCTTCGCCGCGTAGTAGACGTCCATGGTCTCGTAGTCGTCGAGGTGGTCGTGGGTGAGGTTGGTGAACCCGACCACGTCGAAGACGATGCCGTCGACGCGGTGCTGGGTGATGGCCTGCGCCGAGACCTCGAGCACGACCGAGCGCACGTCGGCCTCGCGCATCCGTGCCAGCATCGCGTGGATCTCGGTGGCCTCGGGGGTCGTGAGCTTGGAGACGATGACCTCGTCGCCGATGCGCCGCTCGGCGGTGGTGCTGATGCCCGCGACGACGCCCAGCTGACGCAGGATCGCCTCGAGCAGGTAGGCCACGCTCGTCTTGCCGTTGGTGCCGGTGACGCCGAACATCGTCGGCGGCTCCTCGCGGGTGCGGTAGATCCAGGCCGCGAGCTCGCCGAGCGCGAGGCGCGGCTCGGGGGTGACGATGATCGGCAGGCCGGCGTCGGCCGCGATGCGGGCGCCCTCGTCGTCGGTCAGGATCGCGACGGCCCCGGCCTCCTTCGCGGCCGCGGCGAAGCGGGCGCCGTGGTGCCGCTTGCCGGCGAGCCCCACGTAGAGGTCGCCGGGAACGACGTCGTGCGACGACAGAGTGATGCCCGACACGACCTCGGAGACGGGCAGGCCGCGCTGCTCGAGGCCGAACTCCTCCACGAGATGCGGCAGGGACCGCTCGATCGGATGCTCGGGTCGAAGCGCCGAAGAACCCCGATCAGCCACTGGTCTCCTTGGTGCTCAATACGTCGTCGGCAGGTCTGGCGAAGGAACGGTGGAGGGAAGCACGCGCTTCTCCTTCAGCACCTGCGACATGATCTTCTGGAAGACCGGCGCCGCAGCCAGGGCCGACTCAATGGTAACGGGCTTCGCGATGGTGACCGAAACGACGTACTGCGGGTCCTCCGCCGGAGCGAGGCCGGCGACCGAGGTGATGTAGCTGTCGCCGTAGGCACCCGACCCGTCGCTCATCTGCGCCGTTCCGGTCTTCGCGGCCACCCGGTAGCCCGGGATCGACAGCTCCTTCGAGGCGTAGCCGCCCGAGACGACGGTCTCCAGCATGTTCACGACGTCGGTCGAGACGGTGCTCGGCACGATCTGCTCGCCCGTCGCATCCGGAACCTGCGTCATCGTGCCGTCCTCGGCCTTGCAGCCGTCGAGGAGCTGCACGGGCAGGCGCACGCCGCCGTTGCCGAGGGTCTGGTAGAGGCTCGCGATCTGGATGGCGGTGTTCGACACGCCCTGACCGAAGGTGGTGGTGAGGTTCGTCTGGTCGTCCCACTCGTCCCACGGCGCCAGGATGCCGCCCGACTCGGCCGGGAAGCCGACCTCGCTGGGCTTCGTCATGTGGAACTTCTCGATGTAGTCGTAGCGCTGCTGGCTGGAGAGCAGCTCGCCGAGCATCGCGGTGCCGGTGTTCGAGGACTCCTGCATGACGCCGGCGAAGGTGAGCCGCAGCGGGTCGACGTGGAACTCGCTGTCGCGGGTCGACGCCCCGTTCGGGTCGGTGTAGATGAACGGCGCCTCGACCTGGGTGCCCACGTTCGCGAGCCCCGCGTCGAGCACCGAGGCCGCCGTCAGCGCCTTGAAGGTCGAGCCGGGCTCGAACGGCGACTGGAAGGCGATGGAGCCGCGCTGGTCGGCCGGGGTGGCGTCGATGTCGTTGGGGTCGACGCTCGGGTAGTCGGCGACGGCGAGCAGCTTGCCGGTCTTGACCTCCTGCACCACCACCGTGCCCCAGGCGGCGCCGGTCTCCTGGATGCGCGCCAGCAGCGCCTGCTGCGAGAACCACTGCAGGTCGCTGTCGAGCGTGAGCACCGCGGTGCCGCCCTGCTGCGCCTTCACCACGGTCTCGCTCGATCCGGGGATCGCGACGCCGTCGGCTCCCCGCTCGTAGGTCTCGACGCCGTCGGTGCCGGTGAGGCACTGGTTCTGCATCTGCTCGATGCCGGAGAGCCCGACCTCGTCCTCGGTTCCGGCGCTGTCGCCGGTCTCGGTGGCGCCCGGGTCGGCGTCGGGATCTTCGCCCATGAAGCCCACCACGCTGCCGGCGACGGCTCCGTTGGGGTAGGTGCGCACGGGGTTCGACTCGTAGTAGAGCCAGGGGATCTCGAGGTCGCGGATGGCGCGGAAGGCGTCGACGTCGATGCCCGTCACGACGACCACGTGGTTCGAGGAGGGGTCGGCCGTTAGCGTGCCGTAGACCTGCTCGGGGGTCTGGCCGATGACCGCGGCGATCTCGCCGGCGGCCTGCAGCGCGGTCACGTCGACGGTCTTGCCGTCGTCGCCCGTGCGCTCGAAGTCGGTGACCGACTTCGGCGAGGCGGTGACGTCGTAGCGCAGCACGGTCGTCGCCAGCACCGTGCCGTCCTCGTCGACGATGTCGCCGCGGAGGCCGTAGGAGGTGGTCTCGGCCGACAGCTTGTCGAACGACTCGGCGTTCAGCGTGTCGGCCTGCACGATCTGGATGCTGACCAACCGGATCACGAAGACGGCCACGACGGCCATCACGGCGACGACGGCGACGGCGGCGCGACGCCGGGTGGTGCGGTTCGCGGCGGTGTTCACGAGCGCCGGGGATCAGCGGGTCGTCGGGGAGGGAAGAGCACCCGTCCACGGTACGTCGGCGGGCGCCTCGGCCACGGGAGGCGCGCTCGCCGTGTCGGCGGTCGCGGCGGCATCCGCCGCTGCTCCGGCCGCCGCAGCGGCCGCGGCGTCGGCCGGGGTCGCCGCGGTGCCCGTCACGGGGTTCAGCGAGGCGTTCGGGATGAGCGACTGCCCGGCCGTGATGGCCCCGGTCGCTCCGCTGGCCGCGACCGGCGAGCCGAGCACGGCGCCGTCGGAGAGCCGCAGGTAGACCGGAGCGCTGTTGGCGACCATGCCGAGCGCCTCGGCGCTGGCAGCGAGGTTCTGCGGCGACGACAGCGAGTCGTACTGCTCGCTCAGTGTCTGGTTGGTGCGGTCGAGCTCCTTCTGCTGCTGCTGCAGCGAGGAGATCTCGTAGGCGCCGTCGGAGAGCCCGATCGAGAGCATCAGCTGGGTGACGACGATGGCGAGCACGCCGGTGACGACCACGGCCGCGTAGGCGATCTTCGGGCGGGCCCGGCGCTGCTGGCGGGTCGGCACGACCTGGATGCGCCGCGGCGCGATCGGGTGCTCGACGCCGGGCAGGTCGAGGTCGAAGTCGGGCTCGACCGCGACCGCCTGGGCGAAGGCGGCACGGGGGCGGCTCATGGATGCACTGGCCAGGTTCGTCATGCGATCCTCCTGATTCGTTCTGCTGCACGGAGGCGGACGGGGATGGAACGGGGGTTGCGGGCGCGCTCGTCGTCGTCGGCGAGCTCGGCGCCGCGCACCAGGAGCTTCAGCTCGGGCCGGTGCTCGGGCAGCTCGACCGGCAGGCCGGCGGGAGCGGTCGAGGCGGCGCGCCTGGTCAGCTCGCGCTTGACGATGCGGTCCTCCAGCGACTGGAAGGCCAGCACGACGATGCGGCCGCCGACGACCAGGGCGTCGATGGCTTTGGGCAGGGCCCGCTCGAGCACCGAGAGCTCGGCGTTGACCTCGATGCGGAGGGCCTGGAAGACGCGCTTGGCGGGGTGGCCGGAGTTCGAGAACTTGGCCGGCGTGGCCGCCTGGATGATGTCGACGAGCTGACCCGACCGCAGGATCGGTGCCTCGTCGCGGGCCCGCACGATGAACCGGGCGTAGCGGTCGGCGAGCTTCTCCTCGCCGTAGTCGCGGAAGATGCGGCGGAGGTCGGCCTCGGAGTAGGTGGCGACGATCTCGGCGGCGGTGAAGGCCGCCGTGTCGTCCATGCGCATGTCGAGCGGCGCATCCTTGGAGTAGGAGAAGCCGCGCTCGACCTCGTCGAGCTGCATCGACGAGACGCCGAGGTCGAACAGTACGCCGTCGACCTCGTCGATGCCGAGGCCCTCGAGGGCCTCGTCGATCTCGTCGTAGACGCAGTGCACGAGGTCGATGCGGTCGGAGAAGCGCTCGAGCCGCTCCCCCGCCAGGCGGAGGGCGTTCGGGTCGCGGTCGAGGCCGACGAGGTGCAGCTCGGGAAAGGCCTCGAGGAAGGCCTCGGAGTGACCGCCGAGCCCGAGGGTGCAGTCGACGAGCACGGCTCCGGGGCGGCCGAGGGCCGGGCCGAGGAGCTCGATGGAGCGTTCGAGGAGAACCGAGGTGTGGATGCCGGAGTAGTCGGTCATGGTGATGCGGCCGGTGCTTCGCAGTCCCTGATCCCCGTCCGTTCCGACCTGCCACCGGGGAAGTGCGGCAGGGCGTCCGACCTGGCACCGGGGAAGTGCGCCAGGGCGATGAACGGCTGGGAGTCAGGGACGACGACTCAGAAGAGGCCGGGGATCACCTCCTCGTCGGTGTCGGAGAACGCGGCCTCCTGGGCCTCGAGGTAGGTGGCCCAGGCCGTGGCGTCCCAGATCTCGGCGCGCGAGCCGACGCCGATGACGACGAGGTCGCGGTCGAGGCCGGCGTAGCTGCGGAGCGGGGCCGGGATGGTGACCCGGTGCTGCTTGTCGGGCGTCTCGGCGCTGGCCCCGGAGAGGAACACGCGCTGGTAGTCGCGGGCCTGCTTGCTGGTGACGGGCGCCTGCCGGATCTTCTCGTGCAGGTTCTCGAACTCGCGGGTGGAGAACACGTACAGGCAGTTCTCCTGGCCGCGCGTCACGACCATGCCCCCGGCCAGCTCGTCCCGGAACTTCGCCGGGAGGATGATGCGCCCTTTGTCGTCGAGCTTGGGTTCGTAGGTGCCAAGGAACATCTACCTCCCCGTTCTCTCCGGCCAGATTGTGTGGGCTTGACCTCCACTTTACTCCACTCCCTTCCACATACCTACGACATTCGGGCTCAATGTGGGCTCATACGCAAAAACTTCCGCGTCAATGCACGGAAGTTCGGGGTGGAGGGGAATGGAGGGAGATGGGCGGCCGGGACGGGCATCCGGGCACAAAAAAAGACCGGCCCGAGGGCCGGTCTTCTTCAGGGGAGGAAAAGGGAGGGCAGTGCCCTACTCGCCGCGATCGTCGTCGCGTCGCTCCCAGCGGTCGTTGAGTCGATCCATGAAGCCGGACTTCGACGAGGCCGTGGCGCCGCCGCGACCCGTCGTGGGCGTTCCGCCGAGCGGGGCCTTGGGGGCCGGACCGCGGGAGGTTCGTCTCAGGGCGAGCAGCACGCCGCCGAACATGGCGACGAAGCCGGCCAGACCGATCAGCGGCTGGTGCAGCACCACGCCGACGATGACGACGCCGAGCCCCAGGATCCCGACCAGGATCCCCAGCACGAGCGCGCCGTAGTTGAGTCGACCTCGCGCCCCGCTGACGGCCGACACGAAGTCGGCGTCGTTGTGGTAGAGACTGCGCTCCATCTCATCGAGGAGTCTTTGTTCTTGCTCCGAAAGCGGCATCCTATTTCACCTCAGGCTCGGGACCGACGCGTGATACTTGCTGATTGTAGTGCGCGGGGTCTAGCTAGGCTAGGCGAGTGATGGAAAGCCCGCGCCTAGTCAATCTCGTCGATGCTCGGATCGTGGAGTTCCTCGCATCGCGCGAGTCCATTCTCGGTCGTGTGGCCCCCGACCTCGCCCCCTTCTCCCGGTTCTCGCGGGATCTTCTCAGCGGCGGCAAGAGGTTCAGGGCCCTGTTCTGCTACTGGGGCTGGCGGGCGGTGTCGCCGGCCGCCACCGCCTCGGCCGTGCCGGGCGAGAAGGAGCTCGACTCCCTGGTCGACCTCTGCGCCGGCCTCGAGCTCTTCCACGCCGCCGCGCTGGTGCACGACGACATCATCGACAACTCCGACACGCGCCGCGGCATGCCCTCGGCGCACCGGCGGTTCGAGACGCTGCACGCCGACGGCGGCTGGCGCGGCGACCGTCGCACGTTCGGCGAGGGCAGCGCCATCCTGCTCGGCGACCTGCTGCTCGCCTGGAGCGACGAGCTGATCGCCCGGGCCGTGCTCGGCGCCCCCTCGCTCGAGACCCATCTCGCCGCCCGCGAGGCGGTCGACACCATGCGCACCGAGGTCACGCTCGGCCAGTACCTCGACCTGCTCGAGGAGCGTGCCTGGGCGACCACCGACCCCGAGGCGTCGCTCGAGCGCGCCGAACGGGTGATCGTCTACAAGTCGGCGAAGTACAGCGTCGAGGCCCCGCTCGTGATCGGGGCGTCCCTGCGCGGCAGCTCGCCCGAGCAGACGGATGCGCTGCGGCGCTTCGGGCTCCCGCTCGGCATCGCGTTCCAGCTGCGCGACGACGTGCTGGGCGTCTTCGGCGACGCCGAGCTCACGGGCAAGCCCTCGGGCGACGACCTCCGCGAGGGCAAGCGCACGGTGCTCGTCTCGCTCACCCGCTCCCGGCTCGACCCCTCGTCGCGGCGGCTCTTCGACGAGCTGCTCGGCGATCCCGAGCTCGACGAGGGCCAGATCCGGATGCTGCAGCAGACCATGGTGGGCACGGGTGCCGTCACCGAGGTGGAGGGCATGATCTCCCGCCGCCTCCGCACCGCGCTCGAGGAGCTCGACCGCGCCCCGCTAGGCGACACGGCCAAGGCCGAGCTCACGAGCCTCGCGAAGCGCCTCGTGAACCGCCAGGCCTAGACCGGGTCGCGCAGACGGCCCTTCGTGGGCGCAGCACGGGCCGTTTGCGCGACCCGGGCTCCGGATGCGCGCTAGAAGTCCTGGGCCTGGGCGATGCGGCGCACCTCGGCCTTGCGGCCGGCGCGCAGCGCGGCGATCGGCGTGGCGTCGAGCAGCTCGTTCGGCGACAGCAGCCACTCGAGGATCTCGTCGTCCTTGTACCGGTTGTCGGCGAGCACCATGATGGTGCCGCGCAGCTCGGTCAGCGGCTCGCCGTCGCGGATGAACTCCGCCGGCACCGAGAGCACGCCGTCGCGGCGCGTGGCCACCAGGTGGTGGTCCTCGATCAGGCGCCGCACCTTGCTCGGCGTGAGGCCGAGCAGGTCGACGAGGTCGGGAACGGTCAGCCACTCGGTGGCGGGCAGATCAGTCACCAGTACAGATTGCCACGCGCCGGGGCGCCGGTCGCAATCGGCTCTCATCACGAATGCATAAAAATGCGCATCCGGATGCCCGATCGCCCGGTGTCTATGCGGCCAGGGCGATGCCCCCCTCTCTAGACTCGGAACTGTGACAAGCGCCCCGCCCGACCCGATGATCGGACGTCTCATCGACGGCCGCTACTCGGTGCGTTCGCGCATCGCGCGCGGCGGCATGGCGACCGTCTACCTCGCCACCGACCTGCGCCTGGAGCGCCAGGTGGCCATCAAGATCATGCACGGCCACCTCGCCGACGACGCGGTCTTCAAGGAGCGCTTCGTGCAGGAGGCCCGCTCGGCGGCCCGGCTCGCGCACCCGAACGTCGTGAACGTCTTCGACCAGGGCCAGGACAGCGACATGGCGTACCTCGTCATGGAGTACCTGCCCGGAGTCACCCTGCGCGACCTTCTCAAAGACTACGGAAAGCTCACCACCGAGCAGACCGTCGACGTGATGGACGCGGTGCTCGGCGGCCTCGCCGCCGCCCACAAGGCCGGCATCGTGCACCGCGACCTCAAGCCCGAGAACGTGCTGCTGGCCGACGACGGCCGCATCAAGATCAGCGACTTCGGCCTCGCCCGCGCCGTCTCGGCCAACACGGCCACCGGGCAGGCGCTGCTCGGCACGATCGCCTACCTCTCCCCCGAGCTGCTCACGCGCGGCACCGCCGACGCCCGAAGCGACATCTACGCGGCCGGCATCATGATGTACGAGATGCTCGTCGGCGCCCAGCCCTACGTGGGCGAGCGGCCGATGGCCATCGCCTTCCAGCACGCGAACGACCCGATGCCCGTGCCGAGCGTCGCGCAGCCCGGTGTGCCCGAGCAGCTCGACGACCTCGTGCTCTGGGCCACCGCGAAGAGCCCCGACGATCGGCCGAGCGACGCGCGCGAGATGCTCGAGCGGCTGCGCGAGGCCGAGCGCGAGATCGTCGGAGCACGTCCGGTCACGAACGCGACCGGTCGCACCGTGGTGCTGCCCGAGACCTTCGACGCCGACCTCGACCACGCCCAGACGCAGGTGCTCGAGTCGCGCCGCCGTACGGGCCAGATGGCCGCCGTGGGGGGCGCGACCGGTGAGACCACGGCCTACGGGTCGCCGCTCATCCCGCCCACCGGTCCGATCCCGCCCGGGTCGCCCGGCTCCCCCGGCTCGCTCGCCGCGCTGAACGACAGCGGGCCGCACTCCGAGACACGGCAGCGGTTGGCCACCAAGACGGGCCGGCGCAAGCGCCGGGGGCTCTGGGTGTTCGCGCTCATCCTGTTCGTCGCGGCCGGGCTCGGCACCGGCGCGTGGTACTTCGCCGCGGGCCCGGGTGCGATGCTCACCGTGCCCGACGTCACGTCACAGGCTCCGGATGCGGCGGTCGCCACCCTGCAGGGTCTCGGCCTCGAGGCCTCCCAGTCCCCGGCCACCAGCCCCACTGTCCCTGCGGGCTCGGTGATCGGCACCGACCCCGCCTCGGGCACCAGCGTGCAGACCGGGTCGGGCGTCTCGGTGCTCGTCTCGTCGGGGCCCGCGATGCTCCCCGTGCCGACCCTGACCGGTATCCCGGAGGATCAGGCGCGCTCCGCCGTCGAGGAGGCGGGCTTCACGAACACCGACTCGCAGACGCAGTTCAACGGCGACGTCGAGGCCGGCGTCGTGCTCGCGGCGCTCGACGCGGCGGGCAACCAGCTCGGCGCGGAGTACGGCGAGCAGCAGCCGGTGACCCTCGTGGTCTCGCTCGGCCCGGTGCCCGGCGTGATCGGCCAGACGCTCGAGGAGGCGCAGGCGACCCTGTCGGCCGTCGGTCTCGTGGGCGTCGAGGGCTCCTCCGACTTCAACGAGGAGGTGCCGGCCGGCCAGGTCTACAACGCCGTGCTGCCGTCTGACATCGTGCACCAGGGCGACTCGATCACCCTCGACATCTCCCGCGGCCCCGAGCCGGTCACGGTTCCCTCCGACATCGTGGGGCAGTCCTGGGCCGACGCCAAGCCGAAGCTCGTCGAACTCGGCTTCGACCTGCGCTACAACGCGGTGGCCGACGCCCTCCCCGACGCCTTCAAGATCAGCGCCACCGACCCGGCGCCGGGCACGAGCCTCCCCCGAGGCTCCTCCCTCACGGTCTCCTTCAGCGTCTTCTAGCGGCCCACCCCAGGCGAGTTGCCGAAAAACGCCCTATCCGAGCTCCGGAAGGGCGTTTTTCGGCAAGTCGCCGGGTGGCCTGGGCGTCAGGCGCGGGCGGCGCTCGAGACCTTGAGCTCCTCGGCCACGAGGAAGGCGAGCTCGAGCGACTGCATGTGGTTCAGGCGCGGGTCGCAGAGCGACTCGTAGCGCGTCGAGAGGGTGGCCTCGTCGATGTGCTCCGACCCGCCGAGGCACTCGGTGACGTCGTCACCGGTGAGCTCGACGTGGATGCCGCCCGGGTGCGTCCCCGCCGCCCGGTGCGCCTCGAAGAAGCCCTTGACCTCGTCGACCACGTCGTCGAAGCGACGCGTCTTGTAGCCATTGGGCGTCGTCAGTCCGTTGCCGTGCATGGGGTCGGTGACCCAGAGCGGCAGCGCGTCGCTCGACTTGATCGCCTCGAGCAGCGGGGGCAGCGCATCCCGGATCTTGCCCGCGCCCATGCGCGTGATGAACGTCAGCCGCCCGGGCTCGCGCTCGGGGTCGAGCTTGTCGATCAGGCGCAGCATGTCGTCGGCGGTCGTGGTCGGGCCGAGCTTCACGCCGATCGGGTTGCGCACCCGCGACAGGAAGTCGACGTGCGCGCCGTCGAGCTCGCGCGTGCGCTCCCCGATCCAGATGAAGTGGCTCGAGGTGTTGTACGGCGTGCCCGTGCGCGAGTCGATGCGCGTCATAGGCCGCTCGTAGTCGAACAGCAGACCCTCGTGGCTGACGTAGAACTCGGTGCGCTTCAGCGCCTCGAAGTCGGCGCCGCACGCGACCATGAACTTCACGGCGCGGTCGATCTCGCCGGCCAGCTGCTCGTAGCGCACGTTGGCGGGGTTCGAGGTGAAGCCCTTGTTCCACATGTGCACCTGGCGCAGGTCGGCGAAGCCGCCCTGCGTGAAGGCGCGGATGAGGTTCAGCGTCGAGGCGGCCATGTGGTAGCCGTCGAGCAGGCGCTTCGGGTTCGCGGTGCGCGACTCGGGCGTGAAGTCGTAGCCGTTCACGATGTCGCCGCGGTAGGCGGGCAGCGTGATGCCGTCGCGGGTCTCGGTGTCGCTGGAGCGCGGCTTGGCGAACTGCCCGGCCATCCGGCCCATCTTGATGACGGGCATCGAGGCGCCGTAGGTGAGCACGACGGCCATCTGCAGGATGGTCTTCACCCGGTCGCGGATCTGGTCGGCCGTGGCGCCCGCGAAGGTCTCGGCGCAGTCGCCGCCCTGCAGGAGGAAGGCCTCACCCCGGGCCGCCGTGGCGAGCCGGGAACGCAGGTTGTCGACCTCGCCCGCGAAGACGAGCGGCGGCAGCGTGGCGATCTCGCGCGAGACGGCCTCGACCGCGGTCTGGTCGGGCCAGGACGGCTGCTGCTTCACCGGGAGGGTGCGCCAATAGTCCAGACCCGCGATCACCGATTCATCCGCTTCGACGATTTGCTCTGTTGGATCTACCACTGGTTTGGATTCCCGTATCTATTTGGCGGTGGCGCGCGGTCGCACGCGTTTCTCCTTGACCGAAGTCGCATAGACGTCCGCGTATTCCTGGCCTCCCAGGCGGTGCAGCTCGTACATGATCTCGTCGGTCACGGAGCGGAGGATGAACCGGTCTGATTCCAGTCCCTCGAACCTACTGAAATCTAGTGGCTCCCCGATGACGATGCCAATCCGCCTGATCTTCGGCAGCTTCGTGCCGATGGGCATGACCTTCTCGGTGTCGATCATGGCGACCGGGATGATCGGCACATGCGCCTCGAGCACCATCCGTGCGACGCCGGTGCGTCCGCGGTAGAGCTTCGCGTCGGGGCTCCGGGTGCCCTCGGGGTAGATGCCCAGCAGGTCGCCGCGCGCCAGCACCCGGAGGCCCGTGTTCAGCGACGCCTCGGAGGCCTTGCCGCCCGCGCGGTCGATCGGCAGCTGCCCGGACGCGATGAAGAACAGCCGCACCAGGAAGCCCTTGATGCCCTTGCCGGTGAAGTACTCGCTCTTGGCGAGGAACGACACCTGCCGGTCGACCACCACGGGCAGGAACACCGAGTCGCTGAACGAGAGGTGGTTCGAGGCGAGGATCGCGCCGCCCGAGGCGGGGATGTTCTCGAGCCCGATCACCCAGGGCCGGAACAGCGTCTTCAGCACCGGGGCGATGAGCAGGTATTTCGCGAGGAAGTAGAACACGGTCAGATCGATTCGGCGTACTGACGGGCGAGGTCGGCCGCGCCGACGACACCGGCGTCGTTGACGAGCTCGGCGATCGCGAAGGCGGGTTCGGGGTGGTACCCCCGGGCCGGCAGGCTCTCGAGGAACGATTGGCGGATGGGGTCGAGCAGCAGGTCGCCGGCCTGGGCGACCCCGCCGCCGATCACGAACAGCTGCGGGTCGAGCACCGCGCCGAGACTCGCACAGGCCTGGCCGATCCAGGTGCCGAGGGTACGGAGTGCGGACAGGGCGCCGGGGTCGCCGATGGTCACCAGCTCGCTGACGTCCTGACCGGTGAGCACGCCCTTCCGCTGCCGCACCGAGGCCAGCACCTGACCGATGCCGCCCGCGTCGGCCAGCTCGTTCGCGAGCCGGAGCAGCGCTCGGCCGGAGCCGTACTGCTCGATGCAGCCGTGGGCCCCGCATCCGCAGGGCAGGCCGCTGGGGACCACCCGCATGTGCCCGAGCTCGGCGCCGGCGCCGAAGCCGCCGCGGAACAGCCGGTCGCCGCTGACGATCGCCCCGCCGACCCCCGTGCCGATGGTGAGCATGACCATGTCGCTGACCAGTCGGCCGGCGCCGAAGCGGAACTCGGCCCAGCCGGCCGCGTTCGCGTCGTTCTCGACGATGATGTGCATGCCCAAACGGTCCTGGAGCTTCTCGCGGAACGGCTCGTTGCGCCAGTTGATGTTGGGCGCGTAGTAGACGACCGACTGCGAGGCGTCGATGAAGCCGGCGGCGGCCACCCCGACCGCGGCGATCTCCTCGCCCTCGGCCAGGCTCTGCACCATCGCGACGACGGAGTCCTCGATGACCTGGGGCTCGGCCGCGATGGTGGGCGTGCGATCGTGCTTGACGATCGTGCCGAACTCGTCGACGACCGCTCCGGCGATCTTCGTGCCGCCGATGTCGATGCCGATGGCGCGCATGGAGGTTCCTTCCGACCGGGCGAAACGGCGCCCCCGGGAAGCCCCGGGCGCACCAAGTAGAGTGTAGAGGAGAAGAACCTGACCGGTACCGAAGGAGCTGCCGTGGACCAGTACGAGAACCCTCCCGCCGTCACAGCCGACCCCGGGGCGAACGTCACCGATCTGCTCGTGGAGCGGGTGCGCCAGACCCCCGACCAACCGCTCTTCGCGGTTCCCGAGAACGGCGGCTGGCGTGACATCACCGCCGCCGAGTTCCTCACCCAGGTGAAGGCCGTGGCCAAGGGCCTGATCGCGGCCGGCATCGAGCCGGGCGACAAGATCGGCCTGATGTGCCACACCCGCTACGAGTGGACGCTGATCGACTTCGCCACCTGGTTCGCCGGTGCCGTGCTCGTGCCGATCTACGAGACCTCCTCCCCCGCGCAGGTGCAGTGGAACCTCAGCGACTCGGGCGCGACCGCGATCATCGTCGAGACGGCCGACCACTTCGCCCGCTTCGACGAGATCCACGCCGACCTGCCGCTGGTCACCCGCGTCTGGCAGGTCGACCTGGGCGACCTCGACAAGCTCGCCGCGACGGGGGGTGCGGTGTCCGACGACGAGGTCGAGCGCCGCCGCAACCTCGCGCAGGGCTCCGACCTCGCCACGCTCATCTACACCTCGGGCACGATGGGGCGGCCCAAGGGCTGCGTGCTGACCCACTCGAACTTCGTCGAGCTGAGCCGCAACGCCGCGGTCTCGATGGCCGACGTGCTCGCCCCCGGGTCGTCGACGCTGCTGTTCGTCACCACCGCCCACGTCTACGCCCGGTTCATCTCGGTGCTCTCGGTGCACGGCGGCGTGAAGGTCGGCCACGAGTCGAACACGAAGAACCTGCTTCCGGCGCTCGGGTCGTTCAAGCCGACCTTCCTGCTCGCCGTGCCGCGCGTGTTCGAGAAGGTCTACAACTCCTCCGAGCAGAAGGCCGAGGCCGGCGGCAAGGGCAAGATCTTCCGTGCCGCCGCGGCGGTCGCCGTGCAGCACTCCGAGGCGCTCGACGCCGGGCACGTGCCGCTCGGGCTGAAGCTGCGCTTCGCCGTGCTCGACCGCCTGGTGCTCTCCAAGCTCCGGGCCGCCCTCGGCGGGCGCGTCAAGTACGCCGTCTCGGGCTCGGCCCCGCTCGGTCACCACCTCGGCCACTTCTACCGCAGCCTCGGCGTCAAGATCCTCGAGGGCTACGGCCTCACCGAGACCACCGCGCCGGCCACGGTGAACGTGCCCGAGCAGTTCAAGATCGGCACCGTCGGCCCCCCGCTGCCGGGCGTCGCGGTGAAGCTCGCGGGCGACGGCGAGATCCTGATCAAGGGCGTCAACGTCTTCGCGGGCTACTGGAACAACCCCGAGGCGACCGCCGAGGTGATGGACGGAGAGTGGTTCAAGACGGGTGACATCGGCACCCTCGACGACGACGGCTTCCTCACCATCACCGGCCGCAAGAAGGAGATCATCGTCACCGCCGGCGGCAAGAACGTCGCCCCGGCCGTGCTCGAGGATCCGATCCGCGCGAACCCGGTCGTGGGGCAGGTCGTCGTGGTCGGCGACCAGCGTCCGTTCATTTCGGCGCTGATCACGCTCGACTCCGAGATGCTTCCCGTGTGGCTGAACAACAACGGCCAGGATGCGACGATGAGCCTCACCGAGGCGGCCGTCAACCCGGCGGTGCTGGCCGAGATCCAGCGGGCCGTCGACACGGCCAACGCCCTCGTCTCGCGGGCCGAGTCCATCCGCAAGTTCGTGGTGCTCACCGACGAGTTCACCGAGGACAGCGGGCACCTCACGCCCAAGATGTCGATCAAGCGCAACGTGATCCTCAAGGACTACGCGGCGGTCGTCGACGGCATCTACTCGGCGGCCCCGGCCACCGAGGGCCAGTCGCTGGTATTCTGAGCCTTCCGACCCGCGACGGTCAGAACCAGTTCGACTCGCGCACCTGCCGCATGGCCTCGCGGCGGGTGGGCTTGTCGAGCCGGTCGAGGTAGAGCAGGCCGTCGAGGTGGTCGGTCTCGTGCTGCAGCGCCTGGGCGAGCACGCCTGTGCCCTCGACGACGACCTCGTTGCCGTCGAGGTCGGTGCCGCGGGCCTTCGCGTAGGGGTAGCGGCTCGTCTTGAACCAGAGCTCGGGCACCGAGAGGCAGCCCTCGTCGACGAGCTCGGGCTCGCCCGAGGTCTCGACCAGCACCGGGTTCAGGATGTAGCCGACCTGCCCGTCGACGTTGTAGCTGAACGCGCGCAGGTTCACCCCGATCTGCGCGGCGGCGACGCCGGCGCGGCCGGGCACCATCACGCTGTCGAGCAGGTCCTCGACGAGGGCGCGCACGCGGTCGTCGATCTCCACGATCGGGTCGGACACGGTCTTCAGCACGGGGTCGCCGAACAGGCGGATCTCGCGAACAGTCACAGCGGTGGTTCTCTTTCGGTGTCTTCGGGCGGGGTCGGCGGGGCGACCCCGGTCGGGTTCAGGATGCGGGGGTCACCACGGCGATCAGGTCACCGGCCTCGACCTGCTGGGTGGTGGGGATGGCAAGGCGGGAGACGGTGCCGGCGATCGGGGTGGTGATCGCCGCCTCCATCTTCATCGCCTCGATGGTCGCGACGGGGGCGCCGGCCTCGACGGTGTCGCCCACGGCGACCTTCACGGTGACGACGCCGGAGAACGGAGCCGGCACCTGCCCGGGCTGGGCCGCATCCGCCTTCTCGGCCGTCTTGGTCTCGACCTTCACCGAGCGGTCGCGCACGTTCACCGGGCGCAACTGCCCGTTGAGGGTGGTCATGACGGTGCGCTCGCCCTTGTCGTCGACCTCGCCGATCGCCTCGAGTCCGACGAACAGGCGCACGCCGCGGTCGATCTCGACCACGTGCTCGGTGCCCTGCTGCAGCCCGTAGAGGTAGTCGACCGTGTCGACCACGGACAGGTCGCCGAACAGTTCGCGGAGCTGCTCGAAGGTGCGGGTCGGGGCCGGGAACAGGAGCCGGTTCAGGGTCGCGCGCCGTTCGCGGCCGTCCGCATCCGGTGCGATCGCGGCCAGGTCGGCGTCGTCGACCGGGGTGACCCCGACCTTCACGTCTCGGCCCGCGAGCACCTTGGTGCGGAACGGCTCGGGCCAGCCGCCCGGCAGCTCGCCGAGCTCGCCGGCCATGAAGCCGACGACCGAGTCGGGGATGTCGTAGTTGCCGGGGTTCTCTTCGAAGTCGGCCGGATCGGCCTTCACCGCGGCGAGGTGCAGGGCGAGGTCGCCCACGACCTTCGACGACGGGGTGACCTTCGGGATGCGGCCGAGGATCTTGTTCGCCGCGGCGTAGAGGTCCTCCACCCGCTCGAAGTCGTCGGCGAGACCCAGCGCGATGGCTTGCTGGCGCAGGTTCGACAGCTGCCCGCCCGGGATCTCGTGGTTGTAGACGCGCCCGGTGGGGCCCGCGAGGCCCGACTCGAACGGCCGGTAGACCTGGCGCACCGCTTCCCAGTAGGGCTCGAGGTCGCTGACGGCCGCAAGCGACAGCCCCGTGTCGCGCTCGGTGTGGGCCAGGGCGGCGACCAGAGCGGATGCGCTGGGCTGACTCGTGGTGCCCGCCATCGGTGCGCTGGCCACGTCGACCGCGTCCGCGCCCGCCGCACTGGCGGCCAGCAGCGTCGCGAGCTGCCCGCCGGCGGTGTCGTGCGTGTGCACGTGCACCGGCAGGTCGAACCGCTCCCGGAGGGCCGACACCAGCTTGGCGGCGGCGGCCGGGCGCAGGAGGCCCGCCATGTCCTTGATCGCCAGCACGTGCGCGCCGGCCGCGACGATCTCGTCGGCCAGGCGCAGGTAGTAGTCGAGGGTGTACAGGTCTTCGGCCGGGTCGAGCAGGTCGCCGGTGTAGCAGACGGCGACCTCGGCGATCGTGGTGCCGGTGGCCAGCACCGACTCGATCGCGGGGCGCATCTGGTTCACGTCGTTGAGGGCGTCGAAGATGCGGAAGACGTCGACGCCGGTCGCGGCGGCCTCGCGCACGAAGGCGTCGGTCACCTCGGTCGGGTACGGGGTGTAGCCGACGGTGTTGCGGCCGCGCAGCAGCATCTGGATCGCCACGTTCGGCAGGGCCTCGCGCAGCACGGCGAGGCGCTCCCACGGGTCCTCCCCCAGGAAGCGCAGCGCCACGTCGTAGGTCGCGCCGCCCCAGGCCTCGACGCTCCACAGCTCGGGCGTGAGCCGGGCGACGTAGGGCGCGACCGCGACGAGGTCGCGGGTGCGCACGCGGGTCGCCAGGAGGGACTGGTGGGCATCCCGCATCGTCGTCTCGGTCACTGCGAGGGCGGTCTGCGCCCGGAGCGCCTCGGCGAACCCGACCGGGCCGAGCTCGAGCAGCCTCTGCCGGCTGCCGGCCGGGGCAGGCACGGTGAGGTCGACGGCGGGGAGCTTGTCGACCGGGTGCACGGTCACCGTGCGCGGCCCGTTCGGCTGGTTCACGGTGACGTCGGCGAGCCAGTTCAGGATCTTCGTACCGCGGTCTTTCGACGGATGCCCGGCCAGCAGCTGCGGCCGCTCCTCGATGAAGCTCGTGCTGAGGTCGCCGGCGGCGAACGACGGGTCGTCGAGCACGCCCTGCAGGAACGGGATGTTCGTGGACACGCCCCGGATGCGGAACTCCGCCAGCGCGCGGCGCGCCCGTCGCACGGCGGCCGGGAAGTCGCGGCCGCGGCAGGTCATCTTCGCCAGCATGGAGTCGAAGTGGGGGCTGATCTGCGCGCCGACGTCGACGGTGCCGCCGTCCAGGCGCACGCCCGCGCCACCGGGTGAGCGGTAGGCGGCGATCTTGCCGGTGTCGGGGCGGAACCCGGCGGTCGGGTCCTCCGTCGTGATGCGGCACTGCAGGGCGGCGCCGTGCAGCACGATGTCGTCCTGGTGCATGCCGAGCTCGTCGAAGGTGCTGCCGCTCGCGATCAGCATCTGCGACTGCACGAGGTCGACGTCGGTGACCTCCTCGGTGACCGTGTGCTCGACCTGGATACGCGGGTTCATCTCGATGAACACGTGCTGCCCGGCCCGCTCGCCGACCGTGTCGACCAGGAACTCGACGGTGCCCGCGTTCACATAGCCGATCGACTTCGCGAACTTGATCGCATCCGAGTGCAGGGCCGCGCGCAGCTCGTCGGAGATGTTCGGGGCCGGGGCGATCTCGACGACCTTCTGGTTGCGGCGCTGCACCGAGCAGTCGCGCTCGAAGAGGTGCAGGGTCTCCCCCGTCGCATCCGCGAGGATCTGCACCTCGATGTGACGGGGCCGGAGCACCGCCTGCTCGAGGAACATCGTCGCGTCGCCGAAGGCACTGTCGGCCTCGCGCATGGCGGCCTCGAGCGCACCGCGGAGCTCCTCGCGGGTCTCGACCCGGCGCATCCCCCGGCCGCCACCGCCCGCGACGGCCTTGGCGAAGACCGGGAAGCCGATCTCGTCGGCCGCGGCGACCAGCACGTCGAGGTCGGTCGTCGCCGGCGAGGACTTCAGCACGGGCACCCCGGCCGCGATCGCGTGCTCCTTCGCGGTGACCTTGTTGCCCGCCATCTCGAGCACGTGCTCACCCGGGCCGATGAAGGTGATGCCGTTCTCGGCGGCGGCCTTGGCCAGCTCGGGGTTCTCCGACAGGAAGCCGTAGCCGGGGTAGATCGCGTCGGCGCCCGACTCCTTCGCAACCCGGATGATCTCGCTCACATCGAGGTAGGCGCGCACCGGATGCCCGACCTCACCGATCTGGTACGCCTCGTCCGCCTTCAAGCGATGCATCGAGTTGCGGTCTTCGTAGGGGAACACCGCGACGGTCTTCGCACCCAGCTCGTACGCGGCCCGGAACGCACGGATCGCGATCTCCCCGCGGTTGGCGACCAGAATCTTCGTGAACATGGAGACCTTTCAGGCGCATGCGCGTACAGCGAACAGTTAGGTAGTCAAAGCCTAGTGAAGGTAACGTTGTCGACTGTGCATGTACTCAGCGTCTCTTCCCTCAAGGGGGGTGTGGGCAAGACCACAGTGACGCTCGGACTCGCTTCCGCCGCGTTCGCCAAGGGTCTCCGCACCCTCGTGGTCGACCTCGACCCCCAGTCCGACGTGTCCACGGGCATGGACATCCGTGTCGCCGGCCACCTCAACGTGGCCGACGTGCTGGCCTCTCCCAAGGAGAAGGTCGTGCGCGCGGCGATCGCGCCCTCGGGCTGGACGAAAGACCGCGGCGGCAAGATCGACGTCCTGATCGGCAGCCCCTCGGCCCTCAACTTCGACGGGCCGCACCCGTCGATCCGCGACATCTGGAAGCTCGAGGAGGCCCTGGCCACCGTCGAGAGCGAGTACGACCTCGTGCTGATCGACTGCGCCCCGTCGCTGAACGCGCTCACGCGCACCGCCTGGGCGGCCTCCGACCGCGTGTCGGTCGTCACCGAGCCCGGACTGTTCTCGGTGGCCGCCGCCGACCGCGCCCTGCGCGCGATCGAAGAGATCCGGCGCGGCCTCTCCCCCCGACTGCAGCCCCTCGGCATCATCGTGAACCGCGTGCGGTCGCAGTCGCTCGAGCACCAGTTCCGCATCAAGGAGCTCCGCGACATGTTCGGCCCGCTGGTGCTCTCGCCCCAGCTGCCCGAGCGCACCTCCCTCCAGCAGGCGCAGGGCGCTGCCAAGCCCCTGCACGTCTGGCCGGGCGAGGGCGCCCAGGAGATGGCCCGCAACTTCGACCTCCTCCTCGAGCGCGTCATGCGCACGGGCCGCGTCGGCGAATACGCCGACCTCAAGGCCTGAGCTAGCTGCTTCGCGGGCCGGTGCGGCGCGACGGCTGCGCCGCCGTGCCGCGCCGGCGCGCTCAGGCGTCGCCGGTCCCTGCCCGGCGCCGCGCGACGTGTTCGGGTGCGGTCGCTCACGCGGCCGCGCCCTCACCGGTGGTCACCGGGTACGGCCCGCGGCCCCCACTCGCGACCGCCCTCCCCCGCGAGTGGTCGCTCGCTCGCGCCCTTGTTCGCTCACGCGCCCGAGTGGTCAGTAGTTGCGCCAAAGGCGCCGCGTTCGCGCCGAAACTGACCACTCGCGAGCGGAGACGCGTCACTTCGGGCGTGCTGCGCCGCGGGGCTCCCGCGACTGGTCGCTCGTTCGCCCGAGTGGTCAGTAGTTGCGCCAAAGGCGCCGCGTTCGCGCCGAAAGTGACCACTCGCGGGCGGGGGACGCGTCGCTGAGCGGGAGGCGCGCCGCGGGGCTTCGGCGAGTGGTCAGTATTTGCGCCGAAGGCGGTGGGTTCGCGCCGGAAGTGACCACTCGGGGGCGGGGGCGCGTCACGGAGGGTGAGGTGCGCCGAGGCGCGGCGCGGCGCCGCGCGGCGGGCCGCCGCCGGGGAGGGGCGGTCAGCTGATCTTGCGGGAGGCGCGGCGGGCCGCGAGTTCGTCGGCCGGGTCGGTGACGACCGAGTCGAGGTCGACGAGCGAGTGCTCGACCTCGCGGAGGACCTTGCCTACGGCGATGCCGAAGACGCCCTGGCCGCGGCTGACGAGGTCGATGACCTCGTCGTTGGAGGTGCAGAGGTAGACGCTGGCGCCGTCGGACATGAGCGTCGTCTGGGCGAGGTCGTTGATGCCGGACTCGCGCAACTGGTTGATCGCCGTGCGGATCTGCTGCAGCGAGATGCCGGTGTCGAGCAGCCGCTTCACGAGCTTCAGCACGAGGATGTCGCGGAACCCGTACAGGCGCTGCGAACCGGATCCGGCGGCCCCGCGCACGGTGGGCTCGACGAGCGCGGTGCGCGCCCAGTAGTCGAGCTGACGGTAGGTGATGCCGGCGGCACGGGCGGCGACGGCACCGCGGTAGCCGTTGGCGTCGTCGAGGTCGGGCAGTCCGTCGGTGAACAGGAGGCCGAGGTCGTAGCGAGAATCGTCGCCTTGGCTGAGCTCGCTCATCGGGGCCTTCCGTCGTCGGGCGCACCCGGAACCGGATGCATCACGTCAACGCTATCGACGCAGACCCCCCGGGGCAACGACCGCGCCGTTTGCACCCCCGGCGTGTCGCGGACGCGCGAGAGATCGTGACCGGATCGTGTCACGGGACGATGCGGCTGAGCGCCGACCGGATGAGACTCGACCGCACGACCTCGAGCTGCCCCGCGATCTCGACGGCCAGCTCGGCGGCCTTGACGCGGCTCGACGGGTCGCGGCGACGCGCCACCGGCATCAGGGCGCTCTCGATGAGACCGAGCTCGCGCTCCGCCGCCTGCCGGAACCCGCGCAGGTGCCGGGGCTCGATGCCGCTGCGCTGCAGCTCGACGAGCGCCTTCAGCACGATCAGCGAGTCTTCGCCGTAGGTCTCGGCCGGCGTGATCACCGACGCCGAGAAGGCATCCTGCACCAGCATCGGCGTCGCACCAGCCTCGCGCGTGAGCTCCTCGCGGCTGAGTCGCCGCCCCGTCTGCAGAATGGATGCGCCACCCGGCAGCGCCGCCCCCGGCATCGGCGGGTTCAGCCCCGCGTCGACGTCGGCGAGGTAGTCCTTGATCACCGCGAGGGGCAGGTAGCAGTCGCGCTGCAGCGTCAGGATGAGCTTCAGCCGGCTCAGGTCGTTCTGCGAGAACTTGCGGTAGCCCGACGGGGTGCGGGCCGGATGCACGAGCCCGCGCTCCTCGAGGAAGCGCAGCTTCGACGGGGTGAGGTCGGGGAACTCGGTGGTCAGCCTCGCGAGCACCTGACCGATGCCGAGGAGCGGCGCGCCGGGCTGCTGCCCGGGCGCGGGAGCGGCGTTCGGCACTACTCTCCCGCGGCGGTGACGACGTCGATGCGCGACGGGTAGAACGTGAGCCGGAACTTGCCGATCTGCACCTCGGCCCCGTCGTCGAGCAGGGCCTCCTCGACCCGGGCCCCGCCGACGTAGGTGCCGTTCAGCGACCCGAGGTCGCGCACGATGAAGGTGTGGCCGTGGCGGGAGAACTCCGCGTGGCGCCGCGAGACGGTGACGTCGTCGAGGAAGATGTCGGCGTTGGGGTGCCGGCCGACCGTGGTGGTGGAGGTGTCGAGCAGGAAGCGCGCACCGGCGTTCGGCCCGCGGCGCACGATCAAGAGCGCCGAACCGGACGGCAGCGCCGCGATGGAGTCGAGCTCCTCGCCGCTGACACCGCCCTCGAGGGCCGCTAGCTGCGCGGCGAACTCGCCGGTCAACGACAGGGTCGTGTCACCGGTGGGGGTGGGCACGGTGATCCGGGTCGTGCGGTCGTCGTTCACGTTGCTCGTCATCCTGCTGCCCTCCTTGCTCCGTCCAGCGTAGTCGATCGGGAGGGGTGCAGAACCCGCGAATCTGCCGAGCGGCCGGGCACCCGTGCCCTACTATTCGACCATGATCCCGTTGCTGGCCTCGGTCTGGGTGCTGATCGCGAGCGTGCTGGTCACCTGGGTGCTCTCCCTCGTCACCCGCGAGTACTCCTGGGTCGACCGGATCTGGTCGATCGTGCCGGTGCTCTACGTCTGGATCTTCGCCGGCGCGACCGGCTTCACCGACCTCCGGCTGGTGCTGATGGCCTCCGTCGTGACGCTCTGGGGCGCCCGCCTGACGTTCAACTTCGCCCGCAAGGGCGGCTACGGCCGCGGGGGCCAGGACTACCGCTGGGGCATCCTGAAGAAGCGGATGCCCGCAGCCGCGTTCCAGGTGTTCGACCTGCTGTTCATCGCGGGCTTCCAGAACCTCGTGCTCTGGCTCATCGCGATGCCGGCCTACTTCGCCTACCAGCATCGCGCGACCCCGTTCGGGCTGCTGGACATCGCGCTGCTCGTGCTCTTCGCGGCCGCGCTCGTGGGCGAGTCGATCGCCGACGAGCAGCAGTGGCGCTTCCACCGGCGGAAGCAGGCGGGCACGGCGCAGATGCCATTCCTCACGACCGGGCTGTTCCGCGTGAGCCGCCACCCGAACTATTTCTTCGAGCTGGCCCAGTGGTACCTCTTCTTCGGCGTCGGCGCGGTGGCCGCTGGCACCGTGCTGCAGTTCTCGGCGCTCGGGCCCCTGCTGCTGACCGTCGTCTTCATCGGCTCGACGATCTTCACCGAGAGCATCTCCCGCGGGAAGTACCCCCAGTACGACGCCTATCGCCGGACGACGTCGGCGCTCGTCCCGTGGTTCCCCCGCAGGACGAGCGCCGAGCCCGCTAGTTGAACTCGAGCGGGTTGGTGCCGTTGCGGCCGTCTTCTCCGCGGTCGAGCGTCGCGATGGTGGCGATCTCGGAGGCCGAGAGCTCGAAGTCGAAGACGTCGAAGTTCTGAGCCATGCGGCCTTTGTCGTTGCTCTTCGGGATGACGATGTTGCCCACGTCGAGGTGCCAGCGGATGATCGTCTGCGGAACCGACTTGCCGTGCGCCTCGGCGATCGCGGCGAGCTCGGGCGACTCGTTGATCTTGCCCTGGCCGAGCGGCCCCCAGGCCTCGATGGCGATGCCCTGCTCGGCGGCGAACGCGCGCAGCTCGGCCTGCTGGAAGTCGACGTGCAGCTCGACCTGGTTGACGGCCGGCACCACGTCGGTCTCGGCGATCAGGCGCTCGAGGTGATCGATGGTGAAGTTCGAGACGCCGATGGCCTTGGCGCGGCCGGACTGCGCGATCTCGATCAGCCCGCGCCAGGCGTCGACGTAGGTGTCGCGCTCGGGGGTCGGCCAGTGGATGAGGTACAGGTCGACGTAGTCGGTGCCGAGCCGGGCCAGGCTCTTCTCGAAGGCCTCGAGGGGCCGGGTCTGGTCGTCGTTCCAGAGCTTCGTGGTGATGAAGAGGTCGTCGCGGGCGATGCCGGACTCGCGCACGGCGTGGCCGACGCCCTCTTCGTTCTGGTAGATGCGGGCCGTGTCGAGGTGGCGGTAGCCGACGTCGAGGGCGTCGCGCACCACGCGGTTCGTCTTGTCGGGATCGACCCTGAAGACGCCGAAGCCGAGCTGCGGGATGGTGGTGCCGTTGTTCAGGGTGACTGTGGGGACTGAGTTCTCCGTCATCCCTTCACCCTATGACTCCCCGCCGACACCCGCCTCGTCGTCAGCGACCAGACTGCGGACGATCAGGTCGAGCACAGCTTCGCCGTAGGCGTCGGCCGCGCTCAGCGCCTCGTACCGTCGCTCGTCGCCCCGGATCACGGCCGTGACGAGGTAGAGCGTGTCGCCGTCGACCCGCTCGGTGGTCAGCGAGACGAAGCCGTCGCGCAGCAGCTCCCGCAGCTGGTCCTCCCGCGGCAGCCAGAGCGTGTCGCCGAGATCGACCGAGTCGAGCGCCCACTCGGTGGTGCCGTTGAAGCCGATCAGGCTGCCACCCGGATGCTCGTGCACCTCGACGGTCATCTCGCTGACCGTGTACACCTCGCCGCCGGCCTCGGCCGTCTCGATGACGAAGCCGTCGCCCGAGCGGGGGTGCCAGCGGAGCCCGGCGGTGCGGAGCGCGCGGGCGAGCTCGATGGAGATCATCTCCCCATCATTACAGCGTCGGCTAACGTTGAGGTGACCGCACGGGCTCACCGAGGCAGAAACGGCACCGCAGAATTGGCAATCGAGCGACGAACCTTCCTCGCAGGGGCCGTGTCGGCCCTGTCGCTGGCCGCGCTGACGGCGTGCACGCCCGACGCCCCCCGGCCGACGCCCACGCCGACCGGATCGCCCGCCCCGACGCCGCTCTCCCCCGTTCCGCGCCCGGCCGGGTACCTCCGCAGCTCCTGGTCGACCGACCCGTTCTCGCTCGGCTCGTTCAGCAGCACGCCGGTCGGCGCGGGCCCGGGCGACCGGGCGACGCTCCGCGAGACCGTGGGCGACCGGGTGGTCTTCGCCGGCGAGGCGGTGGCGTCCGAGCATCCGGGAACCCTGCAGGGCGCCCTCGAGTCGGGAACCTCGGCCGCCGAGCGGGTGCGCGCGATCGCCGACGACGGTGAGCGCATCGCCGTGATCGGGGCCGGGCTCGCGGGGGCGACGGCGGCCCGGGCACTGGCCGACGCCGGTTTCGACGTGGTGGTGCTCGAGGGGCGCGATCGGGTGGGCGGGCGCATCCTGACCCGGGAGGAGAGCGGATGGCCGTTCCCGGTCGAGCTCGGCTCCCCCACCGTGTCGGGCGCCGACATCGACGACGCGCTGCTGGCCTCCGACGTCGACACGCTGAGCCTCGCGGGCGACTCCGAGGTGCGCACGGCCTCGGGCGAGGTCGACCCGCCGAGCACGGTGGGGCCGGATGCGGTGTCCGCCGCCGTGGCGTGGGCCCGCGCCCAGCCCGCCGACGTCTCGCTCGCCTCGGCCCTGTCGGCCTCCGGCGCCGAGGCGGTGCCGACCGCGCCCGACGCCGACGGCGTCTCGCCGGCCGACCGGCTGGCGCACTACCTCGACACCGCGGTGGCCACCCGGGCGGGCGCCAGCGCGTTCGAGCTCTCGGCGTCCTACGGTGTCGCCGAGCCGCCGTCCGGCGACGGGCCCGACGCCCCCCGCCTCGTCGTGGGCGGGCTCGACGCCGTCGTGGAGGCCGCGCTCGACGATCTCGACGTGGTGCTCTCGAGCACGGTCATCCGCATCGGGTACGACGACGACGGGGTGAGCCTCCGGCTCGGCCGCGGCGAGTCGCTGAACGTCGACCGCGTGGTGGTGACCGTGCCGCTGGGTGTGCTGAAGACCGGGGCGATCGAGTTCGCCCCGGCGCTGCCGCAGCCGACCCTCGACGCCATCGACGCCCTGGGGGTGGGCGAGCTCGAGCAGCTCTGGCTGCGCTTCGACGAGCCGTTCTGGTCGACCGAGGCGACCGTTCTCTCGGTGATCGACGACACCGCCGTGGTGGCGGAGTGGATCAACCTGCTGCCCTCGACGGGTCAGGCGATCCTCGTGGGGCTGACCGCGGCCGACGACGTGCCCGTGGGAGCTGCCCTCGGCGACGACGAGTTCGTCGAGGCGGCCCTCGCGACCCTCGTGCCGTTCATCGACCCCGACGCCGTCGCCACCCCGACCGCCACTCCGGAGCCGACGGCAGCCGGCTGATCCAGGCGAGCAGGGCGGTGATGCCCGCGAACAGCGCCAGGGCGATGCCCGCGTAGAAGACGAACTCGGGCGGCGTGACCTGGCCGGGGTCGAGGAAGAAGTACGGGTACCAGCCCACGATCGACCCGCGGATGAGCGTGAACACGCCCCAGACGATCGGGAACCCGAGCGAGATCGGCACCGTGCGCCAGAGCAGGCGCGGGCGGCCGATGCCGACGATCCAGTCGAGGATCAGGTAGCCGGGGATCCAGAAGTGCAGCACCTGGCTGGAGAGCGGCACCTCGATGCGGTACTGGTGGCTCGAGGCCTGGGTGACGATGGTGCCGAAGACGATGCCCGAGACGATCACGTAGGTCGTCACGATCCCACGGATGCCGCCCGCCCAGGCGGAGAGGCGCCGGCGGGACGGGCGCAGCATCGCGAGCCCCGAGGCGGCGAGCACCAGCACGTTCACGGCGTTGCTCTGGAAGGTGAAGTAGAGGAAGTAGTTGACCGTCGAGAAGGTGCTGAAGCCGAGCGTGTACTCGACGTCGAAGACCAGGGCCACCACCGCGACGACCGCCACCGCGAGTCGGACGAGGGCGGCAGCACGTCGCACGCGGGCTCCGATCGTCGGAAGGATGCCGGGGCCTCCGGCCGGTCGTGCATCTACGCTAGTCGCTCGTGGCCGGAGGGCCCGTCGCCCGGGCCGCCCGGCGCCCTGGTGGGCAATCCGGTCGAGCCGCCGGCTCCGAAGAATCGACGTGGCTCCATTGCACGATGCCCACGAGCCCGGACGACCCGATCAGAACCCTGCTGAGCCGGTCGAACCCACCCGGCGCTCCGGCATGACCCGACACGACTCAGACGACGACCCACCGCGCTCCGGCCCCGGGTCGTCGACCCTGCGCGCGTTCTACGCGCCCTTCGAGCTCGTCCACGACCCCGCGCGGGTCGGACTGCGACGCCGGGAGGTGCGCACGCGGGTGGGGCCCGTGGTGCTGCACGCCGGCGAGCGTCGCGGCGACGGCCCGGCCACCGTGCTCCTGCACGGTGCCGCGGGATCGTGGACGACGTGGACGCCCCTGCTGCTGGCCGCGGCGGCCGAGGGCTGCCGTCCCACCGACATCGTCGTGCTGGACCTGCCCGGCTGGGGCGAGTCGCCGCTGCCCGACCGTCCGCTGTCCAACGGCCGCTCGGCGCTGACGATCGACGCCTACGCCGGCGCGGTGCGGGATGCGGTCGAAGCCCTCGGCTACCGCTCCTGGCACCTGGTCGGCCACTCGATGGGCGGGCTGATCGCCCTGCACCTCGCGGCGCGCGAGCCGGCCCGCACCGAGTCCGTCGTCGTGGTGTCCCCGACCGGTCCGTCGGTGCTGGAGGCGGCCGCGCACCCGGTGCGCTCGTTCACCCGGGAGCCCGCGTTCGTCTGCCTCCGCGCCGTGATGTCGGCCTTCTCCCGCGGGGGCCGCACCGCCTCGGTGCTGCTGCGGGCGCTCGACCGGATGCACGTGCTGCGCCCCGTGGTCGCGCCCCTGTTCGCCCGGCCGTCCCAGATCCCGCCCGGCGTCGCCTCGGCGCTGGCACGCGAGGTGCGCCCGGAGGCGTTCTCGATCGCGGCCCGCCTGGCGGCCGGCTACGACCCGGAGCGATGGAGCACCATCACCGCGCCGGTGCGGGTGCTCCGCGGGCGCCGGGACGCCTTCGCGGCCGAGACCGACGACGCGCGCCTGGCCGGGCTGCTGCCCGGCTCGACGCTGACGGTGCTCCCGACCGCGGGTCACTTCGCCCACCTCGAGGCGCCCTTCGCGGTGCTCGACGAGCTCGGCTCGTCGGTCTGCGCGGGCGCCGGAGGCTAGCCGCTACTCGGCCAGGATGAGGTAGAGGGCGCGGCGCGCCTCGTCGATCTTCTCGACGGCCTGAGCGCGCTGCTCGTCGGTGGCCGCCGTGCGGAACTGGTGCAGCACGCCGAGGAGCTTCGCGGCGCTGGCCTGGAACTCCTGGTCGGCAGGCGACTGACCGGCGGTGGCCTGCCAGGCGCGCTCCAGCTCCTCGCCGTGCTCGGCCACGTAGGCCCGCCCGGAGTCGCTCAGCTCGAACTCGGTGCGCCGGCCGTCTCCGGTGGAGACGATCAGCTCCTCATCGACGAGCTGCTGAAGAGTGGGGTAGATGGAGCCGGGGCTGGGGCGCCAGACTCCGCCGGTCTTCTCGGCGATGGCCTTGATCAGGCCGTAGCCGTTCGAGGGCGACTCGGCGAGCAGCGACAGGATGGCCGCCCGCACGTCTCCGCGCTGGGCCCGGCCTCCACGACCGCCGCGCGGCCCGAAACCGGGGCCGAAGCCGCCGCCGAAACCGCCGGGGCCGAAGCCCGGACCGAAACCGCTGCCGGGGCCGTGCCCGTGGGGAGAGCGCTCGAAGGAGGGGGTGTGATGAATGCGTCGCATGAGCATCCGCCTTTCGTTGTCAAATCTGAATGTCGCGACTGTTCGCGATAGCTTTACGATATATCGGTACTGTTCGGCTGTCAAGCCAATAGGATTTCGTCATGCACGACGAAGCGTGGGACCGCACCCCCATCCAGCCGCAGAGCGTCGACGCGCCCCTGTCGACCTCGGCCATCTTCCTGGTGGTCTCGATCGCCGAGGGCGACGAGGCGGCCGAGCGGGTGCGGGACGTGATCTCCGACATCGGCGGGCTCGTGCGCGCCGTCGGCTTCCGCGACCTCAACGGGCACCTCTCCTGCAACGTCGGCATCGGCTCCGACGCCTGGGACCGGTTCGGCCAGGATGCCCGTCCCGCGCAGCTGCGCCGCTTCTTCGAGGTGCGCGGGCCGGTGCACACGGCTCCCTCGACCCCGGGCGACCTGCTGTTCCACATCCGGAGCGAGCGGGCCGATCTCGCCTTCGAGCTGGAGCGGCTGCTGCTCGGAAAGCTCGGCGACGCCGTGACGGTGGTCGACGAGACCACGGGCTTCCGCTACTTCGACTCGCGCGACCTGCTCGGCTTCGTCGACGGCACCGAGAACCCGACCGGCGCCGGCATGGCGCACTGGTCGATCGTCGGCGAGGAGGACGAGGCCTTCGCGGGCGGCAGTTACGTCGTCGTGCAGAAGTACCTGCACGACCTCACCGCCTGGAACACGCTGCCGGTCGAGCTGCAGGAGAAGATCATCGGCCGCACGAAGCTCGACAACGTCGAGCTGGAGGACGAGCCCGGTGCGCGCAAGTCGCACAAGGGGCTCGCGACGGTCGTCGACGCGAACGGGGTGGAGCACGACATCCTGCGCGACAACATGCCGTTCGGGCGGCCCGGGGCCGGGGAGTTCGGCACCTACTTCATCGGCTACGCCCGCGAGCTCTGGGTGATCGAGCAGATGCTGCGCCAGATGTACGTGGGCGACCCCGTCGGGTCGTACGACCGGATGCTCGACGTCTCGATCCCCGTCACGGGCACGACCTTCTTCGTGCCGTCGAACGACGTGCTCGAGGGCCTCGCCCCCTAGGCGCCGCCCGCACGCGGTCAGCGCCCCGCGCGGAAGGCGTGCCCCCGGTGCGTCGCGGGCAGGTGCGGCCCGCCCTCGGGGAAGAAGCGCTCGCGCAGCGTGTCGCCCGTGTACTCGTCGCGGGCGAGCCCCCGCTCCCGCAGCACGGGAAGAAGCAGCTCGATCAGGTCGTCGTAGGTCTGGGGCGTCAGGTGCGGCTGGATCAGGAAGCCGTCGACGCCGGTGGCCGCCACGAACTCCTCGATCTGGTCGGCGACCTCGTCGGGGCTGCCGACGAAGACGCTGCCGTTGATGCCCGTGCGGCGGAAGTTCTCGAGGATGTCGCGCACCAGCGGGGCCGGCGTGCCGTCCTTGCCGAGGTAGCGCTCGAGGTTCGACTGCCCCATCTCGGTCTCGGTCTGGGCGATCGGCTTGTCGGGGTCGAGCGCCAGCAGGTCGATGCCGGTGTTGCCGGCGTAGATCGCCGCGGCGCCCTCGTCGCTCGACAGCTCCAGCATCCTGGCGTGCTTCGCCCACGCCTCCTCGCTCGTCGGGGCCGTGATGAACAGGGCGCCGACCAGGATCTTGATCGCGTCGGCCGGGCGCCCTGCGGCGACGGCGCTCTGCCGGATGCCCGTCACGTTCGCCGCGACGGTGGCGGGCTCTCCCCCGCCGACGAACACCGCCTCCGCGTTGCGCCCGGCGAACTCCCGCCCGCGGCCCGAGGCCCCCGCCTGCACGAGCAGCGGCGTGCGCTGCGGCGACGGCGGCAGGTTCAGGATGCCGTCGGTGCGGAAGTACGGGCCCTCGTGGTGCACGAGATGCACCTTCTCCGGGTCGGCGTAGACGCCCGTCGCCTTGTCGAGCACGAGCGCGTCGTCCTCCCAGGAGCCCTCCCAGAGGGTGAGGCTGACGTCGACGTAGTCGTCGGCCATGTCGTAGCGGAGGTCGTGCCGGATCAGCTCCTTGCCCATCAGCGCCGCGGCCGTGGCGCCGGAGGAGCCGGTGACGATGTTCCAGCCGATCCGGCCGTCGGTGAAGTGGTCGAGGGTCGCGAAGCGGCGGGCGTTCGCGGCCGGCGGCTCGACGGTGGTCGACGTCGTCAGGATGAAGCCGAGCCGCTCGGTCACGGCCGCGAGGGCGGAGATCAGCGGCATCGGGTCACCGTGCGGGATGCCCCGGCCCTCGCGCACCGACGCCGGGATCAGCTGCCCGTCCAGCGCCGGGAAGCCGTAGCTGTCGGCCAGGAAGAGGAAGTCCAGGCGCGCGTCCTCGAACTTCTTCGCGAGCCCGGTCCAGTGCGAGAGCTTCGTGAACTCCGCCGAGGTGTCGTCGGGATGCTGCCATGCCGATCCGACGGTGCCGTTCGGGCCGATGTACTGGAAGATGCCGAGGAGGAGAGGCTGCATGGCTATATTTATGACATAAATATCTTTCCACGGTGTTACCGGAGGTGTCAGGCGGATGAACGATGGCGGCGGGGTGGAGCGCTCGACGCGGCCGCTCGATGACGACGCCGTCGCGATGGGGGCGCGCATCCGGGCCCTCCGGCACGAGGCCGGCCTGACCATGGTGCGGCTGGCGGCGGCGACCGGGGTGTCGCAGCCGTTCCTGAGCCTGGTCGAACGGGGGCACGCGCGTCCCGGCCTCGCGACGCTCGCCCGCCTCGCCGAGGCGCTCGGCGTGCCGTCGGGATCGCTGCTCGCCCGGCCGGCCGCGAGCCGCGTCACGGCGGCCGGGGTGGACGTGGTGCACGTCGAGGCGGAGGGCAGGGCATCCGCCGGTCACCCGGGAGAGCTCACCGTGTGGCAGCTCGCGCAGCTGCCCGGCGGACTGTTCGCGACCGAGATCGTCGGGGAGGCCGCCGGGGACGGGGGGCAGCGCTTCGCGGAGTTCGCCGACCACGACGAGGAGGAGTTCCTCTACCTCCTGGCGGGGGTGCTCGAGGTGGAGCTCGGCGACGGCACCGTGCACCGGCTCTCGGCCGGCGACACCCTCGCCCTCGGCGCGGGGGTGCGCCACCGCTGGCGCGCGGACGGCCCGGAGGGCTTCCGGGCCGTGACCGTCACGTCCGGACGGCACTCCCACTGACGCTCGCGCGCGGCAGGGCGATCGCGATCGAGGTGCCCTCGCCGAGCACGCTCGAGATGTCGATCCGGCCACCGTGCGCGGTGACGATGGCCTTCGTGATGGTGAGGCCGAGGCCAACCCCCTGCACGGCGTTCTTGGTGGCGGTGCCCGCCCGGAAGAAGCGCTCCGACAGCCGGTGCAGCTCGTGCTCGGCGATGCCGTAGCCCGTGTCGCCGACGACGATGCGCACCTCGTCGGGCGCCGACTCGAGCGCCACGGTCACCGATCCGCCGCGGGGCGTGAACTTGACCGCGTTGGAGAGGATGTTGTCGACGGCCTGGCCGAGCCGCACCGGGTCGGCCCCGAGCACGAGCTCTCCCGCGGCGACCTCCGAGCGCAGTTCGACGCCGGCGGCCTCGGCGACCGGCCGAGCGCTCTCGAGCGCGGCGCGCAGCACACCCGGCAGATCGGTCGGGACGGCCTGCACCCGGAAGCCGCCCGAGTCGACCTGGGCCGTGAAGAGCAGGTCGCCGACGAGCTGGAGCAGCCGGCGCGCGTTGCGGTCGACGACACCGAGGTACTTCTCCTGCTGCCGGCTGAGCGGCTCGTCGTCGTCGGAGCGGAGCAGCTCCACGTAGCCGAGGATCGAGCTGAGCGGCGTGCGCAGCTCGTGCGAGATCAGCCCCGCGAACTCGTCTTTCAGGCGCTCGATCTCCTTGGCGTCGGTCTCGTCGGTGGCGACGAAGACGAAGCCGGCGGGCTCACCCTCCTCGTCGAGCCGTTCGGCGATCGACACCTGGGCGGGGAAGACGCTGCCGTCCTTGCGGAGGTAGCTCCAGTCGCGCACGTCGCGGAGTCCGGCGCGGGCCGTGCCGACGAGGCCGGCGAAGTCGCGCAGCTCCTCGCGCCGGTGCAACTCGGTGACGTTCAGCCGGCCGATCGCCTCCTGCGCGGTGTAGCCGAGCAGCGATGCGGCACCGGGGTTCCAGACGGTGACGAGCCCCGACCGGTCGGTGCCGATGATGGCGTGGCCCGTGATGTCGTTCCAGACCCCGTCGAGCAGCGCGTTCGCGTTGATCGCCTGCAGCTCGCGCTTGCGGGCGGCCCGGTTGGCCCGCTCCAGGGTCTCCACCAGCCGGTCGCGTTCGGCGTTCAGCTCCTCGAGCTGCTGCAGCCGGCGGTTCACCACCCGGGCGATCTGGTTGATCAGCACGGCCGCGATCGTGAAGGCGACCGGGGTGAAGACCAGGCGCACCGCATCCGCCGGGCTGGTGACCGCGGAGATGCCAAACAGGAACGGCAGAGCGATCGTCAGCACGACGCCGGCGGCGGCGATGACCACCGAGCGGACGCCCGGCTCCGACGCGATCCAGACCAGCGGGATGATCATCAGGGCGCCGAACGGCGACCCCTGCCCGTCGGTGCCGAGGCGGAGCAGGGCGGCGGCGACGAACGTCGTCACCGGGACGGCGAGCTCCCAGCCCGGGGCGAGGGTCGTGCGCGGCAGCACGAAGGCGAAGGCCGCCGCGGCCAGCACGAGCACGTCGGCGACGATCACGAGGGCCGGCACGACCTCCACCACGACGGGCGAGAGCAGCACCAGGTTCGCCAGCACGAAGGCGACGATCGCGGCGACCTGCTTGAGCAGCGGCGACCACGAGCCGAACGAACCGCCGCGGCGATGAGCGGATGTGCGGGCCGCGGCCACCCGGACGGTCGCCGGGTCCCTCTGACCGTCCATCAGACTCGGTCGGCGACGCCGCGCATGAACTCGACCAGCTCGCGCACCTGGAAGGGCTTCGTGATCAGCCCGTTGGCCCCGGCGAGGTGCACCGCCTCGGCGGTGCTCGGCTGCGCGTTCGCGGTGATGATCAGCACGTGCTGCTCGCGCAGCTCGTCATCGGCGCGGATGCGCTGCACCAGTTCGAGCCCGGTGAGGCCCGGCATCGAGATGTCGAGCACCGCGAGGTCGATCTCGTCGGCCTTCAGGGCCTCCCACGCGGAGAGCCCGTCGCCGACGGCGGCGGCCACCTCGTAGCCCGCCTTCTCCACGGCGATCGAGACGAGATCGCGCAGATCGGCGTCGTCGTCGGCAATCAGAACCTTCATCGTCCCTGTCCCCCATCGTCATCGGCCTCGACGGCCGCGGACGCGGCCGGGAAGAGCGGAGTGAGCGTTCGCGCCACGTCGGCGGCGGTGAACGGCTTCGGCAGCACCCCGTCGACGATCGGGAACTCCTCGAGCCCCAGCACGGAGGTGACGACCAGCACGCAGTCGGGCACCTCCTGCTTCATGGTGCGCACGAGCTGCCAGCCGTCGATGCCGGGCAGCAGGAGGTCGATGATCGCGACCGCGGGCACGAGACGACGGTAGGAGTCGATCGCGGCCTCGGCGGTCGTCACGACCACGACGTCGTAGCCCAGCCGCTCGAGATGCAGGCGGAGCAGGTCACCCTGATCGGCGGAGTCGTCGACCACCAGAGCGGTGCGGCCGGTGACCGGGATGCTGCTGGGGGTCACGCCGAGATCCTCTCGCGCCCCGGTCTCCCTGGATCCGGCACGGATACAGGCTGAGAGCGCTACCAGCATCCTGGCACGCGGGGGGCCCGGGGTCCAACCGGTGTCGACGGGTGTCGGCCGGACACGCGGATGCCGGCGGCACCCCCGCAGGGATGACCGCCGGCCGGCCGCGTCGCGCGAGTCGTGCGTGTCAGGACACGTACGACCCCGCGGCCGTGGCCACCGCCGCCGACACCGCTTGGGTGCCACCGACGATGACGATCTTGCCGGGGTTCAACCGGTCGAGCTCCGCCTTCACGGCCGCCGGGATGCTGTCCCGCGTGACGAGCAGCACCGGCCCGCCCTGCTTGGTGGCCGCCGCGGCGCCGGACAGGGCGTCGGGGAAGTTCTGACCCGACACCAGGTAGACCACGGGCACGCCCGGGGTGAAGGTCGCCGCCGACACCGCCGCCGAGACCACGAAGCGGTCGGCACCCGCGATGCGGGTCGTGGGGGCGATCGCCTTCAGCGCCTTCTCGACCGCGGGCGAGAGCGACACGGTGCCGCCGAGCATCACGATCTTCGCGGGCTTCAGCCGCCCCAGCTCGGTCGCGATGGCCGCGGGCACCGAGGTCGGCGTCACCAGGAGCAGCGGAGCCTTCTTCAGACCGGCCGCGGCACCGCCCGACAGGGCGTCGGGGTAGTTCGCGCCGGAGGCCACGTAGACCACGGGGGCGTTCGGGGCGAACACCGCCTTCGACACCGCCGCCGAGACCGCGAAGCGGTCGGCACCGGCGATGCGGGTGGTCGGCGCGGTCGCCTTGAGCGAGGTGACGACGCTCTCCGCGATCGCCGCGGTGCCGCCGAGCACCACGATCTTCGCCGGCTTCAGCCGGGCGAGCTCGGCCGCGATCACCGTCGGAACGGCGTTCTTGGTGACGAGCAGCACCGGGCCGCCCTGCGCTCCGGCGGCGGGACCGGCCGACAGCGCGTCGGCGAAGGTCTCGCCCGAGGCGATGTAGGCCACCGCCACTCCGGGCGAGAACACGCCGGCCGAGGCCGCCGCCGAGGTGGCGAAGCGGTCGGGGCCGTCGTAGCGCACCGTCTTGGCATCCGCCGGCTGCACCGCCGCCGTGGCCGCGGAGGTCGCGGTCAGCGGCGCGTAGCCGTCCTTCGTACCCGACACCGCGATGGTGAGCGTGGCCCCGACGTCGGCGGTGGTGGGCACGTAGCTGAGGCCGGTGGCACCGGCGATCGCCGTGCCGTTGCGCTTCCACTGGTAGGTCAGCGCCACCGGGGCCGGAGCCCAGGGCGCGACCGTCGCGGTGAGCACCGCACCGACCTGCGCGGTGCCGGCCACGGTCGGCAGCACGGGGCTGATCGCCAGGAGCGGGGCACCGTTGCTGTCGTAGAGGGCGTAGTCGTCGGTGATCAGCTCGCCGTTGGCGGTGATGTTCAGGCCGAAGCTGATGCCGGTGACGTCGGCCGGGATGGCCGGGGTGGTGAAGTTCGCCTCGGTGTAGATGGTGGCGGGGGCGAACAGGGGGCTCGACGTCCAGTACTTCCAGACGCCCAGGGTGTCGCGGGTGTAGACGGCGAACTGGGTGTTCGCGGTGGACATGTAGAACGCCCGGAGGGAGTAGGTCGCGCCCGGGGTGACCGTGGGCGAGCATCCGGATTCGTCGAACAGGGCGAGCAGCTTCGCGTCGCCGTCGACGTAGTTGGTCACGGTGACCTTCTCGGCAGTGGCCCCGGTGCGACCCGGGGTGACGGTGCTGAAGACGGGCGTGTTGGAGCCGAAGCTCGAGCCCCACCAGCACTGCGGGATGTTCGCGACGGCGCCCGGGGTCTCCAGGCTCGGGTTCGTGACACCGTTCTCGCCGGGGCCGGGGGCCGGAGCGAGCGGAGGGCCGGCGACGACGGGCTTGACCGCTCCGCCGACCGCCTGCTGCACGGTCTTGACGGTGCCGTTGCCGCCCGCCTGCCACTGGGCGAGCCAGGTGGTGAACTCGTCGAACAGCGCCGAGCTGATCGTGGCGTTCTCGGGCGAGGTGTCACAGGTCGAGGCGCAGATGTGGTGGAACGTCAGCTGCACCCAGCCACCGACCGCGTCGGCCGCGGTGACGGTGGACTGCAGGCGGGCGAGGTCCCAGGTGCTGTCGACCTGGTCGGCCGCGGCCGTGAGCGTCGGGTCGGCCGGCGGCAGGGTCTCGGAGACCGCGCAGTCGGCACAGGGCGTACCGGGCGCCGTCTTCAGGTCGCCGAGGCCGCGGGCGGTGTTGTAGCCGCAGTCGGCGACCGTCTGCTGCACCGCGGGCGTCGACGAGGCGAAGGGATAGGCGAAGCTCGTCACCGAGTAGCCCCAGTTGGTGAGGTTCACCCGGTCGTTGCAGACCTCGCGCTTCACGTCGTCGGCTCCGAGGGTGGCGAGGTCGAGGTGGTGCACCGTGTGCCCGCCGATCTCGTTGCCCGCACCGGCGATGGTGGCGACCTCGGGGCGGGTGAGGTAGCCCGGCTGGTCGACGTAGCCCGAGATGAGGTAGAAGGTGCCCTTCAGGCCCTTCGCGTTCATCGTGGCGGCGGCCGCCAGTTGGTCGGCGTTGCCGTCGTCGAAGGTCAGCGAGACGACGGTGCTGCCCGCCGCCTGCGCGGGGGCCGCCGGGGCGACGACGGCGAACCCGACGAGGGCCGCCGCCGCCACCGCGATGGAGAGCAGGCCGGCGGTGAACCGCCGGGAATGGACTGTGGACTCGGTCATCTTCGACCCCCTGTTGCTGCCGGAGCCGGCGCCCTGCCCCCAGACGGCGGCGACGACGGCGGAACGCGGAGGGCGTTCCAGGGGCGACGGTAACAGCGCCGGAGAGCCCCGCTCACGCACCTTTCCCGCACCCCGGGGATGCGGTTCCGATGCGGTTATCCGCACTACTTCTGTGCAGGCGCTGAGATTGCTCGCGCCGACACGCCCGGCAGGAGCACAATGTCCCTACTTCGTGGCGACTGTCGATTCCACTTCGTTGGGGGACGTCGGAGGAACTCTCGGCTCGATGTGACGCTCATCCGAGCCCATTGGAGCGCTGCATGAAATTCCTCGCCAGAGCCGTCGAGCTCGATGCGATCGCGCGCCTCGCCGCGTCGGCCGCCGGCGGGGCGCTCGTCTTCACCGGCGAGCACGGCATCGGCAAGTCGCGGCTCATGCAGGAGGCGCTCGACCGCTCGGTGCTGCACGCCGTGCTGGTGCAGACGAACCCCGCCGAGGCGGCCTGGCCGCTCTCGGGCTTCTCCGCGGTGTTCGCGTCGATCGACGATCCGCGCGCCGTCGAGTTCGCGGGCCGCTTCACCCTGCGCTCGACGGAGCCGCAGCAGGTCTTCGCGGCGGCCCGCGACCTGCTGACGATGCTCCGCGGGCTCGGGCTGCCGCCGCTGCTCATCCTGATCGACGACCTCGACCGCATGGACGAGATCAGCCAGACCCTGATCGGCTTCATGGCCGGGCGGCTCGCCGGCACCGGCCTCCGCTTCGTCGCGACCGCCAAGCGGCTCGGCGGCGACCACATGCTCGCGTTCCGCGAGTCGCCGCTCGCGCCGCTCAGCTTCGCCGAGGCCGCCGAGCTGGTGCAGGGCGAGCTCGGCCCGGTCGCCGACGCGGGCACGGTGCAGATCCTGGCCGCCCGCAGCGGCGGCAACCCGCTCGTGGTGGAGCAGTCGGCCCGCGCGCTGACCCGCGACCAGATCGTCGGGCGCGAGGCGCTGGTGCTGCCGATGCGGCCGCCGAAGGCCACGAAAGCCCTCGCGGCCGAGCTCCTGGACCCCCTCTCCCCCGTCGCCCGTGCCGTCGCCGACGACGTGGCCATGGCATCGCTCAGCGACGTGGGGCTCATCACGGGCGACGACGTCACGCGCGTCGACGCGCTCGAGGAGCTGCTCTACTCCGGCCTCGTCGACGTGCACGGTCAGGTGGTGCGGATGCACGACCCTCTGCTGCGCTCGTACCTGTACTGGAGCCTCGAACCGCACCGCCGTCGCGACCGGCACCAGGAGCTCGCCGCCCTCGCCGCCGGAGCCGACGGCCCCCGCGGACGCAACCGCGCCTGGCACGAGAGCTTCAGCCCCACGGGCCGGGCGGCGGTCGGCGGCCTGCTCGACGCGGCCTCGGCCCTCGCCGAGGACGGCGAGACCGACGCCGCGGTCGAGTTCGCCGAACGGGCACTGCTGATCGAGCCCGAGCTGAGCCGCGCCCACCGCGGTCTGCACCGCTTCGCGTCGGTGCTCGCGCTGCAGGGCATGCTCGACCTCGCCTCCCGCTACCTCGCCCGGGTGCGCGTCGACGTCCCGTCCCCCGCGCTCAGCCTGAAGCTCGCCTCCACCCGCATCGGCATCGAGCTCTCCCGCAGTCACGTCGTGCCGACCGACGACGTCGAGTCGTCCGTGAGCCTGTACGGCGACGACGACCCGGTCGGTGCGGCCGAGCTGCTCAGCATGGTGTCCTCGTTCCACAGCGGGCGGTGGGACCTCGAGGAGGCCCGCCGCTGGCAGCGCCTCGCCGCTCTGTTCGTGGCGAAAGCGGGCGGCGCGGCCCCGGCCGGGTTCATCGACGCGAGCGGCATGATCGACGCGATCGACGGCCGCGAGGAGGTGCGTCCGGTCGCCGCCCGGCTGAGCTCCGACGAGCTGCACGACCTGCCCGTCGGCTCGCTGATCGCCTTCGCGACGGTGCTCTGCTACCAGGAGCGCTACGCCCAGGCCCGGCGGGTCGTGAACGTCGTCCTGCACGACCATCCCACCGAGCACCTCGCGCGCTCCTGGGCCTGGAGCCTCTCCCTGATCAACGAGATCCGCGCCGGCGACTTCCACCGGGCGCACGCCGTGGTCGATAACTGGACGGCCGAGCCCGTCGACAGCGAACCGCCGCACGCCGCACGCACCCTCGCGATGACCTGGCACGCCCTGACGCTGGGACTCCACGACGAGGCCCAGGAGCTCGCCGAGGAGTGCTCGGCCCTCGCCTCGGCCGAGCGGAACCCCGCGGTGCTGGCGCGCCTGTCGACCTTCCTCGGCACCGACGCGCTGCTCCGGCGCGACATCGACGAGGCCGTGCGTCTGCTCGGCCTCGCCGACGCGGGCTCGGTGCAGATCGAGAACCCCGGCCTGGTGCGGCACTCGGCGAACCTGATCGAGGCCTACGTGCTCTCCGACCGCCGCACCGAGGCCGAGGCGGTGATGCAGCGGCTGCTCCGGCAGCAGCACGAACGACCGAGCGAGTGGCTCGAGCTCGCGGTGGCGCGCTCGGCCGCGATGCTCGCCCCCGACGACGAGGCGCCGGCGCAGCTCGCCGCCGCCGTCACCCTGCACGAGGAGCGCGCCTGCGACTACGAGCTCGGCCGCATGCTCACCGTCCAGGGCGACCGGCTCTCGCGGCTCGGCCTCCGGGGCGAGTCCGAGGCCGCCCTCGCCATGGCCGCCGCCACCTTCGAGCGGGCGGGCGCCACCCTCTGGGCCCGCCGCGCCTCGGCCGGTGAGCCGGTCGTCGTGCGCGACGCCGACAGCATCCTGGCCCTCCTGAAGGCCGAGGAGCGGGTGATCGCCGAGTTGGTCAGGCGGGGTCTTCGCAATCGCGAGATCGCCGGCGAGCTGTTCATCTCGCTGCGCACCGTCGAGCTGCGGCTGACGCACATCTACCGCAAGGTGGGGGCCCGCTCGCGCTCGCACCTGGCGTCGCTGCTGAACTGACGAGCGCCCGCGGCGGGCTGACGCCGGCCCGCCGCCCTCAGGCGACGGGAGCGGCGACCGGCCGCCGCGACGGGCTCGTCCACTGCCCCGTCGACCGCCGGAACGCCGCCTTGTACAGCGCCACCAGGCAGAGCAGGGCGTCGGTCACCCGCAGCAGCGGGAAGACGAGTCCGTAGGCGAGATAGGCCACCCGGCGCGACACGACGGCGGCGAGCAGCGTGAGGAGGTAGTCGGGCACGACGACACCGAGCACCAGCGCGAGCGGGGGCAGAGCATCCGCCAGCCCGTCGAGCGGCTCGCCCGCCGGGAGCCCGAGCCCGCCCGCGAGGGTGACCGCCGTCGACACCGCGATCACCGGCAGCACGAGCACGAGCACGACGCTCGAGACCAGCAGCTCGACGATGAACAGCCCGAGCGAGAGCCAGAACGCGCTCAGCCGGAACCGGTGCCGCAGCACGGTCTGCCAGAAGCCGAGGTTCCAGCGCTCGACCTGCTTGACGTAGTCGACGAGTTCATCCGGGTCCTGCGTGTGCGCGATGGCGCTGTGCGGGTGGAAGGCGATGCGGCCGAGGCGCTTGGCGTGCACCTCGAAGGTCATGTTGTAGTCCTCGATCTTCAGGCCCGGGGCCGCGATGTCGATGTCGGCCAGGATGCGCGTGCGGTACATGCTGGCGAAGCCGGGCACGATCGGCACCACGTTCACGAAGCGTCCCGCCTGGCCGAACTTGAACAGGTACTGCATGGCGACGTACACGCGCTCCCGGTAGGCCACGAGGATGCGCCCGGCCCGCGTGGGCGAGCGCGGGGTGAGCAGCGTCGTCGCCCGCCCCGCGACGGCCACCACCCCGGGGTCGTCGAAGGCCCGGAGGCCCGTCTCGAAGTAGTCGGGGGCGAGCCGGGTGTCGGCGTCCAGCAGCATCACGACGTCGAAGCGCTCGGCGAGCTCGAAGTGCCGGATGGCCTCCACCAGCGCTCCCGCCTTGCCGCGGTTCGGGTTCAGCTCGAGCACCGTCGCGCCGTGCTCGCGGGCGATGTCGGCGGTGGCGTCGGTGGAGCCGTCGCTGACCAGGAAGAGCTGCACGCCCGCCTGCAGGGCCTGGAGCGCCGCCAGGGTGCCGCCGATCACGGGCTCCTCGTTGTGCGCGGCCATCAGCACGGCGACCCGGTCGCGGTCGGGCCGGCCCGCGGCGAGAGTGGTGACGGGCGGCTCCCCGGTGGGACGGTGGGTGACCCGGCGGAGCGGGGCCAGCCGGGCGGCGACGAGGCGGATGACGCCCGCGGTCGTCCAGATGAGGGTGCTCAGCCCGAAGACGAGCAGCAGGGTGATCACGAACGCCGACATCGAGGGCTCCCTCCCGCCTCGCGCGGGGAGAAGCCTCCTCGCGTCCCTCCACGGTAGGGGCGGACCGGGCGGGCGGTCGGGCCCGGATCCCGCCGTCCTCGTGCGGGAAGCCGCAAACCCCGCGACCGCGACCGCAAGCCCACGCCAACCCCGCGGGGGAACCCGCACTCCTCGCCGATCGCGTTGACGACGCCAGCCGCCGCCGCGGATGGTGAGGACCGGGGGCCAGAGCCGGACGTTCCGCTCATCCGCCCACCAGGACGACTGCAGCCGCTGCAGGGCGGTCCGCACCACGGACAGAGGTCCGCACGGACAACGAGGGGAATGACGATGACGACGTTCGAGAGCATCAGCCGGCCGACCGACGAGGAGGCGTGGCTCGCCACCATGGCACCGCCGCTGGCGGCGCCGGCCCGCCACGAGTTCGACTTCGACGTCGCGATCGTGGGGCTCGGCTACGTGGGGCTGCCCACGGCGCTCGCCTACCACGCCAGCCACAGCCGGGTGCTGGCGCTGGACGTCTCGGCCCGCCGCATCGACACGATCCGCGCCCAGGGCGCCGATCTGCTCGACAGCGACCGGCTGCGGCTGGCCGAGGCGCTCGACCGCCCCGACTTCGTGCTCACGAGCGACCCCGAGCAGCTGCGCCGGGCGGCCGCCGTGATCGTCTGCGTGCCGACCCCGATCGACGAGCACCTGGTTCCCGACCTGTCCATCCTGCGGGCGGCGTGCACGACCATCCTCTCGACGGTCACCCCCGGGCAGACGCTGATGCTGACCTCCACCACCTACGTCGGCTGCACCGACGACCTGCTGGTGAAGCCGCTCACCGAGATGGGCCTCAGCGTCGGCAACGACGTGTTCGTGGCCTTCAGCGCCGAGCGCATCGACCCGGGCAACGCGTCGTTCGGGCACGACGAGGTGCCCCGCGTCGTGGGCGGGGCGACGCCGCAGTGCGAGGAGGAGGCGACCCGGCTGCTGCTGCGCTACGTCACGACGGTGCACCGGGTGCGCTCGCTCGCCGCGGCCGAGATGACCAAGCTCCTGGAGAACACGTTTCGCGCCGTCAACATCGCCCTCGCCAACGAGTTCGCAGACATCTGCAGCTCGCTCGACATCGACGTCGCCGATGTGATCGACGCCGCCTCGACGAAGCCCTACGGCTTCATGCCCTTCCTCCCCGGCCCCGGGGTCGGCGGGCACTGCATCCCCTGCGACCCGCACTACCTGCTGTGGCAGCTGAAGCGCTCGCGGGTCGCGGCGCCGATGATCACCCAGGCCATGACCGAGATCTCGGCCAGGCCCCACCGCGTGGTCGACCGGGTGCAGACCGTGCTCTCCCAGCAGGGGCGCGGCATGACGGGCGCCCGGGTGCTCGTGGTGGGCATCGCCTACAAGCCCGACGTGGAGGACCTGCGGGAGTCGCCCGCCCTCGAGATCCTCGACGAGCTGATCCGGCGCGGAGCGCGCGTCGGCTACCTCGACGCGCACTTCGACAGCGTCGCCCTTGCCGGCGGCAGCTCCCTCGCGGGCATCGTCGACCCGGTCGCGTTCGACGCCGACCTCGTGCTGCTGCACACCCGGCACCGCGACACCGACCTGAGCTGGATCGACGACCGTCAGATCGTGCTCGACACCACCTACCGCGGGGTCGACGTGGCCCACCGCGTGAACCTCTGACCCCCGCCGCACCGGCAGAAAGAACAGTGAACTGATGCGTACCATCGTGACCGGCGGCGCCGGCTTCATCGGCAGCCACCTCGTCGACCACCTCCTCCGCGCGGGCGACGAGGTCGTCGTGCTCGACGACATGTCGACCGGCTCCCCCCGCAACCTGCTCGACTCGCTCGTCGACCCCCGGCTCAGCATCGTGCACGGCTCCGTGCTCGACCGCGACCTGCTCCTCCAGACGGTGAAGGGCGCCGACCGGGTGTTCCACCTCGCCGCCGCCGTCGGTGTGAAGCTGATCGTCGACCACCCGCTGGCGAGCCTCCGGGTGAACATCCACGGCACCGAGAACGTGCTCGACGCCTGCTCGGCCACCGGCGCCACGCTGCTGCTGGTCTCCACCAGCGAGATCTACGGCAAGAACACCTCCGACCGCCTGCACGAGAACTCCGACCGGGTGCTCGGCTCGCCGCTGCGCTCCCGCTGGACCTACGCCGCCGCCAAGGGCATCGACGAGGCCTTCGCCCACGCCTACTGGAGCGAGCACGGCCTCGACGTCACCATCGTGCGCCCGTTCAACACCGTGGGGCCGCGTCAGACGGGCCGCTACGGGATGGTCGTGCCGAACCTCGTGGGTCAGGCCCTCCGCGGCGAGCCCCTCACCGTCTACGGCGACGGCGAGCAGACCCGCTGCTTCTCCTACGTCGGCGACGTCGTGCCCGCCATGGTGCGGCTGCTCGAGGAGCCGAGCGCGACCGGAGACGCCTTCAACCTCGGAGGCGCGGAGGAGGTCTCGATCAACGCCCTCGCCCGTCGCGTGATCCAGGTCACCGGCAGCTCGAGCGACGTCGTGCACGTCGACTATGCCGACGCCTACGCGGCCGGCTTCGAGGACATGCGCCGCCGGGTGCCGGACTACAGCAAGGCCGCCGCCCTCGTGGGCTTCGACCCCGCGACGCACCTCGACGAGATCATCCGCCGCGTGGCCGAGAACCTCGGCGGCCGCTCCGACGAGCGCGCCGGCGGACTGCGCGCCGGCGGCCTGCCCGCCGCCGCCGGACGACACTGATGTGCGGCATCGTCGCGGCCCGCACCACGGAGCCGGTCGCGCCCATCCTGCTCGGCGCGCTCAAGCTGCTCGAGTACCGCGGCTACGACTCGGCGGGCGTCAGCATCCGCACGAGCGGCGGGGACTCCGCGACCACCCGCACCATCGACCGGGTCGAGTCGCTCGAGGCCCGGGTCGGCGCCTGGTCGGGCGCCGAGCTGCCCGGCACCGGCATCGGCCACACCCGCTGGGCGACGCACGGCGCCGTGACCGAGCAGAACGCGCATCCGCACCAGGACTGCTCGGGGCGCCTCAGCCTCGTGCACAACGGCATCATCGAGAACGCGGGAGCACTGCGTCGCGAGCTCGAGGAGCAGGGTCACGTCTTCGCCTCCGAGGTCGACAGCGAGGTGATCGGCCACCTGGTCGAGGAAGGCCTCCGGCACGACGACGACCTCGCCCGTGCCGTCACGGCCGCCGTCGGGCGACTCGAGGGCTCCTGGGCCGTCGTCGTGCTCGACGGGCAGACCGATCGGCTCGTCGCCGCCGCGCACCGTTCACCGCTGCTCGTGGCGCGCTCGGCCCGCGGGGTCTTCGCCGCCAGCGACATCAACGCGATCGGCGAGTGGGTCGAGCACTTCCAGGCCATGCGCGACGGCGACGTCGTCGAGCTCGCCGACGAGCTCCGCTGGAGCCGCGGCGGGCTCGCGAGCGAGGAGCCGCCGATGGCCGATTCCGTCTGGACGGGTGCGTCGATCGGCGTCGACGGGCATCCTGACTTCATGAGCAAGGAGATCGCCGAGCAGCCCGACGTCGCGGCCCGCATCGTCGACCGCCTGGCGCCGCACGTGCTCGACGGCTCGCTCTGGGCCGATCTCGCCCTGCCGCACTTCGACCGGGTGACCGTGCTCGGCTGCGGCACCTCGCTGAACGCCGGGCGGATGATCGGCGGCGCCCTCTCGTCGCTCGGCCGGGTGCCCGTGCGCACCCTCGTGGCCAGCGAGGCGGCCGACGCCGTGATGGAGCCGCGCACCCTGGTGCTCGCGCTCAGCCAGTCCGGCGAGACGGCCGACCTGCTGAACGCCATCGAGCACCTCGACCTGACCCGCTCCTCGCTCGTCGCCATCACGAACAACGAGCACTCCACCCTCGCCAGGCGGGCCGACTCGGTGCTGACCTGCGACGCCGGCCCCGAGATCGGGGTGGCGGCCACGAAGACCTTCGTGGCGCAGGTGATCACCGGGGTGGCCGCCGCCCTGTCGGCCCTGGTGGCGAGCGAGCGGATGCTCCGCTCCGACGCCGTGCGCCACAGCGACGAGCTCCGGCTGATGCCCGAGCTGCTCGCGCACGCCATCGCGGTGTCGCACGAGGTGCTGCCCGCCATCGTCGCCGACGTGCTCGACGAGCCGGGGTTCCTCTTCCTCGGCCAGGGCACCGGAGTCGTGCTCGCCGCCGAGGGGGCCCTGAAGCTGAAGGAGCTGAGCTACCGGTGGGCCGAGCACCAGCCCGCCGGCGAGCTCAAGCACGGTCCGCTCGCCCTCGTCGATCGGGGCACCCCGGTGCTCGTGATCGACTCCGGCGACCCGAGGATCGACCGCAGCATCGCCGAGGTCGACGCGCGGGGCGGGCGGATCGTGCGCATAGGCGGCCCGGGCAGCACCGTGCCCGTGGTCGGGCTCGGCCGGCCGGCCGGGCCGATGGCCGGAGCCCGGCGCTGGGGACCGCTGGAGGCCGTCGTGCCGCTGCAGATCTTCGCCCGCGACCTCGCCCTCGCGCTCGGCCGCGACGTCGACAAGCCCCGCAACCTGGCCAAGTCGGTCACGGTCGAATGAGCGCTCCATGAGCCCTCTCCCCAAGCCGCGGTGCCGGGCGGTGATCAGTCGCCCCGGGCCCCCCACCGGTCGACGCATCGCCCGGCACCGCCTTCCCGCCGCCGTCGCCCTCGTGGCGGCGGCGGCACTCCCCCTCGGCGGCTGCAGCCTGCTGCCCGACGGGGACCTCTCCGGCGGGTACCCGCTGCACACCGGCATCGTCGCGACGACGTTCTGGGTCGGCGAGGTCTTCGACCCGACCGCCTCCGACGGCAGCCAGGTCTACTCCACCTATGACTCGCTCTGGATGGAGAGCTTCGGCGGCTGCGACGGCACAGAGGTCGACGGGGTCTGCCAGACCGAGCCCCGCAGTGCGGAGGACGACTTCTTCCCCAGCGCGACGGTGCCGCTCGAGAATCCGTTCTACCTCGACCTGCCCTTCGACGACGTCAACGACCCGGGCGCCTTCGCCCGGCGCGACGAGGTCGTGCCCTGGGCCGGGCAGGAGCCATACCGCTCGCACCAGGGCGACCGGCTGTTCAGCTACCTGAAGAACCGGTGGGTGGAGCTCTCCTACGCCGGAGCCACCTGCTACGCCCAGATCGAGGACGCCGGTCCGGGCGAGTACGACGACGCGGAGTACGTCTTCGGCGACGACGACCCGCGACCGCTGAACGACCGCTACGGCGGAGCCGGAATGGACGTCTCCCCGGCCGTCGTGGGCTGCCTCGGCTTCGACGAGCTGAACGGCGAGCAGGCGGGCGTCTCGTGGCGCTTCGTCGAGGAGGCGGACGTTCCCGAGGGGCCGTGGACCCGCATCGTGACGACGAGCCAGGTGCGCTGAGGCGCCCCGCTCCCCGCCTCGCCGGGAACGACGAAGCCCCCGGTCTCTCGACCGGGGGCTTCTCGTTTCGGTGGACCCGAGGGGATTCGAACCCCTGACCCCCTGCATGCCATGCAGGTGCGCTACCAGCTGCGCCACGGGCCCATTCTCATGGGCGCCATTTCCGCCTTGCGGCTGAAACAACTTGTCTAGGTTACTACATCTTCAGACCGGCTGTGACCACATCAGGCCTCGGGCGCGGTGACTGCCAGCGGCACGACCGGGCAGTCCTTCCAGAGGCGCTCGAGGGAGTAATACATGCGGTCCTCCTCGTGGAAGACGTGCACGACGAGGTCGCCGAAGTCGAGCAGGATCCACCGGCCCTCGGACATGCCCTCACGACGGAGCACCTTGCTGCCGCTCTCGCCCAGACGGTCCTGGATCTCCTCGGCGATGGCGATCACGTTGCGCTCGTTGCGGCCGGAGGCCAGCAGGAAGACGTCGGCGAGGGGCAGCGGGCCCGAGACGTCGAGGGCGACGAGGTTCTCGGCCTGCTTGGAGTCGGCGGCCTCGGCGGCCAGCTGGGCGAGTTCGATGGATGCGGTGGAAGCGGTCACGAAGACTTTCTGATGAGTGCGGGGTGCAGACGGCAGGTCTAGAAGACCTGGAAGACGAAGACGGCGAGCAGCAGCCCGACGACGCCGACGGCGAGCACGCCCGCCGTGATGGCGAGCACCACGGGCGCGTTGGCCCTGGCCCGCTTCGGAGGGGCGATCAGCGAGGTCGAGGAGGTGTTCGTGCTGATGGCACGGCTCGCGCTGACCGGAGCGACGTCGGAGCCGCTCTGCTCGGCCTCGGAGCGCTCGAGGAGCGTGTCGAGGTCGTTGGACTCGAGGCCCGACGCGGGTGCGCCGAGCGAGCCGAAGCTCTTGGGCAGGTCGATCGACCCGGTGATGATGACCTCGCCGGTCTCGTCGAGCGCGGTGCCGACGTCGCCCGAACCGGGGACGGTCGGCAGCACCAAGGCGCTGGTCGTCGAGATCGAGTTCGTCGCCGCCGTGTTGCGCAGCGAGATGAGATCGTCGAACGAGGAGGGGAGCTCGTCGCTCGAGGGGTGGACGCGGTCGTTCGGGCTCTGGAACACGGGGGCCAGGTTCGGCTCGTCACCGGCTCCCGGCGTCGGCGTGCCGGCGGAGACCGGGGCGGGCTCGTCGATCACCATCTCCTCGACGACCGTGTCGTCGTCGGAGTCGTCGGTGTCGGAGTTCGGCACGATCTCGGCGTGCTCGGCCGTGTCGTCGGGCTGCGCCTCGTCGGGCGGCGACTGCACGAGCACGGGGTCGGAGATGGGCACGACCTCGATGATGGGCTGGGGGGAGCCGGCGGGCTCGGCGTCGTCGACGGCCTCGTCGGGCGAGACGACCTCGGGCACGATGGTGTCTTCGTCGACGCCCTCGTGCACCGTGTCGGCATTCTGCACCGTGTCGGAATCGTGCGTATCGGTGTTCTGCACCGTGTCGGCCGGGCCCTGCTCGCGCACGACGCGACGGGAGCCGCCCGCGGAGACGGGGGCGTTGGTGGCGGCGGCATCCGCCTCGGCGGCGCCCTCCGCGGCGTCGGTGGGCGCGCCGTCGTCGCCCTCTTCGGGCAGGGGCGCCTGGCCCTGGCGCTCCATTTCACGCAGCTGACGCCGCGTGAGCGGCTGACCATCGTGTGACAAGCTCATTCAACACTCCGATATAGATGGTGCTTGGTGATGTACTGAACGACACCGTCGGGTACCAAGTACCACACCGGAAAACCCCGGCCGACCCGGCTGCGACAGTCAGTGGACGATATCGCAAGCGCCGGAACTTCCAGATAGCTTACGTCGTGCCGTGGCAAAGACGAAACCGCGAAGGTGTGACCGGGCCGGGAGACCGCCACGAAGTGGGCGAGATCCCAGAGCGCGTCGACGTCCTTCCAGTTGAGGATCTGCGCGATCGCGTCGGCCCCCGAGATGAAGAAGAGGTCGGCGTCGGGGTGCGCGGCCTGCAGGTCGCGCAGGGTGTCGATCGTGTACGTCACTCCGCCGCGGTCGATGTCGACGCGGCTGACGGTGAAGCGGGGGTTCGAGGCGGTCGCGATGACCGTCATGAGGTAGCGGTGCTCGGCGGGGGTCACCGGCTCCTTGTGCCAGGGCCGCCCGGTGGGCACGAAGACGACCTCGTCGAGGTCGAAGGAGGTGGCGACCTCGCTGGCGGCCACAAGGTGGCCGTGGTGCACGGGGTCGAAGGTGCCGCCCATCACGCCGATGCGGCGCCGGCCCTGGCGCTCGACGGTCGGTTCGCCCTCAGGCTGCCGGGTCGGGTCGCCCGGCTCCCGGGTCGGGTGCCCCGCAGGCGTCGAAGAGGTCATGGACCGGACTAGTGATCCGCACCCGTGCGGTCGGCGTGGCCGTGGACGTCGTGCGACGAGGCGAACTTGGCCGACTTCTGCGGGTGACGGTTCGCGACGTCACGGTAGCTCCAGGTGACGAAGCCGAGCGCGATGAAGATGACGGCGGCGATCAGGCCGAAGACGATCGGGGGCATCGGAAGAGCGACGGGCTCGTTGACGGCGGCGAGCGTGCTCACGAGTACGGACATTGCTTCTCCCGGTGTTTCGGACGGAACGACCCTTCTACGATACCGCTAACCGCGGGACTGGCCCGACCCCCGCACCGTCCACTTCGTGCTGGTGAGCTCCGGCAGCCCCATCGGGCCGCGCGCGTGCAGCTTCTGCGTCGAGATGCCGACCTCGGCCCCGAAGCCGAACTCGCCCCCGTCGGTGAAGCGGGTGGAGGCGTTGACCATCACGACGGCGCTGTCGACCTCGTTCAGGAAGCGCTCGGCGTTGCCGAGGTCGTTCGTGATGATCGACTCGGTGTGATGGGTGGAGTAGCGGCGGATGTGCTCCATCGCCTCGTCGAGGCCCGCCACCACCCGCACCGACAGGTCGAGGCTCATGTACTCGGTCGACCAGTCCTCCTCGGTGGCCGGCACCGCGTCCGGGAAGATCGCACGGGTCGCCTCGTCGCCGTGCACGGCGACCCCGGATGCCCGCAGCCGCCCCAGCACCGACGGCAGCAGCCGCTCGGCCGCCGCCTCGTGCACCAGCAGCGTCTCGACCGCGTTGCAGACGCTCGGCCGCTGCACCTTGGCGTTGTGCACGATGTCGACCGCCCACTCCTCGTTCGCCGAGGCGTCGAGGAAGACGTGCACGACACCGTCGCCCGTCTCGATCACGGGCACCGTCGACTCCGTGACGACCGCCTGGATCAGTCCGGCGCTGCCGCGCGGGATGAGCACGTCGACGCCGCCGCGGGCGCGCATCAGGCGGGTGCCGCCCTCGCGCCCGAACTCGTCGACGGTCTGCACGGAGGCCGGCGGGAGGCCGGCCGAGCCCAGGGCATCCTGGATCAGGGAGACCAGCACGCGGTTGGTGCTCTCGGCCGCGGAACCGCCGCGCAGCACGGCCGCGTTGCCGCTCTTCAGGGCGAGGGCCGCGATGTCGACCGTCACGTTCGGGCGCGCCTCGTAGATGACCCCGACGACGCCGAAGGGCACCCGCACCTGGTCGATGCGCACCCCGTTGGGCAGCTTGCTGCCCCGGATGCTCTCGCCCACCGGGTCGGCGAGGGCGACGATCTCGCGCACCGCCGAGGCCAGGGCGACGATGCGCTCGGGGGTGAGGCGCAGCCGATCCTGCAGGGCGGTGGACAGGCCGTTCTCGCGACCGCTCGCGAGGTCGGCCTCGTTGGCCAGGAGGATCTCGTCGGCCCCGGACTCGAGGGCCGTCGCGATGGCCTCGAGGCCACGGTTCTTGGCGTCGGACGTGGCGGTGGCGAGCGTGCGGGAGGCCGTTCGGGCGGCGGCCAGCTTCTCGTCGAAGGCGTCGGGCATGCCCGAGAGTCTACGGGGCGGGTGCGAAGAAGGTGCCGATGTCGGCACCCGTGAGCGCCTCGGCCACCCGGCCCGTGGAGGTGACGAGCACCGCGGTTCCGGAGGCCGCCGCGAGCCGCGCGGCGCTGACCTTGGTGGCCGCTCCCCCGGTGCCGACGCCGGCCGCGCCGATGTCGCCGAAGGTCACCCCGGCCAGGTCGTCGCCGACCGGCACCTCGCTGATCATCACGGCCCCCGGCTCCTGCGGGGGGCGGGTGTAGAGCGCGTCGACGTCGGAGAGCAGCACGAGCGCGTCGGCCTCGACGAGCTGCGAGACGAGGGCGGCGAGCCGGTCGTTGTCGCCGAAGCGGATCTCGTGGGTGGCCACCGTGTCGTTCTCGTTCACGATCGGCAGGATGCGGAGGCCGAGCAGCCGGTCCATGGCGCGCTGCGCATTGGAGCGGTGCGTCGGGTTCTCGAGGTCGCCGGCGGTGAGCAGCACCTGACCGGCGGTGATGCCGAAGCGGCGGAGGCTGTTCTGGTAGCGGTAGATCAGCACGTTCTGGCCCACGGCCGCGGCGGCCTGCTGGGTCGCCAGGTCGTTCGGCCGCGCGTCGAGCTTCAGGAACGGCATGCCGGTCGCGATGGCGCCAGAGGAGACCAGGATGATCTCGGTGCCGCGCGCGTGCGCGGCCGCCAGGGCGTCGACGAGGGGTTCGATCTGGCCCGCGTTGTCGCCGCTGATCGACGAGGAGCCGACCTTGACGACCACACGCCGGGCCGACGGGATACCGCTGCGGGTCGTGACCCGGGCGCGGCCGTCGTGACCGTCGGTCACGACTCGTCCTCGTCGTTCCAGAGCCCCGCTTCCCTCTCGCGCACGAGCTCGGCCCGGGCCTCCGCCTTCGCGTCCATCAAGTCGTAGTAGTCGTCGCGGCGCTCCACGTTGGTGCGGCGGCGACCGCCGTCCAGGCGCGGGTCGGAGCCGCGCGGGGCGACCACGAGCTCGGCCGTGGAGGTGAGGGTGGGCTCCCAGTCAAACACGATCGCGTTGCCGCGGCCGATGACGACGGTCGAGCCCGAGACGGCGCCCTTCTTGAACAACTCGTCCTCGACACCGAGCTTCGCGAGCCGGTCGGCCAGGAAGCCGACGGCCTCGTCGTTGGTGAAGTCGGTCTGCTGCACCCAGCGCTCAGGCTTCGTGCCGATGATGCGGAAGACGTCGCCGTAGCTGCCGCCCTCGACCTCGATGCGGAAGCCGGACTCGTTGACGGCGCGGGGGCGCAGCACGATCTTCGCGGGCGCCGGGTTCTCGGCGGCCTCGCGGCGGGCGCGGTCGACCAGCTCGGCGAGGGCGAACGACAGCTGCCGCAGGCCCTCGTGGCTCGCGGTCGAGATCTCGAAGACCTTGTAGCCACGCTCCTCGAGCTCGGGCCGCACGAACTCCGCGAGCTCGCGGGCCTCGGGCACGTCGATCTTGTTCAAGGCGATCAGCTGGGGGCGCTCGAGCAGCGGCACCTGGCCCTCGGGCACCGGGTAGGCGCCGAGCTCGCCGAGGATGACGTCGAGGTCGCTGATCGGGTCGCGGCCGGGCTCGAGCGTGGCGCAGTCGAGCACGTGCAGCAGGGCGCTGCAGCGCTCGACGTGACGCAGGAACTCCAGGCCCAGGCCCTTGCCCTCGCTGGCGCCCTCGATCAGACCGGGCACGTCGGCGATGGTGTAGCGCGTGCCGCCCGACTCGACGACCCCGAGGTTCGGGTGCAGCGTGGTGAAGGGGTAGTCGGCGATCTTCGGCTTCGCGGCCGACATCGCGGCGACGAGGCTCGACTTGCCGGCCGACGGGTAGCCCACCAGGGCGACGTCGGCGACCGTCTTGAGCTCGAGCAGCACGTCGCCGGTCCAGCCGTCGGTGCCGAGCAGGGCGAAGCCCGGGGCCTTGCGCTTGGTGGTGGCGAGCGACGCGTTGCCGAGCCCGCCCTGACCGCCCTCGGCGATCACGAAGCGCATGCCGGGCTCGCTCATGTCGATGATCTCGGCGCCGTCGGCGTCTTTCACGACCGTGCCGACGGGCACGGGGAGCTCGAGCTCCTCGCCGTTGGCCCCGGCGCGGTGGTCGCCCATGCCGGGCCCGCCGTTCTGCGACGAGCGGTGCGGGGCGCGGTGGAAGCCGAGCAGCGTGGTGGTCTGCGGGTCGCTGACGAGCACGATGTCGCCGCCGTGGCCGCCGTTGCCGCCGTCGGGGCCGGCCAGCGGCTTGAACTTCTCGCGGCGCACGGACACACAGCCGTTGCCGCCGTTGCCCGCCTTGAGATGGAGGGTCACATGGTCGACGAAAGTCACCATTTGCGGTTACCTCACGATCTTTCTGGAGAACGAACGACGATGGGCGGGCCGAAGCCCGCCCATCGCGCGAAGATGATGCCGAAGCGCCGGGAGGTTACTCCGCGACCGCCGCGACGATGTTGACGACCTTGCGGCCGCCCTTCTGGCCGAACTCGACCGAACCGGCCGAGAGGGCGAACAGCGTGTCGTCTCCGCCACGGCCGACGTTCACGCCGGGGTGGAAGTGAGTGCCGCGCTGGCGGACGATGATCTCGCCGGCGCCGACGACCTGGCCGCCGAAGCGCTTGACACCCAGACGCTGAGCGTTGGAGTCACGACCGTTGCGAGTGGAGCTCGCACCCTTTTTGTGTGCCATGTTTCCTGATCCCTACTTGATTCCGGTGACCTTGACGCGGGTGAGCTCCTGGCGGTGGCCCTGGCGCTTCTTGTAGCCGGTCTTGTTCTTGAACTTCTGGATGACGATCTTCGGGCCGCGGAGGTCGTTGAGGACCTCGGCGGTGACCTTCACCTTGGACAGCGACGACGCGTCGGAGGTGATGGTGTCACCGTCGACGAGCAGCACGGCCGCCAGCTCGATGTTGCCGTTCTCGTCGGCCTTGATGCGATCGAGGGTGACGATCGTGCCGACCTCGACCTTTTCCTGCCGACCACCGGCGCGCACAACTGCGTAAACCAATTTACGTACCTAACTCTTCTTCGGGGCCCTCACGAGCGCACTCTGCAGCTCATGGAAGTCTTGGCAAACGGCGGAGCGACGCTCCACGCACACCAGCGGTCAAGCCTACTCGACGGAGTGATTTCGGTCAAACCGGGGCGAGTGGGATACTCGCACCATGACCGTGCTGATCGACGAGCCGATGTGGCCAGCCCACGGTACCATCTGGGGCCACCTCGTAAGCGACGACTCGCTGGAGGAGCTGCACCGCTTCGCCCGGGCGGCCGGACTGCCACCCCGGAGCTTCGATCTCGACCACTACGACGTGCCCGTCGACCGGCACGACGAGCTGGTGGCCGCGGGCGCGGTGCCGGTCAGCTACCGCGAGCTCGTGGTGCGGCTGCGCGCCAGCGGGCTGCGGGTGCGCGGGCGGGACCGGGACGCGGAGCGCGCCCACCGGGGGGCGCGCTCCGCGCACTAGCGGGAGCGGCTCAGGAGTCGCTCGACTCCGCGGGTGCCGAGACGACGGCGGTCGTCGACACGCGGCGGCTGCGCGAGCGGCCCTGCCCCGGCTGCTTCGGCGCCGGGAGGGCGTCGAGCACGGAGTCGAGAAGGTGCGACGCCTCCTCGGGCTTCACGCGCGGGGCGCGGGCGGCCTTCGTGACGGGGATGTCGAGGATCGCGATCGCGGGCTCGTCGTCGGCGGCGGGCTCGGCGACGGCGGGCTCCGCAGCCAGGGGCTCGGCGGCTGCGGGCTCGGCGACGGGCGCCTGCTCCGGTGCGGCCGGCTCGGTCGGTGCGTCGAGGACGACCGGAGCGGACACCTCGTCGAACGACGGGGCGGAGACCGGCTGAGCCGGCTCCGACGCCTCGTGAGCGGCCTCGGTGGCGGGCGCCTCGGCGGGTGACTGGGCAGCGGGTACCTCGGTGGCGGCCTCCGCCTCGGCGGCTTCGGCGGCCGGGGTCTGCTCGGCGTCTCCGCGGGAGTGGCGCGACTTGCGGCGCCGCGTCGAGCGCTCCGCCGCGACCGCCGCGTCGGGGCGACGGGCGGGCTCGGCGGCGGGCGCCTCGGCGGCGGCCGCCGGAGCGTCGGACGGGGCGGCGGCCGGCTCGGTCACGGGGGCGGGACCGGCATCCGGAGCTTGCCCGTCGGCGTGCTTGGCCGCGGCGATCGTCGAGGCCGCGATCTGCGCGAGCGCGTTCTTGGCGTTCTCGGTGATGGCGTGGGTGCCGCCGACGGGAGCCGTCTGCGAACCGGAGCCCGTGGAGCCGTTGCCGTTCGAGCCGGAGCCGTTGCCGTTGCCGTTGGAGCCGTTGCCGTTCGAGCCGCCTCGGCCGTTGCGGCGGCCGGCGCCGTTCGAGCCGTTCGACCCGCCGTTGCCGGAGCCGCCGTTCGACCCGGCCGAGGACTGCTGGCTCGAGCGGTGCTTCACGACGGGGTCGTGGTGCACGATGATGCCGCGGCCGGCGCACTGCTCGCAGGGCTCGCTGAACGACTCGAGGAGGCCCAGGCCGAGCTTCTTGCGCGTCATCTGCACGAGTCCGAGGGAGGTGACCTCGGCCACCTGGTGCTTGGTGCGGTCGCGGCTGAGGCACTCGATCAGGCGCCGGAGCACCAGGTCGCGGTTGGACTCGAGCACCATGTCGATGAAGTCGACCACGATGATGCCGCCGATGTCGCGCAGGCGCAGCTGGCGCACGATCTCCTCGGCGGCCTCGAGGTTGTTCTTCGTGACCGTCTCCTCGAGGTTGCCGCCCGAGCCGACGAACTTGCCGGTGTTCACGTCGACGACCGTCATGGCCTCGGTGCGGTCGATCACGAGCGAGCCGCCCGAGGGCAGCCAGACCTTGCGGTCGAGGGCCTTCTCGATCTGCTCCGAGACGCGGTACTCGTCGAACGCGTCCTTCTCGCCCTCGTACTTCTCGACGCGGTCGAGCAGGTCGGGGGCGACGGCCGCCAGGTAGTTCTCGATGGTCGCCTGGGCGTCGTCGCCCGAGATGACGAGCTTGTGGAAGTCCTCGTTGAAGACGTCGCGGACGATCTTGATCAGGAGGTCGGGCTCGGAATGCAGCAGGTGCGGGGCCTGCTGCTTCTGCACCTGCTCGCTGATGTGGGCCCACTGCGCGGTGAGGCGGTTGACGTCGAGCGTCAGCTGCTCCTCGGTGGCGCCCTCGGACGCGGTGCGCACGATGACGCCCACGTTCTCGGGCAGCACCTCCTTGAGGATGCGCTTCAGGCGCGCCCGCTCGGTGTCGGGGAGCTTCCGCGAGATGCCGTTCATCGAGCCGTTGGGCACGTACACGAGGTAGCGGCCGGGGAGGCTGACCTGGCTGGTGAGACGGGCGCCCTTGTGGCCCACGGGGTCTTTGGTGACCTGCACGAGCACGGTGTCGCCCGACTTCAGGGCGAGCTCGATGCGGCGGGGCTGCGAGCCCTTGCCCTCGTTGTTCTCGGCCGCGGCGTCCCAGTCGACCTCGCCGGAGTAGAGCACGGCGTTGCGGCCTCGGCCGATGTCGACGAAGGCCGCCTCCATGCTCGGCAGCACGTTCTGCACCTTGCCGAGGTAGACGTTGCCGATCAGCGAGGCGTCCTGCGCCTTGGCGACGTAGTGCTCGACGAGCACCCCGTCCTCCAGCACGGCGATCTGGATCTTGTCGTTCTTGGCTCGCACGACCATCTGACGGTCGACGGCCTCGCGGCGGGCGAGGAACTCGGCCTCGGTCACCACGGGGCGGCGGCGGCCGGCGTCGCGGCCGTCGCGGCGGCGCTGCTTCTTGGCCTCGAGGCGGGTGGAGCCCTTGATGCGCTGCGGCTCGGTGATGAGCTCGGGCTGGCGCTCCTCGCGCTCGCGCGGGGTGCGCACCTTGACGACGGTGTTCTCGGGGTCGTCCTGGCCGCCGCGGGTGTCTTCGCCGGAGCGACGGCGGGAGCGGCGGCGCACCGAGGACTCGGCGGCCTGCTCGTCGCGGTCGCGGGGGTCGCGGTCGCGGGGGTCGCGGTCACGGTCGCGCGGGTCGCGGTCACGCGGCGGCAGCGGCGGGAGGTCGGGCAGGTCGGGCGCCTGGAAGATCAGCGACGTCGTGCTCAGCGCCCGGGGGCGCTCGGGCGCCTGGAACGCGGAACCGGCGGCGCTGAACGGGGCGAGGCCCGGCTCGTCGTCGTGCGGCTCGGCGTCGAGCACGGGGGCGTCGGGAGCAGGGGCGTCGGGCACAGGGGCGTCGGGAGCCTGCTCGGCAGCGGGGGCCTCGGGGGCCGCCGCCTCGGGAGCGGGCGCCTCGGGAGCGGGTTCGGCCGGGGCCACGTCCGCGGGCGCCTCGGCTTGGGCCTGAAGTACCTCTACGGGCACCTCGGGCTCGGCCGGCGCCGCGGGCTGCGGCTCGGGCGTCGTGGGGGCGTCGCGGTACGAGGTCACCGGAGCATCCGTCTTCTTGCCCGCCCGGCGGCCGCCGAACAGCCGCGTCTTGCGCCGGCCCGTTCCCTCCTGGTTGTTCGCGTCGTTGTCATTGTGTGAACTGTTCTCCACCATCTCTGGTGCACTCCTTGCCAGCCAGGGGCTCTCACCCACCGGCAGGTACTCTCACGAGCGAAGGTCCGCCTGCGCGTCTCCTCCGCTGATCTCGCTCATGCGCCGGCCCGCCCGCTGGCGGACCCGGTCGCTCTGTCTGTCTTCGTGTCGGGGTCTGACGCCTCGTGGGGCAGCGCGCGTGCGGTGCCCCGGGACGATGAGCCCGGAAAGCCTTCGTTGGCGGTTTCGATGACGATCACCGAAACCTCCGTCGATTATCGCACGCATTCCCAGAATGCTCGCGAACGCGCTCTGCGATACTGGCCGGGTGCCTGCCGAAACAGCTGAATACCGCCGCCCGATCGGCCTCGCCGTTCTGCTCATCGTGGCGGGGGTGCTGGGCTGGTACTCCTCGTTCGATCTGACGCTCGAGAAGATCCAGACGCTGATCAACCCCGACTACGTGCCGAGCTGCAACATCTCGCCGCTGGTCACCTGCGGGCCGAACATGGCGAGCGAGCAGGGCTCGGTGTTCGGCTTCCCGAACCCGATCATCGGCGTCGCGGCCTTCATCGCGCCGATCGTGGTGGGCATGGCCATCCTGGCCGGGGCGCGCTTCGCGAAGTGGTTCTGGGTGCTGTTCAACCTGGGCTTCGTGGGCGCCGTGGCGTTCATCGTCTGGCTGATGGGCGTCAGCATCTTCGTGCTCGGCACCCTCTGCCCCTACTGCATGCTCGTCTGGGCCTCGGTGATCCCGATGTTCTGGTACGTCACCGCTTACAACGTGAAGCAGGGCCATTTCGGCAACGGCCGGAGCAGCCGCGAGGTCGGGGCGCTCGTCTACCCGTGGATGTGGACGCTCGTGCTGCTGAGCTTCCTGGTGATCGTGGTGCTGGCGCAGCTGCGGCTGGACGCCGTCACCACGATCCTCCGGATGCTCTAGCTCAGCCGAACCAGAGCGCGAGCTCGCGCTGCGCCGACTCGGGCGAGTCGCTGCCGTGCACGAGGTTCTGCTGCACGGCGAGGCCCCAGTCGCGGGCGAGGTCGCCGCGGATGGTGCCGGGAGCGGCCGTGGTGGGGTCGGTGGTGCCGGCCAGCGAGCGGAAGCCCTCGATCACGCGGTTGCCCGCGATGCGGAGCGCGACGATCGGGCCCGACTCCATGAACTCGACGAGGGGCTCGTAGAACGGCTTGCCCTGGTGCTCCTCGTAGTGCGACGCCAGCAGCTCCCGGTCGGGCTCGATCAGCTTGATGTCGACGAGCTGGTAGCCCTTCGCCTCGATCCGGCGCAGGATCTCGCCGGTCAGGTTGCGGGCGACGCCGTCGGGCTTGACGAGGACGAGGGTTTCTTCGACGTAGGTGGTCATGCCGTAAACCCTAGCGAATGAAGCTAGACGGTCTCCGCCGCGGGGCCGTCGGGGGCGTCGCGCTCCTCGGCCTCCTGCGCGGCCCGCCAGGCGGCGCGCTGGCGGTCGATCTGGGCGCCCTTGACCATGCAGTAGATCCACAGCCCGATGAAGATCGCCGCGACGATCGCGAGCGAGGGCACGAGGAAGCAGGCCGCCACGATCACGGCCTGCAGCGCCCAGCCGAGCCAGTAGCCCCAGCGGAAGCGCAGCAGCGCGACGTTCGCGACGAGCAGCAGGCAGAGCACCGCGCCACCGATCAGCGCGGCGGGCGCCGGCAGCGCCTTCAGCCCGAAGATCACCAGCGCCGCGAAGAACATCACGATCGACTCGAAGCCGAGGACGATCGAGGCGAGGCTCCGGCGGACGGATGATCCCCTCACTCGGTCTCGCCCTTCCAGCCCTCACGGGCGGCCAGCGTGATGACCTCTCCCACGAGGGTGATCGAGCCCGTCACGAGCACGGCGCCCTTCTCGGTCTCGCCGGCCAGCTCCCGCGCCTGCTCGAGCGCGTCCTCGAGCGACGGCTCGACGAGCACGCGATCGGCACCGGCGATTCCGACGACCACCGAGGCGAGCTCGTCGGGATCGATCGCCCGCTCGGAGGAGCTCGACGTCACGACGAACTCCGACACCACGGGGTCGAGCGCACGGATGATGCCCGCCACGTCCTTGTCGGCCAGGATGCCGACGACCGCGACCACCTTGTCGAAGGTGAAGTACTCCCCCACGGCGGTGGCCAGCGCCTCGGCGCCTCCGGGGTTGTGCGCGGCGTCGACGAGCACGGTGGGCTCGGTGCCGACGAGCTGCAGGCGGCCGGGCGAGGTGGCCGTGGCGAGCCCCTCGGTCACGACGTCGTCGGCGAGGGCCTGGGTGCCGCCACCGAGGAAGGACTCCACCGCCGCGATGGCGACGGCGGCGTTGTGGCCCTGGTGGGTTCCGTAGAGCGGCAGGAACACGTCGCGGTAGGTGCCGGCGAGGCCCTGGATCGTGACGAGCTGGCCGCCGACCGCGACCGTGGAGTCGAGCATCCGGAATGCCGTGCCCTCGACGGCGAAGGTCGCCTCGGAGAGCTCGGCGGCGCGCTCGAGCTCGGCCAGCGCCTCGGCCGGCTGGGCCGCGGTGACGACCTGGGCCGAGGGCTTGATGATGCCGGCCTTGGTGCGCGCGATCTCGGCGACGGTCGAGCCGAGCCGGTTGGTGTGGTCGAGCGAGATGGGGGTGATCACGGCCACCTGGCCGTCGCCGACGTTCGTCGAGTCCCACTCGCCGCCCATGCCGACCTCGATCACGGCCACGTCGACCGGCGCCTCGGCGAACGAGGCGAAGGCGAGCACCGAGAGGGCCTCGAAGAAGGTCAGGTGCGGTTCCCCCGCGGCCTCCAGCTCGCTGTCGACGAGCTCGAGGAAGGGCTCGATGTCGCCCCAGTTCGACGCCAGCGCCTCGTTCGTGATGGGCACGCCGTCGATCATGATGCGCTCGTTCAGGCGCTCGAGGTGGGGGCTCGTGAACAGGCCCGTGCGAAGGCCGAGTGCCCGCAGCAGGCTCTCGGTCATCCGGCTCGTCGAGGTCTTGCCGTTGGTGCCGGTGATGTGGATGATCGGGTACGCGTGATGCGGATCGCCGAGCAGCTCGACCACCCGCCGCGTGGCCGAGAGCCGGGGCTGGGGCTGCGCCTCCCCGAGGCGCGAGAGCAGCGCCTCGTAGACGGCGTCGCCCTGCTCGACGTACTCGTCGGGCGCGTCGAGACCGACGCGGTCGAAGTCGTCGCCGGGCGAGACGCCCGCCTCGGTGCCGTTCTCGTTCTCGTCGGGGTCGTCAGCGGGCGGGCCGAAGTCGCCGCCGAAGAAGTTGTCAGACAAGGGCGTTCTCCAATTCGATCGACACGCGGCCAGAGGCCCCCACCGGCACGGGCTTCACCCGCTCCTCCTCCGAGATCTCCGCGAGCACCGGGACACCGGCCGCCAGCACCTCGCGGCCGACCAGCTCGAGCAGCTCGGGGAACTCGGCGAAGCTGCTGCGCGATTCGTCGTCGAGCTTCAGGGTGAGACGGATGCGGTCGGTGACGAGCAGGTTGCTCGACTTGCGCTGGCTCTGCACCGCGCGGATGACGTCGCGGGCGAGACCCTCGGCCTCGAGCGCGGCGGTGAGCGTGGTGTCGAGCAGCACGAAGCCGCCGGAGGGCAGCAGCGCCAGCGCTGTGCTCCGCCCCGACTCCCCCTCGGCCGAGTCGGCCGCGGCCTCGAGCACGAGCTCGTACTCGCCCTCGAGCAGGTCGATGCCGCCGGCGTTCACGACGCCGTTGATCTCGTTCCAGTCGCCCGAGCGGGCGCCCTTGATGGCCTGCTGCACGCTCTTGCCGAGGCGCGGGCCGGCCACGCGGGCGTTCACCGTGAGGCGCGAGGTGATGCCGAACTCGGCGGCGCTCGTGGCGTGCTGGTCGACGAAGCTCACACTCTTCACGTTCAGCTCGTCGCGGAGGATCGCCTCGAACTGCGCCAGGTTCGACGCGTCGTCGGTGACGATGGTGAGCCCGGCGAGCGGGAGGCGCACGCGCAGGCCGTTCTGCTTGCGCAGCGACAGCGCGGTGGACGAGATGGCGCGTACGGTGTCCATGGTGTGCACGAGGCCGGCGTCGGCCGGGAAGTCGTTCTCGTCGGGCCAGTCGGTCAGGTGCACGCTGCGTCCGCCGGTGAGGCCCTTCCACATCGCCTCGGCGACCAGCGGGATGAGCGGCGCGGCCACCCGGGTCACGGTCTCCAGCACGGTGTAGAGGGTGTCGAACGCGGCGTGGTCGTCGCCCGACCAGAAGCGGTCGCGCGAGCGGCGCACGTACCAGTTGGTCAGCACGTCGGCGAAGTCGCGGAGCTTGGCCGAGGCGACGGTCGCGTCCAGCGCCTCGAGGTCGGCGGTCACCGACTGCACGAGCTCGCGGGTCTTGGCCAGCAGGTAGCGGTCGAGCACGTCGGTCGAGTCGGTGCGCCACTGCGCCTCGTACCCGCCCTCGGTGGCCGAGTTCGCGTAGAGGGTGAAGAAGTAGTACGTGCTCCACAGCGGCAGCAGCAGCTCGCGCACGCCCTGGCGGATGCCCTCCTCGGTGACGACGAGGTTGCCCCCGCGCAGCACCGAGCTCGACATCAGGAACCAGCGCATCGCATCCGAGCCGTCGCGGTCGAAGACCTCGGACACGTCAGGGTAGTTGCGCAGCGACTTCGACATCTTCTGCCCGTCGGAGCCGAGCACGATGCCGTGGCTGATCACGTTGCGGAACGCCGGCCGGTCGAACAGCGCGGTCGAGAGCACGTGCATCACGTAGAACCAGCCGCGGGTCTGACCGATGTACTCGACGATGAAGTCGGCGGGGCTGTGGGTGCGGAACCAGTCCTGGTTCTCGAACGGGTAGTGCACCTGGGCGAACGGCATCGATCCCGAGTCGAACCAGACGTCGAAGACGTCGGGGATGCGGCGCATGGTGGAGCGCCCGGTGGGGTCGTCGGGGTTCGGCCGGGTGAGGTCGTCGATGAAGGGCCGGTGCAGGTCGGGCTCGCCGTCGCGGTTCAGCGGCAGCGTGCCGAAGTCGGCCTCGAGCTCGGCCAGCGAGCCGTAGACGTCGACGCGCGGGTACTCGGGGTCGTCGCTCTTCCACACCGGGATGGGCGAGCCCCAGTAGCGGTTGCGCGAGATCGACCAGTCGCGGGCGCCGGAGAGCCACTTGCCGAACTGCCCGTCCTTGACGTTCTCGGGCACCCAGTCGATCTGCTGGTTGAGCTCCTCCATGCGGTCGCGGATGCTCGTGACGCGCACGAACCAGCTCGACACCGCCTTGTAGATCAGCGGGTTGCGGCAGCGCCAGCAGTGCGGGTAGCTGTGCTCGTAGCTCGCCTGGCGCATCAGCCGGCCCTCGGCCTTCAGCAGCTGCGTGAGCGGCTTGTTCGCCTCGAACACGTGCTGCCCGGCCACGTCGGAGACGGTCGAGAGGAAGCGCCCGCCGTCGTCGACCGAGATGATCACGGGGATGCCGGCGGCCTCGCAGACCTTCTGGTCCTCCTCGCCGTAGGCGGGCGCCTGGTGCACGATGCCGGTGCCGTCGGTGGTCGAGACGTAGTCGGCCACGAGGATCTGCCAGGCGTTCTGGGTGCCCCACTTCTCGGTGTCGGCGTAGTAGTCCCAGAGCCGCGCGTAGGCGACGCCCTCGAGTTCGCGGCCCGTCAGGGTGCGGGTGACGGATGCGCGGGCCTCGTCGGCCGAGTCGTAGCCGAGCTCCTTGGCGTAGTTGCCGACCAGGTCGCTCGCGAGCAGGTAGTCGGCGACGAGCACCGTCTGCCCGCCCTCCCCTTCGCGCGCCACCTCGGCGTCGGCGGTTCCGTTCGGACCGGCGGGCACCACGGCGTAGTCGATGTCGGGGCCGACCGCGAGCGCCATGTTGGTGGGCAGCGTCCACGGCGTCGTCGTCCAGGCGAGGGCGCGCACGGCGGTGAGCCCGAGCGCCTCGGCGCGCGATCCGACGAGCGGGAAGGTGACCGTGACCGTCTGGTCCTGGCGCATCTGGTAGACGTCGTCGTCCATCCGCAGCTCGTGGTTGGACAGCGGCGTCTCGTCCTTCCAGCAGTAGGGCAGCACGCGGTAGCCCTCGTAGGCGAGGCCCTTCGTGTGCAGCTGCTTGAAGGCCCAGAGCACGCTCTCCATGAACGTGGTGTCGAGCGTCTTGTAGTCGTTGTCGAAGTCGACCCAGCGGGCCTGGCGGGTGACGTAGGCGCGCCACTCGTCGGTGTACTTCAGCACGGACTTGCGGGAGGCGGCGTTGAAGACCTCGACGCCCATCTCCTCGATCTGGCTCTTCTCGGTGATGCCGAGCTGTTTCATCGCCTCGAGCTCGGCCGGCAGGCCGTGGGTGTCCCAGCCGAAGCGGCGGTCGACCTTCTTGCCGCGCATGGTCTGGAAGCGCGGGAACACGTCCTTGGCGTAGCCGGTGAGCAGGTGCCCGTAGTGAGGCAGGCCGTTGGCGAACGGCGGGCCGTCGTAGAAGACCCACTCGGCGCCGCTCTCGCGGTTCGCGATGGACGAGCGGAAGGTGTCGTCGCCCTTCCAGAAGGCGAGCACGCCCTCCTCCACCTCGGGGAAGCTCGGCGACGGGACGACGGAGCTGAACTCGTCGGAGTCTTTGGGGTACGTCATGGTTCTCCTGGACGGCCTGATCGGTGCTGCCTGTTCCACGAGGACGGTGGGCTCTCACCCGCCGTGGTACCACCTCGCTTGCCGCCCGGTGCGTTCGCCCCGGATGGCCGCTCGTTCATAGGCTGTGACGGGCCCGACCCGTTCGGTTCTACTTGGCCTCCGGTCGCCCGGCCGCCGTTCTTCCGAAGACTCCCCGGTGATGGCCGGTTCACAGTCGTTCAGTAGGCGATTCTAACCGATGCCGAAGCCCGAGAGCACAGGATGCACGACCTTCTGCAGATACGTCTCGAGCGGTGCGCGCTCCGGTCCGTCGGCGGCCCACCGCCCCACGGCGGCCGAAGCGGCACCCACCACCGCGAGGGCGATCCCCCGTGCGGTCAGGGCGTCGAGGCCGCGACCGAGGACGAAGGCCTCGACGACTCCGGCGTGGGCGAGCGCGCGGGCGAGTCCGGCGGCCTTCAGCTCCTCGTCGATGCCCATCACCTCCCACTGGGTGAGCACGAGCGGCGCTCGGCCGGGGGTGAGGGCGGCCGCCGTCGTGACGAGGGCCGCCTCGACGGCGGCCAGGGGGTCGGTGCTCGCGGGGGCTGCGGCGAGAGCATCCGTCAGCACCGCCCGGCTCGCGTCGAGCTCGACCCAGAGCAGATCGGCCTTGCCGGGGAAGTAGTTGAAGAAGGTGTTGCGGCTGACCCCGGCGCGGCGCGTGATCTGCTCGATGGTGGTCTTCGCGTAGCCCTGCTCGAGGAAGAGCTCGGAGGCGGCCTCCTCGAGCATCCGCTGCGACGAGGCCCTGGGCCGACCGGCCATTCTCGCTCCCGGGAATAAATAGATCGCGTACAAGAATTAGACTGGGTGACGATCACAGCAGATCGCCCTCCCACCATCCCATACAGAACGGCTCCGTCGTGCCCCTGCGTCACCGCTCCCTCGCCCTCTCCCTCGCCGGGCTGGCCACCGCCTCCGCCCTGCTGCTGGCCGGATGCTCGGCCGACGCCGGACCGTCGGACACCCCCGCGACTCCCGTCGCCGGCGGCACCCTCACCTACGCGACCGGCTTCGGCGAGCCCACGTGCCTCGACCCGCACGTCGGAGGCAACATGCCGCAGGCCCTCGTGGGCACCAACGTGCTCGAGTCGCTGTTCTCGCAGGACGAGACCGGCGCCATCGTGCCCTGGCTCGCTGAGTCGGGCGTCGCGGCCGAGGACGGCCTGAGCTGGGACGTCACCCTCCGCGACGGCATCGCGTTCACCGACGGCACGCCGATGGATGCCGCCGCGGTCGCCGCGAACGTCGCGCACATGAAGGACCCGGAGACCGCCTCCTCGACCGCGATCCTCGCGCTCGGCAAGGTCTCCTCGGTCGAGGTCGTCTCCCCCACCGTCGCCCGCTTCGTGCTGAGCGAGCCCGACAGCGCGCTGCTCGAGTCGCTCGCCCAGACCTGGCTCGCGATGGAGTCGCCCGCCGGCCTCGAGCGCGGCATGGGGGCCAACTGCGAGGCGCCGATCGGCACCGGCCCGTTCGTGTTCTCGGAGTGGGTCAAGCAGGACCACGTGACCCTCACCCGCAACGACGACTGGACCTCGGCGCCTGCGGGCGCGACCCACGAGGGCCCGGCCTACCTCGACACGATCGAGTGGCGCTTCATCCCCGACCCGGCCACCCGCTTCGCCGCGCTGCAGTCGGGCGAGGTCGACGTGATCGACGAGATGCAGCCCGACAACGTCGTGGCCGCGACCGCCGACGGCAGCGGCCTCGACGTGCTCACCGGCGCGCTGCCCGGAGCCTCGATCCGCCTCGAGCTGAACTCGGGCTACGCGCCGTTCGACGACGAGTCGGTGCGAAAGGCCTTCATCGCCGCGGCCGACGTGAACCCGGGCATCCAGAGCCTGTTCTTCGGCACCGTCGAGCGCTCGTACTCGGTGCTGTCGTCGTCGACGCCGTTCGGCGCCTCGTTCGAGGACGACTACGCCATCGACGCCGACAGGGCGAACCAGCTGCTCGACGAGGCCGGCTGGACGTCGCGCGACTCCGAGGGCTACCGCACCAAGGACGGCGAGCGGCTGACGGTCGACTTCCCTGTCTCGACGAACCAGTCGATCCCGGCGGAGGTGTCGCTGTTCGAGCAGATCCAGGCCACCACGAAGGCGGTCGGCTTCGACGTCGAGCTGCACCCGATGGACCTGTCGAGCTGGTACGCCGCGCTCGGCTCCTGGGACTTCGACCTGACCAGCGCGATCTACACGAAGAACTCCCCCGACGTGCTGCGCATCCTCTACGACTCGGAGAACATCATCCCGGCGCCGAGCGGCTACCACCCGAACAACGCGCACGTGTCGATCCCCGAGCTCGATGACGCCGTGACCGCGGCGGGGCAGACCACCGACCCCGACGAGCGGGCCGCCCTGTACGAGAAGGCGCAGCAGTTGCTGGCCGACGGCGCGTACGTGCTGCCGCTGTACGACCACCTGCAGAAGATCGGCTACGGCGACCGGGTGCAGGGGCTGTCGCTCCTGCCGACGCTGCAGATCCCGTACTTCGGCGACACCTGGGTGAGTGAGTAGCGGGCGGATGCGCGGCGGCGCGCTGCGCGGCGGCGCCCTGCGCGGGGGTGCCCTGCGCGTCGGGGCCCTGCGCGTCGCGGCCGCTCTCGGCGGCGCCGTGTTCGTGCTCTGGGCGGCGGCGACCCTGACGTTCTTCGGGCTGCGGCTGATCCCGGGCGACCCGGCGCAGGCCGTGCTGGGCGGGCCCGGATCGCAGGCGAGCGCCGAGGCGCTGGCCGCCGTGCGCACCGAGTACGGCTTCGACCAGCCGATCTGGGTGCAGTACCTGCGCTACCTCGGCCGGCTCGTCTCCGGCGACCTCGGCTCCTCGTACTCGCAGCGGCAGTCGGTGGCATCGATCATCGGCAGCCAGATCGGCGGCACCCTGCTGCTGGCCGTGCTGGCCCTGACCGTCGCGTGGCTGCTCGCCCTCGGGCTCGCCGTGTGGTCGACCCGCGGGGGCCGCGTCGCCGCCGCCGTCGGCTCGGGCCTCGAGATCGTCGCCGCCGCGGTGCCGCACTTCTGGCTGGCGACCGTGCTGGTGCTCGTGTTCAGCACGACCCTGCGCTGGTTCCCCGCGGTCAGCACCGACGCGCCGGCCGGGCTGGTGCTGCCCGTGCTGACCCTCGCGCTGCCGCTCGCCGGATTCCTCGGCCAGGTCATGCGCGAGTCGGTGCTCGACGCCCTCGAGGCGCCGTTCGTGCTCTCGGCCCGCGCCCGCGGCGAGGGCGAGGCGGGTGTGCGGTGGCGGCACGTGCTGCGGCACGGGGCGCTGCCCGGCATCGCCCTCTCGGGCTGGGCGTTCGGCTGGCTGATCTCCGGCGCAGTGGTGGTCGAGACGATCTTCGCCCGGCCGGGGCTCGGGCGCACGCTGCTGAACGCCGTGCAACTGCGGGACGTGCCGCTCGTGATCGGCGTCGTGCTCGTGGTGGCGGTGGGGTACGTGGCGATGACGCTGCTGACCGACGTCGTGTCGCGGATCGCCGACCCGCGGCTGGCGGGGGTGCGAGCATGAGCCTTCCTCCCGTGTCGACGGTGGCCGCCGTCGCTCCGGCCGACCGGCGCGGGCGACGGATGATCGGCCCCGCCCAGTGGGTCGCCGTCGCCGTGCTGGCGCTGCTCGTCGTCGCAGCCGTGGCGCCCGCGGTGCTCGCACCGGGAGACCCGTTCGCGATCGCCCCTGTCGACGCGTTCCTGTCGCCGCGGTGGGGGCATCCGCTCGGCACCGACGAATCGGGCCGGGACATCTACACCCGCATCGTGCACGGCGCCGGCACCTCGCTCGTGATCGGCGTCGCCGCGACCGCGATCGGCATCGTGCTCGCGCTCGTGCTGGGACTCGCCGCCGCGCTCGGCGGGCGGTTCGTCGACTTCGGCGTGAACCGGCTGCTCGAGGTGCTGTTCGCGTTCCCCGGGCTGCTGCTGGCGCTGCTCGTGATCACGGTCTACGGGCCGGGCATCGTCACCTCGACCATCGCGGTGGGGCTGGCGACGGCGCCGGGGTACGCGCGGATCATCCGGGCCCAGGCGCGCTCGGTCGCGACCTCGCCGTACGTGGAGGCGGCCGTGGTGCTGGGGCGGTCGCGGGGGCGGATCCTGGTGCGGCACATCCTGCCGAACGCCGTGCTGCCCGTGTTCGTGCTGGTCACGCTGGGCGTCGGGCAGGCGATCGTCTGGGCTGCCGCGCTCAGCTACCTCGGGCTCGGTGCCTCGCCGCCCGCCGCCGAGTGGGGCGCGATGCTCTACGCGGGCAAGAACTACCTGGCGACGGCGTGGTGGATGACGTTCTTCCCAGGGCTCGCGATCGTGCTGGCGGCCGCGGCGACGACGGTGCTGGGGCGGGCGCTGCAGACGCGGGGGGCGCGATGAGCGGCGTGCCTGGCGAGGTTCTGCTGCGGGTCGAGGGGCTGCGGGTCGGGTTCGGCGGGCGGGGGGCCCGGCGCGGTCCGGCGGTGGTCGACGGGGTGTCCTTCACGCTCGAGGCCGGGCGGGCGCTCGCGATCGTGGGCGAGTCGGGGTCGGGCAAGTCGGTCACCGCGCGATCGCTGGTGGGGCTGGCGGGTGCCGGGGCCTGGACGTCGGCGACGGCGCTGAAGGTGGGCGGAGCATCCGTTCTCGGAGCGGTCGGCGCCGACGGGATCGCCCGGGGCCTCTCGGGCGCCGCCTGGCGACGGCTTCGCGGGCGGGAGGTCGGGCTGGTCGTGCAGGACGCGCTCGTGTCGCTCGACCCGCTGCGGCCGATCGGGCGCGAGATCGGCGACGCGCTGCGGCTGCACACCAGGCTCTCGGCGGCCGAGCGGCGCGCGCGGGTGCTCTCCCTGCTCGAGTCGGTCGGGATGCCCGACCCCGCCTCGCGCGTGCACCAGCGCTCGGGCGAGCTCTCGGGCGGCCTGCGCCAGCGCGCGCTGATCGCCTCGGCGCTGGCCGCGTCGCCGCGCCTCGTGATCGCCGACGAGCCGACGACGGCGCTGGACAGCACGGTGCAGGCGCAGATCCTCGCGCTGCTCGAGGGCGTGCGCGACGCCGGAACCGGGCTGCTCTTCATCAGCCACGACCTCGCGGTCGTGTCCCGCATCGCCGACGACGTGCTCGTGATGCGCGCGGGCCGCGTCGTCGAGTCGGGGCCGGCGGCACAGGTGCTCGGCGACCCGCAGCACGAGTACACGAAGGCGCTGCTGCGCGCGGTGCCGACGGGGGTGCCGCGCGGGGTGGCGCTGAGCGCGGCGGCAGCGTCGCCGGCGCGACCCGTGCCCGCCGCCGCGTCGACGGCCGCTCGGCCGGTGCCTCCTGTGTCGGCGGCTCCCGTGCTGGAGATCTCGGGCGTCTCGAAGCGGTTCGGCGACCGGCTCGCGGTCGACGACGTCACGCTGACACTCCCCGCGGGCACCACCCTCGGCCTCGTCGGCGAGTCCGGATCGGGCAAGACCACCCTCGCCCGCATCGCCCTCGGCCTCGCCGACCCCGACGCGGGCACCGTGCGCCTCGACGGGCTCCCCTGGGCGCCCGGCCCCGAGCGCGACCGCCGCTCCCGACGTCCGCTCGTCGGCGCCGTCTACCAGGACGCCCTCTCGTCGTTCGACCCGCGGATGACCGTGCGGCAGATCCTCGCGGATGCCCTCCGGGGAGCATCCGCCGCCCGCCCCGTCGATGAACTGCTCGCCGAGCTGCTCGACAATGTCGGGCTCTCACCGTCGCTCGCCGGAGCCCGCCCCCTCGAGCTCTCGGGCGGACAGCGCCAGCGCGTCTCCATCGCCCGCGCCCTCGCTCCGTCGCCGCGCGTGATCGTGCTCGACGAGCCGGTGTCGGCGCTCGACGTGTCGATCCAGGCGCAGATCCTCGACCTGCTCGACCGGCTGCAGCGCGAGCACGGCGTCGCCTACCTCTTCATCTCGCACGACCTCGGCGTGGTGCAGCACATGAGCGACACGCTCGCCGTGATGAAGGACGGTCGCGTGCTCGAACAGGGACGCGCATCCGCTGTCTTCGACAGCCCGGCGCACCCGTACACGCAGGCGCTGCTGGCAGCGGCCCCGCGCATCCGCCTCGGCTGAACCCGCCGTATCCCCGGGGGCCTTCCGCCGCTACACTCTCGCGCAACACGCGCGACGTGCGCGTGCCCGCCACGGAGGTCGCCATGCCCGAGAACGTCAGCTCCACCGCCCTCACCACCGATCCGGTCTCGCCGGAGTTCGAGCGGCGGTTTCCCCGCCGCTTCCTGTTCGCGGGCGCGGCGGCCGGCGTCGCCGCCCTCTCCCTCGCCGGCGCCCCGGCCGCCGAGGCGGCTCCCGCCACGACCCCGTGGACGCTCGGCGGCAACACCGGCGTCACCACGAGCAACTTCCTCGGCCCGACGAATGCGGGTGCACCGCTGGTCTTCAAGACGAAGAACGACTCCGCCTCGAGCCTGAGCGAGAAGATGCGGCTCTCGGCCATCGGCCGGCTCGGACTCGGCGTCACCGACCCGAAGGCCCGGCTGGACGCGGTCGGGAGCACGATCGCGGTGCAGGGCACGAGCACCGCCGCCACCACGGCGGGCCGGGCGCTCTCGGGCATCGCCAAGGGCGGGTACGGCGTGTTCGCGAAGTCGAACGAGACGGCGGCCTACTGCGACGGCGGAGGCCTCGGCGTCTATGCCCGGGGAGCCATCGCCGTGCGCGGGGAAGGAACGACGTACGGGGGCGCCCTGTCTGGGGCCGACACCGGCCTGCAGGCCGACGGAGCCGTCTTCGGCGTGCGGGCGTTCGGGGCGACCGCCGTCTACGCGTCGGGCACCGACTACTCCGTACGCGCCACCGGGGGCCAGTACGCCGTGCTCGCCGAGAACGGCGGCACGGCGAGCGTGCGCGGCAACAGCCCCTATGTCGGCGTCTGGGGCGATGGCGCCACCTTCGGGGTCTACGGGCGCGCGACGGGTGCCGGCGGAGAGAACTACGGCCTGTTCGGCTCGTCCGCGAGCCCGCAGGGCTACGCCCTCTACGCCTCGGGGAACGCCCGGGTCACGGGAACCCTCTCGAAGTCGGCCGGCTCTTTTCAGATCGACCATCCGCTCGACCCCGACAACAAGTGGCTCTCGCACTCCTTCGTCGAGTCGCCCGACATGATGAATGTCTACAACGGCAACGTCACCACCGATGCGAAAGGCGACGCGACCGTGACGCTGCCCGACTACTTCGAGGCACTCAACCGCGACTTCCGCTACCAGCTGACCGTCATCGGCGGCGGGTTCGCGCAAGCGATCGTCTCGCGGAAGATCGCGAAGAACAGCTTCGCGCTGAAGACCGACAAGCCCGGCATCGAGGTGTCGTGGCAGGTCACGGGCATCCGTCACGACAGCTACGCGGAGGCGAACCCGATCGTCGTGGAGACCGCGAAGACCCCGGCCGACACGGCGCGGCGCGGCGCGGGCGCCGAGCCGGGCAGCGGCCCGGTCGAGGCCCCGGTCGCGCCGCTCCCGGACGCGGCCGTCGTCCCGCCGGCACCCACCGCACCCAAGGCCTCGGCTTCGACGACGGCCCCCTGACGGCTCAGGCGCCCTGCTCGAGGTTCTTCGTCGAGGGGCGGAAGCCCGGGTGCGGGCCGGGGAAGCCGAGGCGTTCGCGCAGGGTGAGCGAGCGGTCGGGCTGCCGCCACGCACCGCGGGCCTCGAGTTCGGGCAGCACCAGGGCGATGAACTCCTCGTAGGCCCCGGAGTCGCCGAAGGTGGGCTCGAGCAGATAGCCGTCGAGGTCGGCGGTCTCGGCCGTGGCGATGAGCTCCTCGGCGACCTCGGCCGGCGAGCCGGTGATCACGAAGCCGCGCTCCTGCACCCGGAAGGCGTCGAGCACGTCCTGCACCGTCTCGATGCCGGGCATGGAGCGGTACCGGTCGAGCGGGGTGTGGCCCTGGTCGGTGCCGGCGATGTCCGCGATCGGCATCGAGCGGTCGAGGGCGCGCAGGTCGATGCCGGTGAAGCCCGCGAACAGCACCGCCGCGTCGTCCATCGAGAACTGCTCCTCGAGCTCCCTGCGCTTCGCGAGCGCCTCCTCGCGGGTCGGGGCCACCGTGACCGTGACGCCGCTGATGATCTTGAGGTCGTGCGGGTCGCGGCCCGCGGCGGCGACCCGGGAACGGATGTCCTGCGAGGCCGTGCGCGCCTGCTCGGCGGTCTGGCCCTGGATGAACATCGCCTCGGCGTTTCGCGCGCCGAAGTCGCGGCCCCGCCCCGACATGCCGGCCTGGAACAGCACCGGGGTGCGCTGCCGACCCGGCGGCACCTTGAACAGCCCGTGGCTGGAGAAGTGCTCGCTGCGGTACGACACGGGGCGGATCCGCACGGGGTCGATCAGCGTGTTGCTCTCGCGGTCGAAGACCCAGGCGTCGTCGTCCCAGACGTCCTCGAGCAGGCTGCGCGCGAGGTCGACGAACTCGTCGGCCACGTCGTAGCGGGCGTCGTGGTCGAACTGGGTGATGCCGAACAGCTGCTCGGTGACCTGGGCGGTGCTGCCGGTGACGACGTTCCAGCCGATGTGCCCGTTCGTGAAGGCGTCGAGGGTGGCGAAGCGCCGGGCCGTGGGAAACGGCTGCTCGAGCGAGGTCGACGAGGTCACCACGATGCCGAGCGAGGGGGCGGCCTGCGAGAGCGCAGCGACGAGCAGCATCGGGTCGTAGCCCGGGAACAGGATGCCGTGCGTCAGCACCTCCTCGGGCACGTCGCCGTCGATCTGCGGGTAGCCGTAGCTGTCGGCGAAGAGGATGAAGTCGAAGCCGGCGTCGTCGAGCGTCTTCGCGAGCCCGGCCCAGTACTCGGGGCTGCCGTAGCGGTCGCCCCGGCCGTTCGGGTGCCGCCACGTCGGGACGCCGTTGGAGGGGGTGAGGATCTCGAACACGCCGAGGGAGAGGGGCTTGACCATGCCTCCAGCATCGCCGAGGCGATCGGGCCGCCGCGAGCCACCCTAAAACGTTTTACACACTCGTAACGCGACGCGTCGACGCCCGTTCCACGAGTGTCACGGGGAAGACCGTCACCTCGGGCGCTCCCCCGTGGGTGACGAGCTCGACCAGCTGCTCGAACGCGCGGCGGGCCATGCCGGCGGAGTCCTGGCGCAGCGTGGTGAGGGCCGGGGTGATGCGGGACGCCCAGCTGATGTCGTCGAATCCGCAGACGAGCAGGTCGTCGGGGACGACCCGGCCGAGGTCGTGCGCCTCGAAGGTGGCGCCGATGGCCTGGTTGTCGGTGCAGGCGAAGAGGGCGTCGACCTCGGGGTGCCGGGCGAGCATCCGGCGCACCCCCTCGCGGCCGCCCTCGAAGGAGTAGGGAGCGGTCACCCGATGGAGGCGGGCGGGGTCGACCCCGCGCCCGGCGAGCCCCGCGGCGAAGCCGGCGCTGCGCTGGGCGGCCGTGGTGAGGCTGGCCGGGCCGGCGAGCAGGCCGAAGAACGTGCCGCCGACGTCGACGAGATGTTCGGCGGCGAGCCGTCCCCCGCCGGCGTTGTCGGAGTGCACGCCGCCGATGCCCTCGAGCTCGAAGCCCTCGTCGACGGCCACGATCGGCAGGCCGCCGGCGAGAGCCGGAGCGAGCATCGTCGCCCTCGGGTTCGTGGAGAACAGCAGCACGCCGTCGACCGAGCCGGCGAGCCGGGTCAGCGACGCCGACTCGCGCCCGGCGTCGAAGCCGGTGTTGACGAGCGAGAGCTGGAAGCCCGACTCGTCGGCCAGCCCCTCGATCACGCTCACCATGCCCGCCCAGAACGGGTTCGTCACGTCGGGGATGACGAGGCCGATGCTCCGGTGGAGCCCCGTGCGGAGCGACCGCGCGACCCCGTTCGGCCGGTAGCCGAGCTCGGACGCCGAGCGGAGCACCCGCTCCACGGAGTCGGGGCCGACGCGGCGCGCGCCTGTCAACGCGTTGCTCGCGGTGGCGATGCTCACCCGCGCGTGCTCGGCGACGTCGCGGAGCGTGACCGGGCCGCGGCCGGGCGGGACGATCTTCATGTGCCGACGCTACCAGCGCACCACCAGGCGTTCGAGGAGCCCCACCAGACCGAGCAGCGCCAGCGTGGTGAGGGCCGAGAAGAAGATCGCCGCCCACATCTGCGGCAGGTTGAGGTACGTGGTCGCCATCACGATCACCGCACCGATCCCCTTGCTCGAGCCGGTGAACTCCGACACCACCGCGCCGATCACGGCCGCCGCCACCGACAGACGCGCCCCGGCGAAGATGTAGGGCAGGCTCGACGGCACCCGGAGCCGGAAGAACACCTCCGTGCGCGACGCCGACATCGCGTCGAACACCTCCAGGGCCTGCGGGTCGACCGCGCGGAGCCCGGTGATCGAGTTGATCAGGGTCGGGAAGAAGGCGCTGAGCGCCGCGACGATCACGTGCGGGATCTGGTTGAACCCGAACGCCACCACGAGAGCGGGAGAGATCGCGACGATCGGCGTGACGTTCAGCAGCAGCGCCACGGGCATGATCGCGGCCCGCAGGAAGCGGAAGTGCACGATCGCCGCAGCCAGCAGCAGCGCGACGACCACGCCGATCACGAAGCCGAGGAGCGCGGCCTCGAGCGTCACGAGGAGGTTCTCGAGATAGAACTCCGGCCGCCCCGCGATGTCGGTCACGATGTCCTGGATCGGCGGCAGCACGCTCTTGAACGTCGCCGCGGTCCACTGCCAGGCGATCGCGAGCAGCACGAACAGGGCCAGCGGGGCGCCCACCGTGAGCAGGGCCCCTCCCGTGCGCGAGGACATCCGCGGGCGGCCGCGGCGCGCGGGCGCGACGGCCACCGCGGGGTTCAGGGGATCGATTCCGACGGTCATTCGTCACCCTCCCAGGCGCTCCAGAGGATCTGTTTGACCTGCGCGACCTTGGCGGTGAACTCCGACGTCTCCGTGAGCTCCCAGGTGCGCGGCCGGGGCAGGTCGATGTCGACCACCTCGCGGATGCGGCCCGGCCGTGGGCTCATTACCACGACCCGGTCGCTCAAGAGCACCGCCTCCATCGCCGAGTGGGTGACGAAGACGATCGTCTTGCGGTGGTGCTCCCAGAGCTCCAGCAGACGGATGCGCAGGGTGTCGCGGGTGAGCTCGTCCAGTGCCGAGAACGGTTCGTCCATCAACATCAGCGGCGCCCCCTGCGCGAATCCGCGCGCGATCGAGGCACGCTGCCGCATCCCGCCGGAGAGCTGGTCGGGGCGGGAGGCGCGGAAGTCGCCGAGCCCCACCTCCTCGAGGATGCCGACGGCGGCCTCCGGCCGCCGGGTGGTCGCACCGCTGCGGTCGGCGCGGGTGTTGACCACCGACGACAGCGAGGCGTTCGACTCGATGTCGAGCCAGGGCAGGAGCGCCGAGGACTGCGGGATCCACGCGATGTCCTTTCGCGACGACGCCTGTTTCGGGGTGCTGCCGAAGATCGAGATCTCTCCCGTGGTCTGGGTGTCGAGCCCGGCGATCAGCCGCAGCAGCGTCGATTTGCCGCAGCCCGACGGGCCGAAGAGGGTGATGAACTCCCCCTGCTCGATGGTGAGGTCGACGCCCGTGAGCGCCTCCACGGTCTTCTTGCCGCGGGTGTAGGTGCGGCCGACCCCGGTGAGTTCGATCTGCGCCGTCGTGTCGCTCATGGCTGTGTCGCTCATGCGGCGTCCTTCCGTTCGGGTGCGGTGGAGGTGGAGAACGACGGGCCGAGCACGACGATCTTGCCGAAGAAGGCGTCGCTCTCGAGCCGCGCCTCGGCCTCGGGAAGCTGCTCGAACCCCCACACGCTGTCGATCACGACCTCGAAGTGGCCGGTGCCGAACGCCGCGACCGCCGCCGCCATGTCGGCCCGGCTGTAGCTGCCGTGCCCGATGATGCTGCGGCCGCGCTGGTAGAGGTCGGGAAGGTGCAGCTCGGTGTCGAGCCCGTCGGTGGTGCCGGAGAGCACGACCCGGCCGCCCGCGCGGGTGGCGCGGAGGGCCTGGCCGAGGAAGCGTCCGCCGACGTGGTCCCAGACCAGGTCGGCACCCCGGCCGTCCGTGGCGCCGAGCACCTCGGCGACCCAGTCGTCGGTGGCCGTGCGGTCGATCACGAGCCGGGCGCCGCTCTGCTCGGCCCGCGTCTTCTTGGCGGGGCCCGAGACGAGGGCGATCACGTCGGCCGCGTGGGCGAGCGCGATCTGGATGCCCGCCGCCCCGAGACCCGAGCCGGCGCCGGGGATGACGACGGTCTCCCCCGCGCGCAGCCCGCCGGCTCCGAGCAGCCCTCGCCAGGCGGTCGCGCCGGCGACCGGCACGGCGGCGAGCCGCGCGAGCGAGTCGGAGTCGTCGGTCGCCACGTCCACCACGGTGCAGTTGCGCGCCGGGACCGTGACCAGTTCGGCCATCCCCCCGTCGCGCGTGGAGCCGATGGTCTGGAACGCCTCGCAGTACGTCGGCGTCTCGGCGAGGCACAGCTCGCACCGGCCGCAGCTGACGACCGGATCGATCAGCACCACGGCGCCGAGCAGGTCGTCCGCCGCTCCCGCCGCCACGACCTCCCCGATCAGGTCCATCCCCGCCACGTGGGGCACGGTCATGCCCGGGATGACGGGCTCCCGCCGCTGCAGCACGTCGAGTCGATTGAGGGCGACCGCGAGCATCCGCACCGTCACCTCGCCGTCGGCGGGAGCGGGTGCGGCGACCTCGGTCAGCCGCCGCACCTCCGGCCCCCCGAACCCCGTCTGCAGCCAGGCTCTCACGGAGCGGGCCAGATGAGCTCGGTGCCGTCGTGGATGGCCTCGATGAAGCTCGGGTCGATCGCGGCCTCGACGTCGGGCTCGGCCTTGACGAGGTCGAACTGCACGAGCATGTCGGCCTCCGGCGTCCACTGCTCGACGGTCTCGCCGCCGATCGGCAGGCCTTCGGGCTGGCTCTCGTCGATCAGGCCGACCTCCGTGGCCCAGCGGGCGCGGCTCGACTCGAGGTCGTAGCCCGCATCCGACAGCGCCTCGGCGTACGACAGCGCCTCGTCGAGGTTCGCGTCGGACTCGTTGATCCAGTCGTAGGAGTACAGGCTCGCGCGCAGGAAGTCCTCGACCGCGGTGGGGTGCTCCTCCTTGAAGGTGTTGTTGACGATCTGGGTGTTGAAGGCCGACTCGATGCCGTACTCGGCCGGGTCCCACTCCGTGATGTCGTAGTCCTGAGCCTTGAGCGCCAGCGGCTCGTTCGACTTGTACCCCGTCAGCGCCTGCACCTGGTCGTTCGGCAGGATGGTCGGGTCATAACCCACCGACACCCAGTTGATCGTCGCCGGGTCGACGTCCTCGGCGAGGAACATCGCCTGGATCTGCGGCGGGATCGCACCCTTGTAGCCGGCGGTCAGGCCGCTGAAGTCCTTGAGCGACGCCGGTCCGCCGTCGGTCATCGTCATCAAGGTGATCGCCACGGTGTTGCCGTAGGTCGCGACTCCCGAGATGTCGGCGCCATTGTCGATGGCGACGAGCACGTCGGAGGGGCTGCCGACCCCGGCGAACTGGGCGGTGCCGGCGCTCACGAGCTGGGCGTTGTTCGAGCCGGGCTGCAGGGTGACGTCGAGGCACAGGTCCTCGAACACACCCCGTTCCTTGGCCGTGATCACGTCGAGGAGGCCGGCCGACGCGACGTAGCCGAACGAGGTCAGGAAGGTGATCGGGCCGGCCGCCTCGTTCTCGGCGCAGCGCTCGGCGCTGATCAGGTCGCTGCCGCCCGAGGCCGAGGCGCTCGGCTCGGAGGCGGTGCTCGAGCCCGAGCATCCGGTGAGCACGAGGGCTGAGGCGGAGAGGGCCGCGAGGGCCACGAGGGGCTTGGTCTTCAGGAGCGAGGGCTTGGTCTTCAGGAGCGGTGCAGGTGACATACGAGGCCTTCCGAGAGGCGCCGGGGAGGTCCCGGCTGACTGAGGGGGGAATTTCGTGGAGCCGGCGTGCCCGTGATGGAGCTGCGTGAGCGATCGCGTGTTCGGCACACTAACAACACCCCGCGCCCCGATGTAAATCGTTTTATTTCGAGCGTGTAAAAGGTTCGTCACGGACTCTTTGCGCCGCCCGCTGCACTGGCATCCTGTTCGCGGGTGGTGAGATGAACGAGACGGACAGCACGCGCTACGGCCCCGGGAGCCCGGAGGCCGAGGCGGCCGCGGCCCTCGCGGAGCACCTCGGCACCGCCCTCCGGCCCCGTCGGCTGACCCTCCCCGACGGCACCGCCGTCGAGGTCGAGGCGATGGACGCCGAGGGCACCGTCGTCGCCCAGTTCGTGCTGAACGGCGGGGCGGTGAAGTCGACCCTGCGCAACAAGGTGGCGGCCGATCTGTTCAAGCTGGTCTGGGTGCGGCAGGCCCTGGTTCCGGATGCTCGCGCCGTGCTCTGCGTCAGCCCCACCGTCGCCACCCTCCTCGCCCGCCGCGGCTGGCTCGCCGCCGCCGCGCGCGACCTCCGCATCGCCGTTCTCGTGGTGCAGGGTCCCGGCCGCGTGGAGCCGCTGACGGAGTCGTCCGCGGCGTAACCCGCCCGAAACGCGGGGTTCCTATACTCGGACCAGGCTGGACTCCGCGACGCAACCACGGTTCGCATCGCACGCTTCCCACCGTGTCCTGGTTCGTCGGCGTCCGCCGGCGCACTCGAACTGGAGGAGCACCATGTCCGCATCACCTGTTTCGCCCGTGCCGCCCGCGTCGCCTGCGTCGCCCGTTTCGCCCCGCGAGTACGGCGTCTTCCTGCCCAACGCTGCCGGCGGATGGCTCGTCTCGACGACGGCCCCGTACCCGCCCGCCGACTACGACCACAACAAGCAGATCGCGAAGGTCGCCGAGGAGATCGGCCTCGACTTCGTGATGGCCATGGCCAAGTGGCGCGGCTTCGGCGGCTCGACCGACCACTGGGGCGAGACCATCGAGTCGATGACGATGATGGCGGGCATCGCCGAGGCCACCGAGAGGGTGAAGGTCTGGGCCACGATCCACGCCAACATGCAGAACCCGGCCTTCGCCGCGAAGGTCTTCACGACCCTGCAGCAGATCAGTCACGGCCGCGCCGGCATGAACATCGTGAATGGCTCCTACGCCGACGAGTTCGAGCAGATGGGAATATGGGACGCGGACATGACCAAGGACGAGCGCTACCGCATGACCGCGGAGTGGGCCCACCTCGTCACGCGGCTCTGGAGCGAGGACTCGGTGACGCACGCCGGCGAGTTCTACACCCTCACCGACTGCCAGTCCCGGCCGCATCCGGTCATAAGGCCCGAGATCATCAACGCCGCGACCTCGCCGGCGGGCCGGGCCTTCCAGGCGCAGTACGCCGACGGCGCGTTCCTCGGTGCCGACACCCTCGAGGACATGCGGGCCTCCTCCCGCGACGTGCACGACCGAGCGGCCTCGCTCGGGCGCTCGGTCAAGACCTACGCGATGCTCACGGTGGTGCTCGGTGACACGGATGCCGACGCCACCGCCCGGGCCACGGAGTACGGCCGCGGGCTCGACCGGGTGGCCCTGGCGAACATGCGGAAGTCATGGGGCATGCCCGAGGAGCGGGCGCTCGCCTGGGCGGAGGGCGCCGACGGCGAGCAGGCCTTCCAGACCGTGTACGTCGCGGGCGGTCCGTCGAGGGTCGTGGAGCACATCGCGACCGTGATGGACACCGCCGAGCTCGACGGGCTGATGCTGATCTTCCCCGACTACCTGGCGGATCTTCCGGTGTTCGGGGAATCCGTGCTGCCGGAGCTGCGAAGCCTCGAGGGGGTGCGGGCATGAGCGGGGACGAGGACGTGCGCGGGGCCGGGTTGCGTGCGGCCGGGCATCCGGTGCTCGTGCTGGTCGACGTGCAGCGCGACTTCGCCGACCCGGCGCTCTTGGCCGAATGGGGTGTCGACGAGGCGGGCCTCGCCGCGGTCGACGCCGCAGTCACCCGGTGCGGCGAGCTCGTGGAGACCGCGCGACGGCTCGGTGTGCCGGTGGTCTGGGTCGAGCTCGCCTACGACCCGGCGCGTCCCTGGCGGGCGAGCGCGTGGCTGCAGACCGGGAACCTCGACTCCCCCACCGACGCCTTCCCCTGTGTGGCCGGGAGCCCCGGTGCCGAATGGTGGCGGCTCGCGCCCGGCCCCGATGAGCCCCGGGTGCCGAAGCGGTTCTACAGCGGTTTCGTGGGGACCTCCCTCGCCGGGGTGCTCGACGAGCTGCAGGCCGGCTGGCTGGTGGTCGCCGGGCTGACGACCGAGTGCTGCATCCAGGCGACGGCGACGGATGCGGCCCAGCACGATCTGCCGGTCGTCATCGCCCGGGACGCGACCGCCGCCTATGACGTCGCCCTGCACGAGGCGGCACTCGCGAGCATGGCGCTGAACGTCGCCGACGTGCGGGGCGTCGCGGACATCGAACGACTCTGGAGCGCCGCATGACCGGGATGCACACCGCCTTCGACCTGTCGTTCGCCCACACCGAGGGGCGCTGGGCGCGGCCCGGGTCGTGGATCGGCGCCGGCTTCCCCGACGTGCGGATCTATCAGGAGATCGCCCGCACCGCCGAGCGCGCCGGGGTCGACCTGCTCTTCTTCGGGGACGGAAGCGGCATCCCCGACACCTGGCGCGGTTCGATGGACGCGGCGCTGGAGTGGGGCATCCAGTGGCCGCGCCACGACATGAGCCCGGTCGTGACGTCGATGGCCGCGGTCACCGAGCGCATCGGCTTCGGGCTGACCTACTCGTCGACCTTCCTGCATCCGTTCACCGTGGCCCGGCTGCTGAACTCGCTCGACCACGTGACGAACGGGCGCATCGCCTTCAACGTCGTGGCGTCGGCGCGCGGGGCGGACGCCGCCAACTACGGCTTCGACGAGCGGATGGACCACGACGAGCGCTACGACAGGATGAGCGAGTTCATGGCCGTCTGCCGGGCACTCTGGGCATCCGTACCGGCCTCGGCGATCATCGCCGACCGCTCGTCGGGACGGTTCGCCGACCCCTCGCAGATCGCCGCCATCGATCACGTCGGGCGGTACTTCCGCGTGAAGGGGCCGCTGGCCAGCATGCCGAGCCCCCAGGGGTCGCCCGTACTCGTGCAGGCGGGCAACTCGCCGAAGGGCATCGCGACCTCGGCGGAGTTCGTGGAGCTCGTGTTCGGCTTCGGCGGGAGTGTCGCCGGCCAGCAACGGCACCGTTCTGCCCTGGACGCGGCGCTCGTCTCCGCGGGGAGGGACCCCGCCTCAGTCGGGATCCTCTGGGCGACGCAGGCGATCGTGGGGCGGAGCGCCCGTGAGGCGGCAGCTCGGCGCGACGAGGTCGCGGCGTTCTGGCACGAGGAGGCGGTGGGCGCGTTCCTCTCGCACAACGTCGGCTTCGACTTCTCGACGCTGCCCGAGCGCTTCACCCTCGGCGAGCTGATGGACGAGGTCAAGCGCGTGCAGGGCGCCCAGGGCGGCTTCGTCGGGGCACTCGTCGCCGAGCTCGGGCCGTCGGCGTCGCTCACGCGGGCGGAGCTGTTCGAGCACGGCTGGCGGCACGCGACCGGACTCGACCACACGCTCTGCGGAACGGCCGCCTCCATCGCCGACGAGCTCGAGCAGAACTTCGCCGCCACCGGTTCGCGCGGCGGCTACATGTTCGCCAGCCCCCTCGCCGCACCCTCGGGCGTCGCCGACCTCGCGGAGCTCCTGGTGCCCGAACTCCGCCGCCGCGGCGCCCTCGCGCCCCGCTACCCCGGCCCCACCCTCCGCGACAACCTCCGCCCCTGACCCGTCCCCTCCTGCACAGACGCGGCCGGCATTCGGCCGTCCACCATCTGCACCTCGACCTCACCGGGCGTTGTTTCTTTAACCATCCTCGGTGGATGATCGAGCAGCTGGCGTCGGCGGGAGGCGTGGCGTCAGTATCGGCGTTTGCCGGGCGCGGGATCCCACCGCGGGAGGTCGACGCGGCCGTTCGGGCCGGCACCATCCGCCGACTGCGACGCGGCTGGGTGGCCCTGCCCGACGCCTCGGCCCTCCTGGTCGATGCGGTCACCATCGGCGGCGCTCTCAGCTGCACCTCGCTCCTCGACCACAGACAGGTCTGGACCTCCCATGATGGCCGGCTGCACGTGCGGGTCGCGCCGCATGCCGGCCACTCCCGCTCGGTGGATCGCGCCGCACGGTTGCATCGCTCGGCGCTGATCGCCCCACCGCGCACCGCGTTCGACGACGTCGCGACCGCGCTCGCCTGCGCATCCCTGTGCCAGTCGAGGCTGGATGCGGTCGTGTCGCTCGACTCGGCGCTCGGCCAGGGCCTGGTGACGATAGCCGAATTGCGACGGGTCCTCGCGCCCCTTTCGGTGGTGCACCGCGACCACCTGCTGCTGGTCGACCCCGCCTCCGGCTCGGGCCTCGAGACCAAGGCCCGGTTGCGCATCCGGAGTCGGCGGGTGCGACTGCGGAGCCAGGTTCAGATCGAGGGCGTCGGCCGGGTCGATCTGCTGCTCGGCGACCGTCTTGTGCTCGAGCTGGACGGGTACCGCTGGCACTCGTCGAGGACGGCGTTCGAGGAGGACCGGCGCCGTGAACTCGAGCTCGCCCGGCGCGGGTACCGCGTGCTCCGGCTCAGCTGGCGGCAGGTCACGTTCGACTGGGACGCGTGTGAGCGGGTGATCCTGCAGCTCGTGCGGGCGGGCGAGCACCGATGGCCGCCGGGCGGCCGCCGCGCGTGACCCCACAGGTCGGTCCGGGAGGAGAATCGGGCCCTTGACCCGTATATGGGGTCAAGGGCAGCATTCTCCTCCCGTACCGACGCTGATGCACGGCGGGGCGGGTCAGACCGTGACGACCTCGGGGGCGCCGAGCTCGCCGGGGGGCATCTCGGCCGCCAGGCGGTTGGCCTCCTCGATCAGGGTCGCGACGATCTCCGACTCGGGGACGGTCTTGATGACCTCGCCCTTGACGAAGATCTGGCCCTTGCCGTTGCCCGAGGCGACGCCGAGGTCGGCCTCGCGGGCCTCGCCCGGACCGTTCACGACGCAGCCCATCACGGCGACGCGGAGCGGCACGGTCATGCCCTCGAGCCCGTCGGTGACGTCGTTCGCGAGCTTGTACACGTCGACCTGCGCACGCCCGCAGGAGGGGCACGACACGATCTCGAGCTTGCGCTCCCGCAGGTTCAGCGACTGCAGGATCTGCAGCCCGACCTTGACCTCCTCGGCCGGCGGGGCCGACAGCGAGACGCGGATGGTGTCGCCGATGCCCTCCGACAGCAGGATGCCGAACGCGGTCGCGCTCTTGATCGTGCCCTGGAACGACGGCCCGGCCTCGGTGACACCGAGGTGCAGCGGCCAGTCGCCGCGCTCGGCGAGCAGGCGGTACGCCTTGACCATGACGATCGGGTCGTTGTGCTTGACCGAGATCTTGAAGTCGTGGAAGTCGTGCTCCTCGAACAGCGACGCCTCCCAGACGGCGCTCTCGACGAGCGCCTCGGGGGTGGCCTTGCCGTACTTCTCGAGCAGGCGCGGGTCGAGCGAGCCGGCGTTCACGCCGATGCGGATCGAGACCTCGGCGGCCTTGGCCGCGGCGGCGATCTCGCCCACCTTGTCGTCGAACTTGCGGATGTTGCCGGGGTTCACGCGAACCGCCGCACAGCCCGCGTCGATCGCGGCGAACACGTAGTTCGGCTGGAAGTGGATGTCGGCGATCACCGGGATCTGCGACTTCTTCGCGATGATCGGCAGCGCCTCCGCGTCGTCGCGCGACGGCACCGCCACACGCACGATGTCGCAGCCCGAGGCGGTGAGCTCGGCGATCTGCTGCAGGGTGGCGTTGATGTTCGGCGTGGGAGTCGTGGTCATCGACTGCACGCTCACCGGGGCGTCGCCGCCCACGAGGACCTTGCCGACCTTGATCTGGCGGGACTTCCGACGGGGAGCGAGGGTTTCGGGCGGGGGTTTGGGCATCCCCAAGTTGACTGCAGGCACGGGTTCAGTCTAGATCCGCTGGCTGGATGCACGGTCAGGGCGGGCCGCATCCTGAGTGTCGCCCGAGCCTCGGCCGACAAGGCGCGGGGCTGCGGGTGACGAGCGGATGCGCGGCCGGAGCGGTCGGCGCCCGTGCGGTGGTGCCGTGGTGACGAGCGGATGCGCATCCGCTCGCCCGTCAGCCGAAGAGGTCGATCGGCTTCACGATGTCGGCGTACACCAACAGCGCGGTCATTCCGCCGAACAGGATGACGACCGCGAAGGTGAGCGGCATCAGCTTCGCCGCGTCGACCGGCCCCGGGTCGGGGCGCTTGAAGAGCTTGGCGAAGAAGCGGCGGATGCCCTCCCAGAGCGCTGACACGACGTGGCCGCCGTCGAGCGGGGTGAGCGGCACGAGGTTGATCACGAGCAGCGCGATGTTCAGCGAACCGAGGAGGCCGAGCAGGCTCGCGGCCTTCGACGCGAGCGGGATCGTGTCGATCGAGGCGATCTCGCCCGCGACGCGACCGACGCCGACGACGCTGATCGGACCGTTCGGGTCGCGCTCGCCCGAGCCGAAGGCGGCCTGCGCGACGTCGTAGAGGCGCTGCGGGAGGTTCGCGACGAGGGCGACCGTGTGGCCGATGTTCTCGCCGATGAAGGCCGGGACCGCCGTGATCGGCTGGGGCACGAGCTCGCTCGCGGCGCCGATGCCGACGAAGCCGACCTCCTCGGTGAGGTTCTGGCCGTCGGGGCCGGTGGCGATCTTGCCGTCGTCGCCGTAGACGTAGCGCTCGGTGAGGAGCGGCGTGAGGCTCAGGGTCTGCTCGGCGCCGTCGCGCTCGACCACGACCGGGAGGGTCTCGCCGGCGGCGTCGCGGATGATCGCGGTCGACTGCTCCCAGGTGTCGATCGGGGTGCCGTCGATGCTGACGAGGGTGTCGCCCGGCTGGAGACCGGCCGCGGCACCGGGCGAGGGCTGGTCGCCGGTCTCGCAGGTCTGGCGCTCGCTGGTGGCGGGCAGCACGCAGGCCGACACGCTTCCGATGGTGGTCGAGGACTGGGCCGTGCCGAAGCCGACGAGCGTGATCGAGAAGAACAGCACCGCGAGGACGAGGTTCATGAACGGCCCGCCGAGCATCACGATGACGCGCTGCCAGACCGGCTTGCGGTAGAAGGCGCGGTCGTCCTCGTCGATGCCGATGGTGAGCTGGGACTGCTCACGCGCATCCTGAGCCATCGACTGGAAGAAGCCCGTGCTGTTGGCCACCGCCTTCTGGCCCTGGCGGCGCGGCGGGAACATGCCGATCATCGAGATGTAGCCGCCGAGCGGGATGGCCTTGAAGCCGTACTCGGTCTCGCCGCGGCGGCGCGAGAACACGGTGGGGCCGAAGCCGATCATGTACTGCGTGACCTTGATGCCGAACAGCTTCGCGGGCACCAGGTGGCCGACCTCGTGCAGGCCGATGGAGACGGCGAGCCCGACGGCGATGATGAGCACGCCGAGAATGAACTGCAGGACCGTTTCCACAGGAGGACACTACCCGCCGGCCCGATGGCGGCGCTGATCGTTGGCTGAACGGATGCTCGACGCGCTCGTCGCGCCCGTCGCGCCCAGCGAACCTGGGCGCGCCCGATGGCGCTAGTGGGCGGCGATCAGCTGGTCGGCGGTGGCGCGCGCCCAGAGCTCGGACTCGGCGAGCGACTCCCGCGTGACCGCCTCGCCCGGCATCTCGTGCGCGTCGACCACGCGCTGCACCGTGTCGACGATGTCGAGGAAGCCGATGCGCCCCGCGTGGAAGGCCGCGACCGCCTGCTCGTTGGCCGCGTTGAACACGGCCGGGAAGCTGCCGCCCGCGCGCCCGACCTGCTTCGCCAGGGCGACGGCGGGGAAGGCGACCTCGTCGAGCGGGGCGAAGGTCCAGTCGTGCGAGACGGTCCAGTCCAGCGGGGTGCCGACGCCGGCGACGCGGTTCGGCCAGTCGAGGCCGAGCGAGATCGGCAGGCGCATGTCGGGGGGTGAGGCCTGGGCGATGGTCGACCCGTCGACGAACTCGACCATCGAGTGCACGACCGACTGCGGGTGCACGGTCACCTCGATGTCAGCGTAGGCGACGTCGAACAGCAGATGCGCCTCGATCACCTCGAGGCCCTTGTTCACGAGGGTGGCGGAGTTGGTGGTGACGACGAGGCCCATGTCCCAGGTGGGGTGGGCGAGGGCCTCGCCGGGCGTGACGTCCTTCATCTGGTCGCGGGTGCGGCCGCGGAAGGGGCCGCCGGAGGCCGTCAGGACGAGGCGCGAGACCTCGGCCGCGGTGCCCGAGCGGAGGGCCTGCGCGATGGCGGAGTGCTCGGAGTCGACGGGCACGATCTGGCCCGGGCTCGCCGCGCCGCGCACGAGGTCGCCGCCGACGATGAGGCTCTCCTTGTTGGCGAGGGCGAGGGTGCGTCCGCTCTCGAGGGCGGCGAGGGTGGGGCCGAGACCGACGCTGCCGGTGATGCCGTTCAGCACGACGTCGGCGTCGATGTCGCGTACGAGCTGCTCGGCCTCGATCTCGCCGAGGCCGGTGTCGGCGACGCCGAACTCGGCGGCCTGGGCGTCGAGCACCGTGCGGTTGGATCCGGCGACGAGGCCGACCACCTCGAAGCGCTCGGGATTGGCCCGGATCACATCGAGCGCCTGAACGCCGATGGAGCCGGTGGAACCGAGGATGATGACGCGTCTCACCCCGCCATCATCTCGCATCCGCCCGAACCGCGCTCGGGGCGGCGACCGGCCGGCCGGCTGCGGCCTTCGCGCACGCCCGGCAGGTGCCGAGCGCGTGGTCAGTCCGGCGGCCGGCTCCCGTGCGCGAACGCCCACCGGTCGCAGAGGTGCCGGATGGCCGGGCACCCCGGGTGGAACGCGGACGGGGCCGGCCTCGGTGGAGGTCGGCCCCGTCGGGGTGGTGGTGCTGCGGCGGGTTAGGCCGAGGCGCTCGCCAGGATGTCGACGACGAAGACGAGCGTGTCGGTGCCCGAGATGCCGGCGGCGGTGTTGCCCTCGGAGCCGTAGCCGAGCTCCGGCGGGATCACGACGAGCACCTGGGATCCGACGGTCTGGCCGACGAGGGCCGCCGCGAAGCCCTTGACGACGCCCGTGGTCTGGAACGTGGTCGGACCGCCGGTGCCCCAGCTCTGGTCGAAGACCTTGCCGGTGCCCCAGATGACGCCCTGGTACTGGACGGTGACGTTGTCGCCGTCGCCGACGACCGCGCCGTCGCCCTTCTTCAGGGTCTCCATCTGGAGGTCGGTCGGCGGGTCGGCGTCGGGGATCGTGACGGTCGGGGCGCCGTCGTCGGCGAGTTCGACGGTCGGGAAGCCGTCCTGCGCAGGCTGGTCGACGCCGTTCGCGCGGTCGGGGATGATCGCCTCGACGTCGGCCACCATGACGAGCGAGTCGGTCGCCGCGACGCCGAGCGACTCGTTGCCCTGGTCACCGAACGCCTCGGCCGGCGGGATGACCGCGACGACGCGCGAGCCGACCGTGCTGCAGAGCACGGCCTTCAAAAGGCCCGGGATGTACTGCTTGTCGTCGGTGCTGAGCTGCAGCGCGGTGCCGCCCGCGTCGAGGGTGGAGAAGACCTTGGTGCCGCTGGTGCCGTTGTAGACGGTGAAGTCGACGGTGGCGGTCATGCCCGTGTCGATGGTCTCGCCGTCACCCTCGATGGCGACGGTGCGCTCGGTGGTGTCGACGTTCAGCGGGCCGGTGAAGCTCGTGGTGGGCAGGGCGCCGAAGTCGCCGGTGACGGTGACGGCCTTCGAGGCGCTGCCGTCGGTGGCGCACTGGACGGCGTCGGCGGCCGGGGACGAGGTCGCGTCGTCGGTCGAGGGGGTCGAGGCCGAGCAGCCGGCCAGCAGGAGCGTGGCGGCGACGGCTGCGGCGGCGAAGGCCGGGAGTGAGCGCATGAGTCCTCTTCGTGACAGTGGGGGGAAGCGCCCAGTCTCGCCCAGCCGCCTTGCAGCAAGCTGGTGACGCGCTGGGAGCGCCTCAGCCGGCGGGGCTGCCGGGGGCGGGGGCGGCCGGCGACGACGTGGGCGCGGCGGGGGTGGGCGCCGGCGCGCTCGGGGCGGGCGCCGGCCCACCCGGGGTGGGCGCCGAAACACCCGGGGTGGGCGCCGAAACACCCGGGGTGGGCGCCGACACACCCGGGGTGGGGGCGGCGCGCTTGGGGTTCTGGATGCCGGCGAGGGAGACGAGGCCGCCCGCCACGAAGAAGATCGCCGTGACGAGGACGACGCGGTGGAAGCCCTCGAGGTCGAGCACGGCCGTGCCCGCGATGAGGCTCGCGAGCGCCACCGCGATCAGGCCCGCGACCCGCGAGACCGCGTTGTTGACCGCCGAGGCGATGCCCGAGCGCGCCGGGTCGATGGCGCCGAGGATGGCCGCGGTGAGCGGGGCGACGGTGATCGACATGCCGAGCCCGAACACGATGACCGCGGGCAGCACCTGCGTGAGGTAGTCGGCACTCTCGTCGACCCGGAGCATCAGCAGGAAGCCGGCACCCGCGAGGATCGGGCCCACCGTCATGAACAGCCGCGGCCCGATGCGCCCCGACAGCCGCCCGAACAGCGAGGAGAGCGCGATGAGCAGCAGGCTCGTCGGGATCATCGCGAAGCCCGCCTCGGTGGCGCTGTAGCCGGCCACCTGCTGCAGGAACACCGCGATGCTGAAGAAGCCGAGCGACAGTGCTCCGTAGATGAGGAAGGTCGAGATGTTGCCGACCGAGAAGTTGCGCACCCGGAACAGCGCGAGCGGCAGCATCGGCTGCTTCGCGAGCCGCTCGTTCACGAGGAACCCGGCGAACGCGAGCACCCCGACGACGAGCGGCACGAGCACGACGGGCGAGCCCCAGCCGAAGTTGGCCTGCTCGATCAGGGCGAACACCGGCAGCCCGAGACCGAGGATGCCGAGCACCGCACCGAGCACGTCGATGCGCGCCCCGGTGGCGTGATGCGCGTCGCGCGGCAGCCGCGCCACGAGGAACACGGCGACGACGATCGGCAGCACGTTGATGCCGAACACGAGCCGCCAGGACAGCTGGTCGACGAGCACCCCGCCGAGGATCGGCCCGGCGATGTTCGCGACGCTGGTGAACGCCGTCCAGGTGCCGATGGCGCGGCTCTGCGCCGCCCCGCTGAAGTTCGCCAGGATCAGGGCGAGCGAGGAGGGCACGAGAAGCGCCCCGGCGACGCCCTGCAGCCCGCGCGACACGATCAGGAACTCGATGGTGGGCGCGAAGGCGCACGCGAGCGACGTCATCCCGAAGCCGATCAGCCCGACGAGCAGCACCCGCTTGCGGCCGAACACGTCGCTCAGCGACCCGGCCAGCAGGATGACTGCGCCGAGCGTGATCAGATAGGCGTCGACCACCCACTGCTGCGACGACAGCTCGCCCCCGAGCTCACGACTGATGGCGGGCAGGGCGACGTTGATGACCGTGGCGTCGAGGAACGAGATGAACGCGCTCAGGATCGCCACGATCAGCACGAGGCGCTGCGGGGAGGACATCTTCTCGGCCATCTGCTCAGTCTCGTGCATCCGTGCCCGCGCGACGACAGCAGGATGTCGAATGTGCACCGATCCGCCGTAGGGTGTGGCTGTGCAGGAGCAGACGCGCGCCGCAGCCGAGCGGGCAGCAGCGGTGCACGCCGCCGCCGAGCGGGCAGCAGCCGTGCACGCCGCCGCCGAGCGGGCTCAGCGCACGCTCGACCGCACCTTCACGCTCGGCCTGCTCCCCGGCGCCGCCCTGAACGTCGCCCCGCCGAGCCTCCGCCGCCTCCCGCAGCTGCTCCCCCTCAACCACTGGTGGCTCTCCCACCTGATCGACGCCCGCCTCGACGCCTTCCACCGCACCGGCGACGAGCACCGCCTGCGCCAGGCCGAGAGCGTGCTGCGCCTGCTGAGGGTCCGCAACCGCGGCCTCGCCAACGACTACTTCGACGACATGGGCTGGCTGACCCTCGCCCTGATCGGCCTCTTCGACGCCACCGCCGACCCGCGGCACCTCCGCGACGCCGAGGCGCTCTGGCAGCGCATCCGCACCCGTGGCTGGAACGACCGAGAGGGCCCGAGCGTCGCCTGGCGCGAACAGCAGCCCGCCTACAAGAACGCACCCAGCAACGGCACCTTCGCCCTCGCCTCGGCCCGACTGCACGCCCGCACCGGTGAGCCGCGCTATCGCGACGCCGCCGACGAGACCGTCGGCTGGCTCGAGCAGCGCCTCGTCGCCGCCGACGGCACCGTGCTCGACGGCGTCAATCGCGAGGGCGACCACCGCGTCGACGCCGAGTGGGTCTTCAGCTACAACCAGGGCGTGGTCGCCGCGGCGATCCTCGAGCGGGCCTGGGTTCCGGATGCTCCCGCCGCCGCAGCCCGGATCGCCCGCGCCGCGCTCCCCCACCTGGCCCCGCACGGTCTCGTCGAGGGCGAGACGGCCCGCGCCGACCACGCCGGCGGAGGCGACGCCGGCCTCTTCAAGGGCATTCACATCCGCTACCTGGCCGAGGTGGCTGCCGCGCTGCCTGCCGGGCCAGACCGAGAGGCTCTCACACTCTTCATCGCCGGGTCGACGGATGCCCTGATCCGCACCCAATCGGCAGCAAGAACCGGCCGCGTGGGCGACGACTGGAGCCGCCCGGCCCCACCGGCGACGTTCCTCTCCACCCAGCTCGCGGCCACCCTCGCGCTCGAGGCGCGCTGGCGCCTGGATCGGATGACTCGAGCCCCGGCCTAGCCCCGCTCAACGACGTGCACCTCGAGCCCAGGCCACACGCCATCGGGCGCCGCGACGTCCACCGTCACCGTGCGCGCGAGGTCCACTCCCGGTGGCCCGACGAGCGGCCGGATGCCCGCCACCTCGTCCACTGCGACGACGAACCGCTGCCACCCCTCCCGAACCGGCTCAGCACCCGCACCGCCACCCGGAAACGCCGGATCGGCGATCGACGCCCCCACCCGCACCGCCCCGACGGAACTCACCGCGACCGCCGTCAGCTCCACCGTCCGGCTGATGGCCGAGGCCGCATCGGCCGTAGCGCCCACCAGAGCCAGAGCCTCCGCCCGGAACTCCTCCCCGAGAGTCCCCCGGAGCGTGCGCCCGACCAGGACGAGGTGCACCGCATCCCCGCCGCTCATGCCCGCGGGACGATCAGCCGACGACGAGGCGCGGCTCGTGCCGCACCGGGAAGTTCACCGAGTTGGCGATGAAGCACGCCTCGCCCGCCTCGTGATGCAGGGTCGCGAACAGCTCGTCGTCGAGCGGCGCCGAGACGGTGACGACGGGGTGCAGCGTGACGGAGGTGAACCGGCCCCCGTCGCCCTGCTGCTCCATGGTGCCCCGGGCGGCATCCGTGTAGTCGGTGACGACCACCCCGTGCTTCACCGCGACGTGGAGGAAGGAGAGCATGTGGCACTCGGCGAGGGCGGCGAGCAGCAGCTCCTCGGGGTTCCAGCGGTCGGCGTCGCCGTGGAAGGTGCGGTCGGCCGAGGTCTCGAGCTCGTGCTTGCCGGCGGCCGTGACGACGCTCTGCCGGCCGTACTCGCGGTAGCCCCTCGTGCCGGTGCCGCGATTGCCAAGCCAGGCGACATCGACGCTGTAGTGATGCTCACGATTCACCCGGCCATGCTAGCGCGGGGCCACAGGAAGGCTGGCCTAAACTCGGAGGACTATGACTGACATCCTCGACACCCCCGTCGCCACCCCCGTCTACACGGTCCCCCAGGAGCGGAAGATCGTCACCGCCGTTCCCGGCCCGAAGTCGGAGGAGCTGCACCGGCGACGCCTGGAGGTCGTGCCGCCCGGTGTGTCGAGCGCGCTGCCGGTGTACATCGCGAAGGCGAACGGCGCCATCCTGGTCGACGTCGACGGCAACCAGTTCATCGACCTCGGCGCCGGCATCGGCGTCACCACGATCGGCCACACCGAGGCCTCGGTCGTCGCGGCCGCCGCGGCCCAGCTGCAGGACGTGACGCACACGCTGTTCACCATCACGCCCTACGAGGAGTACGTGCGGGTCGCCGAGCTGCTCGCCCAGCACACCCCCGGCGACTTCGCCAAGCGCACCGTGCTCGTGAACTCGGGCGCGGAGGCCGTCGAGAACGGCGTCAAGATCGCCCGCAAGCACACCGGCCGCAACGGCGTCGCGGTGCTCGAGCACGCCTACCACGGCCGCACCAACCTCACGATGGCCATGAACTACAAGGCCTCGCCCTACGCCACCGGCTTCGGGCCCTTCGCCGGCGACGTCTACCGTGCGCCGAACTCCTACCCCTACCACGACGGCCTCTCGGGCGCCGAGGCGGCGGCCCGCACCATCGCCTACCTCGAGAAGACGGTGGGCGCCGCCGACCTGGCCTGCCTCGTGGTCGAGCCGATCCAGGGCGAGGGCGGCTTCGTCGTGCCGGCCGAGGGCTACCTCACCGCGCTCCAGGAGTGGTGCACCGCCGAGGGCATCGTCTTCATCGCCGACGAGATCCAGTCGGGCATGGCCCGCACGGGTGAGTACTTCGCGAGCACCCACTTCGGCCTCGTGCCCGACATGGTGCTCTCGGCCAAGGGCATCGCGGGCGGCCTGCCGCTCGCCGGCGTCACCGGCCGCGCCGAGATCATGGACTCCGCCCAGCCCGGCGGCCTCGGCGGCACCTTCGGCGGCAACCCCGTCGCAGCGGCCGCCGCGGTGGCCGTGTTCGAGTCGATCGAGTCGAACGACCTGCTCGCCGAGGCGGCCCGCATCGAGACCGCTCTGGTCGGCGGCCTCACGTCGCTGCAGAAGAAGTACGACATCATCGGCGAGATCCGCGGCATCGGCGCGATGATCGCGATCGAGCTCGTGCAGCCCGGCACCGCCGAGACCACGAAGGCCCCCAACACGGATGCCGTCAATGCGATCGTGTCTTACGCGACCCAGCGGGGCGTGCTCGTGCTTACGGCCGGCACCTACGGCAACGTGCTGCGCTTCCTGCCGTCGCTCGCCACGAGCGACGCGCTGATCGCCGACGCGCTGTCGGTCATCGACGAGGCGTTCGCGCAGCTGTGAGCGGGCAGCACGCGCGGGTCGAGCCGGTGAGCGAGGGCGGGTCGCGCGGGGACGGCATGCCCGGCACCGCCGGCCTCGCCGAGTCGGTCGAGCTCGCCGTGCTCGAGCGCAACGGCTTCGTCGAGTCGCGCCACATCGGCTCAGCCGTCGTGCTCGACGCCGCCGGCGAGGTGGCGATCGCGGTCGGCTCCCCCGAGCTGCCCGTCTACCCGCGCTCGTGCATGAAGCCGTTCCAGGCCCTCGCCGTGCTCGAGTCGGGCGTCGAGCTCGACCCGGTGCAGACGGTGCTCGCCACGGCGAGCCACGCGGCCACCCCCGAGCACGTGCGCGTGGTCGACTCCATCCTCGAGAAGGCCGGACTCGACGCCGACGACCTCGGCTGCCCGCCCGACTGGCCCGGCGACTCCGCCGCCCGCGACGGCGTCATCCGAGCGCACGGGCATCAGGAGCGCATCCTGATGAACTGCTCGGGCAAGCACGCCGCCATGCTGCTCGCCTGCGTGCAGAACGGGTGGGACACGGCGAGCTACCTCGACCCCGCGCACCCACTGCAGCAGCGCATCCTCGCCGTGGTCGAGCGCGAGACCGGCGCTCCCGTCGCGCACTCGGGGGTCGACGGATGCGGTGCTCCCGTGCACGCGATGTCCCTGGTCGCCCTGGCCCGCGGCATCGGCCGTCTGCGCCGGGCCACCGAGGGTCCGGCGAAGCAGCTCACCGAGAGCATCCTCGCGAACGGGTGGGCGATCGATGGGCCGGGACGGGCGAACACCGTCGTCATCGACCGCCTCGGCGTGGTGGCGAAGCTCGGCGCCGAGGGCGTCATGGTGATGGCGACGCCGGATGGCGCATCCGTCGCCCTGAAGATGCTCGACGGCTCTCTGCGCGCGGCCACGGTCGTGGCGCTCGAGCTGCTCGCCCGGCACGGTTCGATCACCCGCGAGCAGGTCGCCGAGCTGACGCCCGAGCTCGGCCTCGCGGTCTACGGCGGCGCGAACCCCGTCGGCACCATCCGCGTCTCCCCCACGCTGTAAACGGCCCACCCTGTAGCGGGCGTGCCCTGTGACGGGGTCTCAGCCCATCTGCCGCGCGAGCCGCTTCGCCCTAGCCGCCCGCGAGACCTGCGTCACCACCACGATCACGATCGCCAGCAGGAACACCGCCGACGCGATCACGTTCACCTGCGCCGGGATGCCGCGAGCGGCCGCGATGTAGATGAACTTCGGGAAAGTGTCGACCGCGCCCGAGTTGAAGTTCGTGATGATGAAGTCGTCGAACGAGAGCGCGAACGACAGCAGCGCCGCCGCCGCGATGCCGGGGATCAGCAGCGGGAACGTGATGCGCCAGAACACCTGCCCGGGCGAGCCGTAGAGGTCGCGCCCCGCCTCCTCGAGCGCCGGGTCGAGCGACGCCACGCGCGCCTTCACCGTCACCACCACGAAGCTGATGCAGAACATGGTGTGGGCCAGGATGATCGTGCCGAGCCCCTTCTCGGCGCCCACCGTCAGGAACTGCGCGGCGAGGCCGGCGCCCAGCACCACCTCGGGGGTCGCCATCGGCAGGAACAGCAGCAGGCTGATCGCCGACCGCGCCTTGAACCGGTAGCGCACCAGCGCGATCGCGATCAGGGTGCCGAGCGCGGTGGCGAGCACCGTCGCGACGACGCCCACGAGGATGCTGTTGCCGAACGCCTCGCAGAGCCCCTGCGTGTTGCAGACCGTGAGCCACTTGTCGAGCGTGAAGCCCTGCCACGCGATGTTGAGCTTGCCCGAGTCGTTGAACGAGAACACGAAGGTGTACGCGATCGGGATGAGCAGGAAGACGAGGGCGATGATCGTGTAGATCCAGAGCCCGAGGCCCTTCGTGCGGCGGTTCATACGAGGTCCTCCGTTCCGGAGCGGCGCACGTAGACGCCGACGATCACCAGGATGACCGCCATCAGCACGATCGACAGCGCCGCGGCCGCGGGGTAGTTCTGCAGCACCAGGAAGTTCGCCTCGATCGCGTTGCCGACCATCGCCGTCGACGAGGAGCCGAGGAAGTCGCGACTCGCGTTGATGTAGTCACCGGCCGCCGGGATGAAGGTCAGCAGCGTGCCCGACACGATCCCGGGCATCGACAGCGGGATGGTGACCTTGCGGAAGACCGTGAACGGGCTCGCGTAGAGGTCGGCGCCCGCCTCGATGTACCGGAGGTCGAGCCGTTCGAGCGTCGCGTAGAGCGGCAGCGTCATGAACGGGATGAAGTTGTAGGTCAGACCGAAGATCACCGAGAAGGTGGTGCCGGTGAGGTGCCCGTCCGACGGGAGGATCGCGACCGCCTTCAGCGCCTGGACGATCGGCCCCTCATCCGACATGATCTGCTTCCAGGCCAGCGTGCGCAGCAGGAAGCTGATGAAGAACGGCGCGATCACGAGCGTCAGCAGCAGGCTCTGCAGGAGCGGCCAGCGCCGGGCCTTCACCCCGATCACGTAGGCGATCGGGTAGCTGATCACGAGCGCGAGCACGGTCGCGACGAGCGCGTAGCCGAACGCGCGCAGGATGAGCGGCCAGTACTCCCCCACCGAGTCGCTGTAGTTCTGCCAGTTGAAACCGGCCTGGTACTCCCCGATGTCGCCGTCGAGAACGGGCTGCTGGAACGAGGTGAGCACCAGCGAGATCAGCGGCGTGAGGAAGAAGAGAACGAGGTACAGGATGCCCGGCAGCAGCAGCACGAGCGCGATGAAGCTGCGCTTCCTCGGCGCCTGCTCGACGGCCGGGGTCGACGCGAACGCGGTGAAGGCCATGCCCGCGCCCTACGCCTGCTCGAGCTCTTCTTCGAGCGCGATGCGGCGCTGGATGGCGATCGACTCCGTGGAGTCGTCCGCCACGAAGCGCGGCACCGTGCCCGGCTCGTCGTCGAGCCCGAAGCCGTGCTCGACGTTCCACGACAGCCACACCTCGGCGCCCACGTTCACGACCGGCCCGAAGACCATGTTCTGAGCGAACACGACGAGCTCGCCGACGTGCGGCACCTCGACGAGGTACTGGGTGCTGACGCCCGAGAACGACACGTCGGTGACCCGGCCCGGGCCGAGCACGTTGCGCCCGGTCTCGGCGGCCGGCGCCGTGGTGAGCAGCGTGACCTTCTCGGGCCGCACGCCGATCGCGACCTCGCCCGCGTGACGACGGCTCCGGATGCGCGGCACCACGATCGGCACCCCGGCCACGTCGACCGTGATGTGGTCGGGCCCGCTCGCGACGACGTCGCCCGTGAACAGGTTCGACTGCCCGAGGAAGTTGGCGACGAACGCCGTGCGGGGCAGCTCGTAGAGCTCCTCGGGGGCGCCGAGCTGCTCGATGCGGCCCTTGTTCATCACCGCGACGGTGTCGGCCATGGTCATGGCCTCCTCCTGGTCGTGGGTGACATGCAGGAACGTGAGCCCGACCTCGGTCTGGATGGTCTTCAGCTCGAGCTGCATCTGGCGCCGGAGCTTCAGGTCGAGCGCCCCGAGCGGCTCGTCGAGCAGCAGCAGGGCCGGGCGGTTGACGATGGCGCGGGCCAGTGCGACGCGCTGCTGCTGGCCGCCCGAGAGCTGCGCGGGACGGCGGGACGCGAGGTGGTCGAGCTCGACCAGCTTCAGCGCCTCGTGCGCCTTCGCGACCGCGTCGCCGATCTTGCGGCGCTTCAGCCCGAAGGCGACGTTCTCGAGGATCGTCATGTGCGGGAACAGCGCGTACGACTGGAACACCGTGTTGACCGGCCGCTGGTAGGGCTTCGTCTCGGTGACGTCCTTGCCGCCGATCAGGATCTTGCCCTCCGTGGGCTCCTCGAGCCCGGCCACCAGCCGGAGCGTCGTCGTCTTGCCGCAGCCGGAGGGGCCGAGCAGGGCGAAGAACGAGCCCGCCGGGATCGTCAGATCCAGGTCTTCGATGGCGGTGAAACCGGGGAACCGCTTGGTGATGCCGGTCAGCTGGAGGTCGGCGCCGCTCTCGGCGAAGGATGCGATGGCCATCAGCTGCCCAGCAGCACCTTCTGGAACTGGGCCTGGTAGTCGTTCTCCTCCTGCGGGGTGAGGGTGCGGAACACGTGCACCGTGCTCAGCGTGTCCTCGTCGGGGAAGATCAGCTGGTTCGCCGCGAGCTCGGGGTCGATGGCGTCCATCGCCTCCTTCGCTCCGTTGACGGGCGTCACGTAGTTGACCCAGGCGGCGAGCTCGGCCGCGACCTCGGGCTCGTAGTAGTAGTTCATGACGGCCTCGGCGTTGGCCTTGTGGGTCGCACCCATCGGCACGACGAAGGTGTCGTTCCAGAGCGTGCCCCCCGCATCCGGAATAGCGAACTCCCACTTGTCGCCCGCCTGCGCGTTCAGCGAGGTGATGTCGCCCGACCAGCAGATGGCCGCGTAGGTGTCTTCGGACTGCAGGTCGTTGAGGTAGGCGTTGCCCTTGATGTTGCGGATCTGGCCGTTCTCGACCTGCTCGGTGAACGCATCCATCGCGTTGGCGAACTCGTCGTCGCCCCACTCTCCGGTGATGTCGGTGCCCTGGTTCAGCATGATCAGGCCCATGGTGTCGCGCATCTCGCTGAGCACGCCGACGCGGCCCTTGAGGTCGGCGGCCCAGAGGTCGTCGACCGACTTCAGGCCGTTCGGCACCTTCTCCTTGTTCCAGCAGATGCCGGCGAAGCCGCCCTGCCAGGGGAGCGAGAGGTTGCGGCCCTTGTCGAAGTCGGGGTTCGCGAAGCTGTCGCTGAGGTTGGCGATGTTCGGGATGTTCGCGTGGTCGAGCTCCTGGAGGTAGCCGTTGCGGACGAGCCGGGCGACCATCCAGTCGGTGAGGCAGACCGTGTCGGCGCCGATGGCCTGACCGAGCGCGAGCTGGTCCTTGACCTTGGCGTAGTAGCTGTTGTTGTCGTCGACGGCCACGTTGTAGGTGACGGTGATGCCCGACTCGTTCTGGAAGCCCATCAGGGTGGGGTAGTCGCCGGCGTCGTCCTCGTCCATGTAGGCGGGCCAGTTGTCCCAGGTGAGGGTCTTCTCGGTGGCGCTGACGTCTTTCGCGGGGGTCAGCTCCTTCTTCTCCGAGGGTGCGCAGGCGGCCAGCGCGAGCGCCGTGGCACCGACGCCGGTGGCGCCGAGGAAGCCACGTCGCGTGAGCTGAAGGGCCCGGGCACGCTGCAGCGCCTGGGAGTGCTTGATCGCCTGCAGGATCTGGGGGTCTCGCGGAGTGCGCACGGTCATCATCCTCCCTGAAATAAGTGACTCGATACTGGCACACGGGCGCTGCGGAGGGTTAGCGAGAACGACGAAAAACACGCCTCGGAAACATACTCGTTACGAAATCAGTGTCCGAAGCGGGGTTCGACCGCTCTTTCCGCAGGTGGAGCGGCGTCGCGGGGTCGCGGTCAGCGCACGTCGAACCACTCGTCACCGATGCCGACCCGGCTGCCGCGGGGCACGGGGGTGGGAACGCCCGGCTCCAGCTCGGCGCTGCGCGCGCGGCCGGCGGGGTCGCCCGGGGCCGCCTCGGGGTCGGGCGGGGTGACGACGCGGGTGCCGTTGGAGGAGCGGCGGTCGGTGATGACGAGGGTGTCGCCGGTCACGTCGAACGCGAGGTGCGTCTTCGAGACGCTGCGCTGCGGGTCGATCAGCTGCACGCGGTAGTCGACGTGCTCGCCGTCGGCGGGCTGGGGGTTGCGGCCGACGAGGCCCGGGCCGTGCACGTGGATGCTCTCGCCGGTGCTGAAGACGAGGGTGAACGGGGTGGGCGCCGGCGGTTCGGGTGTTGCCCGGGGGGCGGGCTGCTGCTGAGGCTGCGGCGTTGCTCGGGAGGCGGGCTGCTCGCGGGCAGGTCGCTCGGGGGCCGGCGGCGGGGTCGCGGCGCGGGCGGCGGCTTCGGCCGCGAGGGCCTCGAGGAGGGCGCGGCGGTCGTGCCGGGCGGTGTCGCCGAGAGTGGGGCGCGGGGCGATCGCCGAGGTTCCGCACTCTCCGCACAGCACGGCGCCCGCGCTCAGGGTCGTGCCGCAGGTTCTGCACTTCACCGCTCGGTCCGCCTGTTCATCTCCTTGCCATGATAGGTGCGGAGCGACCGCAGCGAGAGCCGGGCCCGCAGGCGCGCGAGCCCGCCCTCCCGGGCGAGGAGGTGTCGGCGTTCGGCATCCGATGCGGCCCAGAGGGCGTCGAGCTCGGCCGCCGTGGGCTCGCCGGGGCCGTACAGCGCGGCGTCGACGCGCTCGGCGAGCAGCAGGCCGCCCTCGGAGTCGAGGGCCACCGCGGCCTCCCGCCGAGTCGCCCGGGGCGGCGGCGGCTCGCCCCGGTCACGGGCGGTGTCGACGAGCTCGGCCCAGCTGCCGGCGGCCCGCGCTCGGGCGCTGCCGGTGCTCCGCCGGCGTCCGCGCCGTCGCGCCTTCAGCGCCAGCACCGTCAGGAACGGCGCCAGCAGCACCGCGAGCACCGCCAGGCCGAGGCCCGCGCCGAGGACGATCGCGAGCAGCGGGCCGGCGTCCTCCGTGCGCGGGTCGGGCTCGTCGTCGCTCTGCTGCGCGGGAGTACCGCTGGCGTCGTCGTCGAGCCCCTCGGAGGCCGGCGGCAGCACCTCGGGGGGCTGCACCGAGGTGGGGGTGTCCTCGAGCGCGCTCGGCGGGACGGGGCGGAGCTCGGGCGTGGGATCGATCGCGACCCAGCCGGCGCCGGCGGTGTAGACCTCGATCCAGGCGGTCGCGTCGCGCCCCCGGACGACGATGCCGACGTCGGCTGCGTCGTCGGCGGGAGCCGGCGCGGTGGCTGCGGGCGTCGACGCGGTGTCGGCGGCGTCCGACGGCACCACGAAGCCGACGGCGACGCGGGACGGGAAGCCCGCGGCCCGCGCGAGCAGGGCGGCAGCCGCGGCGTACTGCTCCGCGTCGCCGAGCATGGGGGACGCGGTGAGGAGCTCCTGGAGGCGGTCGGCCCCGTGTCCGGATCGGCTGAAACCCTCGTCGCCCGGCGCTCCCGACCGGTAGCCGCTGTGCAGTCCCGCCACGATGCCGGCGAGGCGCTCGCCCGGCGGCCGCGAGTCGGGGGCCCACTCCGCGAGTCGCTCGGACAGCGCATCCGGAGCCGTCGCCGCGGGAGTCGCCGCCGCGCCCGGCTCGAGCTCGGCGAGCGAGTCGGCGTCGGCGAACGGCGCGGAGGCCGCGCCCGTCACCGTGTACCCGTCACCCGCGCGCAGGCCCGCGAGATCGGCGACCGTCGCCAGCCGAGTGCTCGCGAACAGCGCGTTCTGCAGCGCGGCCCCGTCGGGACCGCTGAACTCGACACTTGACGCACTGTCGGGCAGCGGCACCCACACCCCCGAGTACCCCTCGACCGCGACCGACACGTCGCCGCCGGCGGCCCCTGCCCCTGCCCCTGCGCTCGTGCCGTCGTCGAGAGCACCGTCGCCGGTCGCACCGAGGCGGCCGGTCACCCGCTGGAACCGGTCGACGGGCCCGGCGGACGCAGCCCACACGGCCGGGGTGTCGGTTCCGGCGGCCGTGAAGACGACACCGTCGTAGGCGTCGAGGCGGGCGAGGGCGAGGCGGGATCCGGGCTCGGCGCCGGTCACGGTGAGCAGGGTCGCGTCGGCCGCGGGATCCTTCAGGAGCGCGCGCAGCCCGGACAGCGGACTGGCGTAGTCGCGGGCGTCGAACGACGGCTCGACCGCCTCCCGGGCGACCATCCGGTCGGGGGCCGGAAGCGCCCCCACCGCGAGCACGGCCACCACCGCGGCCCCCGCGACGAGCGCCACCGCGACCCCCCGCGACCGAGCTCCCCCGGCCCCCGAGCTCACTTCCGGCGAACGGCCAATCGACGCGGGCCCGTCCGACGCGGGCCCGTGCGACGCCGGCCCGTCCGACGCCGTCGCGCCTGACCTCCGCCGCGGCCCCACCGCGCCGGAGCCCGGAAGCGGCCACGACTTGTCGGAGCCAGACCCCGACACCTCCCCACCCGAGCCAGACCCCAACGCCGACCCACCCGAGCCGGAACCGGGCGACACGCGGAGCGATTCCGGGCGGGGCCTGACGAGGACGAGCCAGAGCAGTGACGCGGCCGCGAAAGCCCCGCCCACGAGACCCGGCGCGAATCCGCGGGCGGAGCCGAGCGCGATGCCCGCGACCAGCACCGCCGTCGGCAGCAGCAGCGCGGCCGCCGGGCGGGAGGTGCGGGTGGCGATCGTGGTGCCGACGACCGCCGCCGCGAGGGTGAGCGAGAACACCGGGACGAGCAGCGCCTGGTAGTCGCCGACGGGCAGCTCGATCGTGACGAGCTGGTGCCAGCCGGTGGCCGTGGTGACGATCAGGTCGAGGAGGCCCTCGCCAGACGGCAGCACTCCGCCGAGCGCCTTGCCGGGCACCGCGAACGGCACTCCGAGCACGAGCCACGCGACGACGGTCGCGCCGAGCACGACCGGCCCGCTCCACCTGAACGCCGCACCGAGCGCACCGATCGCCACCCCCGCCACGATCGCGACACCCGCCGCCAGCACGAACGACAGAGACTCGTGCACCGGCCACCAGGCCGCCGCGGCGACCGCGAGCAGCAGCGCCATCCCGGCTGCGCGGCTCCGGATGCTCCGGGCGGCCGCGCGCCCCCCGCCCCCGCGTCGAGGCCGTCGCGACGGCGGCGCCACCGACGGCGGCGAGGGCGTGGGGACAGTTCCGACCGGGGATATCGCCGTCATGCGCCCACCGCCCGAGTCAGCCCCCGCACGAGGTCGTCGAGGTAGCCGATGCGCATGATCCGCAGCGCACCGACGCGCACGACGGTGGCCGGGGACTCGGGCGCGGCCACGACCGCGACCACCTCGACCCCCGGCGCGAAGTGCGACGCGGCGGCGCGCAGGCGGCGGGCAGGCACGGTCGACCCGCACACCACGAAGACGAGCGAGGCGTCGGGCGCCTGTTCGGCGACCACGCGGGCCAGCGCGGCGACCGACGCGGCACCGGGCGTCTCGTCGATGCCGCTCAGGTCGTCGAGCAGCTCCCGCCGCCCCCGCGATCGCAGCCGGCCCGCCTCACCGCGGGTGCGTGGAGCGCCGGCGAAGACCGACAGGCTCGTGCCGTCGGCGATCGCCCGGGTGCCGATCGACCCGACCGCGCTCACGGCGAGCTCGAACTCCTCGTCGGAGGCGTAGTCGTCGGGCGCGAGCGACTGCAGCACGATCAGGTGGCTCCGCCGGGTCTGCTCGAACTGCCGCACGAGGAAGCTGCCCGTCTTGGCGGTGCTCTTCCAGTGGATGTGACGCCGGTCGTCCCCCGCCACATACGGCCTGAGTGCGTGGAACGCGATGTCGCTGTCGGTGAGGTCGGGGGTCGCGATGCCCTCCAGATCGCGCAGCAGTCCGCTCGTCGAGACCGTGAGGGCAGCGGTCGCCGGATGCACGTACAGCACCGCCCGCCCGCTCCGCGGCGACTCGCGCCGGGCGAACCCGAACGGATCGCGGCGCACCAGCGTCACGGGCCCCAGCTGCACGATCCCCCGCCGCCCGGCCGGCACCGGCAGCCGCACCTCGCGGGACTCCCCCGCTGCGACAGGCGGCAGACGGATGCTCGCCACCGCGTCGCCCACGGGCAGCTCGGCATCCTGACCCCGCTGCGCTCTGCCGCGCTGGCGCCGCCCGCCCCGACCGCCTCCGTCGCTCTGACCACCACCGCTCTGACTATCGCCGTCGCCGGTCACGCGGACGACGACCGTCGCCGTGCCGCCCGCGACGACCTGGCGTTCGAGCACCGAGATGTCGACCCCGCCCGAGCTGCGGCCGACGAGGAAGAGGGCGGCGACCACCGCGAGCAGGGTGGCGGCGAGGCCGACGACGACGAACTCGGTCCAGCCGAGGGCGACGCCGAGCCCGAGCCCGATGACGGCGGCCGCCACGACGGCCCACCCCGCGGCCGACACGGCGACCGGACGGACCGCGGCCACGGTGGGCGCGGCGGAATCGGGCTGCCGAGCATCCGTCGACCGGCCACCGAAGCCGGAGACCCCACGACCAGAGCCGGAATCACCGGGGCCGCCGGGACCGCCGGTGCGAGGACCGACGAGGTCGCCGGTGCGAGGCCCGCCGGGGTCGCTGGGGTTGCCTGTGCCGGGGTCGCCTGCGCCAGGACCGCCGGGGCCGGCGGAGCGGCCGGGGCCACGGGGGCGGCCGGGGCCGGGTCGTCGACCGGTCATGCCCCCGGTGCGTCCCCGGGAGGTGCGACGTCGAGCAGCACACGCGAGATGACGCCGAGGGCCGTGACGCCGTCGAACTCCGCCTCGGGGTCGAGCACGAGGCGGTGCGCGAGCACGGGGCCCGCGAGCGCCTTGACGTCGTCGGGCACGACGTAGTGCCGGCCGTCGGACGCCGCGTAGGTCTTGCTGGCGCGAACCAGGGCGAGCGCGGCGCGCACGCTGCCGCCGAGCCGGGTCTCCTCGGCGTCGCGGGTGGCCTGCACGAGGCGGGTGACGTAGTCGTTGATCGCCGCGTCGACGTGCACCGAGCGGGCCTCGGACGCCAGGAGGGTGACGCCCTCGGCCGTGATCACCGCCGGCTTCGCCTCGCCGTGGGCGCGCTCGGTGGCTCCCTCGAGGATGCGCAGCGTCGTCGCGTGGTCGGGGTAGCCGATGGACGTCTTGATCAGGAAGCGGTCGAGCTGCGCCTCGGGCAGCCGGTAGGTGCCCGCCTGCTCGATCGGGTTCTGGGTCGCGATCACCATGAACGGCTCCCCGACCGGGTGGGAGACCCCGTCGACCGTGACGCGCCCCTCTTCCATCACCTCGAGCAGCGCCGCCTGGGTCTTGGGGCTCGCGCGGTTGATCTCGTCGGCGAGCACCACGTTGGCGAAGACCGGCCCGGGGTGGAAGTCGAAGGCACCCGTGCGCTGGTCGTACACGCTGACACCCGTGATGTCGCCGGGCAGCAGGTCGGGCGTGAACTGCAGGCGGCTCGACGAGCCCCGCACGCTGTCGGCGATCGCCCGCGCCAGCGAGGTCTTGCCCGTTCCCGGCGCGTCCTCCAGGAGCAGGTGGCCCTCGCTGAACAGGGCGACCAGCGCGAGTCGGATGACGTGCGCCTTGCCGTGCAGCGTCTGCTCGATCGTCGCGGTGAGGCGGTCGAAGACGTCGGCGAACCGGGCCGCCTGTTCGCTCGTCATCGTCATCGTGGTGCTGCCTCTCTGTTAGCCACGGTACACATAGTGGTGGTCGCCGATCTGCACCGCGAGACCGGCGTCGCCGGGGGCCGCCGGGGTCGCCGGGGTGCAGGAACCGGGCAGCACGATCTGCCCGCCGGGCTCCCCCTCGGGGGTGATCGCCCCCGTACCGCAGGTGTAGCCGGGCGTCAGGGTTCCGTTCACCGGCTCGCCCGCCCAGGTCCAGCGGGTGCCGTCGTAGCTCGGTGCTCGGTCGAAGGCGAAGGTGAGCGACGGCTCGGGCGCCGTGACGGTGTCGGAGAACGATCCGCACACCTCCGCCGCCCCCCAGCGGTTGCAGGCCTGCAGCTGGAAGCGGTACGCCTCACCGAAGGCGCCGCCCGTGAGCGAGCGCGGGAAGCCGCCGAGGGTGAACGACTGCGCCTCCCCGGTCGGCGACCCTCCGGCGTCGACCCGGCGCACCCGGTAGCGGGTGTCTCCCGAGAGCGTGCCCGACACCGGCGCGGCGAGCACCTGCGCGTCGAACTCGGTGCCCGTCTGAACCATGGCGACCGAGACCTGCCCCGCCTGCACCTGGCCCGGGCTCGGATAGGCGACCGCCGCCGCCACCGGCGAGGCGACGCAGCCGGCCGCGTTGTAGCCCCACACCACGAAGCCGTAGGCCGCGTCGACGTCGGTCAGCCCGGTGAAGGTCGCAGAGCCGGCGCCAGCGCCGAGCGCCTGCTGCACGAGCACGTCGCCGCCCACCACGGGTGCCGTCGGCCGGCCCGGCGCGGGTGTCGAGACCGAGCAGGCCTGAGCCCCGGTCGGCTGACCGGCCCCCGGGCGGAGCGCCTGGGCGTAGTAGCCGGCCACCGCGCTGCCGTTGCCCTCGAACTCCGGCCAGCTGACGACGACGGTTCCGGGGCCGGCCTCCGGGGTGGCCACCGCGGTGATCGCGGATGCGGCCGGCGCCCCGTAGGGCGTGCCTGATGCACCGGCCGACGGCCAGGCCGCGAGCGGTGGGTAGGCGCCGTTCCGCGCGGTGACGACCACGTCGACCGAGGAGCCGTTCTGGAGGCCGGTGATCGTGGTCGAGCATCCGTCGCCCGCGCAGCTCGCGGCGTCGACCGTCGCGGCGGACACCCCGTTCGCCGTGACGTCGTACTGGCGCACGGCCGAGCCTCCGGCGGGCACCGTGGCCGGCGCCCAGCGCACGACGAGGGCGCCGTCGAGCGGGGCGAGCTCGGGGGTGCCCGGTGCGGACGGCAGCAGGTCGGACCAGACCGGGGCCGAGTAGCTCCGCGCATCCGAGACACCGATGGCGTTCACGGCCGAGACGCTCAGCGTGACGGCGGAGCCCGGCCCGTTGCCCGGGGTGCCGACGTCGCAGCTCGTGCTCGCGCACCGGGTCGTCGTCACCTCCCCGGCGGCGGTGCGGGCCTCGATCTCGAAGCCGCTGATGGGAGCATTGTTGGCCGGACCCGGGGAGAACGCCAGCCGCACGCTGCGATCGCCGAAACCGGTCACCGACAGGCCGGTCACGGGAGCCGGCCGATCGGCGACCGAGATGCGCACGGTGCCCCAGGCGGCGCGGGACGGGTCACCGGTCGCGTCGAGCACCTGGTACTGCACGGCGATGTCGGCGGCGGGGGCGTCGGGGGCGACCGTGATGGCGAGCACGCTGCCGGAGGTGCCTTCGCTGCCGGTCGCGATGCTCACCCCCGCGGGGAGCCGGGCGCGGTCGAGGCCCCGCACGGCGGTGACCCGCAGCGGCGTGGCCGGGAACGGGTTCGTCGCGGCGTCGTTCTCGAGCACGTCGACCGTGGTGGTACGGCCCCGGGGCGCCACGATCGCGTCGGGCGCCGGCGCGGCGAGGGGACGGGTCGAGGGCACCACCGACACCGCGATGCGCCCGGTCGTGGTGGCGGTGCCGTCGCCGTTCGCCGTGACCTCGACGCTCAGCTCACCGGCGGTGCCGATCGGGGCACCGGGCGCGGCAGTCACGGTGAGGGCGCCGCCGATCAGCACGGCCTCGAACCCGCTCGGCGGAGTGCCCTTCAGCGCGAAGGCGAGCGGGCCGGGTGTCGCCGAGGTCGTGAGCCGGGACAGGTCGATGACCTTCTGCTGACCGGGCTCGAACTCGACGACCGCCCCGGCGAAGACCGGGGGCTGGTTCTCGCGCGGTGTCACGGTGATCGGCAGCACCAGTGTCGCCCGCCGGGCCGAAGGGCCGTCGCCGTCGGCCACCTCGAACGACAGCGAGGCGGGGCCGAAGTAGCGGTCGGCGCTGCGGAAGGCGAGCGTGTCGTCGCCGATCACCAGGGCACCGCCGTCGGCGTGCGTCGCGCGCACCGCGGTGGGGTCGGTGATCCGCACGGGGCGGCCGCCGACCGCGACGACGACGTCGTTCACGTCGACCTCGAGCAGCGCTCCCGAGACGACCTCGAGCGTCGGCAGCCCCTGCCGCAGCTGGGGCAGGGCGTCGTCGGTGCCGGGCACCCAGACGAAGCCCGACGAGCGCACCGCCGGGTCGTCGGGATGGGCCACGGTGAACGGGATCACCTGCGCGGACCCGCCGATCCGCACCCGCACGCGGCCGTCCACCACGCGAGCGGTGTCGGAGAAGCCATCCTGCACGGTCAGGGCGAGGTCGCTCGGCGATCCCTCGGCGAAGAACACGTTCTTCCGCACGTCGACGTCGACCTCGGTGCGGTCGAGGATGTCGCCGAGCGTGAGCACCGTGTCGTCGACGACCGGTCGCGCGAGCGGGGCGTCGGGGTCGACGTCGATCGTCGCGAAGCTCGATCCCGTGCCGCCCTGGTCGTCGGCGACCGTGTAGATGACGCTGTAGCGGCCGGGGTCGTCGGGCGCACGGATGCTCAGCAGCCGACCCTCGATCGTCACCGCCGCCACCGCCTCCCCGGCCGACGCGGTCGCCGGCCCGCCGCCGACCGCTGCTCCCCCGAGACCGGTGAGCGGCTCGACGGCCGCGATGCTCAGCGGGCTGCCGCCGGGAGCCGAGTCGTTGTCGAGCACCCGCAGCAGGACCGTGCGCCCGGGTCGCACTCGCACCTCGTCGGGCGTGGCGACCGGATTTCGAGCACCGTCGGGGCGCGGGCCGATGCCCACCCGCACCGTGCCGCTCGCCTCGGCCCCCAGGCGGTCGACGACGGTGTAGCCGAACACGTCCGTGCCCGAGGAGTACTCGCCGGCGGCGAACTCGATCCAGTCGGGGCCCGTCTCGACGACCTGCCCCTTGGCCGGCGTCGAGTCGATGCCGCGGAACTGCACCGAGTCGCCGTCGGGGTCGATGCCCTGGATCGGCACGCTGATGCGCACGGTCTCGCCCGCGATCACCCTCGCGGTGACGAGCGCCGGCACCGGGGCGGCGTTCACCGTCGCATCGGCCTCACGCACGCTGATGGTGACCGACGCCGTCGCCCACTGTCCGTCAGGAGCGTCGACCCGGTACACGGCGGTCACGTCACCCGGTGTCGAGGGTGCGAGGAAGCGAAGGCGGTCGCCCGAGGCGAAGAGCAGTCCGGCCTCCGCGGCCGGGGCGGTGACGAGCTCGGGGTCGAGACTCAGCCGGTCACCGTCGGGGTGCACGTCGTTGGCGAGCACCGGGATGTCGACGACGTCGCCGACCCGCACCGCCGCCCGGTCGGGCACGGCGGTCGGAGGCTGACGCACGGCGGGCTCGGGGATCTCGACCACGGTGACCGTGCCCTGCGCGGCGGTGAAGCCGTTGGTGACGATGTAGCCGGCGGTGGCGCGCCCGCCGGTGAGCGGGCCCGTGAGGGTGACGCGGAGCATCCGCTGCTCGATCACCTCGACGCGCAGGGCAGGATCGGTCGCGCCGTCGGCGCCGGTGACGATGAGCACACCGCCCGCCGGGTCGAAGTCGCCGGCGAGCACATCGACCGGCACCTCGGCGCCCTGCCGGGCGAAGGCCGCGTGGGGCACGGTGACCGGGCGCGCGTTGGCGTCGGGGGGCAGGGTCGCCACCACGCGGATGACGCCGGCCGCGCTGCGGCTGCCGTCGCCGACGGCGTAGTCGAGCATCGTGGACCCCGCCGCCTCGGCGGTGATGCGCACGGTGCCGCCGGCGAAGTCGGGGACGATCGCGAACCCCTCGCGGGCGGGCACCCCGGCGAGCCGGAGCCCGGAGCCCCCGCCGGTCACGTGCGCGAGCGGTGAGACCTCGACGGCCTGACCCACCCGGGCGAGCACGACGAAGCCCTCGGCCCGCAGCGGCACCTGGTCGGGCGGGTGCACCTCGGCCGTGAACGACCCCGTCGTCGAGGCGACACCGTCGCCCACCGTGACGGTGACCTCCTTCGTGCCCGTGGTCGCGCCGGCGTCGGTGACGGTGACGATGCCCTCGGGGGTCCAGCTGACGGTGTCGGGCGCCGCGATCGTCGCCGACTGCAGGTAGAAGGCGTCGCCGTCGGGGTCGTACCAGTCGCCGCGGAGATCGAGCTCCGCCCGGCCGCCGAGACCGAGGTCGAGCAGCTCGCGCGTGCTCTGCACCGGGGGCGAGTTCTCGTCGTCGCCGCGGAGCGTCACCCGGACCACGGCGTCGTCGGTGCCCCCGTGGCCGTCGGAGATCGTGTAGCCGAACTCGAGCACACCGCTCGCGCCCGCCGGCGTCGTCAGCTGGAGCTGCTGGTCGTCGGACACGAGGTCGACCGTGAAGCCCGCGCCCTCCGGCAGGGCGACGGAATCGATGACGATGACGTCGTCGTTCGGGTCGACGTCGTTCTGCAGCACCGGCAGCACGACCGAGCGGCCCGGGCGTGCGCCGAGCTCGTCGTCGGCCGCGACGGGTGGCTGCTGGTCGGGGTCGGGGGCCTCGTCGACGTCGGCGGCCACCTCGGTGCTCGTGGGGCGGGCGGTGGTGTCGGGGAGCAGGGCGTCCCAGTCGTCGATGGGGGCGTTGCCGCGGGTGACGTCCCAGGAGCGGCCGCTGGCCGCGTCGCTGAGCAGCACGCCGCCGGTGCCGTTCGTGCGGAAGACGAGGCGGTCTCCGGAGGCCGCGCCGGGCAGCCGGCCGTCGGCGCCGCCTGCGGCCGCCGAGGGGCGGCGGGAGGGCGCGGCTGTTGGGTCGACCGCGGTGAAGCCGACGCCGTCGGCGAGACCCGTTCCGCCGATCGTGCTGCCGCCGTCGCCCCGGTCGTCGTCGGCGCCGGCGCGGTCGTCGCAGCCCGTCCAGGTGCGGCCGTCAGTCCAGGCCGCGAACCAGCAGCCGTCGATCTGCACCGGAGCGGTCGAGGTGCCGGAGTGGCCGTCCGAGAGCACCTCCACCGCGCCGTCGGCCAGTGCGACCGAGAGGAGAGCCGCCGGTGTCGCCACCAGCACGTTGTCCGCGCCCTCCGACGGGCTCTGCAGCCAGGTGGCGGGCGGCTCGGCACCCGCACCCACCGCACTCGATCCGGAGCCGGAGGAGGCATCGGCTCCGCCCTGATCAACGGAGTCGGCCGGCTGGTCGCCCGGCGGTGGCGATCCGCCGGCATCTCCTGCGCCCGACCCGGTGCCGAGATCGACGGGCACGCTGCCCTCGGCGGTGATCAGGCGGCCCGCGGACCGGTCGAGCACCACCCAGCGGTCACCGACCGCGCTGATCGCCAGGTCGGCGTCGGGGGTCACGTCGAGGGCTCGAGCATCCGCTCTCTCACCGCGCGCCAGAGCGTCGGGGTCGACGCTCTGCACCGAGCCGCTCGCCGCCGAGACCGCGACGACGGTGCCCGCGGCGGTGACGGCCGTGGCGCCGCCGACCCCGAGCGTGAGGTCGGGCGGGCTCGCGGGGTCGAAGGTCGCGAGGGCGGCGACCGGGATGATCCAGACGTCGCCGGAGGCCCGGGCGGTGACGACCGCGGTGTTTCCGGCGAGCGCCACCTCGACGTCGCCGGAGGGCAGCGGGAACGTGTCGGACACCTCGGCGGACGCCGTGTCGACGAGCCGGCCCTCCCCGCCGCCCTCGTCGAGCACGACGACGTGCTGCCCCGACTGCGCGACCGAGAGCGACCCCGACTCCATGCGGATGGCCGTGTTCAGCTCGCCCACCTGGGGGTTCGCGCGACCGACGGCCTGGTGCAGGTCGCTCGTGACCCAGACGGCCGCGTCGTCGAGGTCGACCTTCTGCGCGTCGTACCCCGTGGACACGACGGCGGTCACCGCGACCACCGCCGCGATCAGCGCACCGACGCCGATGCTCGCGGCGAGAGAGCGGCGGCGGAGCTCGGTGCCGCTCCCGGTCGATCTCACGGCAGGCTCGCGCACGTCTCGGCGCCGGCGTCGCCCGAGCGGCCCTCGCGCACGACCGTCACGGTGATGCAGACGGGTGTCGTGTCGTTCGGGAACGCGGCGAACTCACTGCTGCGCTGCACCGAGGTCTCCCCCGTGGAGGTGTCGACGCGGAAGCTGTCGCCCTCGGTGAGGCCCGGGTCGTTCCACCGGAACAGGATGCGCCCGTCGGCCACCTCGGTGGTGATCTCGCCGACCCGCGGGAGGTCGTCGCCCCGCGGCAGCATGGCCAGGCCGGCGGCGACCGCTCCCCCGGCGACGACGACCACGGCGATCACGACGCCGGCCACGAAGGCCGGGCGGCGAACCCTTCGGCGCCCTCTGACGGTGCCGGCACCCCTGCCTGCGTCAGTACCCGCGCCCCCACGTCCGGCGGCCGCGCGGTCACCTCCTGCCGAGCGGCTACCGGAGCTCCGTCCTCCCGTGGACCCGTCGGCGTCGACGCCCCCTCCCGCGCGACGGGGGCGCCTCGCCTCGGTGGGACCCGCGGCAAGCTGCGTGCGGTCGGCGCGGTCGAGCCCGTTCGGCCGGTCACGGTCGTACTCGACGGCCCACTCGGCGCGAGCGACCTCCACGCCCGTCGGCGCGAGGCCGAGCTCGGTCTCGATCGCCTGCAGCTCGTGGAGCAGCTCGAGCGCCGACGCGGGGCGGTCGCCGGGCCTCTTCGACATCCCGCGGACCAGAGCCCGCTCGAGCGAGGCCGGCACGTCGGGGCGGCCGAGGGGTGCGGGCCTGGCCTTGACGATCCGGGTGGTGAGCTCGGACGAGCTCGTCGACACCGCCCCCGGCACCTCGAACGGCGAGCGCCCGGCGAGCAGGGAGTACAGCGTCGCCGCGAGACCCCACACCTCGGACGCGATGGTGCCTTGGGTCTGTTCGGACACGACCTCGGGAGCCGACCACGGAACCGACAGGCCCACGGCGTCGGCGCCCGCCGAGCGCCCGCGGGTCGACTGGGCGATGCCGAAGTCGGAGAGCACCGGCGCACCGTAGGCCGTGACGAGGATGTTCGACGGTTTCACGTCGCGGTGCAGGATGCCCTGCTGGTGGGCGGTGTGCAGGGCTCCCGCGATCTTCACCCCGATGCGCAGCACCTCGGGCACCGGCAGGGGCTCCTGCCGGTAGCGCTGACCGAGCGACGAGGAGCAGAGCTCCATCACGAGGTAGGGCCGGCCGTCGCCCGACACCCCGGCCTCGTACACGGTGAGGATGGACGGATGCGCGCTCAGCCCCGCCATCAGATCGGCCTCGACCTGGAACATGCGTCGCACCTGCTCGTTGACGACCTCGGGCAGCATGACCTTCACCGCCACCTGGCGGCGCGGCATGTTCTGCTCGAACAGGAACACGTCGGCGAACCCGCCCGAGCCCAGCACGCGCACCGGGGTGAACCCGGGGAGCGTGGGGGGCGGCGAGGGGAGGCGGCGCGGCACGGTGCGGCCTAGGGCTGCGAGGCGTCGCGGTCGCCCGCGCGTTCATCGGCGTCGCCCGCGGGCGCACCGTCGTTCTCGTCGGACTCCACGTCGACCACGACGACCGTCACGTTGTCGCGCCCGCCGTTGGCGAGCGATGCGGCGACGAGCTCGTTCGCGGCCCGCTCGGCCGTGGGCGAGATGGAGAGGTAGTGCCGGATGCCGACGTCGGTGAGCTCCTTGGTGAGCCCGTCGGAGCAGATCAGCACCCGCTGCCCGGCGACCACCGGAATGGTCGAGTAGTCGGGGATGGGCCGCTCGTGGAACCCGACCGCTCGCGTGATGACGTTGCTGTCGGGGTGGCGCTCCGCCTGCTCGGGCGTGATCAGCCCCGCGTCGATGAGCTCCTGCACCACGGAGTGGTCGACGGTGAGCTGCTGCAGCTCGCCGTCCTGCAGCAGGTAGACACGGGAGTCGCCGATGTTGAAGACCATCCAGGCGAGGTCGTCGTCCACCTCGGCGAGCGCGACCCCGGTGACGGTGGTGCCCGTTCCGAGCACGGACTCGTCGCCCACGCGGTCGATGTCGGTCAGCGCCTCGGCGAGCGCCTCCTCGATGCGGTCGGCGGTGGTGACGGCGTCGCCGATCTCCCCGAGCCGGTCGACCACGGCGGCGGAGGCGACGTCACCGGCCGAGTGTCCGCCCATGCCGTCGGCGACCGCGAAGACCGGGATGTCGGAGATCGAGCTGTCCTCGTTGCCGGCCCGCTTGTTGCCCTTGTCGCTGATGGCGGCCCAGGAGAGGGTGACCTGGCGGGGCACGGCGCCGTCGCGCGTGACGCTGACCCGCGCACTCGTTCGACCGATCTGGGTCACGGTGACTGCTCCTGACGACGTTCCGGAACCCTACGGTGTGATCCCGGTGCTATTTCGGTCTGTGGCGAGCTGCGGATGACGGTCCCGTCGCCGGTTCCGACGATAGTCGACCCACCCCCGACCACCGAATCACCGTGCCGCGGAAACGCGGGTGCGTGGACTACGGAGTGCCCGGTGATGCCGACGTGGTTGTTCCGGGGCGATGACGACGGAATCCGCGTTATCGGGGGCTTCGACCTACGGATCCGCTTGCCCGAGGGCCGATCACCTGACAGGATCGAAGCATGAGCACGAAGCCGAAGCCCTCCGCTCTCGACGACACCTCCAAGGCGATCATCGAGCAGCTGCAAGACGACGGGCGCCGCTCCTATGCCGAGATCGGCAAGGCGGTCGGTCTGTCGGAGGCAGCGGTGCGGCAGCGGGTGCAGAAGCTCACCGAGTCGGGCGTCATGCAGATCGTGGCCGTCACCGACCCGCTGCAGCTCGGCTTCTACCGTCAGGCCATGATCGGCCTCAAGGTCTCCGGCGACACCCGCGAGGTCGCCGACGCCCTGGCCGCCATGCCGGCGGTCGACTACGTGGTGCTCACCGCGGGAACGTTCGACATCCTGGCCGAAGTCGTCTGCGAAGACGACGACGACCTCATCGCCCTGCTGAACTCCGAGATCCGGAAGCTCGACGGCGTGCAGTCCACCGAAACATTCGTCTATTTGAAGCTGCACAAGCAGCTCTACAACTGGGGTACACGATGACCACCACCGAACAGCCCGTCACGTCCACCGGCACCGGAGCCCCTCTCGGCGGGCGGGCCGCGCGCTCCGACGCCGAGCTCCAGCAGATGGCGAAGGACCACCTGTGGATGCACTTCTCCCGCCAGTCGGTGATGGAGTCGGGCGGCGGCGTGCCGATCATCACCAAGGGTGAGGGTCACCACATCTGGGACTCCACCGGCAAGAAGTACATCGACGGCCTGTCGGGCCTGTTCGTGGTGAACGCCGGTCACGGACGGCGCCGTCTCGCCGAGGTCGCGGCGAAGCAGGCCGAGGAGCTCGCCTTCTTCCCGATCTGGTCGTACGCCCATCCGTCGGCCATCGAACTCGCCGACCGCCTGGCCGACCTCGCGCCCGGTGACCTGAACCGCGTCTTCTTCTCCACCGGCGGCGGCGAGGCCGTCGAGACGGCCTTCAAGCTGGCGAAGCACTACTGGAAGCTCCAGGGACGGCCCACCAAGCACAAGGTCATCTCGCGCTCGATCGCCTATCACGGCACGCCGCAGGGTGCTCTCGCGATCACCGGAATCCCCGCGATGAAGGAGATGTTCGAGCCGGTCACGCCCGGTGGCTTCCGGGTGCCGAACACGAACTACTACCGTGCTCACGAGATGGGCTTCGAGGGCACCGAGGAGGCCTTCGGGCTGTGGGCCGCGAACCGCATCGAGGAGATGATCCAGTTCGAGGGCCCCGAGACCGTGGCCGCGATCTTCCTCGAGCCGGTGCAGAACTCGGGCGGGTGCTTCCCGCCGCCTCCCGGCTACTTCCAGCGCGTGCGCGAGATCTGCGACAAGTACGACGTACTGCTCGTCAGCGACGAGGTGATCTGTGCGTTCGGGCGCATCGGCAACTACTTCGCCTGCGACACCTACGGCTACCAGCCCGACATGATCACCTGCGCGAAGGCGATGACGAGCGGCTACTCCCCCATCGGTGCGACCATCGTGAACGAGCGGGTGTACGAACCGTTCAAGCACGGCCAGACGGCGTTCTACCACGGGTACACCTTCGCCGGGCATCCGGTCTCGGCGGCCGTCGCGCTCGAGAACCTCGACATCTTCGAGGAGGAGAAGCTGAACGAGCGCGTGCGGGAGAACTCGCCGCTGTTCCGCCAGACGCTCGAGAAGCTCACCGACCTGCCGATCGTCGGCGACGTGCGCGGCGACGGGTACTTCTTCGGCATCGAACTGGTCAAGGACAAGGCGACGAAGGAGACCTTCGACGACGACGAGTCGGAGCGCCTGCTGCGCGGCTTCCTGTCGAAAGCGCTGTTCGACGCCGGACTCTACTGCCGGGCCGACGACCGGGGCGACCCGGTGATCCAGCTGGCTCCGCCGCTGACGATCGGGCCGAGCGAGTTCGACGAGATCGAGCAGATCCTGCGGGGCGTGCTCTCCGAGGCCTGGACGCGGCTCTAGGCCCCGCCCGCGCGCATGACGGCGACCGACTACCGCGACCTCTCGTTCTGGTTCGACTCGCTGGCCGGGTCGGGGCGTGACGACCTCACACCCCGCCCGGGCCTCGCCGGCGATCAGCGCACCGACGTGTGCATCATCGGCGGCGGGCTGACCGGGCTGTGGACCGCGTACTACCTCAAGCGCGCGAACCCGTCGCTCGCGATCACGATCGTCGAGAAGCACATCGCGGGCTTCGGAGCGTCGGGGCGGAACGGCGGCTGGTGCTCGGCCCTGTTTCCGACGTCGACGGCCGGGCTCCGTCGCGCCTACGGCGACGAGGCCGCGATCGCGATGCGGCAGGCGATGATCGACACGGTCGACGAGGTCGGCCGGGTCGTCGCCGCGGAGGACATCGACTGCGACTACGCCAAGGGCGGCACGATCACGTTCGCCCGAGGTGGGGTGCAGCTCGCGGCGGCCCGGGCCGAGGTCGAGGCGGCGAGCGCCTTCGGCCCCGACCGTCTGGAACTCGTCACGCCGAGTACCGGCGACACCGCCGGCGGACCGGGCACCGACGACGGGAGAGGCAACACTGCCGGCAACGCGAGCCCGGGCCAACGTGAAGTCGACGCGGGCGACCGTCGCGATGTCGGTGCCGTGGGCGGTGTCCCCTCCGGAGCGCCGTCCAGTCGTTCGGCAGCACTGCGGCAGGCGCTCGGGGCCACCGGGGCGTCGGCCGCGTCCTTCGATCCGTCCTGCGCCCGGCTGCAGCCCGCGAAGCTCGTCCGCGGTCTTGCGGCGGTGGTGGAGCGGATGGGCGTGGTGATCGCCGAGCAGACCGAGGTGGTGGAGTGGGCGCCGCGGCGTGTGCTCTGCCAGGGTGCGGCCGGGCAGTCGCTCGTGCACTGCGACACCGTCGTGATCGCCACCGAGGGGTACGGCGCGACGCTGCCCGGCGTGCGGCGGCGCATCCTGCCCCTGTACTCGCTGATGATCGCGACCGAGCCGCTGCCGGCCGCACTCTGGGACGAGCTGGGCATCGAGCACGGCACCACCTTCTCCGACTACCGCCATCTGCTCGTGTACGGGCAGCGCACCGCCGACGACCGCTTCGCCTTCGGCGGTCGCGGCGCCCGCTATCACTGGGGCAGCAGCATCACGCCCGACCACGACCGCTCGGCCGCCGTGTTCGCTCATCTGGAACGTGCGCTCATCGACCTCTTCCCCGCCGCCGAGGGCGCCGAGGTCACCCACCGCTGGGGTGGACCGCTCGGCGTTCCCCGTGACTGGCACGCCTCGGCGAGCTACAACCCGCGCACCGGCGTGGCGTTCGCGGGCGGGTACGTGGGCGACGGCCTCAGCACGACGAACCTCGCGGGCCGCACCCTCGCCGACCTGATCGGCGGTCGCGAGACGGAGCTCACCGGGCTGCCGTGGGTGAACCATCGCTCGCCGCGCTGGGAACCGGAGCCCCTCCGCTTCATCGGCGCGAACCTCGGCCTCCTCGGCACGACCGCCGCCGACGCGGAGGAGGCACTCACCGGCCGCCCCTCGATCGCGGCCCGCCTCCTCGGCCCCCTCACCGGCCACTGATTCGGGGTGTGGCAGCTGGATGCCCTCACAGACCTCTGACCTGTCCCTCATATCCACGGCTGACCGGTTGCTCCCCTCCATGGCCGACCTGCGGCTCACCTCTTCGGCGCACTCACCGACCACCGACCCGCGGGATGGCAGCTGGGTTCCTTCATGGACCACTGACCTACCGCTCACCTCCATGGCTGACATGCGGCGCACCATTGTGGCCGGTCTGCCGCATACCTCCTCGGCGCGCCCACCGGCCGATGACCCGCAGACACCAACGATCGCGAGGGATGGGCGGGATGGACAGGCCACCCCGTCACGGTGACGGCGCGTACCCCGGGCACCGGAGCGGGGCGCCCAAAGCTGAGAGACGGAGCCCGAGGGATGGGTCAGTCGAGCCATTGCGGCACCAGGCCCTGGTCGAGGATCTGGCGGAAGAGGTGGGCCAGGGAGCAGGCCGGGTCGGCCGCGAGGCAGTCGTCGAGGTAGGCCGCGGCGACCGTGCCCCGGCCTCGGCACCATTCGAGCCAGGCCAGCATGACGAGCGGAGAGGCGGCGAGCGAGGGCGGCACGCATTCGGCGATGCGGCGGAGCACCTCGACCGATCGGCGGAGCGTCTGATCGCGCGGGGCGTCGTCGGCGGCCCCGAGGAACGTCGAGAACACCGATCCGGCGCGGGCGTCGCTGCCGTCGAGCGATTCGGCCAGCGCCCTGACGGCGCCGTCGAGCCCCCACGCGCACTGCATCAGCACGAGGTCGCGGAGCAGCCGTCGCCTAAGCGGCCAGGCCAGGCGGATGGCGCCGATCTCGGTGGGCAGCCCCGCCGCCGGATCGAGCGCGCTGCACCAGAGCTGGAGCGCCCGCATCGGGTCGACCTCGGCACGCTCCTGGTCCTCGGCGGGGAGACCGAGGGCGGCGAGCGCAGCGCTGGTCAGCTCGTCCGGGATGTGGGACAGGGGCACGAAGGCTCCCCGGTGCAGGTCGGGCGGAGGTGCCGATCGCGTCGAAGGCGCTTGCCCGGGTGTGTCGGCATCGGTCTGCCGGGTGGGCCCGGTCAGCAGCTCGGGCAGGGTGACGGCCTCACCGGTTCGCGGCGGACGCGGCGCGTCGCCGCGCCAGGAGCCGGGCTCGAAGCGGCGGACTACGTCGCCCGAGACCTCCAGCAGCTCACCGATCGAGAATCCGGCCGCGTCCAGCCCCGCGGCCAAAGTGGTCAGCAGCTCGCCGGCAGACGCGGTCGGGTGCCTCGGACGTCTTCGGCGGTTGCGCCGAGGGAGCGGTTCGGTCGACGGCCCCGCGGAGCTCGGTGATGGAGCGAAGTAGACGAAGTCGACGCGGGCCACACCCGTGAGCCGGGAGAGCAGGCCGGTGAGAGTGCCGGCGAGCTGGAGCACGGCGTCGGAGTCGGCTGCTGGGACGGAGACCGGGTCACCAGCCGTGCCGGGATCGGGCGCAGCGGGCAGATCGACGCGCAGAACCGCGAAAGGTCGTCGTCGTCGGCGGATGCGCAGGGCGAGACTGCCCCGCGGCCAGAAGCCGAGCGTGCGGACGATGTCGGCGACGACGTCGACCTCGACGGGATGGACGTCGGAAGGCCGGGCGCCAGACGGGCGGGGTGGGGGTTCGGCGTCGCCACGCCCTCTGGGGGACGGCGGGCGCGGTTCGGCGTCGGGGCGGGGATCAGGCTCCGGCGCCGGGACGGGGACGTGATCGACGGTCACGCCGCGGGGCGGGTGAGCGGCCGGAGGGAGGGTCGTGGGGAGCGCACTGGGGGCGGTCGACGGTGTCATGGCCAAAGTGTGGGCGGGGTGGTGCGGAGCGAGCCGCTCGAGGAGGTGATCTGTGGACGGCGTCGGCGCATCCGGGATCTGTGGAGGAGGCACGCACGAGGCGGGCCGCCGGAGACGAGGCGCACGAGACGAGGCGCAAGAGGCGGGCCGCAGCCCCGACGCACGACGGCCCGGCGCGCGCAGTGCGCGGCCGGGCCGTCGGGACGGGGTGGATCAGGCGGAGAGGACGGCCTGCACGTCGAGCGTGATGGTGACCTTGTCGCCGACGAGGACGCCACCGGTCTCGAGCGCGGCGTTCCAGTTGACGCCGAAGTCGTTGCGGTCGATCTCGGTCTTGGCCTCGAAGCCGGCCTTGTAGTTGCCGTAAGCGTCGGTGCCGAAGCCGCCGAACTCGAAGTCGAAGGTGACCGGCTTGGTGACGCCCTTGATGGTGAGGTCGCCGTCGATCTTGTAGTCGCCGCCCTCGACGCGCACGCCGGTGGAGACGAACTTCAGCTCGGGGTGGGTGGGGGCGTCGAAGAAGTCGTTGGTCGCGAGGTGGCCGTCGCGGTTCTTGTCGTTGGTGTTGACGGAGGCGACGTCGGCGGTCGCGGTGACCTTGGTGTCGAGCGGGTTCTCGGTGGTGACGAAGGTCGCGTCGAACTTCTCGAACTTGCCCTTGACCTTGCTGATCAGCATGTGGCGGACGGAGAAGGCGACCTCGGAGTGCGAGGGGTCGACGGTCCAGGTGCCGGCCTTGTACCCGGGGATCTCGATGGTGTCGGTCATGTGTTCCTCTTTCGTGAGTGTGAACGATGGCGGGGGGAGCGATCACCCGTCCCCACGGTCTATACAAATGCATGAAAGCACAGCTTTATTCCGGGCTGGTGTCCAGAACCTCCGAATCGGCGTGGAAGCGGATGGACGCGCCCGGTGTCATCGCCCCGTCTTTCACTTTCGTCACATACCCTGGAGGCCATGTGGAAGCCGTCCGCCCGCAGCTGGGGCACCGTCGCCGTCGTGAGCGCGCTCGTCGCGTGCGCCGGGGTGCCGGCCAGTGCGGCTGCCGGGACGAGCGTCACGACCGGCTCGGCCGCCACGACCTCAGGCGCCGCCGCCACCACGTCCGGCGCCGCCGCGACCACGACCGCCGTGACCGCCGGCGTCGCTCCCCGCGTCGACTACCCCAGCTGGGACGAGGTCAACGCCGCGAAGCAGAACGAGCAGGCCACCGCCGCCGAGGTCACCAAGATCACGTCCCTCCTCGACGAGCTCTCGTCGGTCTCCGCCCAGCGTGCCAACGAGGCGCTGCAGGCCGGCCAGGAGTACCTCCAGGCCAAGGCCGCCGCCGAGGCCGCGACCGCCTACGCCACGACCCTCCAGACCCAGGCCGACGACGCGAGCGCGAAGGCCGACACCGCGACGACCCAGGCCGGACTCCTCGCCGCGCAGCTCTACCGCTCGGGTGGCGACACGACGATGAACCTCGTGCTGAACCAGAACAACTCCGACTCGCTGCTCTACCAGCTCGGCACGATGACGAAGCTGACGGAGCGCACGGGCCAGATCCGCGAGGCCGCCGAGGCCGCGAAGAACACCGCCAAGGCCCTCGAGGAGCAGGCCCAGGCCGCCAAGACCGAGCGCGACCAGCTGGAGACGGCCGCCGACGAGCGGCTGCAGGCCGCCGAGGACGCGCAGGCCGCCGCCGACGCCCAGCTCGCCGAGGAGCAGAACCGCAGCGACTTCCTCGTCACCCAGCTGGCGTCGCTGAAGAACGTCACGGCCGACGTCGAGTCGCGCTACCGCGCCGGCGAGGAGGCCAAGCGGCAGGAGGAGGAGCGGCAGCGTCAGGCTCTCGCCGATCAGGATGCCCCGGGCAGCGCCTGGGTGCCGGGCGAGGTCGCTCCGGCCTCGGTGGCGCAGGCCTACGCGCAGAGCATCCTCGGCAACTACGGCTGGGGCGGCGACCAGTTCGGCTGCCTCGTACAGCTGTGGATCGGCGAGTCGGGCTGGCGCGCGAACGCCTACAACCCCTCGAGCGGGGCCTACGGCATCCCGCAGTCGCTGCCCGCGTCGAAGATGGCCTCGGTCGGCACCGACTACGTCACCAACCACGAGACGCAGATCATCTGGGGCATGAACTACATCTCCGACCGCTACGGCACGCCCTGCGGTGCGCTCTCGGCCTGGAACGCCCGCAACCCGCACTGGTACTGAGCCGCACACGCCACGAGCCGGGCAAGCGCCGAGCGCCGAGCGCCGAGCGCCGAGCGCCGAGCGCCAAGGGGCGAACGAGGCCCTCAGTACCCCCGATGATCCTGGATCGTCATCCGCGGCCCCCGCCGCGGCGGCCTGAACCCGCTCGCGAGCACCAGCCGCACGATGCGCTGCCGCTGACCGCGCCACGGCTCGAGCAGCTCGGCCAGCGCGTCGTCGTCGATCGGCTCGCCCACGAGCGCCCAGCCGACGGTGGCCGCCAGGTGGTAGTCGCCGAAGCTCACCGCGTCGGCGTCGCCGTGCGCGCGCTGAGCCGTCTCGGCCGCCGTCCAGACCCCCACCCCGTTCACCGTGCGCAGCCGGCGGAGCACCTCGTCGCCGCCCCGGCCGAGCGCGAGCGTGCGTTCGAGCCCCGACGCGACGGTCGCCGCCTGCAGCACCGTGCGCGAACGACCCGGGTCGACCCCGGCCCGGTGCCACTCCCACGACGGGATGCGGCGCCACTGCTCGGGCGTGAGCGGCAGCCGCAGCGGCGCGTGCCCGAAGGCCGGCCGGCCGTACGCCGCGTGCGAGTGACGGTCGGCGGCACCGCTCCCCAGCGGCCCCGGCGCGATCTCCCCGTACGCCGTCAGCAGGATGCGCCACGCCCGGAACGCCTCGACCGACGTCACCCGCTGCTCGATCACCGCCGGTGCCAGCGCATCGAGCACGCGCCCCGAGCGGGTGAGCCGCAGCCCCGCGTTGCGGCGCGCGGAGTCGGCGAGCAGCGGGTGACCCGAGGTGTCGAGATCGCTCCAGTCGTCACCCTCGCCGAGCAGTTCGGGCACCATCGACACGGCGACGGATGCTCCGCTCCCCCAGGCCCGTACCCGAACCTCGCCCGCCCCCGGCGTGAGCAGCAGCGTCGCGACGCCCGGCGTCTCACCACCCGTGCGCAGCGCGATCCACACCCCGCCGTTCTCGTCGAGCCGCGTGCACGGATCTCCGGCCCCACGCCGATGGGGCGACAGCGTGCCCCGCAGATCGAGCGGACCCCGCGGCCGGTAGACCGTCTCGAGCTCGGGAGCGTGCGCCTGGGGCGAAGCGGTCGAGGAGCTCATCGTGGCATGAAGACTACGTCACACCCCGGACACCGGTGCTCAGTCCAGCGCGTCGATCAGTCCGCGCAGCCAGCCCGGCCCGCGCACCTCGGCCCCGTGCTCCCGCACCCGCTCGATCAGCCCGCGATCCGCGGTCACCACGACGACCCGCTCGGGCACCGGCTGCCGCGCCGCCCGCGCGACCTCGTCGACGATCGCGTCGTCGCCCGAGCCGGCCGCACGCAGCACGGTGACCTGCCCCGAGTCGGCGGCCACCGCATCCTTCGCCTGCCCCTCGAGCACGACGTCGATTCGGGGCCAGCTGCGCCCCGCACCGGATCCGGGTGCGAGCTCCGAGGTCTCGATGCCGGCCTCGCCGAGGCGGGCGAGACGGGCGACCAAGCGGTCAGCGGCCCCCGCCCGGTCCTTCCACCAGCCGTCGGGCACCGAGCCGACCACGTTCGCCGCGTCGACCACCACCCGGATGCGCTCCCCCAGCCGCTCGCGCAGCACGGGCCAGGCCGAGCCGAACCCCGGGTGCAGCGGCAGGGAGTCGACCTCCTCGAGCGGCACCCAGCGCAGCTCCAGGCTCTCGGCGTCGCCGATGCGCGGGGCGAACGGGCGGGACGTCGTGGTGACCACGGTGACGTACGACCAGTAGCCGAGGTCGAGCACCGAGGTGAACGCGAGCTGCAGCGCGTCGGCCGGCACCCCGGCCTCCTCCTCCGACTCGCGGATGGCGCCCTCGACCGCCGACTCTCCCTCGTGTCGGGCGCCGCCGGGCAGGCCCCAGGTGCCGCCGAAGTGGCTCCACTCGGCCCGGTGCTGCAGCAGGATGCCCGCCGCCTCGTCGTGCACCAGCAGCCCGGCCGCACCGTAGCGGCCCCAGAACCGGCGGCCGTCGGGCCCCTCGACCCAGGCGTCGCCGCTGTCCCGCGGATGCGTCGGGGGAAGTGCCGTCATGACTCCACCTTCTCACGGAGCGACCCGGGCGACCCGCCCGAACGACCATGATGGAAACATGATCGTCACACCCGAGCTCCGCCACCCGCTGCGGCGCTTCCCGACGCGGCACGGCGAGCGCGTCATCGACTTCGACCGGCGCATCGCCGTGATGGCGATCGTCAACCGCACCCCCGACTCCTTCTTCGACCGGGGCGCCACGTTCGCGCTCGACAAGGCCGTCGCGAGCGCGGTCGCCGCGGCCGAGGCGGGCGCCGACTGGGTCGACATCGGCGGGGCGAAGTTCGCTCCGGGGCCCGAGATCGAAGAGGCCGAGGAGCTCGACCGCGTGCTGCCGGTGGTGGCGCAGCTGGCCGGGGTGAGCGACGTCGTCATCTCGGTCGACACCTTCCGCGCATCCGTCGCCGCCGCCTGCCTCGCCGCGGGCGCGCACGTCGTGAACGACACGACCGGGCTGAGCGACCCCGAGATGGCCGCCGCGGTCGCCGACGGGGGCGGGTCTCTCGTCGTGACGCACTCGCTCGCCGAGCCCCGCACGCCGTATCCACGGCCGCAGTACGACGACGTGGTCGACGAGGTGCGGGCGTTCATCGTCGAGCGGGTCGGGCGCGCGATCGACGCCGGCATCGCCGAGAGCGCGCTCTACATCGACCCGGGGCACGACCTCAACAAGAACACGCTGCACAGCCTCGAGCTCACGCGCCGCTTCGACGAGATCGCCGCGATCGGCCTGCCCGCCCTCGCCGCGGTGTCGAACAAGGACTTCGTGGGCGAATCGCTCGACGCCGCCAAGCCCGACCGCCTCGAAGGCTCGCTCGTGGCCGCCACCGTCTGCGCCATGCTCGGCGCCCGTATCGTGCGCATGCACGACGTGCGCGCCTCGGTCGCGTCGATGCGCATGCTCGAGACCGTGCTCGGCTTCCGCGAACCCTCCTTCCTGTCGCACAACGTCTGACCCCCGCCGAGAGAGGCCTGAGGATGACCGTTCCACCCACCCCCGACATCGTCGAGCTCTTCCCCACACCGTCGGCCCCGCTCGCCCCCGAGGAGCTGCTCTCGCTCTACTCGCCCGACCGCGCGACCCCGCGGCTCCGGGTGAACTTCGTGCAGAGCGTCGACGGATCGGCGACCGTCGACGGCCTGTCCGGCGGTCTCGGCGGCCCCGCCGACAAGGTCGTCTTCAACATCCTGCGCGGGGTCGCCGACGTGGTGCTGGTCGGTGCCGGCACCGCGCGCGCCGAAGGGTACGGCGCCCTCACCGTCGACGAGCGCTTCCACGGCTGGCGCGAGGCACTCCGGATGCCCGTGCACCCCGCCATGGCGCTGGTGAGCGGTCGGCTCGACCTCGACCCGGCATCCGACCTGTTCGCGAAGGCCCCCCGCCGACCTCTCGTGTTCACCTCGAAGGCAGCGCCGCCGGACGCCCGGCGGCGGCTCGCCCCCGTCGCCGACGTCGTCGACGCCGGCGACGAGCGGGTCGACCCCGCACTCGTCGTGCGGGAGCTGCACGAGCGGGGCCTCACCCAGATCCTCTGCGAGGGCGGCCCGTCGTTCTTCGGCGACCTGATCGCGGCCGACCTCGTCGACGAGCTCTGCCTCACGCTCAGCCCGGTGCTCGAGGGCGGCGCCGGCCCCCGCATCGCCCGAGCCGGCGGCGCTACCAGCGGCGCCGGCGGCAGCACCGGCGCCCCCGTCGTCCCCCGCCACCTCGCACTCGCGGGCCTCCTCCAGAGCGACAGCCTCCTGCTCTCCCGCTGGACCCGCGCAGCCGCATGACCACCCCGGCCCCGCTGCACGTTGACCCCTGGAACCCGTCCGACGCCGCCGATCGGGCTGCGGTCGCGGCGATGGTGGGGCACTACCACCAGCAGACCGAGAGCGAGAAGGGGGCGTCGGCGGTCGAGCTGTCCGACCGCTACCGGGCCGAGACGGAGGATCCGGTGACGGCCTTCGCCGGGTCGACGGTGCTTCTGGCGCGGTCACTCGACAGGCCCCTCGGCATGCTCGTCCTCAGCTCCACCTCGCCGGACTGGGTCGAGGTGAAGAGGCTGTGGGTGGAGCCCGAGGCCCGTGGGCGAGGCCTGGCGAAGCACCTGCTGCTCGAGGCCGCCTCCCGCGCCACTGCCGCCGGCGAGGGCCTCCGGCTCTCGGTCTGGGAGTGGCGAACCACGGCGATCGCCCTCTACGAGCGGCTCGGGTTCACGCACGTGCCGTCGTGGGACTCCCGCGCCGGGCTCGTCTGCCTGGAACGGCCCGCCGACGGGTGACCGCCGGACGGGCATCCGCTCGTCGTCGGCCACCCGGGAACCAGGACGGGACCCGCGCCTAGAGCTGGTCGACCGCCGTCACCCGCACGACCGCCGTGCCCGCCTCGTTCGAGGCAGCGAGGTCGATCTCGGCGGTGATGCCCCAGTCGTGGTCGCCGGCCGGGTCGTCGAAGATCTGCCGGGCGCGCCACACCGTCGGCTGCTCCTCGAGGATGAGGAGGGCCGCGCTGCGGGCGTGCGGGCCGATGCCCACCGAGTCGTGCACGTCGTAGTAGTCGTCCATCGCGGTGGCCCAACGGTCGGCGGTGAAGCCCGAGGAGGCGTCGAGCTCGCCGAGCTCGTCCCAGGCCTCGCGGGCGGCCAGCGTGACCCGACGGAACAGCTCGTTGCGCACCAGGATGCGGAACGCCCGCGGGTTCGAGGTGAGCAGCTTCGGCGCCGGGGGCACCACGGCCTCCTCCGACTCCTCGCGCCGGGCGGCGGCCTCGACGGCGGCGGGGTCGATCAGCGCCTCCCACTCGTCGAGCACGCTCGAGTCGGTCTGCCGAACGAGCTCGCCGAGCCACTCGATCAGGTCGAGCAGGTCGTCGTTCTTCAGCTCGTCGGGCACCGTCGAGCGCAGCGTGCGGTAGGCGTCGGAGAGGTAGCGCAGCACCAGGCCCTCCGAGCGGGGCAGCCGGTAGAACGCGATGTACTCGCCGAACGACATCGCCCGCTCGTACATGTCGCGGATGACCGACTTCGGCGAGATGTCGAAGTCGCCGATCCACGGCTGCGAGGCGCGGTAGGTGTCGAACGCCTCGCTCAGCAGGCCGAGCAGCGGCTTCGGGTAGGTGACCTCGTCGAGCAGCTCCATGCGCTGCTCGTACTCGATGCCCTCGGCCTTCATCGCCTGCACGGCCTCGCCGCGTGCCACGAACTGCTGCGCCGAGAGCACCGGCCGGGGGTCGTCGAGGATGGCCTCGGTGACCGACACCACGTCGAGCGCGAACGACGGCGAGTCCTCGTCGAGCAGGTCGTAGACGGCGAGTGCGAACGGCGACAGCGGCTGGTTGAGCGCGAAGTTCGGCTGCAGGTCGACGGTGGGGCGGATGATCGTGATGCCCGTGACCGCGTCGGTGACCTGCTCGACCACTCCCGCCGTGCGGAGCGTGCGGTAGATCGCGAGGGCCTGCCGGATGAGCTCGCGCTGCTTCACGCGCGGCTCGTGGTTGTCCTCCAGCAGGGCGCGCATGTTCGCCACGACGTCGCCGCCGCGCGCGATCGTGTTCAGCACCATCGCGTGCGTGACCGTGAGCTGCGAGGTGAGCTTCTCGGGCTCGGCCGCGATCAGCTTCTCGAAGCTCGGCTCGCCCCACGAGACGAAGCCCTCGGGCGCCTTCTTGCGGATGAACTTGCGGCGCTTCTTGGGATCGTCGCCGATCTTGGCGAGCGCCTTGAGGTTCTCGGTCTCGTGCTCGGGCGCCTGCACCACGACCGTGCCCGCGGTGTCGTAGCCGGCGCGGCCCGCGCGACCCGCTATCTGGTGGAACTCGCGCGCGGTGAGCTGGCGCATCCGCGTGCCGTCGAACTTGGTCAGCGCCGACAGCAGAACCGTGCGGATCGGCACGTTGATGCCGACACCGAGCGTGTCGGTGCCGCAGATGACCTTGAGCAGGCCCCGCTGCGCGAGCCGCTCGACGAGACGACGGTACTTCGGCAGCATGCCCGCGTGGTGCACGCCGATGCCCATGCGGATCAGCCGCGCGAGCGTCTTGCCGAAGGCCGTCGTGAAGCGGAACGGCCCGATCAGCTCGGCGATCTCGTCGCGCACCTCCCGGCTCGCGACCTTGATGCTCGACAGGGCCTGCGCCCGCTCGATGGCGGCGAGCTGGGAGAAGTGCACGATGTAGACGGGGGCGCGCTGGGTCTGCAGCAGCTCCTCGACCGTCTCCTGGATGGGCGTCGTGGCGTAGTTGAACGTCAGCGGCACGGGTCGCTCGACGCCCGTGACGACCGTGGTCTCGCGGCCGGTGCGGCGCGAGAGGTCTTCGGCCAGCCAGTCGACCTCGCCGAGGGTGGCCGACATCAGCACGAACTGCGCGTTCGGCAGCGCGAGGATCGGCACCTGCCACGCCCAGCCGCGATCGGGGTCGGCGTAGAAGTGGAACTCGTCCATCACGACCTGGCCGGCCTCGGTGTCAGCGCCGTGCCGGAGGGCCAGGTTGGCGAGGATCTCGGCGGTCGCGCAGATGATCGGAGCATCCGGATTCACCGACGAGTCGCCCGTGACCATGCCCACGTTGGTGGCCCCGAAGATCTCGACCAGGTCGAAGAACTTCTCGCTCACCAAGGCCTTGATCGGGGCCGTGTAATAGCTGCGGATGCCCTGGGCCAGCGCCGTGGCATGGGCACCGACCGCCACGAGCGACTTGCCCGTGCCCGTGGGGGTGCTGAGGATGACGTTCTCGCCCGAGACGATGGCGAGCACCGACTCGTCCTGCGCCGGATAGAGGGGAGTGCCGCGGCCGGCCGCCCACTCGGCGAAGGCGTCGTAGGCCGCATCGGGGTCGAAGGGCTGCGGCATCGCCGGGCGGGAGGGGGTGGAGGTCACGAGCCCAGCCTACGGCGGGCCGCCGACGCTCCCGGGTGCGGGCGCGGGCGCTCGGCCGCGAGGGTGGTGGCCGCGGGGCCTCCCGGCTGTCGGCGGCCTGTGCAAGGCTTGACGGATGAGCGAGGGCGTGCGCATCGACAGCTGGCTGTGGGCTGCGCGCGTCTACAAGACCCGCTCGCTCGCCACCGCGGCGTGCCGGGCCGGTCACGTGAAGCTGAACGGCGACCGGGTCAAGGCGGCGCAGCCGGTGCGGCCTGGCGACGAGGTGCGGGCGCGCATCAGCGGCTTCGACCGCATCCTGACGGTGCAGAAGCTCGGTGCCAAGCGCGGTTCGGCCGCGGTGGCCGCCGAGCTGTTCGCGGATCTCACTCCCCCGCCGCCGCCCCGCGAGGAAGTCGCCTTCGTGCCCGTGCGCGACCGCGGCACCGGGCGGCCGACGAAGCGCGACCGGCGCGAGCTCGAGCGGCTGCGGGGCCTCAGCCCGGCCGGTCCGGGCGGCCCGGCCCGCGACGGGGACGAGGACGACGACGGAGACCTCGGACTCAGGCACGGCCAGTACCCTTGATCACGACGAGCCGCGACGACGAGCGGCAGCCCTCACCACCACCCCCGCGAGGCCAGTAGGAGCATCATGTCCGACGCCACCCCCACCGACCCCGACGCCACCCGGCCCCACACCACGCACCCCCAGGCCGTCGAGCCGGAGACCGCCGGGCGCGAGACCGCTGAACGCGAGACCGACGAGCCCGAGACCGATCTGTTCGCGAGCCTGTCCGACGACGATGACGACGCCACCGCCACGGCTGCCCAGCCGGCCCCGGCCTCCGAGCCGTCCCCCGAGCCCGCCCCGGGCTACGAGCTGACCGGGCGCGACCGCACCGCCCTCAGCTTCGTCGGGGCGTCGCTGAAGATCGGCACCCCCGAGTTCCGGGCCCGCTACGCCGCCGTCATCGACGACCTCTACCGCCAGCACTTCATCGACCCGAAGGCGCACCCGGCCTACGAGCCGCCCCCCGTTCCGCCGATCGAGGACGTCGAGGAGACCGACCCGCTCGAGATCATCCGCTCGCAGCTCGGCCTGGTCTTCGACGACCGGCGCCTCCGCGACGACGCGCGCGCCGACGCCGAGCAGCGCCTCGCCGACACCAGCGAGCGCCTGGCCGAGATGACCGCCCGCTACGAGCGCACCCAGGCGACCCTCGACTCCACCGCCGCCGACCTGGCCGAGCGCGAGGAGCAGCTGCTCGCCCTCCAGGCCCGCCTCGCCTCGGAGACCACGGCGCTGCAGCAGCGCCTCGCCTCGGAGACCGCCGCGCTCCAGGCGCAGCTGGCCGACGAGACCGCCCGCCTCGAGGCCCAGCGGCTCGACGAGACCGGCCGCCTGCAGACCGAGCTGAGCTCGACCACCGCGCGCCTCACCGACGAGCACCAGGCCATGGCCTCGGGCTACGAGGTGCAGATCGCCGGCCTGCACACCGCGCACGCCGCCCAGCTCGAGGAGGTGCGCGGCTCGCACGTCGCCCAGCTCGAGCAGCTCAGCGCCTCGCACTCCGGCCAGATCGAGCAGCTCACCGCCGCGCACGCGGCCCAGGTCGACGAGCTGCGCAAGGCGCACGCCGCCGAGACCGACCAGCTGCGCGCGGGCCACGCCTCCGAGAGCGACCAGCTGCGGATGCACGACGAGCAGCTGCGCGCCGCCCACGTCGCCGAGATCGAGCAGCTCACCGCGGCCCACCTCGCCGAGCTCGAGCAGCTGCGCACGCAGCACGAGGCCGAGCTCGAGCAGCAGCGCACCGACGCGGCCGCCGAGCTCGACGGGCTCCGCAGCGAGAACACCACCCTCACCGAGCGTTTCGGCGCCGAGATCGAGCAGCTGCGCACCGACCACGCCACCACCGTCGCCGCCCTGTCGGCCGACGGCGAGGGCGCGGCCGCCGCGATCGCGCAGACCGCCGACGAGCTCGAGCAGAGCCGCGCGCGGGTCGTGCAGCTCGAGAACGAGCTGGCCGCCGCCCGGGCCGAGAGCGACGCGGCGACCGCGGCGTCGTTCGCCGACGAGAGCCCGGCGACGGATGCGGGGGCCGAGCACGAAGCAGCCCTCGCCGAAGCGCGGGGCCGGGTCGACGGCCTCGAGCGCGAGCTGGCCGAGGCGCAGGCCGAGGCCGCCCAGGCCCGCCGCGACGCGGATGCGGCGGCGGCCACGGCGGCCGCAGCCGCGTCGGCCGCCGCGACGGCCTCGAGCCGCGACGCCGAGCGCGAGCCCGAGGGCTTCGAGGCCCTGGGACTCGGAAGCGGCGACGACGACCTCGGCGACGCCCGCGACCGGGTCGCCCGGCTCGAGAGCGAGCTGCGGGCCGCCCGCACCGAGATCGGCATCCTCGCCGACGAGCGCGACCGTGCGCTGTCCGACGCCGCCATCTCGCTCGAGGACCGCGAGAAGCTCAGCGACGCCCTGATGGCCGCCCAGGCGAACCGCTCGACCCAGGCGTCGACCCTCGAGGTCGAGCTCCAGCAGGCCAAGGCCCTCGTCACCGAGATCGAGGAGATCGCCACCGGCCAGCTCTGCGACGAGGACGAGACGAGCGAGTACGCCATCGGCGCGAACGACTCCGCCGTGCTCGTGCTCAACGCCATCGCGGGCGCCGACGAGTAGAGTCCGTTCGTTCCGCGCCGCCGCTCCGTCCCGTCGGGGGCCGGAGCGGCGGCGCCATGTGTACGCTGTCCACAAGAGCGTCCGGTCCCCGGACACGCTTCCCTACCCCGAAGGTCCAGCATGAGCGATGAGGAGCAGCCGCCGTCGCGGTCGACCTACCGGCACGGCGGACTCCGCGAGGCCCTGCTCGAGGCCGGCATCGAGATGGCGCGCGAGGGCGGCCCCGACGCCGTCGTACTGCGCGAGGCGACCCGGCGCGCCGGAGTGTCCCCCAACGCGGCCTACCGGCACTTCGCCGACCGGGAGGCGCTGCTGAAGGCCGTGAGCGACAGCTGCCTCGGCTTCTCGGCCGACCGCATCGAGCGGGAGCTGGCCGAGCATCCGCCCACCGGCCCCGGCGGAACCCCCACCGAGGCCGACGCCCGCGCGATGCTGCGCGCCGTGGGCCTCGGCTACCTGGCCTTCGCCCGCGAGGAGCCCGGGCTCTTCCGCACCGCGTACTCGGTGCCCGACGACCTCAGCCACGCCTTCGACCCCGCCAAGGCGGGCCGGGCGGGCCGCACCCCCTTCCAGCTCGTCGGCATCGCCCTCGACGCGATGGTCGAGACGGGTGCCATGCCCGCCGCCCGCCGCCAGAACGCGGAGTTCCTCGCCTGGGCCACCGTGCACGGCCTCGGCATGCTCATCATCGACGGGCCCCTCCGCGGACTCGACGACCGCATGGTCGACTTCGCGACCTCCCGCCTCCTCGACATGGTCGACCGCGGCCTCTGACCCGTACACGACGCCGGCCTCGCCCGGCCCCAAGGGCGTCGGCACTCCGCGGTCAAGGCTCAGGGGAGATCCCGCGCCGACTGGCATGATGGCAGGATGAGCGGCTCCGGCGCCCCCGCGGGGCAGCACGACGGCGCGCAGCGCGGTGCCGCCGATGAGCGGATCGTGGCGGCGACGCTGCAGCTGCTGCGCGACCGCGGGCCGGCGGGCGTGACCGTCGAGGCGGTGGCCGCGACCTCGGGCGTCGCGAAGACGACGATCTACCGCCGCTACGAAGACCGCGAGGCCCTGCTGACCGCCGCCATCGACGCGGCGACCACCGAGGTCACCCTGCCGAGCGGCATGAGCACCTACGACACCCTGCACTGGCTGCTGGGGGCCGCCCGCGTGCGCGTGCAGGACATCGTGGGGCGCGGCACGGTCGCCGCCATCCTGGTCGACGACGGCGACGCGCCGTTCACCGAGCAGCTGCGCGACATGATCCGGATGCGCAGCCACCAGCTCGTCTCGTTCCTCGACGAGGCCGTCGCGCGGGGCGACCTGCGTGCCGGCCTCGACGTGAAGCTCGTGGTGAGCGTGCTGCTCGGCTCGGCGGTCGGCCACGTCATCCGTGGCGGCGAGCCCGACGAGGAGTGGGCCGACCGGCTGCTCACGCTGCTCTGGCCGGCCCTCACTCCCCCGCAGTAGCCCCCGTCGGCTAGTGGCCGGCGGGAGCGTCGGCGCGAGGGGCGTGCGCGACGCGGGCCGCGACCTCCTCGGGCGTGATCGGCGTGCCGAGGATCTTGCCCGGGTTGAACTGCTGGCCCGGGTCGGCCGCGTCGAACAGGCCCTGCATGAGGGCGACGCCGCCCGCCGAGATGTCCTGCTCCATCCACGGCGAGTGCTCGACGCCCACCGCGTGGTGGTGCGACAGCGTACCGCCGGCGTCGATGAAGGCCTGCTGGATGCTCGACTTCACGACCTCGTACTGGGCGATCGGGTCGTCGCCGTGCACGAACGCGAAGGTGAAGTAGAGGCAGGCGCCGGAGTGGTACGAGTGCGAGAGGTGGCACATGATCCAGCCGTGCACGCCCAGGGCGTCGTAGGCCTTGTTCGCGGCCGCGACGGTGTCGTCGTAGACCTTCTGCAGCTTCGACCAGGGGGCGGCTGTCTCCGACACGTCGGCGGCGGCACCCCGGTCGAGCAGGAAGTCACGGAGGTAGGGCGTGTCGAACTTCTTCTGGTCGTAGAGGGCGCCCGGGCCCTTGCCGACGCCGAGGCCGCCGTGCTTCCGCACGATCTTCGACACGAGCTTCTTCTCGTAGGCGACGTGCGACGAGCTGCCCTCGAAGCCGATGAACGACAGGCACATGTCCTCGAGCACCCAGCCGCGGCGCTGGAGCACCGACATGAGCGTCTTCGTCACGAACGAGGAGACACCCTTGGACTCCTTGCGGGTGGCCAGCGAGAAGCCGCTCTCCCGCGCATCCGACACCCGGGTGATCGACGGCGAGGCGTCGGACTCCGAGATCTCGTGCATGGCGGCGAGGCCGGCCTTCCAGTTCGGGAAGAAGTAGGCCTGAACCTCGCGCACGGCGGGCTGGCGGTGCACCTGCACGGTGACCTCGGTGATCACGCCGAGGCGGCCCTCGGAGCCGACGATCATCTCGCGCACCGACGGGCCGGTGGAGGTGGAGGGCAGGGGGCGCAGCACGACGACCGTGCCGGGGCGCACCATGCGGAGGCCTCGGGCGATGTCGGCGATGTCGCCGTACTTGTCGCTCTGCATGCCCGAGGAGCGGGTCGCGACCCAGCCGCCGAGCGTGGAGTGGGTGAAGCTGTCGGGGAAGTGACCGAGCGTCCAGCCGCGGGCGTTCAGCTGCGCCTCGAGGTCGGGGCCCTGGGCACCGGCCTGGATGCGGGCGAGACCCGAGCCCTCGTCGATGTCGAGCACGCGACGAAGGCGCCCCAGGTCGAGCGAGACGATGGTGCGCTTCTCGTCGGCGAGGGGTTCGAGGCTGCCGGCGATGTTGCTGCCGCCGCCGAACGGGATGAGCACGGCGCCCTCGGTGATGGCCGCGTCGACGATGCGCTGCACCTCGGCCTCGTCGGCCGGGTAGACGACGACATCGGGCACGCGGGCGATCTCGTTGCGGCGGACGCGCAGCAGGTCGCGGATGCTCTTGCCATAGGTGTGCACGACACGGGCCATGTCATCCGTGGTGGAGTTGGCCTCGCCGACGATGGCGACCAGCTCGGCCTCGAACGACGGTGTCAGGCGCGGCGGCTCGACGGTGAGCTCGTCGAACGCCAGCGGCGGCACCGGCGGGACGCTGATGTCGAGCGCCACGGCCTTCTTCACGAAGGGGGCGAAGTCGGGCTTGTCCTCGAAGTGGAATCCGACGCCCTCGAGGCCCCAGCCCCACCACTTCATGTGCTTCACGTCGGTCATGCGATTCCTTTCGGGGTGCTGCGGGGTGAGCCGTCGGCGGTGGCGGCTCCGGTCGAGTGCAGTCGCTGCACCTCGGCCCTGATGCGCTGGGAGAACTGGTCGGGCGTCTCGCCGGGCAGTCCGATCATAGGCTCCCCGAAGACGACCGCCACCGGCGGGCGCCCAGGGATCGGCCAGTTGCGGCCGCGCGGCATGGCGGCGCTCGCGCCGACCAGGGCGACGGGCACGAGCGGCACGTTGCAGGAGAGCGAGAGGGCGGCGGCCCCGGCCTTGAAGTCGGCCATCTCGCCGGTCTTCGAGCGGGTGCCCTCGGGGAAGACGAGCAGCGGCACCCCGCGGTTCAGCAGCTTCTTCGACACGCCCTGCTTCTGCGCGGTGCCGGTGCGGTCGATCGGGAAGGCGTTGAAGAACAGGGCGGTCAGGATGCGCCGCCACCAGATGTCGAAGAAGTAGTCGGCAGCGGCTCCGGCCGCCAGGTACCGGCCCATGCGCCGCGGCAGCGCGCACATGATCAGCGGCGCGTCGAGGTGGCTGGAGTGGTTCGCGACCGCGATGAACGCACCCTGCACGCCCTTGACCGCGTCGTGGCCGCGCACGGTCACGCGGGTGATCGACCAGACCACCGGCTTCAGCAGCATCCGCTGCGCGACGAAGCGCATGTTCGCCATGACGCTGCTCGTGAAGCGGTCTTTGGGGGCACGGATGAGGTGCGGGTGGTTGTGGGTCATCATGAGGTCTTCGCCTCCGACGGCACGATCGGTTTGCTGCGGCTGGACGAGATGCGGCCCGAGACCCAGCGGATGGTGCGGCGGGGCAGGTGGCGGGTGAAGAGCATGAGGAAGCGGAACCGCTTCGAGGGCACCGAGAGCACCTTGCCGTGGGCGACGTCGCGCAGGCACTCTTCGACGAGCGCGTCGGCGTCGAGCCAGAGGAAGTCGGGGATCGACTTGGTGCGGATGCCCGCCCGGTCGTGGAACTCGGTGCGCACCCAGCCCGGCAGCACCGCCGTGACCTGCACGCCCGTGCCCTTCAGCTCGACCGCGAGCGCCTCGGTGTACGCCGTCGTCCACGCCTTCACGGCCGAGTAGTTGCCCGTGGCGATGGTGCCGGCGACGCTCGAGACGTTGAGGATGGTGCCCTTGTGCCTGGCCTTCATGGCGCGGCCGGCCGCACCGCCGAGCACGAGCACCGCGAGGCACATCACCGACAGCGCCCGCTCGTGGATCGAGATGTCGCGCTCGAGCAGCGAGCCGTGGATGCCGAAGCCGGCGTTGTTGACCAGGAAGTCGATGGGCGACTCCGTCGACTCGAGCCGCTCGGCGATGCGGTCGACGTCGGCGCGCACCGAGAGGTCGGCCGAGATGGTCTCGACCTTCGTCGCCCCGTCGCGGGAGAGCTCGGCGGCCGTCTCGCGCAGCCGCTCCTCGTCGCGAGCGACGAGCACGAGGTCGTACCCTCGAAGGGAGAGGGCTCGGGCGAATGCTGCACCGATCCCCGAGGTTCCACCGGTCACCAGAGCCGTCGCCATGGTGCTTAGGATACGCTACGGAGTGCGTAGCGTTAGACGAGCGCATCCGTTCACCCCTCCTCGCCGACCACGCCGGGGACCGCCCGCCTCCGGAGAGACCAGATGTCCGTCGAAGAACGAGTTCCCGAGCGTTTCGACGTGCGCGACTTCGCCCGCACCGCGGTCGGCAGCCACCGCGGCGAGATCGATCTCGCGGCGTTCGCCGAGCATCCGCTCACCGATCGCACCGTGCGCCTGCTCGCCTACCTGCGCGAGCTCGAGCGCTCGACCATGACCTACCTGCGCAACGTGCTCGTCACGCCGACGCACAAGGACGCGCGGGTGACCGCGTTCCTCACCACCTGGGCGTTCGAGAAGTACTGGATCGCCGACGCCCTCGAGGTGATCGTGCGCGCCCACGGCGTCGACCCGACCGCGATCGAGGAGCTCCCCCGCTTCAAGGCCCTCGCGCTCGAGCTCTCCGAGCGGGCGACGCCCATCGTCGAGTCGTTCCGCGCGAACGCCATCGGCCCCGACGTGATCGGCGTGCACCTCACCACGGTGGCGGTCGACGAGTGGATGACCGAGGCTGCGTACCTCCGCCTCAAGACGCTCGACCCGAACCCCGAGCTGGTCTCGCTGCTCGAGCGCATCCTCGAGGTGAAGAAGCGGCACCGTGCGTTCGTCGAGCCCGACGCCCGCGCCCGCCTGACCGCCTCGCGCCGGGCGCAGAACCTCGCCCGCCGCGCCCTGCCGCGCACCCCGTGGCCGATCGGGGCCGCGAGCGTGCAGCAATCCGCCTCGGCCTTCTTCTACGAAGAGCTCCTCGACGCCGAGCTCACCGCCGGCGTCGACGCGAAGGTGCGCGAGCTCCCCGGGCTCGGCGCCCTGCACGTCGTGCGGGCCGCTCGGGAGCGCGCGCTCACCCCGTCGCGCGGAGCCGGTCACGCCCTCGGCCGCCGCCTCGCCGGGCTGCGCCACCGTCTGGCGCCCGCGCGCCCCGCCTCGACCGGCGCCACCCCGACCACGAACTCGACCTCGACCACCTCGACCTCCACGAAAGGCGGAGCGACCGGATGACCGACGCCACCCCCACCGACCCGACGACGACCCCCGCCGACCCCGCCTTCTCTCTGGGCGGCTCGCACGTGCTGCTCACGGGCGCCACCGGCTTCGTCGGCCAGGCGGTGCTGGAGCGGCTGCTCTCCTCGCACCCCGACACCCGCGTCTCGCTGCTGATCCGGCCGAAGTCGCGCACCACCGGTGAGACCCGCCTGCAGACGCTGCTGAAGAAGCCGGTGTTCCGCACCTGGCGCGAGGCCGTCGGCGAGGCCGAGGTCGAGCGCACGATCCGCGAGCGCCTCTCCGTCATCCAGGGCGACCTGGCCAACCCGGGCGAGCTGCCGGGCGACATCGACGTGGTGCTGCACGGCGCCTCCACCGTCTCGTTCGACCCGCCGATCGACGAGGCCTTCCAGACCAACGTCGACGGGGCCACCGGCCTCTACGGCGCGCTGCTCGCCTCGGGCAGCGACCCGCACGTGGTGCACGTCTCCACCGCCTACGTCGGCGGCATGCGCAAGGGCGTCTCGCCCGAGGCGTCGCTCGAGCACGAGATCGACTGGCGCGCCGAGAACGCCGCCGCCAGGTCGGCGCGCCGACGCGTGGAGATGGCGTCCCGCCAGCCCGAGGTGCTGCGGGGCCTGCTCGCGAAGAGCCGTGCGAAGCTCGGCAAGGTCGGCCCGCAGGCCGTCGCCGCCGACGCCGAGGCCGCCCGCATCGAGTGGGTCACCAAGCGCCTGATCGACCACGGCCGCATCCGCGCCGAGTCCCTCGGCTGGACCGACGTCTACACGCTCACCAAGGCCTTCGCCGAGCGCGCCGCCGAGGAGCTGTGGGGCACGGCCGGACACCGCCTGTCGATCGTCCGCCCCTCCATCATCGAGAGCGCCCTGCGCCACCCGTTCCCGGGCTGGCTCGACGGCTTCAAGGTCGCCGACCCGCTGATCATGGCCTACGGCCGCGGCCAGCTGCCCGAGTTCCCGGGCGTGCCCGACTCGATCCTCGACGTCATCCCGGTCGACTTCGTGGTGAACGCGATCCTCGCCGCCGCCGTGACCCCGGCGCCCGTCGACGAGCCGCAGTACTACCAGGTCGTGTCCGGTGCGCGGAACCCGCTGCCGTTCCACACGATGTACGAGAACGTCAAGGAGTTCTTCACCGAGAACCCCATGCCCGGAGACGACGGCGGCATCGCCGTGCCGTCGTGGCGCTTCCCCGGCGGCCGCTCGGTCGAGCGCACGCTCCGCCTGCAGGAGCGCCTCGCCTCGGTCGCCGACCAGGCGGTCATCCGCATGCCCTCGAACCCGCGCACGCGGCAGTGGACCGAGACGCTCCGCCGCCGCCAGCAGGGCCTGGATCAGCTGCGCTACTTCGCCGAGCTCTACCGCGCCTACGTGCAGACCGAGCTGATCTTCGACGACCGCAACACGCGGGCGCTGCACGCCTCGATCCCCGACGAGCTGAAGGCCGACCGCGGCTTCGACGTGGCCGAGATCGACTGGCACGAGTACTTCCAGAGCATCCACTTCCCCTCGATCACCGGGCTCACGAAGGCCTTCGCCAAGCGCCCCGCCGGCCGCGCCCGCGCCAAGCGCGCGCTGCCCGTTCGCAGCGACGTGCTGGCCGTCTTCGACTTCGAGGGCACCGTCGTCGAGTCGAACCTCGTCGAGCAGTACCTCTGGATGCGCCTCGGCATGACCCCCAAGGCCCAGTGGCCGCAGGAGTTCGCGAGCCTCCTGGTCTCGGTGCCCGCCTACCTGCGCGCCGAGCGGCGCGACCGCGGCGAGTTCATCCGCACCCTCGTGCGCCGCTACAAGGGCATCCGCGTCGAGGAGCTGCAGGAGCTCGTGCAGGGCCGCTTCGGCGCCGCCATGCTGAGCCGGGCGATTCCGGATGCGCTGGACCGCGTCGCCCAGCACCGCGCCGCCGGGCACCGCACCGTGCTCGTCACGGGTGCGATGAGCTCGGCCGCCGAGCCGTTCTCCGCGTTCTTCGACGAGGTCGTCGCCGGCGAAATGCACGCCTCCAAGGGCGTGCTCACCGGCTATCTCGCCGCTCCCCCGCTGGTCGACGAGGCGCGCGCCGCGTGGCTCCGCGAGTACGCGGGCGCCCACGGGGCGAACCTGACGCAGTCGTACGGCTACGGCGACAGCCTCGCCGACGTGTCCTGGCTGAAGCTGCTGGGAAACGCCACAGTCGTGAATCCCGACACCGATCTGTATCGGCACGCGCAACGAATGAAGTGGACGGTGGAGGACTGGACGAGACGATCGTCCGACCGCCCCGTCGCACCGGCTAATCTGGCTCTGCTGCCCGACGCACCGGCATCCGCACCCGAGGAAGGAGACCGGTCGAGCGCCACCTGACGCTCTCCCGACACACCCATGGCATTCGACATCGACAAGTACACGGAGACCTCCACCAAGGTCGCGTGGCAGGACCTCGACTTCTCCGACTTCCGCGAGCACCCCCTTCCCGAGGGCACCCTGCGGAGCCTCCGCTACATGTGCGACATCGAGTACCACACGGTCTGCTACCTGCGCGACATGCTCGTCACCCCCTCCCACAAGGACGAGGACGTCACGGCGTTCATGACCATGTGGAACCGCGAGGAGTTCTGGCACGGCGAGGCCCTCGCGGCCGTGCTCGCCGAGCACGACGTGATCGTCGACTTCGACGAGCTGAAGGCCACCCGCCTGAAGCTCGGCTGGAAGGACCGTCTCGACCCGGTGAAGCAGTCCCTGCTCGGCAACATTGTCGGCTCGGGCTTCATCGCCGTGCACATGGTGTGGGGCGCGGCCAACGAGTGGTCGGCCGTCGCCGCCTACAACCGGCTCGCCGACCTCGAGGCGCATCCGGTGCTGGCCGAGCTGCTGCGCCGCATCGCGAAGCAGGAGGCGCGTCACGTCGCCTTCTACGCCACCCAGGCCCGCGAGCGTCTCGGCAAGAGCAAGAAGGCCCAGGTGCTGGCGCGCTTCGCGCTGAAGAACTTCTGGGGCCCCGTCGGCTCGGGCGTGATGAGCGACGACGAGGTGAAGCATGTGATGGGCCACCTGATGGGCGGGCCCGAGGGTCGTCGCGAGGCCGCCAAGATCGACGCGCACATCGCCCGCATGCCGGGGCTCGAGGGTCTCACCATCGTGCAGGACGCGCTGGACGCACGCGGCATCGCCGCCTGACACCATTTCGCTGGGCCATACTGCTGACATGGAGTTCAGCACGACGATCCTCGCCAGCGGCAAGAACAACACGGGCATCCCGGTGCCCGAGAGCGTGGTGACGGCGCTCGACCGCGGCAAGCGCATCCCGGTCGTCGTCACCATCGGCGGCCACAGCTACCGCAGCTCGATCGTGTTCTACACCGGGCAGTTCCTGATCGCACTGAGCGCCGAGAACCGGGCGGCCGCGGGCGTCGCCGCCGGTGACACGGTCGTGGTCGGGGTCGAGCTCGACGAGGCGCCGCGCGAGGTCGAGCTTCCGGATGCTCTGGCCGCCGCTCTGGCCGGGGACGCCGATGCCGCGGCCGCGTTCGCCGCGCTCTCGTACACGAACAAGAAGCGCATCGCGACGTCGATCGTCGACGCGAAGACCGACGCCACGCGCGAGCGACGCCTGGCGAAGGCGCTGGAGGAGCTGGTCTCCTGAGCCGGATGCTTCGCGGCTAGTGGCGGCGCTGCGTCGAGAGGATCGACGTGGCCAGGAAGACCGAGCCCGAGACGCACAGGATGCCGGCGAAGAAGACCCACGCGTTGGCGAGCGTGCCGAACAGGAACATGCCCAGGAGGAACAGCAGAATGGCTCCGATGGCAGCGAGCACGTTCATCCGGTGATCCTCCTCAGTAGTGGCTTCGTTCAATACTAGACGGGTGCCGCCCGCAGAGAATGCCCCCGCCGCCTCCCCCGCCGTGTCGGGCCCCGAGGTCGTGTCCAGCCCCGACGTCGTGACCGGTCCCGACGGCCTGGCCCGCCCGGCCTGGGCGTCGGTCGATCCGCTGCTGCGCGAGTACTACGACACCGAGTGGGGTGTGCCGGTGCACGACGAGCGCGGGCTGTACGAGCGGCTGAGCCTCGAGGGCTTCCAGTCGGGACTGTCCTGGGCCACCATCCTGCGGAAGCGGCCGGCGTTCCGGGCCGCGTTCCGCGACTTCGACCCCGACACCGTGGCCGGCTTCGGCGACGACGACGTCGCGCGTCTCCTGGCCGACCCGGGAATCGTGCGGAACCGCGCCAAGATCCTGGCGACGATCGGCAACGCCCGGGCGACCGTGGCCCTCCGCGACGACCCCGGAACGCCAGGCGGACTGGCCGGGCTGATCTGGTCGTTCCGGCCCGCCCGCACCCCGCTGCCGCGCACGATGGCGGAGGTGCCGACGATCAGCCCCGAGTCGACCGCGCTGGCGGCGGCGCTGCGGGCGAAGGGGTTCCGCTTCGTCGGGCCCACCACGATGCACGCGCTGATGGAGGCGGTCGGCATCGTCGACACGCATCTGGTCGGCAGCCACCGGAGGGGCAGCTCGGGGGTGTGGGCGCCCGACGGCTCGCCGAGGTGACCCCGGCGGGGCCACGCGTGCCGCTCGCGCATCCGCTCGGAATCTGCTTCGCTGGGGACATGACCGAGAACGAGAGCGACAACCCGCAGGCGACCGTCGAGGTCGTGCCCCAGCCCGAGCAGAACCGCTACGCCCTGCTCGTCGACGGCGAGGAGGTCGGGTTCACCGTCTACACCGACCGCGGCATCGACCGTGTGTTCCTGCACACCGAGATCGACCCGGCTCAGGAGGGCCACGGCTACGGCAGCACCCTGATCAAGGGCACGCTCGAGCAGGTGCGCGACGCGGGCCTGCGCGCGGTGGCGATCTGCCCCTTCGTCGAGCGCTACGTCGAGAAGCACCACGACTTCGACGACATCATCGACCCGGTGTCGATCGAACTGCGCGCGTCGCTCTAGTCGCTGAGGATCGACAGGATGTTGCCCGAGGGGTCGAGGAACCACGCGATGTCGGGGCCCTGGCCGGCCGCCTTGCCCCGCATCACGCCGCGCTCGTCCTGCGGCATGCCCTCGTAGCGCTCCAGGCTCACGCCGGCGGCCTCGAGCTCGTCGATCGCCCGGTCGATGTCGTCGACGGCGAAGTTCAGGATGGTGAACACCGCCGGCACGTGATCCTGCTTCGGGTAGGCGAGCACGTGCGCGCCGTTCGCGGGCAGCGCGATGTCGAGGATGCCCATCTCGTTCATCGAGACCTCGAGCCCGAGGACGTCCTGGTAGAACCGCCGGGACTCGTCGACGTCCGTGACGCTGAAACCGCTGAAACCGTGGCTGGTCGTGAGCATGCGCACCTCCTGTGTACAGTGTCCACAATGCCACGGCTCCGGCGGCGGGTAAAGGCCCCCCCCCCCCCCGGGCCGGTGGCGGGTGAAGACCTCCGGGTGACGGGTTAGGCGAGCACCTCGTCGAGGAACGCCCGGAACGCCCGCCAGCTGCGTGCGTCGGCCACCGGGCGCCAGCTCGACTCCTCGGGCAGCGTGAAGGCGTGCGGAGCACCGCTGTAGAGCACGATCTGCCAGTCGATCGCGGGGTTCTGCCGCAGCTCGTCCTCGAACGCCACGACCGCCTCGTCGGGCACGACCGGGTCGTCGGCGCCGGTGAGCACCAGCAGGGGCGTGCGGATGCTCTCGACGTCGGCCGGATCATGCGTGACGAGACCGCCGTGGAAGCTGACGGCTCCGGCGAGCGCCGCCCCGGTGCGGGCGAACTCGATCGAGGCCGAGCCGCCGAAGCAGTAGCCGATCACGACGATGCGCGACGGGTCGACCCGCGGATCGCTCGCGAGCACGTCGTAGGCGGCCTGCACCCGGCGACGGAGCAGCGGAAGGTCGCCGTAGTACCTGCCCGCCTCGGCGGCCGCGTCGTCGCCCGTGGGGCGCACCCCGGCCCCGTACAGGTCGGCGGCGAAGGCGACGAGGCCGAGGCGGGCGAGCATCTCGGCACGCACGCGGGTGTACTCCTGCTCCCCCGTCCAGTCGTGCAGCACCAGCACCGCCGGACGCGGGCCGTCGGTCGCGGCGTCGGCGACCAGGAAGCCGTCGAGCGCGGTGCCGCTCTCGTCGTAGTGCATGCGCTCGCCCTCGATGCGGGCACCCGCGGGGAGCGGGACGGTGTCGAGCAGGGCCTGGTGGGTCGGGCTGTAGTCGGTCATGGTCTCGGTCTACCACTCCCCGCCGACAGTCAGGTCAGAGCGTGCCGCCCCACCCGCGAGCGCAGGTCCTTCCGCAGGATCTTGCCGGAGGTCGACTTCGGGATGGCGTCGATGAACTCCACCAGTCGCACCTTCTCGTGCGGGGCGACCCGCTCGGCGACGAAGGCCATCACCGCGGCCTCGTCGAAGTCGTCCCCGGCGTCGGGACGGCGCACCACGAAGGCCTTGGGCACCTCCTGCGCGTCCTCGTCGGGCACGCCCACGACGGCCGCGTCGACCACGTCGGCGTGGGAGAGCAGCACCGCCTCGAGCACCGCGGGGGCCACCTGGTAGCCCTTGTACTTGATCAGCTCCTTCAGCCGGTCGACGATGGCGTAGACGCCTTCCGAGGTGACGGTCGCGATGTCACCGGTGTGCAGCCAGCCGTCGGGCTCGATGGTGCGGGCCGTCGCCTCCTCGTCGTTGAGGTAGCCGCTCATCACCTGGGGACCGCGCACGAGGAGCTCACCGGCCGCGCTGGTGCCCGCATCCGGCACCTCGATGTCGGCGCCGGTCTCGGGGTCGACGAGCCGGCACTCGGTGTTCGGGATGGCCAGCCCGATCGAGGACAGGTCGATGTCGCCCTCGATCGGGATGGCGTGCGTGACCGGGCTCGTCTCGGTCATGCCGTAGCCCTGGCGCACCTGGCAGCCGATGCGGCCGGCGACCGCCTTCGCGAGCTCCCGGTCGAGCGGGGCGGCTCCCGAGAAGATCACCTCGACGCCCGAGAGGTCGTACTCGTCGACGAGCGGATGCTTGGCCAGCGCGACCGCGATCGGTGGCGCGATGAACACCCACGTGCAGCGCTGTTCACTCACCGTGCGCAGGAACTCGGCCAGATCGAACTTCGGCATGGTGACCAGGGCGGCCCGCTGCAGGAGGGCGTAGTCGAGCAGCACCGACATGCCGTAGATGTGGAAGAACGGGAGCACCGCGAGCGCCCGGTCGTCGCGGGAGAGCGGGATGACGTCGCGGCACTGGTGGATGTTCGCCACCAGGTTGCGGTGCGTCAGCATGACGCCCTTCGGCCGCCCGGTGGTGCCCGAGGAGTACGGCAGCACGGCGAGGTGCGTCGCCGGGTCGAACGAGACCTCCGGCGGCGCCGCCCGCTCGAACAGCAGATCGCGGAGCGACGGGTGGCCCTCGGCACCGTCGATGACGACGAGGTGGTCGGCGTCGATACCGGCCTTCGAGGCGGCCTCGGCGGCGTGGGCGTAGAGCGGCGAGACGGTGAACAGCCAGGTGGCACCGGCGCTCGTGAGCTGGTTCTCGATCTCCCCCGCGGTGTAGAGGGAGTTGATCGTGGTGGCGGTGCCGCCGGCCCGCAGCACGCCGTGGAACACCGTCGCGAACGCGGGCACGTTCGGGCAGAGGATGCCGACGCGGTCGCCGACCGCCAAGCCCCGGGCCGCGAGCGAGCCGGCGAGCGCGTCGATCTGGGCGATCAGGGCGCGGTAGCTGGTCTCGTCGCCGCTCGGGCCGTCGACGAGCGCGACCCGATCGAGGTCGGCCTCGGCGATGCCGGAGAACAGGGCGTCGTAGACGCTGAGGTCGGGGATGTCGACGTCGGGGTAGGACGAACGGGTCATGAGCTATCTCCTTCGATAGTCGTTGGCCTATTCGACACCGAATCGAGGAGTTCTCGCAAGTTCCCCGGCGTTCTCGCGGGTGCGGCGCCGAGGGCGGACAGAGGCGTAGCGTGGCCGTCATGCAGGCCGTTCTGATCGCCCACCCCGGCGACGCATCCGTTCTCGAGCTCTCCGACGTCGACGACCCGCGCCCCGGGCCGGGTCAGCTGCTGATCGAGGTGGCCGCCGCCGGGGTGAACCGGGCGGACGTCAGCCAGCGGCAGGGGCACTACCCACCGCCGCCGGGAGCGCCCGCGTGGCCGGGGCTCGAGGTGTCGGGCACGGTCGCCGAACTCGGCGCGGGTGCCGAGTCGTCGGGCTTCGCGGTGGGCGACCGGGTCTGCGCCCTGCTGGGCGGCGGGGGCTACGCCACCCGCGTCGTGGTCGACGCCGGGCACGTGCTGCCGGTGCCCCACTCCGTCGACCTGGTCGACGCCGCGGGGCTGCCCGAGGTGGTGGCGACCGTGTGGTCGAACGTCTTCCAGCTCGCCGGGCTGCGTTCGGGCGAGACGCTCCTCGTGCACGGCGGCTCGAGCGGCATCGGCACGATGGCCGTGCAGCTCGGCCGCGCCTTCGGCGCCCGGGTCGCGGTGACGGCGCGCTCGGCCGAGAAGCTCGAGGCGTGCCGGGAGCTCGGGGCGAGCATCCTGATCGACTACACCCGGGACGACTTCGTGGAGCGGGTGCAGAGCGAGGCCGGCGGCGCCGACGTCGTGCTCGACGTGGTGGGCGGCGACTACCTCGACCGCAACGTCGCCGCGCTGGCGGTGAACGGGCGGATCGCGAACATCGCCTCCAGCGGCGGGCCGGCCGCCCTCGACCTCGGGGCGCTGATGCGCAAGCGCGGCACGCTCCGCTCGACGAGCCTGCGGGCCCGGCCGGCCGAGGAGAAGACCGAGATCATCCGCAGCGTGCTCGAGGACGTCTGGCCGCTCGTCGCCGACGGGCGCGTGCGGCCGGTGATCGGGGCGCGCTTCCCGCTCGCGGAGGCGGCCGAGGCGCACCGGCTGATGGAGTCCTCGGCGCACATCGGCAAGATCCTGCTCGTGGTCTAGCCGGTCGCTCCGGTCGCTCCGGCCGATCAGGCCAGGCGGATGCCGTTCTGCAGCCGGGTGCGCAGCTCGAAGACGCGGTCGATGCTCGTGCGCTCGGCGCCGCCGCCCCAGCCGCCGCGCCCGCCCGCGGCTCCGTCGACGCCGTTCCGCAGCAGCTGCGGCAGCAGCGAGCGGCGCACCACGATCGAGCCCGACAGCCGGCCGCGATCGACGGTCTCCGCGGGCTCGGCGAGTGCGGCATCCGGAACCACCACGACGAGCGAGGTGAACTTCACGCCCAGCGAGCGGCCGAGCGACTTGGCGGCGCGGTGCAGCTCGTGCAGCGGCTCGTCGTCGGGGTGCACGGTCTCGCCGACGAGCTCGTCCTTCTTCAGGCGCACCTCGCCGCCCCAGTCCTCGGACTGGATGGCGTAGAGGCCCGAGGGGCCGAGCACGACGTGGTCGATCGTCTCGGGGACGCCGTTCGCCGAGCGACCCGAGAGCACGTTGTTCCAGATCGTGTAGCCGATGCCGAGCGTCGAGACGAGGCCCGCGGTCGACTCCTCGGCGATGGCCTTCGCGAGCCAGCCGCGGATCTCGCGCGGGGCGCTGCGCACGAGCGCCGCGTCGTAGGGGTCGGCGATCTCGACACCGCGGCCCACCCATTCGCGCAGCAGCGTGAGGTAGACCTCGCGCTCCTGGCCGCCGGGGTGCCCGTAGGTGCGGGCCTTCACGGTCGAGCTGGCGGGGCGACCGGATGCGCGGCCGCCCGTCGCCGGGCCGAAACCCGACCCCGGGGTCGACGCCGAGCCCGAGGCCCCGGCGGCGTGCGTGCTGCCGGAGCCGCCGCCGCGCGACCCGCGGTCGTAGGCGGCGCGGTCGTCGGGGCTGCCGACGAGCTCCCAGGCGCGCTGCACGGCGACGAAGCGCACGGCGTCGCCCCCGGTGTCGGGGTGGGTCTCGCGGAGCAGGCGGCGGTAGGCCTTCTTCAGCTCGTCCTGGGTCGCAGCCGCGCCGACGCCGAGCACCTCGTAGGGGCTCTGGGCGAGAGGGCTGTCGGACACGCGTTCACGATACCGGGCGTTTCCGGGGTGTTCGCCGAATGCGCGCAGAGCGGAATCGGCGCCGTGGCCCGCCCGCCTGGTGGCTCAGCAGCTGCCGCGGCCGGCTCGGCCTCCACGGGTCAGGCCGCCTTGTCGGTCACCCGCAGCACGAGCACCGGGCACTGCGCCCCGAGGATGACGTCGTGGCTCACCGAGCCGAGCAGGAACCGGCCGATGCCGTGCCGGCCGTGGCTGCCCACGACGAGCAGGGCCGCCTCCTTGCCCGCGGTCACCAGCGCGGCCGACGGAGCGGCGAGCACGACCTGCGTCTCGACGACGACGCCGCTGCCGTCCTCGCGCTGCGCCTGGCCCGCGGTCTCCTCGGCGACGTCCTTGGCGCGCTGCTCGAGGGCCTCGTAGAGCTCCGAGCCGTCGGTGAACTCGGGCTGCATCAGGGGCGGCAGCGTCCACGCGGTCAGGATGCGCACGGGCTCGCCGAGCAGGGCCGCCTCCGCGAGCGCGGTGCGCACGAGCCGCGCCGAGGAGGGCCCGCCGTCGACGCCGACGACCACGCCGTGGCGCTTGGTCGCGGGCAGGTCGGGGATGACCGCGACCGGCACCGTGGCCGACGCCGCGACCCGGAGGCTGACCGCGCTCGTGGTCAGGCGCTCGTACAGATCCTTGCGGTAGCTGCCGACCACCAGCAGGCTCGCGCCGATCGCCTCGGCCTCGGCGACGAGCTCGGTGACGGGGTTGCCCCGCCGCACCTTCGACGTGACGGTGACGTGCGGCGCCTTGCTGTCGGCGTGGAACGCGGCCTCGGCGGCCACGACCTCGCCCTTCTGCTGCAGCAGCGGGGCGGCCGTGAACGCCTCCGAGTCCCACGAGGTGTCGGCGACGTAGAGCACCTCGACGTCGCAGCCGGTGGCCTCCGCGCGGCGGAGGGCCCAGTCGAGGGCGGTCTGGGCGGCGGTCGAGCCGTCGAATCCGACGAGGATGTGGGCGGACATGGGTGGCTCCTCACGACGGGTGACGGGGCTCCAGTCTGGCAGGCGGGGGCCGCGCGGAATACTGCTGACGAGCATCCGGTTGTCTGCTTTCATACACACGCATGGATAATGGGCGTGAGGCGCGGCATCGACGGACAGGACTTCAGACCATGGCAGAGCAGCTCCAGCTCGGACTCGACACCTTCGGCGACGTGACCGCCGCCCCCGACGGCAGCCTGCTGCCCGCCGCGCAGGTGCTGCGGAACCTCGTCGACCAGGCCGTGCTCGCCGACGAGGTGGGCGTCGACTTCATCGGCTTCGGCGAGCACCACCGCGACGACTTCGCCGTCTCGGCCCCCGAGGTCGTGCTGGCGGCGGTGGCGGCGCGCACCTCGCGCATCCACCTCGGCTCGGCCGTGACCGTGCTCTCGAGCGACGACCCGGTGCGGGTGTTCCAGCGCTTCTCGACCCTGGATGCGCTGTCGAACGGGCGCGCGGAGGTCATCCTCGGGCGCGGGTCGTTCACCGAGTCGTTCCCGCTGTTCGGCTTCGAGCTGGGCGACTACGAGCGCCTGTTCGAGGAGAAGCTGAACCTCTTCGCCGCCGTGCGCTCGGGCGAGCCCGTCACCTGGGAGGGCTCGACGCGTGCTCCCCTGAAGGGCCAGCAGGTCTTCCCGCAGCTCGAGACCGGGCTGCTGAAGACCTGGGTCGGCGTCGGCGGCAGCCCCGAGTCGGTCGTGCGCGCCGCCCGCTACGGCTTCTCGCTGATGCTCGCGGTGATCGGCGGCGACCCCGCGCGCTTCGCCCCCTTCGCCGACCTCTATCACCGCGCGCTCGACCAGTTCGGCTTCGACCGCCAGCCGGTCGGCGTGCACTCCCCCGGGCACGTCGCGGCCACCGACGAGGAGGCCCGCGAGCAGCTCTGGCCGCACTACCAGTCGCAGATGAACCGCATCGGGCGCGAGCGCGGCTGGTCGCCGATGGGGCGTGCGCACTTCGAGCAGGAGGCGGGGCCGCACGGCTCGCTCTACGTCGGGTCCCCGGAGACGGTGGCGCAGAAGATCGCGTCGGCCGTGCGGGTGCTCGGGGTCGACCGTTTCGACCTCAAGTACGGCAACGGGCCGCTGTCGCACGCGAACCTGATGACGAGCATCGAGCTGTACGGCACACAGGTCATCCCGCGGGTGCGGGAGCTGCTGGCGGAGGCGCCGGTTCCGGCCTGACCTTCACTGCCGCCGCATCGGCGCGGTCGGCGAGCCGGGCCGACCGGGCCGCCTCAGGCCGCGACGGCTTCGGCCTCGCGGGCGAGGAGGGAGCGCTTGACGGCGGTGCCCCAGGCGAAGCCGCCGAGGGTGCCGTCGGTGCGCAGCACCCGGTGGCACGGCACGAACAACGCGACCGCGTTGCGCGCGCAGGCGCTGGCCGCCGCCCGGACGGCGGTGGGGCGTCCGAGGTGCGCGGCGAACTGCTGATAGCTGAGCGGATGCCCGGGCTCGATCGTCCGCAGCGCCTCCCATCCGGCGCGGTGGAATCCGCCTCCCGTCTGGGCGACCTCGACCGTGTCGATCGCCCGGACGTCGCCGGAGTAGTAAGCGGTGACCGCCTCCGCCGCGCCGGTCACGCCCGGCTGCAGCTCGGTCGGCCGCAGCGCGGGCGCGAGGCGCGCCAGGAGCGCGGCGGGGTCGGCCGTCCAGCCGGACGCGATGACGCGGCCGTCGGCGTCGGCGATCAGGCCGAACGGCCCGTCGGGGGTGTCGACGAACTGGATCAGGGCGGTCATGGGGTCTCCTCGGTGGGGGTGGTGGACGTGTCGCGTTCGGGGCGGGGCGGTGGGGCCGACGCCGACCAGAGGTGCAGCGAGAGGTAGGTGCGCCACGGCGCGAAGGGGGTGGCCCAGGCCGCGAGGGCTCGCGGAGCATCCGGGAACCCGAGGCGGCGGGCGCCGGTTCGCAGCGCCACGTCGCCGGTGGGCAGCACGTCGGGGTTCTTCAGCACGCGCATGGCGAGGTAGCCGGCGGTCCAGTCGCCGATGCCCGGGAGTGCGACGAGGCGGCGGCGCTGCTCGGCCGCGTCGTCGCCGAACGAGAGCTCGAGGGCGCTGGACGCCAGCAGCTCGGCCGTGTTCACGACGGTGGCGATCTTCGCGCGGGGGCCGGTGAGCACGGATCCGGCGTGCTCGGCGATCTGCGCGGGCGTGGGGAAGAGCAGGGTCGGCGCGGACGCGTCCGGGGTGGCGCCCGGCGGCGGGGCGGGGAAGGTCGACCCGGCGGCGAGCGTCAGGCGGTGCAGCAGGGTGCGGGCCGCGACGACGGTGATCTGCTGGCCGACGATGGCGCGGAACAGCATCTCGGCGGGATCGACGGCGCCGGGCATCCGGATGCCCGGGGTCGCCGCCACCCGGGCCGCCAGCGCGCGCCCGGCCACCGCCGACGAGCCACCCTCGGCGGCGATCGCCTCGGCGCCGACCGACAGCGCCTCGTCGATCGCCACCGGATCCGCGTCGAGGTCGAACAGGCGGCGGATGCGCGACACCAGCACGGGCAGGTCGCCGAGGGCGGTGAGCCGGGCGTCGAGGAGGAGGCGCGGGGTGGTGCCGCCGGGCATCCGTCGCACCCTGAACCACGCGGGGCCGCCCGGCAGCGCGAGCGAGCGGGAGTAGGAGTCGAGGCGGCCCTCGGCGTCGGTTCCGAGCTGCTCGACGCCCGGGATGGCGCGGACGGCGAGCCAGACGAAGAGGCCGTCGATGTCGAGGGGCTCGCGGTAGGGCAGGGCGAGGGTGATCGAGCCGGGGGCGGCCGTGTCGTGGCGGGACTGGCGCTCGCGGATCGCCGTCGGGGTCAGCCGGAACACCTCGGCGACGGTGTCGTTGAACTGGCGGATGCTCGAGAAGCCCGCCGCGAAGGCGATGTCGGCCATCGGCAGGTCGGTCGAGGTGAGCAGCGTGCGGGCGGTCTGCGCGCGGTGGGCGCGGGACAGGGCGAGGGGGCCGGCGCCGAGCTCCTCGGTGAGCACGCGGGTGAGGTGACGGGTGGAGTAGCCGAGGCGGCGGGCGAGGCCGTCGACGCCCTCGCGCTCGATCACGCCGTCCGAGATGAGGCGCATCGATCGGCCGGCCAGGTCGTCGCGGAGGTTCCAGGCGGGAGTGCCCGGGACGGCCTCGGGGAGGCAGCGCTTGCAGGCGCGGTAACCCGCCTCGTGGGCGGCCGCGCTGGTCTCGTAGAAGGTGACGTTCTGCTCCTTGGGGGTGCGCGCGGGGCAGCTGGGGCGGCAGTAGATGCCCGTGGAGCGGACGGCGGTGATGAACTGTCCGTCGAAGCGGGGGTCGCGCGAGGAGATGATGCGGTAGCGCTCGGCGAAGTCCATGAGAGGGAGTCTCGCACGGGCATCCGCTCGGTTCTAGCGGGAATCGGACATGGCAGTGGGGTGGTCTGGCGGATCGACCGGGTCGGCGGCTCGACTCGCTCGACGGCTCGTCGGCTCGGCGGCTCGACGCGAGCGGGTGTCGGAGGGTGGCCGTAGGGTCGGGGCATGGCGCACTCGATCGTTCCCCCGTATCTGCTGGCCCGCATCGCCGAGACCGAGGCCGACGGCATGCAGCGGGCCGCTCAGGCGGCGCGACGGTCGTTGCTGGCCGATCCGCCGCTGCGCGAGGAGCGCCGGCGGGAGGCGTTCGTGCCGCCGGTGCCCGGGCAGCCGGTGGCGGCGGAGGATGCGGCGCCGCTGCGCACGATCTCCGACGCGGGTCGCACCGAGACGCTGCCCGGCCGCGTGGTGCGGCGCGAAGGAGATGCGGTGTCGGGCGACCCGGCCGTGAACGAGGCCTACGAGGGGCTCGGCGCGACCCACGCGCTGCTGGCCGAGGCCTTCGGGCGCGACTCGATCGACGGGCGCGGCCTGCCGCTCGACGCCACCGTGCACTACGGGGTCGACTACGACAACGCCTTCTGGGACGGGCAGCGCATGGTCTTCGGCGACGGCGACGGCGAGGTCTTCGGCAGGTTCACGGCGTCGCTGTCGGTGATCGGGCACGAGCTGGCGCACGGGGTCACCCAGTACACGGCCGCGCTGGAGTACCAGGGGCAGTCGGGGGCGCTGAACGAGTCGTTCAGCGACGTGGTCGGGGCGCTCGTCGAGCAGCACCGACTCGGGCAGACCGCCGACGAGGCGAGCTGGCTGATCGGCGAGGGGCTGTTCACCGCCGCCGTGGAGGGGCGGGCGCTGCGCTCGATGCTCTCGCCCGGCACGGCCTACGACGACGACGTGCTCGGCAAGGATCCGCAGCCGGCGTCGATGGACGACTACGTCGACACCGCCGACGACAACGGCGGGGTGCACCTGAACTCGGGCATCCCGAACCGGGCGTTCGCGCTCGCGGCGATCGAGCTCGGCGGCTTCGCGTGGGAGCGCGCGGGGCAGGTCTGGTACGACGCGATCACCGGGTCGCTCGCGCCGACGGCCGACTTCGCGGCGTTCGCCGAAGCCACCGTGTCGGCTGCTCGCTCGCGCTTCGGCGACGACTCCACGGAGGCTGCCGCGATCGTGACGGCATGGGCTACCGTGGGCGTGAGGAGCGATGACCGACCAGACCCCGCCTGAATCCGCCGCCGACCCCGCGCGAGCACCGCAGCCCGCGGGCGCCGCCGCCGCGCCTGCTGGTGGTGGTGGGCGCGAGCTGCGCATCACGGTGGCGCGGTCGGGCGGCGTCGCCGGCGTGTCGCCGAAGTGGAGCATCGAGGCGTCGGAGGAGAACGACGTCGACTCGTGGCTCTCGCTCGTGGAGTCGTGTCCGTGGGACGCCCCCGACCCGGCGGACGATAGCGGAGCATCCGGGCCCGACGGAGCCGGAGCATCCGGTGCCGACCGCTTCGTCTACACGATCCGGGTGCTCGTCGACGCGCCCGACGAGCCCGAGGTCTCGCACGGTGCCCGCGTGCCCGAGCAGCACCTCGACGGCCCCTGGCGCGACCTCGTCGACCGCGTCAAGGACGCGTCCCGCCGCTGACCGCGCCGCCCGCCGCCGACCGCGCGGCCTGCGCGCACCACCTGCGTCCCCGGCCCGGGTGAGAATGGACGGATGAGCGTCCCACCCTCCTCCCCCGACCCCGGCGCGCGGGTTCGACCACGCGAGACGCCCACCGAGGCGCATAGCGGCTCGGTCGGCGCCACGCGTGCGCCAACCGACATCGAGGCGCCCGCGAGCGCGGGTGCGGCGGTGCTCGAGTTCCGCGGGGTGCGGTTCGTGCGGCAGGGGCGGGTGCTGTTGGATGACGTGTCGTTCGAGGTGCGGTCCGGCGAGCACTGGGCGCTGATCGGGCCGAACGGGGCCGGGAAGAGCACGATCCTCAGCCTCGCGGGGGCGGTGCAGCATCCGTCGAGCGGAGAGGTGCACGTGCTCGGGCAGCGCATCGGGCGCGTCGAGCTCCAGGCGCTGCGGCGGTCGATCGGGCACGTGAATCCGCGGCATCCGCTCGGGTCGGGGCTGAGCATCCGCGAGGTGGTGCTCACCGGGCTGACCGGCTCGGTCGAGATCGTGCCGCGGTGGGCACCGAGTGCGGATGATCGCGACCGCGCCGAGGCCTTCATCGAGCTGCTCGGGCTCGCCGACCGCGCCACCGAGCCGTGGACCACGCTCTCGCAGGGCGAACGCGGCCGCACCCTGATCGCGCGGGCGCTGATGACGGATCCGCAGCTGCTCCTGCTCGACGAGCCGTCCACCGGCCTCGACGTCGCCGCCCGCGAGCAGCTGCTCGACACCCTCGACCGCGTGCGCGAGACGCACCCCGGCCTCGCCTCGGTGCTCGTGACGCACCACCTCGAGGAGCTGCCGAGCACGACGTCCCACGCGATGCTGCTCGCGCACGGCCGCGTCACGGCGATCGGCCCGGCCACCGACGTGCTCACCACGGCGAACGTCACGGCCACCTTCGCCCACCCCATCGACATCGAGCACCACCGCGGCCGCTGGCACGCCCGCTCAGGCGCCCACCGCCCCTGACCGTCGCCGGCCCCGCCCGGCCGGGTGACGGATGCGCGTCCCGCCCTCGCCCGCGGGTGGGTGACGGATGCGCGTCCCGCCCACCCCCACCGCAACCCCCATCGATCCGACCCTGCCAGAGCGTGAGATGAACGCGCGGCGAGTCTCGCAGGAGACGATCGCTGTGACCCCTCCACCGATGGACGCCACCGCCGAGGCGGCTCGTGCGCAACGGTCCGAGCAGCCCGCAACCGCGGGCTACCACGTGGGGCTCGGTGAATGGACGTGTGGCAGGAGCCGCGGGTAGGAGAGCGCCGCAGGTCGGAGCACGGCTGGTGGAGACATGGCGGGTGCGGGCACCGGGGGTGCCGGCACCGCGAGTGCGGACGCGGCCGGTAAGGCTCCACACAGGGGTCAGGGGTAGCGGCGGGCCAGGGTGGCGAGGTAGCGGCGCTGCGGGAGGTGGCGGAGGGGGCGCGGGAGGCGGCGGTAGACGGGGGCTATGACGCGGAAGAGGCGGTCGAGGCGGTGCTGCTGGGCGGGGGTCCAGCGGAAGCCGAAGAGGGGGCGGACGCTCGGCGGCAGCAGGCCGATGGTCGCGAAGCGGGCGAGCGGCATCACCACCCGGATGGGCAGCGCCGCCTTCTCGGCCTTCAGCAGCTCGCGCGCCACCGCGCGGATCGGCGGGTCGGCCCGAAGCCGCGGCAGCATCCCGTGCCAGTACGCGCGGAAGGCCGCGCGGTCGGCCGGCCAGAGCTCGGCCGGCATCTGCAACGCGGTGCCGAGCACGGCGTACTCGCGGTAGACCCGCTCGGCCTCGTCGGGGGCGAGCGGCCCGAACACCCGCTCGTACACGGAGATCGCGGTGTCGTAGAGCGTGGCCGCCACCCACAGCTGCAGCTCGGGGTCCCGCGCGTCGTACCGCGGGTCGCCCGACGTCCGGTGGTCCCGCGTATCGGCGTCGGCGACGGATGCGACGGCTGCGACGGTGGCGTCGTCCGTGGGCTGGGCACCGGGCCGGCCGGCGCCGGGCGGGCGGGCGGCCGCGGGGCCGCGCGGCGGGTTCGCGACCGGGGCGTGTGCCCGGTTGACGGCCTTGCGCATCCGGCGGACGTCGTCGGCCGAGCCGTTCGAGAGCGCGTAGACGTAGCTGAGGGTGGCGTTCAGGCGGCTCATCGGCCGCGACGCGAAGTCACTGTGCCGCGCAACTCCGTAGCCCACGCCGGGCAGCGCGATCTGCAGCAGGATCGCCCGGCCGGCACCGGCGAGCAGGATGCCCTCCGGCGCGATGTCCGCGAGCCCGACCATGCCGCCGACGCTACCACCGGCCCCTGGCAGGGGGCGCGGGGCACGTAGGCTCGGGGGCATGCCCGAGAACGATGCGTCTGCGCCCGAGTGGTCGGCCGACCGCGTCGTGTGGGACGTGATCGTGATCGGCGCGGGGCCGGCCGGGGCGAGTGCGGCGCGGGCCGCGGCGGAGGGCGGAGCATCCGTTCTGCTGGTCGATCGGGCGACGTTCCCGCGGTACAAGACGTGCGGCGGGGGGCTGCTCGGCGAGTCGCTGCGGTACGTGCCCGAGGCGGCCCGGCACACGATCGAATCGCGGGTGCGGGCGTCGCTCGTGACCGAGCGGTTCGGTCGGGCGTTCGAGCTGCGGCGGCCGTCGCCGTACCTCGCGATGGTGCGGCGATCCGAGTTCGATCAGGCGCTGGTCGAGGCCGCGACCGAGGCGGGGGCGGTGTTCGTCGACGGGGTGGCGGTGCGGGAGATCCAGGCGGATGACGACCCGGCCCGACCGGTGCTCGTGCGCACGGCCACGGCGACGGCGGCGGCGCGGGTCGTCATCGGCGCCGACGGGACCGGCGGACGCACCGCCCGGCACGTGGGCGTCGAGATCGGCGGCGTCGACCTCGGGCTCGAGGACGAGGTCGCGATGCCCGCCGACTCCACCGCCTGGCGCGACCGGGTGCGCCTCGACTGGGGCGGCGCGGCGGGCAGCTACGCCTGGGTGTTCCCGAAGCGGGACTCGCTGACGGTGGGAGTCATCCAGCGGAAGGGCCGGCCCGACGAGACCCGCGAGTACCTCGCCGCCTGGCGCCGGCACCTCGGACTCGAGCACGCCGAGACGCTGCACTCCTCGGGGCACCTCACGCAGTGGCGGGTGGCGGGCTCCCCCGTGCGCCGCGGACGCGTGCTCGTGGCGGGCGACGCCGCCGGCCTCCTCGAACCGTGGACCCGCGAGGGCATCTCGTTCGCCCTCCGCTCCGGCACCTGGGCGGGCGAGGCGGCGGCCGCGGCGGTCGCGACGCCTGCGGCCGGCGCAGCAGGGGTGGCGGGTGCAGGGGGTGCGTCCGGGTCAGACGAGCGGATGCCCGACCTCGACGCCTACGCGGAGCGCATCCGCCGCGCGCTCGAACCCGAGCAGGTGCTGGGTGCCGAACTGCTGCGCTTCTTCGAGACGCGGCGCGGCCTCGTGCACTCGCTGCTGCGGACACGGTGGGGCGCGCGCTGGTTCGCGCGCTTCTGCCGCGGCGAGACCTCGCTCGCCCGCGTGGCACGGCACCCGATCGCGCGTGCGGTCGCCCGCCGCCTCGCCTGACGGCCCGCGCCTCGCGCGTCGTCGCCCGACTGACGGAGGCGCGAGCTACTTCGCGGTGAGCGTGACCTCGGGCGACGCCGGGGTCGACGTCGACTGCACCTGCGCGCCGACCGTGATGGTCTGGCCCGGGGCGATGTAGGTGCCCCAGTCGGCGCCCGTGCAGGTGATCACGCCGGCGGCGAGCTCGCAGCGCATGCCCCAGGAGTTCACGACGGCGGTGGCGCCCGGGTCGGACCAGGAGGCCGTCCAGCCGGACGATCCGCCCGTGTTGGTGACCTTGAGCTCGGCGACGTAGCCCTCGTCCCAGGTGCTCTGCAGCGACCAGGCGGCCGAGAGGTCGTCGGCGGAGGCCGATCCGGGCGTGGTCGGCGTGGGAGTGGGGGCGGGCGAGCCGGGGGCGGTCACCGGTCCGGGTGCGCCGTCGCGGGCCGTTCCGCCGATGCGGGCACCGGGGGTCGCGGGGCGGGCGGGAGCGGCGCCCGAGGGGGTGGCGGTGCCGGGGGTGCCGGGCTGGGCATCCGGAGCCGGAGAACGAGTGGGAGTGGGAGAAGACGTGGGCGTGGGCGACGACGACCCGCCCGCCGACGGAGCCGCGGCGTGCGGCGCGACGGTCGTGCCCGCCCCGAGCAGCGGCCCGAGCGCGGCGACCTTCTCGGCCTGCGGGGTGACCCAGTCGTCCTGCACGATGCCGCCGGTGTCGCCGCTGTTGGGGTTGAACGACCAGTACGAGAAGCTGATGCCGGTCGAGCCGAGGTAGGACACGATGTTCTCGAACCATTGCCGGTCGCTGGTGGTCTGCAGCTTCGAGCCGAACTCGCCGACGAGCACCGGGGCGATGCCCTCGCGGGCGAGGTAGCCCCAGTTCGCGTCCCACACGCCGGGCAGGTTCGCCGGGTAGGCCGGGTCGGAGAACCAGGTCTGCGCGTAGATCGACGCCGGGTAGTCGTGCGGCGAGTAGACGACCCGGTCGGGCACGGCGAGCGAGACGAGGTCGCCGCCCGCATCCGCCAGACCCCCGCCCCACCAGGTGGTGCCGCCCGAGCCCTGCCGCTCGACGCCCTCGACGATGACGAGCAGCTCGGGGTTCACGGCGAGCACGGCGTCCCCGGCGCGCTCGGCGGCGGCCCGCCAGTCGACCGAGGAGTCTCCGCAGCCCCAGCAGGCTGCGCCGTGCGGCTCGTTGTGCAGGTCGACCCCGATGACCGACGGCTCGCCGCGGTAGCGCTCGGCGAGCATCTGCCAGTCGGCGATCCACGCCTCCTCGGGGAAGCGCTCGGTGTACCAGAGGTCGGACTGCGCGGCCGAATCGGGCCGGTGCCGGTCGAGGATGACGTTCAGGCCGTAGGACTTCGCCGCCTGCACGATGGCGTCCATCAGCTCGAGCGGCGTGAGGTCGACGAGGGTCGGATTCTCGAAGGCGTTGATCGAGGTCGTCACGGACTGCGCGAGGCACTCGTTCGAGAACGGCAGCCGGATCGTGTTGAACCCCAGCGACGCGATCTGCGCCAGCCCGGCGTCGAGGCTGATCGACCAGAGGCCGTGCGGGGCGCAGTTGGTGGTCTCCATGCCGAACCACGAGATGCCCTTGATCACGTAGGTGCTGCCGTCGGCGGTGACGATGCGGCCGCCGTCGGTGTGCAGCGGGCCGGGCAGGGTGGCTGCGAGGTCGCCCGCGAGCGGCACAGCGGGCGGGGCTGCCGGGGCCGAGGCGTCCGGGGCGGTTCCGGATGCCGACGCGGGCGGCGGCGTGGCCGGGTCGCTCTGCGGAGTGGCGGGCAGCGGTGACATGGTCTCCCCCGATCCGATGGGGCCGGGGCCCGCGGTGCCGCTGTGGCGCGGTGACGACGTCGGGGCGGTGTCACCCGGCAGTGCGGAGGCCGCGCCCGCCGGCAGCGCGGACGCCGAGGCGACCGAGGCCGTGCCCACGACGGCCGCGACGAGCAGCATCGCGACCGCTCCGGCCCGCCATCCCACCACGTCGTCCCCCGTCCCCGCGCGGCTCGTGCCGGCTCGCAGCCCGTGCCTGCTCGCACGAGACTACCCGCCCGCCGAGCCTGCGGTGCGAGGATGGTCGCATGGCGAAGGATCCGCAGTACGCACTGAGTTTCGGCACCGAGGCCGCCGCCTACGACGCCGGCCGACCGGGCTATCCTGACGACGCGGTGGAGTGGCTGCTGTCCCGCGCCGCCACCGACGACGACGCCCGGCCCGACGTGGTCGACGTGGGAGCCGGGACGGGCAAGTTCACGGCGTCGCTGGTGGGCCGCAGCGCATCCGTCACCGCCGTCGAGCCCGACGAGCTGATGCGCGCCCGGCTGGCCGCCAAGCTGCCGACGGTGGTCGCCGTCGAGGGCACCGGCGAGCAGCTGCCGCTCGGCGAGGACTCGGCCGACGTGGTCACCTACGCCCAGTCGTGGCACTGGGTCGACGTCGGGGCGGCGTCGCGGGAGGCCGCGCGGGTGCTGCGGCCGGGTGGCGTGCTGGCGCTGGTCTGGAACGTGCGCGACGAGGAGGTCGACTGGGTGCGGCGCCTGACCGCGGTGATCGGCGCCTCGATCGCCGACGAGTACGAGACGTCCGCTCCCCCGGTGGCCGAGCCGCTGCGCCGCGACGCCTACGCCGAGTTCCGCTGGACCAACGAGCTCGACCGCGCCGCCCTGCACTCCCTCGTCAGCTCCCGCAGCAGCGTCATCGCGCTCGACGAGCCGGCCCGGGCCGAGCTGCTCGCCGCCCTCGACGAGCTGCTCGACACCCACCCCGACCTCGCCGGCCTCGACCGCTACCCGCTGCCGTACCTGACCCGCGTCACGATCGCCCGCCCGATCTGAGCGGATGCGCATTTGGGCGGGTGCGCATCCGAGCGGATGCGCGGCCGCCGCATCCCGTCGGCGAACCGCCGCACGGCGTGACACGGCGGGCCGCTATCGTGGGGACATGCCCGAGACGCCGGCCCCCGCCGCCGTGGGCGAGCGCGTTCCAGGTCACGGCCCGCGCACCCGGCTGCGTCGCTTCTCGATCAACGCGGTGCTCGACAACCTCTTCTTCGTCATCGCCGGAGCGGCCTCGGTCTGGCTGGCCTACCTGGTGCTCACCCAGGGCTTCGAGTCGGGCTGGGCGCAGGTCTGGTTCTACCTCGTGTTCTGGGTGCTCGTGGCCTACATCGCGCTGCCGCGGCTGCACCGCATCCTGACCAACATCTACGTGCCGAACTACTTCATCGGCCGCACCCGCACGAGCGACGGGCTGCTCGGCGACCCGGTGAACCTCGGCCTGCTCGGCGCCGAGGAGCAGCTGCACACGGCGATGAGGGCCGCGGGCTGGACCCGCGCCGACGACCTGAGCCTGCGCAGCGGCCTGCGGATCGTGCGCTCCACCGTGCTCCGCCGGAGCTACGACGAGGCGCCCGTCAGCCCGCTGATGCTGTTCGGCCGCAACCAGGACTTCGCCTACCAGCAGGAGGTGAAGGGCAACCCGTCCAAGCGCCACCACGTGCGGTTCTGGCGCTGCCCCGACGACTGGCTGCTGCCCGGCGGGCACTCGACCGACTGGCTCGCGGCCGGCACCTACGACCGAGCGGTCGGCTTCTCGCTGTTCACGCTGCAGGTCACGCACAAGATCGACGAGAACACCGACGTCGAGCGCGACCACATCGTCGCCACGATCGAGCAGTCGGTGCCGGCGGCCGAGATCGACCTCTTGAAGGACTTCGCGACCGGCTACCACTCGCGGAACGGCGGCGGCGACGCCATCGTCACCGACGGCGACCTACCCGTGATCGACCTGCGGGCGGTGACGCCGACCGCGGAGGCCGCCGCCCAGACGCACGCGCCGGTGCCGACGCCGCACGTCGGCCCGAACGCCTCTCCCGTGCCCGACAAGACGGTGCGGCGCCCGGCGCAGATCGTGTTCGGTGCGGCCGTGGTGGTGCTGCGGGCGTTCTCGCCGCTGTTCGTCATCGCCGCCGTGGTGTTCGACTGGCAGGGCGTGCGCGACCTGATCTCGATCGACTCCGACGACGTGCTGCCGGCGGGGGTGGATGCGCGGGAGGTGGTGCTCTGGGGCGTCGTCGTGATCTCGGCGCTGTTCGGTCTGGCGCAGCTGCTGTTCGGGGTGCTGATGTTCTTCGGCAGCAACGTGGCCCGCGTGCTCGTGATGCTGTTCAGCACCATCAACATCGTGATCGCGCTGATCGACCACCTGGGTGGCGCGCAGATCACGCTCGGCACGAACCTGATCGGGGTGTCGCTCGACATCCTGATCCTGATCGCGCTGTCGAGCGGGCGGGCGCGGGACTACGCGCGGCGGCCCCGGCTGAAGAAGGCGGAGCGCCGGGCGCTCTGAGCGGTCGTCACGGCGCCGGGCGCGGCGCGATCGCGGCGAGCTCGCGGGGCGGAAGGGCGATCCAGCCCTCGCGGCGCGCGCGGTCGAGGTGCTCGGCGGGCGGCGGGGGCGTGAGTCCGAGCGCGTGCGCCCGGGCGACGAGCGCCGCCACCACGGCGTCGAACGCGTCGTCGTCGGCGACCATGAGGTCGGCGAACGACCCGAGGTCGAGCCAGGGCATCCGCTCGCCGAACCGGGCCAGGAGGCCGGCCCGCACCGCGGCGTCGGTCTTGTAGCCCCGCGTGTCGAAGCCCCAGAGCCGCAGCGACGCCCCCGGATACACCTCGGCGACGGGGCCCGCGCCCGAGCGGTCGACCGGGCCGATCCGATCGGCGATGCCCTCGAGCAGGGCCGCGCAGTGCATGGCGGTCAGGCCGAGGCGGTCGGTCGAGACGCTGAGCGGCCAGCGGCCGGTGACCTCGCGCGTCACTCGGTCGGTCTCGCGATAGGCGAGGGTGCGGCGCCAGGGCATGCCGGCGAGCTCGCCGGCGATCCGTTCGCCCCGGGCGTGGGCCGCGACGAAGGCGACGAACTCGTCGGGCCAGCCGAAGGCGCAGTCGATGCCCGTCGACACGGCGGTCTCGGCCACGGCGGCGATCCGAGCATCCGGAACAGCCTTCTCGAGCGAGCGCAGCACGGCCGCCGACGACGACCACTGGACGGTGGCGAGGGCGGTGCCGGCGGTCTCAGCCGCGAGGTCGACCCCCGCCGTCAGCACCGTGGGATGGGGGTCAGGCGGCGATGACGGTGAGGCCCATGCCCACCATCGAGAGCGCCACGACCGCCGAGACGATGGCGACGTTCGACAGCACGCCGACGGGCAGACGCCCGGCGATCGGGCCGCGGTCGACGGCAGCCATGGCCTGGCCGAGGTCGCTGAAGCCGCCGAGGTCGAAGCCGGTGGCACCCGTGGCCAGGAAGTGGCCCTCGGTGTACTCGATCATTCCGGCGTACTCCCCGTTGCGCGAGGCGATCCAGAGCTTCGACTCGGGGGTGGCCCAGCTGAGCGGTGCGGCGATCGGCGTGACGGTGGCGGACTCCTCGATGCGCGGTGCCCGCACTGCGGTGATGTTCGTGAGCAGTGCCATGACGAAGCCTTCCCGTGTAACGCCGACTGATTATTAGAGAGACTAGCAATAAGTTCGTCAGGTTATACGGGCTTGTCAGAAAGATTCGACTGGTGTAGCACTCACTGTTCGTTCTGCGGCACCTTGACGCGCAGGGCGCCGGGGTCGATCCAGGTCTTCATGGCGATCGCGGTGCCGAAGCCGTCGCCGTCGAGCTCGATCTCCTCGGGCCGTCGCAGGCGCAGCACGAGCTCCTTGCCGCGCAGGTAGTTGAGCGCCCGCACCTCGCGGGCCGAGCCCATCAGTCGGCGGCCAACGGCCGTGCGCCGCAGCACGCCGTTCTCCCAGAAGATCTTGCCCATGATCTGCAGCCAGCCGAAGAAGCCCTCCGGTCGCAGCAGCACGATGTCGAACAGGCCGTCGTCGACCGCGGCGTCGGGCAGCAGCAGGATGTTCGCCGGCAGCGACCCGCAGTTGCCCACCATGATCGTGTGCGCCCGGACGCTCCGCGGCGCCTTGCCGTCGAGGCTGTAGCGCAGCCGCAGCTGGTTCTTGTCGCGGAGCACGGTGGCGATCGCCTTCGCGTAGGCCAGCCAGCCGACCTTCGCCTTCAGCTCGTCGTCGGTGGCGGCGAGCATCTTCGCGTCGAGGCCGAGCCCGACCATCACGAGGTAGGCGTGCTGGGTGACCTTCTCGTCCTCGTGACGGATGCGCACCAGCCCCAGATCGATGGCCCGCTCGGTGCCGCGGAAGGCCGTCTGCAGCGCGTTCTCGACGTCGTCGAGCGTGAGGTCGAGGTTCCGCGCGAGCAGGTTGCCCGTGCCGGACGGGAGCAGCCCGAGCGGCACCCCCGTGCCGCCGAGCACCTCGGCGACCGCGCGCACGGTGCCGTCGCCCCCGGCGGCGATCACGAGGTCGACGCCCTCGTCGAGCGCCTTCTTCGCGGGGCCCTGACCGGGGTCGTCGACGGAGGTCTCGAGCCACAGGGTCTCGGCCCAGCCCGCCTCGGCCTCCTCGGCCGCGACGGCGGCCTTCAGGGCGTCGAGGTCGACTTTGATGGGGTTGTAGACGAGCGCTGCTCGGGGTGCGGTCATCTCCGAGACCGTACCAGGGGGGTCGCTACTCCCCCACCCCCGGGAACGCGGGGCCGAAGAGGGCGCGGAGGCAGCGGGCCACCTGCGCGGAGTCGCCGTCCATGTAGGCGTTGATCGCCCCGCGTGCGGTGGAGGCCGCCCGCTCGACGGCGAACTGCTCCTCGATCGACCGCGCCAGCGAGGCCTTGGGCAGCACCCGCTGGGTGCCGGTGGGGCTCGTGAGATCGGGCAGCGGCAGCAGGCCGTCGTTGGCGAGCCGCTCCCAGACCCAGCAGACGTCCCAGAGCAGGCTGAAGGAGCGCTGCTGCAGCGCCTGCCGCAGGGCGATGGTCTCGAGGTAGTAGGAGGTGATGCCGATGCCGTGCTCGTGCTTCCACGCGATCAGCAGCCGGATCAGCGCCCGGAGCGCCCCGTCGTCGTCGATGCGGGACAGCAGCAGCTCCCGTGACCCGGGCAGGTGCGGCACCCAGCGGTGCGCCGCGTCGGGCACCCAGACGGTGTCGACGGTTCCGGCGTCTTTCGCCTCGTAGGAGGGGATCAGTCGGAGGCCGGCCGTGCCGGGTCGGTCGATCACGAGCGAGTCGCCGTTCTCGAGGCGGGAGGCGAAGACGCCGAGCGCCGACGCCGGGGCGCCGGTCGACCCGGCCCCCTCGACGAGGGCGGCGCGCAGGGTGTCGATCGCCTTGGCGAGGGTGCGGGGCTTCGGGCCATCGAGCACGACCAGGCAGTCGAGGCGGCTGCGGCCGGCCACCGCGGTGCCGTGCGCGAACGATCCGGTGTCGAGGATGCGGCGCACCCGCGGACTGTGCAGCAGCGCGCCGCCGACGTGGGATCGCAGCAGCCGCGTCTCGTCGACCACGATCGACGACGGCGTGAGGGCGTCGCCGTAGGAGCGTATGGCTTCGGCGACATCATCCGGCACGGCTCGACCTCCCGAGGACGAACCTACTCCGGCGGGGGCCGGGTGCGGGGCAGGGGTCAGCGGCGGGGGCCGGGTGCGGGGCGGGGCTCAGCGCCGGCGGCGCGCCTTGAGGGCCCGGCTGTCCTCGAGCTCCCAGAGGTCGAACTCGCGCACCCGCCGCATGCGCTCGGCGCGGTGCCGGCGGTACTCCTCGTCGACCACGAGGTTCGACGAGGCCCGAACCTGGTCGAGCCGCGCCTCGATCTCGCGCGAGATCTCCTCCCACGTCCGCTTGCGGGCGTCGTCGACGAGCAGCGCCACGGCGACGTCGTCGGCGGCGTCACGACGGATGCTCTCGGCCACGTCGCGGTAGACCCGACGCCGCGCCGACAGCAGCTCGAGGTCGCGCGCCTTGTAGTCGTGCTGGTGCCGGGCGACCCCGCGGTCGCTCTGCGCCTCCTCGATCACCTCGAGGGCGTGCTCGAGATTGTTCTCCTGCTCCTCGGCGAGCTCCTCGAGCACCTCCCGTGCAGCCCGGGCGGCCCGGTCGCGGTCGAACGACTCGTCGTCGCGGAGCGCCGAGACGATCAGCCGGTTCTTCAGCGCCAGCACGGCCGAAAACCGGGCGATCAGCAGCCCGTCGGCGATGGCCGCGTCGATCTCGTCGGCCGACAGCGGCTCGGGGGGTGCGATCGGCTCACCGCTCGCCAGCCAGCGAGGTCTCTTCGCTCGCCGCCGTGCCATGGTGCGCCTCCTCGACCCCAGCTTAATCGTTCGCGGGCTCAGGCGCAGAGCCGCTCGCGCAGCCAGTCGGCCGCCTCGGAGCGCGGGAGCCCGCCCGACCACAGCAGGCGGGTGAACTCGACCGCCGCATCCGTCAGCCGCCCGTCGGCGGAATCGGGCCGGTCGCCCCCGATCCGGATGCTCGCCCAGCGCGCCGCGCCCGGCCCCACCCGTGCTGCCACCGCCACGATCCCCGCGAAGTGCCGCGCCTGCCCGCGGGTGGCGTCGTCGTACTCCGGGGCGAAGCCGCGGCCCCGGATGACGTTGCGGCCCCCGGTCGCCGCGTCGAGCATCCAGAGCGGACCGAGCCTCACACCGGCCCCGGCCCGACCGATCTCGACGAGGAAGCGACGGGTCGACCAGCGCGCCGGGGCACCCTCGTCGATCGCCGCGACGAGTGAGCAGAGCCGGGAGCACGCATCCATCCCCTCGACAGTACGGCGACACCTCGAGGGCCGCTTTCTTTCGCGTTGCGAAAAGTTTTAGCGTGTGCAACTATTGCCGCATGACGATCGACTCCCCGCCGGCCCCGCCCGGGCTGCGCGAGCGCAAGAAGCGCGAGACGGCACGGGCGATCGAGGTCGCGGCCGTCGAGCTGGCGGCCGAGCAGTCGCTCGCCGAGGTCACGATCGAGGCGATCAGCGCACGGGCCGACGTCACCAGCCGCACCTTCTTCAACTACTACGCGAGCAAGGAGGACGCGGTGCTCGGTGTGTCGCGGGCCATCCCGCGCTCGCGGTTCCTCGACGTGCTGCCTCGGCCCGGCCGCTCGGTGGTCGAGACGCTGCTCGACGCCGTCGTGCAGGAGCTCGGCTCGCTGGAGCTCGGCAGCGCCGAGTTCCAGGCCAAGAAGCGGCACGTGCTGATCGAGAACCCGCACCTGCTCGCCCGCGACTTCCAGACCATGGGCGACATCGAGGCCGACCTCGTCGCCGTGACGCGCCGGCTGCTCGACGCGCAGGACGTCGTGCCCGAGGCCGAGCGGGAGGACCACGCCTGGGCGGTCGTCACGCTGCTCGGCGCGGTGCTGCGGCTCGCGATGCAGAGCTGGAGCCGCGACGCCGGCTCGCGCGCCCCCGTCGCCGACCACATCGGCGCCGCCTTCCGCACCCTCCGCGCCGTCGCCCGCGACGCCTGACGCGCGCCCGCCCATCTCGCTCGACCGCCCCACCTCGCTCCCGCCCCACCTCGCTCGACCGCCGCACCTCGCTCGACCGCCCCATCTTGCTCGACCCCCGCTCTGTCCGACCCGCTCTCCGAAGCCACCACGACCCCGAGGACCTCATGACCGCCAACCCCGACGTGAACGGCGCCGCCGTCCCCGCCTCCGCGCCCGCCGCCCCCGACCCCGCCGCGTCCACCGGGCTCACCAAGCGCCGCGTCAACCTGATCTTCGCCGCCCTGCTCGTGGCGATGCTGCTCTCGGCGCTCGACCAGACCATCCTCGGCACCGCCCTGCCGACGATCGTCGGCGAGCTCGACGGCGTCAACCACATGCTCTGGGTGGCGACCGCCTACATCCTCGCCTCCACCATCGTGATGCCCGTCTACGGCAAGGTCGGCGACCTGATCGGCCGCAAGTCGCTGTTCGTCATCGCGCTCAGCATCTTCGTCTTCGGCTCCGCGATCGGCGGCTTCGCCATGTCGATGGAGTGGCTGATCGCCGGCCGGTTCATCCAGGGCCTCGGCGGCGGCGGGCTGATGATCCTCTCGCAGGCGATCATCGCCGACGTCATCCCCGCCCGCGACCGCGGCAAGTACATGGGCTTCATCGGCGCCGTCTTCGGCCTCTCCTCCGTCGCCGGCCCGCTGCTCGGCGGCCTGTTCACCGACACCCTCAGCTGGCGCTACGCCTTCTGGATCAACGTCCCCCTCGGCATCGCCGCCATCGTCGCGGCCGTCGCCCTGATCAAGCTGCCGAAGCTGAACCGCGCCGCCCGCCCGAAGATCGACGTCGCCGGCATGGTCACCCTCGCCATCGCGGCGTCGGCACTCGTGCTCACCGCCTCCTGGGGCGGCACCGAGTTCGAGTGGAACTCCCCCGAGATCATCGGCCTGATCATCGCCACGGTCGTCGCGGCGGTCGCCTTCGTGCTGATCGAGCGGAAGAGCTCCGAGCCGGTCATCCCGATGTCGCTGTTCGCCAACCGCAACTTCACCCTCACCACCCTCGGCGGGCTCGCGATCGGCATCTCGATGTTCGGCGCCATCGGCTACATGCCGACGTTCCTGCAGATCGTGAATAACGTCAACGCGACAGTCTCGGGCTTCATGCTGCTGCCGATGCTCGCGGGCCTCCTCGTCACCGGCATCGGCGGCGGCTTCCTGATCTCCAAGACGGGCCGCTACAAGTGGATGCCCATCGTCGGCTCACTCGTCGTCGCCGGCGCCCTGGTGCTGTTCTCGACCATGCGCGCCGACACCCCGCTCGGCCTGGTGCTGGTGTACCTCGCGATCCTCGGCCTCGGCATCGGACTCGCGATGCAGGTGCTCGTGCTGATCGTGCAGAACTCGGTGCCGCACTCGATGGTCGGAACGGCCACCGCGGGCAACAACTTCTTCCGCGAGATCGGCGCCTCGCTCGGCTCCGCCGTCGTCGGCTCGCTGTTCGTCGCCCGGCTCACCGAACAGCTCGCGTCCTCGGCCGCCCAGCTCGGCGGCGGAGCCGGCGCGCTGCCGACCGACACCAACGCGCTCACCCCGGCCGCCATCAACGCGCTGCCGCCCGAGGTTCACACGATCATCGTCGAGGCCTACTCGAACGCGCTCAGCCCCGTGTACCTCTACCTGGTGCCGCTGATGCTCGTGGCGGCCCTCCTGCTCTGCTTCGTCAAGGAGATCCCCCTCGAGACCACGGTCGTGCGCCCCGAGGCCTGACCCGCCCGCTCCCTCCGTCGACCCGTCGGAAAACGCCCTCTCAGAGCCTTGAGAGGGCGTTTTCCGACGGGTCGACCGCTCTGCGCTAGGCCGAGACCTCCTCGGGGCGGGGGAAGCGGGCGAAGAGCTTGTCGAAGACCGCGTGGCGGTCGAACTGCAGCGCGTACTCCCGCGCCTCGTCGGCCCACTGCCGCCGCTGCTCCGGGGTCGTGTGCAGCACGGCCCGGTCGATGGCCGCGGCCACCGCGTCGGGGTCGTTCACGGGCACGACGATCGCGTGGTCGCCGATGGCCTCGCCGATGCCTCCGGTGAGGGTCGTGATCACAGGGCCGCCGCCCGCCAGCATCTTCTCGGCCAGGGCGATGCCGAAGGTCTCGACGAACTCGGGGCGGGGCTTCGACGGCAGCACGAAGGCCGCGCATCCGGCCATCAGGTACGGCTTCTCGGCGTCGCCCACATCGTCGAGAAAACGGATGCGGTGGGCCAGCGGCGAGGCCGCCGCCAGCTCCTGCAAGGCCTCGGCCTGGGGCCCCCGGCCCGCGATCATCAGGGGCAGCTCGGTGGTGCGACCGACCTCGCTGCGTTCGAAGCCGGCGATCAGGTCGTCGACGCCCTTCGCGTCGGTGAGCCGCGAGAGGAACAGCAGGTAGCCGTCGTCGACGAGCCCCCGCGACTCGAGCTCGGCGGCCTTCGCCCCCGGGTCGAGGTCGAGGTACTGGGCGGCGTCGATCGCGGGGTAGGACACCTCGATGCGCTCCCGGCACTGGTCGGCGAAGCGGGTGCCGTGCTGCTCGTCGACCCGCTCGGCCTCGCTGACGATGAGGTCGCGGGTGTACTCGGAGACGGCGACGCAGTGGTCCTGCGAGAGGTAGGAGGAGAGGATGTGCGCGGCCGCCCCGAGCCGGCCCTCCTCGACCGCGGTGCGCACCACGTTCGTGACGTCGCTGCCGACCGCCTCGGCGATGGTGGTGACGTTCACCGGCAGGCCCGTGCCCCAGGCGGCGCGCACGGCGTCGGCCACCGCGATGGTGTGCGGGCTGAGGTAGAGCGAGAGCGCGACCGTGGGCACGCCGTCGGTGAACAGCTCGACGAGGCGTCCCGTGATGCCGGCGAGGTAGCGGCCGTCGGGCACCTTGTAGTCGCCGACCGGGGCCGGGCGCTCGACGATGATGCCGTCGCTGTAGGGCAGCATCGAGTCCAGCGGCTTGAGCGGCAGGCCCGCCGCCTCGAGGCGGTCGATCGGCCAGGTGACGATGCGCACCTCGTCGAAGCCGCGGGTGAGGGCGGTCTCGGCGAGGTTGCGGCCCTCGACCGAGTGTCCGCAGATCACCGGATCGGCGCGCACCACGATGACCAGGCGGTTTCGGATGGGGTTCATGGGGTGTCTCCTGTCGTGCGGGCGGCGCCCGGCTGCTGCTCGGTGCTCGAGGGGGTGGCCGGTTCGGCCGGGGTCGGTGGGGTGGGTCGTTCGTCGTCGAGGTCGGGTTCGGATTCGGTCTCGACCGCACCGGTAGGGAGCTGGAGGGTGTCCTCCGGGGAGGCGGCGGGCGGAGCATCCGGAACCTCACGCGGCGTAGGCTGCTCCGGCTGGGCGGAGGGCTCGGTCTGCAGGGCCTCGGCCACGAGCGACGCCACCTGCTGCGCCGTCGCGAAGGCGGCCGCCGCCCCCGCCTCGGCCGAGGTCGGCCCCGAGGCACCCGCCGCGACCGGGTGCGAGGGCGGCACGTCGCGCGTGCCCCAGTCGCTCGGGGTGGGCCCGAGCTCGACGACCAGCTGCCCGCCGCGGTGCCACTCGTCGCCCGTCAGCCAGCTGCGCTCGAGCGGATGCCCGTTCAGCCACATCCGCTGCACGTACTGCACCGGCCCGCCCGCGACGGGCTCGACGAAGTTCTCGGTGCGGATGGCGAAGTCTCCCCCGGCCACCGCCACCGTCGACTCGCGGAACGACGGCGCGTTCACCAGGAAGAGGTTCTGCCCGGCGACCGGGAACACCCCGAGCGACGCCCAGACGAACCACGAGCTGAGCCCGCCCGAGTCGTCGTTGCCCGGCAGGCCGCCGCGGCCCGTGCCGAACTGCTGGTGCACGATGTTCTGCACGATCTCGGCGGTGCGGTCGGGGCGGCCGGCGTAGTGGTAGGCCCAGGGCGCCTCCATGTCGGGCTCGTTGTTGAGCCCCTCGAAGCGGCCCAGCACGTAGCCCGCGAGCAGCTCCTGGGCGTCGGGCTTGTTGCCCGGCTGCACCACAGGCTCGGCGCCGTAGCCGAAGAAGGCGTCGAGCTGCTCGACGAAGCGGTCGCGGCCGCCGCTCACCTCGATGCGCCCGGCCATGTCGTGCTGCAGCCGGAACGAGTAGTTGTAGCGGCTGCCCTCGTAGTAGGTCGAGTCCTTCAGCAGGCCCGAGGTGGGGTCGTAGGCGTTGATCCACCGGGCGGCGAGCGCCTCGAACTGCGCCGCGAGCGCGGTGTCTCCGACGTGCCGGGCGACCTTGGCGGTGCACCAGTAGCCGAACGCCAGGTCGAGGGTGTGGCTGATCGGATGCGCCTCCCCGCGCAGCAGGAACTCCTCGCCGTAGGTGCGGCGCAGGTCGTCGCTCATGTGCACGAGCGCCCACTCCCAGTCGATGCCGGGGAGCCCGGCCTGGCAGAGCTCGGCCAGGAAGGTGTGCGCGAGCGCGCTGCCCTGGCGCGAGAAGCGGTCGCCGCCGCGGGCGAGCCGGTAGCCGATCGGGAAGTTGCCCTCCTCCTCGCAGATCGTCAGCAGCGCGTTGGCCAGCTCGACCGCCTTGTCGGGGAAGAGCGTGATCAGCAGGGGCAGCTGGGTGCGGTAGATGTCCCACATCGTCGAGAGGTCGAAGGCGAACGGCCCCTCGCTCGGCCAGAACGGGCTCTCGGAGTCGGCGAAGCAGGGCTTGATCAGGGAGTGGTAGAGCGCGGTCGAGAACACCGTCTTGCGCTCGGGGCTCGGCGTCTCGACCGAGATCGTCTTGAGGTGCTTGCGCCAGGTCTTGCGGGTGCGCTCCCGGCGCGCCTCGAACCGGCCGGGGCCCGGTCCGCAGTCGGCGCGGAGGTTGCGCTCGGCCTGCTCGACGCCGCGCAGCGAGAAGCCGATGCGCAGCTCGATGGTCTGGCCCGGCTCGCTCGGGCCCGCCCACATCAGGCCGAACGGGCGCAGCGTCGTCGGCCGGATATGGTCGAGCGCCAGCTTCGTTCCGCCCGGCATCAGGCGCCGGTCGTACCAGAGCATCTGCCGCCACTGCGGGGTGTCGCACTCGATGTGCACCGCGATCGGCGCGCCCTCGGCGACGATCTCGCCGCGGGCGACCCCGGGCTCCAGGGTCTCGAGGTTCGCGCGCAGCGGGATGGTCGCGCCGTAGGGGATGCCGAGACCACCGAGCGAGAAGTCGATCACGACGCGGGCGTTCGAGTGCCGCGGGAAGGTGTACCGGTGCACGGCGCTCTTCGGCCCGACCGTGATCTCGGCGGTGACGCCCGAGTCGAGGGTGGCGGAGTAGTAGCCGGGGCTCGCGCTCTCCTCGGTGATGTCCCAGCTGCGGCCGAGCACGTCGAGCGGCTCGACCATCGGCGTGACGCGGAAGTAGTTGTAGTACTTGCGGATGGCGCCGGTGCCCGACTGCTGGAAGTGCGTGAAGCCGCTGGCCAGGAGGGTGTCGTGGATCGTGCTCGGGATGCCCTCGAGGCTCAGGTCGTAGCGGCCGTAGCCCGTGGGGTAGCCGCCCGAGTAGGCGCAGGCCGAGACCATGCCGAGCGGGTAGGTCGCGCCCGGGTGGGTGTTGCCGATCTGCGGCTTCGGCCACCACCAGGTGGCGGCGAGGCCGGTCTGGGGCGGGAGGGCGGTGGCCTCGGTGCCGATGAAGGGGTCGACGCGGTCGATCATGCGCGGGGGCTCCTTCGGGGTCGGGCGGGGTTCTGGCCGGCGGTGTCGGCCGTTGTTGCGGTGGCGGTCGTGCCGGAGGTGTCGGTCGTGGCTGCGGTGGCGGTGATCGTCGGAGCGTAGGTTCCGCCGGGTACCGCGCGGTGAACCGAAGGTGGACGGACGGCGAACGGATGCGACGGCCGGGTGCGGTGCGGTTCCATGGGGCTCCTCGTGTTCGTCTCGGGGTCGGGTCAGGGCGGGGGCGCGGTGAGCAGCTCGGCGCGTTCGGCGAGGTAGGGGCCGAGCGCGGTGAAGGCGTTCTCGCCGGGCTGCGCGTTCCAGCGCACCGCGACGGTGTCTCCCCGCATAATCACGAGCGGCGTGCGGTCGCCCGCCTGCACCGCCGCCGCCTGCGCGCGGAGGGTCGGCGGATCGAGGGCGAGCGCCACGGTGTCGAAGTTGACGGTGTCGCCCTCGGCGAAGCGTCCGTGGGCGGCACGCCGGTAGTCGCGGCGTTCTTCCGCCCGGGGGTTCTGGTTCGTGACGCGGCCGGGTTCGATCGCGCGGGTGACCCGGCCGACGCCGTGCAGCCGCGCATCCGTGTCGAGCAGGAGCACGCCGAGCCGCCAGACGCGACCGAGCGGCGTCATCACGGGGCCCCGCCGGATGCCGAGGATCGCGCGCCGCTCGTCGAAGCGGGCCAGGGCCTCGGTGCGCGCATCCGCTCGCTTCAGGGCCGCCACGGTGCCCGCGAGCAGGGCGTCGAGCCCGGCCGCGACGGCCGCGTCGCCCTGCTCGGTGCCCCCGGTGGTGCCGCTCATACGACGACGCTACCGGTCGCCCCGTTTCGCCCGTGTTACCGGATGCTCCCCCGCCCCTGTGCGTCGGGCCACGGCCACCCGAGGCCGTCGATCACCACGAGCCCGGCCACGGCGTGCAGGAGGGCGGCCGACGCCAGGGCGATCAGCTGCGCATCCGGCGGGAAGAGCACGAACAGGTAGACCCAGAGCCCGAGCACCAGCCCCGCGGACGCCAGCGCGACCGCCCACGGCGCCGCGAGCCGGAGCGCCCAGGCGAGCAGCAGCCCGAGCGCGGCCGGCACCGCGAGGAAGCCGCCCGAGACGGCTCCGACGGCCGCGCCGATCAGCATCGCGGTGGATGTCAGCCCAGCCGACCCGGTGCCGCCGGCGCTCGACGGGTCGAAGAGCTGTGGAGGCAGGAAGGCGATGAGAGCGAAGAACGACCCGAAGAAGGCACCTTCCACGATCCCGCCCGCGATCGCGAGCAGGGCGAAGAACGCGGCGGGCGCCCGGGCACCGCGCGATGCGATGCCCGGGCGCTGCGCCTCAGACGAGCTCACACACCGCCGCCGCCCGAGGCGCCGGCGTGGTCGGCGACACGCTGCCAGAAGAGCATCCAGTTCGCGGCGGCGACGTGGGAGTTGGCAATGTTCACCGTCGGACCGTTGTCGACCTTGACCATCGCGTGCACATAGAGATGAAGGTAGCCGCTCGGGTCGTTGTACCAGGAGAAGGTGATGAGCGAGCCGGCTCCGTCGAAGTGACCCGGGAGGGCGACGAACTGCATCGCGCCGCCGTTGGCCGTCTGCACCTTGACCGGGGCGGCGAAGGCCCGCAGTGAGAAAGGGCTCGCGTTGAGGTTGAGCACCTGGCCGTCGACGGGGTAGCCGCGCGGGGCGCCGAAGATCGGGAAGGAGCAGTTGAAGCAATTGTGGAGGAGGTGGCTGGCGGCGAGCTCGGTGGCCTTCGGGTAGCGCGCGCTGTAGAGCGGGAGCGCGGCCGAGAAGTCGTAGGAGTAGTACCAGTTGGGGTCGAGCAGCACCGGATAGGCCGTCTGCGCGTCGAGGTCGACGTGCTGGGTGAGGGTGTTCCCCGTCCACTCGTAGCGGGTCGGGAGGTCGCGGCCGGCCGCGTCACGAGCCCAGGGGGCGGCGAGGGTGCCGATGTAGTGGTGGGCGGCGTCGGCGAGGAGGGTGTCACCGTCGGGGAGCTCGGTGCGGGTGGCGCCGTCGGGGAGGTCGAACGTGTAGTCGAAGTCGCCTCCCGCGGCGGGGCCGGTGAGGGCGGTCAGCAGGCGCACGCCGTTCATCAGCGGCTGCACGTAGGCGGCGGCGCTCTGGCCGATCGCGAACGAGTCGATGCCCGCGTCGCCCGGGCCCCGTGTCGCCGGGCCGCGCGCGTCGTCGATGGAGAGGGAGATCGGGAGGCCGGCACCCTCCGTCTGCGGGGGCGAGAGGTCGACGACGGGGGCGCCGTCGCCGGTCGAGAGCCGCAGCTCGAACGGGCGGGCTCCCTGCTCGGCCGCGATGGCGTCGGCCTCGGCGGTCGTCGGCGGGCGGCTCGTCTCACCGAGCAGCTCGGGCGCGACCCGCCCGATGACGGCAGCGGGGTCGGTGAGCGGTGGGTTCGTGGTGGCGGCCGTCGCGGGGAGCGCGCCGGCGGGGAGGGTGATTAGGGTGGCCGCCGCAGCGGTCGCGACCACGGCCAGCGCCGCGGAGGCGCGCCGCAGCAGGGGTCGGTGGAGTCGTGACATCGAGTGACCTTTCGTCGGAGTGAACCGTTCCCCCGGCCTGTCCGCATGCACAGCTTAGACACATATGGCGTTCGTGCCACATGCTTTTCTGATTAATCCTCTGATTCTTTTTTCGCGTCGACGCCGGTTGTCGGGGGTCGGGTGCAGGGTCGTCCCAGGGACGACGAAGAGACCCGTCACCGCGCTGGCGCGCGCCAGCAGGGTGGGCGGTAGCGGGGTCTGAGAGGCGGGTCGGTCAGGAGGAGCGGTGCCACCCGGATGGGGTCAGGGTGTGGGGAGCGGCGTCGCCAGGGGGTCGCACTGGCTCAGGTCGGTCTGCGCGAGCGGCTGGCCCTCGGCGATGACGTAGGTCACGAGCAGCACCACGTCCTCCGTGCCCTCATTGATCCCCTCGTGGATGTACCCCTCGCCCTCCACGATCGAGTCCCCCGTCTCGTACACGTGCACCCCGCCCGGGTAGATCGGCGCATAGTGGGTCAGCTCGCCCTGCTCCACGACCGCGACGAGCTGCCCCGCGTGGCAGTGCTCCCCCGTGCCCGCGCCCGGCTTGATCGTGATGCGCCGGAACGCCACCTGTGTGGGCCCCGCGACCTCCACGTCGACGGCGGCGTCCTGCTCGCCCTTGCCGAGCTCCTCGACCACGATGGGCGCGTCGGTCGCGGGGGCGGTCGGCGTGGGCGTGACCGCGGACGTCGAGACGTCGGCCGTCGGCGTCGGGACGGTCGAGGCGGCGGTGTCGGAGGGGGCCGCCGCCGAGCATCCGGAGACCGCCAGCAGCAGGGCCAGCCCCGTCGCGGCGAGCGCCGAGCGCACGGCGGTGCGGGTGGAGCGGGGCGGGGTGTGCGTCATCGGGTCCTCCGAGCTCGTGGCGGGCGTGCCGCCGGGGCCGGCGCGTGCCCTCATGGTGGCAGAGCGGCAGCCCGGGCGCGGCGGCGGCCCGACCCCCAGTTCGGGTGCGATGCGCCGCGCCGACACCCCGGCGTCGCCCGGCTCCCCTACCCTGAGGGCGGATGCGGCACTCGCCGGCCTCGGGCGGTCGCGAGCGCGTGTCCCGGCGACGCGGGGTGCGGTCGCCGCCGAGCGAAACCGGCCCGGGAACAGTCGCATGTCCAGCAGGGACCTCCTCGATCGCCGCCGATCGGCCGGGCGCATCGTCGCGGTGGTCGCGGGCGTGCTGGCGCTCCTGCTCGGTGTCACGGCGGCGCTCGGGCTCTGGCTGCTGCCGCCCGTGCTCGCCGGCACCCCGCGTGAGCGGCTGACGACGGCCGCCCCGACGGTCACGGTGCACGACGGAACCACCGCGGCGACGCTGACCCCGGGCGCGGGCTGGCTGCTGCTCGGGGTCGGCCCCTTCCTGCCGACGGATGCCCAGACCCTCGTCTCACCCGACGACGCGTACCGGCTCGTGGTGACGCTCGCCCCCGTCCCCACGCCGCTCGCCGGGGCCGACCCCAGCTCCCCGCCCGGGCTCGAGCCGGACGCGCTCGAGGCGCTCCTCGCCCGCACCGGCGCGGCGGATGCAGCGTCGGCCGGCGACGACGCACCGACCGACCCCTCGGCCACGGGCGCCGCATCGACAGGGCCCTCGCCCACGGGCTCCGGCGGTTCCCGCGGTTCCGGCGCGCCACGTCCGGTCGCGGAGTGGAGCCGCGAGGTGCTGGCGAGCGGCGTGACGGTGAGTTACGCCGACATCGTCAGCGGTTCGGACACGACCACGGTCGCGCTGGTCGCCCCGCCTGCCGAGCCGGCCGGTGCGCCGGCGCTCGCCCTCGTGGCCACCGTGCCGACCACCGACGCCGCTCGCTACCGCACGGTGACCGCCGACCTCGCCTCCACCGCCGCGTTCACCCCCGCCTCGACCGTCACGCAGACCCCCACCGCGACCGCCACCTCGACCGGCGCGCGGAACCCCGTCGACGGGCCCGCCGCGCGGGACGGACGGGGGACGTCATGAGGCGGCGGGCGGGCACGGCCGTCGGCGCCGCCGTGGTCGTCGGGCTGCTGGCGGGATGCGCGAGCGTGCCACCGGCCGCCGGGCCGTGGGAGCCGCGGCACAGCGAGCCGGCCGTCGTGAGCGTGACGGTCGACGACGGGGCGACCACCGCATCCGGAACCACCGGACAGGCCGCGGTCGGCCAGTCGGCCCCCGGCTTCGACGCCCGCCTGCTCTACAACGCCGACCCGGCCTCGCCGGTCGCGGCGCGGTGGGGCGAGATCCCGGGGAACGCCGGCTTCACCGAGCTGCTGCGCGGCCGCGTGCTGGCCGCCGTCGCCGACCATGCCGCCGCGACCGGGGTGCCCTACACCTCCGCCGCCGATGCAGCCGAGCTGCCGCCCGAGACGCGGGGCTGCGTGGCCGGATCCACGTCGCAGCCCGCCGCCGACCTCCTCGCCGACCCGGCCTTCACTCCCCCGTCGAGCGCGGGCGCCCCCACGCTCACGATCACCTGCGAGGTCGTCGCCGGCGCCGGCACGGTGATCGCCGAGGCCCTCCGCATCGTCACCTCGGCGGCCGGCCAGGTCACCTCCGACGAGACCACCGTCTACTTCGCCGAGACCTCCGGGGCGTTCACCGTCACGAGCGACGCGTTCCTCAGCGACGACGGGCTCCGGCAGCTGCTCCGCGACACCGTCCAGTCGCTGAAGGCGGGCGCCGGGGCGATGCGGCCCGAGATGGTGCAGAGCACCGACGACTTCGCCCCCGATCAGCTGCGCGACCTCTTCTCGCATCTCGCCCTCGGCGCCGACGGCTCCCTCACCGTGCGGGTCGCCGCCGGATTCACCGTGCCCGAGCTCGACGCCCTCGCCGCCGCGCGCGCCGCCACCGACCGACCCCACGTCGTCACGGTGCCCGCCGCTCTCGCGACGCCGCTGCTCAGCGAGCAGGGCCGGCAGATCCAGGCGGCGCTCACCTCGGGCGCCCCGCTGAGCCTGCCCGCCGCCGGCTGGCGCGGTGACGAGACCGTCGACTGCGCCGTCTTCGCCTGCGTCGCCGTGACCTTCGACGACGGCCCCGGCCAGTACACCGGCGCCGTGCTCGACGCCCTGGCCGAGCGCCGGGCCGCGGCGACCTTCTACGTGCAGGGCTACCGGGTCGAGCAGAATCGCGGGATGCTCGTGCGCGCCGACGCCGAAGGCCACCAGATCGGCAACCACACCTGGAACCACCCCGACCTCACGAAGCTCCCGGACGAGGAGGTGAAGTCGCAGCTCGAGCGCACGAGCGCCCTGATCAAGGCCACGATCGGCGCCCCGCCCAGCACCTTCCGCCCGCCCTACGGCGCCGTGGACCAGCGGGTGCTCGGTGACACCGCGCTGCCGGCCATCCTCTGGACCGTCGACACCCTCGACTGGCAGCTCCCCGACGACGACGTGCTGCTCGGCCGAGCCGTCACGAGCGTCGACCCCGGCGACATCATCCTGCTGCACGACGTGCACGAGAACACGGCGCGGATGACGCTTGCGATCCTCGACGGGCTGCTCGGGCGCGGGTTCACGCTCGTCACGGTGCAGCAGCTGCTCGGCGGCACGCCGGCCGCGCACACGACGACGCGCGCACGCTGAGCTCGAGGCCTTGACGCCGCGTTCGCCGAGGTCTAACGTACAACCAAATGGTTGCACGAACGATGGATCCCCCGCAGCGCCTCCGCGACGACGACGCCGACGCGGTCTTCCGGGCGCTCGCCGACGGCACCCGCCGTGACATCCTGCGGCGCACACTCACCGGGCCGCAGTCGATCAGCGCCCTGGCCGGGCGCTACGAGATGAGCTTCGCCGCCGTGCAGAAGCACGTGACGGTGCTCGACCGCTGCGGGCTCGTCGAGAAGCAGCGGTTCGGGAAGGAGCAGCTCGTCAGCGCGCGTGTCGAGCGCATCGCGCAGGCCTCAGGCCTGCTCGCCGAGTTCGAGCGGCTGTGGCGCTACCGCGTGGGCCGGATCGACCTGCTGCTCGACGGCGAGCCATCGGAACGTGCATCCGAGGAACACCCCTCGACTCACCCCTCAACCGACCCCTGAAGGAAGGAACGACCATGCCCGTCATCAGCACCGAGCGCGACACCGAGGCGCTCACCCTCACCATCGTGGCCCGGTTCGATGCCCCGGCCGAGCGCGTCTGGCAGGTCTGGGAGGATCCGCGTCAGCTCGAGCGCTGGTGGGGTCCGCCGACCTGGCCGGCGACCTTCGAGCGGCACGACTTCGTGGCCGGCGGGGAGTCGCGCTACGTGATGACCGGCCCCGACGGCACGAGGGCCGGCGGGTGGTGGCGTGCCATCGAGGTGCGGCCGACCGAGCGGTTCGAGTGGGAGGACGGCTTCGCCGACGCCGACGGGCAGCCTGATCCCTCGATGCCCGTGACGCACGCGGTCGTGACGCTCGAGGAGTCGGACGGCGTGACGACGATGACCACCGTGTCGACGTTCGCCTCGCTCGAGCAGCTCGAGCAGCTGCTCGCGATGGGCATGGACGAGGGGATGCGCGAGGCGATGGGCCAGATCGACGACCTGCTGGCGGGGTGATCCCCGTCAGTCGGCTCCGAGCGCCTCGAGCAGGGCGGCGGCCTTCAGCAGCACCTCGTCGTACTCCTCCTCGGGGATCGACAGGGCCGTGATGCCGCCTCCGACGCCGATCGTGGCGCGGGTGGGTCGCAGGGGTCGCGACGCCAGCGCGGGAGCGGGAGCGGGAGCGTCGAGCACGATCGAGCGGATGGTCATCGCGAGGTCGGCGCTGCCGTCACGGCCGATCCAGCCGAACGCGCCCGAGTAGAGCCCGCGGGCCCGCTGCTCGAGCCCGTCCAGGATCTGGACGGCACTCCGTTTCGGAGCCCCCGTCATCGACCCCGCCGGGAAGGCCGCCTCCAGCACCTCGGTCACCCCGGCACCGGGCCGCAGCCGGGCCGCGATCGCGCTCACGAGCTGGTGCACCCGCGGATGCGTCTCCACCGCCAGCAGCGACGTCACCTCCACGCCGCCCGGCACGCTCACCCGGGCGAGATCGTTGCGCATCAGATCGACGATCATGACGTTCTCGGCCCGCTCCTTGACGCTTCCCGCGAGGTCGGCGCGGAGGGCGGCGTCGTCGCGGGCATCCGTCGACCGCCGCCGCGTGCCCTTCACGGGGTGGGTCGTGACCGTGCCGCCCGAGATGCGCACGAAGCGTTCCGGCGACGAGCTGAGCAGGGTGACGCCGCCGATACGCATAACGCCGCCGTGCGGGGCGGGTGAGATCGCGCGAAGTCGGTCGTAGACGTCGAGCGGGTCGAAGCCGGTCGCGGATGCGGCGGTCACCTCGATCTCGGTCGACAGGTTGAGCACGTACGCGTCTCCGCGGGTGATGGCCGCCTGGCAATCGCGCACGGCGGCGAGGTACTCGGGGCGGGTGTCGCGCCAGCGCACCGTCGGCCGGACGGACGGCGCTGGCGGGATCCGCGGCGGGTCTTCGGTCAGGCTGCGGAGGGCGTCCAGAGTGCGCTGCCGCCAGGAGCCGAGCTCGCCCGTCCAGGAGGACGCGGCGGCGAGCAGCTCGACGCGGCGCGCGCCCTCGACGACCGGGCCCAGGGCCACGGCACGGTCGACCTCGAGGAACGCGGCGTCGGGATGCCGGGTGGGGCGCGCATCCGGAACCCCCATCGTCTCGCGGGCCACCTCGTAGCCCAGCCAGCCGACGAGACCGGGGCGAAAGGGAGGTGCGTCCCAGCCGTTGTCGACCGTGAAGGGATCGTGGCGCCATTCCTCCTCCCGGGCGGCGAGCGCCGGCAGCAACGGGCCGTCGATCCGCCAGCGCGGGCCGGTTCCGATGACGCTCCAGCCGTGCGCGTCGTCGAGCCAGAACGCGTCCGAGGACGGGTCGTCGTGCAGCGCCCGGAAGACGGCGGCGGGATCGAGGGTCGTGACGCCCGCGACGCGGTGACGCAGCAGCCGCGGTGCCATGACCCCGAGTCTGCCATGCCGGCGGGCCGGGGAACGGTCGGCTGGCCGGGGGTCGGTGGGCGGGCCGAGCCGGGAGGCGCATCCGGCCCCTCATCGGGTCGTTCTGCGGCAGCCCACCCCAGTACCTTCTCAGGCGAGCTGATTATTGTTCGCAGTACTACCACCCGGTACCCGCTCACGCCCGCCCCGCTCCCCGAAACGAGGAAAATTGGACGTCCCCGGATACGTCTGGACGCTGACCATCGTCGGCATCATCGGCCTGCTGGCCTTCGACTTCATCTTCCATGTGCGAAAAGCGCATGAACCGACGTTGAAAGAGGCGGCCATCTGGTCGTCGATCTACGTCGGCATCGCCATCCTGTTCGGCATCGGCGTGCTCGTCTTCGGCGGAGCCACCGCCGGCAGCGAGTACTTCGCCGGCTACATCACCGAGAAGGCCCTGTCGGTCGACAACCTCTTCGTGTTCCTGATCATCATGTCGAGCTTCGCCGTGCCGCGCGCGGATCAGCAGAAGGTGCTGCTGTTCGGCATCGTCTTCGCGCTGATCGCCCGCACCGGCTTCATCCTGATCGGGGCCGCCGCGATCTCGGCGTTCTCGTGGGTGTTCTACCTGTTCGGCGCCATCCTGATCGTCACGGCGATCAACCTGCTGCGGCCGCACGACGAGCACGCCGGCGACAGTCTCATGGTCAGGCTCGCCAAGCGCATGATCAAGACGAGCGACAACTACGACGGCGACAAGTTCTTCACGGTCGAGAACGGCAAGCGCGTGCTCACGCCGATGCTGCTCGTGATCGTGGCGATCGGCCTCACCGACATCCTGTTCGCGCTCGACAGCGTGCCCGCCATCTACGGCCTGACCGAGAACGTGTTCATCGTGTTCACGGCCACCGCGTTCTCGCTGCTGGGTCTGCGGCAGCTGTACTTCCTCATCGACGGACTGCTCGACCGGCTCGTGTACCTCTCGATCGGTCTCGCGGCGATCCTCGCGTTCATCGGTGTGAAGCTCGTGCTGCACGCGCTGCACGAGAACACGCTGCCGTTCATCAACGGCGGCGAGCACGTGCCGGTGTTCGAGATCAGCACGGGGCTGTCGCTGTCGGTGATCGTCGGCATCCTGGTCGTCACGGTCGTCGCGTCGCTGCTCAGCCCCAAGGGGCGCGCGCAGAACTTCGCGTCGGCGATCCGCCGGCACGCGACCGACGCGGTCGACACCACGAAGCCGACGCCCGAGCGTGCCGCCGCCTTCGACCGCCTGCGCGAGACCCACTCGAAGGCGTCGGCTCTTCCGCCGAAGCACCGCGAGGCCGTGCTCGGTGACGAGTCGCTGAAGTCGGCCGTCGAACGGGCGCACGAGGAGCACTCCTCGCGCTGACCCGCGTCTCCTCCTGCACATCCCGCGGCCGCCGCCGCTCGTCCACAGCTGTGGGTGGGCGGCGGCGGTTCGTCGTCGGCGCCGGTAGGTTCGGCGTGCCCTCGGGAATGGGCGGCGGAAGGAGGGGTGGGCGGTGGGTGGTCATAGGTCAGGTCGGCCGGGGCTGGGCTCTGGCGCGAGCGTCTTCATGTGCGCCTGCTTCGACTTCGGTCGAGGCCGACTCGACGGCTGGGGCGCACCGTGAGCCCGGAGCTCGTGCTCGCGTGGGGTGCGCTGACGGTCTCGGCCGCGCTGTTGACCGGGCTGGCGGCGATGGCCCTGACCCTCGCAGCGACATCCCGGCGTGACCGACCGGGAGCCCGGGGGCGCTGGCGGCAACGCGAACGGTGCCGATGCACCTGCGTCGCACCCGCGCGACATCACCACCTGCTCGACACCCACCTCGACCATGACGTCACTCGCCGTGGCGTCCAGGCTGACGGATGCTCGTGCCCACCGACCCGGGTGGCGACCGCCTCTCCACCCTCCTTCCACCCCACCGCGCCATCGCGACTCGGCGGCGAGACCGGCTGGGCGTCGCCGGCCGGCATCCAACCGTTCGGAGAGCTGGACGAGCACGACGACACCATCGTCACCGTGCGCTTCGGAGGCCCCGACGACCCGACGCCGAGACGCCGTCCGCAACGACCACCCGTCATCACTCCGGACAGCCGATTCGCCTTCCCCGCCGCACTCGGCCGCCACCCGCCGGCGGACGGGCCACCCGACGCCGACGTCGAGCCGCCCTCGCGCGACCGGTCACCGCCGCCGATGCTCGAGGTGGAGCTGATCCCGCTCGAGTCCGACGAGGACGAGTGACCGCCTCCGGCTGCGGGCGAACCCGGCCGGAGGCGCGGACCTCAGTGGGCCTGCTCGAGCGCCGACTTGGCGTCCGCGAGTGTGGCATGGAGTCCGAGGTCGAGGCCCCAGGCGGTGGTGACCGCGAAGCCGCGTCCCCAGTTCTCCGAGACGATGCCGAGGGGCTCGCCGTGCTCACCCGACGCGACCCACAGCCCCGCCTGCACGCACCGCCAGGACACCGCCGACCCCGCCTCCGTCGTCGTCCGCGCGGCCGTGCGCGTCGCCGTCCTGCCGGCCATGCGCGTGGCCATCGTCTCAGCCGTGCGCACCGCCGTCATGTCAGCCGTGCGGGTCGCCGTCGTCTCAGCTGTCTGCGTCGCTGTCATCTCCTGGTATCCGATCATCATCGACCGCCCTCCACTCGTGGTCCTTCCAGCAAAGACCGCTCGCCGGATCCCGCCACCCGCTTGACATCACCTCCGCGGTGCGCTTCCCCGAGCGGCACAGTACGCACCATCTGAACCGGTGCCCGTGGGAGGCGGCACCGCGTAACCGCTGCTCGGCGAGTTGTAAAGTCCCTCGTCGGAAGTCGGTCGTCGACCGCAGGCTGGAGAGGTCGGTCCGCTTCGAGCGTTCCGGAACCCGCGACCACGATCGCAACCCTTCGACACCCCGATGCACCGAGGAGGCCCTGTGCCCGCACCTGCCGCCGCCGCCGATCTCCCCCGCCCGGCCCACCAGGCAGACCGTCCCGCCCCGTCCGCCGATCTCGCCCACGCTGCCCGTCCTGCGTCGAACGCCGATCCCTCCGGCTCGGCCCGGCTGCCCGATTCCGCCGACGCAGCCGTCTCCACCGAGACCCAGCCGATCGACATCAGCCCCATTCTGGCGATGCCGTGACCGGCGAATGCCTCAGCCGACGCCGTCTCGACGGCGTCCACCGGCCGGAATCCAGCGCCCGGCCCCGGGCACGAGGCAACCGGCCTCGACCCTCAGCACGACACGACACGAGCACCTTGCGAGCCCCCATGCCCCATAACGACCACCCCGCCCGACTTCGCACGCCGGCCGACCCGAACCGGGACCGAGACCGGGATCGCCTCGAGATGGTCCCGGTGCTGCCCGACGGCTGGCGGATGCGCGACCGCAGCCGCAGCGAGGCCGACGCCCTCGGCCTGCTGGGCTTCGCGCAGTCCTCGGGCACCGGCCTCGACGTGGTGTGGCTCTCCCCCGAGCCGCGCACCGAGCACCTGCGCTCGATGGACGAGCTCATCGACGCCGCAACCGCCCGCTGCAGCGCCGCCTGAGGCGGTCGCCGCCCGAAGAGCGCCGCCGGCAAGACCGACGCCGCTGGGAAGCGCCGCCGCCCGAAGAACGCTCCCTGCAGGGCCGACGCCATCCAGGGAGCGGACGCCGGCTAGGCCGAAGCTCAGCTGTGCGCGATGACCCCGAACATGGCCAGCTCGGGAGAGTCGAAGCCGCCGAGATCGGCGCCCCGCGCATCCGTCGCCGTGTAGAGCTGGTCGGTCTTGGTGATGGTGCCGACGACGTCGTCGGTGCCGCTGACGCGGACGTCCCAGGTCGAACCCGAGGTCTGCACCATGACCACGTTCTGAGCGTCGTCGCCGATGATGGTCGGCGGGTTCTCCGGATCGGGCCCACCGCCGTCGCGCGTGTACGGCTGCCCGGCGGTGTCGGGCGCGCCGGCGGTCGCTGCGGTGTCGGGCGCGCCGGCGGCCGCTGCGGCATCCGCCGCGCCCGGGCTCTGCGGGGCCGCGGTCACTCCGAGCCGGGTTCGGGCTCGGTGGTGGGCACGCCGTCGGGCCCGAGGTCGGACTCGATGTCGTAGGGGTCGGGGCCCGTGTCGGCCGTGCCGCCGGGCGAGGCGGGCTCGTGATCGTCGGAGCCGTTGCCGTCCGACGACGACGAGGGCGCCTGCCCGGCGGAGGTCGAATCCGTGTCGGGCACGGTGCCCGGGGTGTCGTGCTCGTCGCCGCTGCCGTCGTGGTGCTCGGTCATCGTTGCCTCCCGTCGAGCCGCACCGGATGCGCCGCCCACCTCAAGCCTGCACCCCCTTCCCCGCCCGCGCCCCACCGACGGCGCCCGATCGGGCAGACTGGTGGGCTGTCGAGAGGAGCTCCGTGCCACCCACCCCGCCCCTGACCGTCGTCGCCGTGCCCGAGCTGGAGCCCGCGGCCGACGTCTTCCGCGCCCTGCTCGCGGACGGGCTGGACGCCGGAAGCTCACTGGCCGTGATGCGCGGCGGGCAGACGCTGCTGAGCGCCGCCGGCGGCTGGGCCGACACCGAGCGCACCCGCCCCTTCACCGACCGCACCCTCACCCGCGTGTTCTCGGCCGGCAAACCGGTCGCCGCCCTCGCAGCCCTCACCGCTGTCGCCGACGGACACCTCACCCTCGACGACCCCCTCGGCCGCTGGTGGCCCGCCTACGCGACCCGCGGCAAAGCGGCCACGACCCTCCGCCACCTGCTCAGCCATCGCGCCGGCCTCCCCTCCTTCTCCCCCGCGGCCGAGCAGATCGACGCCCTCGACGCCGAGGCGCTGCTCGACGACCTCGTCGCCTCGACCCCGATCGCCCCGCCCGGCGAGGTCATCGCCGAGCACGCGCTCACCTACGGCACGCTGATCGACGGGCTGCTCGCGCAGGCGGGGGCTCCGGATGCGCGAACCGCCGCCGCGCGACTGGAGGCCCTCTGGGCCACGGGCGCCGCGCCCGGCGACGGCCCGGTCGAGCTGCGGTTCGGGGTCGGGAGGGACGAGCATCCGCTGGTCGCCGACCTCGAGGCGATCGACCCCGACTGGGCGGCCCCCTACCTGGCACGCGAGGGCGGGCAGCGGATGCTCGACCGCCCCCGCGGCCACCTCGACCCTGCGCGGCTGAACTCGGCCCCCTGGCGCGCCGCCTCGATGCCGGCGACCGGCCTGTTCACGACGGCGTCGAGCCTCGCCCGCTTCTACGACGACGTGCACCGCGCGAACGGGCGGGTCGCGGCTCGACTCGGATCCGCGCTGCACGCCGAGTACCTCGCCCCGCAGGCCGTCGGGCACGACCTCTTCGTCGACGGACCGGTCGAGTGGTCGCTCGGCCTGCGGATCGACGGCGGCGAGATCGGCATGGGCGGCATCGGCGGGAGCTCGGCGTGGTACTCGCCGGGGCGCGACTACTCCTTCGCGTTCGTCACCCGCTCGCTCGGCACCTTCGCCCGGGTGGACGCCCTGGCCGACGCGGTGGAGGCGGCCCTGCCGGCCCCCGCGGCCTGACGGCGCACCCCGCACCGCACGCCGTGCCGACGACCGCCGCTCAGCGCGAGCGCGTGCGCGCCACCAGCGCCTCGACCGCCGACGACGGCAGCGGCAGCGCCCCGAGCGACCACGCGCGCGGGAACCCGAGCACCAGCCGCGGATACCCCTCGACCGCCACGGCCACCGTCGCGTCGCCGCCGCCGAAGCCGCCGCGCTCCTCGACGCCGAGGCGGGCGTAGGCGGTGTCGAACGAGACGACCTCGGTGCCCTCGCCGGAGAGCAGGGTGAGCATCCGAGGGCCGAAGGAGGCGTACAGCGGGCCCGAGAACGCGGGCAGCGGGCGGCCGGTGTCGAGCCAGTAGCGGTCGGCGAAGGCGTCGAGGCCGCCGACGGGCCGGGCGCGCACGATCGACGACTCCGGGAAGCGGCGCTGCAGCCGGTTCAGCCGCAGCTGTCCGCTGATCGCGATCAGCAGCACGACGACGACCACCGCCGTGGCGACGCCCACCACGGCCGGGGCCCCCGCGAGCTGCGAACCGTCAGCCGAACCGGACGACCCCGCCGGCAGCCCAGACCCAGACCCCGAGCCCGAGCCCGAGCCCGAGCCGGCCCCCGCCGAGGCACCCGCGAGCTGCACCGCGTACCAAGCCCAGTACCCCGCGAACACGAGCGTGGTCAACCCCGACAGCGCCCACACCGCCACCATCAGCCTGCGATCCACGTTCCGCCTCCACCTCGATGATCCCGACCCGCCCGGGCAGCGCCGAACCGACCCGCCTGGGCGGTGCCCGAACAGACCAGCCCGGGCAGCACCCGAACCGGCCCGCCCGAACCCTAGCGCGCGAAACGTCACTCCCGCCGAGAGCGCCGGCCGAGCATCCCCCTCACCCCACCGGGGGGATCGACAGAGAGCGCTCTCACGGGCATCATGGACCCAGGGCGCACCGCTGCGCCCGCACGAATCGCGACGGCCCCAGGTCGTCGTCCGACGGAAAGGCGACCCTCCCGGTATGAGCTCCACCACCGGCAACCCCGACTACCGCGACTCGGGGCTGACGTTCCCCGACGGCTTCCTGTTCGGCTCGGCCACCGCGTCGTACCAGATCGAGGGCGCCTACGACGAGGACGGCCGCGGCCCCTCGATCTGGGACACCTTCAGCCACACCCCCGGCAAGGTCTGGAACGGCGACACCGGCGACGTCGCCGACGACCACTACCACCGCTGGGAGAGCGACCTCGACCTGATGGTGGAGCTCGGGCTCGAGTCGTACCGGTTCTCGATCGCGTGGCCGCGCATCCAGCCGACCGGTCGCGGGCCGGCCGTGCAGGCGGGGCTCGACTTCTACTCCACGCTCGTCGACGGCCTGATCAGCCGCGGGATCACCCCGATCGCGACCCTCTACCACTGGGACCTGCCGCAGGCGCTCGAGGACGAGGGCGGCTGGACCGTGCGCACGACCGCCGAGGCCTTCGCCGACTACGCCCGCCTCGTGGGTTCGGCGCTCGGCGACCGGGTCGCCGTGTGGACGACGCTCAACGAGCCCTGGTGCTCGGCCTACCTCGGCTACGGTTCGGGCGCGCACGCCCCCGGGGTCACCTCGCCGCTGGCCGCCCTGCAGGCCGTGCATCACCTGAACCTGGCGCACGGGCTCGCGATCCAGGCGCTGCGGGAGGTCGTCACGAACGACCCCCAGTACTCGATCACGCTGAACCTGCACGTGCTGCGCGGCTCGGGCGACCAGGGCGCCGAGGCCGTGCGCCGCATCGACGCCATCGCCAACCGCGCCTTCACCGGGCCGCTGCTGCACGGGGCCTACCCGCCCGACCTGTTCACCGACACGGCGTCCATCACCGACTGGTCGTTCGTCGAGAGCGGCGACCTCGAGATCATCAACCAGCCGCTCGACGTGCTCGGCGTCAACTACTACTCGACCACCCTGGTGGCGGTGTGGGACGGCGTCTCGCCCCGTCAGATGGCGGATGGCCACAAGGACGCCGGCGGCTCGCCGTGGCCGGGCGCCGACGACATCGAGTTCCTCCCCCAGCCGGGGCCGTACACCGAGATGGGATGGAACATCGACCCCTCGGGGCTCGAGGAGCTGCTGCTCGAGCTGCACGCCGAGTTCCCGTCGCAGCCGCTGATGATCACCGAGAACGGCGCGGCCTTCGACGACACCCCCACGACGGATGCCGACGGCGAGGCGCGGGTGCACGACCCCCTGCGGGTCGACTACCTGCGGCGCCACTTCACCGCCGCGCACCGGGCGCTCGAAGCCGGGGTCGACCTGCGCGGGTACCAGGTGTGGAGCCTGATGGACAACTTCGAGTGGGGCTACGGCTACTCGAAGCGGTTCGGGATCATCCGCGTGGACTACGACACGCAGGAGCGCACGCTGAAGGACAGCGCGCTCTGGTACGCGGCCCTGATCGCGTCGAGGGCGATCCCGGCCGCGTAGCCCGGCCCTCGGCCGGGTCGCCGGCACCGTCGAACGACCCTGCGCCGGTTTTGGCACAATCTGCCAGAACCGGCGTAGGGTCGTCGCCATGGCCAGTGTGCGCGTCGACGAGTCCCGGCTCCGCGCCTCCGAGGCCGTCTGCGCCCTCTTCATCGAGCGGGGCACCACCAAACTGACGGTCGCCGAGATCACGTCCGCCGTGGGCGTGCCCACCCGCACCTTCCACCGCTACTTCGCCAGCAAGGCCGACTGCGTCCAGCCGGTCTTCGACTGGACCACAGCCGCCTTCAACGACCACGTCTCGACCGCACCCGCCGGCTCCCTCGACGAGCTGCTGCGCTCCGGCTTCGAGCGGATGCTCGGCGGTGCGGTCGCGGAGCGCACCCGCCTCCTCTTCCCGCTCGTCTTCCGCGACGACGAGATGTGGTCGGTGTTCCTGCGCGCGGTCCACGTCGGCGAGCTGTCCCTCGTGCCGGCCCTGGCCCGGCGTCTCGAGCTCGACCCCGCGTCCTCCGCCGCCCGGGTCGCCGCGGCCGCCGTCGCGAGCGCCACCCGGCTCGCGCTCGAGGATCTCGTCGCCGACGGTCGCGACCCCGCCGCCGCCTTCGCCCTGCACCTCCGGCACTTCGGAGCGGGCATCCCCTCGCTCTGACCGGGAGAAAGAACGACCCAGAGAACGAACGACCCAGAGAAAGAACCACCGAGAGAAAGAAAGAAGGAATCACCATGACCGGGCTCCTGACCGGCAAGGTCGCCATCGTCACCGGCGGCACCAGCGGAATCGGCCTCGCCTCCGTGCGACGCTTCGTGGAGGAGGGCGCCAAGGTCGCCATCGCCGACATCTCCGACGAGCTGGGAACCGCCCTCGCCGCCGAGCTCGGCGACGCGGCCCTCTACGTGCACACCGACGTCACCGACGAGGCGGCGATCGAGGCCCTCGTGGCCACGACCGTCGACCGCTTCGGCAAGCTCGACGTCATCCACAACAACGCCGGAGCGCAGGGCGACCCGTCGACGATCCTCGAGGTCGGCTCAGAGGGCTTCGACAAGACCCTCGCGCTGCTCACCCGCTCGGTGCTGCTCGGCCACAAGTACGCCGCCCGCCAGTTCCAGGCGCAGGGCACCGGTGGCGCGATCGTCTCGACGGCCAGCGCCGCCGCGCTCCAGGGCGGCTGGAGCGCCGCCGGCTACACCATCGCCAAGCACGCCGTCGTGGGGGTCGTGCGGCAGGCCGTCGCCGAGCTGGCGCCGCTGGGCATCCGCTCGAACGCCATCGCCCCGGGCATCATCATGACGCCGATCATGGCGCGCTCGTTCGGCGTGCCGCTCGAGCGCGCAGAGGAGTTCACCGACTTCCTCGGCGAGCGCCTCGGCCCCACCCAGCCGATCGGCCGGGTCGGCCAGCCCGAGGACATCGCCGACGTCGCCGTGTTCCTCGCCAGCGACCTCTCGCGCTTCATGACGGGGGCCGTGGTGCCCGTCGACGGCGGCGCGACCGCGGTGACGCAGGGCACCTTCGCCGCCGACGTGGCGGCCGCCGGGGCCGAGTTCCTCGGAAGGTAAGGGTACCCTCAGGCGGAACCGCTAGCGTGGTCGTGGGGGCGACGGATGCCCGTGCATCCGCTGCCCTCTCGACACGCCTTCGCGCGAACCCCTGGAGCCCCCCATGACCGACGTCGCCCCCGCCGCCCCTGCACCCGCCTCGGCCGCACCCGGCTCTGCCGCATCCACCGACGCCGGACGCCGGCCCGCCCGCCCGCCGCAGCCCCAGCGCGTGCTGCAGGTGCGGCGCACCGAGCAGCTGACGCCGCACCTCGTGCGGGTGGTGGTAGGCGGGGAGGCGGTGGCGGGCATCCCGTCGTCGCCGCACACCGACCGGTACGCGAAGATGCTCTTCGCGCCCGCCGGCTCGACGTTGCGGCCGCCGTACGACCTCGCGGCCCTGCGCGCGACGCACGATCCCGTCGAGCTGCCGTCGCAGCGCACCTACACGGTGCGGCGGGTCGACGTCTCGCGCAACGAGGTCTGGATCGACTTCGTCGTGCACGGCACCTCGGGCGTCGCCGGGCCGTGGGCCGCGGCCGCTCAGTCCGGTGACGACGTCGTGATCTCGGGCATCGGCTCGGGCTACGCGCCCGACCCGTCCGCGTCGTCCCACCTCTTCGCCGGAGACGAGTCGGCGATCCCGGCCATCGCCGCCGCGCTCGAGTCACTGCCGGCCGACGCACGCGGGCTCGCCCTGATCGAGGTCGATGGCCCGGCCGACGAGCTGCCCCTCACGGCACCCTCGGGCGTCGGCGTCACCTGGCTGCACCGCGGCGGCGCAGCGGCCGGAACCTCGACGGCCCTCGTCGACGCCCTCGCCGCCCTGCCGGCGCCCACCGGCGACACCCAGGCCTTCGTGCACGGCGAGCGCGGCGCGATGAAGGCGCTGCGGCCGCTGCTGCTCGACACCTGGGGCCTCCCCCGGGCCCGCCTCTCGCTCTCGGCCTACTGGGCCCACGGCCGCGCCGAGGACGCCTTCCAGGCGGAGAAGCGCGAACCCGTCGGCCAGATCTTCCCGGCCTGACGGGCCTGCCCGCCGGCCGCCGCCCGCCGCCGCCTAGCCGAGCCCGGCGATGGTCGTGCCCGTGATGCTCACGAGGCGCCCGCCCGCGAAGGTCCAGCTCTCGTCGTAGGCGATCGGCCGGCTCCAGAGCTCGGCGCCGGTGGTGATGTCGTACACCGTGCCCGAGCCGGGCACCGACGGGTCGGTCTGCTCCCACTTGTACGTCCACAGGCCACCCGTGCCGAAGCCGCCCGTCAGTCGATAGCGGGCCAGTGCGCCGTCCGTCGTCGACCTCGGCACCTCGGGGGCGTCGACCGCCTTCCCGGTCGCGAGGTCGAACGCGCAGCCCCCCGACTGGTACTGCTGGCGGAGCACGCCGGCCCCGTCCACCGCGAATTCCCGGGACGGGAGACCGTCGGTCGCACCCCCGTAACCGAGACAGGCCGAGTCGTCCGCCACCCACCGGGTCTCACCGGTGAGCCCGTCGACGGCCTCGATGCGGCCGTCGTCGCCGAACAGGAGCACGGTCGATGCGATGGGCACGGGTGAGCCCGGCCGGACTCCCGTCTCCCCCGCGAGCGAGATCCCCAGCGCCGTGTCGCTCGAACGGGTCCAGAGCTCGTTGCCGGCGGGGTCGATCCCCGCAACGGTGTGCGGGCGGCCATCGGAGTCGAGATCGCTCTCCCGCACCGAGAACCGGTCTCCGTGGAGATAGCTCCGATCCACCGAGTCCTGCACCATGACGGAACCGCTGTCGATGTCGAGGACGTCGGTCGACCGCCGCCCGGTCGCATCCTGGTGGCCCAGCTCCAGCAGGAAGCTGCCGTTGCCCGGGGCCCGCGCCGTCAGCCCCGTGGCCGCCACCGCGTAGGTCCACGAGGGAGCCGAGAGGTCGAGCGGGTCGGCGCGCTGCACGGTCCAGGGGCCCGTCGGCTGTCCGCTCGCATCGAGCTCGGCCGCCGCCACCTCGATGACGTCCGACGACGAGCCGCCGACCGGCTGGAGGGGCTGCATCGATGCCCACGCGGCCGCCGACCGATGAACCGGTCCGAGCGTCGCGCCGCTCGCCAGGTCGAGCACCTCCTGGGGGCCGACGTCCCGATAGGTCGAGGAGACGAGGACCCGACCCGAGGTTCCGAGCAGCTTCACCTGCAGGTCCCCACCGAAATGGGCACCCTGCTGGTCGTTCTGCCAGGTCCACTCGCGGTTCCATCTCGCCACCCCTGTGGTGGTGTCCACGAGCGACAGGCCGAGGCGCACCGAACCCAGATCGCAGTCGAAGCTCAGATCCTCGGGTTGCGCGGTCGGACCGACCTGGATGAGCGCGTAGCCGTCGGCCACGCTGAGCACCGACACGTAGTCGCACTCCTGGCGCCAGCTCGGCAGGGCGAGTGTCCAGAGCGGATCGGCGGCCGGCGCCGAGAGCACGTCGTGCGGCACGATGACGTCGTCGCTGAGCACGAGCGGATGCGCCGTCGGGACCGGGGCGGTCGGCGGGGGCGGGGGCGCCGGGGTCGCGGGAGCGGTCGGCGCCGCGGGGGCGGTCGCCGCCGGAGGGCCGGACAGCGCATCCGGAAGCCCGACCCCGCCCGTGACGGCGACGGCCACCGCGGCCGTGCCGAGCCCGCCGCCGAGGGCCGCGAGCACCGCGATGATCGCGATGCGGAGGTGCCGCCGGTGGTCGCGGCGGGGCGTCTGCTCGACGGTCTCGATGAGCAGCGAGCGGATGGCGTCGCTGCGGGTGGGATCGAATTCGGTCATTTGGCACCTCCAGTGGCACTCGCGGTCTGACCCAGGACTTCGGTGGTGTGGACGGTGAAGCGCTGCTTCGCCCGCGACAGCCGCGACTTCACGGTGCCGGCCGGGACGCCGAGCACGCGGGCGGCCTGACCGGTCGAGAGCTCCTCGAGCACGCAGAGGGTGATGACGTCCTGATCGGACTTGCTCAGCCGCGCGAAGGCGACCCGCACCTGTGCGTCACGGCCCTCGCGATCGAGCCGGTCGGCCACCTCGTCGGCGTGGTCGTCAGTGTTCGTCGGTGCCGGGAGGCGGTCGATCACGGCCCGGTAGCGCCGGGTGCTGCGGCTGAGGTTGCGCACGACGTAGTTCGTCGTGACGAGCAGCCAGCCGATCACCGAGCCGTCGACGACCCGCACCGCGTCGCGCTTCCGCCACGCCTCGAGGAAGACCAGCGCGGTCACGTCCTCGGCGTCGTGCGGCGACCTCATCAGCCGGAGCGCCTGCCCGAACACCCGGTCGCGATGCGCGTCGAACACCCGCGCGAACGCCCCGGAATCACCTCCGATGGCGGCAGCCCAGGTCTCCGCCTCGTCGAAACTCTCCGTCCCCATACCCACTACTGTCCGCGCGCCCCCGATCGGTTCCATTCTCGTTCACGGCACCGGCGCTTTCCCATCTGGCCGCCCTAGCGTTGCAGCATGACCCGCCGCCGACCCGAGCCCGTCTACGCCGCCGCCATCGCGATCGGCCGCACCCTGTTCGCCTCCTGGCGCCTGAAGCGGCACGCGACCGGCCTGTCGAACATCCCGTCCACGGGTGGTGCGGTCGTCGCCATGACCCACTTCGGCTACCTCGAGTTCGCGCTGGTGGAGTGGCAGACGTGGCTGCACAACCGCCGGCGCATCCGCTTCATGGCCACCAAGCGCGCCTTCGACAAGCCGGTCGTCGGGTCGCTGCTGCGCGGCATGAAGCACATCGAGGTGGACATGTCGGCCGGCGGCGAGGCCTACGCCCAGGCCGTTCTCGCACTGAAGCGCGGCGAGCTGATCGGCGTCTTCCCCGAGGCCGGCGTCAGCGCGAGCTTCACCGTGCGGTCGCTGAAGACCGGTGCCGTGCGACTGGCCGCCGAGGCGGGCGTGCCGGTCATCCCGGTCGCGGTCTGGGGCGGTCAGCGCCTGCTCACCAAGAACCGAAAGCTCAGGATGCGCGACCGCATCGGCATCCCCGTGCACTTCTCCTTCGGCGCCCCGCTCGTCGTCGCGCCCACCGACGACCCGGCGGAGGCCACCTCCCGGCTCCGGGACACCCTGGCGTCGCAGACCGATGCCCTGCAGCGCTCCTACCCCGCGGACGGCACCGGAGCCTGGTGGCAGCCGCGCCACCTCGGCGGCACGGCGCCCACCCCGGAGGAGGCAGCGGCGGCCGACGCGGCCCGCGACGCGCGCCGGGCGGCGGAGGCGGCGGCGCGCCCTTAGTCACCCATTCCCTGGTGCCGGCGCGCGAAGCGTGATTGCCTGAAGGCAGGCCCTCAGCCGCGAGCGCTCCGAGACGACGGATGCGCAGCCTCACCCGAAGGACGCCGCACCATGCCCGAGCCGACCACCCCACCCACCTCAGCCGACGTCGCAGCGGCGACCACCGCATCCGGAACCATCGCCGAAGCCGACTCGTTCGACGTCGCCGTGATCGGCGCCGGCCCGGCCGGGACCGCGGCCGCCCTGCGCGCCGCCGAGCTCGGAGCGCGGGTCGTCGTGCTCGAGGCGGGCCGTGTGGGCGGCACCTGCGTCAACACCGGCTGCGTGCCCACGCGCGTGCTCGCCAAGACCGCGCGGCTGATGCGGGACGCGCGGCACGCGGACGACTACGGCATCCAGCTCGGGGCGCCCCGGATCGACTGGGCCGCGACCGTCGCGAACGTGCACGCCCGCGTCGACCGGGTGCGCGACATCAAGCGCGAGGCGGAGCGCTTCGCCGCGGCCGGGATCACCCTCGTGCAGGAGGGTCGCGCGCGCTTCGAGGACGAGACGACCCTGGTGCTGGACAGCGGGCGGCGGGTGCGGGCCGCATCCGTTCTGATCTGTGTCGGTGGGCACTCGCGGCGGCTGCCGATCCCGGGGGCCGAGCTCGCGACCGTGCCCGAGGACGTGCTGCACCTGCCCGAGCTGCCCCGCCGCGTCGCGGTGATCGGGGCGGGCAACACCGGCGCGCAGCTGGTGACGGTGTTCAGCTCGTTCGGGTCGGACGTGACGCTGCTCGACGTGGCGCCGCGCGTGCTGATGGCGTCGGATGCCGCGATCTCCGCGGTGGTGTCGGACGCGTTCGCCCGGCAGGGCGTCGAGGTGCACACGGGGATCGAGACGGTCGAGCGGCTTTCTCGTTCTTCTTCGGGTATATCGGGTATAGATGTCTCATGGCGCGCGGCCGGCGTCTCGGCGTCGAAGACGGTCGACGCCGTGATCATGGCCACCGGATGGCCCGCCGACGTCGACGACCTCGGTCTCGACAAGGCGGGCGTCGAGGTCGTGCGGTCGGCGATCCCGGCCGACCGGTACTTCCGCACGGCCGTTCCCCACATCTTCGCGGTCGGCGACGCGAACGGACGCGACATGCTCGTGCAGGCCGCCCAGTTCGAGGGCGAGGCCGCCGCCGAGAACGCGGTGCTCGGCGTGAACCGCCGCACCCCGCAGCACCTGCTCCCGGCGGGCGGTTTCACCGATCCCGACTACGCGGGCGTCGGGCTCACCGAGGTCGAGGCGCGGGAGCGCGACCCGCAGTGCGTCGTGGCGACGGTGCCGTTCAGCGGGGTCGACCGGGCCGTGATCGACGACCGGGAGACCGGCTTCCTCAAGCTGATCGCGGACCGGCGGCGGGAGCTCATCCTCGGCGCCCATGCCGTCGGCGAGAACGCGATCGAGGTGGTGCAGTCGGTGACGACGGCCATGGCTGCCGGTGTCGACGTCTCGACGCTCGCGAACGTGCGGTTCGCGTACCCCACCTACAGCGCGGTGATCGGGCTGGTGGCGCGGGCGCTGCTGGCGGAGTCGCCGCGCCCGACCGAGCTCGACTGAGTACCAAGTACTCATAACTCCCCCGGTCGCTTCGCCGTCAGGATCGTTTCTCTACCCCGACTCGATCGAAAGCGACCTCTCATGCCCCTCACCTCCACCCGCCGCCTGACGTTCGGTGGCCTCGCCACGGCCGCCGTGCTCGGCGCCGCCCTCCTGCCCGCCGTCGCCACGTCGGCGTCGGCCCTCGAGGCCGTCTCGCCCGCCTGCCCGCAGACCCTGGCGGCCGTCGGCTTCCCGGTCACCGCGACCGACATCGTCGCGCCCGTCACGCCTCCCACCACCCTCGCCGTCACGCTCACGGGCGCCCTTCCCGACGGTCTCTCGCTCTACGCCGACGCCGAGCGCGCCTACGTCTCCGGCAAGCCCACCAAGGCGCAGACCGCCACCTTCTCCCTCACGGCGAAGGTCACCGCCGGCGGCACGACGACCACCGGCACGACCGCGTGCACCATCACCGTCAAGCCCGCCCCCACCGTCACCCGCATCGCGGGCAAAGACCGCTTCGAGCAGAGCGCCCTCGTCTCGAAGGCCACCTTCGCCACGGCCGACACGGTCTACCTGGCGAGCGGCGAGAAGTTCCCGGATGCCCTCAGCGCCGCCTCGGTCGCCGCTGACCACTCGGCGCCGCTCCTGCTCACCACCTCGGCCCGTGTCACCGACGAGGTCGTCGCCGAACTGAAGCGCCTCGCGCCGAAGGACGTCGTCGTCGTGGGCGGTCCGCTCGCCGTCGCACCGGCCGTCGTCGACCAGCTCGGGGCGGCCCTCGGCACCTCGTCCACGATCACCCGCATCGGCGGAGCGGACCGCTTCGAGGTCTCGCGCAAGCTGATCGGCGACCGCACCTTCGGCATCCCGGCCTCCGACAGCCTGGTTGTCGCGACAGGCACCAATTTCCCCGATGCGCTGGGTGCTTCGCCGGCGGCCGCACTCGCCGACGCGCCCGTGTTGCTCGTCAATGGCGAAGCGACGGCGCTGACCGCTCCGGAGAAGTCGACTCTGACCTCGCTCGGTGTGAAAGCCGCAGCGGTGGTCGGCGGGCCCCTCGCCGTCAGCGCTGCCCTCGAAGCCGACCTGGCGAAGTCGTACACGACGACCCGCTTCGGCGGCGGCGACCGCTTCGAAGTCAACGCGGGCCTCAACGCGGCCGCCTTCAAGCCGGGTGTCGACACCCTCTACCTCGCCAGCGGTGCGAACTTCCCCGACGCCCTCAGCGGCGGCGCGGCGGCCGGCGTCCAGGGCAACCCGCTCGCGATCACCGAGACCACCTGCGTCTCGGGCGCCACGGCCTTCAGCATCGGCCGCCTCGTCCCGTCAAAGGTCGTCATCCTGGGCGGCACGGCCAGCCTGGGCACGGCACTCGACAGCCTCTCCATCTGCCCCGCGGAGTAACTCTCTCGCACCACTGGCGGGGCTCCCACCAGGGAGCCCCGCTGCACCTGTCCCCAGGTCTTCAGACACGATCACCTCGACCTACTCACACACGACCGCCTCTTCCCGATCACCACCGCACCATCATGTGGACCTGACTTGTCGGGGGCCAATAGACCTGCGCTATCGATTCAGTCACCGCACTAGCCGCAGTCGCCGGTCCAACCGGTCGCGCGAAGCCGCAGAATTCGCACCTTCAATTAGCCGCCCCAGATGAAAGCCGAATCCCATGCCTATTCACTCCTCCGCGCGGTCGACCGGGCGGCGGGTCGCCCCTGGCGGTCTCGCCGTCGCGGCGATCTTGGGAGCGTCGCTCGTGCTCGCGGTTCCGGAATCGGCTCGTGCCGCGGCCATGCCCAATCCGACCTGTCCCCAGGCTCTCGCAGCCGTCGGGTTCCCCATCTCTGCCGAAGACGTGATCCCGCCGGTCCCCGCACCCGTCGAGCTGACGGCCACCGTCGAAGGGGCCCTGCCGGACGGTCTGCACGTCTACAACGACTCGCACCGGGCCTACATCTACGGCACGCCGACAACGGTCCAGACGCTGACCTTCACCGTCAAGGCAACGGTGGACGATGATGGCAACGGCACGACCAGCGCGAGCACCTGCACGGTCACGGTCCGTCCGGCTCCGGTCGTCTCGCGCATCGGAGGGAAGGATCGTTTCGAGCAGAGCGCCCTCGTGTCGAAGGCCAGCTTCACGAAGGTCGACCGCGTGTACCTCGCCAGTGGAGAGAAGTTCCCGGACGCATTGAGCGCCGCCTCGGTCGCGGGCCGGCTGGACGCCCCTCTCCTCCTCACACCCTCAGCCCACATCACCATCGAGGTCCTCGATGAGCTCAAGCGTCTCGCGCCGGGCAACGTGATCATCCTCGGCGGTCCACGTGCCGTGTCGACGACCGTCATGGACGAGGTCGCGATGGCGCTCGGCACCGCCACCACCGTCACCCGCATCGGCGGCGCCGACCGCTTCGAGGTGTCCCGCAATCTGACGACCAGTCAATACGGTATCCCCAACCCCGACGGGGTCTTCGTGGCGACGGGCAACAACTTCCCCGACGCTCTCGGGGCCTCGCCGGCGGCCGCGCTCGGGAACTCGCCCGTGCTGCTCGTCAACGGGGGCGCGACGTCCCTGGGTCCTGCGGAGAGGCTGACGCTGTTCAGGCTGGGCCCGAAGGCGACGACGATCATCGGGGGGCCCGCCGCCGTCAACGCGTCTCTCGAGACCGACCTGGCGGCGTCCTATCCGACGACTCGGGTCGGAGGCGCCGACCGCTTCGAGGTCAATGCCCGGCTGAATAAGGCCACGTTCAAGCCCGGAGTCGACACGCTGTACCTCGCCAGCGGGAGCACGTTCCCCGACGCCCTCAGCGGCGGTGCCGCCGCGGGCGCGCATGACGATCCGCTGGCCATCACCGAGCAGAACTGCGTCTCGGCGGCGACGGCGTCGACGATCGGGCGGCTCGTGCCGTCGAAGGTCGTCATCCTCGGCGGCACGGCCAGTCTCGGCAGCGCGCTCGACTCGCTGACGCTCTGCCCGACCGAGTAGCCCGGCGGGGCTGGAGCAGGGTCAGCGGAGGAATCCCGTGAGCTTGCCGTGGAAGAGGGAGCTGCGGTCGTCGAGGCCCTCGAGGTGCGCCTCGATGCCGTGCTGGCGGTACTTCGACACCACGGCGTCGAGGGCGGCGACGCTCGAGGCGTCCCAGATCTGGGAGCCGCTGAAGTCGATCGTCACCTGCGCCGGGTCGGCGGCGTACGAGAAGTGCTCGACGAGGTCGTTCGAGCTGCCGAAGAAGAGCGGCCCCCGCACGACGTACCGGACGCCACCGTCGGGCCCGAGGTCGGCACGAGCATCCGCCGTCCGCGCGGCGTCGGTGCCGGGACGAGCATCCGTCGACGAAGAACCGGGAACAGGACCCGCCAGACCACCGCGCACAGCACCAGACGAAGCACCGGGCACAGCACCAGACGAAGCACCAGACGAAGCACCAGGCGCAGCCGCCGGCACCACGACCCGCGTCACCGTGATCACGTGTGCCACCCGCCGCGCGAACAGCACCATCGCCAGCACCACCCCCACGAGCACCCCGATCGCGAGGTTCCCCGTCGCCACGACGACCGCCACGGTCACGGCCATGACGAGGGTCTCGGGCACGGGCATCCGCCGCAGGGTCGACGGCCGGACGCTGTGCCAGTCGACCGTCGTCACCGCCACGATCATCATCACCGCGGCGAGCGCCACCATCGGGATCTGCGCCATCAGGTCGCTCAGCAGCGTCACCAGCGCCAGCAGCACGAGCCCGGCGACGAAGGTCGAGATGCGGGTGCGGGCCCGGGCCATCTTCACGTTGACGACGGTCTGGCCGATCATCGCGCATCCGGCGATGCCCCCGTAGAAGCCGGCGAGGATGTTCGCGACCCCGAGCGCCCACGACTCGCGGTTCTTGTGCGAGCGCGTCTCGGTGATGTCGTCGACGAGCTTCGCGGTCAGCAGCGTCTCCATCAGCCCCACGAACGCCACGCTCAGCGCGGTGGGCCAGATCAGGGCGAGGGTCGAGAGATCCAGCGGCGCGAGGAAGGGCGTGAGCCCGGGCAGTGCTCCCCCGATCTCGCCCTCGTCGCCGACGTTCGGCACGCCGAGGTGCGCGATCATCACGATCGCGGTCACCACGACGATCGCCACGAGCGGGGCGGGCACGGCCTTCGTGAACCGCGGCAGCACGAGGATGATCGCGACCGTCAGCGCGAACAGCGGGTACACCAGCCACGGCACGTCGATCAGGTGCGGCACCTGCGCCACGAAGATCAGGATGCCCAGCGCGTTCACGAACCCGACCATGACGCTCCGCGGGATGAACCGGGCGAGCCGCGCCAGCCCCAGCGCCCCGAACGCGATCTGCACCAGCCCGGCGAGCAGCACCGTGGGCAGCAGGTACTCGACCCCGTGGTCCTTCACGAGCGGCGCCACGACGAGCGCGACCGATCCGGCGGCGGCGGTCACCATCGCGGGCCGCCCGCCGAGCACCGACATGCTGAGCGCCAGCACCACCGACGCGATCAGGCTGACCTTCGGGTCGACCCCGGCGATCACCGAGAACGAGATCACCTCGGGGATCAGCGCAAGGGTCGTCACGATCCCGGCGAGCACCTCCCGGCTGAGCAGCACGGGGCTGCGCAGCGCCGCCCGCGTGGTGATCTCCTGCTGTGGTGCCGTACTGTCTGCGAGCGCGATCGTCGTCCCCCTCATGCGCTGAGCGGACCGGGTCGGATCCGCGCCCGTCAATGCTACGCACAACGGTCCCGATGCGCCGACGCCGGGGCCCCGCAGCGAACAGGTTCCGGATGCTCGCGACCGCCGCCTCCGCAGCTGTAGCGTCGTTCCATGCCGAGTGCTCCCTTCCGTCCCGAGCCGTTCACGTCGAGCACCGGTCCCGCCGAGCTCGACGACCTCCGCCGCCGCCTCCGGCAGACCCGCTGGCCCCGAACCCCCGCCGACGCCGGCTGGGCGGAGGGAACCGACCTCGCAGCCCTCCGCACCCTCGTCGAGTACTGGGCGGACAGCTTCGACTGGGCGGCCGTCGAGGCACGCCTGAACGAGCTGCCGCGCTACCGGGCGACGCTCGACGCGAGCCGCGGCGCGGGCACCGGCACCGGCGGAGGCGTCGGCACCGGCACCGGCACCGGCGGAGGCACCGGCACCGGCACCGGCACGATCGGCGTCCACTACGTCCACGTCCGCGCGGCCTCGGGCGCGCATCCACTGCCCCTGATTCTCACCCACGGCTGGCCCGACTCGTTCTGGCGCTACTCGAAGGTGATCGGGCTGCTCACCGACCCGGCGGCCCACGGCGGCGACCCCGAGGACGCCTTCGACGTGATCGTGCCCGACATGCCCGGCTTCGGCTACTCGGATCAGCCTTTCGAGGCCTTGGACTCCCGCGACGTCGCCGCGCTGTGGGCGCAGCTGATGACGGGCCTCGGCTACGAGCGCTTCGTGGCGGCGGGCGGCGACATCGGCAGTCATGTCAGCCGTTACCTCGCGCTCGACGAGCCGTCGCGGGTGATCGCGGTGCACCGCACGGATGCCGGCCTTCCCTTCCCCGCCCTCGACCCCGCCGCGCTGTCGGAGCCGGAGCGCGAGTGGCTCGCGGGCGCGGCGGGCTGGGCCGCGAGCGAGGGGGCCTACGCCGCGATGCACCGCAGCAAGCCGCTGACGGCCGCCGTCGGGCTGAGCGACTCCCCCGCGGCCTCGCCGCCTGGATCCTCGAGAAGCTGCACGCGTGGAGCGAGGCTGATCTCGAGCCGGACGACATCCTCACGAACCTCTCGATCTACTGGTTCACCGGCACGATCGGCTCGTCGATGCGGATGTATCGCGCCAACGCCGCCCTGCCGCCGGAGCAGCTCGCCCGCCGGGTCGAGGTGCCGTCGGGCTTCAGCCTGTTCCCGGCCGACATCGTGCGGCCGCCGCGCGAGTGGCTCGACCGTTCGGCGAACACGGTCTCGGTCACCCACCCGCCCCACGGCGGCCACTTCGCACCGCTCGAGCACCCGGCCCGCTACGCCGACGAGCTCCGCACCTTCTTCCGCCCCTACCGCTGACCCGCGATGATCGCCGGGTCGGGGTCGTTCCAGCGCTCGGCCGACTGCAGCACCCAGAACACGACGAAGAGCGCCAGGGCGACGGCCTCGCCCACGAAGACCGGCGGCGGCGCCGTGTCGTCGGCGTGGCCCGTCAGCACCGCGACCACCGTCACGGCCAGGTCGACCACCAGCGCGACGGCCACCACGCCGTAGCTCCGGCGGAGCCACGGGGCCGTCGGCGCTCCCCACGCCGACGGCGGAGCCACGGCGTTCACCACCGCGACCGCCGCCACCAGCCCGAAGAAGACCACGGCCGCCACGAGGTGGGCGCTCGCGAGGAAGACGTCGCGCGCGAGCATCCACCCGCCCGCCACGACCGCCAGCACGACGGCGGCGACCCCGGCCGACACCAGCGCACCCCGCGCCGAAGTGGCCACCGCACCGGCGCCGTCCAAACCCCGCACCGAAGTGGCCACCGCACCGCCGCCGCCCATACCCCGCACCGAAGTGGCCACCGCACCGCCGCCGCCCATACCCCGCACCGAAGTGGCCACCGCACCGCCGCCGCCCGTACCACGCACCGCAGCACCACCCGCGCCGAGCGAGGCCGCACGGTCGCGGCCCGAGCCGAGCGCCGACAGCACCACCACGACCCCCACCGTCAGCGCCCCCGCGATCAGGTACACCGCGACCCCCACGTCGATGTCGGGCAGCACCTCGGCCGGCACACAGCGGTCTCCGGATGCGCAGTCCACCGCCACACCGGGCACCGCCCCCGCGCTCACCGGCGTGGGCACCAGCGCGATGACGGGCGCGACGACCGCCGCGGCATCGAGCAGTGCGCGCTGCGCACCCCGCCCCGACAGCACCAGGATCGCGACCGCCGCCGCCAGCAGCGCCCCGACCAGCACGTTGCGCGCCGGCGTGTAGTAGTAGGCGCTGATCGACCCCAGCACCCCGGTGCGCGCCGACGTCACGGCCACCGCGATGCCGATCAGCACGACGGTGCCGGCGATGGCGATCCGCCCGTTCCGATAGGTCCGCTCCAGCGCCGTCACGGCCCCGACACTACCCCGCCCCACCGACACGACGAGCTGCCACCGACACGACGAGCCCCTCCTGCACGGCGAGCCCGCCACCCACACGGCGAGCCGCGCGGCTCAGACCTCCGTCGCGACCCCCGCCGCCACACTCCAGTGCCGCCCCAGCTCGACGGTCTCGAGCATCCGCCGGTCGTGCGTGACGAGCAGCAGCGTCCCTTCGTACGAGGTCAGCGCCTGCTCGAGCTGCTCGATCGCCACGAGGTCGAGGTGGTTCGTCGGCTCGTCGAGCACGAGCAGGTTCACGCCCCGCGCCTGCAGCAGCGCCAGCCCCGCCCGGGTGCGCTCCCCCGGAGAGAGCTCGGCGAGCGGCCGGTTGACGTGGTCGGCCTTGAGACCGAACTTCGCCAGCAGCGTGCGCAGCTCGGCGACGGGCAGAGCAGGCAGCAGCGACGAGAAGCGGTCGACCAGCGGCCCGGGACCGGCGAGCACGGCCCGCGCCTGGTCGATCTCGCCGATCTCCACCGAGGTGCCGAGCGAGGCCGTGCCCGAGGTCGGCTCGAGCCGTCCCAGCAGCAGCTTCAGCAGCGTCGACTTGCCGGCCCCGTTCGGCCCGGTGATGCCGATGCGGTCGCCCGCCGTGATCTGCAGAGACACGGGGCCGAGCGTGAAAGACCCCAGCGTCACGGTCGCGGCCGACAGCGTCGACACCACCGTCGACGACCGCGGCGCCGACCCGATCGTGAACTGCAGCTGCCACTCCTTGCGCGGCTCCTCCACCTCGTCGAGCCGCGCGATGCGGCTCTCCATCTGCCGCACCTTCTGCGCCTGCTTCTCCGACGACTCCGCCGAGGCCTTGCGCCGGATCTTGTCGTTGTCCGGCGACTTCTTCATCGCGTTCCGCACGCCCTGGCTCGACCACTCGCGCTGCGTGCGCGCCCGCGAGACGAGGTCGTCCTTCTTCGCCGCGAACTCGTCGTACTCCTCGCGCGCGTGCCGCTTCGCGACCTCCCGCTCCTCGAGGAACGCGTCGTAGCCGCCCCCGTAGACCCGGTTCGTGCCCTGCGCGAGGTCGAGCTCGAGCACCCGCGTCACGCTCCGCGCCAGGAACTCCCGGTCGTGGCTGACGAGCACCACCCCGCCGCGCAGCCCCCGGATGAACCCCTCCAGCCGCTCCAGCCCGTCGAGGTCGAGGTCGTTCGTGGGCTCGTCCAGCAGCACGATGTCGAACCGCGACAGCAGCAGCGCCGCGAGCCCGACGCGCGCCGCCTGGCCGCCCGAGAGCGAGGTCATCAGCGCATCCGCCGACAGCTCGAGGCCGAGCTCGGCCAGCACGACCGGCAGCCGCTCGTCGAGGTCGGCGGCCCCGCTCGCGAGCCAGCGCTCGAGGGCGGTCGAGTACGTGTCGGCGGGGTCGGGGGCACTGGATGCGCGGTCCGCCGTGTCCCCGAGCGCCGACGCCGCGGCGTCCATCTCGGCCGTCGCGACGGTGGTGCCGGTGCGCCGGCCGACGTACTGCGCCACCGTCTCGCCGGGGATCCGCTCGTGCTCCTGCGGCAGCCAGCCGACGAACGCATCGGCGGGGGCGAGCGAGACGGTGCCCTCGAGCGGCGTGGACAACCCGGCCAGCAGGCGCAGCAGCGTGGACTTCCCCGCCCCGTTCGCGCCGACCACTCCCACCACGTCACCGGGGGCGACGACGAGGTCGAGCGAACTGAACAGGGTGCGGTGGTCGTGGCCCCCGGCGAGCCCCTTGGCGACGAGCGTTGCGGTCATCCCTCCATGCTCTCGCATCCGCCGCCGCCCTGCGGCCACCGGGGTTCCGGATGCTCGTGCCGCGCACCCCGCCCGACACCCTTTACGCGGCGGGCCCCCGGGTCTACTCTCGCCGTGGGGAGATCGACGCGGGGCTCCGAGCGCGATCGGCGCAGTGACCCGACCGTTCCGTTCCATTCCGCTCCGACCGCGATCGAGGAATCATGAACCCCAGCCGTTCCCGCCGTCCGTTCCTGCCGGCGCTCACCGCCGGCGCCCTCGCCGTGCTGCTCACCGGCGCAGCCCTTCCCGCCTCGGCCACCACCGCCGACACCGCAGCAGGCCCTGCCGGCACCACCACCGCCGAAGCCGACACCGCAGCCGCCGCCCCCACCGTCGACCGCATCGCCGGCGCCGACCGCTTCGCCGTCGCGGTCAACGTCTCGAAGGAGGGCTACCCCGGCGGCAACGGCGTCGCCTACCTCGTCACCGGCCTCGACTACCCCGACGCCCTCGGCGCCGCCCCGGCCGCCGTGCACACCAACGGCCCGCTGCTGCTGACCACCCGCGACAGCATCCCGCCCGTGGTGCTCGCCGAGCTGAACCGGCTGAAGCCGAACCTCGTGATCATCGTCGGGGGCCCGAACTCGGTCTCCGCGGCGGTGCAGACCGAGCTCGCCGGCGTCGTCTCGGCCCCCGTCGTGACCCGTGTGCAGGGCACCGACCGCTACGACACCTCCCGGAAGCTGGTCGACTACGCCTTCGGGTCCAGCGGCGGGCCGATCGCCTACGTGGCGACGGGCCGCAACTTCCCCGACGCCCTCTCGGCGGGAGCGGCCGCCGGCTCGGCCGACGCCCCCGTGGTGCTCGTCGACGGTACACAGACCGCGCTCGACCCCGCGACCTCCGGCACGCTCACCGCGCGCGACTTCGCGACCGTCAAGGTCGCCGGCGGCCCGTCGGCCGTCTCGCCGGGCATCGTGACCGACCTCGACTACCTCATCGACTCCGTGGTGCGGCTGAACGGGGCCGACCGCTACCAGACCTCGATCGCGATCAACCGCGACGGCTTCAGCACCGCGAGCCGCGTCTTCCTGGCGACGGGCTCGACCTTCCCCGACGCCCTCGCCGGCGCCGCCCTCGCCGGCACGCTCGACGCACCCCTGTTCGTCGTGCCGAGCACCTGCGTGCCGTCCGAGGTGCTCGCCGAGATCGGTCAGCTCAAGGCGAGCCGCGTCACGCTGCTCGGCGGCCCGGCTGCTCTCGCCCCGAGCGTGCAGGCGCTCCAGCCCTGCAGCGGGCCCGAGTAGCCAGGCCATCCGCAGGGCGACCGCCGCCTGAGTGGAACCGCAGAAAGACCTCTACACTCCCCGACCCCCTGTCGGGGACCCTTGCCATCGGGCCGCCCTGATGCGAACGTGGGCGGAGTGGGTGAGCGAAACTCGTCACCCGGGTGAACAGGGAGCCCTTTTGGCATCACACATCGAGTCCCTTCTGCGACTCGACGAACTCACCCGCCAGGGGGTCGCGAAGCGTCAGGCGGGCGATCTCGCGGCGGCGGTCGAGTCGGTGCGGGCCTGCCACGCGCTGCTCGACGGCTTCGACGACGACACCGTGTTCGACCTCGGCCCCGACCTCGTGGCCATGCGCGCCGAGTGGGCGCTCACCTCGACGCTGCAGGGCGACGAGGAGCTGGCGCTGCGCGGCTGGGAGCGCTGCTGGGACCAGGCGGAGCGCTTCGAGCTCGACGACGTCCGCCGCGAGGCCGCCGCCGCGGTGGCGGTCGTGCACGCCTTCAACGGCGACTGCCGCTACGCCACCCGCTGGCTCGACCGCACCGACCCCGACGTGCCGAGCTCGGCGACGCCGCTCGCCGCCGTGGCCCGCGCCACCCTCTCGCTCGACGCCCTCGACCTGCCCGCGGCCGAGCGCGACCTGGCGGCGGCGCAGGAGCTCGCGACCTCCGAGCGCTGGGCCGACCTCGCGTTCGTGGAGGCGCGTCTGGCCTCCCTCGACGGCAAGCACGTCTCGGGCATGGCCCGCCTGCGCGCGACCTGCCTCGCCCACTACCCGAAGCAGTGGTCGGGCGGCGCGAACTGGGAGCTGATCGACTCGGCCACGCGCATCCTCGACCGCGTCGACGCCCGCGTGCCCCGACAAGAGCGCGGCAGCGGCGGCTCGGCGGTCACCGAGTACGCCGACCTCGTGATCGCCCTGCGCGCCCTCGACGACGGCAAGACCGAGACGGCACGGATGATCGCCCTCGACGACCTCGACCAGCCGATCGTGTCGCTGCGAACCGGCGCCGCCATGCGCCTCATGCTGGCCGTCACGGCGCCCGACGAGGAGTCGGCGCGGGTGCCGGCCGAGGCCGCGCTCGAGACCATCCGCTCCGAGCACCTCTACTACCTGCTCCGCCGCTTCCCGCAGGAGCGCGTGCGGGCCCTCGCCTCCCGCTGCGACGACCTCGTGCCCTATCTGAGCGAACCGGATGCGCTGCCGCAGCGCCCCGCTCTCACGAAGCGCGAGCGCGAGGTGCTCTGGTACATCGCGCAGGGCTACCGCTTCGAGCAGATCGCGGCGGCGGAGTACATCTCGGTCAACACCGTGAAGAGCCACGCGAAGAACCTCTACCTCCGCATCGGTGTGAACGACCGGTCGTCGGCCGCCCGCTACGGCGAGGAGAACCCCGACGAGACGCTGGCGCCCGGCGACGAGTACTGAGCGCGCCTACTGCGTCAGCAGCTCGCTGCCGCTGACCGTGCAGGTGGCCGTCGCGAAGGCGCCGGTGGCCGTCTGCTCGATCAGCACGCGGTCGTCGAGCGTGATGCGGCAGGTCACGTCGCCGTCGTTGTCGCCGTTCACCGCGGTGAGCGTGTAGCTGTTGTAGGTGGCCGCGCCGCCGTAGGCCACGTCGAAGTCGCGCTCGAACGGCAGCCGCTGGGCGGTCTCCTGCTCGGTGCTGTCGATGCCGCCGATGAAGGTCGTGTAGGTGATGTCGACGTCCGAGCCGGTGCCGTCGACCTGATAGCTCAGCGGGATGCTCGACTCGCCGAGCGGCGGAGGCGGCGTCGACTCGAACGAACCGGTGATCGCGCTGATCAGGCTCCCGAAGAGCACCACGGTGTAGAAGATCGAGGTGCCGATCGACACGACCAGCGCCACGAAGCTCACGATCGAGCCGGCCGTCGCCGCCTTCTTGCGCCGCCGCGGCAGCACGAGCGCGATGACACCGAGCACGATGCCGACGAAGGCGACCAGCACCGCGAAGTAGCTGAAGAACGGGATGAGCGCCGCGACGAACGCCCCGATGCCCACCCAGAGCGCCGCCAGCCCGAGCTTATTGGGTAGCAGACCGCTGCCGGGCGGCGCGGACGGCGCGGTGTACGGGGGCTGCGGTGGGTGGCTCATGCGTCCAGCCTGTCAGACACGGGCGACATCGAGGAAGCGGTCGGCCGTGCGCAGCGCCAGCGCCATGATCGTCAGCGCCGGATTCGCGATCAGCGAGCTCGGGAAGACCGAGTTGTCCGAGATCCAGAGGTTCGGCACGTCGTGCGAGCGCCCGTCGGCGTCGACCACCGAGCTGCCCGGGTCGACGCCCATCCGCGCGGTGCCGACCGTGTGGGCGGTGCGGGCGAGCACCCGCGTGCTGGTCGCGCCGGACGCCTCCACGATGGCGATCATGGTGGCGGTCGCGTGCTCGTCGAGCGCCTTCTCGTTCTCGCCCGCCGAGAACAGGATGCGCGCCTTCGGGATCCCGAACTCGTCGGTCTCGGACGACAGCTCGAGCCGGTTCCCCTCGGCGGGCAGGCACTCGCCGTTGATGCCGACGCCGGCCACGAACGCGTAATCGTCGAGCGCGTCCATCAGTCCGCGGCCCCAGAGCCCGCCGCCCCGGGTCAGCGAAGTGGCGTAGGTGAGCGGCATCACGCCGAGGCTCTGCATCAGGTAGCCGCCCGCGAAGGAGGCGTCGGCGGGCCGCACCATGTCCTCGCTGATGATCGACGAGGGGTAGCCGCGGTAGCCGCGCATCTCGGTGTCGAACGTCCCCCACACCTGGGTGCCGCCGTGCGCCATGAAGTTGCGGCCCACCTGACCGCTGCTGTTCGCGAGGCCCGTGTGCAGCAGCAGCCGCGGCGTCTCGATGCCGCCGGCACAGAGGAAGACGTTCGCGCAGCGCTGCCGGTGGTCGACGCCGTGCTGCCGGTAGACGACGGCGACGACGCGGCCCGAGGCGTCGGTCTCGATGGCGTGCACCATCGCCTCCGCCCGGATCTCCGCGCCCGAGGCCACGGCCGCCGGTAGGTAGGTGGTGTCCATGCTGGCCTTCGCGGCCGTGCGGCATCCTTGGTGGCAGGCGCCGCAGGAGACGCAGGCCTGTCGCGGGCCGGCGTTCGGCTGGTGGCGGTCGCGGGTGAGGACGGCCGCCGGGGCGTCGGTGGCGCGGATGCCGAGGGCCGAGCATCCGCTCATCATCATGTCGCTCGACGCATTGCGGCGGGTGGCCGGGTAGTCGTAGCGGCGGGCCGGATCCCAGGGGTAGTCGGCCGGGCCCGAGACGCCGATGTCGCGTTCGGCGCGCTCGATGTAGCGGGTGAGCTCGTCGAAGTCGACGGGCCAGTCCTCGCCGAGGCCCGAGTCGCTCTTCAGCCGGATGTCGGTGCGCTGCGGGCGCGGCGTGAACGCGCCCCAGTGCAGGGTCGAGCCGCCGACGCCGCGTCCGCTGTTGTTCTGGCCGAAAGCGGTGGGGTCGGTGCCGCCGCTCAGGCGCTCGGCCATCCAGTTGATCTCGACGGCCTCGGTCTCGTCGGGGGTGTGCTGCCCGGGTTCGAAGTTCGGGCCGGCCTCGAGGGCGACCACGCTGAGGCCGCGGGCGGCGAGGCTCGCAAGGATGGGGGCGCCGCCGGCTCCCGTGCCGATCACGACGGCGTCGACCACGTCGGTCTCGGGGTAGGTCTTCATGCCGGTGAGGTTCATGCGGTGGCCTTCGGGTCGAGGGCGGATGCGGTGGCGGCGCGTGGTCGTGGCGTTGGCTCCCACTCCTCGCGCGCTCCCGCGACGAGCAGCTGGAAGCCCTGCTTCCGCACCCCGTCGCCCCCGGTCGCGAAGCCGTCGAAGCCGACGCGGGCGAGAGAGGCCGGATGCGCGAGCCAGAGCCGCGCGAGGTCGGCACAGGCGTCCTCGAACCAGCTCGCGAGCTGCTCGGGCGAGAGGGTGCCGGCGACCGGTCCCCGACCCGCGGCGAGACGCTCTAGGCGCGAGTCCTGCTCGTCCGGAGCCAGGCCCGCGAAGCCGCCGCCGGCGAGCGCGTCGAGCGCGAGCGCGTACGCCTCGGGGTCGGCCGGGAGGTCGGCGTTCCGCCAGCCGTCGCCCGTGCCGGCGGCGAGCTGCGCGTCGAGGCGGGCGGCCAGGTCGATGGCCTCGCCCTCCTGCGGAACAACCCGGCCGGCGACGGCCCGCAGCGTGGCGAGCTGCGCGGCCGTGAGCACCTGGGGCTCGTACAGCACGTCGTCGCCGAGCGCGCGGCGGGCCAGGATGCCGCGGGTGCGGCGGCTCGTACGGTCGGACGCGATGACCGCCGCGACATCGCGCGGAATCGCCGGCGCGCGGCCGGCCGACAGCTGCCAGAGGCTCTCGATCAGGGCGGCCACCTCGCCCGGCTGCTCGAGCGGCAGCAGGTGCGCGGCATCGTCGACGACGGCGAAGGTGGCGCGCGGATAGAGGGGGCCGTTCAGCTCGCGCTGGGCCTTCTCGCCGAGGTCGCCGTCCTCGCGGCCGCTGACGATGAGGGCGGGTACAGGGAGCGGCTCGACGACCGGGCCCCAGTCCTCCTCGCTCCCCCGGTTCAGCCAGGCGATCCACGCCTCGGGGGCGGTGCGGGCCAGGTCGCGGAGCATGAGAGCATCGTCGGCCGGCGACAGCGGTCCGGCCGTGTTGGCCTCGATGAAGGTGCGGGCGTCGTGGCCGGTGATCGGGCCGGGGCTCGCCCAGCCGATCATCTGCTCGCGGCGCTCGTCCTCCATGGGCTCGGGCGAGGGTGGCGAGCCGGCCAGCAGCACGACGCCGGCCAGACCGAAGACGGGGGCCTCTCCGCTCAGCACGCGGGAGGCGACGATGGTGGCGATCTTGCCGCCCATCGAGTATCCGAGGAGCAGGAAGCGCTGCGGGGCCGCGAAGGCGATGCGCGCCAGCACGTACTGCACCGTCTCCTCGACGGTGGCCGCGCCCCGCGCCGCTTCGTCGCCGAAGCCGGGGAGGTCGAGGGCGAGCATCCGGAACCGGCCGTCGAGCCGGGCCCCGAGCTCGTCGAAGGCGCGGCTGCTGGAGCCGAGGGCGTGCAGGCAGACGAGGGTGGGCAGCTCGTCGGGTCGAACTGCGGGAGTGTGAGGGATGGCGATGCCGTTTCGCTGGAGGCGGGTGATGCTCGCAAACCTAGTCACTTGGCGGCGCGCGGCAAGGGCGCGCCCCCGACCTCGCGGTCGACGCCCAGGCCGGATGCGCGGGCCGCCGTGCTGCGCCACCGACCCTGCGGCGCGGCACGCTCGCCCCCTCGCCCCTCCGCCCGACACGTGTCGCCCAGTCTCGCTAGATTGGGCGGATGCTCTACCTCCTCGCCGCCGTGATCGCGCTTGCCGGCCTCTGGTGCCTGCTGGCCCCGCCCCGCGCCATGCTCTTCGGCTCGCGCTGGCAGCTGGCCGACGGCGACAAGGCCATGCCGAGCGCGGCCTGGATCGCCTACACCCGCGGATCGGGCGTCGTGCTGCTGATCGTGGCCGTCGTGCTGGTGATCGTCACGCTGGTCACCCAGGGGCAGAACCGCGACCGCGCGTCGCTGAAGGAGGCGTGGGAGATCGGGCGCTACCTCTCCTCGGACGAGCTGCAGATCGACCTCGACCCCGAGGTGCGCGAGGTGTCGAGCGTGCAGTCGACGATCGGCGGCTACAGCGGCGAGACGCAGGGGCTGCGCGTCTACCGCTCGGCCGTCGTGGGCGTCGACCCGGTCGGCGACATCGGCGACGTCGACGACGGCGACCTGCTCGTGGCGGTGCTGGCGGGCGCCTGCCGCCCGGGCCCGGTGCTCGTCACGGAGACCGACACCACCGTGACGGCGGCGGTCACGGGCATCGGCTTCGAGGTGCTCGACGAGCCCATCACCTGCGGCGCCGACGGCCTGCGATTGGGCGACCCCGACGCCGAGGACCTGCTGATCGTGCGCATCCCCCTCGCCTCCCCGCTCGGCGACCGCACCCTCGTGCTCCCCGACCCGCCCGTGCGCGAGCGCACCCCGCGCCCCATTCCGGGCCTCCCGGCCCTGCCGCCGAGCGCGCCCACCGGCACCCCGGCGCCGACCGCGACCCCTGCGCCGGCTGCGACCCCCGCGTCCTGATGCTGTCCACCCGCCGCGCCGACCCGGCCGTCTCCCCGCGCATCCGGCGCGTCGTGATCGTCGCGATCGTCTCTGCGGCGGTCTACTGGCTGCTGACGACCGCGAGCAGCGGCCGCTGCGACGGCCCCGGCACGCAGGTCCCCGACGGCAACGGCGGCCTGCTCGTCTCGCAGGAGTGCCTGCAGCTGACGCTGAGCCCCAGCCCGCTGATGGTCGTCGCCTTCGCGGTCATCCTGCTCGTGGCGGTTCGCCGCGCATCCGTCGCCAGCATCGACCGAGCGGATGCGCGGCGCACCCTCGACCGTGCCGCCACCGCCATCGCGCTGCTCGCCGCGGCCGCGGTGGTGATCTCCCTGGCCTGGTTCGCCGTGCTCGCCGGCTCCGAGTGGACGCCCGGCACGCCCTTCAGCTACCTTCTGCCGTTCCCCTTCGCCGCCCTGGACGTCGAGATCACCGGCTAGCGCCCGCGGCGGCCCGAGAAGAGCGCGTGCAGCAGGGGCACGACCGAGACCGCCATCAGCACCGTGCCGAAGACGACGTCGTCGCCCCGCAGCACCGTGCCCGCCACGAGCAGGGCCGCGAACACGATCGCCGACACGACGCGACCGATCGAGCGCTCGAGCCGCGCGACCCGCTTCTCGATCGCGGGGCTCTGCACCGAGAGCGTGCCCTCCTCGAACTGCGTGGCGAGCGAGTCGAGCCGCCCGGGCAGCCGCAGCGCGACGCGGGCACTCTCGGCGGCCTGGCGGGCCACGTCCTGCACCACGTTGCCGCGCTCCTCGCGGATCAGCCGCTGCGCGTAGGGCTCGACCGAGTCCCACAGGTTGAAGGCGGGGTCGAGCGCACTGGCCACCCCCGACGTCAGCGACATCGCCCGGATGATCAGCAGGAAGTTCTCCGGCAGCTGGAACGGCAGCGCCCGCACGACGTCGCCGAACTGCACCGCGAACTCGCGGAACTCCCGCGGATCGACCTCGCGCAGCTCCGCGAACCCCATCCCGCCGAACCGCGCGAACAGCTGCGTCATCGCCCGCTCGAGCTCACTGGTGTCGGCCGAGGGGAGCAGCACGCCGAGGTTGCGGGCCGCATCCACGAGCCCCTTGCCGTCGCGCGAGGCGGCGGCGATGAGCATCTTGCGGAGGCCGGCGCGCGTCGACGGCGGCACCATGCCCATCATGCCGAAGTCGATGAAGGTGAGGGTGAACGGATGCTCGACCGCCGCATCCGTCGCATCACCGCCCACGGCCGGAGCACTCACCTCCCGCGGCGTCACGAAGATGTTCCCCGGGTGCGGGTCGGCGTGGAAGAACCCCGTGGTGAACAGCTGGTCGAACATCACGGCGGCGAACACCGGGGCGACCTCGGCCGGGTCGATGCCGGCGGCCAGCAGCGCCTCGTGGTCGGTGATCTTGATGGCGGTGACGTCTTCGAGCGTCAGCACCCGACGGGTGCTCCGCTCCCAGACGATCTCGGGAACGTTCACGCGGGCGTCGTTCGCGAAGATCTCGGCGAACTGCACCGAGCTGCGCGCCTCGTGCAGGTAGTCGATCTCCTCGAGTGAGGTGGCGGCGAACTCTTCGACGAGCGCAGGGGCGTCGACGCGCGAGTAGACGAGCCGCACGTGGCTGAGCCATCCGCCGACCTTCCGCAGCGCGGCGAGGTCGACCCGCACGATCTCGTCGATGCCGGGGCGCTGCACCTTCAGCACCACCGCATCCAGCCCCGTGTCGGCGGCGTCGAGTGGCCCGAGGCGAGCCCGGTGCGCCTGCCCGAGCGAGGCGGCGGCGACCGGCGTCTCGTCGACCCAGGCGAACGCCTCGGCGAGCGGCACGCCCAGTTCGGCCTCGGCCAGCCGCCGGATCAGCTCGAACGGCACCGCCGGCACCTCGTCCTGCAGCCCCTCGAGCTCCTTCGTGATCTCAGGCGGCAGCACGTCCAGGCGCGACGACATGAACTGCCCCACCTTGATCATCAGCCCGCCGAGATCGACGGCCAGCACGTGAAACTTGCGCGCGAACTTCTGCATGCGCCGCGTGCGCGTGCGCTCGGCGATCTTCACCAGCCCGATGCGCGGCAGCGCCAGCTCGAAGAACCACGTCACCGCGAGGTTCCAGCCGGCGAAGCGCAGGATGCGGTTGTAGCGCGCGCGGGCGACCCGCGCCGCGGGAACCTCGTCTCCGCGGTCGGGTCGGACCGTGCTCACCCGGGTCAGTCCTGGGCGAGGATCGCGTACAGCCGGCGGCGCGCGTCCTCGAGCTCTTTGACGGCCTGCTCGACCTGCGCCGGCGTGCCGGTGCGGCCCACCTGCGCGGCGGCCTGGGCCAGCTCGAAGCCGGCCTTGGGCAGGGCGCCGTGGTCGCGCTTGCTCTCGCTCGACGGCTCGTCGTCGCCGCTGAAGGTCGACTTCACGCCCTCGTTGGCCGCCACGACGTGGCCGGCCTCGGTGAGCGCGTAGGTCTTGCGGCCGTTGGACTCCTCGGCGCTGACGAGACCCTCGTCGGCGAGCAGCTGCAGGGTCGGGTAGACCGAGCCGGCGCTGGGCTTCCAGCTGCCGCCCGAGCGCTCCTCGATCTCGTGGATGATCTGGTAGCCGTGCATCGGCTGCTCGGCCAGCAGTGCCAGCACGGCGGCGCGCACGTCGCCCTTGCCGACACGGGTGCCGGTCTTCTTCTCGAAGCGGGCGCGGAACTGCTCCATGGCCTGCCAGATGCTGTCGGCGTTCATGCCGGCGCCGAAACCGCCGGTGGGAAACGAGTTGCTCATGATGACCTCCGTTGTGATCGCGAACGATACTCAACGATATGCCTCACCGACACTGAACGACAGGATGCGCGACGAGCCCCCAGCCAATCACCAGCGTTCGCTCGCGCACCGGGCAGGGTCGATGGTGAGACCTGCGTTTCCCCGACGCCCGCGACCCCGGAATTCTGCGGAAGCCGCCCCCGTATTTCGGCGCGCACTGCGAAATGCGTCGACACGAAACACGGCGCCGACGGATTTCGAGGCACTCCCCGCGAGACCGGCTCGCCCGGTATCGCAGGATGGACGTCAAGCGATGAGACTGCCGGTCCCGTCGATACTCCCGCCGAACATCCGAGGAACGAACCGTGAACGCACCGAGATCAGCCCGCCGGGGCCGCATCGCGCCGTCGGCCGCCGGCTACCTCATGCTGCTGCCCGCCCTCGCCGTGATCGTGCTGCTCGTGATCGTGCCGATGCTCGTCATCGCCCGGGACAGCTTCGCGATCAGCGACCCCCTGGGCGGCAACCTCGGCGGCTTCACGCTCGACAACTACGCGAAGCTGATCGACCCGGTGTACCTCAAGACGCTCGGCTACAGCCTCGGCATGGCACTGCTGAACGCGGTCGTCTGCACGGTCGTCGGCTACATCGTGGCCTACTACATCGCCACCCGCCGCGCCTCGCTGCAGCCGGTGCTTCTGGTGCTAGTGATCATCCCGTTCCTGACCGACTTCCTCGTCCGCACCTTCGCGTGGATCACGCTGCTCGGCTCGGGCGGCCCGTTCATCTCGCTGCTCCGGGCGTTCGGGGTGGATGCGCAATCGCTCGTCCCGTCGCAGCTGGCCGTGACCCTGTCCCTCCTCTACGCGTTCCTCCCGGTGGCGGTGTTCCCGATCTACGCCTCGATGCGCTCGATCGACCCGAGTCTGAAGGAGGCGGCGGCCGACCTCGGCGCCGGCTGGTGGCAGACGCACGCTCGCGTCTTCCTGCCGCTTTCGGCCTCAGGACTCGCCTCGTCGGTGATGCTCACCTTCGTTCCCACCCTCGGGGTCTTCGTCATCCCGGTGCTGCTCGGCGGCGGCAAGGATCCGCTCGTCGGCAACCTGATCGTCACGCTGTTCACCGAGTTCCGCAACGAACCACTGGGGGCCGCGCTGTCGATGGTCGTGCTCGTCCTGATGCTCGCCTCGGTCGCCGGGGCGGGGCTGCTGCTGCGGAAACGGCGCCCGGCGCAACCGCGCCACACGCACGGGTGCCGCCGCGACCGGCGCCACCCGAACCACCGCCACCCGAAAGGCCGCGTGATGGATCGCCTCACTTCCTGGATCGCCCGAGCGGTCTTCCTCTTCCTCTACCTGCCGATCGCCGCGCTGATCGTGTACTCCTTCAACTCCTCCGAGGTCAGCTACCGCTTCGACGGCTTCACGTTCCGCTGGTACGCCGAGCTGTTCGCCGACCGGATGCTGCTCGAAGCGCTCCGCACGAGCGCGATCGTCGGGCTGATCGCCGCGCTGCTCGCCACCGTGATCGGCTTCCTCACCGCCTTCGCCCTGGTGCGGTTCCGAGTGAAGGGCCGCGCGTTCTTCGTCGGCGCCATCCTGATCCCGCTGATCGTGCCCGAGATCGTGCTCGGGGTGTCGCTGCTGACCGTGTTCAGCACGGCGGGCATCCCGACCGGGCTGCTGACGCTGGTGCTCGGGCACGTCGTGATCACGCTGCCGCTCGCCACCCTCGTGCTGATGGGGGCGATGAGCTCGCTCGACCCGAGCCTCTCCGAGGCGGCCACCGACCTGGGCGCGTCACCGTGGGTGACGTTCCGGCGGGTGCTGTTCCCACTGCTGCGGCCGAGCATCCTGGCGGCCTTTCTGCTCAGCTTCACCACCTCGTTCTCGAACATCGTCATCTCGACGTTCACCGCGGGCGTCGGCACCACCACGCTGCCGCTCCGCATCTACTCGACCCTGCGCACCGGCCTCACCCCCGAGCTGAACGCACTCGGCACGCTGCTGGTCGTGGCGACGCTCGGCGTCATCCTCGCCGTCGGCGTCTCGCAGATGCGCCGCATCCTGGCCGGCCCGAGCACGACCCCCTGAGGCGGCTCGACCCCAGCCGCCCCACCCCAGACCGCACCACCGCACCACCCACCCTCCTGCACCATCCGACCCCTCACGAAAAGACACCCACATGAACAAGAAGGTCCTGGCGCTCGGCGCCCTGACGCTGGCCTCGGCCACCGTGCTCGCCGGCTGTTCCGCCGGCGGCGACGCCTCCTCCTCGGGAGCGGCCGGCGACGGCTCGCTGTCGATCTACGCCTGGGCGGGCGAGATCCCCGACTCGGTCATCGCGGGCTTCGAGAAGGAGACCGGCATCACTGTCACCGTCGACACCTTCGACAGCAACGAGACGATGATCTCCAAGCTCGCCGCGGGCAACTCCGGCTACGACGTCGTCGAGCCGAGCCAGTACGCCGTGCAGCTGATGGTCGAGCGCGACCTGGTCGCCCCGATCGACCAGTCCAAGCTCGAGGGCTTCGACAACCTGGCCGAGAAGTTCGTCGACCCCTCGTTCGACCCCGGCAACGAGCACTCGATCCCGTGGGCCTGGGGCACCACGGGCATCCTGTACAACGAGGCCTGCACCGGCGCACCGGTGACCGGCTGGAAGGACATGTGGAACCCCGCCTACTCCGGCAAGGTCTACATGCTCGACAACATGCTCTCGGCCTACATCGCAGGCCTGCAGGTCAACGGGCTCAGCGCCACGACGACCGACGAGGCCGACATCGAGACCGCGACCGACTCGCTGCTCGAGCAGAAGGCGCTGCTCGGCGGCTACAACAGCACGAACTACGCCGACCTCGTCGGCACCGGCGACGCCTGCATCGCGGAGGCCTACTCGGGCACCACCTCGGCCGCCGCGGTCGAGAACAACCCCGACGTGAAGTACATCATCCCCGAGGAGGGCGGCACCCTCTGGACGGACAGCTTCTCGATCGTCAAGGGCACCGCGAACGAGGACGCTGCCTACCAGTGGCTGAACTACACCCTCCGCCCCGAGGTCGCCGCGCTCGTGACCGACGACGCCTCGCTCGCCTCCACCAATGAGGCCGCACTCCCGCTCGTCGCCGACCAGTCGCAGGTCGAGAACCCCGCCATCTACGCGCCGGCCGAGTCCCTGAAGAACTCCGAGTTCATCGTCGACCCGGGAGACGCCCTGGCGTTCTTCCAGGACGGCTGGACCCGCGTCCGCGCCTCCTGAGCCCCGCACCCCTCCCGAAGGAACAGCAGTCATGAACGAGACCACCGAGTCGCCGGCGGTGAAGCTGACCGGCCTCACCAAGAGCTTCGGAGCCAATCAGGTCGTGCAGCCGCTCGATCTCGAGATCGGCCGCAACGAGTTCTTCAGCATCCTCGGCCCGTCCGGATGCGGCAAGACCACGCTGATGCGCATGATCACCGGCTTCGAGACGCCCACCGGCGGCTCGGTGGAGCTCGACGGGAAGAACGTCGACAGCGTTCCGACCAAGTCGCGCGACCTCAACATGCTGTTCCAGAGCTACGCGCTGTTCCCCCACCTCTCGGTCTACGAGAACGTCGCCTTCGAGCTGCGCGTGCGCCGCACCCCGAAGCGCGAGATCGACGGGCGGGTCCAGGATGCTCTCGCCCTCGTGCGCCTCGAGGCCTTCGCCGAGCGCAAGCCCGCCGAGCTCTCCGGTGGGCAGCGTCAGCGCGTCGCCCTCGCCCGCGCCGTCGTCGGACGCCCCGCGGTCGTGCTGCTCGACGAGCCGCTCGGCGCCCTCGACCAGAAGCTCCGCAAAGAGATGCAGTTCGAGCTGAAGCGCATGCAGCGCGAGGTCGGCATCACCTTCATCTACGTCACGCACGACCAGGAGGAGGCGCTCACGATGAGCGACCGCATCGCGGTGATGAGCGAGGGCCGGGTGCTGCAGGTCGCGAGCCCCACCGAGATCTACGACGCCCCCGCCTCGCGTTTCGTCGCGACCTTCATCGGCAGCTGCAACGTGCTCGACGGGGTCGTGGACGCGGCGGGCACCGGCGTCGTCGTGCCCGGCCTGGGTGCGCTGCCGGCCTCCATGCCGGCGGAAGCTCGGCCGGGCTCGGGCGTCACCCTCGCCATCCGCCCCGAGCGCGTCACCCTCTCGCCCGCCGTCACGGTGCCGGCCTCCGCGCCCTCCGACGGTGTCGCCGGGACGCTCCTGGAGCGTGTCTTCCTCGGCGACGAGTGGACCTTCCACGTGCGGCTCGCCTCCGATGCGGTGATGACCGTGTCGGTGCCGAGCGGAGCGGCGGCCGCCGCCCTCGGCGCGATCCCCGACGGCTCCCCCGTGCTGCTCACCTGGGCGGCCTCGGATGCGCGGGTGCTGCCGGCCGACGGCTCGCTCGTCGCCCCGTCATCGTCCTCCTCCTCCTCACCATCTGCCCCGTCTGCCCCCTCCGTCTCCGAGGTCCCCGCATGAACCCGTCCCTCGTCGCCGCCGTCGCGCAGCTGGCGCCCACCGTCGACGCCGCCGCCAACCGCGAGGCGATCGCCGCCCTCGTCGCCGAGGCGGCGGCCGGCGGCGCCCGGCTCGTCGTGCTGCCCGAGGAGTCGATGCTGCTCGCGGGTGATGTGCCCGGCTCTCTCGGCGCGGTCGTCGAGGCCGAGTGGCCCCGCTTCCTCGCCGAGCTGTCGCTGCTGGCCGTCTCGAACGAGGTGTGGATCATCGCCGGCGGCTACGAGCCGACCGGCACCGACCGGCCGTTCAACACCCTCGTCGTCGTCAACCCGCGCGGGGAGCTCGTCGAGAGCTACCGCAAGCTCCACCTCTACGACGCCTTCTCGTACCGCGAGAGCGACTACGTCACCGGAGGCACCGAGGTGCCGCCCGTGGTGATGATCGAGGGCGTCGCCATCGGTCTGGTCAACTGCTACGACATCCGCTTCCCCGAGCTCAGCCGCGACCTCGTGGCCCGTGGTGCCGACGTGCTCTCGGTCTCGGCCGCCTGGGTGGCCGGCGCGCGCAAGGAGGAGCACTGGTCGACGCTGCTCAAGGCCCGCGCGATCGAGAACACCTGCTGGGTGCTCGCGGCATCCTCGTCGTCGCCGGAGTGCATCGGCAACAGCCTGGTGCTCGACCCGCTCGGCGTCGAGCGCGCCGGCCTGGGGCCGATCACCGCCGGGGTCGCCGTGGTGCGCATCTCGCTCGACCGCACCGCCGAGGTGCGGGAGATCCTGCCCGCACTGGCCAACCGCCGCCTCGTCTCGACCGTCACCGTCCAGGAGTAGCACCATGCCGTTCATCACCGGCCCCGCGCCCGCACCGCTGCCCGCCGAGCTCGTCTCCAAGCTGTCCCGCGTGTCATTTCCGACGCTCGGCCACTACCTGGAGGAGGGGTTCGCCGACTTCGGCATCCGCCGCCTCACCGGCACCGCCCGGGTTGTCGGCCGCGCCGTCACCGTGCGCATCACCGACCAGGACTCCACGGTGCTGCACCACGCCGCCGGCTGGTGCGAACCGGGCGACGTGTTCGTCGTCGACACCGGTGGCGACACCCGCCACGCGCCCGTCGGCGAGGTGCTCGCGGCGACGCTGTCGATCCGCGGGGCCGCCGGGGTGATCGTGGACGGTGTCGTCACCGACCTCGACGAGGTCGAGCCGTTCGGGCTGCCCGTCTACGCCCGCGGGTCGAGCGTGCTCACCACCAAGCTGCTGTCGCTGGATGCCGGCGGCATCCACGTGCCCGTCGTCTGCGGCGGGGTCGCGGTGAACCCGGGCGACGTCGTGCTCGCCGACCGCAACGGCGTCTTCTTCGCCTCCGTCGCGGTCGTCGAGGCGATCGTCGACACGGCGCTGGCCGACGACGCGGAGGAGCCCGAGCTCGTCGAGGAGCTGCGCCGCGGTGCGCGCCTCGGCGAGCTCACGGGCGCGAGCGAGGCCGTGGCCGGCTTCGGCGCATCCTGAACCGGCCCTTCCCTGACATCCTTCCGACCGCCGAACCACGGAGCACCATGCTGATCAAGGCCGCCATCAACGGAGGGCGGGGGCGCGACGAGCACCCCGCCATTCCCCTCACCGACACCGAGATCGCTGCTGCCGCCGCCGCCGCAGTGGCTGCCGGAGCCGACGTCGTGCACGCACACGTGCGCACGGCCGACGGCGGGCAGAGCATCGCCCCCGACGCGGTGGCGTCGATGGTGCGCGCGGTGCGGGCCGTCGATCCCGCGATCGTCGTCGGCACCACGACCGGCCTCTGGACCTGCTCCGGACACGAGGAGCGGATGGCGCACCTGGCCGCCTGGCCGGCTGACGCGCTGCCCGACTTCGCCTCGGTCGCCTTCTCGGAGGAGGGCGCCGCCGAGGCTGCGATGCTCGTCGTCGAGCGCGGGATGGTGCTCGAGAGCGCGGTGTGGCACCTCGACGAGGTTCCCGCCTTGCTGGCGTCGCCGACGCTGCGCGAGAACGTGCGCATCCTGATCGAGCCCGAGGACGAATCGGCTGACGAGGCCGTGGCGCACGCGCGCGCCATCGCCGCCGCCTTGCGTGCCGGCGGCGTGACCGCGCCGCTGCTCTACCACGGCTACGACGACACGGCCTGGCCGGTGGTGCGGGCGGCGATCGAGGACGGCGCCGAGGTGCGCGTCGGATTCGAGGACATGCTCGTGCTCGATGACGGGTCGGTGGCGCCGGACAACGCGGCGATGGTGACGCTCGCCCGTGCGCTGGAGGGCTCGCTGTCGCTCTCCTCGGCCTCGCCGGCCTCGTCGGCCTCGCCGGCTAGGCCGCTCGGCGCCTGAGTCGACCGGCGGGCCGTCCTCGGGGATAATCGGCACATGGCGGCGGATGACCTGGATCGGCGGCTCGTCGAGCTCCTCGGCGAGGACGGTCGGCGCGCCTACACAGACATCGCCGGCATCGTCGGCGTCTCGGAGGCGACGGTGCGGGCGCGCATCCAGCGGCTCACCTCGAACGGCACCCTGCGCATCGTCGCCCTCTGCAACCCGCTGACGCTCGGGCACCAGTCAGTGCGGCTGCTGCTCGGCGTGCACGGCGTGACGCCGCGGAACGTCGCGAAGTCCCTGACCTCGCTGCCCATGATCGGGCACGTGGCCCTCACCTCGGGGGCGCACGACATCTACCTCGAGGCCACCCCGCGCGACCTGGGGCAGCTCGCCGATCTGCTCGACGACATCCGCCGCACGCCGGGCGTCGCGAAGATCGACCAGTTCGTGCTGACCCGGCTGTTCAAGGACTACTCCTGGAACGGGCTGCGCGACCAGTCGGGTGAGCGCGCCGTTGGCGGCTCGGTGGGCGCGGCTCCTACGCCCCCCGCGTGATGCCGGTGGCCGGATGCGGCCGGGTCGGACGCCCCACGGGCTCGCGGAAGCCCGACCAGACGTACTCGTCCTTGATCACCTCGAGCACGGCCGCCGTCTCGAGCACGTCGATGCCCAGGATCGACCGCACGGTGTCGGTGAGCAGACGGTTCATCTCGGCCTGATCGGCGCAGCGCACATCGGCGCTGAGGTCGAACGAGCCGATGCAGGCGCCCACGTACTTCACCTGCGGCAGCGCCGCGAGCGCCCGCGCCACCGATTCGACAGTCGCGCCCCTCACCCGGATCGAGAGGTGCGCCTCGACGTAGCCCATGCGCGGGCTGTTCGGCATGCCCACCACCTGCACGACGCCGAGCGCGAGGAGGCGGTTGTAGCGCTGCCGCACGCTGCCCTCGGTGAGCCCGACGTAGCGGGCGATCTGGCCGAACGAGCGCCGGCCGTCGAGGCGCAGCTGATCGATGATCTTGCGATCGATCACGTCGATGGCCTCGAGTTCCACGGGCCCATTCTGTCACGGGGGTCGGGCCTCACCCCGGCCCGGCATCGCCCGGTCGTTCGCCGCGGAGGTGCGCCCGCGTCAGCTCCTCGACCTCCGCGTCGCTGAGCTCGTCAATCGAGGCGCTCTCGCGCCTGTCGTGCCGCGTCCAGCGAATGAACAGCAGGACGAGGATCGGGATGTCCGCCACCTCCGCGATCAGCCACAGCAGGTCACCCGAGAGCTGCTGGTCGCGGAGCGCGCTCGGGAACCAGCCCGGCACCGTGCCGACGAGCGGCGAGGCGTGGTCGAGCAGGGTGTCGCTCAGCCGCAGCACGATGCCGGGGATCGCGTCGACCACCAGCTCGGCGAACGCGAGCAGGAACTCGGCGGCGATAAAGAGGCTCGTGCGCAGCACCACGAGCTCGGTCAGCGGCAGCACGAGCACGAGTCCGACGAGCGGCACGAGCAGCCCGATCGCGTCCTCGGCCACCGGTGAGAGCCGCAGCAGCCCAGCCAGAGGCGTGAGGAAGACGCAGAACACCGCCAGCGCGAACACGGGCCCGAACACGGCGTTCCCCATCACGCGGAACACCCGCGACGCGAGCACCCGGTTCACCACGACGAGCGGATGCCCGGCGAGCGCCGCCCGCAGCAGCCCCACCGGCTTCCCGGTCGCCACGAGCGCCGGCACCACGAACAGCAGCAGGGCGATGCGCGTGGTGAACGCGAACCGGAGCTCGCCGCTGTAGGTGCCGAGGAAGCCGAACTCGATCACGGCGTACGAGCCGAGCCCGAGCAGGGCGAAACCGAGGGTCGGCCGGAGCGGCCAGCGAGTGCCGCGGCGGCGGGCGGCGGCGATGCCTAGGGCGTAGGCGGCGGCCGCGAGGAGGGTCACGGCGAGGGCGACGGGGTTCAGCGTCCAGGTGGTGAGGACGGTCGCGATGTCAGGCGTGGGGGCTCCTCAGGTGGGGCGGCGGGCTGACGGGGCGGCGGGCCGGGCGGGTGGGTCGGGCGGGTGGGGTGTGCGAGGGCACTCGCCGAGCATCCGTCACCCGGCTGGGTGCGCGCTCGAAACTCGACAAGTGACCCTAGGCAGGCGGGAGGCCCGGGCATAGCCTCGGCTCATGGTGGACGACGTGGCGCAGGTGCAGGCCGAACGGATGACCTCGGGCAAGGGCTTCATCGCCGCCCTCGACCAGAGCGGCGGGTCGACGCCGAAGGCGCTCGCGCTGTACGGCATCGAGGAGGGCTCGTACTCGGGAGAGGCCGAGATGTTCGATCTGATCCACCGGATGCGCACGCGCATCGTGATGTCCCCGGCGTTCACGGGCGACCGGGTGCTGGCCGCGATCCTGTTCGAGGAGACGATGGAGCGGTCGTTCGGCGACCGGCCGGCCGCGGCGTACTTGTGGCACGTGAAGGGGGTCGTGCCGTTCCTGAAGATCGATCAGGGGCTCGCAGACGCCGCCGACGGCGTGCAGCTGATGAAGCCGATCTCCGGGCTGGATGCGCTGCTGGAGAGCGCGGTGCGGCACCGGATCTTCGGGACGAAGGCGCGGTCGGTGATCGGTGCGGCGTCGGCGTCGGGGATCGCGGCGGTCGTGGCGCAGCAGTTCGAGGTCGCGGAGCAGGTGCTGGCGCACGGGCTGGTGCCGATCCTCGAGCCGGAGGTCACGATCACGATCGACGACAAGGCGGCCGCCGAGGAGCTTCTCCTCGCGCAGCTCGTCGAGCACCTCGACCGGCTGCCCGCGGATCGGCGCGTGATGGTGAAGCTCTCGCTGCCGACGGTTCCGAATCTGTATCGGCCGCTGGTCGAGCATCCGCGGGTCATGCGGGTCGTGGCGCTGTCGGGCGGGTACTCGCGCGCGGAGGCCGACGCGCTGCTCGCCGAGGACTCGGGCGAGATCGCGAGCTTCAGCCGGGCGCTGACCGAAGGGCTGTCGGTGAAGCAGTCTGACGCCGAGTTCGATGCCACGCTCGACGCGGCGATCCAGGCGATCTACAAGGCGTCGGTCGCGCCGGGCGCGGCCCCCTCGGCCTAGAAGTCCTCGGGGAGGCCGGCGCGACGCAGGTAGGCGGCGCGGTCGCTGTTCTGCGGCAGGGGCTTCGTCTCGGTGTCGTCACGGGCGGATGCGCGGCCGGCGTAGCTGTCGATGCGCTCGGTCTCGAGCCGATCGGCATCCAGGCGCTCGGTCGTGTCGATGCGCTCGGTCACGCCGGTGTCGCCGAACAGCGCCTCCAGCTCGGCGGCGTCGTCGAAGGCCAGGTCGCGCGCCTCGGCCTCGCGGGCCGCCTCGGCCTTCGCCGCGGAGTCACGGCCGCTCAGACCGCGCCACCACGCGCCGTTCCGCCGGGCATCCGCCACCGGGGACCGCTCCTCGCGACCGGTCGCCTCCGCTTGCGACGCAGGCCGGCCGGCGACCTGGGCCGACGCTGCCGCACCGGTGTCGAGTGCGCCAGGAGCACCCACACCCGCGCCGAGCGCGCCGGCGCCACTGCCGCCCGCACCCTCCGACGCCTCGAGCGACCGCTCCCACTCCCCCATCCGCGCCTCGGCCCGCTCGCCGGCGTACCGCCCCCACACCTCGAGGGCCCGCGAGATCACGGCCTCCTGCTGTTCGAGCACCGCCTGGTTCACGCGTCGCCCGAACTCGACTTGCCGTTCCGCACGGTCTGAGGCCACCGACACCTGCACGCCCGCCTCGACCTCGATCGCCTCGGCGCGCTTGGACGCCCAGACCGACCCGCCCGACACCTCGCCGTCCTCGCGCACGTCGACGAGCCGGTCGTACGCCGTGGGCCCGCCGAGGTTCGCGAGCGTCTTCACGATCACGGGCAGCAACTCGATGCAGATGAACAGCAGCGCGATCATGATGTGCGCCACGTTCAGCAGCGGGTTCGCCTCCCCCAGCCGGAACAGCGCCTCGAGCCGCGAGAGCAGCCCCGCACTGTTGTCGACGGCGTTGTCGTAGGCGGCCTGCTCGGCGGTGCGCTGGTCCTGGGCGGTGGCGAGCGTCGCCTTGTCCGCGGCGAGCTGCGAGGTCGCCGCGTCGAGCCGGCTCTGCGCCGACGCTTCGAGGTTCGACGAGGCCGCGGTCTCGGCGGCGGCCTGAGCATCCTGAGCCGCCTGCAACCGGGCCTCGGCGGCGTCGAGCGCCGCCTGCTTCGACGCGGTCACGGGCCCGTCGCCGCGCACGCCCGTGCCGCCGCTGCCGTCGATCTCGGCGAGGTACGCGGCCTGGGCCTGGTCGTACGCCGCCTGCGCGGCCGCGGTCGCGGCCACGGCAGCGGCGTAGTTCGGGTCGGACGACAGGTCGGTCTGCAGCCCCTTGTCGACGATCGCCTGGTTCGCGGCGATCGACTCCTGCAGCGACGGGATGGCGGCGAACCGCGGGTCGTTCGCCATCCGCTCCTCGAAGGCGGACTTGTCCTCGGCCTGCATCACCTGGATCTCCGAGTTGATCTCCGCCTGGAAGATCTGCAGCGTCAGCGGCGTCGAGATCACCGTGCCGATGATCAGCGCGAGGGCCACGCGCGGCATCGCGAGAGCGAGGTTCCGCCAGACGCCCTTCTGCTTGGCCATGCCGATGATCAGCAGCCGGTCGAGGTTCAGGATGATCAGACCCCAGAAGATCCCCACGATCACCGCCACGACGATCGGCGCCCCGACGGCCATCACCAGCGCGAACGCCGCCGACACCGCCGACAGGAACGCCGTGCTCAGGATCACCCCGCCCATCGCGACGAACCGCGCACGGTCGCCGGGCGCATCCTGCAGCACGTCGAGGCGAGCGCCACCGAGCCACGACATGAAGTTCGAGACGGGGTTCGAGTTGTAACGACGAGCCATTGCGCGGCGACCTTTCGGGTGGGTGACGTGCCCACGACGAGCGGATGCGCGCACCGCACTCCGGCCGCCTCGGAACACGAGGAGCGAAACTACCCCACCCGCCTCGGCGTTCCCTGGCACGCGCCTGAGCCCCACCTCGTCGCGCTTCCCGCCGCGGCCTGCAAACCTTATGATTGCCGTACACCCCCGGATACTTCGGTTACCGGTTAGAAGGCCTCAGGAGACTGGGGCCTTCGGAATTTAAGCGTCGTTCAGGCCCACTTCGGAGGGCAGCGGAAGACACCTTTCCCATCCCTCATCTGCTTCGGGAACTGACAGGCAGCAAGCGCCTCATCGGTGATGTGAGCCATGAAGTCGGGCTCGGTCTTCACGAGCTCCTTCGAACTGCGCGAACTCGGCATGGGGAAGATGATCCCGACTCGGAAGCCGAATTCGTGCTTGAGCATTCTGAGCGTGCCCGCGAGGTCGGAGTCGTTCGAGAGCATCACGAAGACGTCGGCTGCGCCCGTGAACGCGTCGGCCGTCATACGGGTGCCGAGATTGACGTCGAAGCCCTTCTCCTCGAGCTTCCGGACGGCCGTGGTCACCCACTTGCCGGTCGTGGGGTCGACGGTCTGCGGATGCACCGGCATCTGCCGTCCGTCGTTCCGGAAGGTGCCCAGGTGGACCGACACGTCGGGCTACAAAGTGAGCGCTCGGAGGTACATCTGCTGACGGACCGATGACTGCGGATCCACCAGGAGCCCCGGTCGCAGGTGGGCTGTGAAGTAATGGACGTGGTCGATCCGATAACCCGGCATCAGGTACCGGCCCAACGCGGCCAGGTCGAGCCACTTCAGGTGCGGCTTCGACTCCAGGCACCGTCGATACAGATTGAATCCGTCGACGTAGAGGCGGGCGGACGGCATGGCGACCTACTCTCATCTTCGCCCCGCCGAAGGGTTACGAACTTTTGGCCGGTGGATCCGTCAGGTCGATGTCGGTCGCATCGGGCAGGTCGACGTCGGCCAGGAAGTGCTCGACGGTGGGGAAGAGGGGTTCGCGGGAGGCGCGTTCGGCCTCGACGCCGATGCGGAGGATGTCGTGGAGCGGGAGGGCGTCGGCCTCGAGGCGCGCGCGGAGCGCGGCGACGCGGTCGAACGGGGAGACGCCGGGCGGAGTTGAGCCGGCGGCAGTGTCGCTCGCGGCCGGCGCGGAGCGCGGGTTGCCCGGCGGGAGGGAGATGCCCATCGCCGCCTCGAGGGAGGCGAGGTCGGGGAGGACGGCGAGGGCGGCCGGCACCGACGGCGACGCGACCGCGATGCGCGCCGGGGTCGGGACGGGCAGCACCCGCACCACGTCGGTCAGCGCCGTGGCCGAGCCGTGCGCGTTCGCGGCGCGCACGCCGATACGGCCGCTCTGGCGGGCCGTGAAGCGCTCGGTCACGAGGCGGCCGGCGACCTCGCGGCGGATGTCCGCCCGCCCCGGCATCTCGATCACCACCTCGCGCGCGCCGTCGACCTCCACCGTCAGCCGCACCTCGTCGCCCTCGGCCACCAGGGCAGGGCTGACCGACACGCCCCGGATCACCGGCGCGGCGAGCTGCAGAGCCACCAGCCCGCGCAGGTACGCGTACCAGTCGGCGGCGGTGGGGCGGGTGGCGGGGTCGTCGCCGAGGGCGCGGTCGAGCATTCGCTGGCCTTGTTCGTCGAGCACACCGGCGGCTCGCGACGCGTCACGGCTGCGGTCGAGCCCGTCGCCGGCCGGCGCGAGCACCCGCAGCACGAGCAGGCCGAGCTTGTACCGGTCGGTCTCGACGCTCTGCACCGACGGCTCGCGCGACAGGTCGACGTCAGACGAAGACGGCGCCGCCCACCCCGCGCTGTTGCGCTGCAGAGCGCCCTCGCCCGCGAAGGCGGCGCCCTCGCAGCCGACCACGAACGCCGACGCGACCTCGACCGCGCCGAAGAGCACCGACCGCTCCGACAGGTCGCCGAAGACGACGCCGTTCCGGTGCAGCACGCCGAGCAGCAGGCTCACGCGGGCGAGCACGGTGGCGCGGGCGACGACGTCCCGCTCGGATACCGCCGCGGCCCCCGCCCGCCGGGCCCGCTTCGGAGCGCTGATCAGCCACTTCGCGTTCTGCGTGACCTTGCGGTGCTCGGGGTCGTCGACGGGCACGTAATAGAACGGATGCGCGGCCAACGGCACGAGGCAGCCCACCACCTCGCCGCCGTCCCCCTCGACGACGGCCAACGGCCCCGCGGAGACGGCGTCGAGCATCCCGCGCTCGCGCGCGTCGAGCCCCCAGCGCAGGGCGACGAGTCGCGAGAGAACGGCCGAGTCCCACTCCGGAGCCTTGCCGTCGCGCACCCGCACGAACGCGACCCCGCCCTGATGTCCGGGCACGGTGAAGCTGTCGAGCCGGAACACCTCGGTCGCGGCCCCGCTGCCGATCGGCGCGCGCCCACCCAGATCGACCTCGCGCACGCGGATGCCCGCGGCCCGCGACACGACCTGCTCCTGACCCTCACGCTCCGACACGATCAGCGAAACTACCGCACGCGCATCCACGTTCCCTGGAGCAGGCCGGCGACCGATACCGTCGACACGGTCGTCGCCGCCGACGCCCGCCGCACAGGCCGTCACTCTGGAAGGATCAGCCTCATGAAGATCGCCGTCGCCGGAGGAACCGGAACCGTCGGCCGCCACATCGTCGACGCGGCCCGCGGCCGGGGTCACGACGCGGTCGTGCTCGCCCGCTCGACCGGGGTCGACCTCACGACGGGCGCCGGCCTCGCGCCCGCGCTGGTCGGGGTCGACGTGGTGGTGGATGCCGCGTCGGTCGGCACGCAGTCGGCCACGGTCTCGCGGGCCTTCTTCGGCGGCGTCACCACGAACCTCCTCGCGGCGTCCCAGACCGCCGGCGTGCGTCACCACCTCGCCCTCTCGATCGTCGGCAGCGACCGCGCACCCTTCGGCTACTACGCGGGCAAGGCGCTGCAGGAGCAGGCCGTGACGGCCGGGCCCGTCCCGTGGACGATCCTGCGCGCCACCCAGTTCCATGAGTTCGCGCAGCAGATCTACGGCCAGGTGACGCTCGGCCCGATCACCCTGGTGCCGCGGATGCTCTCCCAGCCGGTCGCGGCCCGCGAAGTCGCCGCACGCCTCGTCGACCTCGCCGAAGCCGGCCCCTCCGGCCACGCGACCGATCTGGCAGGCCCCGAAGAACTGCGGATGGCCGACATGGTGCGCGCCTACGCCTCCGCTACAGGCGGTCGCGGCCGGATCGCGGAGGTGCCGCTGCCGGGCGGCTTCGGCAGGGCGCTCCGCGACGGCACGATCCTCGCGGGACCCGCCGCCGACCGGGGCACGCAGACCTTCGCCGAATGGATCGCGCAGCTTCCCCGCGTGACCGACAGCTGAGTCTCGGACTGGCGCCCTCTCAGGTCGCCCTGCGAGCCCGGAAGCCCGATCAGGCTCCGGGCTCGTGGGACCCGTCGCCCCGGCCCCTCAGGCTCCCGCCGTCCCCGGAGCTCAAGTGAGCCTGCAGCGCCGCTGTCACGGCATCGACCTGCGCGAGGCCCACCCCACTGTCGGACGCCTCCACGAAGGCCTCGACGAACAGCTCCTGCACCGCCCGCAGATGCGCCGCGGAGGCCCGCCTGAATTGCGAAGCCCCGGCCTCGCTCAGCACGACCTCGCTCCCCCGACTGTCCTCGGTCGACGGCGATCGGGACAGCAACCCGCGCCGCTCCATCCGGCCCAGGTGGTGCGAGAGCCGGCTCCGCTCCCAGTCGATCACGCTCGCGAGCTCCGACGACCGCAGTCGACGCCCGGGCGCCTCCGACAGGGCGAGCAGCACCGCGTAGTCCCCTGTCGACAGTCCTGATTCGGCCTGCAGCCGTGCGGCCAGCAGCGACCGGATGCGGTCACCGGTCTCCACGAAGTCCCGCCACACCCGCAGGTCGTGCGGCGTCGGCGACCGCCGAGCACGAGCCCGCTCCGGCCCCTGCGCCGCCGCCGGCGCCTGAGCTCGCGCCGCATGGGAATCTTTCACCGCTCCTCCTAGTTGACATGTCAATCATACGAACGCACCGCCCCGAGCGGCGCGGAGGGAGAACACCGTGACCACCGAGATCGAGTTCGGACTCAACTCCTTCGGCGACGTCCCCAGCGACGCCGGCCGCACCCTGACCGACCCCGAGACCGTGCGCCTCCTGGTCGACGAGGCGAAGCTCGCCGAGCGGGTGGGTCTCGACGTCTTCAGCCTCGGCGAGCACTACCGCGAGGGCCACGTCGACTCGGCGACCCCGGTGCTCCTCGCCGGAATCGCGACGGCGACCGAGCGCATCCGTCTCGGCACCGCCGTCACGGTGCTGAGCACGAACGACCCGGTGCGCCTCTACAACGAGTTCTCGACCCTGGATGCCCTGTCGAACGGCCGCGCCCAGCTGGTGCTGGGACGCGCATCCCAGACCCAGTCGTTCCCGCTGTTCGGCTACGAGCTCGAGGACTACGAGCACCTCTTCGAGGAGAAGCTCGACCTGTTCATGAAGCTGCAGCGCGAGATGCCCACGACCTGGCAGGGCACGGTGCGCTCGCCCCTGACGAACCAGACCCTGCACCCGACGATGCGTCCGGGCGGCATCCCCACGTGGATCGGCGTCGGCGGCAGCCCCGAGTCCGTCGTGCGCGCCGCGCGCTACGGCCTGCCCCTGATGCTCGCGATCATCGGCGGCCAGCCCGAGCGCTTCGCCGGCCACGTCGACCTCTACTTCCGCGCGCTTGAGCAGTTCGGTCTGCCCCGCCTGCCGGTGGGCCAGCACGCGCTGGGCCTCATCGCCGACACCGACGAGGAGGCGGCCGAGACCTGGTGGCGGTCCTGGGAGCCACTCGTCACCCAGATGGGCCGCGAGCGCGGCTTCTACCCGCCCACCCGCGATCGCTATGAGCTCGAGCTCGCCACCGGCGCCCTCTTCGTCGGCTCGCCCGAGACGGTAGCGCAGAAGATCGTGCGCATGACCGACGAGCTGCAGATCAACCGCTTCGACCTCAAGTACGACATCGGCGGCCTCCCGGTCGACGCCCGAGCCCGCACCATCGAGCTGTTCGGCACCCGGGTCGCCCCGCGCGTGCGCGAACTCCTCGCCGAGAAAGCGGATGACCGTGAGCAGCAGCCCGTCGGAGCCACCCATGAGTGAGCCGACCCCCAGTCTCCCCACCGTCGGCATCCTCGGAGCCGGGAAGGTCGGAACCGTCCTCAGCCGCCTCCTCCTGTCCGCCGGCTACCGGGTGCTGATCGCGGCCTCGGGCGACCCGTCGCGCATCGCGCTGATCGTCGACGTACTGGCTCCCGGCGCGGTCGCCCTGACGGCGGCCGAGGTGGCGCGCGAGGCCGACGTCGTGATCCTGGCCCTCCCTCTCGGCAAGTACCGGTCGATTCCGGCCGACCTCCTCGAGGGCAAGCTCGTCATCGACGCCATGAACTACTGGTGGGAGATCGACGGCATCCGCGCCGACCTCGACGACCCGCGCACCTCGACCAGCGAGCTGGTGCAGGACTTCCTGCCGGCCTCGCGCGTCGTGAAAGCCTTCAACCACATGGGCTACCACGACCTTGACGAGGGCCCGAGCGCGGCGGGCGCCGCCGACCGCAAGGCGATCGGCATCGCGGGCGACGACGACGCAGCACTCACCGAGGCGGCCGCCCTGGTCGATGCGGCGGGCTTCGACCCGGTGCGCGTGGGCACCCTACGCGACAGCGTCTCCCTGCAGCCGCACAGCGAGCTCTTCGGGGCGAACCTCCCGGCCGCCGGCGTCCGCGACGCGGCTGCCCGCTTCTCCTCGACCGAGCGCGGCCGCGAGGTGGCCGCCGCGCGCGCCGGCGCCCCGGCCCTCCGCCCCCGCTAATCTCGTGGTGTGACCTCGGAGCCGACCGCCCGCCAGGCCGGACGAGGCTGGCGCGTCTGGATCCTCCCGATCGGGATCGCCGTGGGGGCGGCCGCTGTGGCGGTCTCCCTGTGGCCGCAGCCGGCCCGCGTCGAGACGGTCACCGTCCCCCTCGACGGTGTCGCCACCATCGCGGGCCACTCCGTGGCGGACACGGCGACGCTGCGCACCGCCACCGGCGCCGACTACAAGGGCCGCGGCTTCCTCGTGACCACGCTCACCGTGACATTCGCGGGCGACGGCGAACCTCTACTCCCCGGCATCACCGGCACCCTCCACCCGACCTCTGGCGCACCCGTCACCTGCACCTCGATCGGCACGCAGCTCGCACCGGCGGACGATCCTTTCACGATCGAGCTCGAGTGCTCCCCCGCCGTGACCTTCGACGGGCTCGGCACAATCACCGGCGCGACCCTGGAACAGCCGTAGCTAGCGTCGTGTGCAATGGAGCGGATGCCCGGCAGCACCCGCGGCACGACCCCGGGGCGTAGTGTCGGCACCATGACCAACCGAGCCACCCGCACCGCCCTCATCGTGATCGGCGTCGTGGCGCTGCTGATCGGCCTCCTCTTCGCCGGCCAGGGCGCGAACCTCATCCCCGGCAGCTCGATGACCGGCGACCGCACCTGGCTCTACATCGGCGCGGCCCTCGCGGTCGTCGGCGTAGTGCTCCTCGTCCTCGCCCTCCGCCGCCGCCGCCCCGGCCCCTGACACGGATGCCTCCCACCCCGCCTCGCAGCTCCGATGCCGCCAACGAGTCCGCATCGGTGCGGCCGAACGCGATGGACCGAATCCTCGATCGCCTGCTGCTTGAGCACGGGGACGTGATCGGCCGCCTGTCCCGCACGTGATAGTCGCGGTCGTCACCATCTGTCCCATGCGCTGCTCGCATGAGGACGAGCAACACAGGCCATCGAGTTGTCGACAATGGAGGCCTGCCACCGCCTCGACCAGTTCCAGGGTCATGCTCACGTCGGATGTCTGACCCGACGCGTCGAATTACCCACCAGGAGGATCTCGATGACCATCACTGAATCGCGAGCACAGCAAGTCGAAGCGGCGATACATAGCGCCGAGATCGAGGGCCTTACGGTGACGGACAGCACCCGGGCTGATGCTGACTCCTATGTGGCCGGCGTGATCGACTCGAGCGAACTCGTCGACCGAGTCCGTGCCCGTTATGGCCTCTCCTGACTTCATCGACCCGTACCTGATACCCGGCTCAACCGTCCTCCGTAACCTCGTGGGGGCAGTCACCGCCACCGAGCTGGCCGAAGCCGAGGCCGATCTCTCCTTCGCGCGAGCGGTTGAACTCCTAGACCATCCGGTTGTACCCACCAATGACCTCAACGAGTTCATGGCGATTCATCGGCACCTGTTCCAGGATGTCTTCGACTGGGCCGGCCAAGTTCGCTCGGTCGATGTTCGAAAAGACGTGCCAGGCGCACAGTTCTTCCTGCCCGTCGGCTAGAGCAGCATCTCCAGGGCCTGGGGCGTGATGAGTTCGTACAGCGGCTCGCGTTCCAATACGAGAAGATCGACTACATCCACCCGTTTCGGGAGGGCAACGGCAGGACGCAGCGGATCTTCTGGAACCGCCTCGCCCTCGAAGCGGGCTGGCAGCTCGATTGGCGTCCGGTCCACGGCGAGGAGAACCACGCGGCCGCTCGCGCGGGATCCGATGACGACGACCTCGCACCTCTGATCGCGATGTTCGAGAAGGTCGTCGCTTCGGCGGATGCGCACGAGCACGATCGGGCGGTGACCGAGATCAAGCGGCTCTCCATTGCTCCCGCGGAGAGGAGTTGAGCGGACGAGCCTCGTGCAGGCCTGTCAGCGGCCCGACGTATGCTCGTGGGACGCAGTGACGAGGTGGGCGGGCGCTGCGCGTTCGATCGCCGTGAAGCGCCGGGAGCAGCTCGATGGACAGCAACAACCCTGAAGTCAGCCGTGCGCCCGAAGGCGCCAGCGAGCGCGAGACGACGACGGCGGCGACAGCGACAGCGACAGCGACAGCCCCGGCCACGGCCACGGCCAGGCTCGAGCTCACGACCGCCGGCGTCGTCAGCTACGCCCTCGCCAACGCGCGCCTCTCCGCGCTCGAAGCCGTCACCATCACGAACGACGGCCCCGCCCGCCGCGGCGCGAAACTCGAGATCGAGGCCACCGACGCCTTCGGCTCCCTCGGCGCCCCGAGCACCACCCTGATCGACCTCGCCGAGCACGCCACCATCACCCTCGATGAGCGAACCCTCCACCTCGACCCCGCGAGGATGCTCGCCGTCGACGAGCAGCGCCCCGGCCGCATCACCGCCCGCCTGAGCGACGCCGACGGCACCCTCATCGCGCAAGCAGCGGCAGACGTCGACGTCCTCGCCGCCTCCCAGTGGCGCACCACCCCGGTGCAGCTCGGCATGGAGCTGCTCCCCGCCTACGTGCAGCCGAACGCCGCCGCGATCCAGCCGCTCCTGCACGAGGCCGGCGAGCTGCTCGAGCAGGCCACGGGCGACCGCAGCATGACGGGCTACCAGCTCGACGATCCCAGCCGGGTGGATGCGACGGTCGCGGCGATCTTCGAAGCCATGCGCCAACGAGGCATCCGCTACGCCGAACCGCCCGCCAGCTGGGCGGCCACCGGCCAGAAGGTGCGCACCCCCGCCGAGGTGCTCGAGGGCCGGGTCGGCACCTGCCTCGACACGACGGTGGTGCTGGCCGCCGCCCTCGAGCAGGCGGGCATCAACTCGACGCTGTGGATCTTCGACGGCCACGCCCTGCTCGGCTACTGGCGCCACAACAGCGAGCTGGGCTCGGTGGTCGACTTCGAGCCCGCCGACCTGATCAACCGCGTGGCGCTCGGCCAGATCGTGCTGATCGAGACGACGGCGGTCACCGATCAGCGAGCCGGCGACGTCGAGGCCGCGAAGAGCGCCGCGAGAGCCCGCATCGAGGGCGCTCCGAGCACCTTCATCGGCGCCGTCGACGTGGGCGCGGCGCGGTCGGCGAGCATCTTCCCGCTGCCGTCCCGGTCGGTCGACGCCGACGGCAGCGTGGTCGTCACCGAGTACCGGGTGGCCCCGCGGGTGGCGACGCGCGACGGCCGCGCGACGACGGCGACGGGCGGTGAGGGGGCGGGGCGAGCATCCGCCCCACCCCGCGTGGCGCAGTGGAAGAACTCGCTGCTCGACCTGAGCCTGCGCAACCGGCTGATCAACTTCACCGACCGCGCCGGCTACTCGCTCGCGGTGCCGAGCGGATCCCTCGCGCAGCTGGAGGACCAGATCAGTTCGGGGCTGCAGCTGTCGCTGCGACCCTCGAACACGGTCAGCGCCGTCGATCGCGAGCGCAAGATCCAGTACGGGCGCGAGCTGCCCGACGAGACGCGCGCTCAGCTGCTCGCCGACCGCAAGGAGGCGTACGTCGACATCACCGACGAGTCGTACGCCACGAAGCTGCGCTACCTCGCCTACAAGGCGAAGACGATCGTCGAGGAGACCGGCGCCAACAACCTCTACCTCGCCTTCGGCATGCTGCACTGGACGTTCAACGACCGCGAGCTGCGGTCGCCGCTCATCCTCGTGCCGGTCACGCTCACGACGGCCAACCGCGGCTCGCTCTACCGGCTCACGCTCGACGAGTCGGGCGCGTCCACCCCCAACTACTGCCTGCTCGAGAAGCTGGGCCAGGCGTTCGACCTGAGCATCCCGGGGCTGGCCGAGCCGGTTCAGGATGGCGCGGGCATCGACCTGCAGGCCGCGTTCACCGAAACGCGGCAGGCGGTTCTGGATGCTGGACTGCCCTTCCGGGTCGACGACACCGTGAATCTGGGCATCCTCCAGTTCGCGAAGTTCCGGCTCTGGAAGGACCTCGACGAGAACTGGGAGTCGCTCGCCGCCAACCCGCTCGTGAAGCACCTGATCGAGACGCCGACCGCGGCCTTCGCCGACCCGGTGCCGCCCGCGGCCGAGGGCACCGTCGACCTCGACGCCTTGAGCGCACAGTGTCCGGTGCCGGCCGACTCCTCGCAGCTCGAGGCCGTCGCCGAGGCCGCGCAGGGCCGAACCTTCGTGCTCGAGGGCCCTCCCGGCACGGGCAAGTCCCAGACCATCACGAACCTGCTCGCGAAGGCTCTCACCGACGGCAAGCGCGTGCTGTTCGTGGCCGAGAAGCGGGCGGCCCTCAGCGTGGTTCAGCGCCGCCTCGAGGAGATCGGCCTCGGCCCGTTCTCGCTCGACCTACACGACAAGGGCGCGCGGCCCACAGCGGTGCGGGCGCAGATCAAGTCGGCGCTCGAGCATCGGGTGACGACCGACGGCGCCGCCCTCACGACGAACCTCGAGATCGCGAACTCGAACCGCCGCACGCTCTCCCGCTACGCCGACCGGCTGCACGAGAGTAACCCGGCCGGGCTCTCCCTCTATTCGGCGCGCACGAGCGAGCTGGCGGCCGACGCCTTCGTGCCCGCGCTGCCGGTGCCGGCGTCGCTCGTCGCGGGCGGCTCACCCGAGGACTTCGACGCGATCCGTACCGCGCTGCGCGACCTGCCCGAGACGGCCGACTACGTGCGGCCGCAGCGGGTGAACCCGTGGGGCTTCGTGGTCGACCGGCCGGAGGCACCGATCGACGCGACCGCCGCGCACGCCGCGGCGAAGGCGCTCGATCAAGCGATTGCAGCCGCCCGCGATGCGGGTAACGCCCCCGAACTCACCGACCTGGCGCAGACCCCCGAGCAGCTCGCCGACTGGTCCCGCATCGACGGCTACCAGCGCGAGCCGCTCGCCGTGATCGACGCCGCCCGCGACACGACGAGCCCTTGGAACCAGCACGCCCAGTCGATCCTCGACCAGCTCGGCACCCTGGCGCAGACGTCACCGTCGTGGCTGCAGCAGGCGCAGCCCGAGGCGATCGCGCTCGACGCAACAGCCATCCACGCCGAGGCGCTGGCCGCCGACCAGTCGGGATTCTTCGGCCGCAAGAAGCGCCGCCGCGCGGTCGCGGCACGCCTCGCAACGGTGCTGAAGGCGCCCGATGCGGTTGACCTCAAGCAGTTCTCGGCCCTCACCGGCCAGATCGCGGCGTCGGCCGAGCACGCGAACGCGCTTCGAGCGACCGTGCAGCAGCTGCCCGGCATGCACCTCGCCACCGACTGGAACCCGCTCCGCCCGAGCGACGCCGACGCGGCCCTCAACCAAATCGCCTGGCTGCGCTGGGTCGGCTCGACCATCGGCGTGCGCCCGGGCGACCAGCCCGACGCCTTCACCACCGAGAGCCGCCGCCTCTACGAGACGACCGCACCTGACGCGAACCGCTCAGCAGCCCTGTCGGCCATGAGCACCGCCTGGGGCGACCTCATCGCGGCAGCGCACACGACGGCGAACGGCCTCCCCGACTGGGCGGATGCACGACAGACGAGCGAATCGACAGCCACCCCCGCCCACCGCGGCTTCTTCGATGCCTGGGCCGCCACCCGCCCCGGCCGCGCCGTCGACTCCCCCACCCCGGTCGCCCTCGACCGCTGGCTCGCCTTCTCCCGCGCCCTCGAACCCCTCCGCAGCCGCGGCCTGACCGAGGCGGTGCAGGCCTTGGAAACCGGCGACCTCTCAGCCGATGACGCCCGCCTGTCGTTCGAGAAGGGTCTCGCGGCGGCATCCGTCGACGAGCGTGAGCAGAGCACCGGCCTGGCCGACTTCGACCCCACCGCCCACAACCGCTCGATCGAACGCTTCACCACGAGTGCGCTGGCCATCCGCGCCGAGCTGCCGAACGCCATCCCGGCCCACGTGCTGGCGCTCAGGCGTTTCGATTCGAGCGCACCGGCCGGCCAGGTCGGCCTGCTGCGCCGCCAGCTCGAGCGTCAGCGGGGTGGGATGAGCGTGCGCACCTTGCTCGACACCTTCGGCGAGCTGATCACCCAGATCCTGCCGATCACCCTGATGTCGCCCGAGTCGGTCGCCCGCTTCTTCCCCGCGAAGCCGGGCCTGTTCGACATCGTGGTGTTCGACGAGGCCTCGCAGATCCGGGTGGCGGATGCGGTGGGCGCCATGGGCCGCGCCGATTCCGTCGTGGTGGTGGGCGACAGCAAGCAGATGCCGCCGACCAGCTTCGGCGAGACGGCCATCGACGCCGACGACGAGCTCGAGCTCTCGGCCGAGGCGGTCGCCGTGGTCGACGAGGAGTCGATCCTCTCGGAGTGCGTGCAGTCGCAGGTGCCGAGCAAGTGGCTGTCGTGGCACTACCGCAGCCAGGACGAGTCGCTCATCACCTTCAGCAACCACCACTACTACGAGAGCCGCCTCTCGTCGTTCCCAGCGCCCCTCCGCTCGACCGAGCGCGACGCACTCGACGGCTACGGCGTCTCCATGGTGCGCGTGAACGGCGTCTTCAACCGCGCCGGCAAGGGCAAGGAGCTGCGCACCAACCGCATCGAGGCCGAGGCGATCGTGACCGAGATCCGCCGCCGCTTCGACGCCGCCACCCGCGCCCAGGCCGACGTGCCCCTGGCCGAGTTCGAGGCCCCGTCGCTCGGCGTGGTCACGTTCAACGCCCAGCAGCGCGACTTCATCGAGAACCTGCTGCGCGACACCGGCGACGAGCGCATCCTGAAGGCCCTCGACCACGACAGCGAGGGCCTGTTCGTGAAGAACCTCGAGAACGTGCAGGGCGACGAGCGCGACGCCATCCTCTTCTCGATCGCCTTCAGCGTGAACGACAAGGGCTTCCTGCCGTTGAACTTCGGCCCCCTACAGCGCGCCGGCGGCGAGCGCCGCCTCAACGTGGCGGTCACCCGGGCCCGCCGCCAGGTGCTCCTCTTCGCCAGCTTCGACCCGTCAGAACTGCGTGCCGAGCAGACCAGCTCGGTGGGCGTGAAGCACCTGAAGTCCTACCTCGAGATGGCCTCCCGCGGCTCCGACGCCCTCGAGGCCGACCCCCGCCGCACGGTGATCTTCGACCGCCACCGAGACGACATCGCTTCAGAATTGCGGATGCGCGGCCTGGCCGTGAAGACCGACGTCGGCCTCTCCGACTTCCGTGTCGACCTCAGCGTCGCCCCGGCCGCCACCCCTGACCGCCCCCTCCTCGCGGTCCTCCTCGACGGCGACTCCTGGAGGGCCCGCCGCACGGTCGCCGACCGCGACGGCCTCCCCACGGAGGTGCTGAAGAACCTGATGCACTGGCCGGCGGTCGAACGCGTCTGGCTCCCGGAGTGGCTGCACGCCCGCGAGGCGGTGCTCGACCGGCTTGAGCTGGCGGTCGCGGATGCGCTGGCGGCGGCCGACGACGGCGCGCAGCTGGCCCGCGTGGACTCGATGGTCGAGCAGGCGCTCGAGGACGACTTCGACATCGACGATGCCGAGCCGGACCTCCCCGCGCCCCCGCTTCCGCTTCCGACCACCGCTGCCGAGCCCGGGTTGTTCCTGCGCTCGGTCGGAACAGCGGCGCCGGCGTCGACCTCTGACGACCGCCTCTCCCCCTACACGCCCTGGGTGCCGCGCCGGGTCGGCTCGATCGCGGTCCTCGACGCGCTCCCCCGCCAGGACGCGGCCCGAGCCGTCGAAGCTGTGATCCGCGAGATCGTGACGACCGAGGGCTCGGTGCACCTCGTGCGCCTCGCGAAGCTCGTTGCGGCCGCGTTCGAACTGAACAAGGTTGCGCAATCCCGCGCCACAGCCATCCTCCGCCACGTCCCCGCCGAGATGACGACTCACTCGACCGAGCCCTTCGCCTGGCCGACCGACATCGACCCGACGACCTGGCGCGGCGCCCGCTCCTCCCACCAAGGCGACGGCCGCTCCCTCGACCACGTCTCCCTGATCGAGATCGCAAACGCCATGTCGATCGTCGCGGAAGCCTCAGCAGGCCTGGCCGAGCCCGACCTCAAGCGCGAGGCCTTCGCGGTCTTCGGCGGCCGCCGAATGACCGAGGCCATCAGCGCCCGCCTCGACGCGGCCCTCGACTGGGGCGTCGAGAACGGCCGCCTCCGTCGCGCCGAAGCGGGCATCATCCAGTCAGCGTCCTGAGCGGATGGCGGCGAAGCGCCACCGGCGTACGAGCTGAATGAATCAGTTCGTTCAGATCGGCCGGCGGTCGAGCGCTATGCGCTCATCCATAGTCCCACCCGGATCACTGACGACGATCCAGTCGGCGGCCTCGGCCAGTGGGCCGTGAAACCCCACGCTCACCTCATCCGGCAGGACCATGCCGCCCGACGAGGTCGCCCGCCAGGCATACTCCGCGCCGGTGTCGTCAGTCAGCGTCATCCTCAGCTCTCGAAGCTCGCGTCCTGCACTGCCATCGAGTCCAACGAGTCGCACCACCGTCTGCTCCGGCCACACTTCGACGAACGACAGCACGAAGGCCGCGCCGCCCGGTAGCACCGCCCGTCTCTGGACCACAATCAGCTCAGGCACAGGCCTCATCACCGTCTCTCCAACCGACCGCTGGACGCATCGGCAACCTCAGCTTGCTGAATATTCATCACTACCCTACTGTGATCACCATTCGGGGCACGGATAGCCAATGCGGCGCTATCAAGTCGAAGGGTCAACGATGATCACATTCCCCAATGCCCGCACCAGGCGGGTCCGCTTCTGCGTCGCAACAGCCATTGCCGTCACCTGCGCGGCCGTGGCGATCGGCCCCGTAGCGGCGTCCGCCAGCACCTTGGCCGAAGGCGACGCCACACCCCCGGTGCAGGTTGAGCCGATCGACCCGAGCGATCCCGTCATTAACAGTGATGGCACCATCACCGGCGGGGACGACCACATCCTGGGGACCGACCGCTGCGGCAGCACAGCGTCCTTCCCGCCCCTCGGCAGTTACGGCCCCGTATCCCAGGCGACCTGCGCCTACATCGGCTCACCAGGAGCAATGGCCGACTACACCTGGTCGGTCGCACCGTTCTCGCGGTCGCAAGCCTGCGTCTCGGGTCTCGGATACAACTCGGCGACCTCGCCCGTCTACTCTGGTGTCGGCTGCGGCAAGAGCGGCGCGAAAAACGTCTCCTGGGGCAACGTATTCGGCTACCAGAAGCTCAAGGCCTACGCGACAGGCCTCCTCACGGGCGGGATGATCGCTTGGCATTGATGTCCGCCGGCGGGCGGGCCACGGCGGCGGGAGCAATCTCGCTCGCGGTGCTCGTCAGCTCATCGTGCACCAGCACGGCGACCCCCACGACGCACGACCTGGCCGCGGAACTCGAGAAACTCGGAGTCGCACTCACGTGCGTCCGTGCCCTGCCGCTCTACGACGACGTTTACCACCTGGCCTCGATGAGAGGAACGATCTGCGTCGACAGCGATGGGTCGATCACTCAGATCCGCGTCTTCGACTCACCAACTGCCAGCCTGGTGGCGCTGCAAGACTGGGCCATCGACACCGACAGCCAATGGCTCGTCCAGAACAGCAACTGGTTCGCGATCGGGCCCCGCCAGCACGTCGAAGATGTCGCCACCCAAGCCGAGGTCGCAGTGCCACCGACGCAGTCCATCCCGGTTCTACCCAAGGGCTACCGGCCGAACCCGCTCGACGAGTGCGCTCAGTTCGTGAGCAGCACTGCCTACACGTATTTGACGGATGCATCGACGTTCGACTCCGACAGATCCGCCTTCGAAAAGGTGCTCCCAGGCGTCACGGCCGAAGTCGAGTCGTTGATCCAGAAGCACGATTCAGCCGACCTCCGAGGGCTGGCTCCGGAAGATCCGGCCTTCGAATCCGAGTTCTCGCGCCTGGGCCCAGATGTGAAGTCATTCTGCCGCGACTCATCGACAGCCGACCCCAACTGAACGGACCACTCATGCCCCCACGCCTCACAACCCGCCAGATCCTCATCACGGGCATCGTTCTCGCAGCGATCGGAGCCGCCCTGGCCTTGGTCACCAACGGATGGTTGACGGTGATCTTGCAATCGGCCGATGTCCCTAACGCAATCGCCGGCTCCATCGCGATCATCGTCCGAGAGATATGCATGACCCTCGGGTTGGTCCTGATCGGCGTCTCACTCTTGGCCCGGATAGTGGAATCGACCGCCCAAGGCGACGAGAACGGCAACTGAAAGTCGCGGGCCCGTCCCACCCATCTGACGGCACCCCAGGTTGTTCTATGCCACTAATGTGGAGTCGCGCATAGGAGCGTGCGCTAGGGGGAACCATGACAGATTCATTTGGCGAGCAACCCGGCGAACCACCGGCAGAGGAGAAGGTCACTTCCGCGCCCGCAAGCGCTCCTGTCAAAGTCTGCCGGTCGTGCAGCGTGCAGACCCAGACTGCTGGCGCTTTCTGTCCGAACTGTGGGGCAGCGTTCGACCAAAAGTCTCGATCCCGCCTCAGCAAGCGAACCAAGGTCATTGCCATATCCGCGCTCCTGGCCGTTGTGATACTGGGAGGGGGAGGCATCACTGCCGCAGTGCTGATCTCCGAAAATCAAGCACGAGAGGCTGTCGCTGCAGCAGCAGAGGCCGAGCGCCAAGAAGACGAAAAGCAAGCGAAGTCTGAGGCGGCAGCGGCCGCCGCTGCCGCGAAGAAGCAGGAAGCCGAAGACGAGGCTGAACGCACATACCGCGTCTCGGTCACGGAAGAAGTCGAAGCTGCCATCCTGAAGCGCGCGAACGAGCTAGTCGCCGAAGAGGTCCTCGACGGCCCCATGCTACAGGCGTTCTGCAATCCCCTCGGGGGTGGATCGATCGATGATCTCACCGCGCTGACTACGACCTTCGATTGCCTTGCCGCCAACGAGGACAAAGGCGGGGGCAGCTTCAGCGGATACACCTTCAACGCCACGGTCAACTGGAGCGATGGCACCTACACCTACGGCCTCGGTCGCTGACGCAGTGGAACTCACCGCCGGAACCTTGGGAATCGGCTCGACCCGGTCGCGCGGTACTGCGGCAGCTGCGGTGTTCGCGTCGCGCCTGCGCCTTTCAGAGCCCATCACTGAACCGGTGCCGATAGTAGATCCCGTCGCTCCCCCGCACCCAGTTGCACGACCGCACAACACGACAATGCCCGCCGCTATCACTAGACGCGAGACCGGTTGGTATGTCGATTCCAATAACCCGCAGCAGCGTCGCTACTGGGACCACGGCTGGATAAGCAAGACACTGCCTTTCGCCAAGCAATCGCCAGCCTAGAAGGTCGACTGTTACTGGCCGTTGTCACCTTTCGCGCACGACGGGCTCGGGCAACTCGTAGTCACGGGCATACTCATCTTCGAACAGGGGCCAAACCAGCTCGATACCCGCCTCAACCGAGTTGATCTCTTTGCCCGCGCCGTCGAAGATCACGAACTCATGCGGAATGATTCGTCCGGCTCGATCCGTCCGACCGTTCGGATCCTGGAAGCGCAGCGCGGTCGTGGTCGCGACGTGATTCCAAGTCTGTCGGGCTCCGTCTAAGTTGGCGAATGCCGATGAGAATTCAGGTAGCGGATCGACAAGGCCGCCACGACGCAGGAATCGAAAACCCCACGTGCGACCTCTCGTAGCCCAGAGCAACCTCATCGCCTGCTCCGCAACAAGATGTTCTGCGCTTCTGCGTCTTCGAGGTCGATACCGAACTGAGTGAGAGCTGCTCGGAGGTAGTCGCCCTTCTCCAAGGCGTCCTCGTTAGCCTCGCGAAGTTTTCCGCCCGCCAGCTTGACGATCTTCTCGATTGCCTCTTTGGACAGAACCGACGAGATGAGCACTGCAATCGCTCCCACAGGACCGGGAAGCCTGGCGGCTCGGCTGACCAAACCAACCAGCACTGCAACGACTCCTGCAGCCGCGCTTGCACGACCGAACAAAACCTCCACGACCTTCCCTCGGAAGTTTCGGGCCTCAGCCCACCGCATGAAGCGCCTAAGCGGAAACACGCTCGCAATTGGCATTATCAGGTCGACCCCTACCCGCTGCGACACCTCGATCGCTCCCGGCGAGAACTTCGCGGATGACAGTAGGACGAAGTCCTCGCCGACCGCAAATGCATCTTTGTCGAGGACGATTCTGCCGAGCATCTGTCGAAGCTGGTCGACCTCGTGGGCCGTTTTGAGGACGACGAGGTCCTGAAATTCCTGGACTTTCAGATCGGGCAGCACATCGCATTTGGAAAGCGCGAACATCCAGATCCTGGGGAATCGTGCGAGCGGCTTACTGTCTTCGAGCAGATCATCGACGATCGGCAACAGACCATTTCGGACGTTCGTGAACAGCAACTTCAGATAGCGCTCTTCATGCCCCGCGTTCCGCACGAGTTCCTCAGCGTCGATGAGAACCATCGCGACGTCGGAAGCGAGAAGTGACCGAAAGGTGTCTGCTCGACGCCGTTCCTCTTCGGGTCCGCTCGGGGACTCATGGAACCACTCCCCGGGGTAGTCATGCCAAATCAGCCTGATGCCGTCGTAGTCGACCGCTGTCTTCCGTTCGCCTCGATGTTCGAGGCGCGCAGTGAACGAATACGGTATCGCGGAGAAGCGGTTGGCTTCGGGTGCCCGGTTCTCTTGCTTCATTCCCAAGTAATTGCTGTACAGTCGGCCTCCCTGTCCGGCATCGTCTGCCACCACGTCGAGGCGAGTCCTGTCCAGCGTGCGCTTCTCTCGCATCAGTCCGTAGAAGGACGAGATCAGAACGCTCTTGCCACTACCGCTCTCCCCGAAGACCGCAATGTGCTGTTCAAGAACTCGTTTAGCCATACGTGCAATCTACGAGAGTCCTGGAATGCGCGCGAGCGCAGTCAGAACAGCGCAAACGCTAGTCAAACTCGACGACGAGTGCGGCGTGATCAGTGATGCCCGACGTGCGCGGGTTCTGGTCGTAGAAGCAGGCCGAGACGCGCGCGGTGAATGCGCGCGAGGCGAACGCCTGATCGAGCCGAAACCCGTTCTTCGCGCCGCGGCTGAACCATGTGTACTCCCGCGTTTCCGGGTGAGCAGATCGCCATAGATCAACGAAACCCGTGTCCGTCATGAGCTGCATCCGATCGGCGCCAACGAATGGCGCGCCGCGCGGATCGCGGTCCAGGTCCTGGGTTCCCGTGTTGAAGTCACCGACGAAGAGGTCCGCCGCGGATGCTTGCGCCGCGTCAATCACCAGCTCCCAGTAGGGCAACTTGGCGGCGCCCAGCGGCATGTACACTCCGCAGATCGTCAGGCCGGCGGTTCGCACGGTGCGGAGGTGTCTGCCGTCGGTGGCGCTCTCGTGCAGGGTGGACGACGTCTCGATCGTGTCTCGAGACGCAACCAATACGCTGTTCTCGCGCGGTCGCGAATCCGGCGCCGCACAGCTATACCCAAGGCGCTCGAGTCCCGCAGCCAGTGAATCACCCGATCGTCCTGTGCGGAACTCGGAGAGCACGAGGACGTTAGCTTCAATCGCCTCCAACGCCCGGATCAACGCGGAAACGCGCGCGCCACCGCCGTGCATCACGTTGAGAGTGACAATCCGATTCCCGCTTGAACTCACTAACCACTCCCCCACAGCCGTTGCGTAGACGATAGCGGCCGACACAGTGATCCGTCGTCTCCTGAATATCCGCAAGACGGGATGTGGCGCACACCGCACCCGTAGAATTGCGTCCATGATGGAGCGCCCAGTCATCGACGTGACGCTCGACATGCGAGTAGACGCGCGTGGCAGGGATCCTGACAAGCACAGTCCAACCCTTCGCCGGTATCACCAGGCGCTCTGGAGCAAGCCGCTGCCATCAGGCTCGAGATTCGACCTCGATGCGAGCAAACCCGGTCGCTATCTCTACCATCAGTCGGCACTGGGTGAGTTCCTGCTTGCCAGCGACTCGATCCTGCGCACCTTCAACTCCCACCCCCGAGCCACGAGCATCGTCGCGCAGATATCCGCGGCAGAGCGCGAGGCCTCCATGAGCGAGGCGTACACGATCGGCGGCATGATCGTCTTTCCCGGCGATCGCGTCGACGGCAAGCAGACGATCAACCAGGCACGCGGCACGCACCCGCGAATCTCCGACCGATTCGACCTGACGCTGGAGTGCATCCGCCGCCACTACCTGGGCCAGCCGAGTCCACTCGACGTCACGCTGAACAGGTACGCGGAGTTCTTCGCGCTCTTCGAGAGCTTCCGCGGCTACGTCGACTTCTTCCTCTTGCAGGATGCTGTCGCTGATGGCCACTCGGCCGTCCGGTTCTGGGCTCCCTTCGACGACTTCACAACACCAGCGATCCCGCAGTCCCTCGACGAATATCTGACGTACCGTGAATTGATGTTCAAGTTCCTGCGTGGGCGAAATTCGCGAATCGCTTCTTGGGCAAGATGAACGCGGCAACTGACGCAACCGTTCCCTGTACCTGCGCCGCCCCGTAATCTCCAGCGATCCCGAATCCGTCTAGCACCGACTCGACGCGACAGCCTCTGTGAGAGTCTCGAATCGAACAGGCGCAGCTAACTCAGAGCCTTGGTCACGAGCACCCTTAGTTCATCAACCGTGATCCAGCCACCTCGGTGGATCATGCGGTGACAGTTCGCGCAAAGCAGAGCTAGGTCATCGAGGCTGTTGCGCCGCGGCCCGGAGACATGAAGTGGCACCGTGTGGTGAACTTCGATGTACCCCTTACCCCTGTTCCCGTAACGCGCTGAGAAACTAAAACCGCACACCTCGCACGATATGACACCTCCAGGAGCCGCGTCGATCTTGCGCTGGCGCAGTTTGGGATCTCGTTCGCGGCGTACACTCAATGTTCGCAACACCTTGCCCTCATCCGCAGCGCGGTCCACATCGAGCGGGTCCTGTTCTACGTAGTCACCCGCTTCGAGAAAAACGCGGATGACCGCGGCCTCACTGCGCATTCGAATCAGATCGCGGTCAAACGCATCACCAACTCTCTTATCCAGGACGTTGTTGTTGGTCTTACGGCCAAGGTAGGAGGGCCTGGTGGTGCGAATATTCGCCGACTTCAGTTGAATGGAATTCACCGAGCGGAAGTTGTCGGGCAGGGCAACGGTCGGATGGAGAAGTCCACGGCCAAGCAACCCCGACAGCTCAAGCGCATCTTCGGAGGTACTTCTGATCTCGCGCCAACCGCGGCGCTCAAGTACATCCGTCAAGACGACCAATTCATCCCATACCCAGTTGATCGCAAGTTTCGATTCCACAGCCGCCCCCCGGCGCTCGTCTACGCTGCCCAGTCGACCACAGGCCGCCATGGCAGGGCAACTCCTCGCTAGGCAAAGGCTTCAGCCGCGCAAGGAACGCTTAGGCCCGTCGCTGGGTGTGGTGACGTTCAACGCCCAGCAGCGCGACTTCATCGAGAACCCGCTGCGCGACACCGGTGACGAGCGCATCCTGAACGCCCTCGACACCGACAGCGAGGGCCTCTTCGTGGAACAACCTCGAGAACGTGCAGGGAGACGAGCGCGACGCGATCCTGTTCTCGATCGCATTGAGTGTGAACGAGAAGGGCTTCCTCCCGCTCAATTTCGGCCCCCTGCAGAGCGCCGGCGGCGAGCGCCGCCTCAACGTGGCGGTCACGCGAGCGCGCCGTCAGGTGCTGCTCTTCGCAAGCTTCGACCCGGCGGAGCTCCGCGCCGAGCAGACGAGCTCGGTCGGAGTGAAGCACCTGAAGTCCTACCTCGAGATGGCGGCCAGCGGCACTGAAGCCCTCGAAGCCGACCCCCGGCGCACCGCGATCGTCGATCGCCACCGAGACGACATCGCTGCAGAACTCCGGATGCGCGGCCTCGCGGTGAAAACGGATGTCGGCCTCTCCGACTTCCGCGTCGACCTCAGCGACGCACCGGCAGACGTCCCCGACCGCCCCGTGCTGGCGGTCCTCCTCGACGGCGACTCTTGGAAGTCGCGCCGCACGGTCGCCGACCGCGACGGCCTGCCCACCGAGGTACTGAAGAACCTCATGCACTGGCCGGCGGTCGAGCGCGTCTGGCTGCCGGGGTGGCTGCACGCCCACGAGGCGGTGGCGGACCGCCTCGAACTCGCGATCGCCGCGGCTCCTGACGGCTTGCGTCTCCTCACCCTCGGGCAAGCGCTAACCGACTCGGAAGCTACCGATCTCCAGAGCGAAAGTCGAACATGTATCAAGTAGTCGAAAAGAATCCTAAAGCTGGGTTTGAGAATGTACCTATAACCAAACCCCTATCAAGAAAACGGTTGTACTCCTCGCAACTCGTCTCGGGCAGCAGGGTGCATCCGTGACATGCCGCTAGGTTGCAGGAGTCGGGGCCCTGACCTTTCTCGCCGGCGTCCATGCAAACTGGGTCTGTAGAGCACCACCTAGCGTCGTCAACCGCCTGATTGACTGTTCTCTCAAGCTCAAGTGGGCGAGCCATTCGCACAAGGCCGCCCATAGTTCCTTCCGAATCGCCGGCGGCGGTGTAGATCAACACCCCCGCCATTTCTTTACCTTCAGTGTCTGACACGTATAGACGCTCTCGAAGGGACGCGGAACTATAACCGCAGGCGAACACAAGCTCGTTGATCAGGAGATGAGCAAACGTATGGATCATTACGAACCGGGGGCTGAGTACCCGACTGCCGAGTCCGCGATGCGAAGCTACTTGACCGAAATGGTCGGTCAACGTCTGCGCACGTTGTTGCACGTCACCCCGGGACTCCCATTCTGACAGTCGCTCCCCGTCGAGCTCGAGATAAATGCCTTCACCCTTCACGACATAGGCAGGAAGCCAATCGTGTTCGGGCGGGAGAACCTTCCTCCTCAGCAACGCCTTGCCGACGCTGAGCTTCAGAGTCTCATCTCGGACACGCGTGAAACCTCTTAGGGCCCGGGTTTCTCGAAGCACTTCGACACTTCTGACTCTGCTGAAGTCGCTCTCCAAACCTTTAGCTAGGCCCGGGTCGGATGCAGTTAGGTAATCGTCCTGAGGTGTCTCCCGCAAAAGTTGCCATTCTGGGAAACGCCATTCGTCATCTGATGTGAGCAATTCGCCGCCAGCTGTGTTGGCCTCATTACTGGTTTTCTGGTCACTGGGTATCCCGGTCAAATCGATATAGGCAGCAAGCAGATCAGCATCTGATATTGGCGCAAACAGCTCGACTGGCAGGTGCTGGCGTAATTCGTTGGCTTGAGGCCCGTCGGGGTAAATCAGCGGCATGAGCCCTAATACTGGCGAGACATCACCCCGGCGCATCAGATCGTGCATCTCCGACGTGACAGCCCCAATGCGCTTGGGCAAGTAAATCGAAGATTCCACTTTCGGGAAGTAGACATTTCCAGCAGCTCGGAGGGCTCCCCTGATTGGTTCACCGCATAGACCCGTCGATTCGGCCAGCCATGGCCTTGCCCCCTCGCAGAGATACGGATCGTCCTTCGAAACTAGATTGTCTGACAGGTAGGTGTGCTCGTCGTCGCCATCCATATTTGCGGACGTGATTCCTCGGAGAGGTCGCGACATACCGCAGCCCGTGGTTGAGTCGCATACAACAACTTGACCCTCCAGTCCGCCGCCGCCCCGCGACTCAAGTCGAAGCACGCCGCCACACTTGGGCTGGTGAGATCTATGCACCCACTTGTCAAAGGGAAAGTCCTCCAGATGACCGCGAACACATATTGCGACGAAAGGGACCTGGGACATTCGTGGCTTCGTTTTTGAGTCGGCGTGCTTTGGGTCGACACAGCGCTCAGGCTCTCGCATTGTCAGCGTGCTCAACTTGAGTCTCTTGCAGTACATGCAGAAGCTCCATCGCGGAAACCGAAGTACCGGAACTGTTAGGTTCACATTCCGGTTGTCGCCTCCGCTTCCCCCAGAGCGACTATCCGGAGGGAGGCGAAACTCTTTGACTCTGAGACGCGCCTGAAGTCTCCAGTCGTGCTCGACATACTCGTCCAACAGAAGCGAGCTCTGGGCCGGAACGTCGTACCAGTGATCTAAACCAGCCGTGATCACTGACGTGCCATCCACTAAGACGCTCATCGCGCCGACACCAAATGGCGCAACTAGTTGCGCGCGACGCATGTTACCGGTGCTCACTCCACCGACTCCTCTCCTGCATCTTCACGGCTATACGCCATGGAAATTTTCAGTCTGCACTCGGCATCCACATTTCTCATGCTTGTCGGAACGTCCCAGATAGTTGCCTTGCTATCCAAGTCTGGCAAGGTCCCTGCGAAGCGCATCAGGCCTTGCTTGGGGTCTCCATCAAAGGCGTTGGCGGACCACTCTGTGCGCTCCCATCTGTCCCATTCGGCGGCTTTAGCCGCCCGAATCTTCGCTAGAGCGCCAAGTTCAGCGGAGTCAACGAGTGAGGCGCGAGTCTCGAGAAGCTTCATGGCCTCGTCAAATTCGGCTCTCGGGAATGGATAAGGCCCAGTGTTGGGAGACGTTAGCCGCATGTGGGAGATCACTGCTGCATGCATCGCGCGGCGAAGCACAGGAGTAGCGAAGGCCGTCACTGACGTTGGTTCAACCTGAGCGTAGAGGCTCTGGTGGTAGGTGCGGAAACGTTCGAAGTGACTTCGATCTCTGGGCTTGGCCGCTCCGTAGATGGTCACAACTAGCCCAGGGCTGACTTCCGGCTTGCGTCCCACTCGTCCACTGACCTGAATATATTGGGCAGTGGTCTTTGGCTGGCCGACAATCGTCATGAGAGCCAACCGGTCGATGTCTATACCCACTTCGATGATGTTGGAGGCCAAGCAAATATCAACGCAGTCAGGCTCGCCATAAGCAATTTGCAGTTGCTCAATAGCCTTGGGGATCTCATCGCTTCGTCGCCGACTTGTTAACTCCATGTTCGTTCGGGGCCACCGGGGAGAGTCCAGCTGCTCTCGTCGACGAAGGCCAGTTAAGTAGTCGGGTACGTCCGCCTCGAGGAGGGAGACCGTGTTCCCGAGCTCGCGGAGGCTATTGAGGAACATCAGATTGGTCCAATAGCCATCTCTATCTGCCTCAGGAACTGCAGACCCGCCCTGCAGCAAGGCCGCTGTAACACGCACCTGAACAGTCTGCATGGAGCCTAGGGACGCGCTGTGGACACCTAAATAACGGCGACCCGGCTCCGGCGAGCCATCATCAAGGGTTGCCGGCTCCGCGAAGAAGGATCGGCCTTGTTCTAGGCCATGTGGGGGGAAGAGGCTAACTCGGTCCCTCCCGAAAATACCGAGGATTTGCTCCTTGTATCTCCTGATCGTCGCTGTCGAAGCAACGATTTTTGGCACGACAGGAATTTCGGCTCGCCGGTCGGTGCAGAGCTCATCGACAATCGCTTCATAAAGTCCCACCATGGACCCCAGAGGTCCGGATATCAGATGAAGCTCGTCCTGGATTATCAAGCCTGGCGGTGAAACCTCTCGGCTCCCATCAGGGCCCAAACCGAATATGAAACGAGCCTCGGGCCTCCACGCCATCATTGCAAACTTGTCAACTGTCCCGATCACGATAGAGGGTCGTGAGGCGTAGATATCTTCGTCGACCACATGGATGGGAAGAGGATTTCTTCTCGTGCCGAATCTGCACCGTGAATCGGGACAGATGAACAAGACCTTCTTGCCGACTTGTTCGTAGCCGCACACATTCTGTCCCCCTCCCGCCTTCGGCTTGGTACCCATCTGAGTTCCGCACCACGGACACCGCAGCAAGAGGAATTTGTTGAGAGCAAGCTGATTCGTCCTGAGTTGACCTAGTGCTTCTACGGCCTGAGACCAATTGTTTGGAGTTGACCCGCCACCCAGCCAGATCCCGATCCCGAACTTGCCCTCGCCAAGCTCCGCAGGGTTGCGCAATCGAATATCTTCTAACACGCAAATAAGGGAGGCCGCCCGAAGGAACTGCTGGGCCGTCAACAGTCGAAGGGTGTATCGCATCAACGTGTCAGTGCCGACATCATTCGGATTCCTAAGGCGACGAGCAATAAGACTTATAGCTGACGCCCCCAGATAAGCTTCGGTCTTCCCGCCCCCCGTGGGAAAGAAGATGAGGTCGACAAGGTCCCGCTCGGGCAAGGAAGGATCGACTAACTCCGGGAGGCTCGCAAGAATGAAGGCAATCTGAAAAGGACGCCACTGCCCCTTGCCGGTGATCGGTTCAACCAGTGGCTGCACTCCATTGACCTCGTAGGTCCCGTTTTTTCGAAACTCGATTGCTCGCACGCCAAGTCGTGACCGCAGTTGCTGATACAACATCGCTTCATTCGCAAGTTGGAAGGCGCGAGCCGCGACTGGATTTGTTCGGATGAGTTGTCGGCCAATGTCCATCCGCGCAAGTGCAACACGGCAGGCTCTTATATGACGGCGAGCCGCCGACTTGAGCCCCTCGGCCAAAGTTGGTATCTGTTCGTCTTGTTCGTTTATCCACTTTTCGTAAAGGGAGAGCACCAGGTCAATCTGATCTCTGGCCTGAGCGGTATCGTTTGCCAGCTCGTCCATGCTTACGGTTACGGCGAAGCGTGTTCCGTCTGCTCTCGTTGCGTAGACGTTTGGCGTAAGACTTGTTACTTCGTGAACAGGCATCGGATCGCCCCGAACCCACGACGCCCTATCTAGCGAGACCGCCTTCCAGTCAGCGGCGCAACCGTGGCCTATCGCGAAAGTACGCATTTTCCGATACAGAAGGTCGATTGATTGCTCCTCGTCATCGTGGCTTGAATGCTCTCCTTCGGGATACGGCTCAATAGTCGCTTCACCCTCTCCCCGCACCTCGAAGCCCATTTGAAACAGAGCCGATTGGGCTCCCTTTCCGGGTGCTCTGTTGACTACTGCCACGGTAACGAGCCGGAGGGCGAGGTCGTCCTCCCCTGGAACGGGCCTGCTGTATACGTTTACGGATGGTTGAATTCGCAGCAAGTCATCCGAGTCCGGAGATGCCATTGGCAATTCAACTAGCCGGTTGGTTTCCTCGATCAGAGATTCAGCGTCCGCAACCCCGGCAACAGTGAATGGTCGGCGCACCCACCAATTTAGCGTTCTCGAAACTCCTTCAATGTGTGTCGAAATCTTGTCGTAGTAAGCCCCGGTGACAGTGATTCTCAGACGCCCTGAGGCGGGAATGCGGCACTTGAACGAAATAGCCATGGCCGACGGCTTAAACGTGTTGGCATCAGACAGGTCAAAGTCGTCACTATCTGAATCGTTGTGGCTAGCTTTTCCGCGCACCTCGACTATCGGGCCTACCGGTTTCTCGGTCGCGGTGGCAAGTCCCGTGACCCAGGTCAGGTCGGCGTTATCTTCCCCCGAAGCCCGCGCGTCCTGCACCAAGGTGGCACCCTGCATCGATGACCCGCTGAACAGCACTCCTACGCCATACCGCTTGAGTGGATCCACGTCAGCCAGAATTTCCTGACCGGTGGTTTCGTCGTGCCAAAGCCCCCAGCTTGCTTCTCGGGAATCAAAATGGACTGAACCCCTAGAACAGTCCAGCGGTTGGCCACGGGGCGCCTCCTCGCAATCAGGCCCGAACAGCTCACGTCGTAGTCTCGATTCCATAGTGGCTCGAGCTCTAATTCCGGACATCATGTCTCCTCATTGCCAATCTCAGCGTATTCTTCTCGATCAAGGCGACCAGCCGATCTGTGGCTCTTGTTAATCCGACGTAAAGGAGCGCGTCGAAATATGAAGCCCCGGTTGTCTCTAGGTCAGTAAGGACCACGGCAGGAGCCTCTAGTCCTTTAAAGGACTGGATTGTTCCGTACCGCAGGTGCCCTCGGTTTGGAGTCGCCGCCGTGTCGATTGATGTCAGAACGCTGGATAAACGAGCATCCTTCGATGCCTTTAGCGCAGATGATGCTCTGACCGGACTAAGAATCACGATTTCATCGAGCTCGAATCCGTCATCACGAAGTTCAGAAATCGCGAGTACGAGTTGGTCTACTTGATCTTCGCCCCGACCGTAGGTGTGGAACTGGGGATTAATGCCATCATCCGGCCTACGAAAGCGCCGATATCCCGGCTCCAGTCTGCTGAACGTGTTGACTATGGTTCCGATTCGAGGGGTGTTCCGGCAGTTCGCGCCTAGTGCAAATCCGACCAGCCCGGGAACACGTCGCCGTAATTCTGGTCTGCCGTCCTCAGCATCGAAGAGCGACTGACTGATGAAATCTCCGAAGAAAAGGCATCGCCCTTCCTTAAGCCCTCCCCGTACCAATAAGTCGAGAACATCCAGATATTCGGGCCGGGCTAGATCCTGGCTCTCGTCGAGAATCAAATATTCGTATTGCGGCCGCGTGTCGTCCTTCAGCAGCTTCTCAATCGCCAGTTCTGGGAGCTCCTCACTCCAAAAGCTGGCCGCAGGATTCAGCGGAGCGTCGAGATCCGCGATTCGCAGAAGTTCGCGGTGAAAGCTGGTCACTCTCAGCGCAGGAATTGCTCCAGCCTCGGATTCCAAGTGCTGAGCCAAAAGCCTATTGAAACATACAAGTAGTCCAAGACCACCTTTCGCAGACTCTCTTCTTGCTGCCTCCGTGGCGAGGAGAGTTTTCCCAGAGCCGGCCGGCCCCGTGAACAGTACTGCCCTGTTTTCCTCCATTGAGTCAAGCGCGTCGAATTGCTCATCAATTAGCGTGGCCAATTGAACCTTCCGTGCACGACGGACATCACTTTGGACTTGGGCCATTTCGAATCGAGGTCTGAGCAATTTGGTGATTTGCGCGGATTCGGTTTCGTTCGGCCCGACGTCATCCGTCTTGAATGTCGAGAGACGTCCTCGCAAGTGGTCTAAGCCCCCCGCGAGTACGCGTTCGACAGCATCCGCCGCGCCCTTTCGGAGATCTTCTGAATCAAGTAGCTGCCAACTGTTCCACTCCGGATCGCGCGGGAGCATCTGTCTCGCTCGCACGTGCGTGAACCACACCGCACTCAGAACCGGCGTCGACCTCAAGTCGACCTTCGACCTCACCAGGAAGTTGCGGATACTGTGCATCGCCTCTCGGGATTGCTGGAACGGCCCGCGACCGGTGGGGGCTTGGCTCCCGAGCTTCCACCTGCCATCAAAAAGCCGTTCAACCGACAGGTGTGATTTGACTTCTATCACGACGACTCCCTTTCCAGGAACCACGATGACAAAGTCCGCTTCACCCTCGACCTGACGAACGTGCGAGGCGATTGCGAGGGAGTGCAATACGACCCAGCCGTCTGTTTCTGTACTTGAACTCAGCGCTTCGAAGATCGATCGCTCCCCGGGCGGAGCTTCGGATGGGCAATACCCTGGCATCATTCGAGCCACTTCACGCCCCCACTCGTGCGCAATACCCTGGCATCACTTCGAGGAATCACTTCTCGACGCGGGGAAACATGTAGCACACGAGTGGCTATGATCCCCCGAAAACCCAATTGACGATTGACAAGACTCAAGTGCCCGTTGCTCTCTAGCTCACCGAGGTCGGCATCGGCCGCTGCCTTTTCCAGATTGAGTCGGACATTGACGCTCACTTGTGATCTGAGCTTGCGAATAGTCGACGCGATCGCGATCGTCGATTCGACGGGCGAGCCAAGCCAGTCCAACAACACTGCGAAATCGTGATCGCTTTGTGGACGCACAACTGTCTGCTCCACCCAAACTCCGCACCGGCTCGACCGTGTCACACCCAACTTGCTCAGCTCAGCGCTCGCCTCAGCGACTCCGATTCGATCCATGCGGCTCTGAAGGGCAGCTTTCCAGTTTCTCTGTGACTCCTCCGCGGCCGCCCCATCAGCGCCCAAGAGCGAGATTGCCTCGTCATACATCGCTTGCCGTTCGGTCTTACCTTCACGGAGCAGAAGGTATGAGCCCGGTCTAACGGCATTTACATCGGTATACGCAACGCGTTCACCTACAGGCTGCTGTGGGGAGAGTGACCGAATCCGATCGCCATCGTCAAGGAAGACTTCAAATGATCCACTTAGGACAACGCGCCGGGCTAATACCTCCGACATCGCTGGCACCCGGCCGGGTTCAGGATCGCCCCAGTTGGGTTGAGGTTCCAGTTCGTCGAACTCCGCGTTCAACGCTTCTGATCTAAGCAACACGTTTCCGATCTCGAAAGTTCGGACTCGAACCTGAATGGGATTTTCTGCATGAGCGGAAACCGCAGAGACCGGGATGGACCGATCTTTGAACCATGCCGGCGTGATGTAACAGACTGCCCTCGACGAGGGCGACGTAACAACGGAAGGCACAAAGTATCGTGGCGGACCCACAACGTACGCCTGCTCACGGGTGGCGATTGACGATGTGAACCCGCTAGCCGTCTCAATCGCGACCCCTGAGGGGCCAATCCAGCGTGAGAATGCAGCAGCCGCCGCAGCACCGGCGACGACGATCACGCAATCATTGGCTCCAACTTCGTCCACCGAAGTCTGAAGTATTTCGCCAGCTGCGGGGTCTTCTTCAAGTGTCGATACAGCGGCGATCTCAATCGCATCTAGAAGCCTTCCGCCGTCCCGCCCGACCGCGTTGCGGATCTTGCGAACCTCCGCCAATAGGGATTCAACGCCATCTCGAAGCGCCAAGTTGATCTCCACCGGGAGTGGCTGAGTTACCAGCCGCCATCGAAGGAGGCGGGATGCTCCAAGCACATCGTCCCAGAGTCCCGCCCCGTCGTCGCGAATGGCTTGATGCACTCCCTGAACCGCAATGTTGAGGCGCGCCGAAGCGGGATCTCCGACAGCGAATATCTCTACAGCGCCACCAATTACGTCACTGGTGGTCTGATATCGTGAAATTACTGCGCTGATTTCCTTCACATGCGCACCTTGAATGCGAATGCCTCTACTCCGGCGGGAGGGATCCATTCGAGGTCGCTGGCGAGCGTCATTGGTTGTCCCCGCCCACGAATCTGCATGATTAGATCCGCCGCAGACTCGTCAGCGATGCTGCGATCAACGAGTGCGAAAATGATCGGAGCCTCGATCTCCCACAGGTAGCGGATCGCGGCCGCGCCATCCAGGATCACGCAGCGAAGTTCGTCTCGAAGTGGGAGCTGTTCTGCGAATCCGGCTGAGGAAAACAACTCAGTGGACCAGGTTGCGGCAAGGGTGTGTGCCGGTTGTAACAGATTTGTCAGAGCCTCGTTGCCGGCTGTCGCGTCCTCGCGGGCAACATGGACGTCTGCCTCTTCCCGCAGCCACTTCTGAACGCCCACAATCGCTAGGTTCCGACTGGGATGGCAGAGACGATCACTCCAGTGGGAATCGAGATGGGCCATCTTGCTAAGCGCACCTGGTGCGGGGACGACCTGCTTTCGTTCAGTCGGTTCATCGCCGACCTCGAGCGCAGCAACTGACCGGATCTTGCTAACTATCCATTCCTTCCCGCTGAGTTTGACTCTGGGTGAACTTCTTGACTCATCGAGTAATAAAAATCGGTCGACTAGAACAAAGTCATCCGTGACGATCCTCACCTTGGTACCAGGCGTCATCGATCGGAAGACGCTGAGGGGCTCGGCAAGTGGCGAGTTGGGAAAGGTTAAGTTCCAACCACTTCCGATGAGGACAGCGGCGAAGTCGCGCACAGGCAACGAGAGCGCAATCACAAGCTGCTCAGCCGGCTCTAGCTCGGTGTATCTAGCAGCGCGCGCTCCTAGTCCGAGTAGCTCGCCAATCCAGTTTGCGGACAGATACGGGCCACTTGAATCGCGGGACAGAGACAGCCTCGCTGTGCCTTGAAGGCGCTCTACTGGTTGCCCTAAAACTTCTGCCCTTGAGTCGGCGATGACTTTCCCCTGTTCCGATGCGGTTGATCTACCCGCAGCATGACCATCTCTTCCTTCGAGCCCGATCACGCTCCCGCAAGGATGACGATACAGATGGTTATCGCCTCATTACTAGCTCCACAACGGGTGTCGTTTTGCGAATCATGTTTGAGCCTCGCCTCGCACCGCACTTGGTTGCAATTTCGAAGCCGCCCTAGGGAGCTCCCGAGGTAGCGAAAATTGTTGTTAGTAGGGGCTGCGTTCCGATTCCAGTTCAGCTCACCGTCTCGATAACTCTGAATAGCGTTTGCCGCCGACATTTGGTGGTCGTGCGGTCGACAGCTCGTCGAACGCGCGCTAGACGCTTTGCAGCCTTTGACGCTCACCGATCAGATCTCACCAGAGTGAGGCGCGGAGCGCCTAACCGAGGTGAAACACGATTGACAGTCCAGACGACTGCGTTAGTTGGCCCGCCTCGACAGGTCGGATGGAATTCATACGCACCAGGCTTCGAGAGTTGACGCCTAAGCAGAACGCTTAACTGATGCGCCCGCGATGCCTCTCCATGTAGAGGTGGCGCTCGTGATCTTGCTGCCCCGTAAAGCCCTTGAACCTTCCGAGGCGATACGAGGTACCCGACGAAGTTGTACGAACATCAATCTCGAAATCGTGTGATAGAGCCGCGAGTTTGCGCTCGATAACCGCCTGAGTATTTGAGGGGTCTAGCAAATTGTGAAGATGTTCGAGCGTTACGTAACCAGTTGTATTCGCGAGTGCCTTATATATCGGGTCGTGCACAGCGGGGCTCAGACCCAGCACATCGTGTTTTTGACCTTCGTGCAGAAGTGCAGATCGAATTGAGCGTCCAATCGCTTCCGCAACAGGTGGTGGAAAAGCATTTCCGATCTGACGATACTGTGCCGTCTTTCGCCCAGCGAATTGCCACTCGTACCCGTCACTCCAGCCCTGCAATCGAGCCACCATTGGGACCGTGAGCTTTGGCATGCGCACAGATGGGTGTGGCCAATCCGTTCCCGGAGCCTCGTCTGCAACGCCCTTGCCATCGACCGCCAATGCGGCCCAGGCGGCTTTTGCCCTAGTTGGTCCAAGATCCGCGCCACCGTGCTTCTTGCTTCCACCCACCAGCGTCGGACCAATGTCGTCCGCGAGACGAGCCCAGTCTTCTGCGTACTTCCACCCGTTGGAAGCCATCAAGTCTTGAAGCGCAGCGCCGACGGTGACTACTTGGCCCTTTGGCTCGGGCCATTGGAAAAATCCGGCATCCTCTTCCCTCATCGCGACCAGAACAAAGCGGGGCCGGAGCTGAGGAACGCCAAAGTCAGCCGAATGGAGCAGACGCCAGTCTGCGACATATCCGAACTCCGCGAGGCGATCGAGGATGCGCTGTCGATAACCAGCAAAGCGGTTCGACGCGAGGCCTCGAACGTTCTCGAGCAGGAGTGCTCGGGGGCGAATCACACCTACTTGCTCGACAGCCCAGGCGAAAAGGTCGCGCTCATCCGAGGAGCCTAGCTGCTTCCCTGCAATTGAGAATGGCGGGCACGGGACGCCGCCCGCGAGTAAGTCAATTCCGGCGTAGTCGGAAGGATCCCAGACATCGATGTCAGCCACATCCCCCTCGGCAACTTTCCAAGAAGTGTTGTCCCTTAGCGTCTGGCACGCGTAGGCGTCGAGCTCGACGGCTAAGGCATGGCTGAATCCAGCGTTATGCAGGCCGAGTGCCTGTCCTCCTGCTCCCGCGCAGATTTCGACGACCGTCAGATCAGTTTTCATGCAGCACTCCTGGCCATCACTTGCTCACCCGCCGGAACTCTCGTTGCAGTGCGAGGCGAGATTGGTACTTTGAGAATAGATGTACATCATCACTGATACCTCCGACACGCGAGTCGCCTCCACCACCGCAGGACGATCGCGCAACATGCGCGCGATCAAGCGTGTTGATACCAGACCTGAGCTTGAATTGCGGTCAGCTTTACACGCGCGAGGCTACCGATTTCGCAAAGACTACCGAATCGACACTGCCCAGCGCCGCGCTCGCCCAGATGTCGTTTTCACGAAGCGGAAAGTAGCCATTTTTATTGACGGGTGCTATTGGCATTCGTGTCCAACACATGGGCGGAGACCCACTGTTAATCAGGCTTACTGGAACCCAAAGCTCACAAACAATGCTCGGCGGGATGACGCTACGAACGCAGCGCTCAATGCCGAAGGTTGGGTCGTAATCCGGATCTGGGAGCACGTCGGCATTGAGGCTGCGGTCGGTCGAATTGAGCGCGTCCTTGACCATGCAGCATCGCTCTCGACGGAAGGGCTGAAACCCAAAGAATTATTGATTCGTGTCGATTGATTCTCGGCCGCAGTCTTTTTGAGCATCGATCTTGACCATTGCCCGAATCCACAAGTCATCCGCGCAATCCTCGGAGCAGGCTTTCCACGGCATGACTCTCTCGTTCTTTGCGATACGAATTCCGCAGTTCCGACAACGATAAAGGCGATCGGGCCATCTCCGGCGAGCTTCAGGATTGGTAGTCATGATTTCTCGTTCACATAAGCCGTCAACTGATCAGCCAGGACTTCGCTCAGCTCTTGACCGCTTCGTACCGATTTCAGTTGGGCAGCTATCCAGAGCTCCGCAGAGACCTCGACGCTAATAGTTCGCTCTGTCGGTGTCATGACACCATGGTAATCGACGTCATGACACCCCGCAACAGCCAATGTCATGACACCATGGGTTTCATGCCAAATCAGCCAAAGACGCCCGTGAAGTCCTTCAGGATTTCTGAGGACCTGTACCGGGCGGCACTTTCGAAAGCGAAGTCAGAAGGGAAGTCGCTCACCGATATAGTGCGCGAAGCGCTGGAACACTACGTACGCGCGTAGGCGATCCGTCAGACCTGACCGTCAATCTCCTCAAGCGTGCCGCGCTCCGGCAGAGTCGGTGCGGGGACGATCACTCGGTCACCCACTCCCGCCCTTCGCCAACGTTGCCCGTTGATTACCGCGCCTGACCCGTCGCTTGATGGCACCAATCGCACCGAAACATATTCGGCAGTGGATGGCACCGGAACGCCAAGCTCCCGGGCAATATGCGCGTGATACTTCCCGCTAAGGATGACTATGCCTTCAGGAGCGAGCACTGAGCGCGACCCACCGTTTCCGCGTACCCGCTTCTGCGCATCCAGCTGGCGCGCGACAGTAGCGACCGTGGTGCGATGGACTATTCGACCCTCTGCCGCGCGGAAGAGACGATGCAACCGCTGGGTCCCGCTTGGAGGGTCGAGGATAAAATTCACGTCCTCTGCTGGGAGCTGCAGCAGCACGTTCGGCGGCAACTCAGCGTCTCTCCATAGCCACCTGATGGAGTTCCTGCCGAGCGGACTCAGCTGGCTCTTTTGATCCCGGTTGGTCTTTTCCCGACGGTTCTCGACCGTTACGCGCACGAGCCCTAAAGACCACTGAGAAGCGTGATCGTTCGCAGTGCCAATGAGCGCCATCTCGCCAAATACTTCCGGTGGAAGCATCCAGCCGCCCATAGATTGGCTCCATTTGGCATCGACCTCGTAGCCCGCGATGAAATAGTCCAGCTTCGCGCCTCCGTGGAACGAGAACTCACGCTGCGCATTGATCTCGAAGAGAGATCCGAAGTGGGTCTTTTCAGTCTTCATCAACTGGTCCCACTTATACCGACCGGTTTCTTGACCGTTGTAGATCATGTCGAACGTGTGCCGAATGACGCCTGCCCAGCGGGTGCCGTCAGGGTCTAGCCCAACGAGCTCTTCTGCAACATCGTCCAACGGCAGGTCGACGACAGATTCGCGGTATTGGTTATCGAGTGACACGGTGCGAGCCTATCGATGGTGCTGCCGCAGGACCAGGTGGCCCAGGTGTCGCGAACCGACGCGTCAGCGATCGTCACGATCCCTTCCGTGTCGGTGAACTCATCTGCCACCGTTGTCGCGCGTGGGAGAACATCCGGGAGGCCGCTCCAAACAGCTTCGTCGTGATGTCGCGGAAGTTGATGTTCAGTGCTGCCGCCGGCTGATTGCGCGCTGGTTCAGGCGATGCGACTCATCGACGATCAGCAGCCCGAAAATTCTCCGTCCAGCTGCCCAAAAGCGCTCAAGACAGTGCGAAAGGGTTATGGAGGCCTTTGGTGCGACCCACCGGGTCGGTGACCCTAATCCACCCCAGGCGCGGTACTCACTTAGTCCGCATGACTACGGGAATGCAAACTAGTAGCTAAACCGTCTCGATCTCAATTTCAGCGTCAATTTCGACGTCGAGATCTATATCCAGAGCCGCTGATATGGGGGCGTAGATGTCCACATCAGAGAAGATCTCGAGCGAAGCGACCAATGAGAAGTCGACTGTCCGCTGCTCAAACCCTTTCCGCCGGTCCCACCATCCCAAGACCGGGTACACCGCAATCAGTCGGTCACCGGCAAAGGACTCGGCAGGGCCTTCCATCCAATCGTGTTGTACGGAGCTTCGAGATCGACCGTCAGCGCCGAGATTCCAGTTGTAGCTGGAGGTATGCGTGACATGATCCTCTTCCCTCGCGAGGGCGTTGATTCTCGCTGCGAATTCTTCCGGAGTTTCGTTAGGACCTTGCATGTCCCACCGCAATCGCACACCGGCGTATTTTGACCTTCTTTCGGACTCCGAAGGTTCGACGAAGTAAGACAAGGTGACCTGCAATTCCGCGGGTTCCGACCCAAGATCTCGCAGGACACTCGCGGGAAAGGGCAATTGAACCAGCACAACCTGCCTGGTGACGCTTTTATCGAAGTTGATGATCTTCGGCTGAAGCGATCCTTCGTAGACCATCACCGGTCTGCTCTCGGAGCTTAGAGCGGCTCTTGACCAGTTGAACGAGCCGTGACCGATGGATCGACGCAGGTCTGCAGGGTCAAGCTGACTGACAACTGAAGGCGTAGGACGACTGGAGTGAATAAGCAGACCTCGAATAGTGGCCGGCCTGAAATCCGGGTAGGTTGCCCAAATCCGGGCCAGCGCATTCGCTGTAATAGCGGTCGCCGCGCTCGTGGCATTTGCTCGAGTCAGATCAGATCCGATCGTCCGCGCTGCCGTGGTCAGAACTGAAAGTCCGATCAATCCTGGGTTTGGGTTTGACCCGTCGGGTGCCGTGTTTCCTGCTTCCGCGACAACATCTGGCTTGCTAGGCCATATCCTCGCTGGTCCGACAGAGGTGAATGGACTCAGCTGACCCGGTGCGGCCAGGGGTGTGCTTGCACCAAGCTGGACGTCACGGGGGGACAACGTAGACAGCTCCGTCACTCCTCCGACCGTGACTGCATTCCATGCCTGGGCTGGCTGCGAGAGGGTCGATGCGAGGTTCTCTGACGGATACTGTGATGAACTGGGGGCGGGAGGTATGTTGCCTGCTGCCACCACGATAAGTCGGCCTTCCCCATTGTTCCAAGCGGCGCGATCAATTGCGGTCGACCAGCTGGTTGCTTCGTGTTCTCTTGGGTTGGGCGCACCCATACTGATGCTGTGCACGACACGATGATCCCGTCCGAGGTCCTCGGCGATCTCCACTGAGAGTTGAGTTCGCTCGGCCCAAAGAACATCGCCACGTTCCCCAGGCTCGAGGTACTCCACCGCAATCAGCGCCGCGGCCGGAACCAGCGAGGAATCGAGGACTTGGTTCGCAAGGTCTCCGTAGACCGCCAAGCCAGCCATTCGGGTGCCATGGCCGTCCCAGTCGAGCGGCGAACCATTCGGCACTGCTGAATCTGTCCCTAGGACGACGGGAGCCAGGAGAGGGTGGAGGTGGTCCAACCCAGTGTCATGGACCGCCACTGCCACCGTAAGTTGAAGCGGGACCAACACGGGCGGCAGACCTTTAGATAGCTCGATCTGTCCTGCCACTTCGCGGAGCCTAACCATGGGCGGAAGGTGTATCTCGGCAAGATAAGGCATCCGGACAGGGAGTCCGAGGAGAACGCTGCCGCGGATCGCTACTAGGTGAACATCTCGATCCGTACCTTTGTACGTTGAAATGTGGCGCAAATCCTGGTCAGCCTCTGCCGACTCCAGAAATGCTGCGAATCTAGCTCGGTCACTATTTGCTTCCGTATCGAAGCCGAGCCATAGTTCGACAAAATAGACGGCGCCGTTGTCGATCTCTGAATCGTCGATTTCGCCGAACGAAAGATCCAGGACACTAGCGATTCGAGCAGTCTCAATGCGTGCCACCAACTGCTCGTGCTTCGGCCTTCCTTTCGGGGTTTCTTCCGTTTGATACTCGAAGACCTTTTTCTGGAGAGCGGAGAGATCACCGCGGCTTCCAACCAGAACCGTTTCAAGCGGTGAGATCGCAAGCACCTCATTGCCTGTTCGCTTATCGCCCAAACGAGTCGCCTCGTCCTCTAGTCCAGGACCATTGAATGCAAGAACCAGGCCACCAGTCAGGTTCCGGTCGTGAATCTCATTCTCGAGACCCTCCAGCAAGTTACCGACGTAGCTGGCATGCGTCAGCCGATCCCGCGCTGGAGCGGGAGCAGTATTCCCTCGACGGGGCGAGCCGTAGCTATCTGATCGCGACGCGCTGATCCGAATGTGCGGCAGGTCTGCCATGTTTCTCCCTTGAAATCCTGGCTCGATTAGTAAGAGCTACCGGTTCACGCGCTCCGCAATTGCATCAGCAATCTCGCTCGCAGATACTTGGGTTCGTCCAGCGATCAACGCCGATTTTCGCGCCTCGTTGACTGCGGCCGTTAGATCAGCCAAAGATGAAGATTGAGCTGAAGCTGCAAGATCTTTGAGAGCCGGAAGGGGAAACTTCTCGGCCCTAGTCATTCGCCGAATGAGCTGGACGCGCGCTTCGTGGTCGGGACCGTCATACTCAATTACGTCGTCGAACCGTCGGAACAGAGCGCTATCTAGGTTTGCTGGAATGTTCGTGGCAGCGATGAAGATGCTTTCACTCTCATCGGAGTCGAGAAGCTGTAAGAACGTGCCGACGATACGGCGCATCTCGCCAATATCACTCGAATCGGCGCGCTGGCTTCCAAGCGCATCGAATTCATCGAACAAATATACCCCTTTGACCCGACCGGCCTCACTGAAGATGTCGTTGAGCGTCGAGGCTGTCTCACCGAGGTATCGACTGAAAAGCACTTCAAGTCGGACCCGAGCGAAGGGCAACTTGAGTTCACCCGCTAATGCTGCCGCGGTGAGTGTTTTTCCTGTCCCTGGAGGACCGTGCAGAAGTACTTTCCGTCTCGGGCGGAGCCCGTGATCCTCAAAAAGGCTCTTCTTTCTCTGCTCCACGACGATTCGCTCTATGCGCGCCATCGTCTCAGGCTTCAGGATTAGGTCCGAGAGGCGAGAATCGCTGTATCCGATGTCGATCAGATCTGAAAGGTTCTTTGCGGTCCGAGCTAGAGGAACGGCCCTTTTCGGTGTCCGGTCTTCACTCGTCAGCCTCAACTCTCGCAGCTTACGTGCAACCTGGGTGTGCCCAGCCCGCGACTCAGCTGCAATAACCTGGCCTAGAACAGCACCGAAACGGGCAGACTCGTCGTTGTAGTGCGCCCGAACTAGCTCGGTAAGCAGCTCTCCAGTCGCCACGACACTCTTCCGTTCTTTGCGTTCTCAGTCAATTGTGTGCACCCTATAGCAGCCCCCGGACATTTCCAGCCGGAGCCGTACGTATCGACGACGTGTGTCTCACGATGGTAGCCCTTGGAACCACTGCCCCGTTGTTATCCAGCACGCTGAGGCGCTCAATGAAGGTGGTGACGAAGTGCTACTGAGCGTGCTTGCCGTCGCACACGACGTCGATGCTCACGTGCCGCCTATCTGACGCGTCAGTGGATTCGCATGGACTGGCGCAGGCGCTCTCGGAGAGCCGGGTCGTGGACGTAGACGTATGTCCCCCGAATGCCTCGCGTGAGCAGCACCGCGTAGACGTTCTGGATGTACCAGAGCAGGTCGTTGTCAGAGTAGACGCGGCCGAGCGCCTTGTTCGCCTCTTTGCCCTTTTTGTCAAAGTACGAAGCGCGGTCGACGACGATGCGGCCGGTGGTGGTGTCGAAGCGGAGGTCGGGGCCGATGATCACGCCGGCGTAGTTGAGGTCGTAGCCCTGCACAGTGTGGATCGACCCCACCTCGTCGAGCGAACCCGGCGACGCGATCCAGTCGGTCTGGGTGCTGTTCCAGCGCATCCGGAAGTCGCCGATTTCGATGTCGTGGCCTGGTTTGTTGCCCTTCGTCTTCCACTCCCAGGCGTAACCCGCGACGAGGCGTGAGAGGCCGACTTCTCGGTCTCGGCGCACGATCTCCGCGCGCATCACGGAAACGTCATCGAACATTCGGAAGTCGTAGTCGCCGAAGTCGGGGACTGAAGCAGGCGGCTGTGGGCCAGATTCGGTTGCGGCGCCGAGCATCCGTCTCACATGGCCAACGTAGTCGGAACCGGCACGCACTCTCATCTGCGAGAGGAGGGGGTGGTGATGATGAGCTGCCTTGGCATCTACGACGAGCTGCTGGAGGAGCTCGATGGGGATGTCGGCCGGCTTCACGCTTTGGGCGGGGTCGACCAGGAAGATCTGGTGGGTGCTGCGGGCCTTGATCCAGTCGAGCTGCGTCTTAGACGTGTCGTCGTGGCCGAAGAGCTTCGTCGTGATGTCGCGGAACTTCGTGTTGAGGGTCGCCGCCGGCTGATTGGCTCGCTGGTTCAGGCGGTGGGTCTCGTCGACGATGAGGAGGTCGAAGTCGTGCTCCGACTCCCCCATCTCGAAGGCCGTCATCACCATCGCCGGGTCGAGGCCGGGGGTCTTGCGGAATACCTTCTGCACCGATTTTCGGAGTGACTGCTGCGGGATGACGAAACCGATGCGCAGGTCGCGGAGGAGCATCCCGTGCTCGTCGGTGAACAACTCGGAGAAGAGGGAGTCGCCGTCGTCATCGAGGGCGTCGAGGTCGGTTGACGAGCGGATGTCGGCGAGCAACTTGAGCAGGTAGATTGCGACGACGGTCTTGCCGGTGCCGGGGTCGCCCTGGATGACCGTCGTGCTGCGGTCGTTGCTGCGCAGGTCGTCGAAGAGGCTCTTCACGACGCCCTCGACGGCGAAGGCCTGGTCGTCGGTGAGCGACTTGAAGGGGCTCAACTTGAAGAGGTCGCTGTTGATGATCTCGGGGATGGTGCGGGTGAAGACGCCGGCCAACTTGAGCTGGTCGAAGATCTCGTCGAAGCGGTCTTGGTAGAAGGCGCGGTTGTAGTAGTCGGCGTCGACGATTCCGTCGTTGCGGTTCAGCACCTCGAAGGCGCCGTCTCCGCTGAGGAGTTCGATGAGGTAGGACTCGAGGTGCAGGCAGACCGACTTGTTGAAGGTGTCGTCGATGATGACGCGGAGGTTGGTGAGGTGGCTGCGCTCGATGCTCGCGAGGTGTTGGCGCATGCGGGCGGCGACGTTGAGCGATTCGCCGACGTAGATCTTGCGGCGCTGCTCTCGCTTCTTGTTGCCGGCGGCGGTCTGGGTATCGTCGTCGAGGATGTAGACGACCGGCCAGTTGGAGACGCGCTTGTCGCCACTTCTCGACCAGACGGCCAGCTCGGCGCGGTCGAAGGGGAGGCGGATGATCTCAGAGCTGGTCATACTTCGTGGCGTTGCCTCGGGACTTTTCCACCGGGTACTTCTCGCGGGTCTTCTCGAGCTTGGTGCGGACGATGTCGTCGGGGTGCTTGCCGAGTCTCGCGGCTAGGAGGTAGGCGTAGGTGAGGACGTCGGCCAGTTCGTCTTGGACTCGGTGCTCGTCCGCATCCGGGGACCATTGGAAGAGTTCTAGGAGTTCGGCCGCCTCGATGGAGATGCTCTTTGCCAGGTTCTCGGGGGTGTGGAACTGGGGCCAGTCGCGTTCGGCTGCGAAGGTTGCTAGTTCGTCATGGACAGAAGGGGTGGCCATGGGGTGAGGGTAGCAGGGGCGAGGTGGGGCGAATCCGATTGCACATCGACGCGGTTTTAGGTGACAGATTCTCGTTGCTCTCTCGCAGGCCGCCGCCGCGCGGCACGAGAACTTGTCAGAGGCCTTGTGGCCGTTGACACACCACTCATATGATTCGGCCACCGGACGCTGCTGTTCTTCCACATCGCGATGCAGCTATGGGGAAGCGTAGAGCGACAGCAACGACGACTACCCCTCGCCGCCTGATCGAGCCTTCGCATGCCGAGCGAAAGGGACAGTGCAGTGATGGTCAAACGAACGACAAGGCCAAGCGGCGGCATCCTGATCGCCCTAGCCATTGCCCTAGGCGCCGGCATAGCGATCTGTATCGCACTCTCGCTCAGCGCGTCCGACTTCAATGTGGGAGTCGCATTTCTGCTTGTCGGCTATATGTTCGCGGCGGCGGCAGCATTCTCCATTGTCGGATTCATATTCGGAGTGCCCAAGACAAAAGAGCAATCCGCACAAGCTGAATCCGGTCGGTTCGCCGCAAGCTCGAGCCTCGAGCAGATTTCGGACTGGCTGACCAAGATCATCATCGGTGCGACCCTTGTGCAGGTGGCCACCTTGCCGGGGGCGCTGGCTGCGCTTGGGCGCTATCTCGCCACAGGATTGTCGCTTCCGAACGCGCCGGCAGTCGCGATTTCTGTGGTCGTGTACGGCGCGAGCGTCGGTTTCTTGATGAGCTACTTGTGGGCCCGGCTGATCTTGCGCACGATGGTGGAGTCGACTGAATCAGACGCTATTCAGCTGTCGCAGGCGGGCCGGCGGGCGGCAGAATTTCTGGCGGACGCGGAAGAGACAGCGGGCTCGAAAACCAGCAAAGAATCCATCGACAAAAAGGCCACTCACGCCGCAGAACTCGCGGATCAGGCATATTTGTCGGGCCCGATTCTTTGGGTGGACGACCATGTGGAGAACATCCTCGACACAGTCAAGGCGTTTCGGGTGATAGGGGTCGACGTTGATCTTGCCCGATCTACCGATGAAGCCCTTAGTCTCCTGGAGTCACGCAACTATCGTTTGATAATCACTGACTTGGGTCGCAACGAGAGTTCTGGGTACAACCGAAGCGCGGGTTTGGATCTCAACACAAAGCTCCTCGAGAAGGGATCGAAAGTCCCGATCTTCGTTTACACAAGCAAGAGCTCACTGAGGCGAAGCGCTGAACTTCACACGGCGGGCATCGACTTTGTCACTTCAGCGCCGACCGAATTGTTCGCTCGTGCCGTGCAACAACTGAAGGCACAGTAATCCCCTTCGTCGAACTCTTCGAGCTTTCATCAGGAACTCCTGATAGAATCTCAGTATGCAAACAGACGACCAGCTGAAAGAGATCGCCAACGATCTCCGGGTTGCGCTGGGCAGTGCTGTCAGCAGGCTTGCGGTTCTGACCGACGAGGAAGTGCTCGAGGTCATGGCCGACTTTGAGGCGATCGGACGACTAGCGTCTGCGGGGCAGGTGCAAACCGCCGGCGAGGTCGGGTTGCGGTCGCGCAGCGAGCTCGGCGACGAGGGTCTGAGCCGGCGTCAGAACTTCACCAGCCCGACTACGCTCGTCGCGAGCGTCACCGGGGCTTCTACGCGGGAGTGTAAGGCGCGTCTCGAGCTGGGGCGGAAGCTGCGGGGTGCAGTGCTGCTGGGTGGCGGCGAGGGGCCCGCGCCGTTCCCGCTTGTGGGGCAACGGCTCAACGAGGGGGTGCTTGGCGTCGAGGCGGCGGCGGCCATCGTGAATCAATGCAACGGGCTCGCCGACCGTGGATGCTCCGCCGACATGATGGCGCTCGCCGAGCAGACCCTCGTCGACGAGACGATCGCGTGCAGACTGACCGCCGACGAGACGTTCAGGGCCGCCATCCATCTTCGCGAGGTGCTCGACCCCGACGGTTCCGAGCCGCGGGATGAGGTGCTGCAGATGCAGCGGTCTTTGACGATCGCGCAGGCACCGGACGGGATGGTGCGGGGGAAGTTCGCGCTCACGCCCGAGCAGGGCGGCGTGTGGATGTCGAGCATCCAGGCGATGCTGAGCCCGCGCGTTACCGGGCCCCGGTTTCTCGATGAAGACGAGCGCGTGGCCCAAGTGGTAGCCGCCGACACCCGCACGCAGGCGCAGAAGAACGCCGACACCATCACCGAACTCATTGCGCGCGCCACCCGCGCCGACGACATGCCGCGCATCAACGGAGCGACCGCGACTGTCAACGTGCACATCTCGGTCGAGGACCTCGAAGCCGGGCGTGGCGTCGGATGGATCGACGGCGTCGATGAGCCCGTTCCTGCCTCGACCGTCGCGCAGCTTCGCTGCCACTCCCCCATCGCCGCGACTCTGTTCGGCGACAGGGGCGAGGTGCTCTACCACGGCAAGACGAAGCGGCTCTTCACTCCGGCGCAGAACCGGGCCCTCGCGGCGCGGGACGGCGGGTGCATCTGGCCAGACTGCGATCGGCCACCCTCGTTCTGCGAGACACACCATGCGAACGAATGGGTCTCGGACGATCATCCGCCCGGAAGAACCGACATCGACAACGGCGTTCTTCTCTGCCACTTCCATCACTCGCATTTGCACAAGGCGGCGTGGAAGCTGACCATGCAGTCCGGGGTGCCTCACCTCATTCCGCCGAGGTATATCGATACCGAGCAGACACCGATCCCGACCACGCGTCGACGCACCATTCACCGCCCGGCCGCCTGATCCGGCGCGCCCGCCGTCCTGACCGGCCACGGTCTTCGAGGGCAAGCGCGAAGCGCGCGGCAGCATCCGTGGACGGCCGCCGAACGTCCTGCAGCGCAGGGCTACCGCGCGCTGCGCGCTTGCCCTCGATGGTCATGGCTGGGTCGACAGCGGCCTGCCGGCACGGACTTCGGATCGAAGGATTCGGCCGGTCGATCAGCGAGCCGGGCCCCTAGCGCGAGCCCGAGCTCACTCCGCCAGGCGGGCGGCCTGGGCGTCGAGGAGGGTGTCGAGGGCCGACTCGAGGGAGGCAGCGTCGTCGGCGGAGAGGGTCTCAGAGATGTAGGCCTGTACGAGGCTCCAGTGGCCGTCACCCTCCGCCCACCAGGTGAGCTGCTCGCCGTCGTCGCCCGACAGCGGGCCGCGGACGCCGCGCCAGGGGCCGTGGTCGATCCGGGTCTGGGCGGAGGCGCCGAGGCACGCGTCCACCTCGGCGTCGAGGAGGGCGATGGGCGCGGAGGCGTCCGGCGCGGTCAGCACGGCGACGCCCACACCGCCGAGGAGGCGGGCGTTCTCGCCGAAGTCCGTGGCGAGGTCGAAGGTGGTGATCTGCGACTGCACGTCTTTCCAAGCTTTGTAGAACGCCGTCTTGCGGGCTTCGTCGCAGGCCGGAGTGGTGTCGCCCCACGCCGGCGTGTTCACGACCGTCGTGAAGACCGAGTCCGACCAGGGGCGGCCGTCGATCGCGCACAGCTCGGCGGCGGTGACGATCTGCTCGGGATCCGCGTCAGTGGGGGCGGGAGGGCAGGGTGCGGCTGCCGTGGCGGGGGTCGAGCCGGGGGCCGCGGGCGTGCAACCCGCGAGCGGGGCGGTCGCCAGGGCGAGGGCTGAGAGGGCGAGCAGGGCGCGCATCCGTCGCCATTGTGACTTAGGGGTGCGCGGTCGGACGAACGCCTCGGGCGGCCCCGAGGCCTCGCCGGACGTGCTTTGCCGAACGGTGCCCGGGATCGATCGCATGACCTGACCGTAGCCCCGCAGGCGCCGGACGCCTACGCCCTCGCCGTCTGGCCGGGGCGAGGGCGACACCGCCGTCGCGTGGGTGTGAGTCGGCGCGGCGGTGGGTTGCTCGCTGCGCTCGATCAGCAACGATGGACACCATGGCGGATAAGTCGAATCGGTGGGAATCGCTGACGCAGCATCAGAAAGTGGTTCTTCTGGACGCCTGGGAAGGCAGTTCGCTGGTGACGGTCTTGAACGGCATCTCGGTGAGCACCCCTGAAGCCGCCCACTGGAATCGAAAGTCGATTCACGTGCCCGCGACTATCGCCGCTGTGCAGTACCTGTTTCACGAAGGCCTCATCGAGGTCATCGAAGGCGATATCCAAAACGTGCTCGACCGAGTGACGGCGGCGGAAACGATAGCGAGGCCGAGCAACTGGTGGAGCTACTCGCCTGAAGCGAATTGGCCGGGCAACTACACCCCACCGCCGGACGACTTTGACGAAGATGAGACGTCAGGCGAGTACTGGCTCAACACGACTGCATTAGGTGACGCCCTCATCGCGTCGGTCACCTCGAGCCAGTGGGCTGCTTTCCACTGACATCTCGAGGATTTTTACTGGGCGGGCATGTATGCGTGCTTCTAGGGACTGCGGAGTCGACCCGTCTCGTACTCCAGTACCCCGCGGTTCTCGAGGGTCGCCAGAAATGCAGACAACTCTGAGGCCGCTTCTCCTGAGGGAGCGTCGAGGGCAACCAAGCGGTTGCTGAGCCATTCTGTTCCGGCGCCACGTCCACGCAGGTCGCGATCCACGTCGGCGATGCTTTCCAAATGCTCGCTGAAGAACGCCCGAAACGTGCAGTGACCCTTGTCTTCGACCACGGACTCGAGCGTGTTCTCATCGGACAGACTCACCAGGTCACCCAGATTGACGTCGTAGAGGAAGTACGGAATGCAGCACACCTCGATGAGATGGCCCTGCTTGCGTCCCCACAGCTGCTCGATCGATGCGGTGGGGGCCGGATCCGGAATCGCGGCTCTGAAGATGTAATCGGCACGATCTCGCCAGATCGGCGCTCGATGGACGACGATCGACCGCTCGCTGGGTTCCATGATCATTCCGTCTTCCAGATTTCGGTCGCGCCGCGGGTTCGTCGTCATAGCCAATCTTGCCGCGTGGGAGCGTTCGCGTGAGGCAGCGGATTCACGGCAGCGCCATCTGAGCAGTCGGGCATCGCTACCGCGGCCGGCTCGCTGCCTGTGTCGCAGATGAGACCGCTTGGCAAACGAAGCGTTCTAGATCCCCTTACCTTAATACAAAGCCCGGTCTAGACTTGATCGGTGCCCCGCCGCAGAAGTACTGCGATGTGATCAAGGCGGTGCGAGCCAACGGGTGGGCGCTCATACGACAAGGGAAGGGTGATCACGAAATCTGGGGAATTCCCGACTCGTCATCCCCGGACGACAAACACACCATTCCGCATCACAGCGAGGTGTCCGCCGGCATCATCGGCGACCTGATCAAGAAGCTCCCGCACACTCCCTACAACTGGCGATAGGAGACGACATGACTACGAAGGGCAAGACGGAAGTGAAGGCACGAGCACGGCGAGATGGGCGCTGGTGGTACATCGAGTTTCCCGAGCTCGGGACGTCGGGGCAGGCTCGGACGATCAAGGAGATCGACGAGATCGCCCTAGAGGTCGCCGCGTTGTGGCTCGACGTGGACGAAGCGACTCTCGACGTGACGGTCGATCTCGAACTTCCCGAGACTGCCGCAGATCTGTGGACGAAGGCTAACGAGGCTGACGCGCGAGCGCGCGAAGACGCGAAGGCCGCTGCAGCGCTGCGGCGGCGTGCTGTTGCTGCTCTACAGGCTGAGCACATCAGCAAGGCAGATGCAGCTCGACTGCTCGGACTCTCGCCTCAACGGATCAGTCAGCTCAGCAAGGCGTCGTAGATAGCTGGCGTCACCTGAGATCGCGCTTGCCGGCGCTCGCCCGCCCACACGATGGTTGACGGGTGGGCGGGGTCGAGCATCCGCTCTTCTCAGGCGCTGCGGAGGGCCTCGGCGTAGAACTCGGCGGGGTCGTTGGCCAGGGAGGCCTTGACCAGGCGTGACCAGTCGTCGACCAGGACCTCGATCGCGTCGGAGGCGACGCCGTCGAGGGCGGCGGCCGCGACCGCGCGCGGGGCCGTCATGGGGCCGTCGTAGCCGGCCATCATGTCAGTGTCGGCGGCTCCGAGGTGGACGCCGACGACGAGGGTGTTCTGGGTGGCGAGCTCGAGGCGAACGCCGTTCGTCATCGCCCATTCGGCGGCCTTGGCGACGGCGTATCCGTTGGCGCCGTTGACGGAGAACCAGGAGAGCGCCGAGTGGATGTCGACGATCGCTCCCCCGCCGTTGGCCGCGAGCACGGGGGCGAAGGCGCGGATGACGCCGAGGGTGCCGAAGAGGTGGGTGTCGAGTTCGCGGCGGAGGCCGGCCAGGTCGTTCTCGCCGAGGAGGTTGGAGCCCGTCGTGATGCCGGCGTTGTTGATGAGGAGGGTGAGGTCGGTGGCTCGGGCGGCGGCATCCGTGATGGAGGTGTCGTCGAGCAGGTCGAGGCGGAGGACCTCTACTCGGGCGTCGGTGAACTCGGTCTCCTTCACGTTGTCGGGGTTGCGGACGGCCGCGTAGACCTTCGCGGCGCCGCGGTCGAGGAGCTCGTCGACGAAGCGGCGGCCGATGCCGCGGTTGGCTCCGGTGACGAGGGCGACGGATCCGGCGATATTCATGGGTGTCCTTTCGGGTTCTGCCGCACGGGACGGCTCTTCTCTCGTAGGCTAAAACCTCACGTTGACGTCAAGGGCAAGTCGAGGGTGTGCTGATGGTGTTGTTGGATGACTCGGTCGTCGAGATGCGGATCGGGGAGCTCGCGGCTCGGGCCGGAGTCAGTACTCGGGCGCTGCGGTATTACGAGGAGCAGGGCATCCTTCACTCGTCGCGGACGGCCAGCGGGCAGCGGGTCTATGGCCCTTCGGCCGTGGATCGGGTGCGGTTGATTCAGCATCTGTTCTCGGCGGGGCTGGCCAGTCGGACGATCGCGCTGATTCTGCCGTGCGTGGATACGGGGCATGCGCCGCCGGAGATGCTGCTCAGCCTGCACCGGGAGCGGGATCGGATCTCGCAGCTCATGTCGGATCTCGAGGTGGCTCGGGGGCGGCTGGATGAGGTGATCTCGATGACGGAGAACCCGGATGAGGCGCGGTGTGAGGCTGTGCGGGATTCGATGGGGCGGACTTCGGCGATCTTGGGGGCGGGGTAGGGCTCTCGGGCGCTACGCTCTTCTCATCCCTACGAGTTCTGTCGATTGTTCGACCTCGGAAGGGGATGGTCATGGTTCTTGCTGCTGCTGATGCGGTGACGCCGGGCGAGGTCTTGAAGCTGCGGCGTGAGGATGTTCGGGCTGTGCTTCGGCGGTTCGGTGTGGTGTCGGCAGGGGTCTTCGGGTCTGTCGCGCGTGGACAGGATCAGTTGGGGTCGGACCTTGACCTCATCGTCCTGTTCGGCGCGGGACGGAGCCGCGACGTGATCGGGCTCACCGACGAACTCGTCGAGCTGCTCGGGATCGACGTCGACGTCGTGGATCACCAGGCAGTGTGGAAGCGAGCACAGGAAACGGGCATCGGAACATCGATTCTTCTCGAGTCGGTGCCGCTGTGAACGTGAAGGAGGCGGAAGCGTTGCTCGCGCTGAACCTGGAGGTCGAAACCGCCCTCACGATCGCCACCGGGTCACTCGAGGACCTTCAGGGGCGGTTCGCTGCGGAACGCGCCATCGAACGCATCTTGCGGGCGGCAGAAATGGTCGACGAGCGGTCTCGCGAGCGCCACTTCGGCGCGATCGGGATCAAGCGCTTGAGAGGCATGAGGAACCGGTTGGCTCACAACTACCTCGATATCGACCTCCAGATCATTCGGAAGACGCTCCGCCACGATCTGCCAGAAGTACGCGAAAGACTCTTCGACGATTGCGAGGTCGCTCGCGCGATCGTGACCGCCGCCAGTGATGGTTTTGACGAAGTCGATTGGATCCTTTCGCATTACGCGTCGACCAGGCTTGCTCCGACGCCGTGCACCGACGACAGCGAGGCTGGGGCGTGAGCGATTCGCATTCTCGGGTGCACCCGGGCGAGGTTCTATTTGAGGAGTTCCTGGAGCCGATGGGCGTGAGCCCGCACCGACTGGCGCGAGCGATCAATGTGCCGGCGCGGCGGATCAACGAGATCGTTCTGGGCAAGCGTCGCATTTCGCCCGAAACCGCCTCGCGGCTTGCTCGAGTGTTCGGCACTTCGGATCGGTTCTGGACGAACCTGCAGACGCGGTACGACCTCGAGCTGGTGGCTGAGGCGAAGGGCGACGAGCTTGATCGGATCGTGCCGCTACTCAGCGCGTGTTTCGTCTAGGCGGCAGGGACACGTTCAAGCCGAGTTGAGAGCGGTCAGGGCCTCGAAGAGGGCCGCGCGCTGGGGTTCGTCGAGGGGGGCGAAGAGGGCGGGGAGCTGGGCGGCCGCGATGCGGCGGCCGGCCGCGAGGGCGTCGGCGCCGGCGGGCGTGAGGGTGTGCTCGAGGCGGCGGCCGTGGCCGGGCGTTCGGGCGACGAGCCCGCGGGCGACGAGGCGGGTGGCGAGGGTGCCGAACGCTTGGTCGCTCTGGAAGGTCGCCACCGCCAGGGCGTGAGCCGAGGCGCCCGGCGCCTGGTCGATGGCGCGGAGGGCGTCCCACTGCACGAGGCTGACGCCGACGTCCTGGAGGGCGGCGTCCATCGTGCGGTGGTTTCGGTACTGCGCCCGCTTGAGCGCTTGGCCGAGTAGTTCCAGATCGGTGGGCATGGTGCTACCGTATCAGCAGGCTTGTATAAACATGTTGATTTGGAGTGGTCATGGTTCTGGAGTTCGTATCCCGCGCATCCGTCGTCGAGGCCGGTAAGGTCGGGCAGCCCCTCGCTCTCGTGCTGCACGGGGGCGGTGGGCCGCGCACGGTCGCGCCTCTCGTCGGGCAACTCCGAGAAGGGCGGCGGGTGCTGGCGCCGACGCATCCGGGGTGGGAGGGGACGGCGCTGCCCGAGTCGCTGGCCTCGGTGTCGCAGCTCGCCGCCGACTACCTCGAGCTGCTGGCCGAGGAGCCGCGCGAGGGTGCGGCGACCGTCGTCGGGTCGTCGATCGGCGGGTGGATCGCGCTCGAGATGGCGGTGCAAGCGGCGAAAGACCCGCGCTTCGAAGGCCTGATCGGGTCAGTGATCGTCATCGATTCGGTCGGCGTCGAGGTCGCAGGCGAGCCGATCGCCGACTTCTTCTCGCTCAGCCCGAGGCAGCTCGCCGAGCTCGCGTGGCACGACGCCGATCGCGGGTACCTGGATCCGGCGGGGTTCTCCGACGAGCAGCGCGCCGTGCTGGCCGGCAACGCCCGCGCGATGAAGGCGATGACCGGGAGCGGGATGGCCGACCCGACGCTGCTCAACCGGCTCGAGGCGATGAACGTGCCGACGCTGGTGGTGTGGGGCGCGAGCGACCGCGTCGTGACTCCGGCGTACGGGCGCGCACTGGCAGCTGCCGTGCCCGGTGCCCGGTTCGCCGAGGTCGAGAAGGCCGGGCATCTCCCCCACCTCGAGCAGCCGGCAGCCACCTTCGCCGTGATCGAGAGGTTCCTCGCCGCGACGCGCTGAGCGGGCATCCGGTCACGATCGCCGTGTTCGCGACATTCCTATAGTGAGGGGGTGCACGTGAACGACACGGAGGTGCCGGACGGCGAGTTGCTCGCACGGCTGGCTCAGGGGGATGCCGAGGCGCTCGGCGTCGTGTTCGACCGGCACGCACCGGCCGTCACGCGCTACGCCTGGGCGCTCGCGACCGAGCGGATGGACGTCGAGGAGCTCGTGCAGGACACGTTCTTCACGGTGTGGAGCCGGGGCGCATCCGTCACCATCGCCGGCACCTCGCTGCTGCCGTGGCTGCTCGTCACCTGCCGCAACCACGCACTCAACCTGCAGCGGCGGCGGGCGAAGCACGAGGCCCGCACGCTCGACGACGAGCTCGACCTGGTGGCGACGACGGGCGATCAGGATGCTCGTGACCGCCTGCGCTGGGTGATGGACGAGATCGGGCGCCTGCCGTTCATCGACCGGCGCGTGTGCGAACTGTGTCTCGTCGAGGGGCGGTCGTACGTCGAGGCCGCCGACGAGCTGGGGCTCAGCGTCGACGCGGTGAAGAAACGGGTGTCCCGAGCCAGAACACGACTGCGGAAGGCGGTGGCCGACGATGAGAACTGAACCCCCGACCGGTGACGAGTTGACCCGGCTGCTGACGACGATGAAGGGCGACGTGCTGCGGATGGCGGCTTCCCACCCACCTGCGCCCGAACCCCGTCGGTCGAACGTCAGGCCGCGGGTGCTCGGGGTGCTGGTCGCTGTCGTGAGCGTGGTGCTCGTGGGAGGGGCCGGGGCTGCGCTGGCGCTCGGGGTCATTCCGGGGGTCGGTGCACCCGCGCCGGTGGTGACCGCTTCGGCGACGCCGGCGCCGGGCCCGACCGCGACCATGGAGCCTCCTCCTGCCGTGCAGCCGGCGCCGACGCCCGACACGCCTGAGCCGGTGGCGGTGGATCCGCTGGATCCCGGGACGTGGACGATCGGGTACGACGAGGTGGCGGGGCTGCGGCTCGGGGATTCTCTGGCTGCCTTCGCATCGGCGGCTGGGCTCGTGCCGGTGGACTCGCCGGTCGACTGCCCTGACGGGTACTACACGGTGCCGAATTTCGACGAAGGGTCGCTGATCGTCGACGTGTACCTCGCCGAGCTGGAGGCCGACGGGACGGATGTGCCCGACCCCGTGTTCTCGTTCGCGACGGTGAGCACCCCAGGCGTGGCGGACGCCCCGCTCGAGGGGTCGCCGTCGACGCCCGAGGGCATCCGGTTGGGGTCGTCGGAGGCTGAGCTGCTTGCCGCCTACCCGGGGATCGTGGTGACGCACTCGCGGTACGACGAGCAGGAGGGGTACACGACCTACGTCAGCGGGCCGGTCGACGGGCGGTACCTGGTGTTCCAGGTGGGCACGTCGGAGGCGGGCACGAAGGCGGTGCGGCTCATCCGGTCGTCGACGCAGGATTCGGTGATCGACGTCTGCGATTGAGGCGCTGCCTCAGCGGAGCTCGGCGGCCGCCGCTCGGAGCTCGGTGAAGGCTTCCGCCGTGTAGGTGGCCAGCTCGCCCGGGGTGTCATCGTGCGACGGGTCGGACCAGCGGCGGTAGCCGAGGCCGAAGGCGAGCACGCCGAGTTCGGCGGCGACCTGCGACGCCGTGTCGCTGACGCCGCGGGCTCGCAGCGCATCCGCCATCGCCGCCGCCAGGCCGATGCTCTTCATCGCGTTGCGGGCGCGCAGCTCCTCGTTCGCGTCGATGGCCGCGTGCAGGCGGGGGCCGAGGCCGCGGTTGAAGTCGGTCATCGCGCCGGATGCGCGCTGGAGCCCCGCGGCCACCGCCTCGAGCGGCGTCGCCTCGGCCGGTGACTCGCGGATGCCTTCGGCGAGCAGACCACTCAACATCTCCTGCCCGGCCGAGAGCAGTTCGCGCTTGTCGCTGAAGTGCCGGAAGAACGTGCTGCGGGTCAGCTCGGCGCGCTCGGCGATCTGCGCGACCGTCGTCTCGTCGTAGCCCTGCTCGGTGAAGAGGTCGAGGGCCGCTTCGACGAGGCGGTCGCGCGCATCCGGTTTCCATCTGGGCATAGGTTCATTCTACGTGATGCGACACTTGTCTCATCGTGGTGCTACGGTGATGGGACATCAGTCGCATCACCTGTGGAGGTCTCTCATGCGCGTCTTCATCACCGGGGCAACCGGACTCATCGGCTCGGCCGTCGTGGCCGAACTGCTCGCGAACGGGCACTCCGTCACCGCTCTCACCCGCTCGGACGCGTCGGCGGCCGCAGCTTCAGCAGCCGGCGCCACCGCTGTGCGGGGCTCGCTCGTCGACCTCGACGTGCTGCGTTCGTCGGCCGCCGACGCCGACGGGGTCATCCACCTCGCGTTCGGCAACGACTTCACCTCGGCCGAGGCTCTGGCGCAGAACGTCGCCGAGGAGTCGGCCGCCCTCGCTGCCCTGGGTGACACCCTCGTCGGCACGGGCAAGCCGTTCGTCACGGTGTCGGGCACGCCGTGGATCCCGGGGCGCGCGTCGACCGAGAACGACCTGCTGCCTCTCGACGGGCCGGTCGGCGGGCGCGGCATCTCGGTAGAGCGGATGCTCGGCCTCTCGTCGCGCGGAGTGCGCAGCTCGGCCATCCGTCTGCCCCGCACCGTGCACAACGAGGGGCAGGGCGGTTTCGCCGGACTGCTGACGCAGTTCGCGCGGCAGACCGGGGTCGCGGGGTACCCGGGCGACGGGGCGCAGCGGTGGCCGGCGGTGCACGCGCTGGACGCGGCGGTGCTGTTCCGGCTCGCGCTCGAGGGCTCGCCGGCCGGGCGCGCGTGGCACGCGGTCGACGACGAGAGCGACACGGTGCTCGACATCGTCTCGGTCATCGGGCGGCGCCTCGGGCTGCCGGTCGAACCGCGCCCCCTCGAGGACTTCGGCCCGATCGGCCCGGTCTTCGCGACCGACCAGCCGGCGTCGAGCGCCCTCACGCGCGCGGAGCTCGGCTGGGAGCCGACGCGCCCCCGCCTGCTCGCCGACCTCGAACGGCTGGAGGCCTGAGTTCCTACCCCTGGGCTGTCGGATGGTCGTTATCCACAGCCCGGGCGGGCTTCGGCCTGTGCCTCTATAGTTGCCGCAATCCCTACACTCCCGCCGTTTCGACGACGACCGCGAAGTAGGACACCCATGCCGAATCATGCACGCCACGAGGCTTCCAGTCACCGCCCTGAGGGAAGCCGGATATCCTCGGTTCACCACTTGCGATCGCGAAAAGGAGTCGACATGCCGCTTTCCATCGAACTCAGCGATGACGAGCAGCGGCGCTTCGATGCACTCGCCACTCGCGCCGACCGTCCGATTGCAGCCTTCGCTCACGACGCACTCGTCGCGGGACTGGACGAGCTCGAAGAGATCGCTTGGGCTGAGGACGCGGCGCGGGAGTGGATCGCGTCCGACCAGTCGACCCGCTCTCTCGACGACACCAAGCGCGAGCTCGGTCTGTGACGCAGTGGTCGATCGAGACCAGCGCTGAGTTCGAGAAAGCCCTTCGGAAGGTCGACCGCACCGTCGTCAGACGGGTGCTCGCCTTCCTCGACGATCTTGCTCGGCTGGATGATCCTCGGAGTCGGGGGAAGTCATTGGGCGGCGACTTGGCGGCGTTCTGGCGCTATCGGATCGGTGACTATCGCCTGCTGGTCGAGGTGAAGGACGAGAAGCTGGTCGTCGTGGCCGTTCGTCTGGGGCACCGGTCGACTGTTTACGACCGCTGATTTTCCGGGCCGGCCTCAGAGGGCGGCCGGGCGGGGCTTGAGGGTGACCAGGAGGAGGGCGCCGAGGGCCGCCGAGATGCCGCCCGTGATGAGGGCCGTCTGCACGCCGATGCCGTCGACCAGGAGGCCGCCGATGATGGCGCCGAGGGCGATCGCCACCTGGAACGTGGCCGACTGGAGGCCGCCGACGCTCTCGAGGCGGGTGGGTTCGGCGCGGGCCATCCACGTGGTGAGGGTGGTGGGCACGGCTCCGAAGCCGAGGCCCCAGACCGCGACCGCGGTGATCAGGCCGGGCGTCGTGCTGCCCGCGAGAGCGAAGGTGATCATCGCCGCGCCGAGGAGGACGGGGAAGAGGAGCACGGCGACGCGCATCCGCTTGTCTGCGAGGGGGCCCGCCACCAGGTTGCCCGCCGTGACCGCGATGCCGTAGACCACGAGCAGCAGGGAGAGCTGCGAGGGGTCGAGACCGCCGATGTCGGTGGCCGCTGGTCGGATGTACGTGAAGCCGGTGAAGTGGCCGGCCGCGATCAGGGCGGTGGCGAGGAGGCCGAGCAGGATGAAGCGGGAACGGAGGGTGGCCAGCAGCGGGCGGAAGCCGGGCGCGCCGGTCGAGCGCACGCTCGGCAGCACGAGCAGCTGCACGATCACCGCTACCACGCCGACGACCGCGGCGAGCACGAAGACGGCGCGCCAGCCCCAGAGCTCGCCGAGCCAGGTTCCGAGCGGGATGGCGGCGACGGTGGCCAGTGAGACGCCGACGTTCACCACCGTTAGGCCGCGGCCGAGGCGGTCGGCTGGCACCAGGCGGGCGGTGATGGAGATGGCGAGGGCCCAGAATCCGCCGAGGGAGATGCCGAGGAGCACGCGGGCGAGGAGGAGCACGGAGTAGCTGGGGGCGATGGCGACGAGGAGGTCGGAGACCACGGCCAGAGCCGAGAGGCCGAGCATGAGGTAGCGGCGGTCGACGCGCGGGAGGAGCACAGGGATCGTCAGGCCGGCGATGGCGGCGACGATGGCCGTGACGCTGACCGACTGGCCGGCGACGCCCTCGGTGACACCGAGGTCGGCGGCGACGCGGGTGAGGAGGCTGGCGGGGAGGAACTCGGCCATGACGATGGCGAAGACGCCGAGGCCCAGGGAGACGACGCCGAGCCAGGAGGTGGGAGTGGGGGTCGTGCCGGTGCCGGAGGTGCGGGTGGTCGGAGTGGTGGGGGTGCCCGAGGCCGCGCCCGGCGCGGGGACGGTGGCCGTGCTGGCGGTGCCGGGTGAGGCGAGCTCGTTCGAGGTCATGAGGTGGTGCAACTCCGTGGGGGCTGTGGCATTCCCGAGGGTGCGGTCTGTGATGAGCGGGCGGCCGCAGCCGCGGCGCGAGAGGCCGCGCTGGGGGGCTCCGCCGGGCCGGAGCGGGGCGCGGAAGACGGCGCCGGAGCGGGGCGCGGGAGGCGGCGTCGGAGCGCGCGCCGTGAGACGGTGGAGCCATGGCGGCGTCGACGAGGGGTGACGCGGTGCGCATCGGGGGCAACCCCGGGCTCGGGAGCTGGAAGGTCGTGCTGGTGGTCACAGCGGTGTGCGGCGGCGTGCTCTCGGCGTTCCCGGGGGCGGCCTACGTGGCGCTCGGGCTCGGCGAGTGGAGCTGGGTGCTCGGCTTCCTGACCGCGTGGGCGATCATCGCGGGCGCGCTGCTGCTCGGCCTCCACCTCGCCTACGGCGGCCTCGTCTGGTACCCGTCCGAGCGGGCGGTCGAGCTGCGCGGTCGGCGCGTGCCCGTCGACTCGATCACCGAGGCCTGGCGTTCGCTCAGCTCGAGCGGCACCGCCACCTACGTCGTCTACCGCTTCGTCTCGACCGAGGGGCCGTCGGTGCGGCTGCTCGTCGCGGGGCGTCCGATGAAGGGGCTCGACTCCGGGGGCGTGAAGGCTCTGGCGCGGTTCGTGCGCGAACTGCCGCTGGTGGTTCCGGATGCGCAGGCGAGCCCCCTTGGCGATGAAGGCGGTCCCCGGCTGACCGATCGTCAGCGCGCCGCCGCTGTGTCCTTCACGACCGGCGGCGGCAAGTCCCGGGTCGGGCGCGAGACGCTGCTCACCGAGCTGGGCGCTGATGAGCCGAGGAATGGCGAGAGCCAAGAGAACGCGGCACCGGCACCCGACGTGCCCGCGTATCTGCCGCCGGCATCCACTCGTCGACACCGACCGGCCGGAGATCGTGTCGTCATCTCGGCCCGCGAAGCTGCCCGCCTGGAGCGCGAATGGGAGGCCGACGACCAGCACGCCGAGCGGATGCTCGCCGCCGACCCCGGCCGCGCTCAGACCTACCGGCGCCTCTTCTTCTGGCTGACTGCCGGCTCGCTGGCTGTCGCCGTCATCGCAATCGTGCTCGCGATCGTCGGGGAGGACAGCAGTGACGGCCTGCTGGGCTCGGTCGACGACGACCTCGTCGTCGCGCTGATCATCGGGCCCGGGCTCCTCGCCCTCCTCTTCTACATCGGGCTGTGCGCGGCCGCGGATGCGCAGCTGCGCCACGTCCGCCGCCTCGGCCGGCGCTGGCTCGACGAGCGCTCGCGCGACGACCCCGAGGTACGGACCCGCGGCCTCGCCGCCTCCCTGCTCGCGGCGTGGGTGGGGTCGGCGCTGCGCCTGCGCTCCGTGCTGGCGTTCCTGCTCTGCCTGCTGGGCTCGTTCGTGGTCATCGCCTCCGTCTTCTTCTTCACCGATGACTCACCCCTCGGCGGCGCGCTGTGCCTGGCGGTCGGGGTCGCGCTCGTGGTGGTCGGGGTGCTGCTGTTCCTGCGGGTGCAGCGGCGCAAGCGGGCGGATGCCGAGCAGCTCGTGCTCCTCGGCGGCTGGCGCGTGCTGCCGCCCGACATCGAGCGCTGACCCTCCGAACGAGAGGTGCCGTCGCGCCCTGCCCGCGGCCCGCGTGCGGCGAGAGCGCGTTTCCGGCGTGTAAACGATCAACTGCAAACTGTTGACAGTTGGCAGACCCTCTGCTTGCATAGGGCAAATCGTTCGACGGAGAAGGAAGACGCCATGAGCAGCTCGAGCACCGCCCCCGCAGTCCACGACCCCACGACCATCTCGCCGCGGGTCATCGCCGCCGGCGCCGTCGGCTCGATCGTCGAGTACTTCGACTTCGCGGTGTACGGCTACGTCGCCACGATCCTCGCGGTGAAGTTCTTCGCCGAGGGCGACCCGGTCACCGCCCTCCTCTCGACCCTCGCCACCTTCGCCGTCGCGTTCGTGCTGCGACCGGTCGGCGCCCTGCTGTTCGGGCACTTCGGCGACAAGTTCGGTCGCAAGAACGCGCTGGCGCTGACGATCATCCTGATGGCCGCCGCCAGCGGACTGATCGGCATCCTCCCGACCTATGGCGCCATCGGCGTCGGCGCCACGCTGCTGCTCGTGCTCGCCCGCTCGCTGCAGGGCCTCGCGGCCGGTGGCGAACTGGGCGGTGCCGCCTCGTTCGTGGCCGAGAAGTCGCCCCGCGCCAAGCGCGGCCTCTTCACCTCGACCACCCAGATGGGCGCCCTCGCCGGCTCGCTGATCGCCTCGGTCACCGTCACGGTTCTGAACCTCACGCTCGGTAGCGACGTGATGAACGACTGGGGCTGGCGGCTGCCGTTCCTGATCGCCATCCCGATCGGGCTGTTCGGCCTCTGGGTGCGCAACGGCCTCGAGGAGACCGAGGAGTTCAAGGCCGCCCGCAAGTCGGTCGCGACGGTGAAGCAGACCCCCGTCAAGACGATGTTCCTGCGCCACCCGGGTGCCCTGCTCCGGGTCGTCGCCCTCTCGATCCTGCTGTTCTCGGCCTACTACGTCGCCTACGTCTACGTGAACATCCACATGCAGACCGTGCTCGGCTTCGACGCGAACTTCTCCTACCTCTCCACCACGCTCACGCTGCTGGTCTCGGTGATCGCCATGCCCTTCTTCGGCGCCCTCTCCGACCGCGTCGGCCGCAAGCCGGTGTTCCTCGGGGCGACCATCGCCGCCCTCGTGCTGTCCGTGCCCGCGTTCCTGCTGTTCGAGCAGGGCGGCGTGGTCGCGATCCTCGCCCACATCGTGCTGGGCCTCGTCGACTCGGCGCTGATGGGCGTCGCGCTCTCGACCTACGCCGAGATGTTCCCCACCGAGATCCGCTACACCGGCATCGCCTTCGGGTTCAGCGTCGGCGCCGCGCTCGCCGGCGGCACCGCTCCTTATATCTGCACCTGGCTGATCGGCCTGACGGGCAACCCGCTCGCGCCGGCCTTCTTCGTGATCGTCACCGCGCTGATTACCCTGATCCCAGCCCTGCGTCTGAAAGAGACCAAGGGAATCGAACTGAGCCAGGTGTGATGACAGTGACCCCCCAGCCCGAATCCGACGCCCGCGCCGCCATCCACCGGGGAACGGTGTCGCGCCAGACCGAGGCCATCCTCCGTGACATGGTGCTCGACGGCACCCTCGCCCCCGGTGAGCGCCTCAACGAGGTGACCATCGCCGACTCGCTCGGCGTCAGTCGCGGTCCCCTCCGCGAGGCGATCCAGAAGCTCGCCGGCGAGGGCCTGCTGCAGCTGAAGAGCCACCGCGGCGCCTTCGTGCGCAAGTACGAGCCGCGCGAGATCATCGAGGCCTACGAGCTGCGCATCGCTCTCGAGCTCTACGCGGTGCGGCTCGTCATCGAGCGCGCCGACGACGAGAGCCTGGCCGCCCTGCGGGTGCTGCTCGAGACGGATGCTCCGGGCACTCCCGGCACCACCATCCCGCCGACTCCCCCGCTCGACCCGGGCGCAGAAGTCCCGCGCACCGCCGGACCGTACGTCGCCGAGCTCGACTTCCACCAGCGCATGGTGAGCCTCTCGGGCAACTCGGCCATCACGGCCGCGGCGCTCAAGGTCAACCACCGGCTGTACCTCGCCCTCACCCACACCGAACGCACCCAGGCCCGGCGGGAGCACGCGAACGACGAGCACCTCGCGTTCCTCGACGCTCTCTGCGACCGCCGAACCGCCGATGCGACCCGCCTGCTCGAGGAGCACCTCCAGGCGTCGCTGGCGAACACGCTCTCGGTGCTCGGGCTCGAACCCCTCACCTCCACCCACCGCTCCACACCCTCTGAGGATCTGCACCATGCCTGATTTCGATCTCTCCCTCCGCGGCGGCCGCGCCGTGCTCCCCGGCATCGGTCTGACCGACGCCGACCTCTACGTGAAGGACGGGCGCATCGCCGCGATCGTCGCCCCCGGCACCACGCTCGACGCCGCCGAGGTCGTCGACGTCGACGGCAAGTGGGTGCTCCCCGGCGTCGTCGACGCCCACGTGCACCTCGGCCAGGACATCTCGGCCCCCAAGACCGTCGACGACGCCGAGAAGGAGACCGCCTCGGCCGCCGCCGGCGGCGTCACCACGATGATCGCCTACCTGATGAGTCCGCAGCCGTACGAGGAGGTCTTCCCCGGTGCCCGCGAGGTCATGCAGGCTAACGCCCACACCGACTTCGGCTTCCACTTCTGCGTCGTCACGCCGGAGCAGGTGACGAGCATCCCCTCGTACGCCGCCGACCTGGGCGTGTCGAGCTACAAGGTGTTCACGAACTTCCGCGGGCAGGAGGGCGCCTACCTCGGCCTGCCGGGCAACGACGACGCGTTCCTCTTCGACGCCCTCGAGGCGGCGGCCGAGGCCGGCGGGATGATCGCCCAGCACGCCGAGAACATCGAGCTCGTCTGGCGCCTGCGCGAGCGCACCCCGCAGGAGCCCGACGCCGGGCTGCCCGGCTGGAACGCGATCCGCCCGCCGTACGTCGAGGCCGAGGCCGAGGGCCGCGTCGGCTACCTCGCCAGCGTGACCGGAGCATCCGCCTACGCCGTGCACGTCACGAGCCCCGAGTCGCTCGCCGCCATCGAGCGCCAGAAGAGCCACTACGGCAACCTCTTCGTCGAGACCTGCCCGCACTACCTGACGCTGAACGAGGAGTCGCCGATCGGGTCCCGCGGCAAGGTGAACCCGCCGCTGCGCACAGCCGCCGACAACGAGGCCCTGTGGGACGCGATCGCCGCCGGGCGGATCGACGTGCTCGGCTCCGACCACGTGCCGCGCCACTTCAGCGCGAAGGACAAGGACATCTGGTCGGCGTCGGCCGGCTTCCCGGGCAGCGGCACGATGTTCCCGCTGTTCCTGTCCGAGGCGCTGCGGCGGGGCGTCCCGCTCGAGACCGTCGTGAGCATGACCGCAACCCGGCCCGCGCAGCTCTTCGGCTTCGGCGAGCGCAAGGGCCTGCTGCGGGTCGGCTACGACGCCGACTTCGTGGTGGTCGACCCCGAGCAGCCCTTCGAGGTGGCAGCGGCGTCACAGCACTCGGGCGCCGAGTACAGCGTCTGGGAGGGCTGGACCTCGAGCGTGAGCATCCAGCACACCATCCTCGCCGGTCGCTTCACCGTGCGCGACGGCGCACTGACCGAGGTGACGGGCGACTACGTGCCCCGCCGCTTCAGCGGGCGCAGCGCCCTCGACGCCCTGGCCGGCGAGAGCACGATCAGCACCGTGGGAGGGGCCCGATGACCGACAGCACCGCACCCTGGAACGACGTCATCACCGACGACGACCTGCGCCGCTACGAGGCCGCCGGCTTCGGCCGGCCGAGCGGCATCGGGTCGAAGCCCGCGCTGCTCATCATCGACGCGCAGTACCGCACCGTCGGCATGACCCCGAAGCCCTTCTTCGAGTCGGTCGAGCAGGACTTCACCACCAGCTGCGGCGACGTGGGGTGGGATGCGCTGGCGAACGTCGCCCGGCTGCTCCCCTTGTTCCGTGCGAACGGCTGGCCCGTCATCTACCCTTACGTCGCTCCGAAGAAGTCGTTCGACCAGGGGCGGCTCGGGGCGAAGGTGCCCGGCATCATGACCATCGCCGACGAGGGCTACGAGTTCGTCGACCTGATCGCGCCGGAGGAGGGCGAGATCCTGCTGCCGAAGCGGCACCCGAGCGCGTTCTTCGGCACGCCGCTGCTGAGCTTCCTGATCGAGCGGGGCATCGACACGCTCGTGGTGACCGGTGCGACGACGAGCGGATGCGTGCGCGGCACGGTCGTCGACGGCTTCTCGTACAACTTCCGGGTGCTGGTGCCGCACGACGCGGTGTACGACCGGTCGGCGACGGTGCACCAGGTGAATCTGTTCGACATGGGGCAGAAGTACGCCGACGTGGCGTCGACCGGTGAGGTCGTGGAGCTGCTGTCGGGAGTGGCGCCGGCCGAGTCGGCCGGTGCCGGGGACGGCGCGCGATGACCGCCGCGCCCTCGATCACCGATGCCGTGCTCGCCGACCGGTACGACCTCATCGTGGTGGGCGCCGGGGCCTGCGGGCTGGTGGCTGCCCTCGCCGCGAGCGATGCCGGATGCTCGGTGGTGGTTCTGGAGAAGCTCGACTCCCCCGGCGGCAACACGACGCTCAGCACCGGATCGGTGCCGGGCGCCGGCACCCGGTTCCAGCGCGAGGCGGGCATCGAGGACTCCCCCGCCCGGATGGTCGAGGACCTGCTGCGCACCAGCGGACCGCACGACGCCGAGCACCTCGTCGAGCTGATGGCCGAGACCTCGGCCGAGGTGATCGAATGGCTGGTCGACGACCACGACATCGGCCTGCACCTCATCACCGACTACAAGCACGTCGGGCACTCGGTGGCCCGCCTGCACGCCCCCTCCGACCGGAACGGGGCGAACCTCACCGCCGATCTCGTGCGGGCGGTGTCCCGCGCGCACGTGCCGATCGTCACGGGCACGCCGGTCACCTCGCTCACCACCTCCGACGGGCGCGTCACCGGGGTCGTCGCCGAGACCCCCGACGGCCCGCGCACGATCACCGCGGGCGCCGTGGTGCTCGCCTCGAACGGATTCGGCGCCGACCGCTCGCTGCTCCGCGAGCTCATCCCGGCCATGGCCGACGCGCCCTACCACGGTGCCGCCGGCTCGACCGGTGAGGGCATCGCCTGGGCGCAGCAGCTCGGCGCTCCGCTCGCGAACGCCACCGCCTACCAGGCCTATGCGGCGGTCGCGACCGACGAGGGCGACATCCTCTCCTGGACCACGGTCGAGCGGGGCGCCGTGATCGTCGGCCCCGACGGGCGACGCCTCGGCGACGAGTCGGTGGGCTACTCCGACTTCGCCGGCGTGATCGCGGCGCAGACCCCCGAGAGCTTCGCCGTCATGGACGAGCGCATCCACGACTACGTCGCCCGCCACGAGCCGCGGTTCGTGAAGATCATCGACCTCGGCCGGGTGCAGCGGGCCGCCGACCTCGACGAGCTCGCCGCCCTGATCGGCTGCGACGTGTCCGCGCTCGGGGCGACCCTCGACGCGGCGGCCACCGCAGCGAGCGGCACGGCCGCCGACGAGTTCGGGCGCACCGACTTCGGCACGGGCGGCGCCCTCCAGGCTCCCTACTTCGTCTGCCGCACGCACCCGGCGATGTTCCACACGCAGGGCGGGGTGTCGGTCGACCGCGACGCCCGCGTGCTCGACGGAGCGGGCGAGGCGATCCCCGGGCTGTACGCCGGAGGCGGGGTCGCCGCCGGCATCTCGGGACGCGAGGGTGCCGGCGGCTACGCCTCGGGCAACGGGCTCTCGACCGCCGTCGGGCTGGGCTACGCGGCCGGTCGGCACGTGGGGGCAACGACTCGGGCAGACTGATCACACGGTCAAGGGGGTGAGTGCGCGTGAGTGAGGCAGTGGGGACGGCGACGCTGATCGTGCTGTGCGGGCGCAGCTTCTCGGGGAAGTCGACGCTCGGCATCGCGCTCGCCGCGAGCTGGGGCGCCGAGGTCGTCAGCCTCGACGCGATCAACGAGCGGCGCGGGCTTCCCAGCGGGCACGTCATCCCCGTCGAGGAGTGGCAGCGCACGCACGAGGTGGCGCGGGGCGAGGTCGTGGCGCTGCTGGCATCCCGCCGGTCGGTCGTCCTCGACGACACGAGCTCGCTGCGCTTCCTGCGGGAGGGATGGCGGGCGCTCGCGCGGGAGGCGGGCGCGGTGTTCGCGCTCGTCTTCGTCGACACGGCGCGGGACGAGATCGAGCGGCGGGTGCGGGCGAATCGCGCGGATCCGGTGCGGCACGATGTGGAGGACGGGGTGCTCGCCGAGCATCTCGACGGGTTCGAGGCGCCCGGCGCCGACGAGCGGCCGGTCGTGGTCGGCGGCGGGGTCGTGGTCGACGCGGAGGACGTCGTGGCGCGCATCCGCTCGCAGCTCGACGGGTGAGCAGGTCACCAGGTCGCCCCGCGCATCCGCTCGCAGCTCGACGGGTGAGCAGGCCAGGAGGTCATCGCGCGCATCCGCTCACCAGCTGACGAGTGAGCGGACGCGGGGTCGTACCGCGGGATGACGGGCGCCCCGAGGATGGTCCCGCAGGCCGATCCCTCGCGCGACACCCGCTGAATAGCGTGAGGGCATGAGAGCGAACGAGGAGCGCGCCGTCGTCGCGCGCGGCATCACCAAGACCTTCGGCAGCGGCGAGTCGCCCGTGCAGGCCCTGCGGGGCATCGACCTCGAGATCGGCGCCGGCTCGATCACGGCCGTGATGGGGCCGAGCGGATCGGGCAAGTCGACCCTGCTGCAGGTCGTCGCCGGGCTCGACGCCCCGACCACCGGGCAGGTCTGGCTGGCCGGCCAGGAGATCACCGGCATGCGCGACGAGCAGCTCACCCTGCTGCGGCGCGAGCGGCTCGGCTTCGTGTTCCAGGCGTTCAACCTGCTGCCGTCGCTGAGCGCGGAGGAGAACATCCGCCTGCCGTTCCTCCTCGCCGGAGGGCGGCCGGGCGCCGACGACGAGCTCTGGATCGCCGCCGTGATCAGCCGCCTGGGCCTCAACGACCGGCTGACGCACCGACCGCACCAGCTCTCGGGCGGGCAGCAGCAGCGCGTCGCCATCGCCCGCGCGCTCGCCACTCGGCCCGCCGTGATCTTCGCCGACGAGCCCTCCGGCGCCCTCGACAGCGCCTCGGGCGACGAGGTGCTCGGGCTGCTGCGCTCGGCCTCGACCGAATACGGCCAGACCGTCGTGCTGATCACCCATGACTCGCGGGCGGCGAGCATCGCCGATCGGGTGATCCGCATGAGCGACGGCCTGATCGTCGACGACTTCCCCGGCGGTACCGCCGAGCAGATCGGCGAGCGGATGCTCGGGGTGACCGAATGAGGCTCTGGGCCCTGCGCGAACTGCGCGAGACCGCCGGTCGCTACGCCGCGGGCGTGGCCGTCGTCGCGGTCGTCGCCGCCTTCGCGGTGCTGCTGCTCGAGACCATCGAGGTGTTCGTGCGGATGCTCGCGACCACCGACATGGGCGACGCCGCCCCCGTGCGTGCCGCGCTGACCTCCGTCGGTCTCGTCTTCCTCGGTATCGCGGTGCTGACCGCCGCGATCGTCATCTCCGGCACCTTCGCGACCGTGTACGCCGGACGGCGGCGGGACATCGCGCTGCTCCGCCTCGTCGGAGCCACCTCGGCGCAGGTGCGCCGGGCCTCGCGGATCGACGGGCTCGCGGTGGGGCTGGCCGGTGCGGTCGCGGGGATCGCCGCGGGCATCCTGATCTCTCTGGGGGCCATCGGCATCCTGAACGCCTCGCTCGGCATCGGGCTGGAGTTCGCGTGGACGCCGCAGCTCGTCGTCGTGCCGCTCGTGGTGTGCGTAGCCGTGTCGGCGCTGGCCGCGTCGAGCGGGGCGAAGGTCGTGGCGCGGGTGTCGCCCGCCGAAGGAGCCCGGAGCGATGGCGGCGGCACGCAGCTGCCGGCCGCCGTGGCGCGGGGGCGCGGCATCGCGGGCGTGGTGCTGTTCGTGGTCGGCGGGGCCATTCTCGCGCTGGGCCTGATCGCGGGGCTGGTGTCGCCGTTCGGGCTGCTGATCGCGTTCCCGGGCGGGGTGCTGTCGATCGTCGGGGTGATCCTCGGGGCGTCCGCGCTCACGGCGCCGATCGTGGCCGCCGTCACCCGGCTGCTGCGCGGGCGCGGCGAGTACCTGCTCGCCGGGGCGAACCTGCGGGCGAACGCCGTGCGCACGGCCCGCACCATCGTGTCGGTGCTGATCGGGGTGACGCTCGTAACCATGTTCACGGTCGCCGGCGAGATGTACCTCGCGCAGACCCGTGCCTACTTCGGCGACGCGGTCGAGTTCGAGGCCGTGGCGCAGTTCATCACGGTGATGCTCGTCGTCGTGTACGTGCTCACCGCGTTCTCGGTGCTCGTCGCGGCGATCGGGCTCGGCAGCAACCTGTCGCTCTCGGTGCTGCAGCGTCAGCGCGAGATCGCGGTGCTGCGCTCGGTCGGGTTGACCTCGGGGCAGGCGCAGCGGATGGTGCTCGTCGAGAGCGTCGTCGTCGCGGGCATCGGGGCGGTGCTCGGGCTGGCGCTCGGCGTGCTCTACGGGTTCGTCGGGGCCAACTCGACCTTCGGGTCGCAGGGCTTCAGCGGGCCGGTGCTGTCGCCGTGGTTCGTGGTGGCGGTGCTGGGCGGGGCGGTCGCGTTCTCGGTGCTGGCGTCGCTGCTCCCCGGCCGCCGCGCGGCCCGCGTGCACCCCGCGGAGGCGCTCCGCGACGCGTGAGCCCGCACGGGGGCGTAGGGTGATAACCGACAAACGTTGGATATACGCAGGAGGTCTCATCGTGAACCGGTTCGCTGATCGTGTCGTGCTCATCACCGGCGGAGGGTCGGGCCTCGGCCGCGCCGCCGCCGTGCGCCTGGCCGCGGAGGGGGCGAAGCTCGCTCTCGTCGACGTGTCCGAGCCGGGGCTCGGCGCATCCGTCGACGCCGTGAAGGAGGCGAGCCCCGAGGCGGAGGTCGTCACGATCGTCGCCGACGTGTCGAAGGAGGAGGACGTCGACCGCTACGTCGCCACGACCCTCGAGGCCTTCGGCCGCATCGACGGCTTCTTCAACAACGCCGGCATCGAGGGGAAGCAGAACCTCACGGAGGACTTCACCGCCGCCGAGTTCGACCGCGTGATCGCGATCAACCTGCGCGGGGTGTTCCTCGGCCTCGAGAAGGTGCTGAAGGTGATGCGCGAGCAGGGCTCGGGCATGGTGGTCAACACGGCGAGCGTCGGGGGCATCCGCGGCATCGGCAGCCAGTCGGGCTACGCCGCCGCCAAGCACGGCGTCGTCGGGCTGACCCGCAACTCGGCCGTGGAGTACGGGGAGTTCGGCATCCGCATCAACGCCATCGCGCCCGGCGCCATCTGGACGCCCATGGTCGAGAACTCGATGAAGCAGCTCGACCCCGAGAACCCGCGCGGGGCGGCAGAGCAGTTCATCCAGGCCAATCCGACGAAGCGCTACGGCGAGGCGCCCGAGATCGCGTCGGTCGTGGCGTTCCTGCTGAGCGACGACGCCTCGTACGTGAACGCGACGGTGGTGCCGATCGACGGCGGGCAGTCCTACAAGTACTGACCCACACGGGCGACAAGTACTGACTCACACGGGCGACCGCCCGGCGTCCCCACAACGCCGAGCGGTCGGACCCGTCGCGGGCTAGCTGCCGCTCGTGGTGATGTCGCCGTTCACGCCGCCCGGGAAGAAGCCGCCGGAGGTGACGGCCTTCGGGTTGAGGAAGACGATGTTCAGCACCTGGGCCGGCGTGCGGCTGAAGGTGATGCCGTTCTTGTCGGTCGGAACCAGGTTGGCCTTGCCGTTGACCGTGATGCCCTGGTCGAGGTCGGTGCCCTGGTCGAGGCTGTCGCGGGCGTCCGAGATGGCGTTCGCGGCGTCCTGCAGGTCGAGGTTGTAGAGCGCGTTGCGCACGATGCCCGCGTGGTAGGCCTCGACCGAGAGGATGCCGGCGGCCGCCTCGAGGTAGGTCTTGTTCGCGATCAGCGGGGCGGCGCCCTTGTAGGCGGTGACTCCGACGTCCTCGAAGACGAAGGCGCCGAGGAGGAAGTTCTCCTCGCTGGCGTACACGTCGAAGGTGCCGCCGGCCGGGATCAGCCCGGCCGCCGCGGCGGCGGCGCTGAAGGCCTCGTTGATGTTGATCGCCGGGCGGGCGACCGCGGCCGAGCCGAGCGCGGTGCGCAGGAAGGCGACGTGCGCCTTCTCGTCGGCCGCGATCTCCTCGGCGTAGGCCTTGATCTTCGCGGTCTTGAACGGCACGGCCTTGCCGCCGGTGACGCCACCGGGGGTGCCCTTGCCCGAGATCATGCTGCTCGGGAGCCCCGCACCGGTCGTCGCCCGCAGGTAGAACTCGGCCTCGAGGTACTCGAGGTTGAGGGCGAAGTTGAGGATCGAGCCGTCGCTCACTCCTGCGGCGGAGGCGGCGCCCACGGCACCGGCACCCATGGCGGGCAGGAGCACGGAGGCGCCCACGCCCACGCCGGCGATGCCGGCGGCGGCCAGCAGCTTGCGGCGGTCGAACTCGGTCTCCGCGCTGCGGTTGATGACCTCGGTCAGGAACTTCTTCTCGAACATGTGCGAACTCTCCATCGTCGTCCGTGCCTCAGATCAGCAACACTCGCCACAGTAAGCCAGCGGTCGAAGCTGGGTATATCCAGATAACGACGACATCACAATTTGAGGGCTCTCAGCCCATTTACGGCATCTCGGTGGGGCGGATACCGTGGGCTCACCGCAGGCACCACCGGACGCGCTCACGCGCTCTCGGACGGACGATCCCGGCGGGTCACCTTTGAGAGTTGGAGCACCGATGCACACCACACCTCCGTCCCGGCGCCGTCCCGGCGCCCGCTGGGCCGCGCTCGGCGCCGGCCTCGCCGTGCTGGCGCTGCCACTGCTCGGCACGGCCACCGCGGCGAACGCGGCCGCCGACACCTTCGCGGTCACCAGCCCGACGCCGGGTCAGCAGGACGTGCCCGAGGCCTTCCCGAACGTCGCCCAGCTCGACGGCACCGGGCTCACCCCCGGCAACCACGTCGACGTGCAGTACGTCAGCGGAGACGGCTCGCTGCAGCCCGCGGTCTTCACCGAGGGCACGGGCGAGGACGACGGCACCTGGTCGGTCTACGGCAACTTCGACCAGCTCGGCCTCGCCCAGACCACCGTCGTCGCGACGGTCTCCGAGCTCACCCCCGAGGACGAGGTCGTCGTCAGCGTCCCGCTGACCTTCGATCTCGCGGTCGCCCCGAACCCGGCCGACCCGTTCACGGTCGTCTCCCCCGCCGTCGGTGACGTCGTCGACACCCCGACCCCCGCGTTCACCGGAACCGCGAGCCCCGGCACCACCGTCGTGGTGCTCTACGGCGCCCGCTCGGGCTCGACCGCCGAGGCCGGCGTCGCCACCGTCGGCGAGGACGGCACCTACTCGGTCGCCACCGACTTCAGCCGCCTCGAGCCGGGCTCACTCGGCACCGGCGCCGACGTCTACAACTACGACGCGAACGGCGACCCCATCCCCGGCATCACCCCGATCGGCGTGTTCTTCACCTTCGCCGACGCTCCCGTGCCGCTCATCCCGCTCGCGCTGAGTGTCGACCCGGCCTCGACCACCGTCACCGCCGCAGGCTCGACGGGCATCGCGCTGACCGCCGCGGGCTTCAGCCCGAACGAGCAGCTCACCGTCGCCGTCACCCTGCCCGACGGTTCGGCCCTGCCGTTCGCCGAGGACGCCCCGCTCGTCTTCGCCGACGACGAGGACGGCAGCTACACCGGCACCGTCGTGATCGCCTCGGGTCCGGTCGGCGCGTACACGGTGACGCTCACCGGCGTGCGCAGCGAGCGCACCGTCTCCGCCACGTTCGAGGTCGTCGCCGACCCGGTCACCCCGACGACGCCGGCCACCCCGGTGCCCGTCCCCGGTGGCACCGGCAGCGGCTCGCTCGCCAACACCGGCTTCGAGCCCGTCAGCGGCCTGGGTGCCGCCGGTGTGCTGCTCGCCCTCGGTGTCGGGGCCGCCGTGCTGGTGCGCCGCCGCCGCGTCAAGGCGTAGTCACACCGCACGATCCACGGGCCCGGGAGCAGCTGCTTCCGGGCCCGTGTCGTTTAACGGCTGTCCACCCCTCGCGGGCCGGGTCGGCTCCGAATGGAAGGCATGGTCCACCCCACCGACCCCGTGCTGATGGCGTGCCAGTTCATGCGCGCCGAGGCCCGGGAACCGATCGGCCTGGCGCAGATCGCGGCGGCGGCCCATCTCTCCGAACGCGGACTCCAGCACGCCTTCAAGAAGCGGCTCAACACCACGCCGCTCGGTTACCTCCGCGGGGTGCGGCTGACCCGGGCGCACGACGAGCTCGTCGCCGAGGCGGCGGTGCGCGACCCGGGCCGGCGCATCACGGTGAACGAGATCGCCCGGCGCTGGCACTTCGCGCATCCGTCGCGCTTCGCCGCCCTCTACCTCGGCCGCTACGGACGCTACCCGGCCGACACCCTGCGCGGACGGGGCACCGAAACCGTCGCCCACCCGATCGCATCGAGCATCGCCCCAGCCGACGAGGCCAGGATGGAGTCATGACCGAGACGGCCACGCCCCGCCCGAACCCCTACGAGAACCGCCCCTGGCTGGCGGCCTACGCCGACGGGGTGCCCGACGAGATCGAGGCGCCCGCCCAGACGCTGCCGCAGATGATCGAGGCGAGCGTCGCGCGCTACGGCCGGAAGCCCGCGCTGGAGTTCTTCGGCGCCGTCACGAGCTACCGCGAGCTCGGCGAGCAGATCGAGCGCGCCGCCGAGGGCCTGCGGAAGCTCGGCGTGAAGAAGGGCGACCGCGTCGCGATCGTGCTGCCGAACTGCCCGCAGCACGTCGTCGCCTTCTACGCGGCCCTGCGCCTCGGCGCCATCGTGATCGAGCACAATCCGCTCTACACGGCGCGCGAGCTGCGGCACCAGTTCGAGGACCACGGCGCCCGCGTCGCCATCGTCTGGGACAAGACCTTCGACATCGTCGCCGGCTTCCCCGACGACCTGAAGCTCGACCGCATCGTCGGCGTCGACATCACCGAGGCGCTGCCGTTCGGCAAGCGGCTCGCGCTCAAGCTACCCGTGAAGAAGGCGCGGGAGTCTCGGGCGCAGCTGACCGCGACGCCGCGGGCCGCGCATCCGCTCACCTGGGCGAAGCTGCTCGACCACCGTCGCGTGTCGCGTCGGGTGCCGGGCCCCGCGCTCGACGACATCGCGCTGCTGCAGTACACGAGCGGAACGACCGGCACGCCGAAGGGCGCCATCCTCACCCACGCGAACCTGCGCGCGAACGCCGCCCAGGGCCGCGCCTGGGTGCCCGGCCTCCTCGACGGGGAGGAGACGTTCTACGGCGTGCTCCCCCTCTTCCACGCCTACGGCATGACGCTCTGCCTCACCTTCGCGATGAGCATCGGCGCCAAGCTCGTGCTGTTCCCGAAGTTCGACCTCGGTCTGTTGACGGATGCTGCGCGAACCTCGCCCCCGACCTTCCTCCCGGCGGTTCCGCCCATCTACGACCAGCTCGCGCGGGCGGCCTCGCGCGGAACGATCGACCTGTCGAGCGTGCGCTTCGCGATCTCCGGGGCGATGAGCCTGCCGGTCGCCACGGTGACGCGCTGGGAGGAGGCCACGGGCGGCCTGCTGGTCGAGGGCTACGGGATGACCGAGACCTCCCCCGTGGCGCTCGGCAACCCGATCGGCCCCTCCCGCCGGCCCGGCACCGTGGGGGTGCCGTTCCCGTCGACCGAGATCCGCGTAATCGACCCGGCGACGCTCGAGGACCTGCCGTTCGGCGAGGCCGGGGAGCTGCTGATCCGCGGGCCGCAGGTGTTCCAGGGATACTGGGGGCGGCCGGGCGACACCGCCACGACGCTGCTCTCGGGCGGCTGGCTGCGCTCGGGCGACATCGCCTCCGTCTCAGCCGACGGCTTCGTGACCATCGTCGATCGGCTGAAGGAGCTCATCATCACGGGCGGCTTCAACGTCTCGCCGACGGAGGTCGAGGACGCGCTGGGCTCGCATCCGGATGTCGAGAGCGCCGCCGTGGTCGCCCTGCCGAGGGCGAACGGCGGCGAGGAGGTGGCCGCGGCCGTCGTGCTGCGCGCCGGCGCGACGCTCGACGTGGAGGGGCTGCGCGACTACTGCCGCACGCGGCTCGCGGCGTACAAGGTGCCGCGGCGGATCGTGGCGGTCGACGACCTGCCGCGGTCGCTGATCGGCAAGGTGCTGCGGCGCGAGGTGCGGGAGACGCTGATCGCGTCGCTGTAGCCGCGCGGGAAAGCCGGGATGCGAACCAGCCCCGTCAAGGCCCCGGCGCCGATTGGATCGCATCGTCGGCGGTGAAGATACTGGGGAGATGGTTTCCGCGGGCATCGACATCGTCGGGACGGCGTTCCAGCCCATCGTCGAGATCTCGTCGGGGCGGGTCGTCGCCCACGAGGCGCTGTCGCGGTTCGCCGACGGTGACGGGATGGTCGCGCCCGACCTCGCGTTCTCGGAGGCGTACGCCAGCGGGCGGATCGAGCGGGTCGACGCCGACTGCCTCGACCGCGCCGTCGACGCCGCCGGGTCGCTCGGCGGACGCGCGGCGCACGAGCTGTTCCTGAACGTCGAGCCGCCGACGCTCTGGCGGCAGGAGCTGCCCGCCGCCCTGCGCCACGGGCTGCCGGTGACCATCGAGATCACCGAGCGCGCGCTCGGGCAGGACACCGGGCGGCTGCTCGGCGCCATCCGTCGACTGCGCGAGCTCGGCCACGCGATCGCCGTCGACGACCTCGGGGCCGAGCCCGCCACCCTCGCGCTGCTGCCGCTGATCGCGCCCGACGTGATCAAGCTCGACATGGGGCTGATCCGGGAGCGGCCCGACCGGCACGCGGCCCGGATCATGACCGCGATCGCCGACTACGCCGGCCGCAGCGAGGCCCTCGTGCTGGCCGAGGGCATCGAGACCGAGCGGCACGAGGTGATGGCACGGGCGCTCGGCGCCACCCTCGGGCAGGGCTGGCACTACGGCCGGCCCGGCCCCGCCGAGGAAGCCTCCCCCGTCGCCACCAGTCGCGAGGAGCGCGACGGCTGGCGGGCGCAGGTGTCCCGGTCGGCGGCGGCATCGGCCCGCATCGACCGCACGGCCACCCCGTTCGAGCTGGCCGCCGCCGTGATCGAGCCGCGCCGCGCCGACCGGGGGCTGCTGCTGCAGGTCAGCCGCTTCCTCGAGGAACGGGCCGCGGCCGGCGGCGACACCGCGGTGCTGCTCGCGACCTTCCAGCGCGAGGCGAACGTCACCCCCGCGACCCGGAAGCGCTACGAGTGGCTCGTCGACCGCGGGTGCCTGCTCACGGTGTTCACAGTGGGTGAGCCGGCGCGGCTGCCGGATCCGGCGCACAGCAGGGTGATCGCCGACGGCGACCGCCTCGCCGCGGAGTGGGACGTGATCGTGCTCACCGCCGACCATGCCGCCGCGCTGACCGCGCGCGAGGTCGACCCGTCCGGGCATCCGGGCAGCGACTACGACTTCGTGCTGACGACCGATCGCGACCTCGTGACGCAGGCGGCGCGGGCGCTGCTGACGAGCGGCTAGCGCTCCTCTCTCCTGCAGCGGGGGGCGCCTTTACTGCAGCGGCGAGCGCCGGGTCGTGACGAGCGTCACCACGCCCCACGCGAAGACCGCGCCGCCGACCCAGGTGAAGGCGTGGATGAAGGCCGGGCCCCCGTTCAGATCCCACGCGATGCCGCCCGCGAGGAAGACGATGCCGAGCACGATCAGCGTCACGGCGATGCTCCGCTTCGTCGCCACGGGCATGGTCTGCAGGCCGTCGGTGTTGCTCATGGTGGTCCCCCTCCGTCGAACCGCCCCCTCGGCGGTGTCATCGCCGCTATTAAAGCGGATCCGCGGCCGCAACGAAGCCCGTGGAGGCCTCCGGGAATAACCGGGCCCCTCCAGCGTTGAACTTGAGCGTAAGGCACTCAAGTTTCAAACCAGGAGGTTTCGTGCCCGAGAACTTCACTCCCCAAGAGGGCGCCGGCTCGTTCGACGAGTTCCTCGCCCGTTACCTCGAGGGCGAGCGCGCCGCCCGCGCCGGTCGCTCCATCGACCTCAGCAAGCTGATCAGCCGCCGCACGCAGGAGCTGCTCGCCGAAGCCGGCAGCTACGCCGTCGAGCACGGCCACCGCGAGCTCGACGCGCTGCACATCCTGCGCACGATCGCGCCGCAGCAGCCCGCCGCCGAGGCCATCCGCAACGTCGGAGCCGACCCCGCGGCCATCGCCCGCGCCGCCGAGCTCCGTCTCCCCGCCGCGAGCAGCGACCGCGTGACCGCGCCCGCGCTCACCCAGTCCGCCCAGCGCGCGTTGTTCCACGCCTACCAGGTGGCCCGCGCGTCCGGCTCGACCTACATCGACCCCGAGCACCTCTTCTTCGCGCTCGTGATCAACCAGGACTCCCCCGCCGGCCAGGTGCTGGCCCAGGCGGGCGTCACCCCCGACGCCCTCCAGGAGGGCATGCGTCAGAACCTCGGCGCCACGGGTGCCGCGGCGACGGATGCCCGGGGCGAGGCCGGAGCGGACGGCGAGAGCCGCGCATCCGAGACCCCGACCCTGGACAAGTTCGGCACCGACCTGACCGAGCTCGCCCGCGAGGGTTCGCTCGACCCCGTGATCGGACGGCTCGACGAGATCGAGCAGACCATCGAGATCCTCTCGCGCCGCACCAAGAACAACCCGGTGCTCGTCGGTGAGGCCGGCGTCGGCAAGACCGCGATCGTCGACGGCATCGCCCAGGCGATCGTCGACGGCGGCGTGCCCGAGCAGCTGCGCGACAAGCGCGTGGTCTCGCTCGACCTGCCCGCGATGCTCGCCGGAACCAAGTTCCGCGGCGACTTCGAGGAGCGCCTGACCTCCCTGATGGACGAGATCTCGGCCCACAAGGACGAGCTGATCGTCTTCATCGACGAGCTGCACACCGTGGTCGGTGCGGGTGTCTCGGGCGAAGGCGGGATGGACGCGGGGAACATCCTGAAGCCCCGCCTGGCCCGTGGCGACCTGCACCTGCTGGGCGCCACCACACTCAAGGAGTACCGCGCGATCGAGAAGGACCCGGCGCTGGAGCGCCGCTTCTCGCCCGTGACGGTCGGCGAGCCCTCCGAGGCCGACGCCGTGCAGATCCTGCACGGACTGCGGCCCGCCTACGAGGAGCACCACGGTGTCTCGTACACCGACGCGGCCCTCTCGGCCGCGGTGGAGCTCTCGGCCCGTTACGTCAGCGACCGCTTCCTGCCCGACAAGGCGATCGACCTGATCGACCAGGCCGGCGCGCGGCTCAGGCTGTCGCTCGGCAAGGTGGCGTCGGTGGTCGACACCGCCGCGCTGATGGCCGACCTGGCCGCGCTCGAGGCCGCCAAGAACTCGGCGGTGTCGCTCGAGCACTACGAGGAGGCGTCGCGGATCCGCGACGAGATCGAGGACATCCAGCACCAGCTGGCCGAGGCCTCGTCGGTGAACCGGCGGGTGGCGGCCGAGCAGGCCTCCTTCGCGGCGTCGCGCGGCGTCGAGTCGGATGCGGTGGTCGACGAGGCGGAGATCGCCGCGGTGATCTCGCGTGCGACGGGCATCCCGGTCTCGCGTCTCGGTGACGTCGACCGCGCCCGTCTGGCCGCCCTCGAGGGCGAGCTGCACGAGCACGTGATCGGACAGGACGACGCCGTGACCGTGGTCGCCAAGGCCGTGCGCCGCAACCGCACGGGCATGGGCGACGCGAACCGGCCGATCGGCTCGTTCCTCTTCCTCGGCCCGACCGGTGTCGGCAAGACCGAGCTGGCGAAGACGCTCGCGTCGTCGCTGTTCGGCTCGCCGGAGGCGATGCTGCGCTTCGACATGTCGGAGTTCGGCGAGCGGCACACCGTGTCGCGCCTGGTCGGTGCCCCTCCCGGATACGTGGGCTACGACGAGGCCGGTCAGCTGACCGAGCGCATGCGCCGGAACCCGTACTCGGTGGTGCTGTTCGACGAGATCGAGAAGGCCCACCCCGACGTGTTCAACCTGCTGCTGCAGGTGCTGGACGACGGGCGGCTGACCGACGGTCAGGGGCGCACCGTGGACTTCCGGAACACCGTGGTGATCATGACCTCGAACCTGGGTTCGGAGTTCCTGGCCTCGCGGTCGGGGGCCATGGGGTTCGTGGCGGCCTCTCCGGACGGTTCTGCCGGCAACGGCTTCGGGTCGGACAAGGCGCTGCGTGACCGCGTGATGGGCAAGCTGCGCGAGGCGATGCGGCCGGAGTTCCTCAACCGGATCGACGAGATCGTGCTGTTCCGCAAGCTCGAGAAGGCTCAGCTGGAGCAGATCGTGTCGCTGCTGCTGGAGTCCACCCGGGCTCGGCTGTCGGCGCTGTCGATCTCGCTGACGGTGACCCCTTCGGCCGTCGCGTGGCTCGCGACCAACGGGTACGAGCCCGAGTACGGCGCCCGGCCGCTGCGTCGGCTGATCCAGCGGAAGGTCGACGACGCGATCGCCGAGCTGCTGGTGGACGGGTCGCTGAACGACGGCGGGGCCGTGACCGTGGATGCGGTGGACGGCGAGCTGGCGGTGCGGGCTTCCGTGCCGGCTGCGGCTGCCTCGTCGGCCACGGACGCGGGATTCGCGTTCGCGGCGTAAGGCCTCTGTGATCGGCTTCGGGCCGGGGACTTCGGTTCCCGGCCCTTCGTCGTTCCCGGTTCTCCACAGGGGGCTGACGGGTCCCCGAGGATATGTCACACTAGCCTGAGCAAAACTCACACTCAGGAGGGTGATCATGACGATCTCTACGACGAACAGGCCGTCCGGCCGGCGGGCGCGACGCGCCGCCTCGACGCTCGGCATTCTGGCGGTGGCGGCGGGCGCGGTGCTCGTGCCGACCGCGGCGCACGCCGAGGACGTGCCGCCGACGGCGACGGCCGATACCTACACGGTGGGGTCCGGTGTGCTGTTCCGCGTGGGGGCGGGGCAGGGTCTCCTGGCCAACGACCTCAACCTGGGGGCCGGCCAGTTCGTCGCCCCGGCCACCGACCCCGGCCACGGCACGCTCGACGTCGAGCTCGACGGGAGCTTCACCTACCTGCCCGCGGCCGGCTTCATCGGCGCCGACAGCTTCACCTACTGCATCAAGATCGCCGACACCCTGCCGTGCCTCTCGGCTGAGGTGAAGGTCTCGCTGAAGGTCGATCCGACGATGGATCGCATCGGGGGCGCCGACCGCTTCGTCGTGTCGGCGGCCATCTCGCAGAAGACGTTCGAGCCGGAGGTCGGTACGGCCTACATCGCCTCGGGCGAGACCTTCCCCGACGCGCTGTCGGCGTCGGCCGCGGCGGGAGCCGACGGCGGCCCCGTGCTGCTGTTGCGGAAAGACGCGATCTCCAGCGAGGTCGACACCGAGCTGCGCCGGCTGATGCCGCAGCGCATCGTCGTCGTGGGCGGCGAGCAGGCCATCACGAAGGCCGTCGAGACGGCGCTCGGCACCTACAGCGACGTCGTCGAGCGCATCGGCGGGGCCGACCGCTTCGTGGTCTCGGCCGAGATCTCGGAGAAGACCTTCGGGATCGACCGCCCCGTCGCCTACGTGGCCTCGGGCGAGGACTTCCCCGACGCCCTCGCGGGCTCGGCGGCCGCCGGCGTCAAGGGTGGGCCCGTGCTGCTGGTGCGGAAGGACGGCGTTCCGACCGCTGTCGCCGACGAGCTGCGCCGGCTGAACCCGGCGAAGATCGTGCTGCTGGGCGGCCCGAACGCGGTCTCCGAGACCACGAAGACGGCGCTTCAGGCCATCAAGCCCGTGACGCGCATCGGCGGCACCGACCGCTTCGTGGTGGCCTCGGCCGTCTCGGCCGACGCGTTCTCGACGACCGACACCCACACGGTGTACATCGCCTCGGGTGAGAAGTTCCCCGACGCGCTCTCCGGGTCGGCGGCGGCCATCGACGGCCACGCCCCGGTGCTGCTGGTGACGCGTGACGGCCTCCCGGCCGCCACCGCGACCGAGCTCGACCGGCTGAACCCGACGCGCATCGTCGTGCTCGGCGGCGAGCAGGCCGTCTCGGCGGCGACCTTCACGGCGCTGCAGTCGCACCTGGGCTGACGCCCGACAGACGTGCGGCCGGCGCCTCCCCCGCGCCGGCCGCACCCCGGCACCCCGCACGACCCTCACCATCCGACCTTCTGCTCGCCGCCGGGCGGACGCACCGGGCGCCTCCCCGCGGTGGAGGGCCCTCGACCCTAGGATCTGCGCATGAGCATGCTGCACCTCGACCCCGACCGGATGATCGGCGAGGCCCGAGCCTTCGACACGGCTGCGCCGCAGCCGCCGTCCGAGCGGGCGCGACTCGCCCGCGCGGAGGCCATCCGCGTGCTCACCACAGCGTCGAACGACCGCGCCGACGCCGAGCAGGACTACCTCGACGCCCGCGCCGCCCACCGCCGCGCCTACGCCGCCGCCCTGGCCGCCGACTTCTCGCCCGCCGACCTCGCGCACCTCGGCCTCACACCCCCGACCCTCCCCCGCTAGTCGCCCGCTACGCCTCACGCCGGCGGGCGGTGGGGGTGCAGGGCTCGGCGTCGGCCCGTGCGACGGCCGGGGAGATCGCGCGCCGGGGAGCGGAGCGGGCGCGGTGGTGTCAAGCCCCGGGCACGGCGGGCGGAGGGTCGTAGGGTCGGGGCCACAGTGACCGACGGATCGGCGGCGGAGGGGTTCCCTGCGCGGCCGTCCACCGACCGAGGAGGATGCGATGACCACCGCGCGCGAGATCATGACCCCCGACCCCCAGTGCGTGAAGGAGGGCGAGACCCTCGTCGACGCCGCCAGGCTGATGCGGGAACGCGACACGGGCGCCCTGCCGATCTGCGGCGACGACGGCCGTCTGAACGGCATGCTCACCGACCGGGACATCGTCGTGAAGTGCATCGCCGACGGCGGTGACCCGTCGACCGTGACCGCCGGCAGTCTCGCCGAGGGCAAGCCGGTGACGATCGGCGCCGACGACGACGTGCGTGAGGCCCTCGAGACGATGAAGGCGCACCAGGTGCGGCGGCTGCCCGTGATCGACGGGCACGACCTCGTCGGCATCATCAGCCAGGCCGACATCGCCCTGTCCCTCAGCGCGACCGAGACCGGCGAGACCGTCGAGGAGATCTCCGACGGACCCGAGAACGGCACGGCATGAGCGACGAGTCCCCGCAGGTCGCGCCCGACGACCAGCCCGATCCGCCGATCGTCTCGGAGTACCAGCCCGACGACCTCGACCCGGAGACCGTCGCCCACGACGACGACCGCGCCGAGGCACTGACCGACCGCGGCGACCCCCTCGAAGCGCCCGACGACGACCGCCCGGTGGCCCTCCCCGACGATCGCGACGAGACCGGCACCTGACGGCCAGTCAGCCGGGCCGGCCGGGCCGGCCGGCGCCCGCGGACGTGGTCAGCGCCGGAGCGGGTCGGCGCGGCGGGCCGTGAAGTAGGTGGGCGTCGACGAGAGCGCCGGCAGCCGCCGCCCGATCCACACGGAGCGGGCGGCGAAGAACCCGCCGGCGCCGCCCGAGACCAGCGCGACCACGATCGTGATCGTCGTCGCCTGCCACGAGCCCAGCACGAGCGCCAGCACGATCCACGGCACCGCCGTGCCGATCGCCACGATGTGCAGGGCGGCGAAGCCGCGCTCGCGCACCGACAGCGGGCGCCGGTTCAGCAGCGGCCACGCGATCAGCCCCACGACGAGGGCCCAGGCCCCCGCGCCCAGCGCCGAGACGAGGCTCGACAGGGCCGCCGCGCTCCACGACGAGACGTTGTTCCCCGCCGCGACGAGCAGGAGCGCCTGGCTCCCGGCGAGCGCCGCGACCGCGGCGGCAAAGGCTCCTTCGACTGCGAACCATCCGGTGCGGTTGGATGGCTGGTCTTCTGATCCGATCATCGATCGTCCTTTCCCGGCGACGCTGCCGGAGTGGTGCGGCGAGCCCCCGTCGTCGTCGACGGATGCCCGCGGTGTTCCTGCTCCTACTGTGTTCCGGAGCGCCGGTCGCCGCAAGGCACCACACCGGGGGCCATCCACTCCTGTTCGGAGCCGACGACCCGACCGACGGGAGTCAGGCCCGAGCCTCCCGGGCCGTCACGATCGAGTACTGCACGTTGGCCAGCGCGTGCAGCACCACCCCCACCCCCACGAACGCGACGGCCAGCGCGGCCGGCAGCGACGGCGCCGGGTCCATCCACTCGACCAGCAGCAGCAGCGGGAACCCCACCATCAGCAGCACGGTGCGCAGCTTGCCGAACCACCGCACCCGCACGGTGTCGGGCCGGGCCACCAGGATCACGATCCCGAGCAGCAGATCGCTCGCGATCAGCACGATGGCCATCCAGAACGGCACCAGCCCGGCGATCACCAGCGTGACGCACACCGTGAGCTGGCTCACCCTGTCGGCGAGCGGATCGAGGCGCTTGCCGAGCTCCGTGACGAGGTCGAAGCGCCGCGCGATGAAGCCGTCCGCCCAGTCGGTGACCCCGAGCACGATCAGCAGCACGAGCGCCAGCAGCGGGTCGTCGAGCACGAGCAGCGCCACCACGAACACCGGCGTCAGGACGAGCAGCCGACCGATCGAGATGGCGTTGGGCAGGTTCACTGCTCCGGCAGCGCCTCTGAGGTGATGATCGAGCCGGTCCAGCCCTTCTGGGCCGCGATGATCGCCGTGAGCTCGGCGTTGATGTAGAGCGTGCCGCCGTCGGGGCCGGCGGAGTGGAAGTACGAGTCGTTGAAGACGCTGTCGCTCAGCACGACCTTGACGTTGGGGTAGGTCTGAACGATGCGCGCGATGGCCTTCTCCGGGTCTGACACCACCCCTCCTTTCGATAGCCTGGGTCCAGCTTACTTCTAGGGGGTACCAGTCGATGGAGTTCCAGACCGAAACGATCGGCGACGGCGTCGTGGTCATCCGGGGTGAGGGCCGGTTGAACATGGTGTCCGGCCCGACGCTCCGCGAGACGGTGCTCCGGGAGGTCGAGGCGGGCAACCCACGGGTGGTCGTCGAGCTCAGCCGCATCGCCTTCATGGACTCCTCCGGCCTCGGTGCCCTGATCGGCTGCCTCAAGTCGGCCCGCGAGAAGGGTGGCGACCTGCGGATCGTGGCCCCGTCGACCCAGGTGTCCATGGTGCTGCGGCTGTCGAACGTCGACACGATCCTCCCGCCCTACGAGAGCGTCGAGGCGGCCTACCGTGACTGAGGCGAAGCGCAGCCTGCTGTTCAGCTCCCCGCCCGACGACGTGGATGCGGTGCACGAGTTCCTGGAGCAGGTCTGGCAGGCGAATCCCGGCATCGGCGAGTTCGACCGCATGGCGTTCGAGACCGCGCTGATCGAGCTCGCGGCGAACGTCATCCAGCACGCCTCCGGCGAGGGCGGCGTGACCTGCGTGCTCTCGGTCACGAGCGACGCCGACGGTCTGCACGCCTCCCTGTCCGACACGGCGGATGCGGGCGGGGTCGTGCTCGTCGACCGCGCCATGCCCGACGAGCTCAGCGAGTCGGGCCGGGGCATCGCGCTCATCCAGGCCCTCGTCGACGAGCTCCGCTACGAGCGGGTCGACGAGCGCAACGTCTGGACGATCAGCAAGACCCCGCAGGCGGTCGAGCCGCCGAACGGGGGCTAGTCCCGGCGCGACACGACCACGACGCTGACGTCGTCGTCGGCGCCGCTCGACGCGACCAGCGCGGCGAACCGGTCGACCGCGGCCTGAGGGCCGTGCGCGTCGGCGACGATCGCCGCTACCTCGTCGAGGGCGGCCAGCGTGCCGCCGAACAGGTCGAGCACACCGTCGGTGAAGACGACGAGGCTCTCCCCCGGCGCGAGCGTCGCCTCGCCGACACCCCAGCGCCCGCCGGCGACGATGCCGATCGGCAGGCCGGTGGCGTCGAGGCGCTCGACCGAGCCGTCGCGACGCACGATCGCCGAGAGGCCGTGCCCCGCATCCGCGTACCGGATGCGCCCGCTGGCCGTGTCGATGACGCCGTGCACGAGCGTGGCGAAGCTCGAGGTCTGACCGAGATCGCCGAGCAGCTGCTCGTTCACGGCCGAGACGGTGTCGGCGACCTCGTCGCCCGAGCGGGAGAGGAAGGCGGCGCGCACGGTGGCAGCCATGATGGCACCGCCCGTGCCCTTGCCCATCACGTCGGCCAGCGTGAACTCGAGCCCGTCGGCGGTAGCGTGCCAGGAGTAGAAGTCGCCGCCCACCACCTTCTTCGGGATGCTCGTGCCCGCCACGTCGTAGTCGGGCGCCGCCGGCTGGTCGCGCGGCAGGAGGCTCTGCTGCACGAGGGCCGCGCGGTCCTGGTCCTTGCTGTCCTCGAGCTCGCGCGCGACCCAGGAGCTGAGCTCCTCGAGCAGGCGCACCTCGTCGGGGCCGAAGTCGCGTGGCGAGGAGTCGACGAGGCAGAGCGTGCCGAGGTTGTAGTCGTCGCCGAGGTTCAGCGGCGCTCCGGCGTAGAAGCGGATGTGGCGCTCACCGGTGACCGTCGAGCGCCAGTTGAAGCGGTCGTCCTTCGTCGCGTCCGGCACCACGAGCACGTCGGGCCGCTGGATGGTGATGTCGCAGAACGACTGCGTGCGGTCGCTGATCGGTGAGGTGCCGGGCAGCTGCGGCGACTTGGTGAACTGCCGGGTCTGATCGAGCAGGTTGATCTCGGCGACGGGCACGCCGAACAGCTCCCGGGCGAGCCGCGTGATGCGGTCGAAGCGCTCCTCGGCGGGTGTGTCGAGCAGCTCGAGCTTCTCGACCGCGGCGACCCGGAGCTGCTCGAAGCGGTCGGCGCCGAGCCCGGCGAAGCGCGCGTCGTCGGCGCTCGCGCCGTCGGTGCCGCTGGCCGTGTGGTCGTCGGTGCTGGTGCCCATGTCGACAGCGTAGCCAATCGGGGGGACACCGACGCGGCCCCACCCGCTAGCCTGGGGCCGTGCTCTCGATTCCGGCGCGCACCCTCCGCCTCGTCGCCGCCCACTGGCCGGCGCTCCTGGCGTGGTATCTGGCGGGTTGGCTCGCGCGCTACCTGATTATCGAGCTGGCGTCGTACTTCGGCGCCACGAGCGCCCTGATCGGCCTGCTCATCCTGCCGTTGGCGGCGCTCGCCCGGCTCGGCAGCTTCATCGCGATGTTCCTGGTGCTGCGCCCGAGCATGCCCGCCTTCCAGGAGCTGCGCCGCTCGGGCCGGGGCACCGAGGAACCGGCCGGGGCCGAGACCGGGCGACGGCGGGTGACCGAGATCGTGCTGACGAGCATCCTGCCGTTCTTCACCTTCTACGCGGCCTGGCAGTTCCTCAGCGTCGACGTGCAGCAGTACGCCACGGGGTCGCTGCAGAACATCAACCCCTTCCAGACCGGCGTCGACCGGTCGGCCGCCGTGCTGAACGTGCGCCTGGACGTCTGGTCGATCGGCGTGATCGTCGTCGCCTTCGCCGGCCGCACCCTGCTGAAGCGCTACCGTCCGAAGCTGCCGGCCTGGACGAGCGTGGTCGCCGTCTACTGCGAGGCCGTCTGGATCTACATCGCCCTCTACTTCATCAACAGCTACGTCGCCCAGTTCACCGGCTGGATCCAGGGGCGCGCGGCGGTGCAGTGGTACGAGTCGGCGCGTGCCGCGGCCCTCGAGGTGGTGCACCCGATCGGGGTGGCCTGGGGCGCGATCGAGTGGGCGATCGACCGCACCGGCGGTCTGGTGCTGCTGCCGCTGGCGTGGCTCACGCTCGCCGGCATCGTGTACGGCCGCGCCCTGGCGGCGCCGAAGATCGCGTACCGGCCGAAGAACGTCTACTACACCGGCGCCCGCAAGCGCATCGACGGGCTGCCCGGTCAGGTGCGGCGGCGGCTCGCGGAGCTCGGCGACGGCGTCACCGGGCGGTTCAAGCCGATCGTCTCGGCGTTCCTGCTGATCTGGCGGGCGGGCGCCGCGCCGATGGGGTTGTTCGTGCTCGGCTACACCGTGATCGAGGCCGCCTCCTCGTGGCTGCTGCTGGCCGGGGTGCGGCTGATCGGGCCGCACGACCTCGACTCGTGGTGGATGCCCTTCGACGACATCCTGGTGTTCGTGGTCGGGGTGATCGTCGAGCCGCTGCGGCTGTGCCTGATCGCCGCCGCGTACGACTTCTGTCTGCGCCGGCTCGAGGAGCGGCGTGACGCGGCGGACGCCGCTGCCGCGGAGGCGGAGGCGGAGGCCGAGGCCGAGGCCGGGACCGGGACCGGGACCGGGGCGCCCGCTCCGACGCCTACAGCCGGAAGCTGAGGTACCGGGGCAGCTGGTCGCCCACCTCGACGTGCAGCTGCAGGGCGTCGCCGGCATCGGACGGCACCACGAAGACCGCCCGCATCGTGTACTCGCCGGTGCGCTCCGAGTCGCAGCCGCGCGGCACGTCGAGGTCGATGTCGAGGTCGACTCCCCCGCCGGTGTCCGAGCTCCAACTGCGTTCGGGGGCTCCGTCGCGCGACTCCACGAGGTCGAGCAGGCAGCCGGGCGACGCCGGTGCCCCGGGCGAGGCCGGCCCCTCGGGTGAGACCTCGAGCGAGACCACCACGGCATCCGTTCCCGCCGGGGCCTCCGCCTCGGGCGGCAGCTCGGTCGAGCGGATGCGCTGCACCTCCGTCACCCGCCACCCGGCTCCCCCGAAGTCCACGTCGGCACCGCGCTCGACGACGACGGGGCTGGTCGCTCGCTGCCCCCAGTAGCCGAGCCAGTCCGAGGAGAACGTCACGAACAGCGACGTCGGGACGAGCACGACCACCGCGCCGAGGGCGATCCCGTTGCGCCGCAGCCAGCCGCTCATCCGGCTTCCTCCCCTGCCGGGTCGCCGAGCACCGGCTCCGCCGTCTCGATCGTGGGCTCGACCGAGAGCGTCGTGAGGTCGACCGGGACGACGAGCCGTGAGTCGACGCGGGGGTCGGCCCCGAGGCCGAGCTCGAGCCGCGCCGAGCGTCCGTCGCTCGAGTCGAGGTCGTCACGCGGGATCTCGAAGAGGAGCGGCCCGGTGAGCGGGATGCCCACGCTCAGCGACTGGTCGGCGAGCACCGAGAGCCCGGGGCGGTCGGAGGCGCTGTAGCTGCGGTCGCCGACCCGCAGCACCCCGCCGGCGAGCAGCGTGCCGCGGTCGTCGACGACTGTCGAGACGCTGAGGTCGACGACGATCCAGACGCCCGTGGTCACTCCCTGCCAGCCGTTCGAGGTCAGCACGCTGTCGGCCGCGCGCACCCCGTGCACGGTCGCCTCGATGTTGCGGCCGGTCACCGTCTCGCCCACGCGGCCGTCGACGTCGATGGGTGCCTGCCAGCCGCCGCCGCTTGGGGCGGTGTCGGCCACCACCCCGGCCACGGCGAGCAGGCCGACCAGCACCACGGCGCTGATCGCGTGCCGCCACCAGGGCACGCGATCGGGCACACCCACCGGCGCACGGTCGGGCGCGGGATCGTCGGAGGGTGCCGTCGCGGGGCCGGTCGGGACGGTCATCCGTCGCCCCCGGCGCCGACGTCGTCGACCTCGAGCTCGGCGCGCGCGGTGACGAAGGGATTCTCGTACCGGGCGCCGTAGGTGACGAAGCCCTCGGCGCGGTAGGTCTTGTCGTAGACGTCGACCTCGATGGGGTCGTCGGCGGCGAGCGCGTCGTCGGCGACCTGCCAGATGTAGGCCAGCTCGACCGGCACGCGGGGCTGCAGCTCGGCGAGCGCGGCCGCGTCGTCGAGCACCACGACGGTGAAGGGCTCGGAGGCGGCGTCAAGCCCCGGCACGCCGACCGGGCGGAGGTTGTCGGCCGCGCCGAGCTCGTTGCTCGTCGAGACCGGCACGTCGGTGAGGTTCTCGACCTCGGTGACGAGCACCAGCAGGCGGTTGCCCGGATCGGGCACGATGTGCTGCTCGGGGAAGCCGTCGATCAGCACCGCCCGCTCGACGGCGATGCGGAGCTGGGCCCCCGTCACGCTCTCGCCCGCGCCCACGGCGGGCAGCGCGGTCGCCGGCGCGTCGGCCAGGCCGCCGAATCCGGCCGTGGCGAGCAGCACGACACCGGTGAGGCCCGTGACGACGTACTTCGTGGGAACCTTCTCGCCCAGCGCCTTCGCGCGCGCCCGCACGGTCGGGGGCGGTGCCGGCGGTGTGGTCGTCACCCGTCACATGTTAGCGGTGGGTGACGACCACAGGGGATCGCCGGGGTGCGGGATCAGTACCAGTTGACCGACTGCGAGTGCGACCAGGCCGAGCACGGGGTGCCGTAGCCGGCCGCGATGTACTTCAGGCCCCAGCTGATCTGGGTGACCGGGTTGGTGGCCCAGTCGTCGGCGATCGTCGACATCTTGCTGCCGGGCAGCGACTGCGGGATGCCGAAGGCACCGCTCGAGGCGTTCTCGGCCTGGTAGTTCCAGCCGGACTCCTTGGTCCAGAGCGAGTCGAGGCACTGGAACTGGTCGGAGCCCCAGCCGTAGTCCGACGCGGCGATCTGGGCCGCGGCGGCGCGGGCGCCGTCGGGCGTGGTCGACGCGGCGAGCCGGTCGGCGGCGGCCTGAGCGGCAGCGGCGGCCTCGGCGGCGGCCTGCGCGGCAGCGGCCTCGGCAGCGGCTTGCGCGGCGGCGGCGGCCTCGGCGGCGGCCTTGTCGAGGGCGGCCTTCTGGTTCTGCACCGAGGCGGTCTGGGTGACGGCCTGCGTGGTCAGCGTCTGCACCGTCGTGGTGTCGAGGTACGCGTAGTTGGCCAGCGAGGCGATCGACGTCGACAGCGCCGTGGTGTCGACCTGGCCCTTGGCGGCGGAGAGCACCGAGGTGGCCTGCGAGACTGCGCGGCCGGCGCGCTCGTCGGCCTGCTTCGAGGTCGTCTCGAACAGGGCGTCGACGGCCTTCTGCGCCTCGGTGCTCGGCAGCGCGGTGCCGGCGGCGGTGACGGTCGAGGCGATGGTCGAGCCGACCGAGACGGTCTGGGCGTTCGCGATCGTGGGGTGCGAGAACGCGGTCAGCGTCACGAGGAGCCCGGCGGCGGCAAAGCCGGCCACCGGCACGATCGCGCTGCGCTGCTTGCGGCGGCGGTCGTCGGCCTTGCGGGCACTCGTGGTGCGCTCGACGGCGCGGCGGTCGCGGCGGGTGAGGGGCGGGGCCGAGGCGGTGAGGGCGGCGGCGGTGGGGTTCGCGGGGGTGTCGTTCGCGGGGGTGGGGTTCGCGGGGGTGGTGCTCATGGGGGCGGGGGTGTTCTGGGGCCTGTCGGGGGTGGTGTTCTCAGCGGTGCTCATGGGTTCCCTGGGGTGGGCCAACGGATGCACGGCGTGCGGTGATCGGGCAGCCTGCAGTCCAGCCGCAGTTCGAGCTCGGGTGAGAACGACAGCGCAGGGGCCCGCGTGGGGTGGGGGCGCGATGCCTGGCGGCGATTGGCGGTGACGGTCGGTGTCGGGTTGAAGCCGTCACGGCTTCTGTCACGATCCGCCTGGCCAGGATGGGTTTCCCGGCGCTGGAGGCGAACGATTGAAGCCACAAGTATGAGTCGGTTTTCTGGGAAACCTCTCCATACGCGGTAATGCGTCTCCGGGTGCGGGGCGGTTCAGGGCCGCTCCGCACCCGGAGACGCCGCCGGACGGCTACGGCCGACGGCCGGTGGGAGGCGTGCCTCCCGTACCGCCGACGGGCATCCCGCCGCCGCCGCCCATGGTTCCCGCGGCCGCTTCGCCGGCCGTCACCGTGGCGAGAGTCGTGCCGCCCGTGACGATGCTGTAGCTCGCGCCGGACGAGACGGTCGAGGCGGAGTACACGACGTTCTGGAACTCCTTCGTCGACCGGAAGGACGCGAGCTCGGTGCCGTCGGCGGCCAGGATCTGCAGGATCTCGCCCGCCTCGATCGTGGTCGTCGCCGTGGCCGAGAGCCAGCCCTGGGCGGAGGCCGCGCCCGGGGAGACGGCCATGCCGGCGCTGCCGGTCGCGAGCAGCGAGCCGCCGGAGACGGTGAACTCGCCGTTCACGTCGAGCGCCCCGTTGCCGGAGTCGGTCGGGCCGTTCACGACGGTCGTGCCGCCGGTGATCGTCATGCTGCCGTTGGAGTCGAGGCCGTCGCCGCCGGAGTCGACGGTCAGCGTGCCGCCGGAGATCGCGATGGTCTGGTCGCCGGCGGCCATCTCGCCGCCGCCCCTGCCCGACGAGGCATCGGATTCGGTGGTGCCGCCGGCGGCGTTCAGGCCGTCGTCGGTCGACGTGACGGAGGTGTCGCCGCCCGCGACCGTGATGTGCTGCGACTCGAGGCCCTCGTAGCTGGTGGCGACGGTGAGGGTGCCGCCGTCGATCACGAGCGCCGAGTCGGCGTGCACGCCGTCGTCGCCGGCCGTCGCGGTGACTTGGGCCGCACCCGTCACGTGGACATACGCGGCGGAGTTCACGGCGTCGTCGGCGGAGTCGACCGTGATGGTGCCACCCTCGAGCACGGTGATCACCTCGCTCGAGATGCCCTTCGCCGACGCGGTGTCATCCGCGGTGCCGGTGTCGTCGGTGCCGGTATCGGTCGGGTCGGTCGACGACTGGTCGTCGGCGAAGCCGGCGCCCGGGGTGGAGGCGCGGGCGGGCGCCGCGGCCGAGCCGCCGCCGGCGGTGAGGTCGAGCGTGCCGCCCGTGACGACCACGTCGGTCTGCGCCTGCATCGCGTCGTCGCCCGAGGCGACGGTGATCGTGCCGCCCGTCACGCTGACGTAGCCGCGGGTGACGTCGCCGTCCTCGTCCGAGAGGAGGCCGTCGCCGCCGGCGGTGACGTCGAGGGTGCCTCCGGTCACCACGAGGTAGTCCTTGCCGCGGAGGCCGTCGTCAGCCGCGTCGACCGTGATCGAACCGGAGTCGACGACGAGACCGTCCTTGCTCGCGATGCCGTCGTTGCCGTTGCCCGTCACCGCCAGAGCGCCGTCGCCGGTGATCAGGAGGTCGGCCGAGCTCCACAGGGCGGCATTGGGCGTGCTGGTGCTGTCATCGGCCGACTCCTCGGGGTAGGCGTCGGTGTCGCTGAGGCTGTTCGTCGTGCCGTCCGCCAGCACGAGCACCACCTCGTCCGCGGCGGTGACCGCGAGGGCCGACGTCGTGCTGCTGGCGACGGACACCCCGTCGAGGATGACCCGCACGGTGCCCGTGTCGCCCGAGTCGACGACGAGCTGCCCGTCGGCGAGCTCGCCGCTCACGCGGTACGTGCCCGAGGCGGTGATCGTGACGGTGCCGCCGTCGACGGTCACGCTGCCGGAACCGGCCCCCGAGACGGTCGCCGTGCCGTCCGCGAGCGTGATCAGCGTGGCCGAGGCGTCTCCGCTGTCGTCGTCGGTGAAGGTGTGCGCCTCCTCGTTCGCGGCGAGCACTGTGGCGGCGCCCTGGGTGGCGTCGACGCCGGCCGCGGCGGCGCTCGTGGCCGAGGCGGTGGCGCCCGAGTCGGTGGCGCCCGAGCCGGTGGCGACGGTGGTCGCGCAGCCGGCCAGCAGGGCGACGGTGACGACTCCCCCGGCCAGCAGCGGGAAGACGGTGGTTCTGCGGTTCATGGTGATCTCCTCGATCGGATGGTCGTGGGCCGCGTCAGGCGGCGGGGAGGAAGTGGCGGCGGAGCACCCGCGACCACTTGTTGGCGGGCAGCCCCGGCACGAGGGCGGCGAGCCCGGTGCCGTACTTCGAGATGGTCGACGGACGGTGCCCGTGCGCCCAGAGCACCCGGTCCACGCCAGAGGGCCGCGACCCCGACTTCGTCTCGACGATCGCGATGCCGGGCGTCTCGACCCGGCGGCCGCGCCCGGTGACCGCGGGGTCGAGCTCCCAGGCGAGCTGCGTGTCGACGGTGGCGCGGCTCTCCGGATGCGCGTCCCGCCCGTCCCCCGGCACGAACAGCGTCGCCCGCCGGTACCGGGTCACCACCGTGCGCCGCAGCCGCTCGGGCTCGAGGTCGAAGCCGGCCCCGTCGAGGGTGTCGTGGGCGTAGACGAGGCCGTCGTCGTTCAGCTCCGACCGCTCGTCGAAGGCGTACTCGAGCCGCTCCTTGACGGTGGCCGAGCGGGCCCCGCGCGTCTTCACCTCGAGGTAGGCGGTGGCCGCGTCGACATAGGCGCGGGTGCGCATCTTGAAGCGGCGGCGGCGGGCGTGCGCCGCCATCCGGTAGCTCGTCAGCTCGGGGGTGTCGAAGTAGACCGACTCGTAGCGGAAGGCGCGCACCCCGCCCATGTCCAGTACCCGCGTCTCGGCACCCAGCTGACTCAGGATGCCCGGCAGCTCCCCCACCGGCACGACGTACTTGCGGTCGACCCGCGTCTGCAGCGCGGCCCGGGCGGTCAGCTCCTCGAGCGAGATGGGCTCGAAGGCGCCGAAGCTCATCGCCCCACCGCCGAGGCCAGGACGGATTCGACGGCCGGGGCGGCGGCTCGCGCATCCGGAACCGTGTACCGCACGTCGACCACGGTCGTGTCGTTCACCAGGTCGAGGCTCTTCACCTGCACCTGCTTCACCCGCCCGCCGAGCAGCTGCTCGAGGTGCGCGGTGAGCGCCGGCTCGTCGGTGAAGGCGCGGTCGAGCACGATGCTCTGCTGGCGGTGCCGCGGGAACAGTCGGCGGCTGTCGCCGACGAACATCACGGCGAGGATGAGCACCATCAGGCTGATCGAGAGCACGCTCAGCGTGCTGCCGAGACCGGCGAGGAGGCCCAGGGCGAGGGCCGAGAAGTAGTAGGCGACCTCGTGCTGGGCGATCTCGTCGCTGCGCAGGCGGATGATGCTCAGCACCCCGAAGAGTCCGAGCCCGAGGCCGGCGCCGATCGTGCTCGAGCCGAGCACCATCGAGACGGCCAGCACGCCGACGTTGACGCCGAGGAAGGCGACCACGAGGTCGCGGCGGTGGTGGCGGCGGAAGTAGAGGCCGAAGGTCAGGATCCCGACCATCAGGAGGTCGAGGGCGACGAGGACGGCATAGGTCATGAGGGGCTCCAGTGAACGGGACGTGAACGGATGTCCCTATTCATGCCGCTTCGGCTATGCGCCTCCTATGACGGCCCTATGGGGCGCTTTCGAATGCCTCCGGGTCGGTCTCTCCGCGCCAGACGTACGGCAGATCGGCCGGGACGCCGGGGAACAGCTCGCCGTAGAACTCGGGATCCTTGCGCACCAGGTTCGAGCGGTGACTGAGGTGGAAGGCCTCGTCACCGATCCACGGTGGCAGCACGAGGGCGCTCTGCGGCAGGGCGTCCACCCCGGGCGCGAAGGCGAGCACCTGCGGGCGCACGGTGTCGGCGTGGCCCTGCTCGATCCACTCGTCGGTGACCTCGAGGGCGTACTTCGTCAGCGCCGGCAGGTAGCCGCGCCACATCCTCGCGGCCGGGTGGTTGCGCCAGCCGTAGGTCGGGATCGTCACCGCCCGCAGCACCTGCAGCGCCTCGACGCGCTGCTTGCCGAGGCGGGCCCGGTCGAGCGCGCGGGCGCTGGCGCGGAAGTCGGGATAGGGCAAGAAGGTCTGCACGCCGACGACCGTACGCCGGGTCGGGTCCTGCTCCCCGCTCCCGGCGTGATTGCGGGCGACGGATGCACGGCCGAGGATGATCGCATGAGAACCGGCTACACCGCCCAGGCCGTCCGCGACGCCGAGCGCCCGCACCTCGAGGCGGGCGAGCCGCTGATGGAGCGCGCCTCGCACGCGCTGGCGCAGGAGATCGTCGAGCAGCTCGGCGCGCTCCCGCCTCCGCCCGGCGGACGGCCGTGGCGGGTCGTGCTGCTCGTCGGCTCGGGGTCGAACGGGGGTGACGCGTTGTTCGCGGGGGCCGAGCTGGCGGGCGGGACGGGGGCCGCGGGCGGGACGGGGATCGTGGTGGAGGCGATCCGGGTGGGGACGCGGGTGCACGAGGGCGGCCGCGCCGCGGCGGAGGCCGCGGGCGTCGGGGTGCGGTCGCGCGAGGAGACGGAGGCCGCGCGGGTCGCGGTGCAGGGCGACGTCGTCGTCGACGGGATCCTCGGCACCGGCACGGCGGCGGCACCGGCGCTGCGAGGGGCGGCGCGTGAGGTGGTGGCGGGCATCCTGAACCGGATCGCCGCGGGCGACGGCGCACCGCTGATCGTGGCCGTCGATCTGCCGAGCGGCGTCGACCCCGACACCGGCGCGGTCGCCGACGAGGTCGTGCTGCCCGCCGACGTCACGGTGACCTTCGGCGGCATCAAGGCGGGGCTGCTCCAGGGGCCGGGCGCGCAGCTGGCCGGCGAGGTCGTGCTGGCCGAGATCGGCATCGAGGCCGAGCTGGCGGCGACCGAGCCCGCGATCGTCGTGCCGTGAACCCCGGGGAAAGCGCCGGGAGCCCTTTGCGGATGCCGCCGACCGGAGAACGATGGGGGGAAGGGCGGTCTCGCACCGCATCCGCGAACTGAACGGACAGCACTCATGAAGAAGATCCTCGTCATCGTCGCCTTCGCCGCCGGCTACGTGGTCGGCGCCCGCGCCGGACGCCGCCGCTACGAGCAGATCCGCGACAAGGCCCAGCAGCTCTGGCACGACGACCACGTGCAGTCGGCCGTGCAGAGCGCCGGCGACGCCGTCGAGCAGGTCGCGGGCAAGGCCGCCGACAAGGCGGGCGACCTCATCGGCAAGGTACGCTCGCACTGACCTCCCGGGAAGGACCCTCCATGGCGAAGAAGAAGTCGAGCGACGAGCTGTCGGTGCCCAAGGCCATCTCCGAGGTGGCCCGCGGTGTCGCGACCGCCCGCACCATGCGGCCGCACGACCACTCCGACGCCGGCCCGGCCGACGCCGACGGTGACGCGAAGGCCGAGGCGCCCCAGCGCAGCCGGGCCGAGCTGCAGGCCGACATCGCCGCGACCCGGGCGCAGCTGGCCGGGCTGGTCGACGAGATCGAGCACCGGCTCGACGTTCCGGCGCGCGCCGAGGTGATCGTCGACGACTTCAAGGCCGACCCGAAGAAGGCCGTGGTCACCCACAAGAAGACCACCGTGACCGCGGCCGTCGTGGTCGCCGCCGTCGGAACCGGCATCGGCCTGCTGGTTCGGGCGATCGTCAAGAAGTAGGGGCCCGAGAACAGAACGCCCGGCCTCCGCTGACACGCGGGGCCGGGCGTTCTCTCGTGCGCGACGACGGCGCTACGCCACGGCCTCCGTCGTCGGCGGCTCGGCCTTCGGCGCCCGGTTCTTCTTCCTGCGCTTCGGGTGCGGCTCGGGCTCGGGAGCCGGCCCGTTCCAGACCTTGATGATCGCCCAGCCGACCGCCGCGATCGGCACGGACAGCACGGCCCCGACGATGCCGCCGAGGATGGTGCCCGCGGTCAGGGCCACCAGGATGACCAGGGGGTGCAGCTTCAGCGACTGCGCCATGACGACCGGCTGCAGGAAGTTGCCCTCGAGCTGGTTCACGGCGATCACGATGCCCACGACGACGAGCGCGGCCACCGGGCCGTTGGCGACGAGCGCCACCAGCGCCGCCAGCACGCCGGCCAGCGTCGCACCGATCAGCGGGATGAAGGCTCCGACGAAGACGATGATCGCGAGCGGCAGAGCCAGCGGCACGCCGACGATCGCGACGCCCACGCCGATCGCGACCGAGTCGACGAGCGCGACGACGGCCGTGCCGCGGATGTACCCGCCGAGGGTGCGCACCGCGGTGTGGCCGATGCGCTCCCCGCGCTCGTGCCGGTAGCCCTTGGACGGCTTCAGCAGGAAGGCCCAGATCTGCGGCCCGTCCTTCATGAAGAAGAACAGGATGACGATCGCCAGCACCGCTCCGGTGATGACCTCGCCGGCCGCCGAGACCCCGGCGAGCGCCCCCGAGCCGAACTGGCTGCTGGTGAGGAAGTCGAGGGCCGAGTTCTTCGCGTCCTCGATCTGCGACTGGTCGATGTCGAAGGGCAGGTTCCTGACGAAGCCCTGCAGGTTGTCCACGCCCTCCGAGGCGCGCTTGCCGAGCTCGTCCCACTGCCCGCGCACGGCGAAGACGATCAGCGTGATCAGCCCGCCGAACACCAGGATCGCCGCGACCAGCGTGACCCAGGTCGCCATCATCGCCGAGAAGCCGTGGTGCTTCAGCCAGCGCAGCACGGGGCTCACCGCCGCGGCGAGGATGATCGCGATCAGCAGCGGGATGACCACGAGCTTCAGCTGCACCAGCGCGAACACCACCACGGTGGCGAGGATCAGCACCACGATGATCTGCAGGCTCCGCAGCGCGAGCTGGCCGAACTTGTCGGTCAGCATCGAGCGCAGGCTCGGGCGCGACGCGGGGTCGGTGTGCCCGGGGTCGGTGGGCCCGAGGTCGGTGGGCGTGGGGCTCGCGCTGCCCGGCGGATTCGGGCGGGCGAGGGCGGAGTCGTCGGTCGGCATGGATTCACCTTCCCACGAACGCCCGCCGCGCGCCCGCTCGCGCTAGCCTCGGGAGCGTGCCCGCCTCCGCCTCCCCGTCGACCGCGGTGCAGACCGTAGCCGGCGCGCTACGCGAGCTCATCCTCGACGCCCGGCTCGCCCCGGGCCAGGCCCTCCGCGAGGAGACGCTCTCGGCCGAGCACGGCGTCAACCGGCACACCGTGCGCGCGGCCCTGCAGCTGCTCGCGGCGCAGCGCCTCGTCACGTTCGAGCCCTACAAGGGTGCCCGCGTGCGCGACTTCTCCGACGACGACGTGCGCGCGCTGATGGAGTACCGCTCCGCTCTCGAGGGCGAGGCGGTCGCCCTGCTGCGGCGGCGCACCGGGACACCCGTCGGAGCACCGCTCCCCCTGCCGGCCGAACTGGTGGCCGCGAACACCGCGCTCCGCGAGCTCTGCGAGCGGCACCCCGACGACCACCGAGCCATCGAGAGCGCCCACGCCGCCCTGCACCACGCGCTCGTGGCCTCGGCCGGCAGCCCCCGCATCACCGAGGCGCACGCCCAGCTCGAGAGCGAGCTGCTGCTCTTCCTGAACCAGCTGCGGCCCCTGCTCCCGGCCGACGAGATGGTCGAGCAGCATGATCGGCTGCTCGAGGGCATCCGGATGCGCGGCGAACCCGCCGTGCGCGAGCACCTCGCCCACTCGGCCGAGCAGCTGATCGCGCTGCACCGGTCCCACTGAGCGAAGCCGCGGCGCGGCGCCGCGAGGCCGGCCGGCTCCGTTCAGCCGACCTCGACCAGCACCCGCGGCAGCTCGGAGAGCAGCTCGCTCGCCAGGAACCCCAGCGGCCCCACCCGCACCGCCAGCCGGTCCCCCGCCGCCGCGTGGGCGTGCGTCGCCCAGACGGCCGCCTGCTCGAGCGAGGCGCCCCGGGCGCAGAGCCCGGTGATCGCCCCGGCGAGCACGTCGCCGCTGCCGGAGGTGCCGAGCCCGCCGTGTCCGGTACCGACGATCCAGAGGCGGCCGTCGGGGTGGGCGATGCGGTTCTGGCACGACACGACGGCGCCGTACTCCCGGGCGACCGCGCGGGCGACCTCGCCGAGGTCGGGGTCGTCTCCCTCGGCGAGCTCGGCGTCGTCGGTCGCCGCGAGCAGCCGTCCGGCCTCGCCCACGTTCGGCGTCAGCACCAGGCGGCCGGCGAGCGCCTGGCGCGCCGACGAGTCGGGCAGCACGCCGAGCGCGTAGGCGTCCAGGAGCACCACGGTCGACTCCCCGACGAGCCCGGGCAGACGGTCGAGCATCCGCGTGGCTTCATCGGCGTCATCGAGACCGGGCCCGATCAGCACGGCATCGGCCGAGCCGAGGTCGTCGGCGGCCTCGTCGAGGGAGGCGCCGTCGATGTGCCCCGAGCGCTCGGGCAGGGGCACGACGCCCGACTCGGGCAGCGCGACGGCGGCCGTCAGCGCGACGCTCTCGGCGAGCGCCATGGTCAACCGCCCCGCGCCGACCCGCAGGGTGGCCTCGGCGGCGAGCATCGCGGCTCCGGGCGAGCGGCGGTCGCCACCCACGACGAGCACCTGGCCCCGGTCGTACTTCGACGCGCCAGGGCCGGGCAGCGGCCACTCACGAAGCACGGCCGGGGTGACGACGACGGGCGGCCGCGCATCCTGAGCCGTGGTCTCGGCCGTCGTCGAATCGCTCTGGTCACTGCTCATCGGTGTCTCCCGGATGCTCGGTCGGCGCCGCCAGGGCGTCGAGGTGCTCGTGCTCGGCGAACGTCGCGACCCGCCACCGGCCCTGCCCCGAGGGGCGCACCAGCCGGGTCACGGAGGCATTCGTGACAGTGTGGCCGTGCGCGAAGTCGAGGATCTCCTCCTCGCCCATCTCGCCGCAGACGTAGAGGAACAGCATGACGACGGCGTCGTGCGCGGCCACCAGCGCGGTGCCCTCGTCGTCGACGTCGTCCACGTCCCTCAGGAACGAGCGGATGCGCAGCGCCACGTCGGCCCAGGACTCGCCGCCCGGCGGTCGGTAGTAGAACTTGCCGAGCCACCGGCGCCGCTCCGCCTCGGCGGGGAACCGGGCCTCGACGCCGACCGCCGTCAGCCGGTCGAGGATCCCGAGCTCCCGGTCGCGCAGCCGTTCGTCGACGCGCGGGGTCAGCTCGACCCCCGCCTCGGCGAGTGCGATCTCGATGGTCTGGCGGGCCCGCAGGTAGGAGGAGCTCCACACGGTGTTCGGCACGCCGAACGCGGCGTGCTCGGCGATCCAGGCGCCGAGGGCCGCCGCCTGCTGCTCGCCGAGGGGCGAGAGCGGCACGTCGGCGTCGCGCCACTCGACCTCGATCAGCTCGTCGCCGGCCTCCTGGGCGGCCGTGGCCAGCACGTTCGCCCTGCTCTCGCCGTGCCGCACCAGCCACAGTTCTCTCGCGCCCATCCCTTCACGGTATGCCGGTGCCGCGCATCCGCCACCCCTCTGTCGGGCGGCACCCTGGCCCCGGCGGCGTGACGGGGCCATGATCGAGGCATGAGCACGATCGCGCCGATGCTGGCCAAGGCCGTCCCCGCCGTCCCGGCGCCTGAGAGCGTCGAGGGCGGGCTCGTCTACGAGCCGAAGTGGGACGGCTTCCGCGGCGTCATCTCCTACGACGGCTCCGGCACGGCGGCGGGGGTCGAGATCGGCAGCCGCGGATCGAAGCCGCTCACCCGCTACTTCCCCGAGCTCACCGAGGCGCTGGCGCGCATCCTGCCCGGGCCCTGTGTGCTCGACGGCGAGATCGTCGTGCCGATCGACGTCGAAGGAGGAGGAGGAGGAGGAGGGGGCGGGGGCGCCCGGGCGAAGCTCGACTGGGAGGCGCTCTCGCAGCGCATCCACCCCGCGGCCTCGCGCGTGGCCAAGCTCGCCGTCGAGACGCCGGCGCTCTTCGTCGCGTTCGATCTGCTCGAGCGGGGTGACGAGTCGCTGCTCGAGCAGCCGTTCTCGGCCCGCCGCGACGCGCTCGAGCAGCTCGCCGCCGGCCTGCCGGCCCCGTTCCACCTCTCGCGCACCACGGCCGACGTCGAGCTCGCCCGGCGCTGGCTCGAGGAATTCGAGGGCGCCGGGCTCGACGGTGTCGTCGCGAAGCCGCTCGCGGCGGCCTACGCGCCGGGCAAGCGGGTGATGCTGAAGGTGAAGCACCACCGCACGGCCGACGTCGTCGTGACGGGCTACCGCATCCACGCCAGCGGCCACGGCGTCGGCTCGCTGCTGCTCGGGCTCTACGACGGCGACGGCCGAGGCGACCTGCGCGGGGTCGGCGGCGCCTCGGCGTTCACCGACAAGCGCCGGCTCGAGCTGATCGACGAGCTGGAGCCGTACGTCGAGCGCGACGCCGAGGGGCACCCGGTGCTCGGCGAGGGCGAGCGCAGCCGCTTCTCCTCGGGCAAGGACGTGTCGTTCGTGAAGCTGCGGCCCGAGCTCGTCGCGGAGGTGCGCTACGACCAGATGGAGGGCATGCGCTTCCGCCACACGGTGCAGTTCGAGCGCTGGCGGCCCGACCGCGAGGCGCGCTCGTGCACCTTCGAACAGCTCGACCGGCCGATCGCGTACGACCTCGGCGACGTGCTGATCTAGGCCCGCTCCCCCCGCGACCCGCCTCAGTCGTCGTGCCGGGCGCGGCTCGGCTGCACGCGCGGCGGCTCGCCGGGCATCTTCGGGTAGTCGGGCGGGAACGGCAGCTCTCCGAGCCCCGACTCGAGGTCGCGCGCCCACCACTCCAGCAGCACGTCGATGGTTCCCGGACGCTCGGCCATCCCCGCCCACGGGTCCCCCACCGTGCGCAGCCGCTCGGGCACCGTCAGCACGGTGAACGCCGTGGGGTCGGCGCCCGGCAGCTCGTCCCAGCCGATCGGACAGGAGACGGGAGCGTGCGCGAGCGCCCGCGGGCTGTACGCACCCGCCATGGTGCGGTCGCGGTTGGCCTGGTTGAAGTCGACGAAGACGCGCTGCCCGCGCTCCTCCTTCCACCAGTTCGTGGTGACCTGCTCGGGCATCCGCCGTTCGAGCTCGCGGGCGGCCGCGATCACGGCGTGCCGCGCGTCGAGGAACTCCCGGGTCGGCTCGATCGGCGCGAAGACGTGCAGGCCGCGGTTGCCGGAGGTCTTGATGAAGGCCTCGAGGCCGGCGTCGGCGAGCACCGTCCGCAGCTCGAAGGCGATCGGCACGGCGTCGCCGAAGTCGGTGCCGGGCTGCGGGTCGAGGTCGATGCGCAGCTGGTCGGGGAAGTCGCTCGTCTCGGCCCGCGAGGCCCAGGGGTGGAAGACGACCGTGTTCATCTGCACCGCCCAGACCGTCACGGCGGTCTCGTCGATGACGATCTGCGGATGCGCCCGGGCGCTCGGGTAGGTCACCGTCTCCGAGCGCACGTAGTCGGGCGCGCCCTTCGGCGGGTTCTTCGAGAAGAACTGGTCGCCGTGGATGTCGCCGCCGAAGCGCTGCAGCGAGATCGGCCGGTCGCCGTTGGCGGCGAGGAAGGCCTCCCCCACGGCGATGTGGTACTCGGCGAGGCCGAGCTTGGTGATGCCCGCCTCGGGGAAGACGAGCCGCGACGGGCTCGAGATGCGCACCTCGCGGGTGCCGTGCGGTCCGTCGACGTCGACCGTGGTCGCCTCACTAGCCATGGCGCTCACGCTACCGGGCGCCGCCCCTCCCGCCTAGGCGTGGAGGGGCGGCGCCCGGATCGAATGGTGGCGGTCCCGCTCAGATGGCGGCGTCGGGGCTGGGGGCCGTGCGCGGGGCGGCGGGGGCGGCGCCCGCGTCGACCAGGGCTCGGCCCGCGGCCGCACCGGCGGCGGCGCCCGAGGCGCGGCCGGTGACGATCTCGGCGATGTCGATGCCCACGAGGTCCTTCACGATCTGCATCGACGAGGCAAGCTGGCTCGCGACGTTGCCGCCGACCTGCTCGACGCCGTTGCCGTCGTTGGAGATGACCGTCATGTTCGTGATCGCGGCGAGCGGCTCGGAGGCCGCGCGCACGATCGCGGGCAGCTGCCCGATCACCTGCTGGCGCAGCAGGTCGTCGGCGCGCTCCTCGAGGGCGTCGGCCTGGGCGCGCGTGGCCTCCGCCTCGGCGGCACCCTTGACGCGGATCGAGTTGGCCTCGGCCTCACCCTCGGCCCGGAGCGCCTCGGCGGCGGCGATACGGCGGTTCTTCTCGGCCACACCTTCGGCCTCGGTCGCCTCGGCCGCGCTGCGGCGGCGGTTGCGCTCGGCGATGCCCTCGGCCTCGACGGCCTCGGCCTGCGCCTTGCGGCGGTCGCGCTCGGCGACCGCGGCGGCGACGGCGGCGGCCGCGTCGGCCTGCGCCTTCTTCTCCAGCGAGTACGCCTCGGCGTCGGCCACGGCGCGGATCTCGGCGTCGAGCTCCTGCTTGCGCAGGCCCACGCGCTTCCCGGCGGTGATCTCCTGCTGCGCGATGACCTCCTGCTGCGAGATCGCCTCGGCCAGCGGGCGGGAGGCGGCGGCCTCGGCGCGGGCCTTGTCGGTCTCCTTCTGGATCTCGGCGTTCCGCAGGTCGAGCTTGCGCTGCTGCTCGGCGACGGCCTGGTCGGCCTCGATCCGGGCCTCCTCGGAGGTGCGGCGGGCCACCGACTCGGCGACCTCGGCGACCTGCTTCACGCGGGCGGCCTCGGCACGACCGAGGTCGCGGATGTAGCCGTTGTCGTCGTCGATCTCCTTGATCTGGAGCGTGTCGATCTGCAGGCCCTGCACGTCGAGCGATTCGCGCACGGCGTCGAGCACCTGGCCCTGCAGGGCCTGGCGGTTCGTGATGATCTCGGTCACCGTCAGCTGGCCGACGATGGAGCGCACGGAACCCGAGAGCACCTCCTCGGTGGAGGTCTCGATCTGGTCCTGCTGGTTCAGGAAGCGCTGGGCGGCGGCGCGCACCATCGACTCGGAGCCACCGACCTTCACCACGGCGACGGCGTTCACCTTGATGGTGATGGCGTCCTTCGTCTGGGCGGTCGCCTGCACGTTCAGCTGCCGGCTGCGCAGCGAGAGCTTGAAGTGGGCCTCGACGATGGGCTTGACGAACACGCGCGAGCCGAAGACGACGCGCTGGCCGGCGTTCTCGGTCTCCTCCAGCGCGGTCTGGCCCGACTTGACGGCCTTCTGGCGCGAGGTGACGATGATCGCCTCGTCGGGCTTGGCGACCTTGATGCCGCGGAGCAGGGTGATGACCACGATCAGCGCGATCAGCACCACGATGCCGACGACGGCGACGATGATGAGGGAGTCGAACGGGAACAAAGAGCGGCCTTCCTGAGGGGAGCGGTCGTGCGGAGGTCGGAGCCGTTCGGGTCGAGTCCTCCGTCCAGTATGTCGGAGGTCGCCCCCTACCGCCCCTGCCGGTGCGCCTCCTCGATGATCCGCAGCACCTCGACGGCGTCCTCGGGCGCGACCGGCACGGGTTCGCCCGCGAGCACGGCGGCCGCGAAACCGCGGTAGAAGGCCGGGTAGTCGCCGGCGTCCAGCGGAAGCTCCTCGTCGGGCGCGCCGGGTCGCGAGAGCACCCCGACCGCCGCGCCCTCGAGGCCGTAGCCCGGGTCGCCGGGGGTCGCGCCGCCCGCGAGCTGCGCCTCCTGCGGGTCGAGCCCCCGGGTCGCGAACACCGCCGACGAGCCGATCACCCGGAACCGCGGGCGGGGCGACGGCGCCACGACGCTCGTCCAGAGGCGCGAGCGCACGCCGTTCTCGTGCCGCAGTGTCACGAAGGCGTCGTCGTCGGCCACCGCGCCGTCGCGCCGCGCGTCGAGCTCGGCGTGCACCTCGGCGACGGGCCCGAACAGCTGCAGCGCCTGGTCGACGACGTGCGGACCGAGGTCGAAGAGCACTCCCCCGCCGTCGGCGGCCGCCGCGCCCTCCTTCCACTTCTTGGCGCCGAGCGTCGGCTTCCACACCTCGAACGCCGACTCGAACACCCGCACAGACCCGACGAGTCCCTCGTCGATCACGCGGCGCACCGTGAGGAAGTCGCCGTCCCAGCGCCGGTTGTGGAAGACCGAGATCGTGCGGCCCACCGCCGCGGCGTGCTCCACGAGTGCGGTGGCGTCGGCCGCGGTCAGGGCGAAGGGCTTGTCGACGACGACGTGCAGTCCGGCATCCAGGGCCCGGTGCGCGAGCGGCGCGTGGGTGGCGTTCGGGGTGGTGACGACCACCACGTCGAAGTCACCGGCGCGGGCGAGGAGGGCATCCGCATCCGGGATCACGATGTCGCCGTACTGCTCGCGCACCGCCGCCGCCCGCTCAGGTGAACCCGTCACGACCCCGTCGAGCGAATAGTCGGGCGACGCCGCGAGGAACGGCGTGTGGAAGACGCGCCCGCCGAGGCCGTAGCCGATGACAGCGGTGCGGAGGGGTGCGGAGGTCATGCCCCCACGCTAGCGAAAGCCGCTCAGCCCCAGGTGCCGGGCGGCGACGCGTACACGGGCACCGGCGACTGCGACCAGTGCGAGCCGTTGCCGTAGTGCGAGGTCGCCCAGGGCGACGCCCAGATGGCCGCCTCGATCTGCCCCGTCGGCGCCGAGGTCGAGAACCCCGCCACGATCGCCGAGTACCCCGGGTTGCCGTGCAGCGCGTTGCCCACGTTCGCCGCCGCCGTCACGAGCGTGTCGTAGCTGCCGAGCCCCGAGCCGCCGCCCGAGCCCCAGCCGTTGTTCAGCGGGTTGTTGCGCAGCCACCAGTCGTCGGGGCCGTTCTCCTGGCGCATCCACCGCATCATCACCGTGATGTTCGACTCGCTCGTCGGGAAGCCGGCCATGTAGAGCACGAGCACCGCCCAGTCGCGGTTGGTGCTGCCCTTCGAGAGGTTCTGCAGACCCGAGACGGCGTCGTACGAGTCACGGGCGACGGATGCTCCCGCCACCCCGCCGGGCACGGTGAACGTCTGCCCGACCGAGTCGGGGCCGGCGGCCGCCTGCGCCACCTCGATCTCCTGCTCGAACGGGGACTCGACGGGCAGGGGCGGCGGCGCCAGTGCGGTCAGCGCGGCGAAGCCGACGACGGTCGCGCCGGCGATGACGGAGAGCGCGGTTCGGACCATCTCTCCATCATCCGGTGTTCTGCAGGCCGGCGGCGATCCCGTTCACGGTCAGCAGTAGGAGGCGGTGCGGTGCGTCGTCCGGGTTCGTGCTCCCCGTCGCCCGCACCTCGCGGAGCGCGCGCAGCTGCAGCAGCGACAGCGCGTCGACGTAGGGGCTCCGCAGCCGCACGGCGCGGCGCAGCACCGGGCGGTCCTCGAGGATCGAGGTGTGCCCGCTCGTCTGCGCCACCCACTCGCGGGTGAGCTCCATCTCCTCGCGCACCAGGGCGGCGAGGTCGTCGCGGTCGCCGAGCTCGAGGTAGCTCGCGGCGATGCGCGCATCCGTCTTCGCCAGCGACATCTCGACGTTGTCGATCATCGAGGCGAACAGCGGCCAGCGGGCGTAGGCGGTGCGCAGGCGCTCGACGTCGCCGACCGCGGCGAGCGCCGAGCCGAGACCGAACCAGCCGGTGAGGTTGATGCGGGCCTGGGTCCAGGCGAACACCCACGGGATGGCGCGGAGGTCTTCGAGCGACTCCACCGAGAGCCCGCGACGGGCCGGCCGGGAGCCGAGGGCGAGCAGGCCCACCTCCTCCATCGGGGTGACCTGCGCGAACCAGGGCGCGAAGCCCTCGGCCTTGACGAGCTCGAAGAAGCGCCGGCGCGAGGCCACGTCGAGGGCGGACGCCACGTCGGCGAACTCCTCGGCGGCGACGCGGTTGCGCTCCTCGTTCGCGGGGCTCGAGGCGAGCAGGGTGGCCGCGGCCATCTGCTCGATGTGCCGGGCCGCGATGGTCTTGTCGCCGTACTGCGCGAAGATCACCTCGCCCTGCTCGGTGAGCTTGAAGCGGCCCTCGACCGATCCCGGAGGCTGCGCGAGCACGGCCTCGTTGGCGGGCCCGCCGCCGCGGCCGAGGGCACCGCCGCGGCCGTGGAACAGGGTCAGCTCGATGTCGTTCTCGGCGGCCCAGCGCGAGATGCGGGCCTGCGCGTCGTAGAGCGCGAGCGTGGCCGACACGGGCCCGACGTCCTTCGAGGAGTCGGAGTAGCCGAGCATCACCTCGAGCTTCCGCCCGGTCGCGGCGAGCCGCTCCTGCACCGGGGGCAGCTCGATCATCTCGGCGAGGATGCGGGTCGATGCGTTCAGGTCGTCGAAGGTCTCGAACAGCGGGATGGCGTCGAGCACGGGGGCTGCCTCGGCCGATCCGAGCGCGGCCTCGGCCAGCGCGTAGACCGTCGCGATGTCCTCCGACGACTGCGTGAACGAGACGATGTAGCGCCGCGACGCCCGCACGCCGTAGCGCTCCTGCAGGTAGGCGATGGTGCGGTAGACCTCGAGAACCTCGACGGTCATCTCGTCGAGCTCGCCGCCCGCCCGCACGTCGGCGAGGGCCTTCCGATGCACCTGCGAGTGCTGGCGCACCTCGAGCTCGGCCAGGTGGAAGCCGAAGGTCTCCACCTGCCAGATCAGGTTCTGCAGCTCCCCGTTGGCGCTGCGGTGCGCTCCCCCGGCGCTGAGCGACCGCTGCACCACGAGCAGGTCGGCGAGCAGCTCCTCGGGGCGGTGGTAGGCGAGCGGATGCTCGTCCCGCCGAGTCGCCGCGAGGCGCTCCGCCACCACCAGCAGCACCCGCCGGTGCGGCTCGTTGGGGGCACGGGTGCCGATGCCCGAGGTGATCTGCCCGGCCATCTGCTCCTGGCTCGCGGCCAGCTCGCGGAGCTCGTCGCTCGCGGGGGTGTCCGCGGCGTCGAGGGTCAGCGTGCGGCCGATCCGGCTGGTGACGTGCTCGAGGCCGAGCAGCACGTGCTCGGAGGCGATCGCGGCGGCGGCCTTGGTGACGTCGGCGGTGACGAAGGGGTTGCCGTCGCGGTCGGCGGCGATCCACGAGCCGAGGCGGAGGAAGGCCGGCGCCTCGGCCGGCACGCGACCGGCGTCCGCTCCGAGCAGCCAGTCGTCGAGCATCCGGTACACCCGGGGCACGACCTGGAAGAGCGTCTGGTCGAAGATCGACATCGCCGTGCGCACCTCGTCGAGGGGCGTGGGGCGGGTTGTGCGGAGCGGCGAGGTGCGCCAGAGCACGTCGATCTCCTCGAGCAGCCGGCGCTCGTTGTCGGCGAGCAGCACCGACTCCTGGCCGGCTCCGTCGCGCTCGGCGAGCAGCTCGCTGATGCGCCGGATGGCCGACGCCACGGCACGGCGCCGGGCCTCGGTCGGATGCGCGGTCAGCACCGGGTGGAACCGCATCGTTCGCAGCCGCTCGGCGGCCTCCTCGGCACCGACCTCGTCGACGATGCGCTGCACCGCCGCCGGCAGCGAGTCGGCACCGGTGGCGGGACGGGCGTGCAGCACGCGCACCCGGTGGTGCTCCTCGGCGAGGTTGGAGAGGTGGAAGTAGCAGGTGAAGGCACGGGCGACCTGCTCGGCGCGCTCCTGGCCGAACGAGGCGACGAGCGCCTCGGCGTCGTCGAGCGAGGCTCCGCCGCCCTGCTCGTAGGCGCGGATCACGAGCCCGCGCAGCCGCTCGACGTCGGCCAGCAGCTCCTCGCCGCCCGCCTCGGTGAGCACGCGGCCGAGCAGCGCGCCCAGCAGGCGCACGTCGGAGCGCAGGTCGAGATCGACCTCGTGGCTCACGCTGCGGCGGTCGTCGTCGGTGGGAAGGGGTGGTGTCGCGTCGGATTCGCTGGTCACACGCTCACGGTAGCGCCCGCACCGCATCCCACGAAAATCGGCCGTAGCACCCCGGTAACACGGAGGGCACAGGGCGAGGCGGTACCGTTGAGGCATGGCATCATCCAGTACCACCGCGCCCGACGAGGCGCTCGACGCCCGCGAGCAGACGACCTTCGCCGACCTGGGCCTCAGCGACCCGGTGATGAAGGTGCTCAAGGACGTCGGCTACGAGACCCCCTCGGCCATCCAGGCCGCCACCATCCCCACCCTGCTGGCCGGCCGCGACGTCGTCGGCCTCGCCCAGACCGGCACCGGCAAGACGGCCGCGTTCGCGCTGCCGATCCTCTCCCGGCTCGACCTCTCCCAGAAGACTCCCCAGGCCCTCGTGCTCGCGCCCACCCGCGAGCTCGCCCTGCAGGTCTGCGAGGCGTTCGAGAAGTATGCGGGGCACCTCAAGGGCGTGCACGTGCTCCCCGTCTACGGCGGGCAGGGCTACGGCGTGCAGCTCTCCGCGCTCCGCCGCGGCGTGCACATCGTCGTCGGCACCCCCGGCCGCATCATGGACCACCTCGAGAAGGGCACACTCGACCTCAGCGAGCTGCGCTTCCTCGTGCTCGACGAGGCCGACGAGATGCTCAAGATGGGCTTCGCCGAAGACGTCGAGACGATCCTCGCCGACACCCCCGACACCAAGCAGGTGGCCCTGTTCTCGGCCACCATGCCCGCGCAGATCCGCCGCATCTCCAAGCAGCACCTGCACGATCCCGAAGAGATCACGATCAAGAGCACCACCACGACCTCGGCGAGCATCGCGCAGCGCTACCTGATCGTGTCGTACCCGCAGAAGGTCGACGCCCTGACGCGCATCCTCGAGACCGAGAACTTCGAGGGCATGATCGTGTTCACGCGCACGAAGAACGAGACCGAGACGCTCGCCGAGAAGCTGCGTGCCCGCGGGTACACCGCCGCCGCAATCAACGGCGACGTCGTTCAGGCCCAGCGCGAGCGCACGGTGAACCAGCTGAAGTCGGGCAAGCTCGACATCCTCGTGGCCACCGACGTCGCCGCCCGCGGGCTCGACGTCGAGCGCATCAGCCACGTCGTCAACTTCGACCTGCCGATCGACACCGAGTCGTACGTGCACCGCATCGGGCGCACCGGCCGCGCGGGTCGCACCGGCGACGCGATCAGCTTCGTCACCCCTCGTGAACGACGGATGCTCGCCGCCATCGAGAAGGCGACGCGGCAGCCGCTCACCGAGATGCGGCTCCCCACGGTCGACGACGTCAACGCGACGCGGCTGACGCGCTTCGACGACGCCATCACGGCGGCGCTCGCGGAGCCGGAGCAGATCCAGACCTTCCGCGACATCGTCGGGCACTACGTCTCGCACCACGACGTGCCCGAGGCCGACGTGGCCGCGGCACTCGCCGTGGTGGCGCAGGGCGGCACGCCGCTGCTGCTCTCGGCCGAGGACGAGCGTCGCTCGCAGGCCGTCGAGCGCGAGCGCGACCGCGGGGAGCGCGCCGAGCGCGGCGGCTCCGACCGCGGCGGCCGGCCCGACCGCTCCTCGCGCGACCGCTACTCCGACGGAGACGGCGACCGTGACCGCGGCTCGCGCGGCGGTGGCGGCCCCAAGGCCACCTACCGCATCGCGGTCGGCAAGCGCCAGATGGTCGAACCGCGCCAGATCGTCGGCGCGCTGGCGAACGAGGGCGGCCTCCGCCGCGAGGACTTCGGCGCCATCCAGATCCGCCCCGACTTCTCGCTCGTCGAGCTGCCGGCCGATCTGCCCGCCGACACCCTGCGACGCCTGAAGGACACCCGGATCAGCGGCAAGCTGATCGAGCTGAAGCCCGACCGCTTCGGCAGCTCGGCGAAGCGCCCCGAGCGCGGCGACCGCGAGTCCCGCCCGCCGCGCGAGCGCTACTGACGCTGACCTCGCGCCCTGCGGCTGCTCCCTAGGGGCAGCCGCAGCTGCGGCGCACCGTGAGTCCGACCGGCACGACGGTCGAAGCCTCGTAGCGGGCCTTCGGCGCGTTGAACCGTTCGAGGGCGCGGGTCGCCGCGAGGCGGCCGAGACGCGCCGGGTCCTGGTCGATGACGCTGACGGAGGGCGTCAGCCGATCCGCCATCGGGAAGTCGCCGAAGCCGACGAAGGCCGTGCCCGCGTCCTTCAGCGCCGAGAACGCGTGCATCGTGACACGGGCGTTCGACGAGAAGGCGGCGGTGGGGGCATCCGTCAACCGGCGGAGCCGTTCGAGCTCGCGGGCCGCCCCGTCGTCGCTGCCCGCGTCGAAGGCGATCAGGCGCTCGTCGAGCGGCAGACCGGCGTCGGCCAGCGCCTCGGTGTAGCCCGCGAGACGCCGGCGCGAGCTCGGTGGGTGCGTCTGATCGGCGAGGAACGCGACCCGCGTGTGCCCGTGCTCGAGCAGGTGCCGGGTGGCGAGGTAGGAGCCGTGCCGGTCGTCCTCCACGAAGGAGTCGGCGTCGAGGTCGATCGGGGCGCGGTCGACGAACTCGATCGGGGTGTGCTCGGTCCAGGGCGCGAGCCAGGCGTGGTCGGCGGCGACCGGAGCCAGCACGAGGCCCATCAGCTGGGTGCGCAGCAGCGCCTCGAGCACCGGCTTCTCGCGGGCCGGGTCGTCGCCGATGCTCGTGACGAGCGTGGTGATGCCGCTGGCGGAGCAGACCCGCTCGACCGCGCGCACGACGGCGGCGAAGAACGGGTCGACCACGTCGGGCACCGCGACGCCGACGCTCGAGGAGCGTCCGGCGCGGAAGGTGCGGGCGAGCACGTTCGGCACGTAGTTGAGCGTGCGCATCGCCTCCGACACCCGCTCGCGGGTCTCGGGCAGCACGTGCGGGTCGTCGTTGAACACGCGCGACACGGTCTTCGCGCTCACGCCGGCGCGATCGGCCACATCCTGCATCGTCGCCACGCGCACGCTCCTTCACCGGGATGCGCCGGGACGGGCATCCGCTCTGTCACCCTCTCGGGAGTCGGGCCCGCGCCGGGTCGGGCCCGCACGAGAGTCTACGGCGGCCCGGCCCGGCACCCGGGGAGGGCTACTCGCGGTTCGCGAGCACCTCGTCGATGATCGCGGCGAGCTCCTTCAGGCGGGGAACGGCCTTCGTGGTGAGCAGCTCCTCGCGCTTCTCGGACGAGATGGAGAGGCTGTCCTTCCAGAGCGAGCGGCCGGCCATGGCGCCGCGGGCGCCGTTGACGACGGCGGTGCGCACCTGGTCGACGAAGGTGGCGTGGTCGACACCGGCCGAGAGCACGGCCCACGGCACGCCGGCGGCGGCCTCGGTGACGGCGGCGGCGGCCTCGGCGGAGCCCGCGTACTGCAGCTTCAGCACCTTCGCGCCGGCGGCGACGCTGAGCTCGGCCGCACCCGAGATGAGCGAGGGGAAGACGTCGGCGTAGTCCTCGTCGCTCTCGTCCTCGAGCTGGTAGGTGAGGATCTCGACGATCAGCAGAACGCCCTCGGCCGCGCACTCGGCGGTGAGGCGGGCGATGTCGTCGAGCACGACCTTCTCGTCCTCGCGGCGGTCGGCGCGCAGGTACCAGAGCATCTTGGCGGCGTCGCCACCGAGCTCGCGTACCTTGCGGGGGGTCATGCCCTCGACGTAGCGGGTGCGCTTCAGGCCGTTCTCGACGGCGAAGCCCGACTCGTCCATGGCGACCACGAGACCGGTGTCGCTGTCGAGTGTGCCGTCGTCGACCACGCGGGGCAGGGCGGTCGAGGGGTCGAGCAGGATGGCCGGGGCGGCATTGCCGAGGTGCTTCAGCAGGTCGCTCTTGGCGTCGGCCAGCTCGTCGCGGCTGATGCCCTCGGCGCCGTTGGGGGCGTCCTTCATGACGGCCTTCATGCCGTTGCGCTGGTCGGCGGCGACGATCAGCATGCCGCCGGCAGGGGTGCTGATCTTGGCGAGCGCGCGGCGCTCGAGGGTGGTGAGTTCGTTCACGGGAGGACTCCTTGGTGGGGTGGTGGGGTTCGGGGGTGGTTCTCGGTGTGGTTCTGGTCGTGGGGCGTGCGGTCTGCCCTGGTGGGCGGTCGGCGCGGTCGCGGGCGGTGCCGCGGCGTGGGTCAGGCGGGTCGGTGGGCGCGCGCATCCGTCGTCGTAGGCGCAGCCTCGAGGAGGCGTGCGGCGAAGACGGCGGCGCCGTAGGCGGTGTCCTGCGAGCGGTCGGACACGCGCACGCCCGCCAGCACCTCGGCCCGGGCGCGCTGCACCGAGCGCATGCTCGCCCAGCCGCCGGTGAGGAGGGCCGAGGTCGCGGGCGGGACCTCGCGGTCCATCGCCTCGACGAGCAGGGCGAGTTCGTCGTTGCCGTGCCGGAGCACCGCACCGAAGAGGTCGGCCGGGCCGGCGCCGTCGGCCTGCACGACGAGACGCAGCACGCCGTCGTCGTTGCGCGCGCCGGACACCTGCACGTCGCCGGCCTGCAGCACGCCCTCGTAGGGCTGCTCCATCACGGCGGCATCCAGGGCGTCGCGGCCGGCGCGGTCGTTCACGCCGACGAGCTGCAGGGTGCGGCGCATCAGCAGCCCGGTCTTGACTCCGGCGACGAGCACCCACTTCCCGGGCACGACATGGCGCACGCAGTTGATCAGCCAGTCGGCGAGCCGCTCGCGGGCCTCGAACGGCAGCGGAGCGTCGAGCACCCGCAGCAGCACCTCGGCGGTTCCCATCGAGACGTGGTAGCGGTCATCCGGGAACTCGCCCGTCGAGACGGCCGAGACGAGGTGGTCGTGGCCCGCGACCGTGAGACGGGCGCCGACGAAGGCGGCCGGCAGCCAGGCAGCGTCGGCCGCACCCAGCGGGGTGCCCGCGTCGACGAAGGGCGGGAGGAAGTCGGGGGTGACGCCGAGGTGGGCGAGCAGCTCGGGCCAGGGGGCGCCGGTGTCCTGGTCGAGGAGGCCGGTGCGCGAGCTGAGCGAGTACTCGGCCGCCTGCTCGCCGCCGAGGGCCGCCACGACGAACTCGGGCAGGTTCAGCCAGCGGGCGCCGGTGAGGTCGAGGCCCTGGTCGCGCAGGTGCAGCAGCTTGATCACCGAGACCTGCACGCCGAGCGGCAGTCCGGTGCGGCCGGCGAACTCTTCGCGGATGCTCGGCGGCAGCGCCTCGACCTGCTCCGCGCCGCGGGGGTCGAACCACGCGATCGCCGGAGCGATCGCGCCGCCGTCGGGGCCCAGCACCACACCGGACTCCCCCATGCCCGACACCGCGACCGCGCCGATGCGGGCGTCGCCGCCGCGCAGCTCGCCGAGGTCGGCGGCGACGAGCTCGAACAGCTCGCGCACGGTCTGCACGAGGTCGGCGGCCTCCATCGTGGTGGTGCCGGCGGCACCCGCGCGCCACGGCGTCGGCAGCTGGCGGATCAGCACCTCGGCGCCCGACTCGTCGGCCACGAGGATCTTCACGCCGGTGCTGCCGAGGTCGAGCCCGGCGACGAGGGGTGTGCTCACGGTGAAACTCCTGGATCCCGATGCGGGCTCTGGCGCTGCGCCTCTGCAGCCGCCCATGTCATCGATGTCATGCGCCACGCTACCACACCCATGTCATCGATGTCACGCGTCCCCGAGCGCCCCCCTGCGCCTTTGATGCGACCCCCATGCGCGCCCCTGCGCCCCTGATGCGTCCCCCGCGCGTCCCACTTTGCCCCTGGTGCGCCCCCTGGTGCGACCCCCCATGCGCCCCTGGTGCGTCCACGGTGCACCCTCTTGTGCCCACCGAGCACCCTCAATGCGCCCTTCCCGCGCCCACACAGCCCCACCCTGCTCGGATCCGGGTCGCGCAAAGGGCCGCTCCCGGGCAGCCCAAGGGCCCTTAGCGCGACCCGAGCCTCGCTCCACCACCAAGCCGGGGCTCGCATCACCACAAACCCGTGGTTCGCGCCACCATCGACCTGTCCTCGCATCACCATGAATCCGTGGTTCACGCCACCATCGACCCGGGCCTCGCGTCACCACAAACCCGGGGCTCGCGCCACCCGGCTCGGGTCGCGCAAAGGACCGCTCCCCGGCAGTCCAAGGGCCCTTAGCGCGACCCGGCGCTCGCGCCACCACGGGGACGGGCCCCGCGCCACCGGCGGGCCAGGTCGCGCAAAGGGCCGCTCCTTGGCGGGGCAAGGGGCTTTAGCGCGATCCGGAGGTCGCGCCACCAGCGGGGCGGGGCGGGGCTCGCGACAGCGCGGCGGGGCGTCAGAGGGCCGTGTAGCCGCCGTCGATCACGATGCTCTGGCCCGTGAGGTACGACGAGGCGTCCGACGCGAGGTACAGCGCGAGCCCGTGCAGGTCGGCCGGCTCGCCCATGCGCCCCGCCGGGATCGTCCCGATCCACTGCGCCGCGAGCTCGGGGTTCGCCTCCGTGAACTCCCGCGTCATGTCCGAGAGGAAGTACCCCGGCGCGATCGCGTTCACCCGCACCCCCGCCGGCGCCCACTCCACCGCGAGCGACGCCGCGAGGTGGCTCACCGCCGCCTTCGAGGCGTTGTACGAGGCCTGGAACTGCGGCTGGTTCACGATGAACGCCGACATCGACGAGATGAAGACCGCCGACGCCGGCACTCCAGCCGCCAGCGCCCGCCGCCCGAACGACTGCGCCGCGAAGAACGTCCCGTCGAGGTTCACCGCGAGCACCTTCCGCCAGACCTCCGCCGGTACGTCCACGCTCGCGCCCCAGATCGTGATGCCCGCCGCGGTCACGAGCAGCGACGGCACCCCGAGGTCGGACTCCGCAGCGGCGAAGGCCGCCTCGACGGCGTCGGCATCCGTCACGTCGACCTCGTAGCCGCGCGCCTCGACGCCGTGTTCACTCGAAAGGCGCGAAGCCGACTCGCCCACGATCGGGAGCAGATCGAGTAGCGCCACCTTCACACCCTGCCCCGCCAGCGCCGTGGCGAGCGAGTAGCCGAGCCCGCGGGCTCCCCCGGTGACGACCGCGGTGCGGCCCTTCAGATCCTCGAACATGAGCGCTCCTTCGTGGTGGGTGACGTGACGGCCACGATCAGATCTCCTGATCGGTGGGGAGGATGACGAGGTCGCGAACGGTCACGTGCCGCGGCCGGGTGAGCATGAACAGCACGGCGTCGGCGACGTCCTCAGAGCGGATGCCCGTGCGGTCCCCCACCGCCTGCTCCACCCCGTCGGCGCCCTCCGCGTACCCCCACAGCTCGTTCAGCACGACCCCGGGGGCCACCGCGCCGGCGCGAACGCCCGTTCCGACCAGCTGGCGGCGCAGGGAGTGCACGAACGACTGCATCGCGTGCTTTGTGGCGGAGTAGACGGGCTCCCAGTGGATGTCCTGATGCCCCGACACCGAGCTCGTCACCAGCACGTCCCCCGTTCCGGCCGCGATCAGGTGCGGCAACGCGGCCCGCACGGTCGCCATCGCGCCGAAGACGTTGACCGACACGAGCTGCCCGATCAGCGCCGGGTCGGTGTCGACGAAATCGCCCCCCGTGTACAGCCCGGCGTTCGCGAGCACGTCGTCGAGCCGCCCGAACTCGGCGAGGGCGACGTCCACGGCCTGCTCCGAGACCGATGGATGCGCGACATCCCCCGCGACGACCCGAACCTCCCCCGGCAGAGCGTCCGCGACCTGGCGCAGCCGCTCCTCGTCGCGCCCCACGATCACGAGCCGCGCGCCCTCGGCGGACAGCAGCTGCGCGTACGCGCGACCGATGCCCGAGCTGCCGCCGGTGATCAGGGCGACGCGTCCGTCCATCCGGCCGGGGCTGGGAGGGGTGGTCGTCATGAGCGGTCTCCGTTCGTCGAAGGGGAAGCGGATGCAGCGGTGCCGGCCGCGAGGGCCGCCCGACGCAGGAGCTCGTCGGGGCGGGTGTCGATGCGTGCCACGTCCTCGGCCGAGAGGTAGACCGGGCCGCCGGCCGCCAGCGAGCCGAGCACGACCTGCGCCACCTTCACCGCCATCTCCGTGATGCGCAGCACCTCGGCCGGGCTCGAGCCGAGGGCGAACATCCCGTGATTGCCGAGGTAGACGACCTTCGGAACCGAGCCGGTGGCGTCGAGGCGCGAGCGCAGCATCCGCCGCACCACCCGCGCGAGCGGCAGCCCCGGGTCGACGTAGGGCACCAGCAGCGGATCGGTTCCGAGCACCACGATCTGGTCGGGGAACAGGGCCCCGTCCACGAGTAGCGACGCCCGCGGCGAGCAGAGCAGCGCGTTCACCGGCACCGGATGCGTGTGCCCCACCGCCTCCACGCCCGGCAGCGCGAGGCAGACCGCGTGCAGCAGCGCCTCCACCGAGGGCCGCCGCCCGCCCGCGGCCGCCGCCCCGAAGAGCGCCCGCACCGCTTCGTCGTCATCCTGCGAGTGACCGCCCGAGGGGTCGGCATCGGCGGACGCGTCCACCAGCGCCAGCACCTCCGGCAGGCCCACGGCGACGAAGTCGCCCGGGACGGCGATCGCCATCGACGCGCCTGAGGCCTTGACGAGCATCCGCCCGTCACCGAGTGCGAGGGAGGTGTTGCCCTCGGCGAGCACCGCCCACGCGCGGTCGGGTCGCCCGAGCTCGCGCGAGAGCTCGACCAGTGCGGCGCGGGCCGCCGCGTCGCTGTCGTCAGTCATCGGGCCGCCACCTCTCCAGGCTCGTAGTGCGCCAGGGCGCCGCCGGCCGAACCGCCGGCCGCATAGACGTCGGACAGGTTCGAGAACTCGCCCGCCGCCACCAGCTGCATCGCGAGGTTGCCGAACGCCGAGGCCTCGGCCGGCCCGGCGACCACGGGCAGCCCCGTCAGCGCGGCGGTTCGGCGGCAGAGCAGCTCGTTGCGCGACCCGCCGCCGACGATGCGAACCGAGCGGATGCGCGTGCCAGCCACCCGCTCGAACACCTCCACCGACTCGGCGTACGCCGTCGCGAGACTCTCGACGATGCTCCGTACGGTGCCGAGCACGCCCTCGGGCGCCGGCTGCCCGCGCTCCACGCAGAGCGCCGCGATCCGCTCCGGCATCCCACCCGGCGCCAGCAGCCGCGGATCGCCGACGTCGAACACGGGAACGCCCCCACCGACCACCGCAGCCACGCCCGCACCGGCGGCGGCAGGATCGCCGGCCGGGCGCGAGGCCTCCCGCACGAGGTCGACCGGGTCGAGCATCCGCCCGCTCTCGGCCGACCACTGGCGCGCGCACTCGGTCAGCAGCCACAGCCCCGCGAGGTTGCGCAGCAGCAGCGTCGACCCGCCCACCCCGCACTCGTTCGTCAGTCCGGCCGCCAGCGCCTCGGCCGTGAGCACGGGCTCCGCGACGCTGATTCCGGCGAGCGACCAGCTCCCGCTCGAGACGAGCAGCTGCCCGTCGCCGGGCGCGGCGAAGGCCAGCGCGGAGGCGGTATCGTGCTCGGCCACCCGGTACACCGGCACCGGCTGCGACGCGCCGAGCCGGCGGGTCACGTGCGGCAGCGTGGCTCCGGCCGGAGTGCCCGGGGCGACGACCGCCGGGAAATCGATCCGGTCGAGCCCCCAGGCGTCGATCAGCGGACGCGACCACTCGCCGCTCCGCACGTCGAGCAGCTGGGTCGTCGACGCGATGGTGAGCTCGGCGCCGACCGACCCGCTCAGCAGCCGCACCAGAAGGTCGGGCACGAGCTGCAGCGTCCCGGCCGGGTCGGCGGCGGCATGCAGCCGCACTGACGTGTTGATCGACTGGGGCGGTATGCCCGTCGCGGCATACGCCTGATCGGTCCCGACGACGGCGGCCGCCTGCTCGACCCACGAGGGCTCGGCCCCGCGGTGGTGGTCGACCCGCGGGATCGCGGCACCCCCCTCACCCGACGGCACGAGCCCGTAGTCGACGCCCCACGAGTCCACCCCGATGCCCGCGAGCGTGCGGCCCTCGGACGCGGCGGCCGAGACGGCGGCCGCCAGCCCCTCGAGCGTCTCCTCCACGAGGCGCTCGACGTCCCACTCGAGCGTCGCACCGGGCTCGAGCGAGGCGGGCCGGGGGCCGTTCGCGAAGCGGTGCACCTCGGTCATCCGCATGCGCGGCGAGCCCTCCGAGCGATCGACCACCCCCAGCATCACCCGCCCGCTCGACGCGCCCAGGTCGACCGCCGCGTAGGCATGCGCCCCGGAGGCAGCCGGGCGGTCGGTGGTGGGCATGTCACGTCCTCGTGATTGATGTTATTTCGTGTGAAATGTATCATCGGTGAACAGGATCCGGCAAGGGTCGGACGTACGGCACGACCGGAGGACGGCGAGACGATGGCACTGAAGGGCACGCTCGACGGCGAGACCCGGCGCGCCGCCCTGCTCGAGCTCGCCGAGGAGCGCGGCGGGCTGCCGCTGGCCGAGGCGGCCGAACTGTGGGACGTGCATCCGATGACCATCCGCCGCGACTTCGAGCTGCTCGAGAGCGCGGGGCGGGTGCGGCGGGTGCGGGGCGGGGTGGTTCCGGTGCAGGCGGATCCGTTCGCGGCGCGGCAGGCGCAGAACGTTCGGGCGAAGGAGCGGATCGCGGCGAAGATCCTGCCGCTGCTGCCCGCGGGTGCCGCCGTGGGGCTCGACTCCTCCACCACGGCGTTCGTGGTCGCCGAGGCGCTGCCGGCCGAGCATCCGCTCACCGTCGTGACCAACGGCCTGGCCGCCTTCGAGGCCCTCTCGCGGAAGCCCGGCGTGCGCGGCTACCTCACCGGCGGCGAGCGCGAGGAGCAGAACCTCAGCCTCGTCGGGGCGCTGACCGAATCGGCGTTCTCGGCGTTCCACTTCGACGTCGCCGTGGTCTCGGCGCTCGGGCTGCACGCCGGCAGCGGCACGAGCGAGAGCACGCTCGCGCAGGCGGCGGTGAAGGATGCGCTGGCCCGCGCCTCGGCCACGGTCGTGCTCGCGCTCGACGCCTCGAAGCTCGAGTCACGCGCGCGGGTGCGCTCGCTCGGCCTCGACCGCGTCGACGTGCTGGTCACCGAGCTCGACCCGGCGGATGCGCGGCTCGCCCCCTACCGGGCGCACCTCCCCCGCATCCTCTGACCCCGCGCCCCGCCTCGCCCGCCGCCGCCCGCCGGGCGCCACCCCGCGCCGGCCCAGCGTGGACAACCGCACGATTCCCGCCCACCGACGCTGTAGAGCGCGCGGTGCCCGGGATTCGTGGCGTTGTCCGCCGCACGCGCGCCCGAGAACGAGGCAGGCCCGGGCCCTACGGCGTGGCGGGCTCGGAAAGCGGGGTCGCCGGATCGGGCTCGTGCACCAGGGTCGGGCGCGGCGCCGCCTCCACCGAGGAGAGCAGCGTCGTGGCCTGCGTCACCGCGAGCGCTCCCCACGACGCCGCGAGCCGCACCCCGGAGGCCGGGTCGAGCGTGCCGCCCGGGCCCGCCGACCCCACGAGGAACCCCGCGAGCGACGCGTCGCCCGCCCCGGCCGTGTTGACGACCTGCGCCCGCGCCCGGGCGAGCTGCACGCCCGACGCCGAGACGGCGAGCGCCCCGTCGGCCCCCATGCTCACGTAGACCACGTCGCAGCCGGCCTCGTGCAGGGTACGCGCCGCCGCGACGACGTCGCCGACGGTGCGCAGCGCGGTGCCCGTGAGCTCGGCGAGCTCGTGCGTGTTCGGCTTGATCAGCGACACCGCCGAGAGATCGGCGACGACCGCCGACAGCGCGGCCCCGGCCGTGTCGACGGCCACCCGCACGCCCGTGTCCGCCGCGCGGCGCACCAGGTCGAGGAACGGCACCATCCGCGAGGTGCCGGCCAGCAGCGGGATCGACCCCGACACCACGAGCCACCCCGCGTCCAGCCGGCGCAGCTCGGCCTCGGCGCGGGCGGCGATCACTTCCCACAGTGCGGCCGGCACGGGCGGCGCGCCCTCGTTGACCTTCGTGGTCGTGCCCGAAGCATCCAGCAGCGTGGTGTTGATGCGCGTGCGCCCTTCGTCGGGCACCCCGGCCAGCAGCCGCTCGAAGCCGCCCTCTCGCGCGAGCTCGGCCCCCTGCGCGCTGAGCGCGAGCACGGCCGACACCGGCAGCGCCGACAGTGCGACGGCCCGGGCGACGTTCACTCCCTTGCCGCTCAGCTCGGTGTGCACGGCCTCGGCGCGGTTGACCTCCCCGAGCGAAAGCCGCCCGACCCGGTACGTCAGGTCGATGGCCGGTGCCGGCGTGACGGTCACGATCGCGTCGCCGCTCATGCCGCCACCTCCGTCACGGTCGCGCCCTGTTCGGCGAGCACCTGCAGCACCGAGGCGTCGAGCACCCCCGCTGAGACCACGGCGTGATCGACATCGGCCAATTCCACCGACCCGGCGAAGCCCTGCCGGGAGGGTGCGGCCCCGGCCAGCACGATGCGCGCCGCCAGGGCGGCCACCGCGGTGGCGATCGTCGCGCGGTCGGGGTCTGCGGTGAGCATTCGCCCTCCGGCGACGCCCGTCGGCTCGAACACAGCGAGGTCGACCCGCAGGGTGCGAGCCAGCGAACGAGCCCACTCCCCGGTGGACACCAGGTCGTCGTCGACCGCGCCCCCGAGCAGGTGGATCTCTGCCGGCTCCGAGACCAGCGCCGCCGACAGCGCGACGGGCACGGAAGCGGTCACGATGCGCACGCCGCTGTCGGCATCGAGCAGCCGGGCGAGAGCCTCCCCGACGGCACCCGCGTCGAGGAACACCGCTGCGCCGTGCGGCACCGAAGCCCGAACCTCCTCCGCCACCGCCCGGGCGGCCGAGCCGCTGTCCGAGAGCCGATGCCCGGCCTCCGTCTCGACCGGGATGGCTCCCCCGTGCGCGCGGCGCAGCAGCCCCTCGGTCTCGAGCGCCCGGAGGTCGCGTCGCACCGTCTCCTCGGCCACTCCCAGCGCCATCGCCAACTCGCCCACGTCGACCCTGCCGGCAAGCTCCAGCGATGCCACGATTCGCGAGCGCCGCTCGGTGACCGCGGAGGAGGTGAGCACCAGCCGACTCACGCTCCGGCTCCCTCGCCGCGCACGGCTGCCGGGTGACCGTCGACGCTCACCACCGGCGCGCCCGCGGCCGCACCGCCCGCAGCGCCCGCGGCCTCCGCAGCACCGGCCGCCCCCGCCCGCGCCGCCCACCACGGCCCGAGCGCCGCCACCGCCTCGTCGAACGCCGCGATCACCCCCGCCCAGTACCCCGCCGATGCGGCCGTCGGCAGCACCGGCTCCGCCCGCGTCACGAGCTCCTGCGCCTCCTCCACCGACGCGAACACCCCCACCGACACCCCGGCGACCGCCGCCGCCCCGAACGCCCCGGCCTCCTCGTTCTGCACCACCGTCACGGGAGAACGCAGCGCATTGGCCACGAGCTGCACGTAGAGCGGCGCCCGCGCGATCCCGCCGCCGAGCACCACCGGCTCGTCCCAGTCGAACTTCTCCCCCAGCGCCCGCGTGTGCCAGACGTGCATCAGCGCGATCCCCTCGAGCGTGCCGCGCAGCACGTGCGCCGGCGTGTGCCAGCCGCGCACCCCGGCGAGCGCCGCCGAGGCCGTCGCCCCGAGCGGCGAGTCGAACAGGAACGGCAGCACGAGCGGCACGGACTCCTCGGGATCGAGCGCCGCCGCCTCGGCGAACAGCCGGTCGCGGGCCTCCTCGCCGCCGGGCGCCGCGAGGTCGACGCCGAGCAGCCGCAGCACCCAGTTCAGCGCCGGGGACGCGGTGGCTGAGGTCGACATCGCGATCCGCAGCTCCGGCCGGATCGACAGCCGCGACTGCCACCGCACGTCCACATCGGGCCGCGTCGTCGTCACGCCGTTGGTGCTGAACGACCCGGCCACGAGCGCCAGCCGCCCGGGCACGAGCGCGCCCATGCCGATCGACGCGGCCTGCACGTCGTGCATCCCCGCGATCACGGGCGTGCCGACGGCGAGCCCGGTCAGCTCGGCCGCGGCGGGCAGCACGGTGCCCACGACGTCTCCGCTCGCATGCACAGGCGGCAGCAGGCGCATCAACGACTCCGGCAGACCGTAGGCCGACAGGATCGCAGGGCTCCACTCCGCCGTCGCCGTATCGAGGAACGACGCCGTCGCATCCGAGTAGTCCGTCGCCACGACCCCCGTCAGCCGCAGCCGGATCACGTCCTTGCAGAACAGCATCGCCGCCGCCGCCTCGACCCGCGCGGGGTCGTGCACGAGCAGCCAGCGCAGCAGGTTGCCCGCGGCCCCCGGCGTCGGCTCCTGCCCCGAACGCTCGAGCACCACGCGCATCCGCGAGTGGTCGGCCGCGAGCGAGGCCGCCTCGAGGTGCGCCCGTGAATCCATGGCCGTGATGGCCGGCCCCACCGGTGCACCGGCCGCGTCGACCAGATGCAGCCCGTCGCCGTGCCCCGTGATGCCGACCGCCACGATCTGCGCCGGGTCGACCCCTGACGACTCCACGGCCTCCCGGATCGCCGAGGCCGCCGCCTGCCAGAGCGCCTCCTGCGGCCGCTCGGCGAACCGCGGCGTCGACCGGTCGACCGGGCTCGAGCGCCGCCCGATCCCCACGGGCCGCAGCTGCTCGTCGTGCACCACGGCCTTCACCGCGGTCTGGCCGGCGTCGACCCCCAGCAGGTAGCGGGGGCCCTCGGGTCGTGCAGCCATCTCGATCCTCTCCGATCGCCGTGCGAGAACTCGCCGTGCGAGACCCCGACCTGCGAGAACCCGCCGTGCGAGAACGCCGGGCCGAGAGCGACGAGCGGATGCTCGCGCCCGACTTCGCCCGTTTCGAGAAGCATATCAACCCATTCGGTCACCCCACCGGACGAATTCGGGTAGAGTCGCGCTGTCACGACCCGGATCGGCGGAGCAGATGTACCCAGCGGAGCGGCACACCGCCATCCTCGCCGCTGCCCGAGCCCAGCCTCAGGGCGTGGAGGTGCAGAAGCTCAGCACCGCGCTCGGCGTCACACCCGAGACCGTGCGGCGCGACCTGGCCGCCCTCGAGCGCCGCGGCCTCGTGCGCCGCCGCCACGGCGGAGCGGTGATCGCCGAGAAGCCGCCGTACGAGCCCACCCTCTCCCAGCGCGCCGGCGAGGACGCCGCGGAGCGCCGCGCCGTCGCCCTCGCCGTCGTCCGCGAGCTGCCCGACGAGGGCGTCCTGCTGCTCGACAGCGGTTCGATGACGCTCGAGATCGCGTCGGTGCTGCCCGCGCGTTCGGCGCTCGTGGTCGTCACGAACAGCCTCCCGGTCGCCGCGCTGCTGGGCGGGCATCCGTCGATCACCGTGCTCGCGCTGCCCGGCGAGGTGCGCCCCGTCACCCAGGCGGTCGTCGGCGCCTGGACCGAGGCGCGCCTCGACGAGCTGCACGCCGACGTCGCCGTGCTCGGCGCCAACGGCGTGCTTCCGGACCGCGGAGCCTTCACGACCCTGCCCGACGAAGCCGCGGTGAAAGAGCGGATGCTCGCCGCCGCCGACCGCCGCCTGCTCGCCGTCACGGCGCCGAAGTTCGGCACCGCCTCCCTCTGCCGCTTCGCGACGCTCGACCGCTTCGACCGGATCGTCTCCGACGACCGGCTCGACCCCGCCACCGCGGAGGCCCTGCGCGCCGACGGCGTCGACCTCGAGCTCGCGCGGCCCGCCCCCGACCCCACCACCCCGAGAGGAACCCCATGACCCTCGTCACCACAGGCGACATCCTGGCCCGCGAGCGCGCGGTGCTCGCGTTCAACGTGATCCAGCTCGAGCACGCCGAGGCGATCGTGCGCGGCGCCGAGGCCGCGAACCGCCCGGTCATCCTGCAGATCAGCGAGAACGCGGCCCGCTACCACGGCGGTCTCGCCCCCATCACGCTCGCGACCCTCGAGCTCGCCCGCACCGCCGGCATCGACGCCGCCGTGCACCTCGATCACGCCGAGAACGAGGCCCTCGTGCTCGAGGCCGTCGAGCTCGGCGCCACCTCGGTGATGTTCGACGCCGCCACCCTGCCCGACGACGAGAACGTCGCCCGCACCGCCGCGATCGCCCGCGCCGCGCACGAGCAGGGCGTCTGGGTCGAGGCCGAGCTCGGGGCCATCGGCGGAAAGGGCGGGGCCCACACGCCGGGCGTCCGCACCGATCCGGCCGAGGCGGCGTCGTTCGTGCAGGCCACCGGGGTCGACGGCCTGGCCGTGGCCGTGGGCAGCTCGCACGCGATGACGTCCCGCAGCGCCTCGCTCGACTTCGCGCTGATCGCCGAGCTCGCCGCCGCGGTGCCGGTGCCCCTCGTGCTGCACGGCTCGAGCGGGGTGGCCGACGCCGACCTCGTGCGCGCCGTCGAGAGCGGGATGCGCAAGATCAACATCTCCACGCACATCAACGGGATCTTCAGCCGCCGGCTCCGCGAGGTGCTCGCCGCCGACGAGGCGCTGGTGGATCCGCGGAAGTACCTCGGCCCGGCCCGGGACGCGGTGGCCGCCGAGGTCGAGCGCCTGCTGGGGCTCGTCGCCTGAGCGAGCTGAACGGACAGCAAGAAGCGGCGCCGGGGATGACCCCGACGCCGCTTCTCCGTTCAGCGAGTGCTGACTAGCAGCTGGACTTGTAGACCGCGTCCGCGCCTTCACCCTCGATGTTGTCCTTGGTGAGGATGGTGAAGCCGGTCTGGATCTCCGACTCGGTGTCGCCGCCGTCGAGGGCCGCGATGGCCTGCTCGACGCCGTCCTGGCCGATGGTGGCGGGCTCCTGGGCGACGAGCGCCTGAACCGTGCCGGCCTTCAGCTGCTCGACCTGGGCGGGGCCCGCGTCGAAGCCGACGATGGTCACCGAGTCCTGCTTGCCGGCCTGCTGCACGCCGGTGGCGGTGCCCTCGGCGGCGAACAGGTTGGCGGCGAAGATGCCCACGATGTCGGGGTCCTTCTGCAGCGCCGCGGTCACGATCTCGGCCGCGGTGGCCGGCTCGTTGTGGCTGTACTGCACGCCCAGGTAGTCGAATCCGTCAGCGCCCTCGGCGGCCTTCTGGAAGCCCTCGACGCGAGCGTCGGTGGTCGAGATGCCGGGGTCGACCGAGACGACGAGCACCTTGCCGCCGTCGGGGTGGGCGTCCTGGATGGCCTTGAAGGCCGCCTCGCCGCCACCGACGTTGTCGGAGGCGATGGCCGAGACCGCGAAGGACGGGTCCTCGACCGTGGTGTCGACGAGGACGACCTTGATGCCGGCGTCGGCGGCGGCCTTGAGGGGCGCCTCCATTGCGGTGACGTCGGTCGGGGCGATCAGCAGCGCGTCGGGCTTGGAGGCCACGATCGAGTCGACCAGCGGCTTCTGCAGCGTCGGGTCGAACTTCTCGGGGCCCTGGGTGGTGACGGTCGCGCCGGCCTTCTCGGCCGCGGCCTCGATGCCGCACTGCATGGAGATGTAGAACTCGTCTCCGGCGACACCCTGCACGAAGGCGATCTTGTAGCCGTCGCTGCCGGCCGCGCCGGTGCTGGAGCCGCCGCCCGAGTCTCCGCCCGAGCATCCGGCCAGAGCCAGACCGGCGGTCGCGCCGATGGCGACGACTCCCAGGATCTTCTTGTTCCACTTCATCGTGTTACCTGTCCTTCTTCTAGTGATGCAATTACGGGATTGGTGCTGTTCACTTGTTGTTCCGTCTGGCGAAGTGGCGCCAGAGGCTTGTGGAGGCCCCTCGGGCCGCGGAGGCCCGTCGGACCTGGTCGACGTACACCGCCGCGATCAGCACGGCGCCGACGGCGACCTGCTGCCAGAACGGCTGCACGCCGGTGATGACGAAGCCGTTCTGCAGCACGGCCGGGATGAAGAGGCCGACGACGGTGCCGAAGATCGTTCCGTAGCCGCCGAACAGCGAGGTTCCGCCGATGACGACCGCCGCGATGACGTTCAGGTTGGTCTGCGACTGGCCGGCGATGGCCGTGGTGCTGAACTGCGACAGCGACAGGATGCCCGCGAGGCCGGCGAGGGCACCCGACAGCGCGTAGACCTTGATCAGGTGCCGGTCGACCTTCACGCCGACCCGGCGTGCCGCCTCCTCGCTCGAGCCCACCGCGTAGGTGTAGAGGCCGAACTTGGTCTTGTGCAGCACGATCGCGCCGATGATGACGATCACGAGGGCGATCACCGAGATGATCGGGATGCCGCCGAGGATGTTGCCGTAGCCGATCGAGGTGGTCAGCACGGAGGGCACCTGACGGATGTCGACACCGCCCGTGATGATCTGCGAGAGGCCGAGCGCCATGCCGAGCGAGCCCAGCGTCACGATCAGCGGCGGCACCTTCGCCTTCGAGATCAGCACACCGTTGAAGATGCCCCAGGCGAGGCCCGAGAGGATCGAGACGATGATGCCGATGGTGGCCGTGCCCCAGTCGTCGCCGCCGATGGCCCGCATCACGATCGCCGAGACGACGCCCGAGAACACGAGCACCGAGCCGATCGAGAGGTCGATGCCCGAGGTGATGATGATGAAGGTCATGCCGACGCCGAGCACCGCGAGGATCGAGGCGTTCTGCACCACGAGCCGCAGGTTCGACAGCTGCGCGAAGGTGTCGGGGGCGAGCGCGCTGAAGATCGCGACGATCACGATCAGCACGATCAGGATCTGGAAGGCCTGGGCCTTGATCAGCTTGGTGAACCCGTTCTCCTTGGCCTGGGCCATGTTGATCGAGGTCGTCTCGGGGCCGGCCGCGTCGGTCTGCCCGAACTCCGCCTTCTTCAGGTCAGCGTCCCTCACGTCGTCGCTCATGCCACACCCCTCGTGCTCGCGCCGGTCATCAGACCGACGAGTTCTTCCATGTTCGTGCTCTTGGTGTCGATCGCCGCGGCGCGGTGCCCGAGACGCAGCACCTGGATGCGGTCGGAGACCTCCATCACGTGCGGCATCGAGTGGCTGATGAAGACGACGGCGATGCCCTTGTCGCGCACCCGCCGGATGGTCTCCAGCACGTTCTTGGTCTGCCGCACGCCGAGCGCCGCGGTGGGCTCGTCGAGGAAGACGACCTTGTTCGCCCAGTGCACGGCGCGGGCGATCGCGATCGCCTGCCGCTGACCACCGGACATCGAGCCGACGGGCGAGGTGAGCGAGCGCACCGTGGCGCCCAGCTCGTCGAACGCCCGGCGGGACTCCTTGCGCATCTCGGCGACGTTCATGAACCCGAACGCTCCGCCGATGCCGCTCTTCATGACCTCGCGGCCGAGGTACATGTTCTGCACCGGGTCGAGGTGAGGGGCGAGCGCCAGGTCCTGGTGCACGGTCTCGATGCCGAGCGCGCTGGCCTGCATCGGGTTGGTCAGCTGGAGGGGGTTGCCCTCGAACTTGATGACTCCGGTGTCGACGGCGAGGTTGCCCGAGAGCGCCTTCACGAGCGTCGACTTGCCGGCGCCGTTGTCGCCGATCAGGGCGGTCACTTCTCCGGGGTAGACCTCGAAGTCCACGTCGTCGAGCGCACGGACGTGTCCGAACGCGCGGGAGAGGCCGCGGGCCTCCAATACGGGGGTGGTCATGTCAGTTCACTCCTTTCCGGCCGGTCGGGGCCTGCGGGTGGTTCTGGGTTGCGAATGGTTCCGGGTGGTCATGGGATGCTCCTGTCATACGATTCCTCCGGCGGCCAGCGAGTGCGGCCAGCCGACGCCCGGGGTCGCGACGAGCACGCTTCCCGTGCCCCGCACCTCCCACGGGCCGAAGCCGGACGGCACGGCGAAGACCTGGCCGGCGCGGTAGTCGACGCGCTCGTCGGCTCCGGCGAACTCGCCCGAGCCCTCGAGCACGAGGGCCACGGCGAAGCCGGGGTCGAGTGCGACGGCTCCGCCGGTGGGCGGGGCCGCGTGCAGCACGCGGAAGTAGGGGTCGGCGGCCGCAGCCAGCAGGCTCGCGGCGGACGCGCTCCGCGCCGTGAGGTCGGCGCGGCTGATCAGGCGCTGCAGCGCATCCGGCCCCAGCGCCTCGACCGAGACGGCGGGCATCACGGTATCGAAGCCGAGGCCGAGGTGCGACTCGTCGCGGGTCGAGGTCGTGACCGACCACTCCAGCACGATCGAGAAGTCGGTGGGCTCCTGCACCTCGGCGAGGAAGATGCCCTCGTCGATGGCGTGCACGGTGCCGGCCGGCACGACGACGCCCATGCCGCGGGAGACCTCGATGCGGTTCATCCGCGAGAGCATCCACTCGGAGTCCTGTGCGTCACGGCGGCGGTCGAGCTCGTCGCGGTCGACGGGCTCGCTCCAGCCGAGGTGCACGGCGGCCCCGGGCTCCGCGTCGAGGATGAACCAGGCCTCGGTCTTGCCGTAGGGGCAGTCGAGGTGACCGGCGGCGAAGGCCCGCGAGGGGTGCACGTGAACGGGGAGGCGCTGGCGCGCATCCAGCAGCTTGACCAGGATGCCCGTGTCGGTGCTCGACGCGGCGTCGGCGTGGTCGGCACCGACCCAGGCAGCCGGCTCGGCACCGACGAGGTCGCGCAGCAGCTCGCCGTCGACGGTGCGGGCGAGGCCGATGTCCCCGTGGTCGGCGCGGGAGACGGTGGCGCCGAGCCACTCCTCCGGCTGGAACTCGGAGGTCTGCTCGATGCCGCGGAGGGCCGCGATGCGGTCGCCACCGCGGTAGAAGTGGTCGATCAGATTGGGGGCGAGGGCGGCCGGCTTCATGCGACGTCTCCTTCGGCGAATCGGGCGGATGCGGCGGAACCGACGGACAGAGCGGCCGCGGGGCCCTCGATCTCACCGGAGCCGCGCTGCAGCAGGGCGGTGGGCACGATCCATTCGCGCGGCTCGCCCGAGGACTCCTCGCGGAGGGCCAGCAGGCGCTCGATGGCGGCGTTGCCGATCAGGAACGGGTCCTGGTCGATGCAGCTGACGCCGGGGCGCAGCACGTCGGCGAAGGAGAAGTCGCCGAACGCGATCATCGCCGTGTCCTGGCGGTGGATGCGGTGCAGCGCGGTGGTGAGGCCGATGGCGGCCTTGGCGTTCGAGGCGAAGAAGGCGGTCGCGGGGTTCTCGAGGCCGAGCAGCCGTTCGGCCTCGCTCAGGTAGTCGAGGCTGCCGTCGACGGTGGACGAGACGAGCTCGGGGTCGAACTCGATGCCGGCGCCGCGGAGCACGTCGAGGTAGCCGCTCATGCGGCGGTGGATCGTCGAGAAGCGCTCGTCGCGGTCGAAGAAGGCGATGCGGCGGTGGCCGAGGTCGACGAACTGCTGCACGGCGAGCGCCGCCGCGCCGCGGTCGTCGACGACCACGCTGTCGATGCCCACCCGCGAGCGGTCGACGGCGACCACCGGCGTGGTGGTGCGGTACGGGGCGAGGTACGGATGCTCGGACGCGACCGGCGCGAAGACGACGCCCGCGACCTGATGCCCGGCCACGAGGCTCAGCAGCTGCTCGCGCTCCCGGTCGCGGTCGAGGCTCGAGGAGGCGACCAGGACGCTGAGGCCCTCGGTCAGCGCGCGGGTCTCGATGGCGCTGACCAGGGCGGCGAAGAAGGGGTCGGCGAGCGAGTCGATGACGACGCCGATCGCGCCGCCGGTGCCGGACTTCAGCGAGCGGGCAGCGGTGTTGGGAACGTAGCCGAGCTGCTGGATGGCGTGCAGCACGCGCGCCCTCGTCTCGGGGTGCACGGCCTCCTCGGCGTTGACCACGCGGGAGACGGTCTTGATGCTGACGCCGGCGCTCGCGGCGACGTCCTTGATGCCGGGGCGGCGGTTCATGAGCGGCCCCCGCCGGTCGGGGTGGTGCGCGGGTTCGGGGTCGTACCGGGCATCCTCGCCCACCTCCTTTGACAGCGTTGTCATCTGCGGAGTGAACCGAATTCCCGGACTCCGTCGTTCTCGTTCCGCCTATACTGACTCGCAGCGACAACGTTGTCAAGTGGTCGCGATGTCTCAATTCGATAACCTCGGGAGCACCATGATCATCGTCGTCGCCGGAGCCGCGGGAAGCGGCAAGAGCACCCTCGGGCTGGAGCTCGCGCGGGCCCTCGGCGCCGCCCTGCTCGACCTCGACTCGCTCACGAACCCGGTGCTCGAGGGTCTCGGGCAGGAGCTCTCCGCGGGCACCCATTGGAACGACCGCGCTCTCCGCACCGTCGTGCGGCCGGCTCGCTATGCGGCTCTTCGCGCGGCCCTCGCCGACCAGGTGCGCGCGGGAGTCGACGCGGTGCTCGTCGCCCCCTTCACCGCCGAGCTGACGGGCGGCCCCGAGTGGTCGCAGCTGGTAGAGGCGGCCGGGGGCGCGCCCGAGGTGGTCTGGCTTCGCGCGTCTCCTGCCCTGCTCGCCGAGCGCCGCGGCCTCCGCGGAGCGGCCCGCGACGTGCACGTGGTCGACCCGCCCGCCGACTCCGAGCCACAGGTCCCCCACCTCGTCGTCGACGCCTCCCTCTCCACCGCGCAGCAGCTCGCCTCCGTGCGACGACGGCTCGGCGGCGGACGCGTGCTCCCGGCCGACTCCCCCGTCTTCTCGCGCACCTTCGCGGCCGGACTGTTCGACCTCGACGGCACCCTGATCGACTCGACCCCCTCGGTCGTGCGCTCCTGGCAGCAACTCGCCCGCGAGTACGGTCTCGAGGTCGACCTGCTCGCCGAGGGCCACGGCCGCCCGGCCGCCCAGGTCATCGACTCCTTCTTCTCGGGCGACCAGGCGGCCGAGGCGCTCGCCCGGGTGACCGAGATCGAGGTGAACGACCTCGACGACGTGATCGCGCTCGACGGCGCCGCGGCGCTGCTCGGCTCCCTGCCCGACGAGGCCCGCGCCATCGTCACGAGCGGCACCCGCATCATCGCCACCAGCCGGCTGCGCGCCGCAGGGCTCATCCCGCCGGCCGTGCTGGTGACGTTCGACGACGTCGTGAACGGCAAGCCGCATCCGGAGCCCTTCCTCACCGCGGCCGCGCGCCTCGGCGTCGACCCGGCCTCGTGCGTGGTCTTCGAAGACGCCCCCGCGGGCCTGGCGGCGGCGAAGGCGGCCGGATGCACGACCGTCGCGATCGCGGGAACGCACGAGTCGCACGAGCTCGACGCCGACCTCGTCGTCGACGGGCTGTTCCAGCTGCGGGCGGTGCCCGTGCCCGGCGGCGGCTTCCGGCTGGAGTCGGTGGCCGGGCAGGAGCGCTGACCGGCCGGCCGCCGTGCGCCACCGCCGTCCGCCACCCGACTGAGTAGCGATCACCCCTCCCGCCCGCCACCCGGCCTGTGGAAGAATCCGAGGCGTGACGACCACCGCATCCGCCGACCGCCTGCGCGAGCTCGCGCGGCTGCGCCGGGTGCGCGACCGCATCGACCGGGAGTACGCCCGGCCGCTGAACGTCGAGGCGCTCGCCCGCGGCGAGCACGTCTCGGCGGGTCACCTCGGCCGCGCCTTCAAGGAGGCGTTCGGCGAGTCGCCCTACAGCTACCTGATGACACGGCGCATCGAGCGGGCGATGGCCCTGCTGCGCCGCGGCGACCTCAGCGTCACCGAGGTCTGCACGGCCGTAGGCTGCTCCTCGCTCGGCACCTTCAGCACGCGCTTCAGCGAGCTCGTCGGCGTGCCCCCGAGCGTCTACCGGCGGGAGGCCGCCACCGCCACCGCGGGCCTGCCCTCCTGCGTCGCCCGGCAGGTCACGCGACCGGTCAGGAATCGAGAAGCGCCGGCCGTGCCCGCGCCAATAGTGTGACGGCCATGGACATCCGCATTCACTCCACCTTCCTCCCGCAGAACGACCCGGAGGCCTCGCTCGCCTTCTACCGCGACGTGCTCGGCTTCGAGGTGCGCAACGACGTCGGCTACGCCGGCCTCCGCTGGATCACGGTCGGCCCGGTCGGCCAGCCCGCCACCTCGGTCGTGCTCTACCCTCCGCAGGCCGGGCCCGGTCTCACCGACGCCGAGCGCGAGACCATCGCGGCCATGATGGCCAAGGGCACCTACGCCACCCTCATCCTCGCCACCCCCGACCTCGACGCCGCGTTCGACCGCATCGTCGCCGCCGGCGCGGAGGTCGTCGAGGAACCCACCGACCAGCCCTACGGCGTGCGCGACAGCGCGGTACGCGACCCGGCCGGCAACCTGCTGCGCATCCAGGAGTCCCGCTGAGCATGACCGCATCCCCCGCCACTCCCTCCCACGAGGTGATCCGCGTGCAGGGCGCCCGCGAGAACAACCTCAAGGACGTCTCGGTCGAGATCCCGAAGCGGCGCCTCACGGTGTTCACGGGCGTCTCGGGCTCTGGCAAGAGCTCACTGGTATTCGACACGGTGGCGGCCGAGTCGCAGCGGCTGATCAACGAGACCTACAGCGCCTTCGTGCAGGGCTTCATGCCGACGCTCGCGCGTCCTGACGTCGACGTGCTCGAGGGGCTCACCACCGCGATCATCGTCGACCAGGCGCGCATGGGGTCCGACCCGCGTTCGACCGTCGGAACGGCCACCGACGCGAACGCGCTGCTGCGCATCCTGTTCAGCCGGCTGGGTCAGCCGCACATCGGTTCGCCTCAGGCCTACTCGTTCAACGTGGCGTCGATCTCGGGGGCGGGCGCGGTCACCACCGAGAAGGCGGGCGTGGTCACGAAGGAGCGGCGCAGCTTCTCGGTCACCGGCGGCATGTGCTCGCGCTGCGACGGGCGGGGCAGCGTCTCCGACATCGACCTGTCGCAGCTCTTCGACGACAGCAAGTCGCTGAACGAGGGCGCCATCACGGTGCCCGGCTACACCGCCGACGGGTGGATGGTGCGCATCTTCGCGAAGTCGGGCTTCCTCGACGGCGACAAGCCGATCCGCGACTACAGCGACACCGAGCGGCAGGACTTCCTCTACAAGGAGCAGGTCAAGGTCAAGTTCGAGAACATGAACATGACCTACGAGGGCCTGGTTCCGAAGATCCAGAAGTCGTTCTTCGCGAAGGACCGCGAGTCGATGCAGCCGCACGTGCGCGCCTTCGTCGACCGGGTGGCGACGTTCACGGCCTGCCCCGACTGCGGCGGAACCCGGCTCAGCGAGGCGGCCCGCTCGTCGAAGGTCGCGGGCCTCAGCATCGCGGATGCCTGCGCCCTGCAGATCAGCGACCTCGCCGAGTGGGTGCGCGGCCTCGACAAGCCGTCGGTCGCGCCGCTGCTCGAGGGGCTGCGGCACCTGCTCGACTCCTTCGTCGGCATCGGCCTCGGCTACCTCTCGCTCGACCGGGCGTCGGGCACGCTCTCGGGCGGTGAGGCGCAGCGGGTGAAGATGATCCGGCACCTGGGCTCGGCCCTGACCGACATCACCTACGTCTTCGACGAGCCGACCACGGGCCTCCACCCGCACGACATCCAGCGCATGAACGAGCTGCTGCTGCAGCTGCGCGACAAGGGCAACACGGTGCTCGTCGTCGAGCACAAGCCCGAGGCGATCGCCATCGCCGACCACGTCGTCGACCTCGGCCCGGGTGCCGGCGCGGCGGGCGGCACGGTCTGCTTCGAGGGCACGGTCGACGAGCTGCGACGGTCGGGCACCGTCACCGGGCGGCATCTGGATGACCGGGCCGCCCTGAAGCCCGCGGTGCGCGCGCCGTCCGGCACGCTCGAGATCCGCGGCGCGTCGTCGCACAACCTGCGCGGGGTCGACGTCGACATCCCGCTCGGCGTGCTCGTGGTCGTCACCGGTGTGGCCGGCTCGGGCAAGAGCTCGCTCATCCACGGCTCGGTGTCGCCGCGGGAGGAGGTCGTCACCGTCGACCAGACGCCGATCCGCGGTTCGCGACGCAGCAACCCCGCGACCTACACCGGGCTGCTGGAGCCGATCCGCAAGGCGTTCGCCAAGGCGAACGGGGTGAAGCCCGCCCTGTTCAGCGCCAACTCGGAGGGCGCCTGCCCCGTCTGCAACGGCGCCGGAGTCGTGTTCACCGACCTCGGCATGATGGCGTCGGTGTCCACCACCTGCGAGGAGTGCGAGGGACGGCGCTTCGACGCCTCGGTGCTCGGTTACCACCTCGGCGAGAAGGACATCATCGAGGTGCTGGCCCTGCCCGTCTCCGAGGCGCTGCCGTTCTTCGCGTCCTCCGGCGAGGCCCCGCTGCCGGCGGCGCATGCGATCCTGGCGCGCCTGTCCGACGTGGGGCTCGGCTACCTCGCGCTCGGGCAGCCGCTCACGACGCTCTCGGGCGGCGAGCGCCAGCGCCTGAAGCTCGCCGCCGACATGGCGGGCAAGGGCAGCGTCTACGTGCTCGACGAGCCGACCACCGGGCTCCACCTGGCCGATGTGGCGCAGCTGCTCGGGCTGCTGGACCGCCTGGTCGACTCGGGCAAGTCGGTCATAGTGATCGAGCACCACCAGGCCGTCATGGCGCACGCCGACTGGATCGTCGACCTCGGCCCCGGTGCCGGCCACGACGGCGGCCGCGTGGTCTTCGAGGGCACCCCGGCGTCGCTCGTCGCATCGCGCGCCACCCTCACGGGCGAGCACCTGGCGAGCTACGTCGCCCCCTGACCGGGCGCGGGTCAGCGCGCGGCGAGCGCCTCCAGGGCGCCGCGCGGGTCAGCGCGCGGCGAGCGCCTCCAGGGCGCCGCGCGCACCGCGGGCCGCGAGCAGCGCCCGCGCCTCGACGAAGGCCGCGCGGAGGCGGGCGTCCGAGCCGAGGTCGCCGAAGACGGGGGCGTAGTCGAGGAAGCTCCCGGGAGCATCCGCCTCGCCCGCCACCGCGGCCTGCAGCTCGTCGAGCCGCTTGTCGACGGGCGACAGTGCGCTGCCGTCGTCGGCCACGCCCTCGAGGAAGCGGCTCCACGCCGCGAGCACCAGCACCGACCGCTCGATCTCGCCGCCCGACGCGAGCTGAGAACGCACCACGGGCAGCAGGAACTTCGGGATGCGGTCGGAGCCGTCGACGATCTGGCGCATCAGCGTGTCCTTGATCGCCTCGCTGCCGAAGCGGCGCATCAGCTCGGAGCTGTACTCGTCGAGGTCGACCCCGGGCACCGGCGCGAGCGTCGGCCGCGCCTCGTCGTGCATGTAGCCCAGCAGGAAGTCCGCGAACAGCCGGTCGCGGCACACCTCGTGCACGTACTCGGCGCCCGAGAGCAGCCCGAGGTAGCTCATCGCCTGGTGCGAAGCGTTCAGCAGCCGCAGCTTCATCAGCTCGTACGGCTCGACGTCGGTCACGACCTGCACCCCGACCTCCTCGAACGCCGGCCGCCCCGCGGTGAAGGAGTCCTCGAGCACCCACTGCACGAACGACTCCGAGAGCACGGGCCAGCGGTCCTCGATGCCGAACTCGTCGGCGACCCGCTGCCGTGACGCGTCGGTCGTGACGGGGGTGATCCGGTCGACCATCGAGTTCGGGAAGCTGACCGCCGACCCGATCCACTCGGCGAGGGCGGGCTCGACCCGCTCGGCGAACGCGAGCACCGCGGCCCGGGCCACGTGCCCGTTGCCCTGGATGTTGTCGCACGACATCACCGTGAACGGCACCTCCCCGGCATCCCGACGCTCGCGCAGCCCGGCGACGACGAACCCGAGGGCGCTCTCCGGCGCGGCCCCGCCCGCGAGCCCGTCGAGGTCGGCCAGCGTGGCGGCATCACGCGGCTCGAACGCCCCCGTGGCGTCGTTGATGCCGTACCCGCCCTCGGTGATCGTCAGCGAGACGATCCGGGTGGCGGGGTCGCGCAGGGCCTCGAGCACCGCCTCGGGCTGCTCGGGCGCCAGCAGGTAGCGGATGATCGACCCGACCACCCGCGCCTCGACCACCCCGTCGGGTGCGGTGGTCACCAGCGTGTACAGCTCGTCCTGGGCCGAGAGCGCGTCGCGCATCGCCGCGTCGGACGCCAGCGTGCCCACCCCGGTGATCCCCCACCCCTCGGCCCCGGCGGCGAGCAGCCGATCGACGAACATCGCCTCGTGCGAGCGGTGGAACGCCCCCACGCCGAAGTGCACGATCCCCGGCCGCACGGCGGCCCGGTCGTACGCGGGCACGGCGACCCGCGGGTCGAGGCTGCCGAGGGTCTGGGCGCTCAGGGTGGTCATCGTGTCTCCAGTCGGGTGGGGGTCAGGTGGTCGGCGGTCGGATGCACGGAGCACCGCGACCCGGGGAGGTGCACGTCAGAGCACCGTCGTCAGATGCAGCAGCAGATCGGCGTTGCCGCGCGATCCGTCGACGATCCGCGCGTTGGCCTCGTCGACGTCGCGCACCCAGTCGGCCGAGTCGCCGGGCGAGTGCCCGTACGAGACGCGTCGCCGCACGAGACGGTCGTGGCGAACATCCGGAGCCACGTCGAGGAACCACGACTCGTCGAGGTGCTCGCGCACGCGCTCCCAGCCGTGGCCGTCGCCGAGCAGGTAGTTGCCCTCGGTGATCACGAGCGGCACCCCGGCGGGCACGGGCACGGCGCTGCCGATCGACTCCTCGAGGGCGCGGTCGAAGACGGGAGCGTAGACGACGGGGGCGTCGGCCCGGGCGAGGCGGCCGAGCAGGGCGACGTAGCCGTCGACGTCGAAGGTGTCGGGGGCGCCCTTGCGGTCGCGCCGACCGAGGCGCTCGAGCTCCTGGTTGGCGAAGTGGAAGCCGTCCTGGCCCACCAGCACCGCATCGCCGTCGAGCGCGGCGATCAGGGCGGCGCAGAGCGTCGACTTGCCCGCCCCGGGCGTGCCGACGATGCCGAGGATGCTCCGCGAACCGCTCGCGATCAGCGCCCGGCACCGCTCGAGCAGTTCGTCGAGCCCGACGGGCCGCGCCTCGGCCGGCAGTGCGGTGTCGCTCACGGGTCCTCCTGGTCGTCGTCGACGGATGCGCGGCAGCAGCTCCCGAAGGCCCACCGCCGCGCCCACCGTACGCACCCCGAGGCCCCGCTGTCAATCGCGATGACACCGGTGTCAGGAGATTTCATGACACGGGTGTCATCCCCGCCGTTCCGCCGCTATGCTGATGCCGCCCCGACGACGCGACGCAGCGCCGTCCCGCCCACTCGAACGGACTCACCATGACTGACTTCACCGGCCGCACCATCCTCGTCACCGGCGCCAGCGGCGGCATCGGCGGCGCGATCGTGCGCCACCTCGTCGCCGCCAATGCGACCGTCCTGGCCGCCGGCCGCAACCTCGAGCACCTCGAGGCCCTCGCCGCCGAGACCGGCGCCACGCCGCTCCCCTTCGACCTCACCTCCGAGGACAGCATCCGCGAGGCCATCGAGGGCAAGGACATCTGGGGCGTCGTCAACTCCGGCGGCTGGGGCGGCGAGATCGCCACGCCTCAAGACACCGACATCGACGTCTTCGACAGGGTCATCAGCATCAACGCCCGCGGCTCGCTGCTCGTCACGAAGTACGCCTCGCGCGAGATGATCCGCCTGGGCAACGGCGGCGCGATCGTCAACATCTCGAGCCAGGCGGGCCTCGTCGCCCTCCCCGGCCACATCTCCTACGGCTCCTCCAAGGCCGCCCTCGACAACATCACCCGCGTCTCGGCGCTGGAGCTCGGCACGTACGGCATCCGCGTCAACAGCGTGAACCCCACCGTCGTCATGACCCCCATGTCGGCCTGGTACTGGGGCCGCCCCGACATCGAAGGCCCCTTCCTCGAGGCCATGCCGCTCGGCAAGTGGGCCACCGAGGACGACATCGCGGCCCCCGTCGTCTTCCTCCTCTCCGACGCGGCGGGCATGATCTCGGGCGTCTCCCTCCCCATCGACGGCGGCTACACGGCCCGCTGACCCGCGCGCCGGCCGGCCCACCCTGCACCGAGCGGCAGGGCCTGGCTGCGACCACCGGATGCTCGCCCCGAACGACGAGGGCGAGCATCCGTTCACCACCCGCTGCCGCCCACCCCACCCCACCCGGCCGCACCCCACCCCACCCGGCCGACCGAACCACCCGCCGCTGAGCACCGCCCCGATTACCCGCCCCGCCCCACTCCACTCGCCGAGCCGAACCACCCGGCCGCGCACGACCCCACCTACCCCCGAGCACCGGAAGGACGCCATGGCCACCATGCGCGAGGTCGCGGCCGCCGCCGGCGTCAGCCCGAAGACCGTGTCGCGGGTGCTGAACGACGACCCGCACGTCTCCCCCGAGACCCGCACCCGCGTCGAGGCCTCGATGCGCGAGCTGGCCTACGTGCCGAACGCGCTGGCCACCACGTTCCGCTCGGGCCGCTCGCCGGTGATCGGCGTGGCCGTGCCCGACCTCGTCGACCCCTTCTTCGCCGCGATCGTCACGGCGGTCGAGGAGGAGGCCCTGGCGAACGACCTCTCCACCCTGGTCACGAGCCTCGGCCACGGACAGGACCCGTCCCGCGAGCGCACCGCCCTCGAATCGGTGCTCCGCCGCCAGCTCAGCGGCCTCGTCGTCGCCCCCACCACGAACGACCACGCCTGGCTCGAGGACTGGGCCACGCGCATCCCGCTCGCCTTCGTCGACCGCGCCCCGGGCCGCCTCGAGGCCGACGCCTTCCTCCAGGACGACCGCGGCGGCGCCCGCGAGGCCACCGCCCACCTGATCGGCCACGGGCACCGCCGCATCGGCTTCCTCGGCGACTCGCTCGCGGCCCCCACGATCGCCGAGCGCCTCGAAGGCTACCGCGAGGCGCTCGCGGCGGCGCGCATCCCGTTCGACGACGACCTCGTCGCCCTCGGCGCGGCCACCCGCCCGGGCGCCGCCGACGCGCTGGCCCGCCTCCGGCAGAACGCGAACGGGGTGACGGCCGTCTTCTCCTCGGATGCCCGCTGCACCATGGCCGCCGTGCCCACCGTCACGGCGCATCCGATCGCCCTCACCGCGTTCGGCGACTTCCCCCTCGCCGACTCGCTCACCCCCGCGATCACCGTCGTCGCGCAGGACCCGGCGACCCTCGGCCGCCTCGCCGCCGCCCGCCTCGTGGAGCGCGCCGCGCATCCCGACCGCGTGCTCCCCCGCCGGACGGTCCTCCCGGTCACGCTCGTCGAGCGCACCTCCTGCCGCGTCTGACGCGATCGACTTGCCGAAATCCGCCCCAAAAGACGAGTTTTGGGGCGTTTTTCGGCAAGTCGATCGGCGGTCAGGGAGCGACCGCGCGCCCCTCGGCGTGCGAGGTCGCCGCGGCGCGGTAGATCGCGTGCGTGAGCGCCGCCTCCTCGGGCCGCGCCGCGCCGAAACGGTCGCCCAGCGAGCCGTGGCGCTCCGCGAGGAACACCGCCCACATCTGCAGGATCGAGTCCGAGAACCCCGACTCGAAGATCCCGCCCGTGACCGTCGGCCACACCGACTGGCTGCCCACGTCGATCTGCTGCCAGACCTGCTCGCGCCCACCGCCCGGAACATCCGTAACCGTGAACACCGACACCGTCTTGGGGTTCTTCGTGCTGAACCGCACGCCCCCGTCGAGCCCGATCGCCTCGAACTCCCAGGTGTTCTTCTGCCCCGGGTCGATGCGCTTGGTCTCGGTCGTCAGCGGGAAGAGCGCACCCTCGTGGCGGGCCCAGCTGTGCAGCGTCGCGTTGTCCCAGGTGTCGCACGGCACCGGCGAGCCGTCCGGCCCGGGCCGGGTCGGCACGAGGTTCTGCAGCACGCCGTAGACCGTCTCCGGCGCCCAGCCGAGGCGCAGCGGGACGTGCCAGGTGTGCATCCCGAGGTCGTTCATCACGCCGGCCTCGCCGCAGAACTCGACCTGACGCTTCCAGTTGATCGGCTTGTGCACGTCGAGATCGCTCGAGTGCAGGAAGCTGTTGCGCGCCGACACGATCGTCCCGAGCGCCCCCGACTTCACGTAATCGATCGCGAGCTGCGCCCCCGGGAAGAACGGCATCTCGCTCGAGACGCGCACGAAGGCCTCAGGATGCTCGGCCATCGCCTCGAGTACCGCCTGCGCCGCGGCCCCGTCGATGCCGAACGGCTTCTCGGCGAGCAGGCTCTTGCCGCTGGCGATGACGTCGCGGTAGATCTTCTCGTGCAAGTCGTGGCGCACGGCCACGTAGACGACGTCGATGCTGTCGTCGGCGAGCAGCTCGTGGTAGTCGGTCGTCTTCGTGACCACCGTGTCGATCTCGTCGAACCACTCCATCGCGGCCGGGTTGATGTCGCAGACCGCGGTCAGCCGGGGCCGCACCGGGTGGTCGATCAGGGCCGGCCAGCGCTGGATGGCGGCCGCGATCTCCCGCCCCATAAGCCCGCCGCCCACGATGGCGACGTTCACGGTCTCGGCGCTCATGCCGACACCCCCGCGTCGCTCGAGGCGGCTCCGGTTCCGGATGCCCGCCCCGCCGACTCCGCGAGGATCCCCAGCCCGTCCTCCACCGACGCCCCCTCGTGCAGCACCGCGAGCAGTGCCGCCGTGATGCCGGCCGGGTTCTCGTGCTGCACGATGTTCCGCCCGTAGACGATGCCGCGGGCCCCCGCCGCCAGCACGGCGACGGTGCGCTCGAGGAGGGTCCGGTCATCCACTCGCCCACCACCCCGCACGAGCACCGGAACGTCGCCCGCGACCTCGATGACCCGCCCGTACTCGCTCAGGTCGTCGCTCGGATCGGCCTTGATCAGGTCGGCGCCGAGCTCGACGCCCTGGCGCACCAGCGTGACGATCTTCTCGATGTCGCCGTCGACCATGTAGCCGCCGGCCTTGGAGTTGTCCTGCATCACGAGCGGCTCGACCATCAGCGGCATGCCGTACTTCGTGGCCTCGCGCCGCAGCTCGAGGATCGAGGTGATGTTCGCCTCGCGCACCTCCGGATGCCCGGGCAGCTCCATCAGGTTCACGCAGACCGCGACGGCGTCCAGCCGCACGGCCTCCTCGATCGCGTGCGGCACGTGCCGGCTGAACAGCACCGGGTCGAGCGGGTTGCCGTAGACGTTCGCGATGTCGGTGCGGAGCACCAGCCCCGGCTTCTGCTTGCCCGGGATGCTCTGCAGCCGCCGCGCCTGACCGATCGTCAGCTGCACGGCATCGGGGCCGGCGTCGACGAGGGTGCGCACCACCTGGTCCATGTCCTCGATGCCCGTGATGAACGAGCGCTCCCCGAAGAAGCCGTGGTCGACGGCCACGTCGAGCGCCCGGCCGGAGCGCGGATTGAAGAGGCGATTGAGGCGGTACAGCGTCATTGCGGTGCTCCTGATCATCGGGGAGGTGGGGCCGGGGGCTATCGAACGGGCCCTCGATGTGTCAGAGTAGCCCCGTGAGACAACGTTGTCTAGCCGGTGTTCCCGGCTTGTTCGCCCACTGCAGCCGGCCCGGTGCCCGCCGCGTGCTGCCCGCCGCCTGCTGCGTGTCGCCCGACGCCTGCCGCCTGTCGCCGGCCGCCCGCCGCAGCTCGCCCGCCGCCCGCCGCATGTCGCCGGCCGCCCGCCGCAGCTCGCCCGCCGCCCGCCGTAGCTCGCCCGCCGCCCGCCGAGAGGATGCCCGATGACCCCGATCGTCGTCGCCGGCCACATCTGCCTCGACCTCACCCCCGCGCTCGGCCCCGGCGCCGCCCTCGACCCCGGCCGCCTGATCGACGTCGGCCCCCTCCGCATCGGTCTCGGCGGCTGCGTCGCCAACACCGGCCTCGCCCTGGCCGACCTCGGCGCCGACGTCTCCCTGCACTCCACCGTCGGCGACGACGAACTCGGACGCATCGTCGCCGACACCATCGCCCGCCGCCCCGGCCTCACCGCCGACCTGCACGTCGACCACGACCACGCGACCTCCTACAGCCTCGTGCTCGAGCCCGACGGACACGACCGCACCTTCTGGCACCACACCGGCGCGAACGCCGTCTTCACCGGCGAGCACCTCGACGTCGGCGACGCCCCGCTGCTCCACCTCGGCTACCCGCCACTGCTGCCCGCGCTGCTCGCCGAGGGCGGGGCTCCGCTCGAGGCCGTGCTGTCGCGTGCCCGCGCCCGCGGCGCCACCACATCGCTCGACCTCGCGGTGGTCGACCCGGCGTCGGCGGTCGGCGCGGTGGACTGGGCGGGCATCCTGAAGCGCGCCGTCGCCGTGACCGACGTGCTCACCCCGAGCCTCGACGACCTCACCTCGGCACTCGGTGGTGCCCTCGGCATCCCGCCGCTGCCCGCCGCCCGCGCCGCCGGCCTCTACGCCGACCTGCTGCTCTCGTGGGGAGCCGCGGTCGTCGCGATCTCGGCGGGCTCCGAGGGCCTGCTGCTGCGCACGGCCTCCGCCTCCCGCCTGGCCAGAGGGGGCCGGATGCTCGCCCCGCTCGCCGACCGCTGGGCCGACGTGTCACTCCGGGTGCGTCCCGTCGCGGTCCCGCGTGTCGCGACCACGAACGGCGCGGGCGACGCCTCGACCGCGGGCCTCCTCTTCGCCCTCTCCCGCGGATCCTCCCCCACCCTCGCCGCCCACCTCGCCGCCGGCACCGCGGCCGCGGTCATCGCGGGCGACCGCCCGACCCCGGCCACCCTCACGTCCCTCCTCCCGGCAACCGCCGCCCTCTTCGCCCCGCCCGCCCTCGCGCCCTAGCCCCCACCCCCTTCGGACAACACCAACCATGCTCCCCGCCACCGCCAGCGCGCCCCCGCCTGCCCGCGCCCCGCACCCGCCACAATGAACCCCATGCCCAAGCCGCCCACCATGAAGGACGTCGCGGCGGCCGCGGGCGTCGCGCTGAAGACCGTCTCCCGCCACGTCAACGGCGCCACGAACATCGACCCGGCCCTGGCCGCCCGCATCGCCACGGCGATCACCGAGCTCGGCTACCGCCACAACCTCGCCGCCGCGAGCATCCGCCCCGGACGCTCGGCCAAGGTCATCGGCCTCGTCATCTCCGACCTCGCGAACCCCTACTGGTCGCTCCTCGCCCGCTCGGTCGAACGCACGCTCAGCGAGAACGGCTACCTCCTCATGACGGTCAGCTCCGAGGAGGACGCCGACCGCCACCGCCTCCTCGTCGACCGCCTCCTCGCCCAGCGCGTCGATGGCCTCATCGTCTCCCCGCCCCGCCGCGACACCACGGCCTGGGCGGCCGCCGCGGCCCCCCTCCTCCCCGTGGTCGCCATCGACCGCCCGGCGCTCTCCACCCCGCCGCCCCCTGCCCCGGTCCAGGATGCTCGTGCCGACCCCGAGGCGCCCGCCACCTCGCCCACCGAGCCCGACCTCGCCTCGAACGCGAGCGCCGAGGCGAAGCGGCGACCGCACCCTCCCCTCGTCGACACGATCCTCGCCGACAACGCCGGAGGCGCCGAGGCCGCCACCCGCGAACTCCTCCGCCACGGAGCCCGCCGCATCCTCTTCCTCGGCGACTCCCTCGAGCTCTACACGATGCGCGAGCGCCACGCCGGATTCCTCCGAGCCCTGAAGTCCCCCGCCGCCGGCGCCGACTCGTCGGTCGCCACCGCCCACACCGCGGCCGAGGCGGCCGACGTGCTGGCCGCCCTGCTCGGCACGGGCCGCATCGACGCCGTCTTCGCGGCCAACAACCGCGCCTCCATCGGCGCCATCGAGGCCTTCACCCGAGCGGGCACCCGCCTCCCCCTGATCGGCTTCGACGACTTCGAGTCGGCCGCCCTCGTGCGCCCCGCAGTCTCGGTCGTCGCCCAAGACGTCGCCCTCATGGGCGAAGCCGCCGCCCGAGCCGTCCTCGCCCGCCTGGCCGGCGCCACCCCCGCCCCCGCCACGACCACGCTCCCCACCAGCCTGATCCTCCGCGGCTCCGAGCGTCCCTGACCGGGACTACTGCGTCGTGGTGCTCTCGATGCTCATGACGAGCACGACACGGTCGGCCGAGTCGGGCGGCGGGGTCTGGCCGGGGTTGCCGTAGCGCTTGCCGAGCACCACGTAGAAGGTGCCGGTGGGGTCGGGCTCGACCGCGATCAGACGGCCGCGCACCTCGAGGTAGCGGTACGGGTTCACCGGATCGACCACCGACAGGCTCATCGACGGGTTGTGCTGCAGGTTGCGGTACTTCGCGCGCTTCGTGGTGTGCGTGAAGCGCAGCGTGTCGCCGTCACGCAGGTACCACATCGGGTTCACCTGCACGGTGTCGTCGGGGCGGATGGTGCCGAGGTGGCCGTAGTTCGCCTGCTCCAGCAGCTCGGCGTAGTCGGGAGGGATGACGTCGCTCATGCGGATATCCAACCACTGACGTCTGACGCCGGAGTAGGACAAGACGCGGAAAGCGGCGGCCGGAGCCTCTGCGCGGCGTGGGCCCACGAGCAGCTCCGCGTCCTGACAGACGGACAGATGCAAAATGGGCCGCCCCGAAGGGCGACCCATTTTCCATCTGTCGGGCTGACAGGATTTGAACCTGCGACCCCTTGACCCCCAGTCAAGTGCGCTACCAAGCTGCGCCACAGCCCGTGGCCGTCACCCGGAGAAGCGAACCGCTCCAGACAACTTGTCCATGATAGCGCCTCCGGAGAGCCCCCGCAGACACCCCGCCGAGGCACGACCACGTGAGCGCCCGAGAACGCCGGGCGAACGCCTCCTGGAACCGGAAAACGCATGCCCGAGAAGATAGGAAGAAAGTTTGGGACTCACAGTCCTAAAACAGGGCAAATCCTGATCTTCGTCATTGCATAATTGAGCATGCCCCAGTCAACCGCCTTACCCGCGACACCATCCCGACGCCAGGGCGCATCCGTCAACCCGGCCGAACCCCGAGCGGCCCGCACCCACGAAGCCCTGACGTCTGCCCTGTTCGAACTCCTCCGCCAGCACGATCTCACCGAGATCTCCATCTCAGAGCTCTGCCGCACGGCGGGGGTGCACCGCACCACCTTCTACGGCCACTACGCCGACATCTTCGCGTTCGCGGCCGATTCGTTCGCGCACATCCTCGACGAGCTCGGCACCGTGCGCGAGGGCACCTTCGACGGCTACTCCCCCGAGGCCGTCACCGAGGTGTACGCCGACTCGATCCGCCGCGAGCTCGGTCACATCGTCGACCACCGCGCGGCCTACCGCATGATGTTCGGCACCCGAGTCGACGCCGGATTCCGCCGCGAGCTCTACCAGCGCGCCCTCCGCCGGGCCGCGCTCGCCATCGCGGTCTGGCAGCGCCACGGCTATGGCACGGGCATCGACACCACGACCGCCGCTGCCTACATCGCCGGCGGCTCGGTCGGCGTGCTCGAGGCCTGGGCGTTCAGCGAATCCGTCGACACCGACGCCCACACCGACGCGGTCATGGCGTCCTGGCCGGCCTGGTGCGCCTCGGCCGCCCCCACCGAGGCCCTCATCGAGAAGGTCGGCTGACCCGGCCGCTGCCACGCCCGCCCGGCACCAGCCCCGCTGACCCGACACCAGCCCCGCAGACCCGGCCACAGCCACACAGACCCGCCGATTGCGCGCCGACCCGAAAGGTGCGCACCCGGCGCCACCAGGAGCCCGGCTCGTCCCCCACGAGCCGGGCTCCTGCACGTCCGCCCCCGCCCCATGGTGTGGAATGGACCGGTGACCACCACCGCCCCCGCCGACCGCCCGCTCGCCCTCGCCGTCGACGTCGGCGGCACCAAGGCCGAAGCCGCCCTCGTCGACGCCGACGCCCGCCTCGTCCCCGGCACCCGCTTCCGGGCCCCCACGGGCTCCGGCAGCAGCCGCGAGCAGATAGCGGATGCCGTGAGCTTCGTCGTCCGCGAGGCCACCGCCGCGCTCCCCACCGGGGCGCGGCTCCTCGGCGCCGGCATCGGCAGCGCCGGCCCGATCGACGCCGCCCGCGGGACCGTCTCCCCGCTGAACCTCGCCACCTTCCAGGACTACCCCCTCCGCGACCTCGTCGCCGAGGCCTCCGGCCTGCCCGACCCGGTGCTCCGCCTCGACGGTCTCTGCATCCTGCTCGCCGAGCACTGGGCGGGTGCCCTGCAGGGCTACCGCACCGCCATGGGCATGATCGTCTCGACCGGCATCGGCGGCGGCCTCCTCGTGGAGGGCCGTCTGGTCGGCGGGCGCACGGGCAACGCCGGGCACGTGGGCCAGATCCAGCTGCACACGCACGGGTCGGAGGGGCGCGACCACTCCGTCACGCTCGAGGGCATCGCGGCGGGCCCCCGCATCGTGGCCTGGGCCAACGCCCAGGGCTGGGAGGGGTCGAGCGGCGAAGAGCTGGCCGAGAGCTACCGGAACGGGCATCCGCTCGCCCGCGCCGCCGTCGAACGCTCGGCGAACGCGATCGGCGAGGGCATCGCCTCGGTCTGCGCGCTGCTCGACCTCGAGGCGGTCGCCATCGGCGGCGGGTTCTCGCGTGTGACGCCCGACCTGTTCGACCTGATCCGCGCGCGGATCACCGCGATGGCACCGCTCGACACGATCCCGGGCGTGACGGTGCTCCCGTCGGCCCTCAGCGACGAGGGCCCGCTGATCGGCGCGGGCGGCCTGGTGCACCGCGCCGAACTGCTCCCCTGACGACCGACCCGAGCCGAGCCGAGCGCCAGGCGAGCAGCCGACGAGACCGCAAGCAGCCCACGCGAACGCGACCAGCCGGCGAGACCGCGTGCAGCCGGCAAGAACGCCGCGACCTACCGCTTCCGCTTCTCCCGCACCCGCATGTTCACGACGATCGGCGACCCCTCGAACCCGTAGATCTCCCGCAGCCGGCGCTGCACGTAGCGCCGGTACCCCGGGTCGAGGAACCCGGTCGTGAACAGCACGAAGGTCGGCGGACGCGACGCCGCCTGCGTGCCGAACAGGATGCGCGGCTGCTTGCCACCCCGCACGGGGTGCGGGTGCGACGCGGTGAGCTCGGCGAGGAAGGCGTTGAACTTGCCGGTCGGAACCCGCGTGTCCCACGACTCCAGCGCCAGCTCGAGCGCGGGCACCAGCTTCTCGAGGTGACGGCCGGTGCGCGCCGAGATGTTGACGCGCGGCGCCCAGGTCACGTGGTGCAGGTCCTGCTCGATCTCGCGCTCGAGGTAGCGGCGGCGGTCGTCGTCGAGGAGGTCCCACTTGTTGAACGCGAGCACGAGCGCGCGGCCCGACTCGAGCACGAGGTCGATGATGCGCAGGTCCTGCGTCGAGATGGGCTCGGTCACGTCGAGCACGACGACGGCGACCTCGGCCTTCTCGAGCGCGGCCGAGGTGCGCAGCGACGCGTAGAAGTCGGCGCCCTGCTGCAGGTGCACGCGCTTCCGGATGCCCGCCGTGTCGACGAACGTCCACACCTTGCCGCCGAGCTCGATCTGCTCGTCGACCGGGTCGCGGGTGGTGCCCGCGAGCTCGTTCACGACGACGCGCTCCTCGCCCGCAGTCTTGTTCAGCAGCGAGCTCTTGCCCACGTTCGGCCGGCCGAGGATGGCGACCCGTCGCGGCCCGCCGTACTCCTGCTTGGCGACGGCCGAGACCTCGGGCATCTTGGCCATGATCAGGTCGAGCAGGTCGGCGACGCCGCGGCCGTGCAGTGCCGACACGGGGTACGGCTCGCCGAGGCCGAGCGACCACAGCGCCGCGCTCTGCGGCTCCTGGCGCGCGTCGTCCACCTTGTTGGCGGCGAGGAACACCGGGCGGTTCGCCCGGCGCAGCAGCTTCACGACGTGCTCGTCGGTCGCCGTGGCGCCGACGTTCGAGTCGACGACGAACAGCACCACGTCGGCGAGGTCGATCGCGACCTCGGCCTGCGCGGCGACGGCGGCGTTGATGCCGGCCGCGTCGGGCTCCCAGCCGCCGGTGTCGACGAGGGTGAACCGGCGTCCGGCCCACTCCGCCTTGTACGCGACGCGGTCGCGGGTGACGCCCGGCTTGTCCTCGACGACGGCCTCGCGGCGGCCCAGGATGCGGTTCACGAGCGCCGACTTGCCGACGTTCGGCCGGCCCACGATGGCGAGCACGGGCAGCGCCGGCATCGCGACCATGCCGTCGGGGAACTCCTCGGCGAACTCGAGCAGGTCGAGGTCGCCCTCGTCGAGCTCGTAGTCGGCGAGGCCCGAGCGCAGCGTCTCGGCGCGTCGCTCGGCGAGCTCCTCGTCGACGACCGAGAGCCGCTCGGCGAGATCGTCGTCAGGCGCGTCGAACTCCTCCGACGCGTCGAAGTCGTTGCCCGAGATGGGGCCCTGGTTGTCCGCCATGCGGGATCCTCGCTGTCTGCGGCGCCTGGGGCACCGGGGTCGTGTGGGAAGTCAGTGTGTGGAGTTCGTGCGGGCGGTCGTGTCGTGGACCACGTCCACGACCGCGGCCACGGTCTCGTCGAAGTCGAGGTGGGTCGAATCGACGGTCGTCACGCCCTCGGCGGCGTTCATGAAGTCGACCACTCGCGAGTCGGCCTGATCGCGGGTTCGGAGCGCCTCGCCCACGGCGGCGGCCGATTCCCCGGTCAGTTCCTTCGAACGCCTGGCCATTCTAGCCTCTTCGTCGGCCGTGAGCAGGATGCGCACCGGCGCATCCGGTGCCACCACCGTCGTGATGTCCCGCCCCTCCGCGACGATCCCGTCGAAGGCGGTGTCCCGCATGAGGCTCCGGAACCGTTCCGTCAGCCAGCTGCGCACCTCGGGGATGCGCGCGACGGCGCTCACCGCACCGGTCACCCGCGGCTCCCGGATGGCCTCGGTCACGTCGGTCGACCCGACCCGCACGAAGTACGCGTCGGGGTCGGTGCCGATCGCGAAGTCGAAGTCGCCCAGGGAGGCGACCACCGCATCCGGCACCGAGGGATCGACTTGCCGGTCGAGCAGGTTCCAGGCCAGGGCCCGGTAGCTGGCGCCCGTGTCGAGGTAGGCGTAGCCGAGGGCGCGGGCCGTCGCGCGGCTGACGCTCGACTTGCCGCTGCCGGCGGGGCCGTCGATCGCGACGACGACCGGCACGGTGGCGCGGGGCTCCGCGGTGGTGTCTGCAGTGGGTCCGGTCATCCGGCGATCCTCCATCCTCGCGCGGCGAGCGCGCTGGTCACGGTGTCGAGCGTCTCGGGCAGCACGGCGATCTCGGCGAGACCGATCTGTGCGCCCGGTGAGTGCTCGAGTCTCAGGTCTTCGAGGTTCACGCCGTCCTCGCCGAGCTCCGTGAGCAGGCGGGCGAGCTCTCCCGGCCGGTCGTCGACCATGACGACGAGCTGGGCGTAGCGGCGATCCTGGCCGTGCTTGCCCGGGATGCGCGCCACCCCCGCGTTGCCACCCGCGAGCGTCTCGGCAAGCGTGCGCCGCCACGGGGTTCCGCCCACCGCGCCATCACCGTCAGCCGACGCCGTGTCGAGCGCCGCCAGCACCTCGTCGAGATCGTCCCGCACCCCGCGAAGAACCTCCGCGGTGGCCCCGGCGTTCGCCCCGAGGATCTGCACCCACAGCCCAGGATCGCTCGACGCCACCCGCGTCACGTCCCGCAGCCCGCCCCCGGCGAGGTTCACCGCCGCCTCGGGCGCCGAGACGAGGCGCCGCGCCATCAGCGTCGACACCAGCTGTGGCGCGTGCGAGACGAGCGCCACGCTCGAGTCGTGCTGCTCGGCGGTCATCTCGATCAGGGTGGCCCCGAGGTCGAGGATCAGGTCGTCGACGGCCGCGGCGGTCTGGTACGAGATGTCCGGATGCCCGGCCACGACCCACGGCCGCCCGAGGAACAGATCGGCGCGGCCCGACATCGGCCCGCCCTTCTCGCGCCCGGCCAGCGGATGCGACCCCACGTACCGCGTCACGTCCGCCCCCGCCGCGCGCACCGCGGCGAGCACCGGACCCTTCACGCTGGCCACGTCGGTCACGACCGCCCGCGGGTACGCCGACAGCTCGCGCACGATCACCGAGGCGGTGACGTCGGGCGGCACGCACACGACGATCAGCCGCGGCTCGTCGGCGTCACCGGCCGAGCGCCCGGCTCCGTAGTCCATCGCGATCCGCACGTTCGTCGGCGACGCGTCCGACAGGATCACCTCGACGCCCCGCGCCCGCAGCCCGAGCGCGATGCTCGTGCCGAGGAGGCCGACCCCGACGACCCGAACGGGCCCCGTCAGCCGGCTCTCGGGCCCGCTCACTCGCCGTCCTCGTCCGCATCCGGATGCTCGGCCGAGGCCGCGACGTCGGTAGAACCCGACGCACCGGCGCCGGCACCGCCCGCACCGTCGGCCGCCGTCGCCTCCCGCGACAGCGTCAGCAGCTTCCCCACCTCGGCCTTCGTCAGCTCCCGCACCGCTCCCGCCTTCAGCGATCCGAGGTTCAGCGGCCCGAACGACCGGCGCACGAGCTCCACCACCGGATGACCGACGGCGTCGAGCATCCGTCGCACGATGTGGTTGCGCCCGGAGTGCAGCGTCACCTCGACGATCGAGTGCTCGCGCTCGACGTCGAGCAGTCGCGCCTTGTCGGCCTTGATCGGCCCGTCCTCGAGGTCGATGCCGTGGGTCAGCGTCGCCAGCGTCTGCGGCGTCACCCGCCCGTCGACCTTGGCGATGTACGTCTTGAGCACGCCGAACGAGGGGTGCGCGAGCACGTGCGCCAGGTCGCCGTCGTTCGTCAGGATGAGCAGCCCGCTCGTCTCGGCGTCGAGCCGCCCGACGTTGAACAGGCGCTCCTCGAACTCGTCGGTCCAGCGGCGCAGGTCGGGGCGCCCGCGCTCGTCCTGCAGCGAGCTGACCACGCCGGTGGGCTTGTTGAGCATCACGTAGCGCTTCTCGGGGTCGAGCTGCACGGCCATCCCGTCGACGGAGACCAGGTCGGTCTCGGGGTCGATGCGGCGACCGAGCTCGGTCACGACCTGCCCGTTGACCTCGACCCGACCGGCCTCGATCAGCTGCTCGGAGACGCGGCGCGACGCCACGCCCGCCGCCGCCATAACCTTCTGCAGGCGCACGCCCTGCGGCTCGGCATCGGCATCCCACGGCGGTATCTCGAACGGGGTCATCGCACTCCTTGAAGGTCGTCGAAGCCCTCGCTGCCATCGGCGAGCAAGGGCGAGATCCTGGGCAGCTCGTCGAGCGAGTTCAGGCCCAGCTGGGTCAGCAGCATGTCGGTGGTGCCGTAGAGGATCGCTCCGGTCTCGGCCTGGGTCGAGACCTCGGTGATCAGCCCGCGGCTGAGCAGCGTGCGCACGACCGAGTCGACGTTGACCGCCCGGATCGAGGCCACAGCGCCCCGGCTGATCGGCTGCTTGTAGGCGATCACGGCGAGCGTCTCGAGTGCCGCCTGCGACAGCCGCGAGGGGTTCTGGGTCATCACGAAGTCGCGCACGAGCGGGTCGTGCTCGCCGCGCACGTAGAGTCGCCAGCCCCCGGCGACCTCCCGCAGCTCGAAGCCGCGGCGCACGCTTCCGGATGCGCGGCCGTCGTAGTCCTCGACCAGCCGCTCGACACCCTGCCGCACCACCGCCACCGGACGGCCCAGCGCGGTCGCGAGCGACACCAGGCTCTGCGGCTCGTCGGCCACCATGAAGATCGCCTCGAGCGCCCGGTCCACGTCCACCGACGGCGCGGGCGGGGTCGCCTGCGTCATGTCAGCCTCAGTTGTCATAGTCCGCCCCCAGGTTCGCGAGGTCGTCCTCGTTCCAGGTCTCCGCCGTCCACATCAGCGTCAGATCGCCCAGCGGCTCGAGCTGCTCGAACGAGATCGACGCGTGCCGGTAGAGCTCGAGCACCGCGAGGAACCGGGCGATGACGACCCCCTTCTCGTCGATGCCCGCGATCAGCTGCCGGAAGCTCACGGTGGTTCCCGCCGCAGCCGCCGAGCGCAGCACGGCCACGACGTGCGCCGCCTGCTCCCGGATGCTCACGAGCGGTGCGTGCAGATGCTCCAGCCCCACGGTCGGCAGCTCACGAGGCGCGAGCGCCATGGCGGCGAGCGCCGCGAAGTCGTCGGCGGTCAGCGTCCAGACCAGCTCCGGCGTCTGCTGCCGGTACTTCTCCTCGAGCCGCACCAACCGTGGACGCCGCGTGCCCTCCTCGTCGAACCGCTTGGCCAGCCACGCCGAGACCTGCTTGAAGGCGCGGTACTGCAGCAGCCGCGCGAACAGCAGGTCGCGGGCCTCGAGCAGTGCCACGTCCTCCGCGTCGACGAGCTCGCCCTGCGGCAGCAGCCCGGCGATCTTGAGGTCGAGCAGCGTCGCCGCGACCACCAGGAACTCGGATGCGCGGTCGAGCTCCTCGGCGGAGTCGAGCCCCTTGAGGTACCCGATGAACTCGTCGGTCACCCGGCTGAGCGAGATGTCGGTGATGTCGAGCTCGTGCTTGGTGATCAGCGAGAGCAGCAGGTCGAAGGGGCCTTGGAAGTTGTCGAGGCTGAGCGAGAACCCGGGCGCGGCGGTGCCGGCCGCATCCGGATCAGCACCCGGCGACGGGTCGAGGAGCGCGGCGAGCGCCGGCTCAGGCGACCGCGCCACGGGCGACCAGTTCTCTGGCCAGCTGCTTGTAGGCCTTCGCCGAGGTGTGCTCGGGCGCGAACTGCGTGATCGGCTTGCCGGCCACGGTCGCGTCGGGGAACTTCACCGTGCGGCCGATGACCGTCTCGAACACCTTGTCGCCGAAGGTCTCGACGACGCGCTCGAGCACCTCGCGGGAGTGCAGCGTGCGCGGGTCGTACATGGTGGCGAGGATGCCGTCGAGCACGAGCGCCGGGTTCAGCCGGTCGCGCACCTTGTCGATGGTCTCGACGAGCAGGGCCACGCCGCGGAGGGCGAAGTACTCGCACTCGAGCGGGATGAGCACGCCGTGGCTCGCGGTCAGCGCGTTCACGGTGAGCAGGCCGAGCGAGGGCTGGCAGTCGATCAGGATGACGTCGTAGTCGTTGCTCACCTTGCGCAGCACCCGCGCCAGGATCGACTCGCGCGCGACCTCGCTCACGAGGTGCACCTCGGCCGCCGACAGGTCGATGTTCGCCGGGATGATGTCGAGCCCGGGCACGCTCGTCGAGCGGATCGTCTCGGCCGGGTCTTTCACCGTGCCGATCAGCAGGTCGTAGATGGTGGGGATGTCGTGGGTCATCACGCCGAGTCCCGCCGAGAGCGCGCCCTGCGGGTCGAAGTCGATGGCGAGCACCTTGCGCCCGTACTCGGCGAGCGCCGCCCCCACGTTGACGCTCGTCGTGGTCTTGCCGACGCCGCCCTTCTGGTTGCAGAGCGAGATGATGCGCGCCGGGCCGTGCGAGGCCAGCGGAGCCGGGTCGGGGAACTCGGTGCCGGGGCGCCCGGTCGGGCCCATCTTCGGCAGATCGAGGCCGCTCAGCTCGGAGGTCTGTGCCGTCTTCGCCGTTCTCGTGCTTCTGATGGCCACCGAAGTCGCTCCTCATTCCTGCGCGCCATCCCGGCGCACTCGCTCGATTCTACCGGGCGCGGGGGTGGGCGGTCTGGTACATGTCGATCAGCGTGTCCGCGGTGACGTGGGTGTAGAGCTGGGTGGTCGCCACCGAGGAGTGCCCGAGCAGGTCCTGCACCACCCGAACGTCAGCCCCGCCCTGCAGCAGGTGGGTCGCGAAGGAATGCCGGAAGGTGTGCGGCGAGACGTGCGTCGAGAGCCCCGCCCGCTCGGCGGCGGCCTGGATCACGAGCCACGCCCCCTGCCGGCTCAGCCGCTGCCCCCGGATGCCCAGGAAGAGCGCCGGGGTCGACCGCCCCCGAGTCGCGAACGCCGGCCGCACCCGCACGAGGTACGCGTCGAGCGCCGTGCGGGCGTAGCTGCCCACGGGCACCACGCGCTGCTTGCTGCCCTTGCCGGTCACCCGCACCATGTCGCCCTCCTGCACGTCGTCGACGTCGAGGCCGACGAGCTCGGAGATGCGCGCCCCGGTCGCGTAGAGCAGCTCGAGCAGCGCGCGGTCCCGCACGGCGATCGGCTCCTCCCCGCCGGTCGAGGTGAGCAGCCGCTCCATCTCGTCGATGGTGATCGCCTTGGGCAGCCGCAGCGCGAGCTTGGGCGGCTTCACGTCGTGCGCCACGTCGACCTCGACGAGCCCCTCCTCGACGAGGTAGCGGTGGAACCCGCGCACGGTCGACAGGATGCGCGCGACCGACGCCGCCGAAAGCTCCTCCCCCTCGGCGGAGCGCAGCGCCTGCGTGAAGGCGCCGATGTCGTTCTCGCCGACACCGCCGACCTCGGCGATGCCTCGCGCATCCAACCAGGACGCGTAGCGCACCAGATCGCGCCGGTACGCGGCCACCGTGTTGCCGGCCAGCCCGCGCTCGACGGTGATGTGCCGGAGGAACCGGTCGACGGCGACCGGCACGGCGGTCCGAACGGCCGCGGCGACCACGTCGGCCGGCCTAGACGCCCATGGGGCGGTGCTTCGGGTGGTCGGGCCACGGCGCGTCGGCCGCCCGCAGCGTCGACCAGCCGCGAGCCCGCGACGCCTGGGCGGCCAGCGCCCCGACGACGAGCGACGGGTTCTGCACCCGGCTCGCGAGCACGGCGTCGACCACGTCGTCGAGGGCGAACCACTGCGACTGCATGTCGGCCTCCTCGCCCTCGCGCTCGAACGTCGACCCCGTGGGGCGCACACCGCGGGCGAGGTACACCCGGATGGCCTCGTTGTTGCCGCCGGGAGTCGTCACGTAGTCGGCCAGCACGTGCCAGTCGTCGGCCTCGAGGTCGACCTCCTCCGAGAGCTCGCGCTTCGCGGCGTCGAGCGGCGACTCGCCGTCCTCGTCGAGGAGGCCGGCCGGCGGCTCCCACTCGCGACGCCGCACGGGGTGCCGGTACTGCTTGATCAGCAGCACCCGCTCCTCGTCGTCCATCGCGATGATCGCGACGGCGCCGGTGTGGTCGATGAACTCCCGGGTCAGGGTCTCGCCGCCGTAGCGGAACGTCTCGCGGCGCACGTCCCAGATCTTGCCCTCGAAGACGACGTCGCTGGTGTCGGCCTCGATGCCGACGAGCTCGTCGGCCGGTTCGGCACCCGACTCAGGCATCGGCGTCCTGCACGGCGAACAGGCGGCTGGCCTCCTGGCGGTCGAGGGCGGCGCCCACGAGCCCCTTGAACAGCGGATGCGGCCGGCTCGGGCGCGACCGCAGCTCCGGGTGCGCCTGCGTGGCCACGTAGTAGGGGTGCACCTCGCGCGGCAGCTCGACGTACTCGACGAGGTGGCCGTCGGGCGACAGACCCGAGAACGTCATGCCGGCCTCGGCGATCTGCTCGCGGTAGTTGTTGTTCACCTCGTAGCGGTGGCGGTGGCGCTCGGACGCGGTGGGCGCTCCGTACACCTCCTCGGCGATGGAGCCGGGGGCGAGCTTCGCCTCGTAGAGACCGAGCCGCATCGTGCCGCCGAGGTCTCCCCCGGCGATGATGTCGACCTGCTCGGCCATCGTCGCGATCACGGGGAACTCGGTGTCGGGGTCGAACTCGCTGGAGGACGCGCCCTCGAGACCGGCCATGTTGCGGGCGTACTCGATGACCATGCACTGCAGGCCGAGGCAGAGGCCGAGCGCGGGGATCTTGTTCTCGCGGGCGAAGCGCAGCGCTCCGAGCTTGCCCTCGATGCCGCGCACGCCGAAGCCGCCCGGGATGCAGATGCCGTCGACGTCGGCGAGCTCGCGCGCGGCGCCCTCGGGGGTCTCGCACTCGTCCGAGGCGATCCACTTGATCTTCACCTTGGTCTTGTGGCCGAAGCCGCCGGCGCGCAGGGCCTCGGTGACCGAGAGGTAGGCGTCGGGCAGGTCGATGTACTTGCCGACCAGGCCGATGGTGACCTCGTGCTTGGGCTCGTGCACCGCGTCCAGCAGCGGCTGCCACCCCGACCAGTCGACGTCGCCGGTGGCGTCGCCGAGCTCGAGGTGGTCGACGATGTAGGCGTCGAGACCCTGCGAGTGCAGCATCGTGGGGATGTCGTAGATGGAGGGCACGTCGACCGCGTTCACGACCGCGGCCTCGTCGACGTCGCACATCAGCGCGATCTTGCGCTTGTTGCTCTCGGAGACGGGGCGGTCGCTGCGCAGCACCAGCGCATCCGGCTGGATGCCGATGGAGCGGAGCGCGGCCACGGAGTGCTGCGTCGGCTTGGTCTTCTGCTCGCCCGAGGCGTTCATGAAGGGCACCAGCGAGACGTGCACGAAGAAGACGTTCTTGCGGCCGAGCTCGTGCCGCACCTGGCGGGCCGACTCGATGAAGGGCTGCGACTCGATGTCGCCGACCGTGCCGCCGATCTCGGTGATGATCACGTCGGGGCGCGAGACGTCGTGCGCCTGCAGCCGCATGCGGCGCTTGATCTCGTCGGTGATGTGCGGGATGACCTGCACGGTGTCGCCGAGGTACTCGCCGCGGCGCTCCTTGGCGATCACGCTCGAGTAGATCTGACCGGTGGTGACGTTCGCCGCCTGGTTCAGGTTGATGTCGAGGAAGCGCTCGTAATGCCCGATGTCGAGGTCGGTCTCGGCCCCGTCGTCGGTGACGAACACCTCGCCGTGCTGGAACGGGTTCATCGTTCCCGGGTCGACGTTCAGGTAGGGGTCGAGCTTCTGCATCACGACCTTGAGGCCGCGCGCCGTCAGCAGATTGCCGAGGCTGGCGGCGGTGAGGCCCTTGCCCAGGGAGGAGACCACACCCCCTGTGACGAAGATGTGCTTCGTCGTTCTCGTGTCGGTCATTCGGCCTGCGTCATGAGCTTCGTCCACGGAATTCCATCCTAACAGTCACTGGAGGGGTCGATGTCGTCACACCGCCACCGAGTCGTCGGCCGGCCCGGTCGGTGCGCCGCTCGTGGGCGGCCGCTGCAGCAGTTCGACGAGCACGAGCAGCACCAGTGCGACGACCGCCGTCAGCACGATCCGGCCGGTGCCGATCGGCCGCACGGCGAGGATCACGGCGGCCGCGGCCACCCCGATCAGCACCTCGACGGCCACCCGGTTCCGGCCGAGCCACCGCCCGAAGGCTCCGGTCGTGATCGCCCGGCTGTCGCCGTAGCGACGCAGCCGAACCGCGCCCGAAGCGAAGGCGGCCCGCACCGCGGGAGCCGGCCGCAGCGGCCCTCGCACCCACGCGATCAGCGCGATCGTGAAGCCGAGCACGGCGATCGCCACGACGGTCTCCCCCACCCGCGCCGTGACGGTGTCGTAGATTACGCGGGCGGCGTCGATCGGCAGGTAGCGCGGCGCGACGGCGGCGACGGTCACGAGCGAGCCGATCCGGATGGCCAGCCCGACGAGCACCATCACGACGCCCAGAGCGACACCGGTGCGCAGCACCGCCACCGCACGCCGTCGCGCCAGCAGTACGCCGCCCGCGAGCAGCACCAGACAGATCCACGGCAGCCACAGTCCGAGCCCCACCGCGAGCCCGTAGGCGAGCACCAGCTGCCCGAACGAGTCGGACTTCGCCACGACGACACTCACGTCAACCTCCGGGATCGCCGCCGCGATCGTCAGCCCCCGATCGACCATCGCGGCTTTCACCGCCTGCACGACGGGCCCCAGCTGCACGGCCACCTCGCCCGACGACGAGATCGCGAGTGCCGCCGTCGGGTCACCGCTCAGCGCCGCGACCAGCTGCCCATGGCTGACCCGCAGCGCCTGCGCCCACACGTCCGCGAACGCCGGCGACTGCACGACCTCGGTCACCACCGAGGTCGCGAGGCTCTCGAGCCCCAGAGCAGCGGGCACCTGGAGCGCCTGCAGCGCTCTGTCCGCCGCCGGCGGCAGCCCGAGGTCGCCGACCGCGTCGAACACCTCGCCGGTCGTCTGCTCGAAGTCGACCGCGTCGGACACGACGGCCATCACCTCGCTCACCACGAACGCCTGCACGGCCTCGTCGCGCGCGAGCGGAGCGAACGTCTGCACGAACGCCTCCGTGTCCACGAGCTGCGTCTCCCCCCAGTCCGCCACCACCGCCACGGGCGCTACCAGCAGCCCCACGACCACCAGAGCAGCGGACGCTCCCGCCCGCCCCCACCCGGACCACCACCCCCGAGGCGGCCGCCCCTCCGACGGCTCCGCTGCCGTCGAGGCCGCCGCGGATGCCTCCGCCTCGGCGCGGAGCCGCGCGTTCTCGGCGCGGAGCTCGGCCACGAGCGACTCCAGCTCCCCGTCCCCCGTGCCGGCCACGCGTCCCCCGATGCTCGGCGGCGCCCCTCGAGCCGCGATGGCTCTCAGTGTGGCACAGGCCTGCCGCCGGGCAGCAGGGCCGGGTCAGCCGGCGACGGCGAGCGAGCGGGCGATCTCGAGCAGCTCGGCGGCGTGCGCGAGACCCGACTCCGAGTCGGGCAGTCCCGAGAGCAGCCGCGCCATCTCGGCGAGGCGCTCGTCGCCCTCGAGCTGCACCACGTTCGACGCGGTGACCGGCCCGTCCAGGTCCTTCTCGACCCGGAGGTGGTTGGTGGCGAACGCCGCTACCTGCGCCAGATGCGTCACGACGATCACCTGGGACGTCTGCGCGAGTGCGGCCAGCCGTCGCCCGATCTCGATCGCCGAAGCTCCGCCCACCCCCGCGTCGACCTCGTCGAACACGAACGTCGGAACGGGATCGGCGGTCGCGAGCACGACCTCGATAGCGAGCATCACCCGCGACAGCTCACCGCCCGAGGCGCCCTTGTTCAGCGGCCGCGGCTCGGTTCCCTCGTGCGGGCGCAGCAGGAACTGCACCAGGTCGCGCCCAGTCGTACCGAGCTCCTCGCGCGGCTGCACGTCGACGACGAAGCGGGCGTTCGGCATCGCCAGCGCCCCGAGCTCGGCGGTGACCTTCGCCGACAGCTCCTCACCGGCAGCCCGCCGGAGCGCGCTCAGCTCGTCGGCCAGACGCTCCAGCTCGGCCAGCTCGTCGTCGACGAGGGCGGTCAGCTGCTCGATGCGGTCGGAGTCGGAGTCGAGCTCGAGCAACCGGGGCTCGGCCGACTCGGCGTAGGCGATCACGTCGGACAGCTCGGGCCCGTACTTGCGCATCAGGTTCGTCAGCTCGGCCCGGCGCTCCTGCACCCGGTCGAGCTCGCCCACCTCGTCGGTCTCGAGGGTGGTGGCGTAGCTCGCGAGCTGCGTCGAGATGTCGGACACCAGGAAGCTCGCCGAGGCGAGCGCCTCCACGATCGGCGCGAGGGCCTGGTCGTGGTGCGCGACGCGCTCGAGGCTCCGGCGCGCGGCGTCGATCAGCCCCACGGTGTCGGGCTGGTCGCCCGTCTCGCTCGAGATGTTCTCCCGAGCCTCGGCCGAGGCGATGCGGAGGTCTTCGAGGTTCGTCAGCCGCGCGGCGACGTCGGCCAGTTCGTCGTCCTCCCCCGGCTGCGGCGCCACGGCAGTGATCTCGTCGATGGCGGTGCGCAGCTGGTCGGCCTCGCGGATGCGCGCCGTGCGCTCGGTGACGAGCGCCTCGATCTCGGCGGTGTGGGCCTGCCACGAGCCGTGCAGGGAACGGTACTCGGCCAGCAGCGCGGCGAGGGCGGAGCCGGCGAAGCTGTCGAGCGCCCCGCGCTGGGCCGCCTGGCTCTTGAGGCGCAACTGATCGCTCTGACCGTGCACCACCACCAGGGCGTCGCCGATCTCGCTCAGCACGCTGAGCGGGGCCGAGCGGCCGCCGACGACGGTGCGCCCGCGCCCCTCGGCCGAGACCGAGCGCGACAGGATGACCTCGCTGCCGTCGGGCCCGCCGTCGTCGAGGTCGCCGCCGATCTCGCGCACCCGCTCGGCCACGGCGCTCTCGGGGTCGACGAGCACGCGGCCCTCGACCCAGGCCTGGGCGGCTCCCGAGCGGACGGCTCCGGTGTCGGCCCGCTGCCCGAGCAGCAGCCCGAGCGCGGACACGACCATCGTCTTGCCCGCACCGGTCTCACCGGTCACGGCGGTGAAGCCGCGCCCGAGGGGCAGGACGGCCTCGCCGATCACCCCGAGGTCGCGGATGGACAGTTCCTCAATCACGATCCATCGGACCTCTCCACCCGTTCACGGGCAGATTGAACTTGCGCACGAGCCGATCGGTGAACGGCCCCATCTGCAGCCGGGCGAGCCGCACCGGCACGGGCGATCGCCGCACGACGACCCGCGCGCCCTTGGGCAGGTCGCGCATCCGTCGCCCGTCGCTCCACAGCACGGCGCCGCCCTGGGAGCGCTCGAGCACCTCGACCGCCAGCGCGGAGTCGGGCCCGACGACGAGCGGACGCGCGAACAGGGCGTGCGGGCTCAACGGCACCATCAAGAGGGCGTCGAGGCTCGGCCAGACGACGGGGCCGCCGGCCGAGAATGAGTAGGCGGTGGAGCCGGTGGGCGTCGACATGACCACGCCGTCGCAGCCGAAGCTCGACAGGGGTCGGCCGTCGACCTCGATGACGACCTCGAGCATCCGCTCCCGGCTCGCCTTCTCGACCGTCGCCTCGTTGAGGGCCCAGCTCTCGTAGACCACCTCGGTGCCGAGCTTCACCCGCACCGACAGCGTCATGCGCTCCTCGACCAGGTAGTCGCGGGCCAGGGCGCGCTGCACCGTGGCGGTGAGGTCTTTGCGCTCGCTCTCGGCGAGGAAGCCGACATGCCCGAGGTTCACCCCGAGCAGCGGCACCGTCGCTCCGCGCACGATCTCGGCGGCGCGCAGGATGGTGCCGTCGCCCCCGAGCACCATCACGAGCTCGAGGTCGTAGACCGAGATGCCCGACCCGAGGGTCGCCACCTCCCCCAGCTCGTCGAGCACCTCGGGGTGGTCGCCGTCGTCGAACGGCGGCAGCACCGGCGTGACGCCGGCCTCCCGCAACTGGTCGCAGACGCTCTTCGCGGCGAGCACGGAATCGCGCCGGCCCGTGTGCAGCACGACGAGCATGTACCGTGCCTTGGACGTCACCTCAGAGGTCACGCGTCACGCTCCTGTCATCTCGGTCACCCGCTGCAACCATTCTGTCGGATGGGACCCGACCTCCCGATTGAACCAGACCAGATACTCCTGATTCCCGGCACCCCCGGCAATGGGGGACGCGATCATCCCGGCTGTGGACAACCCGAGGTCGTACGCCGCCCAGAGCACGTTGGACACCGCATCCGCCCGCAGCGCCGCGTTCTTCACGATGCCCTCCTTGACACCCGTGCGGCCCACCTCGAACTGCGGCTTGACCAGCAGCACGAAGTCGGCGTCGGGCGTGGCCACGCTCTGCAGCGCGGGCAGCACGATCCCGAGCGAGATGAACGACAGATCGCCCACCACCAGCTGAACGGCGTCATGAACTCCGGATGCTCCGCCGAGCGTCTCGGGTGTCGCGAACCTGAGGTTGAACCCCTCGACCTCGACCACCCGCTCGTCCTTGGCGACGATGGGGTCGAGCTGGCCGTGCCCCACGTCGACGGCGAGCACCTGCCGCGCACCGCGCTCCAGCAGCACCTGGGTGAAGCCACCCGTGGACGCGCCGGCATCCAGTGCCAGCTTCCCCTCCACGATCACCGGGAAGGCGTCGAGGGCGGCGATCAGCTTGTTGGCGCCGCGACTGACGTACCGATCGACGGCGTCGACCGTGACGCTCTGCCCCTCGAGCACCGGATGCGCGGCCTTCACGATCGGCGCACCGTCGACCCGCACGTACCCGTTCGCGATGAGGCGGGCCGCGTGGGTGCGGGAGCGCGCGAGACCGAGAGCGGCGACGGTCGCGTCGAGACGGGTGGAACTAGGCATTCGACGGAAGCGAGTCCCCGCCCTCGAGGCGGCCCTTCAGTTCGTCGTGCAGCTGGGCGTACGCGGTGGCGCGGGAGTCGAGGGACTGCTCCTCGATCACCCGGAGGCGCGGCAGCAAGGCCGCCTCGTCGTTCCGCTCGTCGTCGCTCATCACTTCAGGCTACCCCGTTCTGATCGGCGCTTAAATGCAGAATGCCCACCCCCGGAGGGGTGGGCATTCTCAAAGTATGTCCGGCGGTGTCCTACTCTCCCACAAGGTCCCCCTTGCAGTACCATCGGCGCTGAGAGTCTTAG